>JAZKAY010000005.1:0-222909 GCA_040388905.1 Pseudomonadota bacterium
CCCTTGGAGAGGAGCCGAGAAGCGCAGGGCCAGACGGATCAGGGCTGAAACTTGTCTGAGCCGCAGGCGAGTTGTTTCAGACCCCGGCTGGACCGAGCATCGCAGGGTGCCCCGAAGGGGACGACGAACAGGGTCGCCTTTCTTTTCGTTAGGTTTCTTTGGCGAAGCAAAGAAAAGTAACTCGCCCGCCGGGGCGACTCCCGGCCTGGTAGTGAAGGGCACCGCACCACATCCAGCGCACAAGACGAGGTTTTAACGCATACAGCAAAAATTTAACGTACACGTTAAAAAATAACAAAAAGTTAACATGGGTATTAACATTTCCCCATTCAGGCAAGCCAGAGAGCTATTTCCAAGCAAAAAACAGCCAAAAACAGGCCATTTTGAGGAACAAAATCGGCTGTAGAGCTTTAAATACGTGCATGAGCAGCTATTAATAAAATAGCAAACAGGTTTCTGACAGGCGCTTCCGTATGCCATGCACCGCTTCGCAGTCGGGTTGTGGGCGCTGCAATCGTCCGCTCCACTCGCCCTTGATCTGGCGCAAGCCGGCGCGCACAGGCGGCTTGAAAATAGCCCGAGTGGCCCGAACTGTTCGGCAACCAGAAAGTTCGGAGAAACCACACCATGCGACAAGACAAACTCACCACCAAGTTCCAGGAAGCCCTCAGCGATGCGCAGTCGCTCGCGCTGGGCAATGACAACGGCTACATCGAGCCGGCCCACCTGCTGCTGGCCATGCTGCGCCAGGACGACGGACCGCGTGCTCTGCTTGAAAAAGCCGGCGTCAACGTGCCGGGGCTGACGCAGGCGACAGAAGCCGCCGTCAAAAAGCTGCCATCGGTTGAAGGTCAGGACCAGATCCAGGTCGGCCCTGAACTCGCCAAGCTGCTGCAGGCGACTGAAAAAGAGTCCATCAAGCGCAACGACCAGTTCATTGCCGGTGAACTCTATCTGCTGGCTGTTGCGGACAGCAAGAGCGATGTCGGCAAGCTGGCCAAAGAGAACGGCCTGAGCCGCAAATCACTTGAAGCGGCGATTGACGCCGTGCGCGGCGGGCAGGGCGTGAACAGCGCTGATGCTGAAGGCCAGCGCGAAGCCCTGAAGAAATACTGCCTTGACCTGACCGAGCGCGCCCGCATGGGCAAGCTCGACCCTGTCATCGGCCGTGACGATGAAATCCGCCGCGCCATCCAGGTGCTGCAGCGCCGCACCAAGAACAACCCTGTGCTGATCGGCGAGCCTGGCGTCGGCAAGACCGCCATCGTCGAAGGCCTGGCCCAGCGCATCGTCGCGGGCGAAGTGCCTGATTCGCTCAAGGGCAAGCGTGTGCTGTCGCTCGACATGGCCGCGCTGTTGGCGGGTGCGAAGTTCCGTGGTGAGTTTGAAGAGCGCCTGAAAACCGTGCTCAGCGAACTCGCCAAGGATGAAGGCCAGACCATTGTCTTCATCGACGAGCTGCACACCATGGTGGGTGCCGGCAAGGCCGAAGGCGCGATGGACGCCGGCAACATGCTCAAACCAGCGCTCGCACGCGGCGAGCTGCATTGCGTGGGCGCAACCACGCTCGACGAATACCGCAAGTACATCGAGAAAGATGCCGCACTGGAACGCCGCTTCCAGAAAATCCTGGTGGGCGAGCCTTCGGTCGAAGCGACGATTGCCATCCTGCGCGGCCTGAAGGAGAAGTACGAACTGCACCACGGCGTGCAGATCACCGATCCGGCCATCGTCGCGGCTGCTGAACTCTCGCACCGCTACATCACCGACCGCTTCCTGCCCGACAAGGCCATCGACCTGATCGACGAAGCCGCCAGCAAGATCGCCATCGAGCGCGACTCCAAGCCCGAGGTAATGGACAGGCTGGACCGCCGCCTCATCCAGTTGCAGATTGAGCGCGAAGCCGTGCGCCGTGAAAAAGATGAAGCCTCGCAAAAGCGCTTTGGCCTGATTGAAGAAGAAATCACCAAGCTGCAAAAAGAGATCTCCGACCTCGACGAGATCTGGCAGGCCGAAAAAGCCCAGGCGCTCGGTTCAAAAGACGTGATGGAAGAAATCGACCGCATCCGCTTCCAGATTGAAGAGCAGACCCGCAAGGGCGACTTCAACAAGGTGGCCGAGCTGCAATACGGCAAGCTGCCTGAGCTTGAAAAGCGCCTGAAGGAAGCGCAGGACGTTGAATCGAAAAAAGGCGGTACCAGCGCGCCCACGTTGCTGCGCACCCAGGTCGGGGCCGAAGAAATTGCCGAAGTCGTGGCGCGTTCAACCGGCATCCCGGTCAGCAAGCTCATGCAGGGCGAGCGCGACAAGCTCTTGCTGATGGAAGGCAAGCTGCATGAACGTGTCGTCGGCCAGCAGGAGGCGATTGGCGCGGTGGCCAATGCCATACGCCGCTCGCGCTCGGGCCTGTCCGACCCCAACCGCCCGACGGGTTCATTCCTCTTCCTCGGCCCTACCGGCGTCGGCAAGACCGAGCTGTGCAAGGCGCTGGCAGGCTTTTTGTTCGACAGTGAAGACCACCTGATTCGTGTCGACATGAGCGAGTTCATGGAAAAGCACAGCGTTGCCCGTCTCATCGGCGCGCCGCCTGGCTATGTGGGTTACGAAGAAGGCGGCACGCTGACCGAAGCCGTGCGGCGCAAGCCCTACAGCGTGCTGCTGCTCGACGAGATCGAAAAAGCCCACCCGGACGTATTCAACGTTCTGCTGCAGGTGCTCGACGATGGCCGCCTGACCGACGGCCAGGGTCGCACGGTGGATTTCAAGAACACCGTCATCGTCATGACCAGCAACATCGGCTCACCCATCATCCAGCAGATGGTGGGCAAGCCGTATGAAGAGGTGAAAGAAGCCGTGACGGACGAGCTGAAGAACTACTTCCGCCCCGAGTTCCTGAACCGCATCGACGAGACCGTGGTCTTCCATTCGCTGGACGCGAAGAACATCGAGTCCATTGCCCGCATACAGCTGCAGACCCTGATTGCGCGCCTGCAGAAGATGGACCTGACGATGGAAGTATCAGAAGCCGCAATTGCAGAACTAGCCAAGGTCGGCTTCGATCCGGTGTTCGGCGCCCGGCCACTGAAGCGCGCCATTCAGCAGCGCATTGAGAACCCGCTGAGCAAGTTGCTGCTGGAAGGGCGCTTCCCGCCCAAGAGCGTGATACCTGTCAGCGTTGACCCGGTGCGTGACCCGGGGGTGTTCAGCTTCGGGGCGACGCAGCCGGCCTGAGCTCGCCAGTCATGACTCACCACCCGGCATGACCAAAACCGCCACTGTGCAAACGGTGGCGGTTTTTTCTTTACGGCCTGTCTTTGAAGCGGGTCGCCTTTGCTAGACTGCGACGACCTTTTACTTCGAGGCACGCATGTCCAGTTTCCTTCAATCTTTTTCCCTTCATATTGGCCGGCGCTGGATGCGCATGGGCGTTTTTCTGGCTGTCGCCGGCATGGCTGCCGGATGTGCGACGGTCAAGGTGCTGGAGCCCGCCCAGGCCGCATCCATCAAAAATGTCGGCGTCATATCGCTGCTGCCGGGCAGTGTGCTTTATCAAAAAATCGGCATCACCGTGTTCAACAACGAACGGGTTGAAAAGCCCGCAGGTACGGCACTTGATGATGCGGCGAGAGCGGGGGCTGAATCTGCTTTCAAGGGCGTTAACCGCAATGTGAAGCAGCTGGCGGTGGATGCTGCTCAGGTGAAAGAACTGTTTAGGCCGGGAGCCATCGTCTTCTCGTGGCCACCGGACAAAGCCAGGGCGTTTCTGGTTGACGTGGCAAAACAGAATGGCCTTGACGCCATTGCCGTGGTGCATGAGGTATTCGATTCAGACAACGGATACGCCGGAGTCCGCTATTTCCTGCGCGGCGGCTTCAACAGCATTGAACGGCATGGCATACGTGCAGACACGGAAGTGACCCTGTATGACGCCAAGGGCGATGTGGTGATTTCCCGCAGTGCGGGGCTTGGCGCGCTGTACGCCGTAGAGCGTCCGGGCGGCAAGCCGTGGGCGTACAAGCTTGACGAAAGCCTGGACCCTGCAACGCACGAGCAGGTCCTCTCGTTCATGAAAAAAATTATTGAATCAAAAACCTCCAGCCAGGTGCAGTCCATGGGACTGTGAGCACGCGCTGATATTGTCCCGGACAAATAAAAAACCCGCCTTGTGCGATGTACAGGCGGGTTTTTTACTGGCCTGGCATATGACTTCAGGGTGCAGGCACCGCGTCGATCAATATCGCCATCAGCATGCAGGGCTTGTCGCTCTTGTTGACCCAGGCGTGGTTGGTGCCGCGCTGCACGATGCAGTCGCCGGGTTTGAGCAGCGTTTCGCCTTCTTCCATCACCATCCACATCTCGCCTGCCGTCACCACGAGGTAGTCAATCGAGTTGGTCTTGTGCATGGATGCGTGTTTGGCCGAATCCTGCGCGCGTGGCTTGTTGTGGCTGCCCATGGCGGCGAAAGCTTTTTGTGTGTCGATGCCGGACATCCTGCTTTCGGGTGGAAACTCGACCACACGGAAAATCGTACCGTTGGGTGTCGGGTCGTGCCGCATCTTGCGGGCGCCCTGGTCGGTGTCGCCCATGTTGTTGATGGGCATTTCACCCGTCACCCACAGTTCGCTGATGTAAAGGCCGGGCCAGCCTTCGACGGCTGTGGCATTGGGCGCGTCGTCATCGATGGTGATGACCGACTGGCCCTTCTTGTTGTGGCCTGTGACCACGCGGCGTATGGCTTGTCTCATGTGTTTTGTCCTTTTGTCTTTTAGTCAGGTGTTTATTGCAGCTTGATGTTGAGGTTGCGAATCTCGCGACCCCAACTCGCGTGTTCAGCCACCACCCGGGTGTTGAGGTCTTCAGCACTGCCGCTGCCGACAAGCAGGCCGAGGTCGCTGATACGGCTGCGCACCTCGGGCATGGCCAGCACCTTCAGCACATCGGCATTGACCTTTGCAATCACCGCAGGCGGCGTGCCCTTCGGTACAAACATGCCGTGCCACGCGGTCGACACCGCACCGGGTATGAACTCAGACGCTGTCGGCACGTTCGGAAGGGCGGCCAGGCGCTGCTCGCTGGAGACCGCAATCGCTTTCACCTTGTTGCCCTTGATGAGCGGAATCGCCGTGGTGGCCGGGTCAAACAGCAGGCTGACGGTGCCACCCATCAGGTCTGCCGAAGGGTTGGTGGCATAGGGCACATGGTTGAGCTTGATGCCCATCTGCTTGGACCACATCTCAACCGCCACCTGCGTCTGCGAACCCACGCCATATGACGCGTAGTCGATACCACCCGGTTTTTGTTTGGCGGCCTGTGCCAGTTCTGCCAGGTTGTTGAACGGTGCCGCTGGTGTCGCAATCAACACATAGGGAATGATGGCCACCGTCGCCACACCGGTGAAGTCGGTGAGGGGGTTGTAACGCAGCGTGGCATAGACATGCGGGTTGATGGTGATGACGGACGACACGGTGAAGAGCACCGTGTGGCCGTCAGCCGGGCTTTGCTTGACGTTCTCTGCACCTATGCCGCCGGCCGCACCGGCGCGGTTGTCGACCAGCACCGGCTGGCCCCACATCTGCGACAGCTTGTCGCCCACCAGGCGCGCCGTGGTGTCGGGCGAGGTGCCGGCAGGGAAGGGGACGACCAGCCGTACGGGCTTGCTGGGCCAGGCGGCGGTTTGTGCAAGCGCGGGGTTTGCGCTCATGCCGATGGCGAATGAGGCTGCAGCTGCGACCGCTGAAAGAATGATGTTTCTGCGTTTCATGGCTTTTCTCTTGTCTCTCTGTTTTAAAAGTTATGAATGATCTGTATGTGGCCGTGGATCAGTGCGCCGTGGCCGCGCTCCCGGGCACCGGCAGTGCGCTGACCAGGATGGCCGCGACGATGCAGGGCTCATCACCGCGCACGCTCCATGAGTGGCGGGTGCCGCGCTGTATCAGGATGTCGCCCTGTATGAGCAGCTTTTCGCCTTCGTCCATGATGGCGAAGATCTCGCCCTTGAGCACGATGATGTAGTCCACAGTCAGCGTGGTGTGCATCATCGGGTCGCTGTTGCTTTTGTCCTTCGCATGGCCTGCACCTATCGACGTGAAAGCCGCCGCTGCATCAGCGTTGTTGCGCCACACCTTGTCTGGCGGAAATTCAACAATGCGCAAAATGCTGCCGCCCTTGGGCGGCTCAAGCTTCACCGGGCGGTCTGCCGGGTCGTGATTGCCAGCGTTATTCGCCGGCGCGCTGTCGGTTTCCCAGAGATCGGTCAGCGCCAGGCCGGGCATGGATTCCATCTCTTTCACGCACGTTGCGTGGCCGTCCATGGTAAATATTGACCTTCCACTTGCATCATGGCCGGTGACCACTCTTCTGACTTTCCACACCATGGGTGTCTCCTTTGCTGGTTTTTGAATGTGGGCTTGGGTAAACCCTATAGTTGAACGACTGTTCAATAAACGGATTGAATCATAGAATTAAACGAACGTCCAATAATTGATGAAAACCCTGACTAACCCAAAAACCGCTGCCTCGGCATCCGAGACGCCATCCTCCAATAAAAATGGCGAACGCACGCGCGTGCTGATTCTTGATGCCGCAGAAACTTTGTTCTCCGAACACGGCCTCGACGGGGTATCGATGCGCGACATCGCTGTCAGCGCAGGAGTCACGCTGGCGCTCGTCAACTACCACTTCGGATCGAAAGACAAGCTCTACCGCATGGTGTTTGAGCGGCGCATCGTGCCCGTGTCCGCCTCCCGCCGCCAGGCGCTGGCCGTGGTGCTCGACCAGAAGTCGCCCCCCATACGCGAGGTGCTTGATGCACTGGCCCGGCCCTGGGTAGAAATGCGCCGGCAGCCGGGCGGCCTTGCCTACAGCCGGCTGATCGCCCGTGAGGTGGGCGACCCGGCTGAAGGCAAGCGCGGCATCGTCTCTGACCTGCTCGACCCGATCGCGCTCGAGTTCATGGCTGCCATGCAAAAGGCCTTGCCAAAGATGAGCGCGAAAAAAGTGGCCTGGGCCTACCACTTTTTCATAGGTGCCTTGCTGCTGATTCTGTCCAACCCTGACCGCGTCAAGAGGCTGTCGGGCAAGGTGTGCGACATCGGCGACGAGCAGGCCGTCATTGATGAGATCGTCAACTTTTTCTCAAGTGCATTTATGGGCGATGAAGCAGCGGCCAAAAAGCCGGTCGCCCCTCTTAAAAAACCGAAAACAGGAAAGACCAAACCGTGAAACTCGTGACCTTCCAGGCTGCAAATGCCACCCCAAAAGCCGGTGCGCTGATTGACAACGGTGCAACCGTCATCGACCTTCAGGCCGCGCACGAAGCGGCGCACGGCAAGCCATCGCCCGTGCTGGCCAGCGTGCTCGCCATGGCTGAAAACAACGACCATTCCGTGAAGCTCGCACAGCAGGTGATTGATGCAAAACCCATGGGTGTGACGCACAAACTGGCGGACGTACAACTGCTGTCACCCATTCCCGCGCCACCACAGATGCGTGACTTTCTGTGCTTTGAAGAGCACCTGGTCGAGGCCTTCAAAAAATCACGCGAGGTGCGCGCATCGTCAGCGCCAGATCCCGCAGCCGCCATGCGCGAGATGGAAGAAAAAGGCATTCTCACCATCCCCGAGGTCTGGTACCAGCGGCCGATTTTTTACCACCCGAACCGCCTGAATGTGATCGGCACCGGCACTGACGTGATGTGGCCCGCATATTCAAACCGGCTTGATTTTGAACTCGAGTTCGGCGTCTTCATCGGCAAGCCCGGCAAGGACATCAGCAGGGAAAAAGCCCGCGAGCACATCTTCGGCTACACCATCTTCAACGACGTCTCGGCCCGCGATGAACAGGTCATCGACATGCCCGGCCAGCTCGGCCCCGGCAAGGGCAAGGACTTTGATACCGGTAACATCCTCGGCCCCTGCCTGGTCACGGCAGACGAGATGACCGACCCCTACAGCCTGGAGATGGAAGTACGAGTCAACGGCGAACGCTGGGGCGGCGGCAACAGCGCGACCATGCGCTGGAAGTTTGAGGACTGCATTTCGCATGCGTCGCGGTCTGAAACGCTTTTCTCCGGCGAGTTCTTCGGCTCAGGCACGGTGGGTTCAGGCTGCGGGCTGGAGATGATGTGCTTTTTGAAACCCGGCGATGTGGTTGAGCTGGAAGTACACGGGATTGGGATATTGCGGAACCGGTTTATGAAATGAACAGGTGATGGCAACTGTCTGCCTGAGCAGCGTGCAGGTGGCGGAATGATGGGACCCGTGAAGACTTTGAACAAGTTCGCCCAGCGTCACCATTAAGATAGTGTCAATGACTGGCAAACGCGACTTAAAGGAAGCCCTACGGCTTGCGGAGCCTGCAGGTCGATCCCGTGCGAAGAGGGGAATTACCTTGCTTGATCTCGCAAAAATTGCCGGTGTGTCGCCCATGAGTGCGTCGCGGGCCTTGAACACGCCTGACCAGGTTTCCGAAAAAATACTGCAGAAAGTTCGCGCTGCCGCAAGTGAGACAGGCTATGTCGCCAATCGACTGGCCGGTGGACTGGCCTCACAGCGCAGCAGGTTGGTCGCTGCCGTCATTCCTTCCATTGCCGGCCCGGTGTTTCAGGACATGGTCCAGTCATTGATTGCCTCGCTGGCCGAATCCAGATACCAGTTGATGCTGGGGCAAAGCGGCTACGGCACGCCGCGTGAAGACGATTTGCTCAAGGCCATCATCGGCCAGCGGCCCGACGGCATCGTGCTGGGCGGTGTGGTGCCATCTGAAGCCGGGCGGGTGCAGTTGCTCGCCTCGGGCATACCGGTGGTCGAAACCTGGGACATGGTGGAGTCGCCGATAGACATGGTGGTGGGCTTCTCGCACGACGGGATTGCTGTTGCCGTGGCTGAATATCTGCTGTCGCGGGGACGCAGGCGGCTGGCCTTTGTCGGCGGCGACCATGCACGCGCCAGGCGCAGGGCCCTGAGTTTTTCTTCCGCCGCGCTCGACAAAAAGCGACCGGCCGCCCGCCGTGCCAAATCCGTCCATATCGAGGCCATGCCCGCACCCGCCACCATGCGCGGCGGCCGCGAGGCGCTGGGCAGGCTGCTCAAGTTGCAGCCCGATACCGATGCGGTGTTTTGCAGCTCGGACCTGATCGCTTTGGGTGTGATGACCGAAGCGCAGGCGAGGGGGCTGAAGGTGCCGGGCGACCTGGCCATCATTGGTTTTGGTGACCTTCAGTTCGCGGCCGATGTGCACCCTGCGCTGAGCACGGTGCACATAGACGGTACGGCCATCGGTGCCATCGCTGCGCGCCTCATCATTGATTGTTCAGAGGGCCGCGACATTGCGCAGCCCATCGTGGACATCGGCTTTTCCATCATCACCCGCGAAACCACCTAGGGCAAACCCGCTGATGCCAGGGGTTGTGCGGCGGTAAGATTTAGCCAATTTGGTAGCGCTACCAAAAATCTGAAAACCTCCATGCCATCCACCACCATCCGCTCCGTTCGCAGCCTGCAGCTGCGCCTGCCGTTCGACCATGGCGCGCCTGCGCCGCTTTTTGCCGGCAGGCCACGGACCACGCTGGACAGCGTGCTGGTCCGGGTCGAACTTGAGGGCGGGCTTGTTGGTTGGGGCGAATCCTATGGTGCTGACCTGGCCTCCGTGCAGTCTGTGATCAAAAACCGCATCGAGCCGCTGGCTGTGGGCCGGGATGCGTCAGACGCCTTGCTCACCGCCACGCTCGACCGCACCTTGCACAACATGGGCCGCTCGGGCCTGGTGACGCATGCGCTCAGCGGGCTGGACATTGCCTTGTGGGATGTGAGAGGCAAGGCTGCGGGCAAACCGGTTTATGAACTGCTGGGTGGCGCGCGGCGCACGCGCATACCGGCCTATGCGTCGCTGCTGCAGTATTACGGCGACACCGCACTCATACGGGCCAATGTCCGCAGGGCGATGGACGCCGGCTACAGCCAGATCAAGCTGCACGAAAAGACTGCAGAGGCCGTGACGGCCGCGCGTGAAGTCATGGGCAGCCACATGCCGCTGATGGTGGACACCAACTGCGCATGGACCGCAGACGCAGCTCCCGGCATGGTGCGGCAAATGCAGGCCAGCAAGCCCCTGTGGGTAGAGGAGCCCATCTGGCCTCCAGAAGATATGGACGCCTTGCTGGCCTTGCGCCGAGCGGTCGATGTGCCCCTGGCCGTTGGCGAAAACGCCAGCAGTGCCTATGAGCTGTCCGCACTGATCAGGTCCGGCGCCTGCGATTACCTCCAGCCCAGTGCCATCAAATGCGGCGGCTTGTCCACACTTTGGGCGATGTCCCAGCAGTGCGCGGGCACGGCAGTGACCTGCTCGCCGCAGTCCGCATTCTTCGGCCCGGGTTTTCTTGCCACCCTGCACGTTCTTGCCGCGCAGTCGCAAGTCGCGGTAGTCGAACGCCTCTACTGTGAGCTGGGCTTTACGCCATTTGCAAGCACGATTCCTTTCCACAACGGCAGTTTTGAGCTGACGGATCGCCCAGGCCTGGGCGCCGACCCCGAAGACGAACTTTTAAACGGACCCTTTGTTCAGTAAACCCAACAGGAGACATTCATGACTTTGAATCGAAGAGCTTTTACATCCGGGGCCACGGCCTTCGCTGCGCTGGCCGGCACGGCCTGGTCGCCATCCCTGTTTGCGCAGAACTACCCGTCAGGGACCGCACGTGTCATCGTGCCCTATCCCCCCGGCGCTGCAACTGACAACCTTGCGCGCCTGATGGCCCAAAACCTGCAGCAAAGCCTGGGTACCAACTTCATCGTCGAAAACCGCAGCGGTGGCGGCACGCAGATTGGTACCAAAGCCATCGCTGCATCAGCCTCTGATGGTTTGACAGTCGGTTTTATCGACACAGCCTTTGTGATCAACCCGGGTCTCTTCGGTGCTGCATTGCCCTACGACACCCAAAAAGATTTCGTGCCCATCTCCCTGATGGCGACTGCGCCGCTGGTGCTGATCGTCCACAGTTCGGTTCAGGCTTCTGACATCAAGCAGTTCCTCGCACTCGCAAAAAGCCAGGCGGGCAAGCTCAACTACGGCTCTGCCGGCGTGGGAAGCGCGCCGCACCTTGCCGGGGAGCAGCTCAGGAATGCTGCAGCGATTGAGGTCAACCATGTTCCCTATCGCGGCGGATCAACCGTGCTGAACGACCTCATCGCAGGGCACATACAGTTTGGATTCACGACGGTGCCGACCATGATCGAGCACATCAGGAATGGGACGGTACGTGCGCTGGCCGTCACAGGGTCCACCCGGGCCGCGCAACTTCCCCAGGTACCGACGATGGCAGAGGCAGGGCTGCCGGCAGTCGATGCCACGCCCTTGTTCGGGTTGGTAGCGCCTGCAAAGTTTCCCAAGGTGTTCCTTGACAAAATTGCTGCAGCAGCGGGCACACCGGTGCGCACAGGCCCGTTGAATGCAAAGCTCAAGGAGATGGGGTTTATCCCCGTGGGAAGCACGCCGGATCAATTCAAGGCCCGTATTGAAAGCGAGATCAAAAAGTGGTCCGCCGTGATCAAGGCCGGAAACATCAAGCCCAATGCCTGATGCATCGTCCACCATGCAGGGCGTGGATCGCTTTCCGCCGCGCGACAGGGCGAGCCTGAGCGTCAGCCAGCAGGCGCTGTTCTCTGACATCGAAGCCAGGCGCGGCAAGATGCCGGCGCCTTATGAAGCCCTTGCCGGCAGCCCTGAAGTGGCGGCGCTGTTTGAAAGCCTGTCCTCGCGCCTGTGGAAGGGCAGGCTTCCCGGCCATGTACTGGAAGCCGTCTTCCTCATCACTGCGCGCCACCACCGCTGCCTGTACCAGTGGGAAACCCACAGGGTGAAGGCGCTGGAAGCGGGCCTGGAACTGGACATCATCAGGGCCATTGGCTGCGACCGGGCACTGGACGGCATCCCCATGCGCCACAAGGAGGTGGCAGACATCTACAGTTTTTTGCGGGCGCTGTACGGCCGGCACGCGGTATCAGACCAGGAATTCAAAACACTGGCGGCCCACTTCGATGAAGCGGGGCTGTCCGAACTCCTTGCCTTCTGTGGCCTGGCCACGTCGGTGGCCATGCTTTTGAATGTGCGCCAGATCATGCCCGCGCCGGGCGCCGATGACATCTTCAGCTAGACGCGGCAAGGCCAGGCCACCACGTTTGCGGCAACACCCCTCACCACGGAGACACCATGAAACTTTCCCATCAACAGTTTGCACAGGCCCTCATTGCCGCATCGGCGATTCTTGCTTTCGGCGCAGGCGCGCAAACCGGCTATCCGGTCAAGCCGGTGAAGCTGGTGGTAGGTTCGCCGCCCGGCGGCGGCCCTGACAACGTCGCGCGCATCATTGCCCAGCACATGCAACTGGGGCAGCCCCTGGTCATCGAAAACCGCAACGGCGCGGCTTCTGCCATCGCCGCAGAAGCCGTGGCGCGCGCCCCGGCTGACGGCTACACCTTGCTGATCACCAGCCAGACCGGCATTGCCGTCTCGCCCATCATCAACAAGATCAAGTCGTTCGACCCACAAAAATCTTTTACTGCCGTGGGCTATATCGGCAGTGCGCCGCTGGTCCTGGTGGCCGGGCCGTCATTGCAGGCCAATACCGTGCCCGAGATCATCGCGCAGGCCAGAGCCAAGCCTGGTTCCATCGACTATGGCAATGGTGGCGTCGGCACAAGCCCCTACATGGCGGGCGCGCTTTTCTCCGTCATGACGGGCGGCAAGCTGACCAGCATTCCGTATCCGGGTGAACAGGCCGCCATGACAGACATCATGGGTGGCCGGGTTCCGATGATGTTTGCGAATGCATCTGCCGCCATGCCCCATGTGAAGTCCGGACGCCTTCGCGGACTCGCCGTCACAAGCAATGCCCGCGTGGACGTTGCCCAAGGCTTGCCGACCGTGGCTGAATCGGGCGTGCCTGGTTTTGAGATCGGCACCTGGCTTGGCATCGTTGCACCGGCACAAACGCCTGCTGCCGTCGTGGACAAAATTCATGTCGAGATGATGCGGGTTCTCGCGTTGCCCGAGGTGAAAGAAAAGCTCGCCAGCCAGGGCTTTGTGCTGTCCAGCATGACGGTTGATGGCTTTAACAAATACATGGTCAGTGAGTACGCAAAGTGGAGCAAGCTGATCAGGGACGGCGACATCAAGGCCGAATGACATGCACAAGCGCTACACCTACGAGGTAAGCGCCCCAGTAGAAGGGCAAGAGCCGTCGCTCGGTTTCTGGCACAGCAGGCCGTCCGTCGCACTCCCGCCCGGAGCTTGCGATTGCCACGTCCATGTCTTCTGGCCTCGCGCTGTGTATCCCCTGGCCGAAGACCGGGTCTTTGCGCCCGGCGTTGCCTCTGTGGAAGACCTGGTGCGCATGCACACGGCTATTGGTATCGGGCGTGTGGTGCTGGTCCAGGCCAGCACGCATGGCGATGACAACCGTGGCGTGCTGCACGCTGCCAAAGCACTCAACGACATGGGCCGGCCTGCGCGGGTTGTCGCGGTGGTTCCTTCAGGCACCACTGTCCGTGAGCTTGAACAACTGCATGCCGCAGGCGTGCGGGGCTTGCGCGTCAACCTTCAGTCGTATGGGCAAACAGACAGCTCGGTCGCGGCCGGCCGCCTGCAGGCTGCCGCAGCCATGGCGGCAAAAGTTGGCTGGCACGTGCAGACATACACAAACCTCGCTGTTCTTGCGGGGCTGAATGACGTCATCGCCAGTCTGCCGGTGCCGCTGGTGGTGGATCATTTTGCGCTGGCTGATCCTGCAGCCGGCAACGCCCAGGTGGGGTGGCCGGAGCTTCTGGAACTGGTCGTACGCGGCAACGTCTGGGTCAAGCTGTCCGCACCCTACAGGCTGGTACGCCAGTTCGACGGCAACGATGGAAGGGCCATGGCCCGTTCGCTGATTGAAGCGAACCCCGACAGAATGCTTTGGGGAACAGACTGGCCGCACACGGGGCCCTGGCCGGGTCTGCCTCGTGACCGCGATGGCGAAGAGCCTTTTCATCCGGTGGATGACGGTGCCATGGTGTCGATGTTTGATCGCTGGACGACTGCGCAGGAACGGCAAAAAATATTTGTCAGCAATCCGGCGCGTCTTTATGGGTTTGAGTAGGGGCAGAGGGACGGGACTACGGGTAAAACCTGTTTCCGTTGGTGGAAAGTTCGACGCTGTCTGGCCGGGAGCCCGGCCGCTCTCACTTATTGAGGAGAAACCTGGTGTAAGTCCAGAGAAAGTGGGCGAAACGCTGCGGGACGCCTATGGTCTCTCGTGGGCGGCAAGTACCGCTAGGATGGCTGGGTCGAAGTTTCGACTTTGGGCACGATATGCAGGCGTCGCTACCGTCAAGATCAAACACAAGCCGACATAGTGATCGACCCTAGCACAGCTACATAGTATGGATAGGTCACGGTTGAATCCAATTCACCCGCAATAGAAATCCAGCCAATTAGATAACCGATGGAATTTTGCGTTGGGTGGCGCATTGCTTAGACCACCTGCGGCAACCCGCCCAGCAACTTGTCCAGCGTGATCGGATAGTCCCGCACCCGCACACCGGTCGCGTTGTACACGGCATTGGCCACCGCCGCACCCACCCCGCAGATCCCCAGCTCGCCCACACCCTTGGCCTTCATGGGTGATGACATCGGGTCTGTCTCGTCGAGAAAGATCACGTCCTGGTGCGGAATGTCCGCATGCACCGGCACTTCATAACCGGCGAGGTCATGGTTGACGAAGAAGCCGCGGCGTTCGTCGACTGCGAGTTCTTCCATCAGCGCGGCGCCCACGCCCATGGTCATGGCGCCTATCACCTGGCTGCGGGCTGATTTGGGGTTGAGGATGCGGCCCGCAGCGCAGACGGCCAGCATGCGCCTGACGCGGATCTCGCCGGTGGCGATGTCCACACCGACTTCTACAAAGTGCGCGCCGAAGGTGGACTGCTGCATCTTCTTGCCGAGATCGCCAAACTCGATCTTGTCTTCAACCACCAGGCCCTCTGCGCCAGCGACTTCAGCCAGTGTTATGGCCTTATCACCCACACGCACCATGCCATCGCTGAACACTGCGTTTGACGCATCCAGCCCGGCTTTTTTGGCCACGGCCTCGCGCATCTTGACGCAGGCTGCATAAACGCCTGCTGTCGAGCTGTTGCCGCCCCACTGGCCGCCGGAGCCTGATGAGACCGGGAAGGCAGAATCCCCCAGGCGCACGAACACTTTTTCTATCGGAACACCCATCATCTCGGCGGCGGTTTGCGCAATGATGGTGTACGAGCCGGTACCGATGTCGGTCATGTCGGTCTCGACCGTCACCACACCCTTGTTGTCGAGCCGAATGCGCGCGCCCGACTTCATCGTGATGTTGTTGCGGAAGGCCGCCGCCATGCCCATGCCGACCAGCCAGCGGCCGTCGCGTATCTGTGCGGGTTGGGCCTTGCGGGCGTTCCAGCCGAACTTCTCTGCACCGGTGCGCATGCAGGTGATGAGCTGGCGCTGCGAGAAGGGGCGTTCAGGCTTCTCGGGGTCAACCTGCGTGTCGTTCAGCACACGAAATTCGATGGGGTCCAGGCCCAGGCGTTCCGCCATCTCGTCCATGGCGATCTCCAGAGCCATCATGCCGGGTGCTTCTCCGGGCGCGCGCATGGCGTTGCCTTCGGGCAGGTCGAGCACCGCGAGGTGCGTGGCCGTCATGCGGTTGGCGCCTGCATACAGCAGGCGTGTCTGGTTGACGGCTGTTTCAGGCCCGCCGCCGGGCAGGTCACCTGACCAGCCCTCGTGTGCGATGGCGGTGATCTTGCCGTCGCGGCCCGCGCCTATGCGGATGCGCTGTATTGTTGCCGGGCGATGCGTGGTGTTGTTGGCCATCAGCGGCCGGGCAAGCGCAACCTTGACAGGTTGACGTGCAGCCCTCGCACCCAATGCCGCCAAAAGTGCATCGGCCCGCACAAACAGTTTGCCGCCGAAACCGCCGCCAATAAATGGCGAGACCAGGCGAACCTTTGCTTTGGGGATGCGCAGCGTTCTGGCGAGGTCGCCCACGCCCCAGTCAATCATCTGGTTGGATGTCCACACCGTCAGCTTGTCGCCGTCCCACGAAGCGGTGGATGCATGCGGCTCCATCATGGCGTGCGAATGATCGGGCGTGGTGTAAGTGCCGTCAAACTGCACTGCCGCGCCTGCAAAGGCACCGGTGAAGTCGCCCACCTTTGTTTGCGACGGCCCCTGGTCGCCCGGTTTGGCAATGGGGGCAGAGTCTTTTTCATCGGCCAGTATGTATTTGCCGAGTGCCGAGGTGTAAGTGACCTTGATCAATTGCGCCGCAGCACGTGCCTGCTCGAATGTTTTGGCAACCACCAGCGCAATCGCCTGGTGGTAATGGTCTATGGCCGGGCCGCCCAGCAGTTTGGCGGTGTTCATCTTGCCTTTGCCCAGCTTGCCGGCATTGCGTGCGGTAACCACGGCAACCACCCCGGGCGCGGCGCGTGCGGCGCGTGTGTCCATGCTGGCGATGCGACCCTTGGCAATGCCTGCACCCAGCACATGGCCATACAGCGCGTCGGGCGCGACATCATGACGTTCATAGGCGTATGGCGCGGTGCCCGATGTTTTCATCGGCCCGTCGATGCGGTCAATGGGCTTGCCGATGACCTTAAGCTGGTCTATCGGGTTGGTGGTGGCGGGAGTGTCGAACTTCATGGTTTACCTTGCATCAGGACTGCGGCGAGCGTGCGCTCGACAAGGGGCACCTTGTAGGCGTTGTCATGTGTGGTTTGCGCGCCTGCCAGCAACTGGCTGGTGACGGCTCTGGCACCTTGCGGCATGGCAGCTTCAGCTGCTTCAACGCGCCAGGGTTTGTGCGCCACGCCGCCCAGTGCGACCTTCCCAGAGCCATCCTTTTGCACGATGGCAGCGACCGACACCAGCGCAAAGGCGTAGGAAGCGCGGTCGCGCACCTTGCGGTAAATGTGTGTGCCCCCCGCAGGTTTGGGCAGGGTGACCGCCGTGATCAGCTCGCCGTTGTCGAGCGTGGTTTCAATGTGTGGCGTGTTGCCGGGCAGGCGGTGAAAGTCTGCAATCGGTATCACACGCGTGCGGCCGTCGGACTTGACGGTTTCAACGGAGGCGTCGAGCACACGCATGGCAACCGCCATGTCGCTGGGGTGGGTGGCGATGCAGGCCGTGCTGGTGCCGACGATGGCCAACTGGCGCGTGACGCCGCCAATCGCGCTGCAACCGCTGCCGGGCTGGCGCTTGTTGCAGGGCTGGTTGGTGTCGTAGAAGTAGGGGCAGCGAGTGCGCTGCAGCAGGTTGCCGGCCGTGGTGGCCTTGTTGCGCAACTGGCCGGATGCGCCGGACAGCAACGCGCGCGACAGCACGCCGTAGTCGCGCCGCACGCGCTCATCGCTGGCCAGGTCAGTGTTGCGCACCAGCGCGCCTATGCGCAGGCCGCCGTCCGTGGTCGGCTCAATCTTGTCGAGCGCCAGGCCGTTCACGTCAATCAGGTGGCCAGGGGTTTCAATCTGCAGCTTCATGAGGTCCAGCAGGTTGGTGCCGCCGGCAATGAACTTTGCGCCGGGTTTGCCGGCCAGTGCCGCCGCAGCTTCTGCCGGGGTGCGGGCCCGTTCGTAGGTAAATGGTTTCATGCCATGCCCCCCGATACTTCGGTGATGGCATCGACGATGTTCGAGTACGCGCCGCAGCGGCAGATGTTGCCGCTCATGCGCTCACGCAGTTCGTCGGGTGAGAGCAGGGGGCGCACGGTGAGGTCGGCACTCACATGGCTGGGCACACCACGGCGGATTTCATCGAGCACGCCCACAGCCGAACAAATCTGCCCCGGCGTGCAGTAGCCGCACTGGTAACCGTCGTGTTTGACGAAAGCTGTCTGCAACGCGTGCGGGCGCTGGGGTGTGCCCAGTCCTTCAATCGTCGTGATCGTTGCGCCCTCATGCATGACAGCGAGCGTCAGGCATGAGTTGATGCGCCTGCCGTCAACGATGACCGTACACGCGCCGCACTGGCCGTGGTCGCAGCCCTTCTTGGTGCCGGTCAGGCGAAGGTTTTCGCGCAGGGTATCGAGCAGGGTGGTTCGGGTGTCGAGTTCAAGCGTCTGGCTTTTGCCGTTGACCTCAAATGACACCTTCAGTGCCGGAATGGAAGCTGTGGAGGACATGGAGGGTGGTGGGTTTGGCGTGGCTGCCGTGCTGGCGGCGCTAGCTGTAGCCGCAGCACTGGCAGCAGCGCTGGCAATCAACAGGCCGCGCCTGGATATCGATAGGCTATCACTGGTTTCCATGGCTGTCCTGTCCTGTCGTGGGTTGATGCTTGCTCTGGTCGGCTGGCCGTTGAAGGCCCGGCTTTTTGCGCAGGCTTTGAGCGTCGCGCCGTGTTTTTTTCAAGCTTGAACTCAACAGGGTTGAGGCTTTGTAGGCCAAGCCCTCATCATCATGTGGAACTGGGCGTTAATGGCGTCACAGCCGCAGGCGCACTACACCACGCCCTGTATAAGCCCCAGGACCAGCGCCTCCTGTGCGGTGAGATACCAGTCCTTGTTGTAGACCTTGTTGCCGATGTCTGTGGCCGAAAGCGTGGAACCCTCGGCCAGTTGGGCGAAACCCTCGCGCTCGAGACGCTGGCCTGATTCGATCTCGGCCAGCACATCATTCACTGCAGACATGCAGCCGCGAAGCGCGCCTTCGAGGTGAAGGTCTTTTTTCATCTTGCGTTCGTGGATCAGCAGTTCGCAGTCAGCGGTCATGAAGCGCTGGCTGCGCGGGAAGGCCGACATGATGGTGATGCCGGCAGAAAAGACAAAGGTCTTGCCGAGAAAATAAACGTCACGCCCGGTCTGGCTCCACATGCGCACCTCCTGCGCGATGCGCCTGCCTATGTCTGCGTCACCGCCCGAGGTGCTGAGCTCCATGACGAGTGCCTTGTTGGCCGGCACTTCTGCCTGCTGCCTGAAAAACTCGGAGAGCATGGCGTCGTTGACTTGGCCGAACAGGCGGATGTCGGGGGAGAGGGAGGGAAGCTGTGTGTTGTTCATGGTTATTGGAAACGGTGACTAAAGCGGTGATTGAAACCGTGACTGAAGGGTTGCCAGGCGTCAGGAGAGACCTTCGCGCTCGGCAACAGTCGGTCCGGCCGACCACACGTCGATGCGCAGGTCGGGTTCTACGAGATGGCAGCAGTTCGGCAGGGCGATATGCCGTTCGAGCGTGTCATGCGCGTCATCGCCGGTGATCGCGCAGTGCTCGATGGGGTGACGCCAGTGGCAGGCCAGGATGACGCCGCCCGGCAGCAGGGTTTCCTGCGCCTTGCACGCAATTTCTTCGACCACCTCTGGCTGCAGGTAAAACAGGAATTCACTGAGCACGATCAGGTCGAACCTGTCTTTCGGCCAGTCGCGTGGTACCCATGCCTTGCGCACTTCAACATTGGCATGGTCTTTCAGCCTTGCGCGTGACAGTGCGACGGCTTTGTCGATGCCGTCACTGGCCAGCAATTTGTCGCAACGCGTGGCCAGCCTGGCAGCAAGCTCGCCGTTGGCGCAGCCCGGCTCAAACCCGTGCGCGTACCGGTCTGCGGGCAGGCAGGCCAGCGTGAGGGCGCGTTTGCGCTTTTCGTACCAGCGCGTCTGGAAACCCCAGGGGTCGTCGCTCTTTTTGAACATGGCCTCGAAATAACCGGGCTGGTCGGGTTGCGATTCGGGGTTGGGCTGTGTGGTCTGTTGCATGCGGAAAAATCGGGAAGCGGAAGGTGGAAAAGCGTTAGAGAAAGAAAAATTCCTGACGGCGCGAGTTGCGTTCGACGATGCTGGGAACCAGCACCGCGTCCTGCTTGTCACCTCTGCGGGCGAGCTGGCTTTGATGGCACTGCAACGCCCGCCATTTCACCCGCATGGCGGCATCGCCGAGACTCAAGGCATGCAGCGCTTGCCATGGCACACGCGTGTCAGCCGGCTGGCTCCAGTGCCACATCCACACGGGTGCCTGCAGCAGGCGTGCACCCGTGGCCCCGCAGGCGCGCGACGCCGCAAGCCCGGTGGCCTCGTGGTCAGGGTGGCCGTCGAACCGCCAGGTCGTGACCACCAGGTCTGTCGGCTGCAGCAGGGTTTCAAGGCGCTGTGCGAGCGCGTCCACATGGTCGCTGACCCTGCCATCGGCAATGCCCAGGCGTGTGACACACGCAGGTGCCAGGCCCAGGGCGCGCAGGCCCGCATAACTCTCTTCGGCCCGGCGTGCGCCCATTCGCGCACAGGCATTGCTGTCGGCCATACCGTGGCTGGCTTCGCCGTCTGTCACGGCTATCACCCTGGCGGCATGACCTTGCTGCACCCATCCTGCCAGGAGCCCGCCGCAGGCGAGGATTTCATCATCAGGGTGCGGTGCGAGCACGACCAGCCTCTGCGATTGGGCAGCCAGGCCTGCAAGGGTAATCTGCCTGATGTCCTGCTGCGCCAGCCAGGGCAGCCACTGCGCATCGGGTGTGCCTGACTCCTTTATTTCACGGCCAGTCAAAGAAGCCATGCACCGGCCCCCTGTTTCAATGACCGCTCGCCCAGCGCCGCAAGATCCCTGTCGCCGTGGCTTTGCCGTATGAAGACGGGAAGGTCCGCTGCTGCACGGGCAAATTTTTCATCGAGGCAGAAGGGCGTGGCACCCATGGCGCGCCCCACTTCGTCGAGCACCGCCCTTGCGCAGCGCTCCGCTGACAGTCGTGTGGCCAGTGCTACCTGGCTGGCATCTGCTGTGGGGTGTGCGTCTATCCACCCTGCGGATTGCCTCAGGAGGGCCGCGGTTTCAGCCAGTGCAAGTTCAACCTTTCCCAATGCAACTTCCTTGAGCACTGCGCTGGTGCCATTGCTTTTGGGCATGGATTGCCGCAGTGCTGTGGCAATACCCAGGGCACCGCCATACCAGCAGGCGGCAATGCCCGCGCCGCCCTGCCAGAAGCCGGGCCGGGTCAGGTATTCCTTGTCGCCGCCGATGCGCTGTGCGGTGACATTTTCAAAACTCACGGTGACGCTCTGGCTGCCCGCCATGCCCACGGCCTTCCAGTGGCTGGCATCGACGGTGATGCCGCGCTGGTGCAGATCTACCGCCACCAGGTGAGGGCCGCTGCCGTTTTCGCCCCAGGCTGTGAGCAGTGCGTGGTCGGCACAGGTCGCGCCGGAGCACCAGAACTTGCTGCCGCTGAGCGTGACGCTGCCGCCATCGCCCGGGCTTGCCAGTACGCGGCCGCCGGGCGCTTCTGCTGCCCATACACACCAGACGCCTTCAGCAATCTCATGCGGCTGGCCATGCAACTCGCGCATGATGGCAAGCGCATCGGTGTGGCCCTCGTAGAGTTTGGTGAGCGACAGGTCAAGTTGCCCCACTGCGGCCAGTGCGCGCCAGCGCTCCAGCGTGTCGCCCTGGCCGGGCAGCGGAAGCTCGTCAAGCCCGTGCTTCAGCAACAGCGGCATCCATGCATCGCTACTGTTCTGCACGCCGCTTTCAAAAAGGGCGGCCAACCTTTCAGAGATGCGATCGCTCATAGGGCGGCCACCGGATCGCTGCCGAGCCACAAGCCCAGTTTTTCAATTTTTTCAAGCGTGGCGCCGAAACCGCGCGGTGCCTTGTAGTTGGGCCGCACGCTGGTGTGCACCCGGGGCTGGCGCGACCAGGCAATCCTGGCCCCGCTGCTGATGAGTGCCTGGACCAGCGCAACATCTTCGCCAGTCTCCAGACCCGCAAAGCCGCCTGCCCGCGTGTACGCGCTTGCACTGACGCCCAGGTTGGCACCGTGAATATGCGAATGCCCGTCCACATCGTGGTAACTCAGATCGAAGTGGCGGCGCATGCGTTCGCCATAAGCGCCCCAGTCCCCCACTGCGACGGTGCCGCAGACGGCATCTGCGCCCAGGGCCAGTTGCGCATTCAGCCAGTCGGGTGCGACAACGCTGTCTGCATCTGTGAACGCCAGCCAGCGTGCGCCTGCCGCGATGGCTGCGCGCGCGCCTTCCTGCCGCGCCAACCCGACATTGCGGGCATGCACGGCAATGGTTTTGACGCCCATGCTCTGTGCAAGCGCGCCAGTGCTGTCGGTGCAGCTGTCCAGCACCACGATCAGTGTGACCTCTTCGCCGGCGAGTGCGGGTTGCGTGGCGGCAATGACCAGGGATTGCAGGCAGGCAACTATCCTTTCTTCCTCGTTGTGCGCAGGCACGATGATTCCTATCACGATGATCTTTCTGTGAACGGGTAAACAAACCCGCCGCTTCATGGCTGTTGCAGCGGGTCGGGTGCAGCCGGGGTTTAACCTGCTCCACCATGACGGTGATCGCGTGGTTTACACCAGGGGCGGATCGGTTTCCCGCTCCGGGTGGCGGTGCATGCCGATGGCATTGATGAAGGCCTGCATGCCACCATCACCGCCGTCGACGATCACGCCCGGGTCGGCCTGACCTGCGGGCAGTGTTGCTGACACCCCCGCCTTGTCCAGCAGCTGTGTTGATGCGCCCAAAGCCATGATGGTTTTGCAATGACGGTACTGGTCCTTGATGAACTCCATGGTGTGGCCGTCTTTTGCAAGGGCTGCCACGCCGGCCTCACCATCGGCCAATGCCAGTGCGTCAAACAGAAAACCGGGTTCGTTCTCCATCGATGCATCTGCATTGATGTCCACACCATCTGCCGTGCTGACAGGCCCGATGCGCGGTGCCACAAAGCGCGGCACAGCGCCTTCTGCGACCAGCGCCGCGTGCAGCTTTGCCGCCGCTGCACCGAGGGAGCCGTCGGCCACCAGGATGGCAATCTTGCGCGCCTTGATACCGCCATCGCCCGGTCTTGCCATCAGCGACAGCGCAGGCGATGCACTGACTTCAGGCTTGGGTGCACGTTCAAGCGCGCGGGGCAGGGCGTCGGGCAGGGGCATGCCCAGACCATCGGCCACCTGTTGTGCCAGGTCTTCAGAAGCATTGCGCAATGATGCGACCATGCGTTCGCGGATCGCTGGCACGGTGAGCTTGCTGAGCTCAAACCTGAAGGCTGCCACGATGTGCGCCTGCTCGACCGGGGTCTGGCTTTCAAAGAACAGCGTGGCCTGGGTGTAGTGGTCGGCAAACTTCTCCGGCTTGCCGCGCACCTTGGCGGCTTCTTCCTTTGCGGCAAGACGCGCGGGCACACTCACAAAGCCCTGGGATGCGCCTGCCTGGAAAGGGCAACCACCGGCCAGCGAGTTGGGCTCATACGACACGCGGCCACGGTTGATGGCCTGGCGATGCAGGCCGTCACGCTGGTTGTTATGTACCTGGTTCACCGGCGCATTGATGGGAATCTCATGAAAGTTCGGCCCGCCAAGGCGGGTGATCTGCGTGTCGACATACGAATGGATGCGGCCGGCCAGCAGCGGGTCGTTTGAAAAATCAATACCCGGCACCACGTGTGCTGTGCAAAAGGCGACCTGCTCGGTCTCGGCAAAGAAGTTGTCCGGGTTACGGTTCAGCACCATGCGGCCCAAGGGGCGAATGGGCACCATCTCTTCAGGAATCAGCTTGGTGGCATCAAGAATGTCGAAGCTGAACTTCTCGGCTTCTTCTTCGGTGAACACCTGCACGCCCAGTTCCCACTCGGGGAAAGCACCTGACTCGATGCGCTCCCACAAATCGCGGCGATGGTAGTCGGGGTCTGCGCCGGAAATCTTGACCGCTTCATCCCACACCAGCGACTGGGTGCCGAACCTGGGGTTCCAGTGGAACTTCACGAAAACCGACTCACCCGCATCGTTTACGAAGCGGTAGCTGTGAACGCCGAAGCCCTGCATGGTCGCGTAGCTGCGCGGAATGGCGCGGTCCGACATGACCCACATCAGCATGTGGGTGGACTCGGGCATCAGGGAGACAAAATCCCAGAAGGTGTCGTGCGCGCTGGCGGCCTGCGGCATGGCATGGTGCGGCTCGGGCTTGACTGCGTGGACGAGGTCGGGGAACTTCATCGCATCCTGGATAAAAAACACCGGCATGTTGTTGCCGACCAGGTCCCAGTTGCCTTCGTCGGTATAAAACTTCACGGCAAATCCGCGCACATCACGGGCGGTGTCCTTGGAGCCGCGCTCTCCGGCCACGGTCGAGAACCTGACGAACACCGGCGTGACCTTGCCAGCCTCTTTAAAAGGTGCTGCCTTGGTCAACTGTGTCATCGGCTCATAGCACTCAAAGAAGCCGTGCGCCGCAGAGCCGCGTGCGTGGACGATGCGCTCGGGGATGCGCTCGTGGTCGAAGTGCGTGAGCTTTTCGCGCAGGATGAAGTCTTCCAGAAGCACCGGGCCGCGCAGGCCCATCTTCAGCGAGTTCTGGTTGTCGGCAATCGCTACACCCTGGTTGGTGGTCAGCACCTGGCCTGCAGAGTCGACACGCACACGGTCCAGCGGCTCTATGGTGGCGTTCACGCCCTCGGGTGCCATGCTGCCGGTCTTGGGGGTGCCGCTGTCTTCGGTCAGCGTGCTGCCGCCGGGAAGGCGCGATTCAGGCTCAACCGTCGCACCCGGCTGGGGGTTGATGGCGTTGGCGAAGCCGTGCTCGAGCGGCTTGTTGGCGTTAAAGGGCATGCCCGCAGCGAGATTGCCGGTCTGGAGCATTTTCTGCACAGCCGGGTCGGCGCCAGCGGCTGCGTTTGCAGCAGAAGGTGCGCTGTCAGTATTTCTGGATGCGGCTTTCGCTGCAGATGACTTGTCTGTTTGCTTGCTGGGGTCGTTAGGTTTTTGCACGGGTGTTTCGCCTGGTGTTTTTGTGAAGCGGCAAGATTGCCAACGTTCAGGTTAGGCAGCGGTGCTGGCACGTGCTGTAGGACTGTGGCCCCTGCCACGCTAAGGCGAGGCATGCCCGCCCGCCTGCGACCGCGCAACGCATGGCTGGGGCGATGCCGTCGCGGCTATCTTCTGGTCATCTCGTATTTATCTTCCGGCAGCCTGGTCGCCCCTTCACTGAGCTGGTTTGCCAGTTCCCTGGCTTCGTCAAGTGTCGGGAAACCCAGCCGCTCATGACTGTCGGCAGAAAAATGGATGGCCTCAAACCGCTCCATGGCGGCAACAGGTGTGCGAAAGCTCACCATGCGCCGGCCTGGCGACAGGCCTATCACCTCTATATAACCTTCAGGAACTGCGTCGAACGATTGCAGCCAGCATGTGGTCTGGGTACGTACAAAGGCATTGCTTTTTTTTGCCCGGGCCCGGATTCCGTATGGCATCTCGAAGTCCTCCTTTCTTTCAAGGAAGCAAGCATCTTCAAATCGGCCAGAGGCAAATGTCGGTGCAGTTTGAATGGGTGCATCAGACAATTCCTGCAGTTACCCGACGTGTTTTCCCCATATGCAAAACGCCCGGGTTTCTGAGGTACCCAGTTTTTCCGGAACACAGGTATCGATTTCTTCTGTCAGGCAGCGTACAGACAAGCCCGGCAGACTCGGGCCATGGTGTGGGGATGGGCCTCATACCGTTTTTGTGGTGCGCATTCGCATCAGTTGTACTTGCGCTCGCGTGGGTGGTGCTGCGGCTTGACTGCGCACTGAAGCAGGAAATGCTGGCGCGCGAGCTGCTGGCGGCCGAGCTCGCGGTCCTTCACGACATTGACATCGCCTCCCGGCTGCGCAAACTTCCCGATGCACCAGCAGCACTGCCACCAGTGCCGCCACCGCACCTCAAGGCGCTACACTTTTAGTAGCTGCTCACGCTCGTATCTATTGGTCTGCAGCCGTTTTGATGCCTGAAAACGGCCTTTTTTCGGCCTTCAGGAGGCAGATTTTGGCCTCGCAGCGACGCCAAACTTAAAAAAGTTAACTTCCATATTAACTTTTGTTTAAAATTTAACGTATACATTAAAAATTTGCCGTATACAGCAAAATTTCCGCTTCGCGCCTCAAGCAGTCCGCCTGCTGCCCAATCCCCAGCCCATCAAACCCAGGGCCACCACACAAAGCCCGGCGGAGCATAAAAACACAGCCGGGTAACCTGCCAGCCCGATGACGGCGCCCATGAGGGGGCCGGCGATGGCGGTGCTGAGGTCGATGAAGGCGACGAAGCAGCCGACGGCCAGGCCGCGCCGCTCCGGCGGTATGTGGCGCATGGCTTCAACGCCCATGGCGGGGAAGACCAGCGACAGGCCCACGCCCGCCAGAATGCAGCCCAGCAGCGCGAACACCGCTGACGGTGCCCACCACAGCATGAGCAGGCCGACGATCTGTATCAGCACTGACACCATGCCGACCTTGCGGCCCCCCAGCCGGTCGGGCAGGTGGGCCCAGAACAGGCGTATGGCGATGTAGCCTGCCGTGAAACTGGCGACCGATGCGCCTGCGCCGGCCCAGCCCCTGTCGCCGTAATACAGCACGACGAAGGTGGTGATGACCGAGAAAGGCACGGTGCCCAGTGCCATGGCGAGACCCGGCCGCCAGACATCGCCAATCACGCTCAGCATGGAGTCGCCTTTTCGGCCCCCGCCGGATTTGGGAACCGGGGGCAAGGCCAGGGCGATGCACAGGCCCACGAGCGGCAGCGCTATGGTCACGCATGACACTGCAACAAAGCCCCACTGCTGCATGACGGCAATGCCCACAGGCGAGCCAATACCAAATGCCGCAAACATGGCGATGCCCTGCCACGCCATCACCATGCCGGTGCGCGCGGGGCCGATACGGCCTATGCCCCAGGTCATGGTGCCGGTGAGAAACAGGCTTTCGGCCAGGCCCATGAGCAGGCGGCCGACGACCAGCACGCCCAGCGATGTGTGACCCGAGGGGATAAAGGTGGACACCAGATAGATCAGTCCCGCAGCAGCCGCCAGCGGCAGGCCGACCAGGGCAGACGCCTTGGAGCCGTGGCGGTCGCAGTAGTTGCCGGCAAACTGGCGCGTCAGCACGGTGGCCAGCGACTGTATGCCCACCACCCAGCCGACGGTGACGGTGTCGAAACCCAGCACGCCGTGCAGGTAGAGGGGCAGAGCGGCCAGCGGCAGGCCGATGGCGAGAAAGCCGAAGAGCACGATGGCTGCGAGGGGCAGCAGTCTTTTGGCGGGGGAGGGCTCGGAGCTTGGGGGGCTTGGCGGGTTCATGCGGGAGATTCAGTGGCGGCCGGAGTGAAAGGCGGGGACGTGGGCGGTATGCCTGCCTGTTTGGGCTTTCATGTTTGTCATCCCGGACTTGATCCGGGATCCATGACTTTGGTTGCACTGGCCTAGGCCGGGCGGCAGGTAACGGTCATGGATTGCGGATCGAGTCCGCAATGACAGAGATTTGAAGTCGGGCTAGCCGCCCAGCCCCGCAAAGATGTTCTGCACATCGTCGTTTGAATCAATCGCAGCCAGAAAGGCTTCGACCTCTTCAAGCTCTGCGGCGCCCAGCGTGGCTGGGTCAATCGGGTTCTTGGCCTTGTAGCCCAGCTTGGCCGACAGCACGGTAAAGCCCTGGGCGGGCAGGGCGCGGCTGACGAGGTCGAGATCCGTGGCGTCGGTCAAAAACATGGTGGTGCCTTCTTCCTCGCCGGGCTCAAAGTCCTGCGCGCCGGCCTCGATGGCCGCGAGTTCAGGGTCTGCGCCTTTTTCAATGGGTTCGGCTTCAATCATGCCGACGTGGTCGAAGTCCCATGACACCGAGCCGGATGTGCCCAGCTGGCCCTTGCGGAACAGCACGCGCATTTCCGGCGCGGTACGGTTGACGTTGTCGGTCAGGCATTCGACCATCACGGGCACGCGGTACGGGGCAAAGCCCTCATAGATGACGTGTTCAAAATTGACGGACTCGCCGGTCAGGCCTGCGCCTTTCTTGATGGCGCGCTCCAGCGTGTCTTTGGGCATGGACACCTTGCGGGCCTGCTCGACCACCAGCCGCAGCTTGGCGTTGCCGGCAGGGTCGGCGCCGCTGCGTGCGGCGACCATGATTTCCTTGGCCAGCTTGCCGAAGACCTTGCCCTTGGCATTTGCGGCAAGTTCCTTGCCTTTTGCTTTCCACTGCGCGCCCATGTTCGAGGTTCCTTGATACTTTTGATATTGGGCGCCCCGCGCCCGTCGTAGAGGGGCCTTGGTTATAACACCAGCCCTGAAATTGCGAAAACCCTGCTTCCGGGCGTCAGAAGCAGGGTTTCAGGGAAAAAGGCTGTGCCTACCAGTTGGCGCGCTTGCGTACCCCTGCCAGCGCGATGGCCGCCTCCCGCACCACCTGGTCGGGGCGTATGGAGGTGAGTTTGCCCTTGCGTTTGAGGATGCGGCCATCGACCATGACGGTGTCGACATTTGACGGCTGTGCGGCCTCAACCAGCAGGTGCGCGGCATCGGTCATGGGGCCGATGTTGATGTCGCTGGTGCGCACCATGATGATGTCGGCACGCTTGCCGGCAACGATGGAGCCCACCTTGTCGGCAATGCCCATGCCTTTGGCACCATCGATGGTGGCCATCTCAAGTACCTTGCGGGCCGTCAGCTTGAATTCGCTTTCGGCCAGCGCGTTCTCGACATTCAGGATGGCCTTCATCACGCCGAACATGTCGGCGTTGCCCGACAGCGCCGCCGTGTCAACCGACAGCGTGACCAGCACACCGCCTGCCAGGAAGGCGCCGGTTTTGGGGAAGCCAAAACCTATGCGCATCTCGGTGTAGGGGCTGAGGCTGACCGAGGTACCGGTTTTGGCCATGGCTTCAATCGCAGCGGGTGGGGCTGTCAGCGCGTGAATGACCTGCACGTCAGGGCCGAGGAAGCCATCCTTGTAGAAGGTTTCGATTTCGGTTTCATTGCCAAACCTTTTGGTGATGTTGGCATGTACCGAGATCGGCAGGCCCATCTTGCGCACGGCCTCCCATTCGCTGGGGTAGGCACCGGGGTAGCGCGTGCCGCGTGCGGCATAGCCCATGGTCATCAGGCCGTCATTGCCGGTAAACCACTGCTGCTTGACGCGCGCAATGTCCTGCAGGTCCACCGATTTGTCGCGCGCCAGGCCTTGCGGGTAACCATAGCTGAAGCGTGCACGAATGCCCGAGTTCTGCAGTGCCAGGATGTCCTGGTCGACGTGCGCAGGCGAGTTGGTGTTGTGGCACCAGTCGTGCACCGTCGTGATGCCGGAGTTGATGGCCTCGGCAGAAGACAGCATGGCACCCAGGTACATGTCGCCGGGCGTGAAGACCTTGCCCAGTGCCTCGGACAGGGGGAAGTAGCCCTTGGCCTGGATGTCGCCCGACATGCTGCGCAGCAGCGTGTTCCACATGTGCCAGTGCGTTTCGACCAGCCCGGGCAGGACCAGCATGCCGCGTGCATCAATGGTCTCCGCACCCGCTGCGCGCAGGCCCTTGCCGACGGCGATGATCTCGCCGTTTTTGACATGCACGTCGGCGTCTGGCATGTCACCGGCCTTGTCCATGGTCAGCACGTAGGCGCCCCGAATCAGGTACTCGCCGCGCCTGGGCAGCGGGCCGCTCACGCTGCGCACGTCGGGACGAAGGGGCTTGTCTGCGGCGATGGCGTTCGACATCAGGCCGGCCTGTGCCACAAAGCCGAGTGATGTCACTGCGCCGAGCTGGCCGGCGCGGCCCAGGAAGTCGCGGCGTGAAGTATCAAAAATGCTCATGTTTGTCTCTTTTGCTTGTTGTGTTTTCTCATGCAGGGTGCGGTGGTGCGCGGTGATGCGTGCGGTCAGTCCTGGCGCTCGATCTTGCGCAGGTTGACCACGCGGTTCCAGCGGTCCACCTCGCGCTGGATGCGGCTGCGCATTTCTTCGGGGCTTGACGGTGCAGGCACGCCGCCGAGTTGCGCAAATTTTTCTGCAGTAGCTGGTTCGGCCAGGATGGCGCGCATCTCGCGGTTCAGGCGCTCGATGACGGGGGCGGGCGTGCCGGGTGCTACCACCAGGCCCAGCCACGAGGTTGTTTCAACGCCGGGCAGGGTTTCAGACATGGTCGGAACGTTCGGGAAGTCCTTCAGGCGTTTTGACGATGACACCGCCAGCGGCCGTATCTGGCCGTTCTTGAAGTTGGTGCTCATGAAGGTCATGGTTTCGATCATCACGTCGATGCGGCCACCCAGCAGCTCGGTGTAGGCCGGTGCGGCACCCGCAAACGGCACGTGGATCATCTCGGCACCGGATTCGATCTTCAGCCACTCGCCCATCAGGTGGTGCAGGGTGCCCACGCCGGCAGAGGACATGCTGAGCTTGCCCTGCTCGGCCTTGGCGCGCGCGAGCAGGTCGGGGAAGGACTTGATCGGTGAATCGGGTTTGACACCAATGGCCATCGGGTATTCGATGATGGTCGAGATCATGCCGAAGTCATTGACGGGGTGGTAAGGCAGCGTTTTTTTCATCGCGGCCGATGTGGGGTGGCCGCCGGTCAGCAGCACCATGGTGTAGCCGTCTGGCGGCGCCTTGGCGACGGCAGATTGCGCAATGATGCCGCCCGCGCCCAGGCGCTGTTCAACGACAAAAGTCTGGCCGAGGCGCTCGCCGAGTTTCTGCGCCATGAAGCGGCTGATGATGTCAGCGCTGCCGCCGGGCGTGAAGCCGACGATGAACTTGACGGGCTTGTTGGGGTAGTCCTGTGCATGCGCGGGCATGCAGAGGCTTGAGAGTGCAGCGATGGCCGCGAATGCCGTGGATGCGAGGGCGGTGAAACGCCTGCGGGCTGGAATGCTCATGGTCTTGTCTCCTTCGTTGTAATGAAACGCTTCATCAAGCGTTCGCGGGGCTGAACGGTTTTAATTCTGGATGGTGCGCTTCAAAAAATCCAGCCCGGCGCGGTTGAACTCTTCGGGTGCTTCAAACTGCGACCAGTGCGAGCTGCGGTGAATCTCCACGTATTCGGCCTTGGGTATGAGTTTGGACACCTGCTTCGCTGTCTCAAGAAAAATATCCTGGTGGTCTACAGCGCCTATCAGCAGCGTCGGTGCCTGCAGGGTACGCCAGTCGCTTTCAGGAATCATGTTGCGCGCGCGAATGCCGGGTTCCTGCAGGCAGAGGATGTGCTCCATCGCGCGGCGCATGCCGGGCTGTTTGTAGACCGCCTGACGCACGCCGACAAAGTCGGGAATGCGGTTCTGCTCTTCAAGAATCAGGCCCTTGAACACGGCGCTGACGTTCTCCCAGCTCGGGTTGTCGACGGCATTGAAGCGCGCGCCCTTGATGTCTGACGAGGTCTTGGCATCGGTCAGCAGGCCGGCAGCTGATACCAGCACCAGGCTTTGCACTTTGTCAGGGTGGGTCAACGCAAAGCGCACGGCAATCCAGGCGCCCAGAGAGACGCCGATGATGGACGCCTTCCTGATGCCGACGGCCTTCATGAAGTTGCCGGTGTGCTCGACATACAGCGGGATCTCATAGTCCACATCGGGCTTGTCGCTGAAACCCGTGCCCACGGTGTCGAAGGCATAGCAGTTGTAGTCTTTTGAAAACGCCGCGATGTTGGCGCAAAAACACTCCCAGCTGCCGCCTGTGCCGTGGATCATCAAGAGCGGCGGGGCGTTTTCAGGGCCGGCCTGTATGTAGCGGGTGCGTATGCCGCCGGCGTCTATCCAGCCCTGGCGGAAGGAGGTTTCGCGAAGCTCTGACCAGACGCTGCGGAAGGGCGCTGCAGAGCTTGCGGGCGTTGCGGACGCTGCGGCTGGCTTTTCATTCATCACTGTGCTCATTTGTCATGTCTCCGTAAAAATCTTATGCAGCGAGGCGTTCGCTCAGGCCCTTTTGCCAGGTCTCGTGCGGCAGAAAGCTGGGGTCCTTGCTGACCATGGCGTGTGTGCTGGCACGTATCTCGTCAGCCGTGGCGTTGAGGTCCACCGGCTGCTGGTAGGGCTGGTTCACATACCAGGGCGAGCCGGTGTAAATCTCGATGCGGTTGCCTTCGGGGTCGAGGAAGTAGATGCTCCAGGCGTTGCCGTGGTTTGACGGTTTCAGGTCGCGCAGGCCGAGCGACACAACTTCGCGGTGGAAGTGCTGCAGGTCTTCGAGCGTCTTCACACGGAACGACATCTGGCTGACCGGCGAATACTCCTCTTCCGGCCGGCCGCTGACCATGACGAGCTGGTGGTGCTCATTGGCGTTGCGGCTCATGAAGGTGATGCGCTTGCCATGGAAGTCGCCGCTGTCGGTCACCACCATGCCGAGCAGCTTGCCGTAAAACGCCACCATGGCATCGAGGTCGCGAACGTAAAGGCCGATATGCGTGAGCTGGGCATCTGGCGGGCGTGTCATGTCTTGTCTCCTGTTTTTTATCCGCGCCTTCGAGGGCGTCAGCTTTGGAGAATAGGGTCTGCACCCGGGCGGCGCAATTGATTTAAGCTCAATGTCCAGCTAATGAACATTTCACTCATGGTTTTCCCGAGATGACAACGTCCACCTATCACTCGGTTCGCGGCCTGGAGCGCGGCTTGGCCGTACTGCGCGCAGTGAATGCGCTGCAACATGCGACGACAGTCGAGGTGGCGGCGCACACCGGCCTGCCCCGGCCGACCGTGCACAGGTTGCTGGAGACGCTGCGCACCGAAGGTTTTCTGCAGCGCAGCGGGCTGCGTGATGCCTACCGCCTGACGCTGAAGGTCAAAAGCCTGTCGGGTGGTTACAAGGACGACGACTGGATCACCCAGATCGCCGATGTGGTGCTGGGGGAACTGGTCAATGAGGTAGTCTGGCCGACGGACGTCGCCACCTATGAAGACGACGGCATGGTGATCCGCTCAACCACCCACTACCGAAGCCCGCTGTCGATCGAACGTTCATGGGTGGGGCGCCACCTGCCCATGCTGAGCACGGCCATAGGCTGGACTTACCTTGCGTTTTCACCGGCGGCGGAGCGCAGGGCCATTCTTGAACGCATCAGCGCGGTGCCCGGCCCTGACCAGGACAAGATGAAAGACCCCGAAGCCGTGCGGCGCACCCTGGCCGCAACGCGGCGGCGCGGCTACGGCACGAGGCAGCGCGAGTTCATGGCCAAGACATCCAGCATTGCCCTGCCCATCATGAACGGCGTGCATGTGCTGGGCTGCATCAACATCATCTGGATAGATTCGGCCATCAGGTTCGACGAGGCGACGCGGCGCTATTTGCCGATACTGCGCGATGCTGCTGCGCGGATTGAAATGGCCTATCAGGAAACGATTGCGAACTGAAGCTGCGCCGCCTTGTTACGGCACCGGCTCGAAGATGAGGCTGGCGACAACGCGCACGCAAAAGGGTCAGCCTCAAGGCGTGTAAGGTTCTTCAACGATACGTTGCGAAATCCACCAGATGTTGCCGTGCCTGTCCCTGACGCCACCTTGCCTGTCGCCATACGGCATGTCACCGACTTCCATTTCCAGGCTTGCGCCGCTGGCGATGGCACGTTTCATCGCCGCATCCGCGTCTGCGACATAAAGGTAAAAGGCGGCCGCCATCGCGGGGTAGCGCGCCGTCGCTTCACTGACCATGACGGTAGATGTACCCAGCCTGACCTGAACGTTCTGAATGCCTCCATCCCCGCGCAGGGTGCGGCAGGTTTCTGCACCGCCCAGGCCTTCGACGAGGAAGGACACGAAGGACTCGGCGTCGTCGACGAAGTAGTAGGGAGTTACTGTGTTGAAGCCGGGGGGGATGTACATGATTTTGCTTCGGAGAGACGTTTGGGGCTCAACGCCTTAATTGTGCGGAGCCGGAGGTGTTACGCATGGATGAGAAGTCAGGGCGTGTTTGGCTTTTTGCATTCGTCAGAGGGAATAAACCGAGGATAGCTTGGCTGATCAGATTCAAACACTTTCACACAATCGCCGATCTGATTCGTCTCCGCGAATTCAGACACCGCCACAACTTCACGGCCTTCAAGCAACAATATTCTGAATTCAAATATTGGTAAGGTGGTCTTTTTGTCAAAAGCACTACCTGCAATAAAGCCTGCTATGCCATAAGGGCCCGCCAACGCGGCACCAAGATTGGGTGAGTCGGCCCGCTGTTGGGTTTTGCTGCCCAGTTGTGCTCTGGAAATAATCCGCCCAAAGGACTCGCGGGCGTTGATGTCATAGTCGGGTTTTGGAGTTGCGCACCCGGAGAGCAAGAGAGCAGCAACAAGCAGATACCGCATGGAAAAAGCCCTAACTCAACGTATGCCGCGAAAGCTGCGGCGCAAAGTCGCGCCAGATGCCAGGCCTGTCCGCCTGCTCGCCATAGGTTTGCAGTTTGTCTGCGGCAGCGCCCATGATATCGGCTACTGACTTGCCGCAACTGTCGAGGTAGGCGTCAAGTTCTGCAATGGCCTCTGCCAGCGCGCCATAACCCCGCATCAGCACCAGCGAGGCCAACTCTGTTGCCGCTGCACCGGAGAGCAAAAAGCGGGCGACGTCCAGACCGCTGCGTGCGCCGTTGGTGGCCAGCAGCGGGTAGCTTTTGCCCACACGCTTGCGGGCCAGTGCGATGCAGCGTGCCGTGAGCGGCAGGGCCCAGCCGCCGCCTATGGCTGCCGAAGTGTTGAGCACAGGCGCATGCGTTTGAAGGTCGGGCATGAAGCCCATGAAGCGGCCCATCAGCACCACGGCATCGGCACCGGCATCTTTTGCGGCCACTGCCAGCGCGGCGGGGTCTTCGCTCTGGCCGGTGAGCTTGATCCATAGCGGAAGGGTTGTGGCGGCGCGCAGGCGGCTGACGATGGTGGTGATGCGGCTGGCATCGCGCTCAAGAATGATGGCGCCCTTGGCGGCTTCATCGCCATGCGGCGCGCCTATGTTCACTTCGAGAATGCGAAAACCCATGTGTTCGATCTGCTGCGCGTAAGCGGCACACTGGTCAAGGCCGCTCAGGATCAGGCTGGGGATGACGTAGCTGCCGGTAGCCGCCGCCTCTTTGTCGAGCACCAGCAACTGGTCCATCCAGGCCTGGAAGTCCTGCTGTATCAGGCCCGACCTGCAGAACACCGTGGCATCACGCGGCGCATTGAAATTCCACGGCACGGCCTGCCAGTTCTCGTCCATCAGCCGGTAGTCGGTTTTGTCGAGCTGTGATTTGGCGGCAGCCGATTCGTTGGTGGACTTGGCCACCACCGCGCCCGCGCCGCTGGCGATTGCCGCACGTATGCCTTCGGCGCTCATGGTGTGTTCGCCCGAGCCGCAGATCACCGGGTTCTTCAGGGTGATGCGACCTATGGTGGTCTGCAGGTTGGCCATGTCTCAAAGTCCTTTGTTGATTGCCGCGTGGGTTATTTGCGCGGCCGGTCGTAGATGTCGCTGCCCAGGCGGCTGCTGATGTCGGCAGCCGTACCCTGTACGGCAGTGAGGAGCTTGCTGGTGGGGGGGGAGGGCACGTCGCGTGCGGCGCCGATGATGCCGATCACGCCGACCAGTTCATCGCCGGCAGAAAAAATGGGCGCGGCCAGTACGTTGACGCCTTCGATCATCTCGCCGTTGGCGTCTTCATACAGCCGCTCGCGTATGCGCGCCAGGCGTTCGAGCACCTGCTGCGGGTCTACCGATGATTTGTCGGTGAAGCGCTGGAGCTTTGGCTTGAGCAGCTTTTTCTGCGTGGCCGCATCGCACCAGGCCAGCACGATGCGCCCCTGCGCAGAGCTGTGCACCGGCACGCGGTTACCCGGCTTGACGGAGATGCAGACCGGGTTGGCCGAGTCTGCTGACGCAATGACCAGCGCCGAGGCCTGGTCGGCCACCGACAGCACGGCGGTCTCGCCGGTCGCATCGCGCAGGCGGTTGAGGTAGGGGTCGGCCAGTGCGCGCAGATCGAACTGGTTGTTGGCGGCTGCGCCGTAGCCCACCAGCCGCGCGCCAAGGCGGTATTTTTCGCTGAGGGTTTCCTGCTCGACCACACCGAGCTGCCGCATCGAGGCCAGGTGCCTGTAAACACGCGGCTTGGGCTCGTTCATGAGCTGCGCAAGTTCGGTCACGCCCAGCGGCCGCCCGGCCTGGGTCAGCTTGTCCAGGATGTCGAAAACAATGCCGACGGACTCAAGAATGCCCGGGCCGGCCGGTGTTGTGCTGGCGGCGGTGCTGTTTTTTGGGGCGGCAGTGGTGCGTGGCATGTGGGTGGATTTCCGGGGAAGGTGGGGGCGCGTCAATTGTGCATGGGGGCGCCGTGCAGCGACGGCGCTCGTGAGGCGCTTGCCCCCTCCTTGCTGCCTGCTTTCCGAAAAATTTCAGGAAAGTATAGTGTTTCTTTCAAAGAAATGTTATTCTTTTCAAAAGAACAAAATAATTTGCTTTCTTGAACTGCACCTTCGGCGTGCAGCGGCGGCTGGCGCAAGACAGCCCCGACTTAAACGACGACGCACTGGAGATCACACATGAAACACAAGCCCACTGGCCGCCGCGCGGCCCTTTCTTGCCTTCGCACCTTCGCCCTCCTGGCTGGTGTGCTCTGTCTGCCTTGGGGCACCAGCGCCCAGACGGCTGCGGCCTACCCCGCCAAACCGGTACGCCTGATCGTGCCTTTTGCCGCCGGCGGCGCGGTGGACCTGATTGGCCGTCAGATGGCCGTTGCGCTGACGGAGGCCTTCAACCAGGCTTTTGTGGTCGAAAACCGCCCCGGCGCAGGCGGGCTGCTGGCGTATGAGCAGGTGGCTGCTGCAGCACCTGACGGCTACACGCTGGCGGTGGGTGCTGCCGGCCCGCTGTCGATGAGCCCGTCGCTCTACAAGGACCGCAACTTCGACCCGCTCACGCGCTTCGACCCGGTGATCTGGTACGCGAGTACGCCCGGCGTGCTGGTGGTCAACTCGAATGTCAAAGCTGGCAAGGTCAGCGAACTGGTGGCCCTGTCAAAGGCATCGAAGCAGCAGCTGAACATGGGCTCTGCGGGCAGCGGCAGCATCAACCACCTGATGGGCGAGTACTTCCAGGAGAAAAGCGGCATCAAGTGGCTGCATGTGCCGTATAAGGGCAGTGCCCCTGCGCTCAATGAGCTGATGGCCGGCCGCATCGACGTGATGATGGACATCGTGCCCACCGCGTCCCCCCTGGTCAGCAGCGGCAAGCTGCGTGCGCTGGCCGTGACCACGCCCAGGCGTTCAGCCCTCATGCCCGACACGCCGACATTGAAAGAGCTGGGCTACAAGGACTTTGACGTCAGTTCGTGGATATCACTGATGGCACCGCGCGGCACGCCGCCTGACGTGGTTCAAAAGCTCAACGCCGCGCTGGACAAGGCGCTGCAGACCAGCACGGCACGCGCTCGCCTGCAGGTGGTGGGTGCCGAGGCAGAGGGCGGCGCACCCGGTCGCGTGACGCAGCGCCTGCAGCTGGAGATTCCCCGCTGGGCGGGCATTATCAAGTCATCTGGCGCAAAGGCGGACTGACAAGCGGCTTCATCCGCGGCCTGTCGCGCCGCACAGGCCCGCTCCGTCACAGGAGCGGGCATTTTTCGCCTCTGGCGCTATCTATTCAGTAGCTGCTCACGCTCGTGTTTAAAGGGCTGCAGCCATATTTGCTGTCAAAACAGGCCTTTTAAAGCCTTTTTCTGCAAGAAAAGGGGATGGGCAGCGCAAAAAAACCTGCTTCTAAGGGTTTCCCATAACTTTTTGCATCAAGAGTGGGTATTTGAAGGCTTTTTGATGCCTAAAAGGCATCTCTTGGTTCTATTTGAGGTCTGTTGCCGCGGCGCGCCCGTCTCTAGCATCTGTGCTGACGTTCATAAAAATCTGGAGACAAGCATGAAGCAAAGATTCCTGGCCTCTGTGGCTGTGTGCGCGGCGGTATGTGCCGGCCTTTTGACCTCGGTGGCATCGCCGGCTGCCATGGCGCAGTCGTTCCCGGCCCAGCCGGTACGCCTGATTTCGCCTTTCCCGGCAGGCAGCGGCCCCGACGTTGTCGCCCGCATCGTGGGGGAGCGCCTGAGTGCCGCGTGGAAGCAGCCTGTGGTGATCGATGCGCGCCCTGGTGCCAATGGTTTCCTGGCGGCCGGTGCAGTCAGGCAGGCAGCGCCCACCGGCTACGACCTGCTGCTGGCCGATGTGGGCCACCTGGCGATCAGCCCGTCGCTCTTCAAGAATCTGCCCTACAACCCCAAGACCGACTTCGTGCCGGTCGGTGGCATTTACCGCACCTCATTTTTCATTGCCGTGGGCGCCAACAGCCCGATACGCACCGTGAAAGACCTCATCGCTGCAGCAAGCGCCAACCCAGGCAAGATCACCTATGGCTCCAACTCGGTGGGTGGCCCGCTGCACCTGGGCGCTGCGCAGGTCGAAGCCGTGACCGGCACGAAGATGCTGCATGTGCCCTACAAGGAGATCTCGCAGCTGTATCTGGCGGTGTCAACCGGCGAGGTGGACTGGGCCATGGGCTCGATAGCCAGTACGGCAGCGCTGGTCAAGGCCGGCAAGCTGCGCCTGATCGCTGTGGCAGACAGCCCGCGCTCCACGGTGCTGCCTGACGTGCCGACCTTTCAGGAGGCGGGTGGCCCGAAAGATGTACAGGTGCGCAGCTGGGTCGCCGTGATGGCGCCCAAGGGCACGCCTGCCGCAGTCGTCAACACCCTCAACCGCAGCCTGGGTGACGTACTGAAGCAGCCTGAAGTGATGGAGAAGTTCGCCGGCTTCGGGTTTCTGCCAGACCCCCAGACGCCGGCCACCCTGACGCGGCTGATCGGCACCGAGACCGTGTTCTATGCCGACATGGTCAAGCGCACCGGCGCATCCGTCGACTGACACCGGCAGCTACGCCATTACAAAACCATCCGCAACCGCCATGCGACAAACAACACAGGTATTGATCGTCGGCGCAGGCCCGGCCGGGCAGGGCATGGCCATCGAGCTGGGACACCGCGGCATCGCCTGCCTGGTGATCGAGAAGAACCCGCGCATTGGCGTGGCGCCGCGCGCCAAAACCACCAACGTGCGCACGCGTGAACATTTCAGGCGCTGGGGCATTGCCGGTGCGCTGCGCGATGCGGCGCCTTTCGGCATCGATTACCCCTCCAACATCGCCTTCACCACGCGCATGGGTGGGCACCTCCTGACCCGCTTCGACAACGCGCTGTATTGCGCGCCCGGCCGCAACCCGCTGTACGCAGAACATGCGCAGTGGGTGCCTCAGTACACGGTTGAGCGTGTGATGCGAGAGCACCTTGAAACGCTGGCAAGTGTCGGGGTGCAGCTCAACTGCGAACTGATCAGCTTCACGCAGGACGATGACGGCGTGCTGGCCGTCGTGCGCGATCTGGAGACCGGGCTCGAGCATGAGGTCGAGGCGCAGTACATCGCCGGCTGCGATGGGGGCCGCAGCCTGGTGCGGACCGCCATAGGTGCGCGCATGGAAGGCACCTTCGGCATGTCGAGAAACTACAACATCGTTTTTCATGCGCCCGGGCTGGCCGAGGCGCACCCACACGGCAAGGCCATCATGTACTGGCAGATCAACGATGACGTGCCCAGCATCATCGGCCCCATGGATTCCGGCGACCGGTGGTTTTTCATGCCGACGGGGCTGGCGCCGGACGTGCAGGTGACCAAAGACACGGCTGCAGACCTGATTCGCCGCGCAACCGGCATTGACCTGCCGTTTGAAGTGCTGAGCATTGACGAGTGGGTGGCGCACCGTGTGGTGGCTGACCGCTACCGCGACCGCCGCGCCTTTCTGGCGGGCGATGCCTGCCATTTGCACCCGCCCTATGGTGGCTTCGGCATGAACATGGGTGTCAGCGATGCGGTTGATCTGGGCTGGAAGCTGGCCGCGGTGCTGCAGGGCTGGGGCGGCGAGACGCTGCTGCAGAGTTACGAACTGGAGCGACGCCCCGTGCACATGCATGTGTTGCAGGAGGCCGCCACCAACCACTCCAAATTCAGCAATGCGCTGTTTGAGGCGGGGCTTGAAGAGGACACGCCTGCAGGTGCTGAGGCACGGCAGCGGGTGGGCAAGCGCATCAACGCCGAAAAGCTTTCCGAGTTCTACACGCTGGGCACCATTCTTGGCGACCGCTACGGCAACTCGCCGGTGGTGCAACCGGCGCTGGGCCTGGCGCCTGCTACGCGGGATTTTCTCAACTACGTGCCCAGTTCGGCACCCGGCGGGCGCGCCCCGCATGCGTGGCTGCATGACGGCAGTTCGCTGTTTGACAACTTTGGCCAGGGCATGACCCTGCTCGTTTTGCCCGGCGCGGCCAATGCATCGCTGGAGGCCGCCGCCCGTGATGCGGCGCGCCTGGCCGTACCGCTGAAAGTGTTGCAGCTCGATAACCCGGCCCTGCCGGCGCTTTACAACCGCCGCCTGACCCTCATACGCCCGGACCAGCACATTGCGTGGGCCGGCGATGTGTGGCCTGCTGCAGAAGATGTCGATGTACTCGCAATGGCGACGGGGCAGGGGCCTGTTGCTGTTACCCATCTCACCCCGCAAAAGGAGACGCTCCATGAATCAGGTACTTGAATCCCGCCCGCAAACCGCGCCAAACGCTGCTGCGCCAAAAGCCGCCGTGTCACCCGCACGCCTGGCCCACGTGGTGTTTCGCACCTCGCAGTTCGATGCACTGGTGAACTGGTACACCACGGTACTGAACGCAAAGACGGCGTTCTCCAACGGTGCGCTGGCCTTCCTGCAGTATGACGATGAGCACCACCGCATTGCCGTGCTGAATATTCCCGGCCTGGAACGCCAGCAGGACGGCATTGCCGGCATGCACCATGTCGCCTTCACCTATGACTCGCTCGCCGACCTGGTTGCCACCTATGAGCGCCTGGAAGAAGCCGGCATACGCCCGGTGACATGCATGAACCACGGCCCCACAACGTCCATGTATTACGCAGACCCGGACGGCAACCAGGTCGAGCTGCAGGTCGACAACTACGAGACGGTTGAAAAGGCGGGCGAGTTTTTCTACAGCGCAGCGTTTGCCAAAAACCCGATCGGTGTGGACTTCGAGCCCGCCGAACTGGCCAGGCGTTTTCATTCAGGCGAAGACGAAACCGCCATCAAGATGCGGCCCGACAGCGAAGCGCGCGGGCTTGATTCGCTCAACCTGCGATAGGAAGCCGTATGGACGAGCTTCTTCGCTGCGAGCGTGAATGCACGCGCCTGTGCCAGGACTTTATTTATCACATAGACAGGCGCCAGTACGAACCCCTGCTGGCACTCTTCGGGCCTGAACCGACGCTCGACAGGGCAGGCCAGGTGTTCAGGGGCATGGACGGCCTGAAGCAATTCTGCGAGGGTCGGCCCCATGACCGCTATGTGCGCCATGCCACCAGCAATATCCGCATCGACATGACGGGCCCCGCAACGGCCAGAGGCACCAGCAGCGTGATGATGTTTGGTGCAAAGGCTGAACCCGATGCAGCCTTGCCGCTGCCTTCCTCGCTGCTCATATTTGCCGAGTATGAAGACGACTATGTGCTGACCGCTGCGGGCTGGAAAATCCTGAACCGCAAGATCGCCATCGTCTTCGCCCCCTCCTGATTTGCCCGGGGCTTCACAGGGCTGAACCCTGCGAGGCCCCGGTGGCTGGTCGACGGGCCAGGGCCTCTGGCGTCGCGATACCATCGTGAGGTTCCAGCCCCTAAAAGACCTTCATGCCGAAAAGCCGCCACCTGCGTGACTTTATTGCGATAGCGCATTCGCGCAGCCTGCGGGCTGCGGCCACCTCGCTGGGGCTGACGCAACCGGCTGTGTCACGCAGCCTGCAGGAGCTTGAAGAAGAGCTGGGCGTGCCACTGTTCGAGCGCCATGCGCGCGGTGTGGTGCTGACCCCGGCCGGCGAAAAATTCCTGGTGCGCGCGCAGATTGCCAGCGAGTCGATACGGCGCGGCTGCGAGGAAGCGCGGCAGTTCCAGGGCGACCTGAGCGGAACCGTGTCGGTATCGATTTCAAGTGCTGCCGTGCTGGGTATGCTGCCCCTGGCCTACCCGCAGTTCCGCAAGGCCTGGCCCTCCATCAATGTGCGCTTTGTGGACGGCAACTTCCCGGTCATTGAGCCCAAGCTGCGCGATGGCGAGCTTGACTTCTATATGGGGCCGCGCCCCGAGCGCGAGCTGGGCAGCGGCTACAGCGTGCTGCGTATTTCGGACAACGAGCGCGTCATCATGGGCCGCAAGGGCCACCCGCTTGCAGGCGCTACCAGCCTGGCAGAGCTGGTCGATGCCGAGTGGGTGGTATCGGCCATACGCGATCGGGTTGAGGAAGAGTTTGAAGAAGTGTTTTCGGCGCATGGCCTGCCCAGCCCGGCTGTGCGCACACGGGCTGAATCCATGCTGGTGCTGGTGGTGCTGATTGCCACCACAGATGCCCTGGTGCTGCTGCCCCGGGTATGGGCGGGCAATGAGCTCTTCGGCGGCATGGTCGAGCAGCTGAATGTCAGCGAGACGCTGGCTGCGCCCGACATCGTCCAGATGCACTCTGCGCATTTCCCCCTGACGCCGGCTGCAGAGCATTTGTCGCTGCTGCTTCAACGTGCAGCCGGTACGCCATTTACAGGCGCCGGCAACCTGCCGCCAGCGCTGTGACATGGAGCGGTACGGTCACTACCCGGGTTGTAGGAAAGTTCTTGCGCGGATTGTGGCGCGCCACGAATGTACATCTGCGGGAGCCATGGTCATGATGAGCCATGACCCTTCGGGTAGCCGCCATGACTGACCACACCCTTGAATCCACAGGGGAGGGCTGGTGGGCGCGTGTACGCCGCTGGGTGGTGCCGCTGTTTGGTATTGCGGTGTTGGGCATGCTGATATCGCATGCGCACAAGGTTGACTGGAAGGGTGCCTGGCACGCCCTGACGCATTACCCGCCCGGGCTGCTGCTGGTCGTGCTGGGGCTGGCGACCCTCAGTCACTGCATCTATGGCTGTTATGACCTGATTGGCAGGCGGCACACGGGCCACGGATTGCCAGCCTGGCGAACCTGGGCCATTGCCCTTGCCAGTTATGCGCTCAACCTCAACCTGGGTGCGCTGGTAGGCGGCATGGCCTTGCGCGCGCGCCTGTATTCGCGTGCAGGCCTCAGCGATTTCACCATCGCCCAGGTCATTGGCACGGGCCTGGCCACCAACTGGATGGGTTACGGTGTGCTGGCGGGCAGCCTCTTTGCGGCCGGCCTCATAGAGCCGCCAGCACAGGCCCACATTGAAGCTGCCACGCTGCGCCTGCTGGGTGTGGCGCTGGTGCTTGTCGCCGCCTGTTATGTGCTTGCGTGCGCATGGGCCAAGGGGCGTGAATGGGTAGTGCGCGGCAAGCACCTGCGGCTGCCTTCGCCCGGACTGGCGCTGGTACAACTGGGCGTCTCAGCCGCCAACTGGGCGCTGATGGGCGCGATCATGTATTTGCTGCTGGGGCAGAAAATTCCCTATGGCACAACGCTTTGTGTGTTGCTGGCTGCCTCCATTGCCGGCGTTTTCATACCGGTGCCTGGCGGGCTTGGTGTGCTGGAGGCGGTGTACCTGGCCCTGCTGTCCGGTTCGGTGAAACAGGGCACGCTGATGGGTGCCATCCTGGCCTACCGCGCACTCTATTACCTCATCCCGCTGGGTGGCGGGCTGCTGCTTTATGCCTTTCTGGAACACTACGCATCCAGGCACCCTGCGACTCCGGTTGATGCGCCGGATCGCGCTGCCCCGTCTTGAGCAGGGCTAGTGCCATCAGCCTCTTGGCGGAATGTTCAGGCCTTTGGCGACGGCAGGGCGCGCAACAAAGGCTTCCAGGGCGCGCGTGACATTCGGGAAGTTCTGCATGCCCACGAGGTCACCGGCTTCATAAAAACCGACCAGGTTGCGTATCCACGGAAAGGTGGCGATGTCGGCAATGCTGTAGTCATCGCCCGCAATCCATGCACGGTTGGCCAGGCGCTGGTTTAACACGCCGAGCAGGCGGGTTGATTCGGCCACATAGCGGTCACGCGGGCGCTTGTCTTCGTAGTCCTTGCCTGCAAACTTGTTGAAAAAACCGAGCTGGCCAAACATGGGCCCGATGCCGCCCATCTGGAACATCAGCCACTGGATCGTTTCGTAACGGCCCGCAGCGTCTGCCGGGATGAACTTGCCGGCCTTGTCGGCCAGGTAGATCAGGATGGCGCCGGACTCAAACAAGGCCAGCGGGTTGCCGCCCGGGCCGTCCGGGTCGAGGATGGCAGGTATCTTGTTATTGGGATTGAGCGACAGGAACTCGGGCGAGGTCTGGTCATTCTTTTCAAAGCTCACCGTGTGCGCTTCATAGGGCAGGCCGGTCTCCTCCAGCATGATGGAAACCTTCACGCCGTTGGGTGTGGGCAGTGAATACAGCTGGATGCGGTCAGGGTGCTGGGCGGGCCATTTTCTGGTGATAGGGAAGTCTGAGAGTTTTGTCATGATTTTTTGAGGTTATTTCTGAAAGGGTGTGGGCCGGTAGAAGTGAGAGCAGGCCCGGGGCAAGGGGCAATATAGCCCGGCTGCCAATAACCCGCACTGCATGGGTTTGTTCGTATTGGGCTAGCCGCGCTGTGCCTGCAGCGCAGTTTGAAGGGCCGCTTCTATCGCATCGCTGTCATAGGGTTTGACGAGTACCACCGCGTCCTTGAACCTGCTAACGTGGTTCTCGCGCCCGGTGGCAAACACCAGGCCAAGGCCTGCGGACATGCCGCGCGCAATCCGCGCCAGTTCTTCGCCCGACATGCCGGGCAGGCCCAGGTCTGTCATGAGGATGTCAACCTGGGTCTCACCCAGTTTTGCCAGCGCCTCATGGGCATCGCCAGCCTCCATCACCACATAGCCGGATTCCCTGATGAGTTCTGCGGTGTTGGCGCGTATGAGTTCATCGTCTTCGACCATCAGCACTACGGGTTCATGCGTGGCATCGGTGACCCTGGCTCTTGCCGCAGCCTGTTGCTGGTTGCGTTGCCTTTGGGTCGCCAGCACGGCGCGGATTTTTCTGGCCAGTGCGTCCTGCGTGTAGGGTTTGCCGATCAGGTCCACGCCTGCATCAAGACGTCCGCCATGCACGATGGCGTTTTCGGTGTAGCCGGAGGTAAACAGTACTGCGATGTCCGGCAAATGCTCGCGTGCCTTTCTGGCCAGTTCAGGGCTGCGGATGAGCCCGGGCATCACCACATCAGTAAACAGCAGGTCGATGTGCACGCCGCTTTCGATGATGGCGAGGGCGCTTGCCGCGTCGTTGGCCTTGAGGATCCGGTAGCCGAGGTCACCGAGGATCTCTATGACGGTGGCGCGCACGCCGTCATCGTCTTCTGCCACCAGAATGGTTTCGGTGCCGCCTGTCACGGGCTCAAAATCTGCGACCGCCACCGTGTCTGCCTTCTGCAGGGTTCGCGGCAGGTAGAGCTTGATGGTGGTGCCCTGGCCGGGTTCGCTGTAAATCTTGACGTGGCCGCCCGACTGCTTGACGAAGCCGTAAACCATGGAGAGACCCAGGCCCGTCCCCTTGCCTTCGGGTTTGGTTGAGAAGAAGGGCTCAAATGCCTGTGCGATGACTTCATCCGACATGCCGCTACCGGTATCGCTGACCGCCAGCACCACATACTGGCCGGGCACCACGTCCGGGTGGGTGCGCGAGTACAGGTCATCAAGATATGCATTGCCCACTTCAATGGTGAGCTTGCCATTGCCATCCATTGCATCGCGCGCATTGATGGCCAGGTTGAGCACCGCGTTCTCAACCTGCGCGGGGTCAACCGCCGTGTTCCAGAGCCCGCCGGATATCACGGCCTCAATGCTGACTTCTTCACCCAGGCTGCGCTGCAGCATGTCTTCCATGCCGTTGACCAGTTTGCCAAGGTTGACGACCTTGGGCTCCAGCGGCTGCCGCCGTGCAAACGCCAGCAACTGGCTGGACAGCTTGGCGCCCCGGCCGACGCCTGCCAGCGCATTGGCAACCTGGCGCTCGGCGCGTTCGTTGCCGGCCACGGCTTTTGACAGAAGGTGCAGATTGCCTGCAACAACCTGCAAAAGATTGTTGAAGTCGTGGGCCACACCACCTGTGAGCTTGCCGACGGTTTCCATCTTCTGGGCCTGGTAGAGTGCCAGCTCTGCCTGGCGCAAGGCCTCGGTGGATTCCCGGTCGCTGGTTACATCGCGGCCCACGGCGTGTATGAAACCCTGGTCGGGCACGGCTGTCCATGACAGGATGCAGTAACTGCCATCCTTGCGTTCATAGCGGTTTTCAAACCGCATGGTCGTGGCGCCGCCTGCCAGGCTGGCGACTTCAGCCAGTGTCGCGGCCCTGTCTGCAGGGTGGACGAGGTCCATGAACGAGCGTCCGGTCATCTCTGCCTCACCCCAGCCCAGCGAGCGGGTCCAGGCCGGGTTGGTCGATACGATGTTGGAGTCCATGTCCGAGATCAGCATGATGTCAGTAGACAGCCGCCACATGCGGTCACGTTCCACTGTGCGCAGGGCCACCTGTTCTTCCAGCGTCTGGTTCAGGGCCAGCAGTGCGCGGGCCACGGCTTTCTGGTCTTCAATGTCGGTGTTGGTACCCACCCAGCGGACGATGTCGCCGCGAGAGTTGCGAATCGGCACCGCACGTGCGATGTGCCATCGGTAGGTGCCGTCCACGTGACGCAACCTGAACTCGGCTTCATAGGTGTGGCCGGACGCGAGGGACTTGCCCCAGGTTTCTCCTGCGGCTGCGATGTCTTCCGGGTGCACTATCGCCGTCCATGCATGGCCATCCAGTTCACCCGGCAGGGCTCCGCTGTACTCATAGACGCGCTCGTTAAACCAGTCCAGCATGCCGTCCGGCTTTGAAGCCCACACGTGGTTGGGCATGGCCTGGGCGAAGGCGCGGAATTCTGCCTCCGAGGCGCGCAGGGCTTCTTCAGCCTGCACCCTCTCTGTCACGTCCACGCCCTGCGCAAAGATACCGGTGATGTCGCCTTCTGCGGAAAACAGCGGCTGATAGACCAGGTCGATTTGCCGGATCTCGGGTGTGGCCTCCCGGGTGCGGCGGAGCGTCACGGGAAGCGAGTTGCCCGAGAAGGCTTTGCCGGTTTCGATGACCCTGTCGAGGATCTCAAAAAATCCCTGGCCCGCAATCTCCGGCAGGGCTTCGCGTACCGGCTTTCCAAGCACGTCGCGGTGACCGATCAGCTGGAGGTAGGCGGGGTTGACGAGATCGAAAACATGGTCCTTTCCGCTCATGAGGGCCATGAAACCCGGACCCTGCTCAAACATCTGCCGCAGTCTTGCGCGTTCCGCTCGCACATGGTTTTCGGCACTGACCTTGGCGGTGGTCTCGACGACAATCGCGATCACGCCAACCGGTTTTCCGCTTTCGTCACGAATCGGCGAATAGTCAAGGTTCATCCAGACCTGTTCAGGCACACCATGGCGGTGCAGGGTGAGCTCCTGATCCCGATAGGCAAGGGTATCGCCAGCCAGGCCGGTCTTCATGACGTGATCATTAAAGTCGGCCACTTCGGGCCAGCCCTCACGCACATTGCTGCCCAGAAGCTGCGGGTGCCGTGCAGCAGCAAAAACAGCATAGGCGTCGTTGTAGATCATCACGCCGCACTCACCCCACAGTGTCACGATGGGCACCGCCGATTGCAGGATCAGCGAGGTCGTGGCCTTGAGGGTCGGGCTCCAGGTATGGATGGCGCCAAGCGGGGTTGCCGACCAGTCAAAAGCCGCGATCAGCTGCCCCAGCGAGCCGCCTCCGCTCAGGAAAGCATGGCGGGAATCTTCCGGAAAATCAGGGTTGGTCATGCCTGCTCACCTGTCGATAGCTGAAATATGCGTGCGGGTCCGGCACGGCATGTGGATGGCAATGTGGCGTGGGCATCAGCTGCGCAACGCTGGAAACCTGGCCGTGAATACGACATAAGGCTGGTCGTAGCTGTAGCTCAACTCGCCGCCATGTCCCGTGATGACCTGGTGAGCTATGTACAGGCCCAGGCCGAGTCCGTTGCGGTTGGTGGGGGATGTGGTCCGGGCGCGCTTGAAGGGGTGGAACAGCGTCTGTGCCAGCGCTTCGGGAATCGCCTCACCACTGTTGCTGACCCTGATGGTGATCATTCCCTGCGTATCGTCAAGCTCTACCCGCACCGGCTCACCCGGCGTGCCGTGGTGGCTTGCGTTGCTGAGGAGGTTGCTCAGGACCTGGGCAATGCGGTCGCCGTCGGCCTCAGCGAGTGAGCGGGCGGGGATATTGTGGGTGATCTGCATGCCGGGGTGGGCTGCGCGTGTCTCGGCGATCAATTGCTCAAGCAAGGCGGCAAGATCGACCTGTTGCATGTTGAAGGTCAGGTTGCCGCTATGAAGGCGGGACATGTCCATCACCTGACCCACCAGCCGCTGCATGCGGGTACTCGATGACTGCAGCCGTTTGCCTATGCGCTCGTCGCCGCCCATTTTCCCCAGCAGTGTGGCTGTGTTCGATATCGACTGGATCGGGTCCCGCAAGTCATGGCCGAGCATGGCCATCAGCTGGTTGCGTGCGCGGCCGATTTCCTGCAGGTGTGCAGTGTCTGCACGCAGCAGTTCGCCGAGCAGCTTCTGCGCGCTGTCCAGGTCGATCTCATCCCAGGGCACGGCCTTGCCGCGAACGGTTTCCCTCCACAGGTCGAAAGACCCGCGTGGCGTGAGGCGCGGCCCGAGTGGCCCGACGGTGTAGTTTTTCTCGGGCCGGCCACCCCAGTTGATGGCTTCAATCTGCTCCTTGCGCAGAAGAAGCAGCCGGCTCTCGGATTCGGCCCCAAAGGGCAGTACGAGCAGGCCGCACCAGACGTTCATCTGCTCCAGCAGGCGCTGGGGCAGGGCGTCCAGCGTGTTCATGTAAATCATGCGGCCGGGAACGGGCTTCTGGTCATTGATCCACTGAACCAGGGCGGCGGCCGTGTCCTGGTCCAGCCCCCCGGAGACCTTGAGCCGGCCACCGTCGGCTACCACCACCCCGTGCGCGCCAAAGACCTCGCACAGCTTGTCGGCCTCGGCGGACAGCGCCAGGATGACGTCATCCGCGTGCAGCACCTGCTCGACCACGCGGGAACGCAGGCTGGCGGCGGCATCTGCACGTGCGGCGTGCTCCCGCGCAAGCGCACCCTGAAGGTTGGAGGCGAGGATTTGCGCCAGCACATCGCAGGCCATGCGTACGGTGTATGACACCCGGCGCGGCTGCATGTGGTGGCAGGCGATCATGCCCCACAGCTTTCCATTGATGACGATGGACACACTCATGGATGCACCCACGCCCATGTTGGTGAGGTATTCAATGTGAACCGGCGACACGCTGCGCAGCACACCATGGCTCATGTCGAGTGGGCTGGTCGTGCCGGGGGCTGCATAGACGGGGACTGGCGTCGCCTGCACGTCCGCAATCAGGCGCAGTGTATTGATGATGTACAGGCGCCGGGCCTGCACCGGGATGTCGCTGGCCGGATAACGCCGCCCCAGGAAAGGGTCCAGCGCATCGGAGACCGATTCGGCCACCACGTCACCGCTGTCGTCATGCCGGAACCGGTAGGCCATGACCCGGTCAAAACCTGTCATGCGCCGCACTTCTTCAACGGCTGCTGAAAGCAGGCCGTCCACACCGTTCTGGCGTTTGAGCCGTTCCGTGGCACGGTGTGAGGTAAATGCAAAGCTTGCCGGCACCGGCACGGCGTTCAGCGCATTTTCAAACTCGCAGATGATGCCGTCTGCCGTTCTGTGGGCGATGACATCGAAGCTGCCGTGCTCATCCATGACCTGCATGGCGTGCGGGATCACGTCGCCATCGGCTGCCTCGCGAACCGCGGCCATGAGTTCATGAAAGCCGTCAAAAGCCGCAAAGTGATGGGGTGCAAGTGTTTCGCCCAGGTCTGGAATCCGGTCTCCCAGCAAAATTGCGGCGTTGGCACTGCGAAACGACAGCAATCCCTTTGAATCGAAGGCAAAGAGGGCGCCGTGGGACTGGATATGCCCGGGGATGTGAATCGGCTCCTGGTCGCAGTTGTCGAGGGTGACTTCCGGAGATGGCGCGACATTCATGCGAGGGCACCTTGTCTGGTGAAGTGCGCCTGCAGGGTCTGGAATGCAGCCACTGCACCATTGCAACCGGCATGGCTTGCGCTGCCGCCAGCCAGTTTTTGGCGAAGGGTTGCAAGAAACTGCGGCCAGGGCTGGCTTCCTTCGGCACGTTCGCCGAGATAACGCAGGGGATGGGGCTTAAGCCGCGGCTGGAGGCGACGGTAGAGCACCTCACCACCCAGCCGAGAACCTTCCAGTACATAGGCAATACCCCAGCAGAAAGCTTCGCTGCCGTCATCGGCGTTTCGCACCGCCGCCATATCTGGTGTAGCTGGCTGGGGAAATTCGCTGTCCGCGCAATCCGCCAGGTCGGCCGCTATCAGGCCCAGCGAGGAATCCATCTTTCCGGTGCGCATCAGCCATGGCTTGAGAGCTACCTGCCAGTCACGCAGGACGCAGAGGTGCATGGCATAGTCGGCGATATTCGCGCCTTCCCGCGCCAGTGGAAGCTTCTGGTCAAGCTCCCCATGCAGGGCCCGTGTGGCCAGGCGAAGGGCCTGGACAGGGTCTGATCCAAATTCTTGCGGAGATACGCCGGACGGGGGACGGATGAGGAGTTCAGGCACAAATAAACCGGGTGTTGTCGTCAATCATACAAACTGGCTGGGTCTATGGCCACGTCCTGGTACATGCCGCAGTTGCTGGGATCCGACAAGGGCGCCCGACGTGCTGCAGAAAAATTTCTTAGGCTTCTAATTTAGCATTTCCCGCTGGTTAGGCGTAGTTATAAAGTAACTGTGCATATAAGTGCTGTTGCAAGTATTATCCAAAACCTCCCCGCCATACCGCCACGTTGAAAACGGTCAATCAGACAGCCACAGAAAGAGAAAGCCAGGAAATCATGATCAAGTTCTACTACCACCCGTCCCCAAACCCCCTCAAGGTCGCGCTGTTTCTGGAAGAAGCAGGCCTGCCTTATGAACTGATGGCGGTAGACACGCGCAAGGGCGAGCAGCATTCGCCGGCATTCCTCAAGATCAACCCGAATGGCAAGACGCCCGCGATCACCGATGGCGATGTGACGGTGTTTGACAGCAATGCCATCCTGCTCTACCTGGCTGAAAAGTCCGGCCAGTTCTTGCCTGAGAACACATCCGCTGCGCGTGCGCAGATGCTGTCATGGCTGATGTTTGTGGCCAGCGGCATTGGTCCCTACTCAGGTCAGGCCGTGCATTTCCAGCACGCTGCGCCCGAAAAAAACGCGTATGCGATCAATCGCTACACCTTTGAAGCCGAACGCCATTTCAAAATCCTCGACGACCAGCTGGCCAAACACAAATACATGCTGGGCGATACCTACACCCTGGTCGACATGGCCGTCTGGGGCTGGGCCCGGGCGTTGCCGCGCGTGCTGGGGCCTGATGTGATGGGCAAGCTGCCGAATGTCAAACGCCTGCTCGATGAGATCAACTTGCGTCCAGCCGCCGAGCGTGCCGAGGGCCTGCAGGCGAAGTTCAACTTCAAGATGGAGATGGACGACGAGGCCAAAAAGCACATGTTTCCGCAGAATGCACGGCTGGCTGCCTGAACCCGCGTCATTGCGGACCTGATCCGCAATCCATGAACCCGTATTGCGTGGACTTGCCCATGGGAGGGGGGATGGATCCCGGATCGAGTCCGGGACGACAGAGTTAATCAGCGCAGCAAATCAAACCCGCCGCTGGCCATTTTTTCGCCATTGACCATCACATCCACGACATGATGACCCGCATGGTGCACCCGGGTGGTGAAGTCTTTCACCACCTGGCTGCGCTTGAGTTGCATAGTTTCACCTGGTGCCAGAGTCAGTTCCTTGAGCTTGAAAACCTTGGCCGAACTGATGCCTGATTTTTTGATGTAGTGAATGGCGTAGTCAACCACCAGGCGCTGGCTTTCACGCGAAGCAGATTCAAGGCTGAAGGTGATGTCCAGACGTTCTCCGAGTGAGATCTTTTTAGGGCTGACCTCAAAGCCATGCAGTTTGACGGCTGCTTTTTTCCCCGCACCGATCAGGGCGAGCGCGCGCCTGTCGCCCTGCTTGATGAGTGTGCGCAGGGCATGCCTGGCAATCCACGCCGTCTGCGGTTTGTCGAGCGGCCAGCCTTCGAGTTTTTGCATCACCCAGTCGGGGTGCAGCTTGGTGATGTCGTTGAGGTGGTTGGCCACTGACTTGCGGACGTACAGGCTCTCGTCTGCCTTGAGCTTTTCAAGAATGGGCGCAGCCAGTCCGGGGTCGGCCATCAGTGCATCCAGCCTGAACGACCAGGGCAGGCGGGGGCGGCTGCCTTCGCTGGCCAGGCGCCTGACGTGTTCACTCTCATCGCGCGCCCAGGTCTTCATGACGGCCAGCGTGCGCTTTGGATCGCGTTGCAGAAACTCACGGATGGCAAATTCAGAGCTGCCGAAGGCCGTGAAAAACTTCAGCGCGTCCATCGATGTGTCGAAGTCTTCATGACCGTAGAGGCCCACATAGTCGGGCAATACCAGCGTGACAAAACCGCTGTTGATGCGCGGGGCCAGCTTGCGCAGTATGGCAATGGCTTTTTCGTAGTCGGCAGGCAGGGTGGCATGCAGGCTTTCGGATGTGCGCTTCAGGCGCTGCATCAGGCTCAGGCTGGCCAGGTCTGCCTGCGCCAGTTTCAGGAACTTCTTCTGGTCGAAGGCGGGGTACACCGCAGCCACTTCGGTGGCGATGTGTTTCAACCTGGCGGCGTTGAAGATTTCCTTCAGGGCGGGTGCTGCTTCTGCTTGTGGGGTGGTCATGTGGGTATTTTCCACGGTCCGCTATCTTGAATCCTTCGGGTCGCATGGCTTTTGCAAAGCGACGCTATCCGCGACAATCCGGTGCATGAGCGACTCAAGACCTGCAGCAAGACCCGCAAGTGTCACCATCCGTCAACTGCGCGCCTTCCTGGCCGTGGCGCAGGATGAGAGCATCACGCGTGCTGCGCAGCGGCTGCATCTCACGCCGTCTGCGCTTTCAATGCTGATCAGCACACTGGAGGGCGAACTGGCGGTGCGCTTGTTTGAGCGCACCACGCGAAAAATTGTGCTGACCGATGCGGGGCTTGAGCTTCTTCCGTCCATCAAAAAGGTATTTGACAACCTGGACACGGCGTTTGATGGCTTGCGCCAGCTCTCGGAGCGGCGCAGCGGACGGTTTTCGGTGGCAACGTCACCCCTGTTGTCGGCCACCTTGCTGCCCACCCTGCTGGCCAGTTTTCGCATCAGGTATCCCGATATCAAGGTTGAGATTCTTGACCTGCCGGTTGAAGAGATCGCGCAGGCAGTGCGCAGCGGCCAGGCCGACTTCGGTGTACGCACCGAAGGCACGGACATGCCCGACCTCACCGCCACGCCGCTTTACCAGGACAGGCTGATGCTGGCCTGCCTGGCCAGCCATCCCCTGGCTTTGCAGCGCGAGGTAAGCTGGGCCGAACTGGCTGACGAAGCGCTGATCCTGTTGCGACACGGCAGTGGCTTGCGAACACTGGTCGAACGCGGCTTTGCCGAGGTCGGGGAAGTCGCGCGGCCAGCCTACGAAGTCGCGCATGTCATGACTGCCGTCGGGCTGGTCGAGGCGGGCCTGGGTATTTCAATCCTGCCGTCTTATGCACTCACGCGCTCACGCTCTGTCAGTGTGATGGCCGTGCCGCTGGTGGCACCTGTCATGCAGCGCAACATTGTTGCCATCACCGACAGTCAGCGAAAGTTGTCGCCGCCCTGCGAGGCTTTTCTGGCGCATTTCCAGAGTGAGATGGCCTCGCCCGTGGCGCTCACAGCTCCGGCGAAGAAAGCGCCGGGGGGCAGGAAGCCTGCAACGCGCGCGAAGTCCTGAAAGGTTTCAGGCGTTTATTCCGGCGGGTTCAAAAAGCTGCAGCGTATGGCGTGTCAGCAGGGTATCGGGGTTCATCCAGTCGAGGATGATGTCGAAATGATTGCGTCCGGCGATCCCAAGGTATTGCACCCCACAACCTTGCTGGCTGCATACCGCCCCATAGGCGACCGACTGGCGTTTGAACTCGTCAGTGTCAAGCTCCGCAGTGGCAATGCACAACTGCGTGTGAGAAGGCGGCAGCAGATGGATGGGGCTCAGTGTCCTGGCGCGCTGAGCGTCAAGCTTGAGCCAGTCGTTGGGGGTTGTCTGTTGCACCGGTGCCAGGTCAAACAGGCCACTCACCAATACCCCGCCCCTGATCGCACTTTGAGGGCCGTCCGGCATGCCCGCAGCGGCCTGCCAGCCCGGCGCCATCACCATGGCCGCCAGGTGCGCACCGGCAGAACTGCCGGCCAGCACCATGCGCGTCGGGTCCACGCCTTGAGCAGCGCCGTTTTTGTAAAGCCATGCAACAGACCGGCGGCATTGCGCCACGATGTCTTCAAGGCTGGCCTCCGGCGAAAGCTGGTAGTTGATGGATGCCACCGCAATGCCGCGATCCGTGAAGGTCTTCGCCATGAAAACAGAATCTTCTTTTTTCAGCGCACGCCAGTAACCACCGTGAATAAACACAAACAGCGGTGCACCTGGCCTGCCCGGCACAGGAAAGAGGTCAAGGCGCTCATCCGGATGCGGACCGTACGCGAGGTCGCGCACGTGCGGCAATTGGTACATCAGTGCGGATGCTTCCCTGTACTCTTTCAGGATGGGATCAACATCGGGCACAGTACCGCGTGCGTTGTACTGGCGGGCCAGCTCGGCAGGACTCATGTCGCGCCAATGTCCAGGGCCTGAATCAGGCGAGACCTCAGACACCGAGTGTGTCTTTCAGTATGTCGGTCGCACCCAGCAGGCTTTGCGAACTGCCGCTCCATACCGTGCGGCCTTTTTCCAGCACGAAGTGTGTGTCGGCAATGCGCAGAAGGGGCCCTATGTTTTTGTCGATCACCAGGACCGAGAGCCCGGTGTTTTTCAGGGCCTGCAAACAATCCCAGATCTCGCCGCGCACGAGGGGTGCCAGGCCTTCGGTCGCTTCATCGAGCACAAGCAGGCGCGGGTTGGTCATCAGCGCGCGCCCAATGGCCAGCATCTGCTGTTCGCCGCCGGACAGGTTGATGCCGAGGTTGCCGGCGCGCTCCTTCAGGCGGGGGAAGAGGCCGTACACACGCTCCAGCGTCCAGGGGTCTTTACGGCCCAGGCGGTTGTGCGCTGTTGCAACCAGGTTTTCGTAGACCGTGAGGTTGGGAAATACCTGCCGCTGCTCCGGCACCAGCCCGATGCCCAGGCGTGCAATTTTGTAGGAAGGCCAGCGCGAGATGTCCTGGCCTGCAAATTCAATCTGCCCGCTGCGCGCAGCCATGATGCCGGTGGCCGTCCGCACCGTCGTCGTTTTGCCCATGCCATTGCGGCCCAGAAGGGTGACGAATTCACCTTCGGCCACGCTGAGCGCCGCACCGAACAATGCCTGCGCATCGCCGTAGCAAACCTCAATGTCGCTTATTTTGAGAAGGGCGTTCATGTGGGTAGTACCTCATCGCCGAGATAGGCGGTCCGCACGTCCTGATTCGCGCGTATTTCCTGTGGGGTGCCGCTGGCGATGATGCGGCCATACACCAGCACCGAGATGCGGTCTGCCAGCGCGAACACGGCGTCCATGTCGTGTTCGACCAGCAGCATGGTGTAGCGGCCTTTCAGGCCCTGCAGCATCTCGACAACCTTGCCCGACTCCTGGTGGCTCATGCCGGCCATGGGTTCATCGAGCAGCAGAAGTTTGGGCTCGGCGACCAGCACCATGGCCAGCTCCAGCTGGCGGCGCTCGCCATGGGCCAGCCCGGATACATGCGTCTTTGCACGGTGCGACAAGCCGGCCTGTTCGATGGCGCGCAGGGCCGGCTCTACCAGTTCCTTTTGCTGCAGCACCGGTTTCCAGAAACCGAAGCTGTGACCGCAATGCGCCTGCATGGCGAGCGCAACGTTTTCAAGCACCGTGAATTCGGGGAAAACAGAGGTGATCTGGTATGAACGCGCAAGGCCGCGAAGTGCGCGCTGCGCAGGTGGCAGCGAGGTGATGTCGCTGCCGTTGAATTCGATGCTGCCGCTGCCGGGGGCAACTTCGCCGCCCAGCTGGCCAATCAGCGTGGTCTTGCCGGCGCCGTTGGGGCCAATGATGGCGTGCAGCTCTCCGGGGGCCAGTTCAAGGCTGACATGGTCGGTTGCGAGCAAGCCGCCGTAGCGTTTAACGAGCGCGTTGATTTTCAGCATGGGGCTCACTTGAGTACCTCCGCACTGCGCTTCACATCGGCAGCAAGCTTGCGGCGTTCACGCCAGGCGTCCCAGTCCAGCAAATAGCCGTAGACACCACGCCGCGCTGTGAGTACCACCAGAACAATCAGCGGTCCAAGAATCATCATCCAGTGCTCGGTGAACGCCTTGAGCACTTCCTCGCTCAGAAGCAGCACCAGCGAACCGACAAGCGGGCCGAACACCGTGCCCATGCCCCCGAGTACCACGATGACAATTATTTCCCCCGACAAGGTCCAGGCCATGTAGGCGGGCGATGCAAAACCGGTGAGGTTGGCATATAGCAGGCCCGCCACGCCGCACAGCACGCTGGACAGCACATAGGCTGAAAGTTTGTAGCGCAGTGAAGGGAAGCCCATGGCCTTCATGCGGCGCTCGTTGATGCGGCAGCCTTGCAGGACCATGCCAAAGCGCGCGTCTATCAGGCGCTTCGTGAAGAAAAGAACCGCCAGCACCAAAGCCAGCGCCACGTAATAAAGCGTGATGGGCGAAGCGAGTGTGAACAGGCCGAAGTCGCTGCGCGCCGGGATGGACAGGCCGTCATCACCACCGTACTGTTTGAGGCTCACAAACAGGTAGAAGAACATCTGCGCGAAGGCCAGCGTGATCATGATGAAGGCAATGCCGCTTGTTCGCAGGGAGATGGCGCCGGTGATCGCACCCACCAGTGCGCAGACAACGACAGTCGCTGCCAGCTGCACCCAGCCGTTGGTAATGCCGTTTTGTGCCAGCAGGCCGACGGCATAGGCACCCAGGCCCAGGTAGAGCGCATGGCCAAAGCTCACCATGCCGCCGTAACCCAATATCAGGTTGAGGCTGATGGCGGCCAGCGCAAATATCAGTACGCGGCTGAAGAAGGTCAGCGCAAAGGGTTCTGCGGCCAGGTTTGAATAGATGGGAACTGCCAGCAGCAACAGCACGATCAGAGCTGCGACCCATACGGAAATGCGTTTGGCCATCATTGGTTTTTCACAGGGAAGAGACCCTGCGGTTTGAGGGCGAGTACTGCGGCCATGAAGATGCAGATCAGCATGGAGGCCAGCGCGGGGCCTGCAGCTTGCGCCGTGCTGCGGTCAAGAAATTCGCGCAAGAGCATGGGCAAAAATGCGCGGCCTGCGGTGTCGATCACGCCGACGATGAGGGCCGAATAAAACGCGCCACGCACCGAACCTATGCCGCCGATCACGATGACGATCATGGCCGTGATCAGGATGGGTTCGCCCATGCCAGGCTGTACTGAAAGAATGGGGCCGCTCATCAGCCCGGCTACGCCGGCCAGCGCCGCGCCCAGCGCAAAAATGGCGGCGTTGAGCATCTTGATGTTGACGCCCAGCGCGGCAACAATGGTGGGGTTGCTGGACCCCGCACGAATCAGCATGCCCACGCGGGTCTTGTTGATCAGCAGGTAGCAGCCCAGCGCAACCAGCAGCCCGGTCACGATGATGGCCAAGCGATACACCGAATAGGAAACGCCCATCAGGTTCACGGTGCCAGACAGCGCCTGCGGCACATTCATGTAATAGGGCGATGCGCCCCAGATGGTGCGTGCCAGCTCGTTGAAAAACAGGATCAGGCCGAAGGTGGCCAGCACCTGGTCAAGGTGGTCACGGGCATAGAGCCGGGCAGCGACGATGCGCTCCATGGCAAAGCCGAGTGCGGCACTGCCGGCGACGCCGACCAGGGCTGCAATCAGGAAGGAATCACTGCGGGCATAGGCGGCTGCCGCAAAGTAGGCACCCATCATGTAGAGGCTGCCGTGCGCCAGGTTGACAAAATTCATGATGCCGAACACCAGCGTCAGGCCAGCGGACAGCATGAACAGCAGCACGCCCAGTTGCAGGCCGTTGAGCATCTGTATGCAGAAAAGCGAAAAGCTCATGGCATACGCCTGTTGAAAAGGCCTGCGAAAGGCTCAAAAAGGTTGATGGACATACGCGAACCCGTAAGGGAGTTGAAGAAAAGGCCTGGCGGTTGACCCAGCCAGGCCCGGACGGGAAGGCCCCGTTTACTTCATCGCACACTCTTTGTAGTACGCATCGGCATGGTCCTTGAGCACCACACCCTTGTTCACCAGCGCAGCCTGGCCTGAGGCGTCTTTCGCGACGTCAACGCGGTAGAAGTTGCGGATGGGGAACTGGTTGGTGTTGAACTTGAACGGGCCTGCCACCGACTTGAAGTCAGCCGTTTTCAGGGCTGCGCGCAAGGCTTCCTTGTTGTCGGACTTGCCTGCGGTCTTTGTCAGCGCTGCATTGATCAGCATGGCTGCGTCGTAACTTTGAGCCGCATACAGCGAAGGAACGCGGTTGTACTTCTTCCTGAAGTCGTCCACAAACTTCTTGTTCTGCGGGTTGTTCAGGTCGGCGCTGTAGGGCGAGCCGGTGACAACGCCCAGGGCGATGTCCTTGAGGGCAGGCAGTGTGGTGCCATCAACGGTGGAGGTCGACAGAACAGGCAGCTTGCCGAGCAAACCGGCCTGCTGGTATTGCTTGACGAAGTTCACGCCCATGCCGCCAGGGTAAAAAACGTAAATCGCATCGGGCTTGGCTGCCTGCAGTTGCGCGATTTCAGCGGAGTAGTCAGGCTGGTTGACCTGGGTATAGACCTCGTCGAGCACCTGACCCTTGAACATGCGCTTGAAGCCCGAGAGGGCGTCCTTGCCGGCCTGGTAGTTGGGTGCCAGCAGGAAGACCTTTTTGTAGCCGGCATCGTTGGCGTACTGGCCCATGGATTCATGCAGTGAATCGTTGTTCCAGGAGGTCGAGAAGAACATCGGGCTGCAGCCCTTGCCGGTCAGCGGCGTGGGGCCTGCGTTGGAGCCCACCAGCAGGACGTTGTCGGTGATGGGTTTGTGTACTGCCATCATGACGTTGGAAAACGTCACGCCGGTGATGATGCTGACCTTGTCTTTTTCAATGAGTTTTTGCGCCAGCTGAACGCCAAGGTCGGGCTTGAGCTGGTCATCTTCCTTGATGACCTGGACCGTCGCGCCGCCGAGCTTGCCGCCTGCGTGCTCAATGCCCAGCATGAAGGCGTCGTACTGGTCCTGGCCCAGTGCGCCGGCCGGGCCGGAGAGCGTTCCCAGAAAGCCGATCCTGACGGTCTGTTGTGCCTGGGCCGACAGGCTGCAGGCCGCGAGGCCCACAGCCCCTATGGCCAATACCATGCTGTTCAATGTGAGTTTCATACAGGTTTCCTTGGGTTAAAAGACTTGCAAAAAAGCTGCGGACAAAATCAATTCAGGCCTAATTAGTTTAGATATAAACTTTTTATTGTCAATAACTGCTTACATCGGCTGGCTGGCGGGACGCATCGCATGCCATGCCTGCCAGTCGCGGCCCGGATGAACTGTCCCGCATGTGGTGCACTCACGCAACTTTGGTGCCGACTCGTAAAAGTTTTTGTAAATGCGGGGCAGGTCTTCAACAATGCTTTGCAATTGAAGCTCGCTGCGGTGCACCAAACCGCCGCATTTGGCACAGTACCACTCGAAGGCATCAATGGTGCCGGAAGGGCGTGTGCGCTCAATCACAGTGCACAAACTGTCCGGATCGGGGCGCTGGGGCGAATGCCGCACGTGGGGCGGCAGGATAAAGATATCGCCTTCATGCAGATCAATGCGCTCAAACTTGCCCCTGTCCATCACCAGCAGGTGTGCATTGCCCCGGAACTGGTGGAAATACTCCTCGTACGGGTCGTCGTGAAAGTCCGTACGCTGGTTGGGGCCGCCCACCACTGTGACGATCAGGTCGGTGTCACGCCAGATCTGCTGGTTGCCGACAGGCGGCTTGAGCAGATGTCTGTGCTCGTCTATCCATTTGGGGAAGTTGATGGGTTTCAGCATTCATTGACTCCTTGGGTGCATTTTGATGGCGGCTGGAGGGGGGCAAACCTGCATGGCATTTACATCAGGACGCTGGTGCTGCGGTTCATGATGGCACGTACCACACTGTGCGCAGTCATCACCGAGCTTTTGGGGTTTCGGGCATCGGGCACGCCTTCAAGGCGCAGCGACATGCGGCCGGCCTCGCTGTCGGCTTCAATCTCATGAATGTTGGCAGTTACCTGCGGGTCGGCAATGAGTTCGACCTGCGTCGCATCGAAACCCAGGGTGGCGAGCGCCACGGTTGCTGCGACGTTGGCATTGCGTGGGTATTGCAGCGCAGCTTCACGGGCAGGTCCACGAAAAAAAGTCGCGGCGCCGGCAAGGCTTTCAAGCCTGGTGTGTTGTCCGGCTGCGCTGCCAACCCAGGCCTGCGGTGGTTTGCGCGAGCGATAGGTGACCTTGCGCAAACCTGCCAGACGTGCCGCTGACAGCCAGTCAATGCCGCCTATGGCACCAGAAGGCAGCACGATTTTTCTGCCTGCGGTGCGGGCGGCGCTGACCAGTGACTGCTCACGCCCTGCATCTGCCAGCGCCCCGACGGACACCATGAGAAGGTCCATGCCGGCCTGCAGCACGGCGGCACCGTACTCGTCAACAGCCTGATGCCCGGCACATTCAACAACGAGGGACGGACTGCTTTTCACAAGTGCTGCGAATCCGTCCGGTCCGTCCACCAGCAGGGATGCCTCTTGTGGCGCCTCAAGCACGGTGCCTGCACGGTCACGCACCAGGATGGATACCACCTCCGCATGGTGAGGCGCGTGTTTGCGCAGCAGTCGGTGAACCGCCATGCCTATGGCACCGTAGCCTATGAGTGCGATACGTTCTTTCATGACCTTGCTTTAGCGGGCAAGCCACCAGATCAGTGCTGCGGCAGCGATCACGACAGCCGTGATGATGAGATTCCGCGCGCCGGGCATAAAAGCCAGACCTGTTGCAGGGGCAGGTGCCGGTGCGGCCGCTTCCTGCGGTGCAGCTGCGCCCGCTTCAGCCGGGTTTTGTGCTTGCAGCTGGCTGGCAAATCGCACAAAAAAGTCGTCGCTCATCTTGCGCACCGTGGCTTCAATCAGGCGTGAGCCGATCTGCGCCAGCTTGCCGCCCACGCTGGCGTCTGCGTCCCAGTCGAGTCTTGTGCCACCTTCTTCGGGCGTCAGGCGCACGTGTGCTTCACCCTTGCCAAAACCCGCCACCCCACCTTGCCCGGCGAATTTGAGCGTGCAGGACACCGGCGCGACCACATCGGTGAGCGTGACCGTGCTGGCAAAGCGCGCGGACACCGGCCCTATCGACACCTTGACCGTGCTTTTATATTCATCGTCGCCCGTGCGTTCAAATTTTTCGCAGCCGGCAATGCACTGCTGCAACACCACAGGGTCAAGCAATGCCTCCCAGACGAGCGCTATGGGGTGGGGGAGATTCTGCGAACCCTGGTAATTCATGATGTTGTTGCCGTGTGGGGTAGTTGAACAATGTGTTGCACTGCCCGCCGCGTCAGGACGCCGGCGAGGTGCGCACGGTAAGCGGCCGAGGCGTGGATGTCCCCTGAAGCGAGCGCAGCATCTGGTTGCCGACCGTCAATGGCACCGGCTGAAAAGTTGTTCGACAGGGCGTGCTCTGCGGCGTCCCACCTGCAGACGCCCGAGCCCATGCCGGTGACGGCCACACGCACACCACTGAGTGTTCGTGCAACCGCAACGCCGGTCAGCGCAAAACGCGAAGCCGATTGTTCAAACTTGATGTAGCACGCCTGCATCGCTGTGGGAACGCGCACGCCACATACGATCTCATCTGGTTCCAGTGCAGTTGTGAACAGGCCAGCAAAAAAATCATCAACGGGGATTGCCCGCCTGTCGGTGACCACGGTCGCCCCGAGCGCCATCAGGCCTGCAGGCCAGCAGGCGGCCGGGTCTGCATTGGAAATGGAGCCGCCCATGGTGCCGCGGTTGCGCACCTGCTGGTCACCTATGCCGCCGGCCAGCTTTGCGAGCATGGGCGCGAGGCCTTGCACCAGTGGCGATGCTGCGACTTTCGCATGGCTGCACATCGAGCCTATCCAGAGTTCACCGCCGCGTTCTTCCAGTGCTGTCAGTTCAGGCAGGCCCTGCAGATCAATCAGCAGGGTCGGCGCGGCAAAGCGCAGCTTCATGGCTGCCAGCAGGCTTTGCCCCCCGGCCAGCAGTTTGGCTTCCGGGTCATCGCGCAGCCAGCCAGTCGCCTCTGCGACGGTTGACGGGCGGCGGTATTCAAAAGGGTTCACGCGTGTGTTCCTGCGGTGCCGGTGCCGACTGTTTCTTTTCGCATCTCTTGCAGGCCTTCACACACGGCATTGACGATGCCGAAATAACCGGTGCAGCGGCAGAGGTTGCCTGACAGCGCGCAGCGCACTGCTTCGGGCTCGGGAGGAACGCCTTCTGCAGCCATGGCCACGCCGCGCATCACCATGCCGGGGGTGCAATAGCCGCACTGCAGGCCGTGGTGTTTGCCGAAAGCCTGCTGCATGGGGTGTAGCGCGCCGTTGCCCACCGTCAGGCCTTCTATGGTGGTGATCTCTGACCCGTTCACCTGTGCTGCCAATACATTGCAGGACTTGGTTGCCGCACCATCGACCAGCACCGTGCATGCGCCGCACTGCGCGGTGTCGCAGCCGACATGCGTGCCGGTCAGGCCCAGGCCCTCGCGCAGCAAGTTCACCAGCAAGGTGGAAGGCGCTGCCTCCAGCTTGCGGTTCTCGCCGTTGACGTGCAGGGTGATGGGTATCACGGTCATGTGTTTCCTGATGCTCAGGCCAGCTTGATGCCGCTTTTGGCAAACGCTTCGCGCGTTGCAGCCTTCTCGGCTTCTGTCAGGTTGAGCAGCGGGCGACGCACCGGCCCGCCGACCTGGCCGAGCAGTTCGAGCCAGTATTTGCTGTAAGCCTGCGGCGTGCCGCTGGGACGTGCCGAGCGGAAGGCGGCGCGTGCCGGCTCCAGGCTGTCGCGCACAACACGGGCTTCAGCGTGCTTGCCTTCAAACGCCAGGCGTGTGTATTCGTTGATACGCTGGTCTGCCGCAGTCTGAAGCAGGAAGGGTGGGGTAGAGCACAGGTAGAGGCGCCAGTTGAGCTCGATGATGTTGTCCAGCCACTCTTCTTCAGAGGCGGTACTGACAAGAATTTTGTCGCCGGCCAGCTCGGTGAGTTTTTTGTACATCTCGCGGTCAACGCTGTATTTGATGGCCACGATATTGGGCAACTCGGCAATGCGCGCGCACAGCCCGGGGCTCATCACATAACCGCAATCCGGGTGGTTCCAGAGTGCGATGCCAATGTCGAGCTGCTCGCTCAGGTAGCGGTAGTACTCATAAACCGTGCTTTCAGCGTCATGGTGAAAGTGCAGTACGGGGCTGTGTACCACGATGTAGTCGGAGCCGATATTCTGTGAGTGTCGAGCCAGATCCAGCACCACGTCAAGGTTGGTGTCAGAGCATGAGGTCACCACGCCGCAATGACCGTCAGATTCTTCTACTGCCAGCTCAAACGTACGTTTGCGTTCGGCCACGGACATCGAGAAAAACTCGCCCTGCTTGCCGCTGACAAACAGGCCGCCCAGCTTGAGGGTCTGCGCCCAGTGCTTCAGGTTGTTGCGAAAGCCTGCCTCGTCGATGGACAGGTCGTCCCTGAAGGGCGTGGCGGTAGCGGCCCAGACGCCGCGAAAGTTCTGGCGTGCGTAGTCTTTGGCTTCGCTTTTTTTGTACTTCATGTTCATGCTGTTTTCGTCCTTGTCTGTAGTGCATGCCAAAGCCGTTCGGCTGTCAGCGGAAAATCGGGCGGGTTCACGCCCAGGGGTGAGAGGGCGTCCGCAGCGGCATTGAGCAGTGCCGCTGGTACGCCAATGCAGCCGGCTTCACCAACGCCCTTGGCGCCCAGAAGGTTGGCTGGTGTGGCGATGGCGATGCTTTCAAGTGTCACGCCCGGCATGTCGTCTGCACGCGGAACCGCGTAGTCCATCAGCGAGCCTGTCAGCAGCTGGCCTTCGCTGTCATAAACAATGCGCTCCAGCATGGCCTGGCCCAGGCCCTGCGCCAGTCCGCCCAGCAGTTGCCCTTCGGCCAACTGCGGCGAAATAATGCGCCCGGCATCGTCGACCCAGACCAGTTTTTCGATGGCGGGCTTGCCGGTATCACGGTCAATCGCCATGCGCGCAATGACACAGCCGTAACTCCAGGCTTCTGCCGGTGCGGTGTAAATGCTTTCGCAGGTGATGGGCAGTGGCCCTCCTGCATCGCGCCGATTTGCTGCCTCGCGCGCCGCTTCGGCCACTGCGCTGCCGCCAATGGCGGTGCTGCGGCTGGCGAGGGCGCCCAGGCCTTCGGGGCATTTGCCGGTGTCGCCGTGGTCAACACTGACCTGATTCACGTCGCAGTTCAGTGCTTCGGCGGCGATGCTGGCGTAGGTGGTCTGGTGGCCCTGGCCCTGCGCGCAGGAGCCACTGGCCACCAGCACGCGGCCATCGGCCTGCAGGGTGACACGAGCGCTTTCCCAGCCCTGGCCGCAGGGCTCGACATACATAGCCAGGCCAATGCCTGTGATGTACCCGGCGGCCCTTCGCCGCGCCTGTTCGGTGCGCTCGGAAGGGTAGTCAAAAATTTCGCAGGCGCGCTCGAGCACCCTGCGGTAGTCGCCGGCATCGAAACATTCCCCTGTGGGGGTGTTCCAGGGCATGGAATCGGCCTCAACAATGTTGCGCAAGCGCAGCTCGACGGCATCAATGCCAGACTTCCTGGCGGCCATCTCGATGAGGCGCTCCATCAGCAGCGCGGCTTCGGGCCGGCCCGCACCGCGATAGATGTTGACAGCGGCTGCGTTGGACATGCTGGCTGCCGACGAGATGTCAATGCTGCCCACACGGTAAGGCCCCGGCAGTATGCGTGCCGCATTACGTGCCGGCACCACGGCGCTGAAGGGTAACCATGCCCCTACCGGAAACTGCAGGCGGGCCTGCAGGTGCGTGAAGCGGCCATCTGCATCCAGCCAGAGTTCGCCTTCAAGCTTTGCGCCCCGGCCGTGCGCGGCAGAGGTAAATTCTTCCGAGCGCGGTGATGTCCACTTGACGCTTGCCTTGAGCTGCCGTGCGGCGAATGCAATCACCAGGTCTTCAGGCGAGACGGAGGCCTTGGCGCCAAACGCGCCGCCCACATCAGGTGCAATCACGCGGACTTTTTCGGGCTGCATGCCCAGCGCCAGTGCAATATCCGCACGCGCCCTTGATGGCGCCTGTGTGCCCAGCCAGGCCGTGAGCGAGCCGGTGACTTCATCCCATTGCGCAACGGCCGCCCTGGGTTCCAGCGACATGGCGATAACGCGTGGCTGCAGGTGCGACACACTGACCTTGTGCACTGCAGTGCCTGGTGTTTCACCATGCTGGTGCACGGCCGTCGCCAGAAGTGTGTTTCCGTCCGCCAGGTCGTTTTGTGCAGTTTCGGCCTCGTAGTCCACAAATATCTGCTCTGCTGCCGCCTGCGCTGCATACAGGCTGGTGGCAATCACCACGGCAATCGGCTGGCCGACAGAATCGACCCGGCCCGATGCCAGCAGGGGGCAGTGGGGCTGGTTGATGATTGGCAGCAGCGCATTGATGGCTGGCATCCTCAGCCCGGCGAGGTCTTCCGCAACCAGCACGGCAACCACACCGGCGCAGTCACGGGCTGCCTGCAGGTCCGTGCTGGCGATGCGGGCGCGTGCATGGGTGCTGCGCATGAAGACCGCATGCAACATGCCCTCATGCCGGATATCGTGCACATAAAGGCCCTGGCCTGTGAGCAGGCGCCTGTCTTCCACGCGCGCCAGGCCATCAGCGCGGGCGGCTGCGTGGCTTGTTGTACTGGAAGGGGTCATGGCTGCTAGGGGTTTGTCGGTCACCGGCGTATTACAGCCCTGCCTTCCGCTGACAACAAGCAAATTTTTCTGAAAGCTTGTTAAGCGTTTGTTGAGAGTGCCCGTCACTGGTGATAAAAAATTCCGTGAACTAAATTCAGCTGCGCGGTTCAGAGCATTGGGCTAACACCCGTGACCGGGTATATATCCGGTGAGTCGAGCATCCAAAAAATACCCTTCATAGCCTTCTTCATGATTTCATCCCCGGACCGCCGCAAGCTGCTCACAGCCGGCAGCATGGCAGCCGCACTGGCTGCACTTTCCACCCTGGCCGACGTGGCCAATGCCCAGCAGGGCAGGCCTGCCAAAGCCGTCAAACGCATGCCATCCATCTTTGTCGGCCACGGCAGTCCGATGAATGCCATCCAGGACAACGCCTTTACCCGACAGCTGGCCCAATGGGGTAAATCACTGGGGCGGCCCGCCGCCATCCTGTCTGTGTCCGCACACTGGCTCACACCGGGGCAGACCGCCGTCGGCATTGATGAAAAGCCCAAAACAATCCATGACTTTGGCGGCTTCCCCGACCAGCTGCAGCAAATGCAGTACCCGGCACCCGGTGCGCCATCATTTGCCAAACAGGCTGCGGCTTCCCTCAAAAGTGTTTCCGCCTCGACCACAGACGAGTGGGGCCTGGACCACGGCACATGGACGGTGCTGCACCACATGTACCCCCGGGCGGACATCCCGGTCTTCCAGCTGTCGATTGACTATGCACAGCAGGGCAAATACCACTACGCGATTGGCCAGGAGCTGGCGGCGCTGCGCGACAAGGGCGTGCTCATCATGGGCAGCGGCAATGTGGTGCACAACCTGCGCGCCACCGAGCGCGGGGTGCCCATGGGCCTCATGGCCAGCAAGCCGTGGGCGCAGTCGTTTGACAACGCCGTGCGCGACGCACTGGCGGCGCGCGACGACAACGCCCTGGTGAACCCGCTGGGCATGGACGCATCGGTGCGTATGGCTGTGCCTACGCCAGACCACTACTGGCCGCTGCTCTACGCGCTGGGCGCAGCGGGCAAAACCGAAAAAACCGTCACCACCTTTGAAGGCTTCCAGAGCGGCACGCTGAGCATGCGCTGCCTGCAGTGGGGTTGATGGGCCCTGGTTTTTCGTCCTAGTCGATGGTCAGGTGGTGAAGCTGCGCCCTCAGGGTGGCCAGCTCATCCATCAGCTGCAGGGCCAGGGCCACACCGGCCAGGTTGACACCCAGGTCGCGTTGCAGGCGCACTGCGGTGACGGCCCTGTGCACATGCACCCCGGTAAAGCGCCATTCCTGCGGTCCGGCGCCTTCAGGTGACAGCACACCTTCGTCAATCAGCTCGCTGATGTGTGCAGACTCTGCAGCGCAGGCGCGGCAGATATCGTCAAGTGTCAGTTCGGTCTGGTCTTCAAGAATGAAACCCGTGATGCGTACGGCCGTGGTTTGCGGGGTCATGCCTTGCCTCCTTTCAGTGCGGCGCGTGGGTCAAACGCCTTGAATGCGCCGGCCATGTCTTCATAAGCCTGGCGGTGTGCGTCGGTGTCTGCCGCCGGCAGGCTGAGCTTGAGCACAAAGTAAAAGTCGCCTGCTGTCTTGCCGGGCAGCCCGCGCCCCTTGAGCCTCAGCTTGCGTCCGCTGGCCGAGCCAGGCGGGATTTTGATCTCTACATCGCCGGTCGGCGTGGGTGCTTCGACCTCTGCGCCCAGCGCCGCTTCCCAGGGTGAGACCGGCAAGTCCATGTACACGTCGTGGCCCTCGGCCCTGTAGCGACTGTGCGGCAGAAATTCAACGTCAAGATAAAGATCACCCGCGCTGCCCTGGCCCATGCCCGGCCCACCCTGGCCGGCAAGGCGTATGTGCTGGCCGGCGCGTATGCCTTTGGGGATGGAGAACTCGATGGTGCGTTCCTGCATCTGCACATGGCCGTCAGGGGTTTCCTGCGGAATGCGCAACTGAAGCGTGCGGGCCGCGCCGTTGTACGAATCGTCGATGCTGATCTGGATTTTGGCGTGCTGGTCCTGGCCGTGCATGTCGAAGCCGCGTGCATGCTGGCCGCCCTGGGCCCGGCCTGCACCCCGACCCCGAAAAAGTGATTCAAAAAAATCGCTCTGGTCAAAGCCCGGTATGTCGTCAAAACCCTGGCCTGCAAAGCCACCGCCCGGCTGCGCGCCTTGGCGGTCCCATCCCGGTGGTGGCTGGAAATCCTGCCCGGCCTGCCAGTTGGCGCCCAGCCTGTCGTAGGCGGTTCGCTTTTCAGGGTCTTTCAATACCTCATAGGCCTCGGCGATCTCCTTGAAGCGCGCCTCGGCGTCTTTTTCCTTGCTGACGTCGGGGTGGTATTTGCGGGCCAGCCTGCGGTGCGCTTTTTTGATTTCTTCAGGTGTGGCGCTGCGCTCGACGCCCATCACCTTGTAGTAGTCCCGGTATTCCATGAAGCTCCTCTGAAGGCTGAAAATGAACGCTGCAGGTTTGACATTTGCAGCTTAATCCCAACGTAGGGACTATCCTGTAAGAAATCAACGCAAACCTTGACCTGCGACAGCTGGCCGCAAAACTGGGGGCCTGCCTCTACCTGCGCTGCGGCCTCGCCCCTATCATCGCGGCATGATTTCAAGCCCGACCGCCTCCGTGCCCAACGCCACACTCCGCTCCCTGTTTGATGCCCAGTACCAGGCCAGCCGGGCGCAGATTGATGTACCGCTGGCCCTGCGTCGTGACCGCCTTCTGCGCATGCGCGCATTGCTCACAGACAACAGCGATGCGCTGGCTGCTGCAGTGCAGGCTGACTTCGGCGTGCGCTCGCCGCAGCTCACCGAAATCGCCGACCTGTTTGTGCTGCGCACCATGCTGCACCACACCCTCAAGGCATTGCCGAAGTGGATGAAGCCGGTCAAGGTCAGCACGCCGATTTACCTGCAGCCTTCAAGTGCTTACCTGCAGCGTCAGCCCCTGGGCGTGGTGGGTGTCGTCTCGCCATGGAACTACCCGGTGCAGCTGGCGTTGGGGCCTGTGATTACCGCGCTGGCCGCCGGCAACCGGGTCATGCTGAAACCCAGCGAACTCACGCCGCGCACCTCTGCGCTGATGGGTGAACTGATAGAAAAGGCGTTTGCGTCCAATGAACTCTGCGTGGTGCAGGGTGATGGCGAACTGGCAGCAGAATTCTCAAGCCTGCCGTTTGACCATTTGTTTTTCACCGGCTCAACCGCCGTCGGCCGCATCGTCGCCAAGGCGGCCGCAGCCAACCTGACGCCCACCACACTTGAACTGGGCGGCAAGTCGCCCTGCATCATCGATGCCTCCTGCGATATGGACAGCGCCGCCCTCAAGATCGCCCACGGCAAGCTGCTCAACGCCGGCCAGACCTGCATCGCACCCGACTACCTGCTGCTGCCCAAAGGCAGCGAAGGCGCATTCAGTGATGCTTTTGCCAAAGCCACCGCGCAGCTCTTCCCGACGATTGAAGGCAACGCAGATTACGCCGCCATCATCAGCCCGCGCCACCACGAACGCCTGCAGGCATTGCTGGCAGAGGCCGAAGGCGAGGGCGCACGCCTGCAGCGTGTGGGTGCTGACACGGGCCCCAGCGCGGCGCGGCAGATGGCACCGGTGCTGGTGTTCGGCGCAAAGGCAGATTCAAAACTGCTGAGCGAAGAAATCTTCGGCCCCATCCTGCCGGTGCTGCCTTATGACTCCCTGGACCAGGCCATCAGCCACATCAACGGCAGGCCCCGGCCGCTGGCCCTCTACTGGTTCGGCACCGACAACGCCTCGCGCGACAAGGTGCTGGCGCAGACGGTCAGCGGCGGCGTCACGGTCAACGACACGCTGATGCACATCGCCCACGAAAACCTGCCTTTCGGCGGTGTCGGCGAAAGCGGCTGGGGCAGTTACCACGGCGAGGCGGGCTTTTTGCGCCTGACCCAGCAAAAGCCGGTGCTGGTGTCATCGAAGTGGGGCAGGGGTGATGTGTTTTACCCGCCGTATGGCAAGCGCTTTGCGCAGGTGATGGGTTTGCTCAAGCGCTGGTTTTGAGGTCTTTTGAATAATGCGTCATAAATAGCACCTTAAGTGCTTAAGGATTCATATCTGACGCATTAGGTGACGGACGTGCTTGACCGGCCTGCGGGAACGGCAAAAAAGGCTGCAAAACCTCGTTTTGCAGCCTTTTTTATGGTCTGTTTATGCCTCCAGCCCTTTAAAGATGAGCGTGAGCAGCTATCAATTAAATAGCATCCGTCGCCACGTGACCATGGGGGCTAATCCAGGAGCTGGATATTGTTCGCCTTCACCACGTTCTTGTAGAGATCGATGTCCTTGAGCATGAGCGCGCGGAAGTCATTGCCCACAACGGGCTGGGCGCGGTCCAGGCCTGCGGCGCGCATCTTTTCCTGGATCGCCGGTTTGGCCAGCGCGGCGCTGATGGTGCTGGAAAGCTTGGTGGCAATCGGTGCGGGCAGGCCGGGTGGCGCGAACACGCCCCACCAGGTTTCGCTGACGAGGTTGTTCATGCCCAGTTCTGCAAAGGTCGGTGAGTCGGGCAGGAAGAAGGAGCGCTTCTCGCTCGCCACGCCGAGCACACGCAACTGCCCGTTCTTGACGTAGGGTGCGGCGCCCTGGCCGGTGAGCCAGGTCGATTTGACGTCGCCCGCCATCACCGACTGCGCCATCGCAGTGGTCGAGTTGTAGGGGATGTTGGTAAAACGCGTGCCGGTAAGCTGGCCGAATTGCTCGCCCGCAAAGTGCGTGGAAGTGCCGAAGCCCGGCGTTGCGAAAGTCATGCCGCCCGGGTCGGCCTTGGCCGCTGCGGCGTATTCCTGGTGGGTCTTCCAGGGCGCGTCTGATTTCACCACCAGCACGTTCGCTGCGTAGCCGACGAGCGCGATGGGCGTGAAGTCTTTCACCGCGTCATAGGCCATGTTCTTGCGGATGGCGGGGTTGATGACCTGCACGTTGGTGGTAAAGAGCAGGGTGTAGCCGTCGGCAGGCGCTTTGGACACCCGCGCGGCGCCAATCATGCCGGACGCGCCGGTCTGGTTCTCGACCACAAAACTCTGGCCGAGGTCGGCCCGAAGTTCTTCGGCCAGCATGCGGCCGACGACATCTGTGGCGCCGCCTGCGCCCCAGGGAATCACCAGCCGGACGGGTTTGGACGGCCAGGCGTCCTGTGCATGAACGGTCGTGGCGAGCAATGCGCCAGCCGCAACTGCCGTCATCGCTGTCAGAAATGCGCGTTTTTTCATGTTGTCTCCTTCATCATTGATTTTCTGAGTTGGCTTGTTCTGGCAATGTTGACACTGCCGTCCGGGTCTATGGCTACACCATAATTTTTTTCTGCGGCACCGGGCGACACATAGCCCTGCTGCACATCTGCCGCAACGCGTTCGACCTCGCGTTTCCAGGCGGCGCCGTGGCCGCCGCCGCCTGCCGTGTAAATGACGACCTGGTCGCCAGGGTGCAGCCAGTGCTCGCCCTTGAGCACCGACAGCGTTTCCCCGGTGGTGCGGTTGATGGTCACCTGCCCGGTCAAGCCCTCGCCGCCGCCGACCAGTCCCCAGGGCGGGCATTTGGTGCGGTCAATCTTCAGGTTGACGCGGCAGGGCGCGCTGACGCGGTAGGTCTTGACGACCCCGACACCGCCGCGCCTGAAGCCGGGGCCACCGGAGTCCTGGCGGATTTCATAGGACTCCAGCCAGTAGGGGTTGAAGGCTTCCTGCATTTCAATCGGCACGTCGGAGGTGTCGCCATGCACGTTGGAACGCGAGGGGCCGTAGCCATCCATCGCACCGGTCGCGCCCCAGCCGCCCACGCAGGTGTCCAGGTGGAAGAAGGGCGCGCCCGTGGTCGGGCTGATGCCGTCGAAGGTATGCAGGCCGTAGGTGCCGTGGTGCGCGGCGGCCACGCGTTCAGGGAAGGCAGGTGCCAGTGCGCGCAGGATGGTGTCCACCACCGTGGGCATCATGCTCCCCGAACTGCCAATGGCGGCCGTGGGCCCGGCAGACAAAAACTTGCCGTCGGGTATGTCGACAGTGAGCGGGCGGAAGTCACCCTCGCTGACCGGCTCATGCGCCGAGAACAGGTATTTCACCGCAATGCGCGCTGCGGCCACCGCGCCGCCGTTGCGGCCCGCATTGAGGGGGCCCTGCAGCTGCGGCGACACGCCCGAAAAATCCACCGTGATGTTGTCGCCGGCAATCTTCACCTTCACGTCGATGGGCACAGGCGCATCGTTGAGGCCGTCGTCGTCGAGGAATGACGAGGCCTCGTATTCACCATCGGGGGCGGCGGCAATGGCCTGCCGCACGCGCGCTTCGGCATGCGTCCAGAGCATGTCGACGGCGGCGTGGTAGCTGGGCCGGCCGTACTTTTCCATCACGTCGGTGACCATGCTGCGGCCCATCAGGCAGCCGGCGATCTGCGATTCGACATCGCCCAGCAGCATCTCCGGGAAGCGCGTGTTGTATTCGATCATGCGGAACATGCTGGCCTGGCGCACACCGCGCTCCATCAGCTTGACGCTGCGAAACTGAATGCCCTCCTGGTAAATCTCGGTCGTGGTGGTCGAGGTGCAGGAGCCCACAATCGCGCCGCCCACATCCAGCCAGTGCATCAGCACGCAGAAGAAGGCGTCGATTTCGCCTTCACCGCCCTGCATGCGCACGGGTGTGTACATGACGACGTTGTTCAGGTGCTGGCCCAAGGTGCCGCCGTGGTTGGAGATCACCACGTCGCCGTGGTGCAGGTCGTCGGCACCGAACAGCGCCAGCCCGTCCTTCACCGCCGTGCCCAGCGCATTGGCCACAAAGATGGCCAGGCTGCCGCGCGACTGCGAGATCAGCCGCCCCTGGGCATCGACGATGCCGACCGCGTAGTCCTTGTATTCATTGATGAGCGGCGAGAAGGCGGTGCGCGTGATGTTCTTGTCGATCTGGTTGGGGATGGACACCAGTTCGTGCTTGATGATCTCCAGCGTGATCGGGTCAAAGCCTGCGCCTTCGCCTTCGCGTTTGAACTGGCTGGTTTCGTTGATGGCGTTCATGGCTCAGGCCCCTGTCTTGTCGCTGCAGTCGATGGAAATTTCACCCAGCGCGCCGACGGTGGCAATGTCGCCGGGCATGAGGATGGTGGTGGAGCTGAACTCCTCGACCACCGCCGGCCCGTGGAGCACAAACCCTGAGGGCAGGGTGTCGCGCCGCCACACATCGACCTCAATGCGGCCCTGGGGTGCGGGGAAGAACACCTCACGCCGGGACGTCGGCTTCGGCTGCACGGCAGCCGCCTTGTCGTTGGTCATGAGGTTGAGCAGTTCGGGGGCGGGCACATCGGCCTCCACGCCCAGGCGCACTTCCAGCACTTCGACCGGGCTGTTGTTGGCATGGCCGAAGCGTGTCAGGTAGGCTTGGCGGAAGGCCTCCTTCACGGCAGCCAGGTCCATGGCGGCATCAAACGGCACGCGCACCGCGTGTTTCTGGCCGCGGTAGCGCATTTCCAGGCCCCGGTCAAAGCGGATATCTGCCGCATCAAGCTCGGCTTTCATGGTCTGGCGCGCCTCTGACTCAAGTGCGCTGAAGGCCTGGCTGATGCGGGCCAGCGCGTCGTCGCTGATCTCCGCCACCACCATGCGCGACATGTCGATGCGTGCGCCTGCAGTCAGCATGCCCAGCGTTGAGAAGTTGCCCGGGTGCGGCGGAATGATGACCCTGGGGATGCGCAGTTGCCGCGCGAGGATGGACGCAAACAGCGGGCCGCCGCCGCCGAAGGGAAACAGCACAAACTCGCGCACGTCGTGGCCGCGCTCTATGGTGATTTCCTTGATCACGCCGGCCATGGTCGCGCCGGCCAGGTCCAGGATGCCCTGTGCGGCGCGGTCCACCCCTTCGTCGCCCTGGTAGCCCAGCGGCAGGGCGACCCGGTCGCGTATGGCCCTGAAGGCGGCATCACGGTCCAGCTTGAGTTTGCCCTGCAAAAAGCTGCCCATGCTGATGCGCCCCAGCACCAGGTTGGCGTCTGTCACGGTCGGCTCCACACCGCCACGGCCAAAGGCCACAGGGCCGGGTTCGGAGCCCGCACTGCGCGGGCCGACGCTGAGCCTGCCGCTGTCATCGACGCTGGCAATCGACCCGCCGCCCGCGCCGACCTCGATGATGTCGAGCACCGGCGTCTTCAGCGGAAAGCCGTATTCATAGCCACCCACGTAATACACCGGCTGTACCTCGTAGCGCCCGTCCTGCACCAGCGCGCATTTGGCGGTGGTGCCGCCCATGTCGAATGCAATGACTTTGGGCAACTTCAGCGCTTTGGCATAAGCCGCCGCGCCCATGCAGCCGCCTATCGGGCCGGACTCGACCAGCGCCACCGGCTGCTCTACCGCACGGCCCTTTGACAGCACGCCGCCGTTGGAACCCATCATGTAGAAGGCGCCTTTGAAACCCCTGTCGCGCAGGCGCTGGTCGAAGGTGGCCACATAAGAGGACATGCGCGAGCCTACATAGGCATTGGCTGCTGCCGTGGAGGCGCGCTCGTATTCAAACCATTCGCGCGTCAGCACCGTGCCGGACGTCACATAGACGCCGGGCAGCAGGTCCCTCAGCAGGGCCACGGTCTGTTCTTCATGGTCCGGGTTGGCATAGGCGTTCATGAAGGACACGGCCACGGCTTCAAAGCCTTCTGCCTTGAGGCGGGTGGCAACCTGCCTGACCTGCCCAAGGTCCAGCGGCACCAGCACATTGCCGCCTGAATCCATGCGCTCATTGATCTCGATGCGGTTTCTGCGTTCGATGAGCGGGCGCTCGCGCCGGTATTCCATCGCGAAGGGCACAGGGCGGTTGCCCCGGCCGATTTCCAGCGAGTCACCAAAACCTTTGGTGGCGATCAGTGCGGTCTTCGCACCCGAGCGCTGGATCAGCGTGTTGATGACATGGGTGGTGCCGTGCTTGAAGAGCAGTGCTTCTTCAAGTTTTGCGTCGGTGGTCTTCAGTCCTTCGAGCACGCCGTCTATCAGGTTGGTGTAGTCGGTCAGTGTTTTGCCGTAGGTGACTTTTTCAGTCTCGCGGTCGTAAACGGCCACGTCGGTAAAGGTGCCACCGGTGTCGGTGGCGACAAGAAATCGCATGTTGCGGAGTCCTTTTTGTTGTGGGATAGCTATGTCTCTGGGCGGATATTCCGGCATCCAGTGCTGAAGAAAAAGGCCTGTTTTGGTCCAGCACCAGTGCATAAAATGCACTAATAACCACAACGTGGCCGCCAGACAGCCGCAAGGAGACATCCGGCATGCGCCTCAAACCATCCACGAGCCAGGAATTGCTTGAACTGTTCACGCTGGTGGCGCAGCACGGCAGCATTGCCGGCGCAGCGCGCCACATGAACATTGCACCGTCGCTGGCGACGCGCAAGATCGCCCAGCTGGAGGACGGCCTGAATGCCCGGCTGTTCGAGCGCACCACGCGCAGCATCAAGCTGACGGAGGCGGGCGAGATGGCGCTGCGCTGGGCTTCGCAATCGCTGGAGTCGCAGGCGCAGCTGATTGATGACCTCTCGGCCCTGCAGGGAACGCCGTCCGGCCTGATCCGCATCATGGCTGTGCACTATTCGGCGGTGGCTTACCTGCCTGTGCTGCTGGCGAAATTCTGCGCGATGTACCCGCAGATCAGGATCAGCATTGCCACCAGCGACAGCCCCGTCAACATGGTCGAGCAGCATTACGACCTGGCCATACAGTCCGGCCGCATACCGGATTCCAACGTCATCGGGCAGCGCGTGCGCGAGTACCAGCGCATCCTGTGCGCGACACCTGCCTATATCGCCCGCAAGGGTGTGCCGTCCACCCCCGACGACCTGACAGCGCATGACTGCCTCACGCATTCCACCAACGAGACGCGCAACTGGTTTTTCCTGCGCGGCAAAAAACTGGTGTCGCGGACCATCGACCCCTTTATCGAGGTCGACAACTACGCGCTGCTGCTGGAACTGACGCGTTCATCGCTGGGCATTTCACGCCTGTCGCGCACGCTGGTCAAACAGGAAGTCGCCAGCGGCAAGCTGGTGCAATTGCTACCCAAATATTCCTGTGTGTATCCGGACGGCGAACTGCCGGGCCTGTGGGTGCTGTACCCCAACCGCCGTGTGCTTGGGCGGACGCGCCTGCTGATCGACTACCTGATCGAGCACCTGCCCGGGGTGATGGATCCACCTTGAGGTGGCTTAATGCATCTTAGAAAACACCTTAAGTGCTTAATGCTTCATTTATGACGCATTAAATCTGAAGTGGCCGATTTGGGGCCACTGAAACGGCAAAAAAGGCCGCAAAACGGGGTTTTGCAGCCTTTTTTAGGGGTGTTTTTGGCCTCCAGCCCTTTAAACAAAAGCGTGAGCAGCTATCAATTAAATAGCAATTTTCGGTTGAAAACCTACTGTGCTACCCAGCCGCCATCCATGTTCCAGGCCACGCCACGCACGTTGTTGCCAGCAGGCGAGCAGAAGAAGACCGCCAGGGCACCGAGTTCGTCGGGGGTGGTGAACTGCAGCGAGGGCTCTTTCTCGCCCAGCAGCTCCTTGTTGGCCTGCTCCACCGTGATGCCTTCGCGGGCGGCGCGGTCGTCGATCTGCTTTTGCACCAGCGGCGTCAGCACCCAGCCGGGGCAGATGGCATTGGACGTAATGCCGGTGGTGGCGGTCTCCAGCGCGATGGACTTGGTGAAACCGACGATGCCGTGTTTGGAGGTCACGTAGGCCGACTTCTGTGCCGAGGCCACCAGCCCGTGCGCTGAGGCGACGTTGATGATGCGGCCCCAGTTGGCGGCTTTCATGGCCGGCATGGCCAAGCGGGTGGTGTGGAAGGCGCTGGAGAGGTTGATGGCGATGATGGCGTCCCATTTTTCGACCGGGAAGTCCTCGACATTGGCGACGTGCTGTATGCCGGCGTTGTTGACCAGGATGTCGACGCGGCCGAATTCCTTCGCGGCGTATTTCATCATCTCCTCAATCTGCGCGGGCTTGCTCATGTCTGCGCCGTGGTATCCGACCTTGATGCCTGATCCGCCCGCAGCGATGATTTCGGCTTTGGGTGCTTCGACATCGCCAAACCCGTTCATGACGATATTGGCACCCTGCGCGGCCAGCGCTTTTGCTATGCCCAGACCGATACCGCTGGTGGAACCTGTGACGAGGGCTGTCTTGCCTTTGAGCATGGATGTTTCTCCGGATGATTTACGATGGTTGGCTTGAAACCGGCTGACGCACAAAAGCGCTTGCGCCGCGCTGGTTTTCAATCTCATTATCAAGTTTTTGACGCACCCCGCAGCAACCATGACCGAACCTACGCTGAACTACGTAAATTGCCCTGATGCTACCGGCGGCCACCGCATGGCTTACTGGCAGTGGGGCCAGCCAGATGCCGGGCATGTCATCGTCTGCGCGCACGGTCTGTCGCGCCAGGGGCGGGACTTCGATGTCCTAGCCCAGGCACTTTGTGGGGAGCGTGCGGGGCTGCGCATCATCTGCCCCGATGTGGCAGGCCGCGGCGCCAGCGACTGGCTGAAAGACCCCATGGGCTACCAGGTGCCGGCCTATGCCGCCGACATGCTGGCCATGCTGGGCCAGGTGCACGGGCAGGCGCCCATCACCACGCTGGACTGGGTGGGCACCAGCATGGGCGGGCTGATCGGCATCATTCTTTGCGGCCAGCCGGGGTTGTCGCTTCCCGTGCCCGTCAGAAAGCTGGTGCTCAATGACGTCGGTCCGGCCATCCAGTGGCAGGCTCTGGTGCGCATAGGGCAGTACTTGGGGATGGCCGGCGAGTTCGACTCGGTGCAGGCGGCGGCTGATGCGATGTGGGCCGTGTCCACAGGCTTTGGTCCGCATACGCCCGACCAGTGGCTGGCGCTCTCGCAGCACATGGTCAAGCCGGTGTCCGACGCGCCGGGCAGCAAATACCGCCTGCACTATGACCCGGCCATGGCCATCCCTTTCAGACAGTCGACTGAAGAGGCGACGCAGCAGGGCGCTGCCGCGCTCTGGCAGCTATACGACAACATCAAGGCGCAGACGCTGCTGATACGCGGTGCCAATTCAGACCTGCTCAACCCCGAGACTGCGCAGGCCATGACAGAACGCGGCCCGCGTGCAAAGCTGGTGGAGTTTGCCGGCATCGGTCACGCGCCCACGCTGATTGCCGGCGAGCAGGTGGCGGCGGTGACAGCATTTTTACTGGGCTGAAGCTTGAACCCGGCAGCAAACATCGCATTTGAGATTCATGAAAAGTAACGCGCAGGGGCCAGGCGGGCCGGTAGACGCTGTCCATGCGGACGATGCGGTGACGTCCATCGCCATCGCGACATCCGCCGCCGTGCCTGACCAGCCCGACGCGCTGGCCCGTGCGCGCGCCTTTGCCGAGCCGCTGATAGCCGGCGAGCATTTCGATACTGGCGAGAACATCCTCGCGCATGCAGACGCTGTTGCAGCCATCCTCAAGGCCATAGGGCGAACAGAAGCCTTGCAGGCGGCGATTTACCTGGTGCATTCGTGTGAACACCTGGCCAGGCCGCTGGAATCCATCACCAAAGCCTTCGGCGCCAACTATGCAGCGCTGGCGGTAGAGACGACCAAGCTGGTCAACGTGCAGCGGCAGGCGCGAGCAGCCGCGCCGGGCACCCACGAGCCGGAAGTGCAGGCCGTGCAGACCGAGAACGTGCGCAAGATGCTGCTGGCGTTCTCACGCGACCTACGTGTGGTGCTGCTGCGGCTGGCGTCCCGCCTGCAGACCTTGCGCCATTACGCCGCCACCCGGCAGGCCGCGCCCGCTGCGCTCGCCCATGAGTCGCTTCACGTGTTTGCGCCGCTGGCCAGCCGCCTCGGCATCTGGCAGCTGAAGTGGGAGATGGAAGACCTGGCCTTCCGCTTTCTTGAGCCCGAGACCTATAAAAACACCGCACGCCTGCTCGATGAAAAACGCCTTGAGCGCGAGCAGTTCATGGAATCGCTGCGCAGCCAGCTTGAGCGTGATCTCAACAAGGATGGCATTGCCGCACTGGTCTACGGCCGACCCAAACACATCTACAGCATCGTCAAGAAGATGCGGGGCAAGTCGCTTGACTTTGACCAGGTGTTTGACATCCGTGCGCTGCGCGTGATCGCCGCCGATGTTCAGGGCTGTTACGCGGCGCTCGGGTTTGTGCATTCACGTTTCACGCCGGTGCTGGGCGAGTTTGATGATTACATCGCCAAGCCCAAGTCCAATGGTTACCAGTCGCTGCACACCGTGGTGCGTGATGAAGCGGGCAGGGCGGTGGAGATCCAGATCCGCACGCAGGCCATGCATGACCATGCCGAGCACGGCGTGGCCGCGCACTGGGCGTACAAGGAGGCCGGCACCAAGGGTTATGCCGGTGTGTCGGCCAGCAGTGAATACGATGCCAAGATTGCCGTGCTGCGCCAGTTGCTGGCGTGGGAGCGTGATCTCTCGGGGCCGGCTGCGGCCCGCGCGCGCGAGGCCAACAAGGGACTGTTTGAAGACCGCATTTACGTGCTGACGCCGGATGCCGCGATTGTTGAATTGCCGCAGGGCGCGACGGCGGTGGATTTTGCCTACAGCGTGCACACCAACGTCGGTCATCGCTGCCGTGGTGCGCGCATCGATGGTGCGATGGTGCCGCTGAACACGCCGCTGCAGAACGGCCAGACGGTGGAGATCATCACGCTGAAAGAGGGCGGCCCGTCGCGCGACTGGCTGAACCCCGAACTGGGCTTTTTGACCAGCCATCGCGCCAAGTCGAAAGTGCGCGCCTGGTTTAACGCACTGGACATGGCGCAGACCGTGGCACGTGGCCGGGAAGCGGTTGAAAAACTTCTGCAGCGCGAGGGCAAGACATCGATGAAGCTTGATGACCTTGCTGTACAGCTTGGTTTCAAGGCGGCAGACGATTTGTTTGAAGTTGTGGGCAAGGACGAGCTCTCGCTGCGCACGATTGAAAACATGCTCAGGCCGCCTGAGCCTGCGCTTACGCAGGACGACTATGTGCTTGCGAAGAAGGCCCGCGCGCCCAGCCAGAACGCCAAGGGCAACGGTGGTGTGCTGGTGGTGGGCATGGGCTCGCTGCTCACGCAACTGGCCAAATGCTGCAAGCCCGCGCCGCCTGACGAGATCCTGGGTTTTGTCACCAAGGGCAAGGGCGTGAGCATTCACCGCAGCGACTGCAGCAACTTTCGCAACATGGCATCGGGCAGCCCCGACCGCGTCATTGAGGTCGAGTGGAATGCGCCCAAGTCTGCCGATGGCGCGGTGTACCCGGTCGATGTGGCGATCGAGGCGTCCGACCGTCAGGGCTTGCTGCGGGACATTTCAGAAGTCTTTGCCAAGGAAAAGATGAACGTCATCGGCGTGCAGACGCAGTCGGTCAAAGACAACCGCGGCGGTACCGCGTGGATGACGTTCACGGTAGAGGTGGCGCAGTCTGGCAGGTTGAAGCAGGTTTTGGGCGTTGTGGCTGAAGTGCCTGGCGTGCGCTCTGCCCGGCGTCGATAGGGCGGTACACGCTTTTCCCGGCCTTCCATATCTGGCAAGACCTGTAGGGGCTTGCTTGCCCGAAGCGGATATTTCCATAGAATCGCCTGCATGGGTTTTCACTCCACACGTCTTCATCTCACGCCTTGCGGCCCGCGTTTCGCCAGGCGCACGGGCGGGATGCTGCTGCGCTTGCTGGCAGCACATTCCTGAGCCCGGCGATACCCACCCTTCCTTTTTGCGCAATCCATTTATCGCCGGGCCCACAGCCTGCGCGATAGCGCGCACCGCACACATGCGGATGCACGCCTTGTTGGAGATTGCCCCGTGCTTTCAATTGCCACCAATGATCGAACGATCACTGAACTGGACTTCGCCCGCCTGAAAAAGCTCGGCGGAGGTGACTTGCCTGCCGAGCTTGCAGATTGCCTGGAACTCGCGGATCTGGTGTCGCCACGCGACATGCACCCGGACAGGGTGTCCATGTATTCGCAGGTGGAGATCGAGGACCCAAGGTCATCCGCCAGGCAAAAGCTGGTGCTTTGTTATCCCCCCGATGCGGAGCCGGCTGCGGGCTTTATCTCCGTGCTTTCCCCTGTGGGCGCGAGCCTGCTGGGCTTGCGCGTGGGATCGACAGCAAGCTGGAGGACGCCCAACGGTGAGGAATGCCGTGCCACGGTAATCGCCATCCTGTTCCAGCCCGAGGCCAGCGGCGACTACACCACCTGAACGCCACGCCATGGCCCTGTTTGCCGGCTGGCGCGCGGCACGGGGCATGCACGTCTGAAGGAGACTCAAGATGACCAGCACCATCGTTGCATTTACCGATTTTTCCGAAGCGGCTGATGCCGGCCTCGAGCGATCTGCAAGCCTGGCGGCCTGTCACGGCTGGCAGCTTCGCATCGTGTATGCGGCGGCTAACGGCAAACCCCTTGAGCCGGGCGCACTCGCCAGGCTTGGCCTCTGCTCGCGGCAGCTGGCAAGACGCCACAACCTGCCTGTCGAGGCTGCGTCGAATATGGTGATGTCAGAAGCGCAGCTGATCGATGCCACCTCTGCGGCGCAGCTTGTGGTGACAGGCCTTGCGCCTGATGCCAGGCCGCCGTGGTTCTGGCGTGACACCGTGATTGACCGGCTCATGCGCAATTGCCATTGCCCCATCCTGATCGTCAGGAAAGCGCAGGACGGGCCTTACCGGAGAATGGTGGTGGGCGTGGACTTCAGTGCGCGTTCCCGGGAACTGGTTAACCGGGCATGCGAGATATTTCCCGGCACCGAGCTGCATCTGTTCCATGCCATCGGCAGGAGTGATGAGGCGAGGCTGAGGTCTTCGGATGCATCGGTGGAGGCCATCAAGGCGTATCGACGACAGGTAAATGCGACTGCCGAGGCACGGCTGTTTCGCCTGGCTGACTCGCTGGACACCCGCCGGAATCGCGTCATGTTTTTTGTAGGCTATGGCGATACGGCCTTGCAAACCTCAGTACAGCAGGAAGCGGTGTCGGCCGAACTGATTGTGGTCGGCAGGCAGCGCCAGTCCTGCCTGCTGGAGATGTTTTTTGGCAGCGTTTCCCGGCGGCTGGTGCGCATCTCGGGCTGTGATCTCCTGATTGTTCCACAGCGTGCCGAACGCATGTTCAGGGGGTGAAGTCGTCATGCCCATGGTCATTGGATCGCGCCGGGTGATGGACATGAACGATGGCGTCCGCACTGGAGGTTTTGCTTGCCACCCACAGCGTCTGGGCAAGGCAGCGGGAAATCCAGTGCTATAATGCTAGTTGTCGAACAGACTTTCAGGCGCGTAGCTCAGCTGGTTAGAGCACCACCTTGACATGGTGGGGGTCGTTGGTTCGAGTCCAATCGCGCCTACCAATTTCCTTAGACCGTTTCCCCTGTTCAGCATGCACGTTGTAGTGCATGCCTGAACTCACAGGGTAAACCAAGGGGATTGCGACTATCCTTACTTCCTAGAATGTCTTGAGCAGAAGTTAATGCGTGCAGTGTCCTGCACGCCGGTTATTCCAGAGGAGTTCTCCGTGCCAAAAGCCAAGTCCACCCGCGCCAAAGCAGGCGCCGCCCCCACCACGGATTCCTCTGCAGAAGATTCTGTCGATACGCCATCCAGCGCCAAAGAGCCGGTTGACGTTAAAAACCGCGTCATCAAAAAATACCCGAACCGGCGTTTGTACGACACCGAAACATCGACCTACATCACCCTCACGGAAGTCCGGCAACTGGTCATGGACAGCGCGCATTTTGTGGTGCGCGATGCCAAGACCAATGAAGACCTGACCCGCGCCATCCTGTTGCAGATCATTCTTGAAGAAGAGTCGGGCGGTGCACCCATGTTCACCGAACCGGTACTCGCCAACATCATCCGCTTTTACGGAAATGCCATGCAGGGTTTCATGGGCGCCTACCTCGAGAAGAATGTCCAGAGCTTCATGGACCTGCAGGTCAAGATGGCCGAACAATCCAAAACCCTGAGCCCTGAAAAATGGGCGCAGTTCATGAACGCCCAGTCACCCATGATGCAAGGCATGATGGGCACTTACGTCGAGCAGTCAAAGACTGTTTTCACGCAGATGCAGGAGCAGATGCAAAAGCAAAGCGAGCAGATGCTGGCTGCCCTGGGGTTAAAGCGCTGAGGGCATTCATAAATCCAATTTTCGGGCGCATGGCTGCGTTGCGCGGTGCTCGGAATCCTTTGGCTATTGGGGTCAGACACCAATTCCACTGCAGTGCGTGCACTGCATCCAAAGGACGAGCCGAGGGCTCGGTGAATTTGGGCTCTGACCCCAATAACCAATCCTGCGCTCCGTGCGTCTTGCCCTGCATCCCGACAATGGAATTTCTGAACACCCTCAGAAATCCGCCATGTCTGAGACAATCAACTCCATGAGCGAAGTCCTTTCCCCACCGATACAAACTGCAAGCAAGCCCGCGCCACGCGTGGGTTTTGTCAGCCTGGGTTGCCCCAAGGCGCTGACTGATTCAGAACTGATCCTCACGCAACTGAGCGCAGAGGGCTACCAGACCTCCAAAACTTTTGAAGGTGCTGACCTTGTCATCGTCAATACCTGCGGGTTCATAGACGATGCCGTCAGGGAAAGCCTGGACACCATCGGCGAGGCACTGGCCGCCAATGGCCGTGTCATCGTCACGGGTTGCCTGGGTGCCAAGGCGGGCGAGGACGGCGGCAACATGGTGCGGCAGATGCACCCCAGTGTTCTGGCCGTCACCGGCCCGCATGCGACGCAGGAGGTCATGGACGCGGTGCACCTGAACCTGCCCAAACCGCATGATCCGTTTGTTGACCTGGTGCCCAACTCGTTCGGCATTGCGGGCATCAAGCTCACGCCCAAACATTACGCCTACCTGAAGATCAGCGAGGGCTGCAATCACCGGTGCACGTTCTGCATCATCCCGTCCATGCGCGGTGACTTGGTGTCGCGGCCGATTGGCGATGTGCTGAACGAGGCGCGTGCGTTGTTTGAAGGCGGTGTAAAAGAACTGCTGGTCATCAGCCAGGACACCTCGGCCTACGGCGTTGACGTCAAATACCGCACCGGTTTTTTTGACGGAAAGCCCGTCAAGACCCGCATGCTGGAACTGGTACAGGCGCTGGGCGAAATTGCCGAGCCTTATGGCGCCTGGGTCCGTTTGCACTATGTGTACCCGTATCCCAGCGTCGATGAAATATTGCCGCTGATGGCGATCGGCAAGGTCCTGCCTTACCTGGATGTGCCCCTGCAGCACAGCCATCCCGATGTGCTCAGGCGCATGAAGCGCCCGGCCAGCGGTGAAAAAAACCTCGAGCGGATTGCGCGCTGGCGCGAGATTTGCCCCGAGCTGGTTATTCGCAGCACCTTTATTGCAGGTTTTCCTGGTGAGACCGAAGAGGAATTCCAGCACCTCCTGGATTTCATGCAGGAAGCGAAGATTGACCGCGCCGGTTGCTTTGCCTACAGCGCTGTAGCGGGAGCCACGGCGAACGACATTCCCGGCATGCTGCCCATCGAGTTGCGTGAAGAGCGCAGGGCACGTTTCATGGCGGTGGCCGAGGCTGCATCAAGCCAGAAGCTTCAGCAGCGCCTCGGCGCGACCATGCAGGTGCTGGTTGATTCGGCGCCGGCCTTCGGTAAAAAGGGCGGCATCGGTCGTTCTTATGCCGATGCGCCCGAAATTGACGGTGTGGTCAGGTTGCTGCCGCCAGAAAAAATCAGCAAAACGCTGAAGGTCGGCGAATTTACCAAAGCACGCATCTTGGGCGTCCAAGGTCACGATCTGGTGGCCCAGCCGTTCTGATTACAACAACGACAGGCAACAAAAAAGCCACTTTGCAGTGGCTTTGTATGTCGTTTTTTGTGTTGAGTTCCAGTTTGGTAGCTGGAGCTCTGGGTAATTTTGGTGCCCGGGAGAGAACTCGAATCTCCACATCTTGCGATACACGGACCTGAACCGTGCGCGTCTACCAATTCCGCCACCCGGGCACAGCTAGCAGTGTACCATTATCTAATGGTTTTTCCCGGCCAAAGCGCTGAAATATTTCGACTGCATACTGATGTAGTTTTCATTCAAGAAAAAAGAGTTTTTTATCAAAACAGTTCATCAAAACGCTGGCGCATCTGCCGGCCTCCTCGCTGAATTCGAGGGCACCGTTTCCGGCCACCGTGATGGCCACGGATTTGTACAGCGCGACGACGGTGAGGCGGATATTTACCTGCCCCCAAATGAAATGCGCGCCGTTCTGCACAAGGACAGGGTCAAGGCCCGCATCGTGCGTCATGACCGCAAAAACCGGCCCGAAGGCCGCGTTACGGAAATCATCGAACGCTCGCCAAACCCCATCATTGGTCGCCTGCTGCAGGAGAGTGGTGTCTGGCTGGTAGCGCCTGAAGACAAGCGATACGGTCAGGACGTCCTGATTCCCAAGGGCGCGACCGGCACGGCCAAATCAGGCCAGGTGGTGGTCGTGCAATTGACCGAGCCGCCCGCGCTGTTCGGCCAGCCTGTAGGACGTGTCAAGGAAGTGCTGGGCGAAATTGACGACCCCGGCATGGAAATTGAAATTGCGGTGCGCAAATATGGCGTGCCGCATGAGTTCAGCGACGGTGCCCTTGCGCTGGCTCGTACCCTGCCGGACGCCGTGCGCGCCGCAGACAAAAAAGGCCGCATCGACCTGACCGACGTGGCGCTCGTCACCATAGATGGTGAAGACGCCCGCGATTTCGACGATGCCGTGTATTGCGAACCGGCCAAGGTAGGCCGTGGCAAGGGCTGGCGCCTGCTGGTGGCCATTGCCGATGTGAGCCACTACGTGGAAACCGGTAGCGCCATCGACATAGATGCCTATGACCGCGCCACCAGCGTGTATTTCCCGCGTCGCGTCATCCCCATGCTGCCCGAAAAGCTGTCAAACGGCCTGTGCTCGCTGAACCCCAATGTCGAACGCCTGTGCATGGTCTGCGACATGCTGGTCAATGCAAAAGGCGAGGTACACGCCTATCAGTTTTACCCGGCTGTCATGTTCAGCCATGCGCGCTTCACGTATACCGAAGTCGCTGCCATCCTGGCCAACACGCGTGGCCCTGAAGCCGCGCAGCGCAAGGCACTGGTGCCGCACCTGCTTGACCTCCACGATGTTTACCAGGCGCTGCTCAAGCAGCGCGGTGTGCGTGGCGCCGTCGACTTTGAAACGACAGAGACCCAGATCGTCTGCGATGAAGCGGGGCGCATTGAAAAAATCGTCCCGCGCACCCGCAACGTGGCGCATCGAGTCATTGAAGAGGCTATGCTCGCCGCCAATGTCTGTTCGGCCGACTTCATTGCTGACAGCAAGCATGTGGGCCTGTTTCGGGTGCACGAAGGCCCGACGCCCGAGAAAAAGGACATGCTGCGCAATTACCTGAAGGCGCTGGGCCTGGGCATGACGATCACCGACGACCCCAAGCCGGGGGAGTTCCAGCAGATTGCCATGGCCACCAAGGACAGGCCGGACGCGATGCAGATTCACTCCATGCTGCTGCGCTCCATGCAGCAGGCCATCTACACGCCGATTAACAGCGGTCACTTCGGTCTGGCCTATGAGGCCTACACCCACTTCACCAGCCCCATTCGCCGTTATCCGGATTTGCTGGTACACCGCGTCATCAAGGCAGTGCTGACCAAAAGCAAATACCAGTTGCCGGTCCTTCCGACACCGGGAGAGGCAGAAGCCAAGCTGTCCAAACGCCTGGCATCGCGGGTCAAGGAGCCAGACCAGAAGCCGAAGAAAATCAGTGCCGATGAACTTGCCTGGCAGGCCGCCGGCCTGCATTGCAGCGCCAACGAGCGCCGCGCAGATGAAGCCAGCCGCGATGTCGAAGCCTGGCTCAAATGCAAATACATGCGCGAACATCTGGGCGAAGAGTTCGGCGGCGTTGTCACTGCGGCCACCGGTTTCGGCATATTTGTCACGCTGGATGCGATGTACGTCGAGGGGCTGGTGCACATCACCGAACTCGGCGGCGAGTATTTCCGTTTTGACGAAGCCCGCCAGGAACTGCGCGGTGAGCGCACGGGCATCCGCTACGCCATCGGAACGCGCGTGCGTGTACAGGTCAGCCGCGTTGATCTCGACGGCCGCAAAATTGACTTCCGCCTGATCAACGAAGGCGAAGAGTTGCTCGGGCGTGCAATGAAGGACAAAACTGGTGGCCATGCGACCGAGTTGCCCGCCAAGGAGCGAGGTGCATCCCGGGGCTCGCCGAAGAGATCAGAGTCACGCTCTGAGTCACGCGGTGGTGCCAGAGGCGGCGGTGCTTCGAGCTCATCCAGCCGCAGCGAAAAGGGTTCCAGCCGTTCGTTGCCATCGCCTATCCAGGCGTTAAAAGCTGCAGTCAAAAAAGCTTCCGGCAAGGCCAGCCGCAAGCAGGGCAAGAAGCCCCGTCGTTGATTTTGCTGATACTGATACGACATGCTGATTCGCATCCTCGCTTTCCTGCTTGAAACAATTTTTTTCCTGTTGATAGGCGCTGCGCTGCTGCGTGCCTGGATGAACTGGACACGCGTGAACATGCGCGGCCAGCCTGGCATTTTTGTCATGGCGCTCACCGACTGGATCGTCAAACCCTTGCGCCGTACCTTGCCTGCGAGTGTCGGCAAGTCACAAATAGACTGGGCCAGCCTGATTGCTGCAGTGGTACTGGCGCTGGCCTATGGGCTGATCTGGAGCCTGCTTTTTGGTGTGCTGCTGGGCGTGGCGCACTGGTCGCCTGACCTGGGCATTGCGGCGCTGTTCAACCTGCTGGTGTTTGCGCTGAAGATGCTGGTGCGCGTGGCGCTGCAGACCATGATGATCCTGGTCATAGGCTTTGCCATCCTGTCATGGGTTCAACCCGGCTCACCTGCCTATGCATTGCTGGGGCGCCTTACCGAGCCACTGCTGATCCCGCTGAGGCGCATCGTGCCCTCAATTGGCGGTGTGGACCTGTCGGCTCTGGTGCTGATACTGTTGTTGCAGATCGGCTTGATGGTTCTGGGTTGAACCGTTGCCCGGGCTGGGTACATGCCTCACCCGGGCCAGGTTTTGAACATGGTCCGGATTGTGTTCGTAAACTTTGGCCGCATGCGGTCGCTCCAGGGTGTTCCGCGCACAGCCAGCCAGGGTCCTGACCCCAATGTCTCTTCTGTCACCAGGTCATAGCAGGCCAGAGACAGCGGGCCATGGTCATGGTTCAGGAAGCGGCTGGCGCGTATGCAGCCCGGCACTTTGGCCAGACCTGGCATGTGTTCCGTGTCATACCACTGCGATAGCTCAGGCATCCAGCCGGACTCGGGGTCCATCTCGACGGCGTAATGGAAGACAGGCGTGCTGCCTTTTGATGCGCCATCAATGACAAAAACCTGCTCCAGCCTTGAAACGCGCAGGTTTTCCAGCTGGGGGAAAGTCTCCTGAAGCGATGACTGCAGGGGCGCCACCTCCCCGACAGTGCATGGGCGACGTTTGTCGAGATAAAGATAGGCGTAAAACTGCTTCTGCAGCTGTGAAAAAGCTGCATGAACCCTGACCGATGTACCGGGCAAGGCGTTTTCAAGGCGCTGCACCAGCGGGGGCAGGGTCGAGGTATCTGGTGTGCGAGCCTGGACGAGCAGGGCATCGGTGGCCACGCTTGAGACGCTCATCTCAGTGACCTATTTCAAAAGCAGCGAGAAAGCGCGACACCATGTTGTACGCGGCGATGGTCGCCACCAGGTCTGTCATCTGCTGATCGCTGAAATGCGCTTTCGCGGCGTTGAAAACAGCATTGGGCACCTTGATGTCGCGGGTCATGGTGTCGGTCAAGGCGAGTACATCACGTTCTTTCATCGAGAAGGTTTTTCCGTCTTCCGCCGCCTGCCAATTGCTCAGGGCATCAATGCTGTCCTGCGCCATGCCGGCCTTGAGTGCGTGGGGCACATGCGCATCAAACTCGTAGGGCGCGCGGTTGAGCACCGCCACCCTCAGGATGACCATCTCACGCAGGTCAGCCGGAACACTGCTGCGGTTGCGTACGGCGGTCAGCAACTGCTCCCAGCCCTGCGCCAGCGGTGGGCTGTTAAGGAGTACCTGGTAAAGCAGTGAGACGCGTCCGCGCTCTGCGGTAATGCCGGCCTCTAAGGCTGCCAGTTCGGGGCGGCTGCCCGGTTCGACGGGCGTAATTCTTGTCAGGGTCATGGGGCGGCTTATTCGGGTTTGATCTTTTTGTCGCGAATGACCTTGCCCCATTTGGCCGTGTCGTTCTTCATCAGTGTGGCCAGCGCGTCCGGCGTGGAGCCCGCAGGCTCGGCGCCCGATGCCATCAGCTTGCTGCGAACACTTTCGGTGGCGAGGGTGCGCTGCACGGCCAGGTTGACCCGCGCCAGTTCAGCCGTCGGCGTGCCTTTGGATGAGAGCAGGGCGTACCAGTTGTCTGAATCAACACCTGGCAGGCCCATCTCCTTGAAGGTCTTGACGTCGGGCAGCAGTGGGTGGCGCTTGGGCGATGCAATGCCAATGGGCTTGAGCTTGCCGGATTTGATGAACCCCACCAGGCCGGGGATGTCACCAAAAAAACCATCAACGTGGCCAGCCATGACATCAGTGATGGCCGGTGCAGCGCCCTTGTAGGGCACGTGGACCAGTTTGGCCTTGCTGACATCGGCCAGCAGTTCCATCGCCAGGTGCGGCACGCTCCCCGTGCCTGAAGACGCCATGGTGATGCCTTCCTTGCGCTTTTTGGCATTGGCCACAAACTCTGCGCCGTTGCTGGCGGGGTTGGTAGGGTGAACGACCAGCAGTTCGACGTTGTTCACCACCAGCGAGATGGGGGTCAGGTCCTTGACCGGGTCGTAGGGCAGCTTTTCATAAAGCGGCGGGTTGATGGCTACCGCGCCCACGCTGGTGAGCCACAGGGTGCTGCCGTCAGGGGTGGCGCGCGACACGTATTCGGCGGCGATGGCGCCGTTGGCGCCTGCCTTGTTTTCGACAATAACCTGGGTGTTGAGCTCCTTGCCCAGTTGTTCGCTGATGGTGCGGGCGACAAAGTCCACCGGCCCGCCTGGCGGGAAGGCCACGACCAGGCGCGTGACTTTTTGCTGCGCGAAAGCAGGCAGGCTGAAGCCCGCCGATAAAGCCATGGTGGCGGCAGCGATAAATGTGAGTGCATTCCTGCGGGTGGTGTTGGTTCGTGTGGTCATGGTGTCTCCTGGGTGTGTTCTCTGTTTAAATCAGTCGCATCTCACCGACATGCCGCCATCGACGACAAGTTCGGTACCGGTGATGAACCGGGCTTCGTCTGAAGCAAGAAAAAGGGCCGCGTTGGCGGTGTCGCGCCCGTCGCCCATAAAGGGCAGCGGAATCCGCGACTGGCGCTGTTGCAACAATGCGGTGACGTCGCCGCCTGTGCGCTGTTTGGCCAGCCGCACATCGACCATGGGCGTGTAGAGCTGGCCCGGCACCACGGTGTTAATGCGTATGCCTGCCTTGGCGTATTGCACGGCTGTAACCCGCGAGAACTGGATCACACCTGCCTTTGTCGATGCATAGGCCACTTGTGCAGAACCCGTCCAGCGCAGACCGGAGGTGGACGAGATGTTGACGATGGCGCCTGAACCCTGCTTTTCCATCAGGGGCAGCACATGCTTGCAGGTGAGGAACACGCTTTTAAGGTTGTGGTCTATCTGCGCGTCCCACACTTCTTCGCTCATCTCAACCGGGCCACCGGCGGCAGAGCCACCGACGTTGTTGACAAGCACGTCAATTCGGAAAAAACGTTTCACACACGCCTCGACGACATAAGCAATGGAAGCGGACTGCGTCACATCACAGGTGGCCGTTTCAATCTCGCCCCCCGACTCCTTGACCAACTGTATGGTGTCAAGCATGCGATCCGCATCCCGGTCGATTGCGAAGACCTTCGCGCCTTCTTCCGCAAAACGAACGGCGATGGCGCGCCCGTTGCCCCAGCCTGGTCCGACCGAGCCTGCACCGGTCACCAGTACCACCTTGCCCGACAAACGCCCGCTCATGCTTCAAACCTGTAGAAACCATGAGGATTGATTACCAGCAATTTGTGCAGCAACTCGGGCGTGGGTGCGATATGCTGAAGCGTGTCTACCAGCACGCCGTCGTCGGGGATGTGGGTGTGGTTGGGATGGGGCCAGTCCGTGCCCCAGAAGCAGCGGTCGGGAAACGATTCCACCAGGTGCCGCGCAAGCGCAGCCCCCAGCTTGTAGGGCGGCGTGGCATCAACGCGGTCTGCACCGCTGACCTTCACGTAAAACAGCGGGTCTTCCATCAGGGTACACAGTGCATGAAAGTCGGCGTGATCAGGTCCCTGCGTTGCATCGACGCGGCCCATGTGATCGATGACCACCGGCACTGCCGAGGTCTTCAGCACTGGTGCCAGTTCGTGAATCAGGCTGCTCGCAAAGTGAACCTGCAGGTGCATGCCAAGCGGCTGGAGGCGATGCGTCAATGCAATGACCTGCTGAGGCGTGGCCCCATTGCCCAGGTGAGGCATGAAGTTGAATCGCACGCCACGAAAGCCGGCCGTCTTCAGTCGCTGGAGCTCCTTGTCAGGCACGTCGTGCGGCACTAGGGCTACGCCAAGGTAATGGCCACTGCCTGCCGAAATCGCGTCTTCAGCTGCCGAATTGTCAAAGCCATGGATGGCCGACTGCACGATCACGCAGCGCGAGATGCCCAGGTATTTGTGCAGTGCAAACAATTTTTCCCTGGGCGCATCGGCCGGCGTGAAATTGCGCCCCTGTGCAAACGGGAAGCGTGAGGCAGGGCCGAAAACATGAACATGGCTGTCACATGCGCCGGGTGGCAGGCTGAACTGCGGCCTTGACGGTGCGGGGTTAAAGGTGAGAAGGGTGCTGCTCATGGTGTGCCCATATTCTGGGGTTGCTTGCACGGGTTTTAAAAATGATTTTCAAATATCAGATATTTGAAATACTTATAAAATGCTTCCAATTCACCGGGAGCTCATCATCGACTTGCGCAGGCTTGAATATTTGGTGGCGGTCGCCGAGGCGGGCAGTTTCAGCAAGGCTGCCGCCACGCTGGTGATGTCGCAGCCGGCCTTGAGCCAGCAGGTGGCGGCCCTTGAACAGGAAACCGGCCAGCGACTGCTCAACCGCACCGGCAGGGGGGTGGAACCCACCGAGGCGGGCCTGGCGCTGCTGGTGCATGCGCGCGGCATTTTTGAGCTGGCCGAACGTGCCCGTGCGGACATGCGCGAGAGGCAGCTCACGCCGAGTGGGCGTATCACCATAGGCCTGCCGCCACGTGTGGCGCATGCACTGACGGCCGATCTTGTAGAGCGTTTTCGCGCCGAATTTCCGGATGCCGCTATCAGCGTGGAAGAGGGCCTGAGTATTCGCCTGCGTGAATGGCTGGTGGCCGGGCGGCTTGATGTCGCCGTGTTGTTTGACCCCCCGGCATCGCCACTGCTCAATATTGAAACCGTTGCGCGCGAGTCGCTTGTGCTGATGGCCTCCACGCCGCTGCCTGCGCGCATACGGCTGGCGGATGTGGCAGCTTTGCCGCTCGTGTTGCCAAGCAAACCCAATTCGCTGCGTCAACTGCTTGAAGGGGAGGCTGCCCCCCGGGGGCATCTTCTGAAGGTGGTTGCAGAGGTTGACTCTATCAAGACGGTGCTGTCGCTGGTGGCCAGGGGTGTAGCGGCCACCGTCTTGCCCGCCAGCGCCGTCCGGGAGTGGACGCACAAGTTGCCGCCACACATGGCCGCCATCTATTCACCTGTGATACGCAACAGGTTGTGCATTGCGGTCCCAAAAGCCAGGCCTGCGACGCGGCTCAGCCGTTCGCTGGTGCAACTGGCCCGGGAGTTATGCGTGCAGTATTACGGCGAAAGCACCAAAACCCGAAAGCGATAGCTTCAGGACTTGTCAGCCGGTACGGCTGGCGGTACTTCGGGCTGTGCTTCTGTCGTGGCCGCTTGGGTTGCGATCTGCTTTTCCCGTTCCTGGGCATTGCGTTTCTTGATGGCCTTGCTACGTGCCGGGGCACCCATGAGGTAAACCACTAGCGCGACAGGCCCCAAACCATACAGAAAAAAGGTGATGATGGCACCCAGGAGGGTACCGGTGGTATTGGTGGCTTCCGCCACGCTCATCATGAGGACGACATACAGCCACGCAATGACAACTAAATACATAAAGCGCCCGCGCCGACTTTAGAATCAGAATACAGATTGGTGTGCATATTGCTAAGGATCAAATGATCCAAGATTCCGGGAGACATGATGAATTCTGACGCAAACTGGGCCCAGGCTGCCCAACAGATGCAGGAGACCTTCACAAAGGGCCTGCAGCAGGCCATGGGCTCTTTCGGTAGCGCCAGTCCTTTTGGTGCGGCGGGTGCTCCCGCAGGCTTTCCGCAAATGGATTTGTCGGCCTTCAAATCCCTCCAGCAGTCCCAGCCGCAGGTCACCTTTGACCCGGCACAGCTGCAGAAGATCCAGCAAACATATATCGAGGAAGCATCTGTGCTCTGGAACCAGAGTGTGCAGGCTGGCAGTGTCGCGCCACCGGTTTCTGACCGCCGCTTCTCTGCCGAAGCATGGAATGAAAACCCTGTCTCCAGATTCTCTGCCGCCACCTACCTGCTCAATGCCCGCACCCTGATGGGCCTGGCAGAGGCCGTTCAGGGCGATGAAAAGACCAAAGCCCGTGTGCGTTTTGCGGTTGAGCAGTGGATGGCCGCCTCTGCACCCAGCAACTTCCTGACGCTCAATGCCGAAGCGCAAAAAAAGGCCGTTGAAACCCAGGGCGAGAGCATTGCCCGTGGGATTGCCAACCTGCTGCATGACATCAGGCAGGGCCATGTGTCCATGACTGACGAGAGCGTCTTTGAGGTCGGCAAAAACGTCGCCACCACTGAAGGCGCTGTGGTGTTTGAAAACGAGTTTTTCCAGTTGCTTGAGTACAAGCCGCTGACAGCGAAGGTGTATGAAAAGCCTTTCCTGCTGGTGCCGCCCTGCATCAACAAGTTTTACATTCTTGATTTGCAGCCCGAGAACTCGCTGATCCGTTATGCAGTCAGCCAGGGCCATCGCACTTTTGTCGTGAGCTGGCGCAACCCCGACGCCTCGATGACGGGTAAAACCTGGGACGACTACATTGAGCACGCGGCCATGAAGGCCATTTCAGTGGTGCAGGAAATCTCCGGTGCCAAAACCATCAACACCCTGGGCTTTTGTGTGGGCGGCACCATCCTGGCCACCGCACTGGCCGTGCTTGCTGCCAAAGGGCAAAAACCGGCTGCCAGTGCCACCCTGCTGACGTCTTTCCTGGACTTCACCGACACCGGCATCCTCGACATCTTTATCGACGAGAGCACCGTCAGCCAGCGTGAGTCGGAAATGGGCAAGGGCGGCCTGCTCAAGGGCCAGGACCTGGCCTCCACCTTCAGCTTTTTACGGCCAAACGACCTGGTGTGGAACTACGTCGTCGGCAACTACCTGAAGGGCGAGACGCCGCCGCCGTTTGACCTGCTTTACTGGAACAGCGATTCCACCAACCTGCCAGGACCTTTCTACGCCTGGTACCTGCGCAACACCTATTTTGAAAACAACCTCGTCAAGCCCGGCAAGACTGTCGTCTGCGGCCAGAAGGTTGACCTGGGCAAGGTGGACATTCCCGTCTATGTGTACGGCTCGCGCGAAGACCATATCGTGCCGATTGGCGGCGCGTACGCCTCGACCCAGCACCTGCCGGGCAAGAAGCGGTTTGTGATGGGCGCTTCCGGCCACATTGCCGGCGTGATCAACCCGCCGGCGAAGAAAAAACGCAGCTACTGGACCAACGACAAATTGCCTGCAAACAAGTTTCCGGTGGCGCAAACTGAATGGCTCAAGACCGCCACCGAGCACCCCGGCAGTTGGTGGACAGACTGGTCGAACTGGCTCAAGGGCCATTCCGGCAAGCAGGTGGCTGCGCCCAAAACTTACGGCACTAAAAAATACCAGGCTATAGAGGCCGCGCCTGGCCGTTACGTCAAGGCGAAAGCCTGAATTGCAAAAACGTTGTCAACCCGGGCTTGACCCGGGAGCCACGCATCGGATGAAGCAGCGCACCGACGTGGATTGCGGGTCAAGCCCGCAATGACAGGGAGCTGAGTGTAAAAAAGGAAAGACATCATGGAAGACATCGTTATCGTTTCAGCCGCCCGCACCGCCGTCGGCAAATTTGGTGGCACGCTGGCCAAAACACCTGCTACCGAACTGGGCGCTGCGGTTGCCCGCGCCGTGCTTGAGCGCTCCGGCATCTCTGCCGACCTGATCGGTGAAGTGATCATGGGGCAGGTGCTGGCTGCAGGCGTGGGCCAGAACCCGGCGCGACAGACGGTGATCAAGGCTGGTTTCCCCAATGGCATTCCCGGCCTCACCATCAATGCAGTTTGCGGATCGGGCCTCAAGTCTGTCATGCTGGCCGCCCAGGCCGTGGCCACAGGTGACAGCGAAATCGTGATTGCCGGCGGCCAGGAAAACATGAGCCTTGCGCCCCACGTGCTGAACGGTTCGCGTGACGGCCAGCGCATGGGCGACTGGAAGATGGTCGACTCGATGATTGTTGACGGCCTGTGGGACGTCTACAACCAGTACCACATGGGCATCACCGCAGAAAATGTCGCCAAAAAGTACGACATCAACCGCGAAATGCAGGATGCCCTCGCGCTGGCCAGCCAGACCAAGGCTGCGGCTGCGCAGGATGCCGGCAAGTTCAAGGACGAAATCGTGCCGTTCCCGATTGCCCAGAAAAAGGGCGATCCCATCGTTTTCGCTGCTGATGAATTCATCAACCGCAAGAGCACCGCTGAAGGCCTGGCTGGCCTGCGCCCCGCTTTTGACAAGGCGGGCGGTGTGACTGCGGGCAATGCATCAGGCATCAACGACGGCGCGGCCGCCGTGATGGTCATGACGGCCAAAAAAGCGGCCGAACTGGGCCTCAAACCCATGGGTCGCATTGCCAGCTATGCCACCACCGGCCTCGACCCGGCTTACATGGGCATGGGTCCCGTTCCTGCTTCGACCAAGGCGCTGCAGCGTGCAGGCTGGAAGGCGCAGGACCTTGACCTGCTTGAAATCAACGAAGCCTTCGCTGCACAGGCCTGCGCAGTCAACCAGCAGATGGGCTGGGACACCAGCAAGGTCAACGTCAATGGCGGCGCGATTGCCATTGGTCACCCGATTGGTGCATCCGGCTGCCGCATCCTGGTCACACTGTTGCACGAGATGGCAAGGCGTGATGCGAAAAAAGGCATTGCAAGCCTGTGTATCGGTGGCGGCATGGGGGTTGCCCTGACTATCGAACGCTGAAATATCGGTTACAACAATGTTTGCAAGCTATTAAAAACATAGCGTTGAACATAGCGTTGCAAAAACTGAAATTCGCATCGACATAAGCACATCAAGGAGCACATACATGTCAAAAAAAGTAGCTTACGTCACAGGCGGCATGGGCGGCATCGGTACCGCCATTTGCCAGCGACTGGCCAAGGACGGTTTTACCGTGGTAGCAGGTTGCGGCCCCACGCGCGACTTCACCAAATGGATTGACGAGCAGAAAGCCCTCGGCTACACCTTCTACGCATCCGTCGGCAATGTTGGCGACTGGGATTCCACCGTAGAGGCGTTCAGCAAAGTCAAGGCCGAGCATGGCCCGGTCAGCGTGCTGGTCAACAATGCCGGCATCACACGTGACGGCCAGTTCCGCAAGATGAGCAAGGCCGACTGGGATGCCGTGATCTCCACCAACCTCAACAGCATGTTCAATGTGACCAAGCAGGTCATTGAGGGCATGATTGAAGGTGGGTACGGCCGCATCATCAACATCTCTTCTGTCAATGGCCAGAAGGGCCAGTTTGGCCAGGTCAACTATTCCACCGCGAAGGCCGGCCTGCATGGCTTCACCATGGCGCTGGCGCAGGAGGTCGCTGCCAAGGGCGTGACGGTCAACACCGTGAGCCCCGGCTACATCGGTACCGACATGGTCAAGGCCATTCGCCCCGATGTGCTTGAAAAAATCGTTGCCGGCGTGCCCGCCAAACGCCTGGGCCAGCCCGAAGAAATCGCATCCATCATTTCATGGATTGCATCCGACGAAGGCGGCTACGCCACTGGCGCAGACTTCTCGCTCAACGGTGGTTTGCACATGGGCTGAGCCTGCGGACTCAACACACAAGGAAACCCGCTTCGGCGGGTTTTTTATTGGGGCCGGAGATTCCGGCTGCTGGTGCTTGCAGTGCTGGCCGCGCTTCAGTTGGCGAGGGGCAGAACTTCAAACTTCACGTAGCGTCCCTTGACGGCCAGATCCCCGGGCGTATCGGCAGGCGTGGTCCCATTCTCACCGTTCTGGCGGTAACCGAGGAGCAGGAAAATGCCGTGCCGGGCCAGCCAGACGTATTCCGAGCGGCGCACGGCAGGCCGGTCGCTGGACATGTTCAGGCAGGTGATGCGCGGGTAGGTTCCCTTGTCCATGGCGCCTATATCGTCAGCATCGAGGTCACCCGCGCGTTCGCAGTGCAGGGTTCGGATGTAGTTTGTTGACTGCAGCGTCAGGCCCTTGCCGTCTGTGTCCGACACGCGCGCCATGGTCAGGTCCAGTGTCCAGTCCGGCGCGTCGGGCGTTGTGCCCTGCGACTTGCCGTCTATGGTTTTCGCCGAATCGTTGTACCAGCCCACACGGCCCATCAGGTCATGAACCAGCGGTGCGACTTCCCGGCTGCGGGTGTGTACCGAGAAAAGGTTGCGGAACAGCACATATCGCTCCTGGTAAACCACGGTCTTCCCCTTGATGTCATACCAGTCGTCCTGGCGCATCACCAGTCCGTTTTCCAGCGGCTCGAGGGTGATGCGAATCTCGGTTTCCATGACGCCAGAGGGCGATGAGTAGCTGCGGCGGGTGGCATATTTGAAGGATCGGCTGACACGCTCGCCAAAGCCTTTGTCCAGTACACCCGCACTCGCAAGCACCTCGGGCGGCAAGTCTGACGCGTCGAGTGGCTGGTAGGGGTGAAGGTAGGCCACCACAGCCAGCGCTACGGCGATCAACGCCACGGGTGCCCACCAATAGCCGATGAGTCCTGGTCGCGTTTTGGGCTGGGGCGCATCGGTCATGCAATGGATTGTAGGTAAAGCGCGTCAATAGTGCACTCCCTTGCGCGAAGGCACCCTGCGGTCCGTCTTGTGAATGGTTTGCACCGTGTCGCACGGCATAAAGGCTGGGCAGCACCTGTTTGTGTTGTCAGCTTTGGCAGCGGCCATGTCCTGGCACCCAACTTCTCGCGCCTGCACGGCCGGGGCACTGTCCTTGCTGTTTGTCAGTTAATATTTAAGTAATAAATGATTGCAGTCATAAATTGAATTTGAACGTAAGACCCCTCATGCGCAGCACAAAAAAAGAAGCCATTGACCTGCCCAAACCCGGGCTGCGCGAGCGCAACAAGCTCGACAAGATCAACCGCATCCGCAGCGCGGCGCTGGAGCTTTTCCAGGCCAAGGGCTATGAAGCCACCACGACCAAAGAAATTGCCGAGGCAGCTGATGTGGCGATTGGTACGGTCTTCATGTACGCGAACGACAAGCGCGACCTGCTGTTCCTGATTTTTAATGATGCGCTCGACGGCGTGGTGGAGCACGCCTTCAGCCGTGTCGACAGCCGCAAGCCGCTGTCGCTGCAGGCTTTTGAGGTGTTCTCCCACTTCTACGCTGCTTTTCACCAGCAGGTGTTGCTGGCGCGCCTGCTTTTACGGGAGCTGGTTTTTTTCTCCGAGGGCAAACAGGCGGCGCAGTACATGGAAAACCGCCGGCGCATCATCGCGCAGCTTCAGTCGATGGCGCGCGAAGCGATGGCCAGCGGCGCCATCCACGCAGACGGTGACGTTGAGCGCATTGCCAACACCTTCTTTTTTCTCTACTCGGGCGAGGTGCGCTTCTGGCTCAGCGATGAAAAGCCCGACCTGAAAAAAGGCCTTGCCAGCATGAAGGCCACCTTTGCATTGCTGGGTGCCGGCCTGGGTGAAAAGCCCACTGGGCGACCAGTCACTTCGGCCGGGAAACGCGCGGTCAAACCCTGAAGCCCGCCGCCTGCAATGCCCGGGCGCTTCTTTTCAGCACAAACCAGCACCATGTGCGCATCGTCTGAGGATGATCGCGCGCGTGACCTCGACAGGCGATCTTTACCGTGACTTGGTGAAAACCCCATACTCCAAAATAAATGACTGTAGTCATAATTGACCAAATTCCGGAAACTGCAGCAACCGGAAATGGTCCGATCCCAGACACTTTTTTTGGAGAACAAATTGAAATCAATTGGCGATGTTTGCTACGCGGCCGTCTTGCTGCCCCTCACCCCCGAACTGAAAATTGACGAGGCGGCCTTCCGCTCTTACCTTCAGTACTTCCTGAAAGACCCGCGTTTTGTGGCGCGCGGCGGCCTGTGCATCAACCCTGAAGCGGGCGAGATTTTTTACCTGACGCGCGAAGAAAAACGCCGCGTGCTCGAAGTGGCAATGGAGGAGATCAACGGCAAGGTGCCCGTGATTGCCGGCACCTGGGCGCTGACGACTGCCGAGGTGGTCGATACCGCCCGCGATGTAAAGGCGCTGGGTGCCGACGGCATTTTTGTGACGCCACCCGGCGGCGCGCAGGACATCACCTCCTGCTGGGATGCCGACAACTACCCCGAGGTGTGGTCAGACCAGATCAAGGCGCAAGACAGGGCGGTTGACCTGCCCATCATCACTCATCCGGTCTCCGGCTCGGCTGCGCCTTTCTCACCCGGCCTGCCGGTGGCTGCCACGCTGGCCATCTGCAGGGAGATCCCCAACATCGTTGGCTGGAAGATGACTTACGGTTACGACGGCTACCGCATCGTCGCCAAAGGCCTGCGCAGCCTGCCAAAGCGCGTGTCGGTGATGTCCGCACTGGCGTCTCGCTTTCATGAGTACCGTGCCACCGACATGTTTGACGGCACACTGAGCGGCTTCTGGAACTTCGGCATGGAAAGCATGCTGGACCACCTTGACGCCTGGGACCAGCGCGACATCGACAACGCCTGCAAGATCTGGAACGGCGGCCTCGTGCAACTGCATGAATACATCGCTGACATGGGTCGCCTGCACGTGCGCTACAAGGTTGCCACCTGGTTGCGCGGCCTGATTCCGAACCCCTTCATGCGCCCGCCCATGCCCAGCCCGCGCCAGATCGAGATTGACACCATTTACGACCTGCTGGTCAAGGCGGGCCTGTCGGTGATTGATAAAAAGGATGCCGTGCTTGGCAAGCACATCCAGTACTGATACCTGTAGCAAGGCGACGTCACAGAAAACAGAGACAAGGCCGGCAGCGGCACCATGCTGCTGCTGGCGAATTGAAATAAAAAGGAGCATTGCCATGAAAATGCCAGTCGTTCTTAAAAAAGCCGTTGCCGCTACCCTTGCGGGAGCGCTTGCATTTGCGGGTGCCCTGCCTGCTGCTTTTGCGCAGGCGTATCCCACCAAGCCGTTGACGGCAGTGGTGACCCTGCCGCCCGGATCCACCATCGATGTGCTTGCCCGGGCCTTCAGCCAGCAGCTCGAATCAAGACTCAAGCAGACCATGGTCATCGACAACAAGCCTGGCGCCGGCCTGATGCTGGGCATGCAGGTGGTGCAGGCCGCGCCAGCCGATGGCTACACGCTGGCCTTCACGCCGGCAACGCCGCTGACCATTCAGCCGCACCGAACCAAAAAGTTGCCCTACGCAGCCGATGGTTTCATCCCGGTCTGCCAGACCTTTGAAAACACCTTCATGGTGGCCGTGCCGGCATCGTCGCCATTCAGGGACTTCAAGTCTTTCCTGGCAGAGGCGAAAGCCAACCCGGGCAAGCTGCGTTACGGCCATTCGGGCACAGGGTCCACACCGCACCTGATGGCGGCAGAACTCTGGCGTGACCTGAATGTCAACCTGTCAGACATTCCCTACCGGGGTGAGACTGCCTACGTGCCTGGCCTGATCGCCGGTGATATCGAGGCTGGCATCGTGACCTCGTCTCTCGCGCAGCAGCAAAAGCTGCGTCCGCTGCTGGTGTTTTCAAAAGAGCGCTCGAAGTGGTTCCCGGATGTACCGACCACCACCGACCTCGGCTACAACATTCCTGCGGCCGGCTACGGTGGCATTTTCGTGCGCACGGGCACGCCCGTTGCCGTGGTTGAAAAGCTGGAAGCCACCTGCCGTGATGTCGTCAACAGCGCGGCTTACCAGGCAACAGCAGAGACGCTGCTGCAAAGCGCCACTTATCTTGACCGCAAGGCGTTTTCGGCCCGCATTGCTGACGAGTCGAAATCCAAGGCCAAACTGCTTTCCATCCTGAACCTGCCTGAGTAAGCTGTTGGCGCGGAGGCGGACATGCCTGTCTACAGATCCATCGTCCGTCCGCCGCTGTTCAGGCTTGATGCAGAGCGGGCGCACAGGCTGACGATTGCCTGTTGCAGTCTGGCAGGTGGCCTGCCGTTTTTCAGGGCCATCGCGAACTGGTTGAAGCCGACGAAATATCCCTGCCTGCGTACAAGCGTGGCTGGCATGCAGCTGGACTCGCCGATTGCCCTGGGTGCGGGCTTTGACAAGAACGGCCGCGCGCTGGCCGTGCTCTCCACGCTGGGATTCGGTGCGATTGAGATCGGCGCGGTATCCAGCCAACCCTGCGCTGGCAACAGCGGCTGCCGGGCCGTCAGGCTGGTGGATGAGTGCGCCGTCCTCACGCGCTATGGGGTGCCCAACGACGGCGCGAAGAAGGTGGCGCCGCGTTTTGCGTCGCATGCACGCACGGGCCGAAGCGTGCCGGTCGGCATCAATGTGATCTGGAACAGCTCCACCAAACCCGATTCGTCTATCCAGGAAGTGGTGACTGAAATCGTGGCCGCGTTTGTTGAATTCGACGGCCTGGTCGATTACGCCACCATCAATTTCGCCTGTCCCAACATCCGGGGCGAAAGCCACTTTGATGACATCGCCAATGTGCGGCTGCTGTTTGAGGTCCTGGATGCACACAAACCCGCCGTTCCTGTGTTCCTGAAGTTTCGCCATCGTGACGACCCGCGCTGGATGGATGACCTGGTCGCCCTCATCCTGCAGTTCCCATGGGTCAGGGGCTTCATACCCATTGTTCATGTGATGCGCCTGATGAACGAAGGCTCAGCGCAAGGCGTTGCATCCATGAAGGCCAGCATTTCCGGTGCGCCACTCAAGGGCGCAACGATTGAGGTGATCCGCCTCTGGTACCAGAAGATTGATCGCCACAAGCATGTGCTGGTGGCAACCGGCGGCATCTCGTCGGCGGCTGATGTGTTCGAAGCGATGGCTGCGGGTGCAGCAGCTGTCCAGGTGTTCACCACCATGGTCTACAACGGCCCGTATGCCGTGCGCCGCATGAACGCAGAACTTGCTGCGCTGATGAACGTCGCAGGCATGGCATCCACCCAGGATTTGACCGGATCAACATGCGCTTTGCCCCGCCTGCCAGTCATCACAGGCAGGAACAAGGTCATTGCATGACAGCCTCCCATCAGCGGGATGAAAAAGCAGACATCGTGGTGGTCGGTGCCGGTGGCGCGGGTTTGATGGCTGCCTGCATTGCGGCGCGCGCAGGCAGCCGCGTCGTGCTGCTTGAAAAAGCACCGCACATTGGCGGAACGACCGCATTGGCAGTCGGCTCCATCATGGCGTCGGGCACGCAGCATCAGCGCGATGCCGGCATCAGGGACAGCGCTGCCGACCATGCAGAAGACCTTGCCGCAGTTGCCCGCGCCTTCGGCATTTCTGACAACGCCGACCTGAGCCGGCTGATGGCGGCACATGCGGCAGAGGCCGTCGGGTTTTTGCATTCCATCGGCGTCGTCTTTGCCAACCCCTTGCCGCAACCGCCGCATCGCCAGCCACGCCTGCACCAGGTCATGCCCGGCTCGGCCTCGTATATCCATCACCTGGAACGCGCATGTATCAAAGCCGGTGTGCTGATTCATGTCAACACAGCCGCCACGCGGCTTGTGCAGGCCGATGGCCGTGTGGCCGGCGTAGAAGTGAAAGGTGTGCACGGAGCTGCACGAAAAATTTCTGCCGCACAGGGTGTCGTTCTGGCATCGGGTGACATCGCCGGAAACGCGGCCCTGCTGAAAACCCATATCGGTGAGGGGCTGGACGGCATCGAGGTGCTCAACCCCTGGTGTACCGGCGATGGCCACACCATGGGCGAGGCGGCCGGGGCAAGGATTGTTTCAAGAACAGACTACGGTGTAGGTGAACTTGCGCAGATGCGGTTCGTCAAACCCGCCAAGCCGAACTGGACACAGCGCATACCGCCTTTCAGGGGTGTTGCATGGCTCATTAAAACCGCCTTGCAATACCCGCCTGCGCTGGCTGTGCTCAGGCCGTTTGTGCTGAAGTTCTTGACCACGGCCCTGGGAGTGGACAGGGGCCTGTTCGTCCAGGGTGCGCTGCTCATCAACAAGCGTGGCGAACGGTTTGCCGACGAGCTCGGCGGTACCATCCTGCAGGATGTCGGCCACCATGAGCGCACCGCAGACAAGCCGGCTGGCAGCCTGGGTACACCCAACCTCATGCTGCCCCGGCAGCCCGACGGCGTGGGCTACATCGTGTTTGACGAACGCATCGCTCGGCAGTTTTCACAATGGCCGCACTTCATCTCTACCGCGCCCGGTGTGGCCTACGCTTATGTCGATGACTACCGGCGCGCGCGGCCCGATATTTTTCACTCGGCGCCCACACTTTCTGCGCTGGCCGGGCCACTGGGCATGGATGCGGGCACGCTGCAGGCCACGGTGAACGCCTCCACTGGCGAGCGGGGTGACAAGGCCCTGGCGGGTGGCCCGTTTTACGCGCTGGGCCCCATCAAGTCATGGCTGCTGGTGACGCCTGTCGGACTCGCAGTGAACACGCGATTGCAGGTGCTTGACCCGGAAGGCCGGGTGATTGAAGGGCTCTACGCCGCCGGCGGCGTGGGGCAGGGCGGTTTCACAAATACCGGCCACGGTCACGGTTTGGCCTGGGCGTTCACCAGTGGTTTGCTGGCGGGACGACACGCCGCGGCCAGAACAAAAAACACATGAAGGAGAAGACCATGTCAGCTGAAAAAATCCTGCCACCTGCCTGCGCCTGCGGCAGCACCCACGAGATCACTGCTTTCAGGGCGGGCCGGCTCTCGCGCAGGTCGCTATTGGCCGGAGCGGGCGGTGCGCTGTTCTCCGGGCTGGTTGCTTCCCAGACCGCTTCACCGGCTGCTTCACCGGCGGCGGCCTCAGCGGGCATTATTGATGTTCACCACCATGTGTCGCCGCCGTCCTTCATCAGGGAGATCGTCGCGCAGGGTGCGGGCGAACGCCCGGTCGTCGGCTGGACACTGGAGAAATCGCTGGAAGACATGGACAGGGCAGGCGTTGCCACATCCATCACCTCCATCACCACGCCGGGTGTCTGGTTCAGGGATGAAGCGCGCGCCGCCCGGCTGGCGCGTGAATGCAATGACTTCGGTGCCGGCCTGATGTCGAGGTATCCAACACGTTTCGGGCTGTTTGCGGCGCTGCCGCTGCCGGATGTGGATGCCAGCCTCAAGGAAATCGCGTATGCCTTCGACGTGCTCAAGGCCGACGGCGTGGGCCTGCTGACCAGCTTTGGTGACAGGTGGCTGGGTGACCGGACGTTCTGGCCTGTGCTGGAAGAGCTCAACCGCCGCAAGGCCGTGGTCTACACCCACCCCACCACCGCCAACTGCTGCAGGAACCTGATTCCCGAGGTTCACTACTCTGTCATCGAACTGGCTACCGACACATCGCGTGCCATCGCCAGCCTGCTGTTCACCGGCGCGGCGGCGCGCTTCCCCGACATCACCTTCATCTTTTCGCATGCAGGCGGCACCATGCCGTTCTTGCTGGAGCGCTTCACGCGCTATCCCGGCCTGGACAGGGGCCTGGGCCTCAACCTCGACATTGCGGGCAAGGTGCCCGGCGGCATCGAGGCCATGCTGCAAAAGTTCTATTACGACATTGCGCAGGCTGCACATCCCGCTGCGATGTCTGCGCTGCTCAAGCTGGTACCGGTGTCGCAGGTGCTGTTCGGCACTGATTTCCCCTTCCGTACTGCGGCCGACCACGTGCGCGGCATGAGCGCCTCCGGCCTCACCGAGGTGCAAACCCGGGCCATCAACCGGCTGAATGCCGTCAGGCTCTTCCCCCGCTTTGCCTGACAAACCGCTTTTGATCAGTCCACAGCAAGGCCACAGCTTTTATCGCGACGATCGTGCGGAGCAGGTATTCCAGCCAAACAGTGCGTAGGGCGGGCACCAGCCCATCGCCGCAGTGGCCAGGGGTATGACGCCGAGGTAGCCCCACCAGCCCACAGTACCGGTGGCGGCAAGGGCAATCAGTGCGAGGCCGACGATGGTGCGCAATGCGCGGTCAATGCTGCCGACATTTTTGGTCATGAAAGTCTCCTGAATCTGGTTAATGGATGCCGTCACGGTTCATTAGGCACTCGCCGGAGCGGCATTTCCATGACCTGCATCAAATGTGGGCGATATCACCTGCGAGGTCATCAAGAATCGGGCAGTCGGGGCGTTCGTCGCCGTGGCAGTGGTGCATCAGGTTTGAAAGTGTGCGCTGCATGGCCTGCATGGCTTCGATGCGCTGGGCCAGATCGTCAACATGCTTCTGGGCGATACGCTTGACGCTGGAACTCGCGCGGCGGCGGTTGTTCCATAGGCCGACCAGTTCTGCAATCTCGGCCATCGAGAACCCGAGGTCGCGGCTGCGCTTGATGAACTGCAGGCTGCGCACATCTGCCTCGCTGTACTGGCGGTAGCCGCTGTCGGTGCGGGCCACACCGGCCAGCAGGCCCAGTGACTCGTAGTGGCGCAGCATCTTGGCTGATACGCCTGACAGCCTCGCCGCCGTGCCTATGGGTACCGGCCACGCGGTGCCGGTTGTGGCGGCGGGTTTCATGCCGCGACGGCGTAGCCTTCTTCGGCTATCGCCTTGCCCAGAATGTCGTGCGGCTGGTCTGATTGAACCTCTACCTTGTTGGCGGCGCGGTCAATCGTGACTTCGGCTTGCGGATCCACCTGTTTGATGGCGCGGGTGACTGCTTTTTCGCAGTGGCCGCAGGTCATGCCGGTAACGGTGAAGGTCTGGTTCATAAATATTCCTGTGGTGTCCGGGTTGACGGAAAGCATATCGTGAACCTTGCCACCGTGGGAAGGTCAAGCGGCTTTCGTTTGCCACTCTTTGGCCCAGGGTTGATCTGTATCAAAACTTGACCTTGCCATGGTGGGAAGCTTTAACCTATGGACATGACTACGCTCTCCACCCCCCTTCAACCGATTGGCACACCCATTCCCCTCGACATCGGCATAGGCGGCATGACCTGCGCATCCTGTGTCACGCGGGTTGAAAAGGCCCTGAAAAAGGTGCCGGGTGTCGAGACGGCCACTGTCAACCTGGCTACCGAATCGGCTCGAATTGTGTATGCGCAGGGCGAGCAGATGGAGGCGCGGCTGCGGCGGGCCGTGCGTGATGCCGGTTATGAACCGCGTGCTGCCGATGCGGCGATTGACGCCCCCGACGCATCTCCGTGGGCAGGGTTCATGCCTGTCGGCATCGGCATGGCGCTTTCGGTGCCGCTGGTCGCGCCCATGATTGCCGACCTGTTCGGCCTGCACTGGATGCTGCCGCCGCTGTGGCAGTTTCTGCTGGCCACGCCGGTGCAGTTTGTGTTGGGCGCACGCTTTTACAGGGCGGGCTGGGGCGCCCTGAAGGCGTTAACCGGCAACATGGATTTGCTGGTGGCGCTGGGTACCACGGCTGGCTGGGCGCTGTCGGTGTGGCTCTGGCTCACGGCCGATGCTGGTGCCATGGTGCACCTGTACTTTGAGGGTTCAGCCGTCGTCATCACGCTGGTGCTGCTGGGCAAATGGCTGGAGGCGCGCGCCAAACGCCAGACGACCTCGGCCATCCGGGCGCTGCATGCCTTGCGGCCTGAGGTGGCGCATCTGATTGGCGTGGAGGGTGAGGTTGACGTACCGGTGGCCGAGGTTTTGGTCGGTGACCGCATCGTGGTCAAGCCGGGCGAACGTTTCCCCGTCGATGGCACGCTGCTGGAAGGCCACACCCAGGTCGATGAAGCCATGCTGACTGGCGAGCCCTTGCCGGTGACAAAAGAGGTGGGCGGCAGGCTGACGGGCGGTTCCATCAACGGCGATGGCCGTGTGGTGATGCTGGTGACGGCGGTCGGCAGCGAGACGGTGCTGTCCAGCATCATTCGGTTGGTTGAAGACGCGCAGGCCGCCAAAGCGCCGATACAGCGCCTGGTCGACCAGGTGAGCGCCGTGTTTGTGCCGGTGGTGCTTGTTATTGCGCTGGCTACCTTGCTGGGCTGGTGGCTGACCGGCCATGCGTTTGAACTGGCGCTGATTCACGCCGTGGCGGTGCTGGTGATTGCCTGCCCCTGCGCGCTGGGCCTGGCCACGCCAGCAGCCATCATGGCCGGCACCGGCGTGGCGGCAAAGCACGGCATCCTGATCAAGGACGCGCAGGCGCTGGAACTCGCCCACAAGGTTGATGTGGTGGCCTTTGACAAGACCGGCACGCTGACGGTCGGCCAGCCCCGGCTCACCGCGCTGGTGGTGCTGCCCGGCATGGACGACACCGAAGCCTTGCAGGCCGCGGCCAGCCTGCAAAGCGGCAGCGAACACCCGCTGGCGCGCGCCGTGGTGGCCAGCGCGCAGGCGAAGAAACTGGTTGTGGAGGCCCCCGATAACGTGCGGGCCGTATCGGGCCGGGGTACTGAGGGGGAAGTGGGTGTGCGCAGCTTTTTGATCGGCAGCTTGCGCTGGATGGATGAGCTGAAGGTGGACATGGGCGTGCTGGCCGACAAAGCCACTGAACTGCAGGCGCAGGGCGCTACCGTCTCTGCCATGGCCGAGCGGACCACGGCAGGCCTCACGCTGCGCGCGCTGATGGCTTTTGGTGACGAACCCAAGCCCGGAGCCAAAGAGGCGCTTGCGGCGCTGCGTGCGCGCGGCATCAAGACGGTGATGATCTCCGGCGACAACCGGGGCGCTGCTGAAGCCATGGCGCGCCGGCTGGGCTTGCGGCCAGAGGAGGGCGAGGTGATGGCCGAGGTGCTGCCAGGCGACAAGGCGGCGCGTGTCATGGCGTTGAAGGAGGGCGGGCATACCGTGGTTATGGTGGGCGACGGTGTGAACGACGCGCCGGCGCTCGCTGCCGCAGACGTCGGCATGGCAATGGGCAATGGCACCGATGTGGCCATGCACGCGGCCGGCATCACGCTGATGCGTGGCGATCCCATGCTGGTGGCTGCAGCGCTGGATATTTCTGACCGCACCGTAGCGAAAATTCGGCAGAACCTTTTCTGGGCCTTCGCGTACAACGCCGCAGGCATTCCGCTGGCAGCGCTGGGTTTTCTCAACCCCGTGCTGGCAGGTGCCGCCATGGCCATGAGCTCGGTCAGCGTGATGGGCAATGCGCTCTTGCTCAAGCGCTGGAAGCCGAAGTGATGCATCTGGGTCACGGCGGCCCATGTGGCATAAAGAAGTCTGTCATCTTTTAAAGGACACCCCATGCTTCAACTCCGCCCCGGCTGCGAATGCTGCAACAAGGATCTCCCGGCAGATTCAACCGATGCCCGCATATGCACTTTTGAATGCACCTTCTGCTCAAGCTGCGCTGAAGACAAACTGAAGGGCAAATGCCCGAATTGCGGCGGTGAGCTGCTCACGCGGCCACGCAGGCCGGCAGACAAGCTGGCGAAGTTTCCGGCATCTGCGGAGCGTGTCTACAAGCCCGGCGGCTGCGCGGCCGGCTGAGTTGCTGCGATAGGCCGCTGCTACAACAGGCGGCCAGAGCCAAAAAACGAGCACTTTTTAACGTATACGTTAAAAATTGTTTAAAAGTTAATATGGAACTTAACTTTTTGGGTTGTGAACGATGTGCGGTGGAAAAAATTGACCAAAAACACCCCCAAAAGGCCGTTTTCAGGCACCTAAAACGGCTGCAGGCCAATAGATACGTGCGTGAGCAGCTATGAAAAAAATAGCAACCGCGGTATCAAACCGAGGCCGCGTCAGCCGCCGCGATGCTGGAAATGGCTGGGCGATTGCCCCATTGCTGACTTGAACATCGCCGAGAACGCGCTGTCGCTGGCATAGCCGCTGGCGGCTGCGACCGTGCTGATGGACTGGCCGCGCGCCAGCAAGGGCAGGGCATGCGCGAGGATGGCCTGCTGGCGCCACTGCTGGTAGCTCAGGCCCAGTTCGTCCCTGAACAGCCTGGCGGCAGTGCGTTCGCTGGCGCCTATGTCGGCCGCCCATTCCGCCAGCGTGGCGCGCTCCGACGGCGCGCGCATCACCGCCTCGCACAGGGCGCGCAGGCGCTTGTCGCCGGTTTGCGGGTGCGGCAGCGGCACACCCAGCGCCTGGATGTCGGCGCGCTCGATCTCGTCCAGCGTCAGGCGGGTCAGCAGTTGCTCCCTGGCGGCGAGCAGGGGAGTAGTAGAAGGGGCGTCGAGTGCCTGAATCGTCTCGCGCAGCAACGGTGACACCACGATCATGCGGCAGCCGCTCCAGCCTTTGGGCGTGACGCTGGCATCCATATAGAGGGTGCGGAACTCGGCAGCCTCCAGCACGGTGATGTGGTGTTTGGCGCCGGGCGCAATCCACACGGCGCGTGACGGCGGCACGATGTAGGTGACGTGGTCCTCACCGTCCTGGGTCTGCTCTGAGGTGACCTGCACAATGCCGACGGCGCAATAGGCCAGTTGCGCCCAGGCATGCGAATGCGGCTCGAAGTGCGTGTCTGCCGGCATGGTGCGGGCACGCACGCGCACTGGGCGCTTTGTATGCGGCGTGAAGCTGTCGGTGTCGCCGACGGGCATGTACTGGAGTGGCTGGGCACGGACCATGTCGATATTTGGCGCTTGAGTCGAGTTGCCGGTTTGTCTGGAATTCGATGATTATTGGCTATTTGTCGCATTTCGGCACGTCGGGTAACTACTACGATAGCGCCATGCCTACTTCAAGCACCCTGAACTTCCCATCCGCCCCCACGCCCCTGCGCAACGATGCAGGCGTGATCGGCCTGGTGGGAGCCGCCCACATGGTCAGCCATTTCAGCCAGCTGCTGCTGGCGCCACTGTTTCCGTGGCTGAAGACTGAGTTCAATGTCAGTTACGCCGAGCTGGGCCTCTTGATGACCATCTTTTTTGCGGTGTCCTGCGGCGTGCAGGCGGCGTCGGGCTTTGTTGTCGACAAATTCGGCCCGCGTCCCATCCTGTTTTCCGGCCTGGCGCTCATTGGTGTTTCGGCTTTCGGTTATGCCGCCAGCCACAGCTACTGGATGCTGGCGGTGTTCTCTGTCATTGGCGGCATAGGCAACGGCGTGTTTCACCCGGTCGACTACACGCTGCTCAACCGCAAGGTCAGCGCGCCGCGCCTCGGCCACGCGTATAGCGTGCATGGCATCACCGGCAGCCTGGGTTGGGCGCTGGCGCCTGCCATGCTGGTGCCGTTGACGGTGGCTTTTTCATGGCGCGTGGCACTGGTGGCTGCCGGTGTGGTGGCTTTTGGCGTGCTGGCCGTGCTGCTGCTCAACCGCAGCCACCTGCACCTCAAGGTTGAAGCGCCCGCCAAAGGCGCTGCGGTGCAGGACAGCAGCTTTGGCTTCCTGAAAATCCCCGCTGTGTGGATGTGCTTTGCGTTTTTCTTCTGGTACGCCATCGCGCTGGGCGTGGTGCAGGCCTTTGCACCTGAAGCCGCGCGCCACCTGCACGACATGCCGATTGCCCTGGTCGCCAGCTGCCTGACGATTTACATGTTGTGCAGTGCAGGCGGCATGGTGCTGGGCGGTTTTCTCGCGTCGGACCCTTCGCGTTGCGAGCGCATCGTAGGCATAGGTTTTGGCCTGGCGGCCGGTGTGGCCCTGCTGCTGGCTTTGGGCAGCTACCCGGCCTGGGTGGTGCCTGTGCTGTTCGGCCTGATGGGTTTTGCCTCCGGCATGGCCGGGCCGTCGCGTGACCTGCTGGTCAAGCGTTCGACGCCTGATAACGCCTCGGGCCGTGTCTACGGTGTGGTGTATGCCGGCCTGGACATCGGCAGCGCCGTGTCGCCGCTGATCTTCGGCCTGATGATGGACCACGGCCAGTACCGCGGCGTGCTGCTGGGCCTGGCGCTGGTGCAGGCGGTGCTGATTGCCAGCGCTTTCAATGTGCGGCGTGTGCGCCGCACGGCACTGGTCCCGGCCTGAATCGGGTTGCTCAAGCCAGGGGCGTGTCAACGTCCTGGCGTTTGTCACCCCGCAGCATGTAAAGGCCAGAGCCCACGAGCAGGGCGATGCCGCACCACGCAATCGCATTCGGGATGTCGTGCCAGACCAGGTAGCCCAGCACCAGCGCAACAATGATGCCGCTGTAGCGGAAGGGGCCGACCACAGACAGCTCGCCAAAGCGCATGCTGCAGACCGTCAGGTAATACCCCCCCGCGAGAAACACCGCTGCCAGCAGCAACACGGCAAATTCAAACCCGCTGAAGGGTTTCCAGTCCTGCGCAAGCGTCAGCCCCCCCGATATGACCGTGACGGCCAGCGCCGTGGTCAGCGTGACGATGATGGACGGCACACCCGCATCGATGCGGCGCGTCATCAGGTCGCGTGAGGCATGGCAAAGTGCGGCCAGCAGGCACACAAGGGCGTAGTAGTTGAAACCATCGGCCCGCGGCTGCACCACCAGCAATACGCCGGTAAACCCGGCACCCACAGCCAGCCAGCGCGCCATGTTGACCCGCTCGCCCAGGAAGAGGGCGGCGAACAGGGTCATGAACAGCGGGGCTGCCAGCGTGATGGCGATCGCGTTGGCGATCGGCAGGTGAAACAGCGAGCCGAGGTAGAGCATGGTCGCCAGCGCATCCACCAGTGCCCGGCCTGTGACCCATCCACGCGTGCCGGGCGGTACACGCACAGGCGCGCGCAACGCAAATGCAACGGCAAGGATGAGAAGCACCGACAAGGCGCCCCGGATAAAAATGAGCTGCGAGCTGGGCATGCTCTGGCTTGCAAATTTGACAAGGGCATCGTTAGCCACAAAGCTGGCCGTGCCGCCCACCATGTACAGGATGCCGCGGCGGTTGGCAGCAGGGGAATGATTCATGCGGTGTTTATACCTTGCCTTCAGAACCTTCCTGCAAGCAGCGTTGTTGCCGTCCTGCCGCGTCGACCTGTACCGGACGCAGACATGCTGCCTATACTGGCCCAGTCCTTCAACAAGCAACACAACACCATGAGGCACGCGATGAAAAAGTCTACGCACGTCTGCAGATCTGCCGCCTTCACTGCCCTGGGCCTGACTGCCTGCCTGCTGGGTTCACCGGCCGCCCATGCACAGGCCGACCCCATCAGCTACAAACTGACGGGCGATATAGGCGGCAGTGTGTACAGCACGCAGGGCCTCGTCCGCAGCAAGGGTACGGACAACACCTTGCTGCCCTACGCGTTTTTTGACTATGGCCGCTTTTTCGGGCGGGTAGATACATTCGGCTTCAAGACGCTGTCCATGGGCAATGGCTACCTTGAACTGGTGGGCCGTGTCAGCCAGGAAGGCTGGCGGGCCAATACTGCAGCGCTGGCGGGCCTGAACAACCGCGATACGCCCATTCCCCTGGGCATAGGCACTTTCCAGAAAACGCCCTACGGCGCTTTCATCTTCAACGCTTTTTTTGATGCAGGCAAGTCGCGTGGATCACTGCTGGAAGCCACCTACGCCGCCGAATTCAAGCTCGGCAATGTGTCTTTCTACCCGCAGATAGGCCTGGAGCACCGCAGCGCCAAATACACGAATTACCTGTATGGCGTGACCCCTGCCGAATCCCTGGCCAGTGGTTATGCCGCATACAACGCCGGTGCATCGACCATCCCCATGCTGGGCATTGCCGCTGACATTCCATTGAACGATTCATGGGTAATCAACATGCAACTGCGCGAGAAGTGGATGGATTCGGCCATCACCAACAGCCCTCTGGTGGTTCGCAAGATGCAGGCTTCGGGTTATCTGGCGCTCTCGTACCGCTTTAAGTAGACTTAGCCCCCACGCCGGTTTTTGGGGTCAGAGCCCCAATTCGCTGAGCCGTTGGCTCATCCTCCGGAAGCGGTGCACGCACCGCTGCGAAATGGGTGTCTGACCCCAATAACCGGCTGCCCCCCGAGGGGGCTGGCCTTGCTTGGGGCGGCCCTGCGCTGCGGCCGTCGTGTCTGAAGGTAACGGATGGTGGTCAAACCGCTGTCTTGTGCCGTGCAATGCAGGTGTCCAGCACCTCGGCGTGGTCCTTGAGCCACCAGTTGCCGGTGGAGAAGATCTCGACCTCGCTGTAGCCCGCAAAACCTTCAGCCTCCACCCAGCCGCGTATCTTCGGAATGTCGATGACGCCGTCACCCATCATGCCGCGGTCATTGAGCAGGTCGGTGGTGGGGGTCATCCAGTCGCAGACGTGAAAGGCCAGCAGGCGGTTTTTGCCTGCACGTTTGATCTGCGCCTGCAGCTTGGGGTCCCACCACACGTGGTACACGTCGACCGCCACGCCGAGAGCCCCTGATTTCGACGGGTCAAGCTCATCGCACAGGTCCAGCGCGTGTTCCATGGTGTTGACGCAGGCGCGGTCTGCCGCATACATGGGGTGCAGGGGCTCAATGGCCAGCGGCATGTTTTTGCTGCGGGCGTAATCCAGCAACTTCGCAATGCCGTCTTTCACCTGCTGGCGCGAGAGTGCGATGTCCTTGTGCGCGGCCCTGCCCGCCAGGGCGCCTGGCAAACCGCCGACCACCAGCACCAGGCATGCGGCATTCAATTCACAGGCTTCATCGACAGCACGAATGTTGTCTTCATGCGCGGCCTTCAGCCCGGCTGCATCGGCTGCCGTGAACATGCCGCCGCGGCAATAGCCCGAGAGTTTCAGGCCGTGCTTTTTCACAAGGGCAGAGATTTTGTCGAGGCCCACTGCCGCAACCTGATCACGCCATGGGGAGACGGCCGTGATGCCGCGGGCCACACAGGCTTCGATGATCTGGTCGAGAGGCAGGTCAGTGCCCTGGTCTTTGCGAATCGTGGCGGTGTTGATGGACAGCCACTGATGGTCTTTGGAGAAATCGCGCATGAATGAAGCTGGCCTTGAAATTATTCGATCTGGATGTTGGCATCACGCACAACGCGTGAGTAAATGGCAATTTCCTTGGTGATGTGCCTTGCAAAATCGTCAGGGGTGCCACCGGCGGACATGAAGCTTTGCGCACGCAGGTGCTCGGTCACCTTGGGCGAACGCATGGCTTTGGTTGCCTCGGCATTGAGCTTTTTGGCAATGTCGTCGGGCAGTTTTGCTGGCGCCCACAGGCCGTACCAGGACACCATTTCAAATTCAGGAAAGCCCGACTCGGCCACTGTGGGCACATTGGGCATGTGCGGCATGCGCGTTTTTGTGGTGACGGCCAGCGCCTTTAGTTTGCCGCTGGCGATGTGCGGGTAGGTCGAGGGCATGGCATCGACGATGGCGCTGATCTGACCGCCCAGTACATCGTTGATGGCACCGGCCGTGCCCTTGTAAACAATTATGGGAATGTCGAGCTTGGCATTGCTCTTGATGGACGCCTGCGCCACATGCATGGGCGAGCCAATAGCCGAGGTGCCGAACGAGTATTGCCTGGGGTTGGTTTTGGCCAGCGCGACAAACTCTTTGAGGTTGTTGGCGGGAACCGAGGGGTTGGCCGCCATCACCATGGGCACAGAGCCCAGCAGTGAGATGGGCCGGAAATCGCGTATCACGTCATACGGCACTGTCTTGAGCATGAGCGGGCTGGCGATCAGTGTGGGTGCCTGCACCAGCAGCGTGTAGCCGTCGGCAGGGGCCTTGGCAACGATGTCGCTGCCGATCAGGCCACTGGCGCCAGCGCGGTTCTCGACCACAAAGGGCTGGCCCATCTGCTCCGTGAGGGCTTGCGCCAGCGTGCGTGCAACCACGTCTACGGTGCCGCCGGGTGCAAATGGCACGATGATGCGCACGGGTTTTGAAGGCCATGCCTGGGCGTGCGCGGTCATCGCGGCCGCCATGGCCAGCGCGCCTGCGAGTAGCTTGAGTGCTTTTTTCATGTCTGTCTCCGAAATGGTTTTGTTGAAACGAATGTGTCTTCAGCAGTCGCAGGGCATCTTGAGCAGGCGCAGTGCGTTGCGGAAATAAATGCCTTCGCTGTCTTCCTTCGACAGGCCGAGGCCGTCAATGGCTTCGGGAATCGTGCGTATAAACATCGGCCCGCCTTCCGGGTCGAAAGGGCAGTCGCTGGCAAACACCACCTGTTTGGGGCTGAAAAATTCAAGCCCGCAGCGCAGGCCGGCCTGGCCGCCTGCAAGCGCGGTGTCGGCGTAAAACATCTTGAAGTAGTCGATGGGCCGCTTGGCCATGCGCTTGAGCAGGCCTTCGTAGTCTTCATCAGACGTGCGGCTGCCGAACTGGTCCAGACCCGGGCCGACGCGGCCATCGAAGAAGGGGATCATCGCGCCCATGTGGTGCGTGATGAGTTTCATGTTCGGCAGTTTGTCGAAGAAGCCGGAGAACACCATGCGTGTCATGGCGGCGCTGGTCTCGTAGGGCCAGCCGAAGGTCCACCAGATCTCGAATTTCGATTTTTTCTCGCTCGCGTAGTCGGGCATGTTGGCACCGCGCGCAGGGTGCATCCAGATCGGCACGTCGTACTTGTTGACGGCAGCCTCGAAGATGGGCCAGAACTCTTCATCGTCCAGCGGCCTGCCGCCCACATTGGTGAAGATCTGTATGCCCTTGGCGCCCAGTTGCGTGATGGCGCGCTCCATTTCTTCAAGTGCGGCGGGTACATTGTTCATGGGCAGTGACGCCACAAAGGCCGGGAACTGCCCGGGGTGTTTGTCGCGGATTTCGGCCATGCTGTCATTGGCCAGTCGTGCCATCTCGGGCGAGTCTTCCGGCCCTGCAATCAGCTCGATGGGCGGGCTCGACAGCGTCAGGATCTGCTGGTAGCCGGGAAAGCCCTCCATCATTTTGAGGCGCGCATCCAGGTCATACAGCACCGGAATGGTCAGCCAGCGCTTGATGGCGCCCTTGTCTTTGGCCAGTTCGGCCATGCGGTCGAAATAAGGTTTGGGCAGGATGTGGGAATAACTGTCAATCTGTCGCATGGGTCTTTCTCTGTTTTCTCTTGGGTCAATACTCAACAGCTCAATAGTCGAGCGACGAGCCGCCACAAATCTGTATGTCCTGACCCGTGATGGCCGCAGCTGCCGGTGATAGCAGATAGGCCACCATGGCCGCAATTTCTGAAGGTTCAATCAGCCGCCCCATGGGGGGCACGCGCGGTGACGAGGCCTGGCGCGACGGGTCGTCGAGCATGGCGGTGCGGGTGGCTGCAGGTGACACTAAATTCACTGTCACACCCGAGGCCACCACTTCGGCGGCCCAGCTGCGCGCCAGAGAGGTGAGGGCGGCCTTGGTGGCTGCGTATTCGCTGCGGCCTGCAAATCCTTTCGATACCCGGCTGCCGATGATCACAACCCGGCCCGAACCCGCCGTCGCCATCTTTGGCACCACGATGTTGGCGATGCAGCTCAGGGCCTGCACGTGTACCTGCCACATGAGCTGTGCATCTGCGGGCTTGAGCCCGCCGAGCTTGCCAACCCGCAGCACGCCGGCCGCATGCACCAGTGCGTAGGGATGAATTTTTGAAGCCGCAGCCTCCAGTGCCGCCGTCTCGCACAGGTCAACCTTTGCTGCCTCAAAGGCCGCATGCGAGATGCGCGATGGGGCAATGTCAAAACCACTCACAGCCCAGCCCTGGCCCAGCAGATGTTCTGCAATGGCCAGGCCTATGCCCGAGCTGGTACCTGTGACGAGCGCGCGCTGCATTTCTTATTCGAGCTTGATGTTGCCGTCTGTGATCACCTTCTGCGAGCGGGCCATGTCGGCGCTCTGGAACTTCGCGAAGTCTTCCGGCGTGCCGGGTGTGAGAACGAGGCCTTGCTGGATCAGCTTTTCTTTCATGTCGCTGTTGAGGGCCTTGTTGGTCTCGGCATTGAGGCGGCGTGTGATTTCTGCAGGCAATTTGGCTGGCGCCCAGAGGCCATACCAGCTGTAAAACTCATAGCCGGGAATGGTCTCGGCAACCGTCGGCACATCGGGCAGGTTGGGTGCACGCTTGTCGCCGGTGACTGCCACCACGCGCAGCAAACCGCTCTTGTGGTACTGCAGCGAGCCAAGAATGGGATCGATAAAACCGTCGATCTGGCCGCCTATCAAATCCTGGAAAGCGGGCGCCGTGCCTTTGTAAGGCACGACGGTGTATTCAACACCCGCTGTGCGCTTGAGCAGTTCGGTCGAAAGGTGACCTGCTGAGCCGATGGAACCCACAGCAAACGTCATCTTGCCAGGATTGGCTTTTGCATAGGCGACCAGCGACTTGACATCGGTGATCGGCAGGTTCTTGTTGATGGCGATCGACAGCGGCGCCTTCGCGACCAGCGCGATGGGGGTGAAGTCTTTCACCACACCGTAGGGCACTGACTTCATGGTCATCGGGGCCGAGGTGAAGGTCGAGGCATTGAACAGCAGCGTGTAGCCGTCAGCAGGCGCTGTCGCGACAGCCGCACCGCCTATGGTGCCGTTGCCACCTGCGCGGTTCTCGACCACAAAAGGCTGGCCCATTTGCTCGCCGAGTTTTTGAGCCAGTTGCCGGCCGACGGCATCCAGCGTGCCGCCGGGCGGGAAGGGGATGATGACCTTGACTGGTTTGTTCGGATAGGCCTGTGCCATCGCGCCGAAGGTCGTTGCGGCCAGGCTTGCGGCGATGCATGCTTTGAGGAAGAAGCGTTTTTGTGTCTGTTTTTTCATGCTTTTGTCTCCAGTGTTTTTGTTTGATGGACTGAAACTTTTATTCGACGCCGTGTAGTGCAAGCAGAGTCTTCATTCGGCGCGTTGCCAACTCGGGTTGTTCGAGCAGGTTGGCCGCATCTGCCAGGCGGAACAACTCGGAAAAGTGCTGCAGCGAACGTGTGCTTTGCTGGCCGCCGACCATGGTGAAGTGTTTCTGGTGGCCGTTGAGCCAGGCCATGAACACCACGCCGGTTTTGTAGAAGCGGGTGGGTGCGGCAAAGATGTGTCGCGATAGTGGAACAGTCGGGCCGAGAATGGAGTGGAATTTTTCGGTGTTGCCTGCGGCGAGTTCACCGAGGGCCGCGCTGGCTGCAGGTGCAATCGCATCAAAGATGCCCAGCAGCGCATCGCTCTTGCCATGCATGTCGTTGCTGCCGAAGCCGTCACCGGCAATCAGCTCGGCGTAGTTGAAGTCGTCGCCCGTGTACATGCGCACACCAGATCCGTCATCCCCTCCGGTAGTGGGCAGGCGTCTGCGCATGGCGATTTCCTTGTCCTTGTCGAGGAGCGAAATCTTGATGCCGTCGACCTTGTCAGGGTGGGCGTTGATGATGCCGAGCGCCGTGTCCATGGCGGCTTCGACGTTGCTGCTGCCCCAGTAGCCCTTGAGGGCAGGGTCGAACATGTCGCCCAGCCAGTGCAGGACAACCGGCTGTTTTGCCTGGCCCAGGATGCGGTCGTACACACGTTCGTAATCGGCAGGGCTTTTGGCCACACGGGCAAGGGCGCGGCTGGCCATGACGATGAGCTTGCCGCCCAGCTTTTCAATCGCAGCCATCTGTTCTTCATAACCCTTGATGACTTCATCGACGTTTTTCACGTTGTCGAGCACCAGGTGGTCGGTGCCGCAGCCGGATGCAACCAGCGCACTGCCACCTTTGGACGCAAAGTCTTTGGACGCATCGATGGAGCGGCGAATCAGCTCAAGTGAGGTGGGCCAGTTCAGGCCCATGCCGCGCTGTGCGGTGTCCATGGCCTCGGCCACACCCAGGCCCAGCGACCAGAGGTGGCGGCGATAGGCGATGGTGGTGTCCCAATCGACGGCGCAGTCGATCCACGGGTCGATGGCAGCCAGCGGGTCGGCAACCACGTGGGCTGCAGAGTAGGCGATGCGGTTGAAGGTGACGCCAGCTTTGGGTTTGACGGGTGCGGTGCCGCGCAGGGTGTAGGCCTCAAGCTTGCCAGAGGCAGCGGGCAATTGCAAAGTGATGCTCATGAAGGTTGTCCGGATGTGGGTGGTGTGGTCGAGCTGGAGCCGGACAGGATGGCGGCGATGACCGCCACGTTGTCCTGGTCGCCCAGGCCTTGTGCAATGGCGCGGTCAAGAAGCTCTGCGTGGGCTGTGGTGAGTGAAAGATTCAGGCCGGCGTGTTCGCCCTGTTGCAGGATGAGGGCGAGGTCTTTGCGGTGCTGGCGTATGCGCGAAGCGGGGGTGAAGTCGCGCGCCACCATACGGGGGCCTGCCACATCGACTGCGCGCGAATACGCCGGTGAGTCGCGGAGCAGGCCAAGGAAGTCCGTGCCATCAAGACCGAGCGTGGTGGCCAGTGCCAGCCCTTCGGCAAGCGCGGCACGGTTCAGGCCCAGCACCAGGTTGCAGGCCAGCTTGGCGCGCACGCCGTAGCCGGCTTTGCCGACGTGCCGGTATCTCGGGCAAATATCTGCAAGCAGGGCACTCCAGTGATCGAGCAATGAATCACTGCTACCCAGCAGGCCCAGCGCTTCGCCCTGACCGATCTGGCGGCTGGAACCCAGCAAGGGCATATCGGCAAAGTCAAGCTGCCGCGACTGAATCAACGCCAGTGCTTCTTCAGTGGCCTGCACGCTTGCCGTCACACAACTCAGGATGAGCTTGACCATGCCTGGTTGCACCGCGATGGTGTGAATGCAGGACGACAGCATGGCGTCATCTAGAACACACACCAGGATGACTTCACATCGGGCAGTCAATTCCTGCGGCGCAACAGCGACGGCTATACCCGACGCGCGAGCAGCAGATTGCGCTGCAGGGGACGGGTCAAAACCCGTGACCCTGTGCCCAAAGGCCTGAAGGCGTAACGCCAGCGCGTGGCCGACCAGGCCAAGCCCCAGGATGCCGACCGTGACGGGTGTAGTGCTCATGAAGCGGGCGTGCCGTTATACCGTTTAGCGTCAGATCTTCAGTGCAGGCACGTCGATCCAGCGGCGTTCCTTCCAGCTCTCGAGCGCAGCCTCGACCAGCTGAACGCCCTTTGCGCCTTCAGGCAGCGTCCATTTGTAAGGCTCGTTTTCAACGATGTGGCGGATGAAGTGTTCCCACTGGATCTTGAAGCCGTTGTCATAGACCTGTGTGTCAGGCACTTCCTGCCACTGGTCGTTGAAGTTCATCATCTGCTTCTGGTCGGGGTTCCAGACTGGGCGTGGCGTGTTGACACGGCTTTGCGCGACGCAGTCGGTCAGGCCGGCCACCGCAGAGCCGTGCGTACCGTCGACGTGGAATGTGACGAGGTCGTCGCGCTTGACGCGTGTGGCCCACGACATGTTGAGCTGGGCGATGACCTGTTCACCGCTGTGGCCCACAAGCTCCGCGGTGGCGTAGGCTGCGTCGTCGGCTGTGCACTCGTAAGGTTTGCCGGCTTCGTCCCAGCGTGTGGGAATGTGTGTCGTGCCCAGGCATGAAACGGACTTGACCTCGCCAAACAGGTTGTCGAGCACATAGCGCCAGTGGCACATCATGTCGAGGATCATGCCGCCGCCGTCTTCCTTGCGGTAGTTCCATGAGGGGCGTTGTATCGGTTGCAGGTCACCCTCGAACACCCAGTAGCCGAACTCCAGGCGCACGCTGAGCATGCGGCCGAAGAAGCCGGCGCGGCGCAGCATGTCGAGCTTGCGCAGGCCGGGCAGGAAGAGCTTGTCCTGCACCGCGCCGTGTTTCAGGCCCGACTTCTCGGCCAGGCGTGCGATCTCGACAGCTTCATTGAGGTTGGTGGCAATCGGCTTTTCGCAGTAGACGTGTTTGCCGGCACGGATGGCCTTGGCCAGCAGGGTGGGGCGCATCTGCGTGGTGCCGGCATCAAAAAAGATGCTGTCGTCCTTGTTCTTCAGCGCTTCATCGAGGTCGGTGCCCCAGCGGTCGATGCCGTGGGTTTTGGCCAGGGCCTCGATCTTTTCGGGATTGCGGCCGATCAGGATCGGATCCGGCATGACCTTGTCGCCATTGGACAGCGTGACGCCGCCCTGCTTGCGGATTGCGACGATGGAGCGGATCAGATGCTGGTTCATGCCCATGCGTCCGGTGACGCCGTGCATGATGATTCCTAGTCGTTGGGTAGCCATGGGGTTCCTGTGGTCCTTGCGTGTCGTTGGTCGTTAATCGTTTGGGGTTTACTGCTTCTGGACTTCAAGTCCGGCGGCTTTCACCAGCACGGCGTTGCTCCTGATTTCGTCCTTGATATAGGTGTCGAACTGCTCGGGCTTGAGCGTCCATGCGTCGGCGCCCAGGGCCGCGAAGCGCTCCTTGACTTCAGGCGTGGCCAGGGCTTTTTGAACTTCATCGTGAAGGCGGTTCACGATGTCGCGTGGCGTTTTGGCAGGCGCCATCATGCCGATCCAGAAGTTGAATTCGGAACCGGGTACGCCGGCTTCTGCCGTGGTCGGCACGTTGGGCAGGGCGGTTGCGCGCTTGGGCGAACCGACAGCAAGGGCCACCAGCTGGCCGTTCTTGATCTGTCCTATCACTGGGGCGATGGGCGAGAAGTAATAGTCGACACGACCAGACATGACTTCAGTCACGGCTTCAGCCGAGCCCTTGAACGGGATGTTGGTGGCGTCTATCTTGCCGGCGAGCTTGAATTTTTCTGCGTTCAGGTGCGTGGCACTGCCCTGACCGGCAGAAGCAAAGTTCATGCTGCCGGGTTTTGCCTTGGCGGCAGCCAGCAATTCAGGCAGGGTCTTGATGTTCTTTGATGGCGAGATCACCAGCACGTTGGGTGTTGATGAAATGGGCGTGACGCCTGCGAAGTCGGCGACCGTGTCGAACGGCAGTTTTGCAAACGTCGACGGGCTGACGGTGTGCGACGACGAGTGGATCATGATGGTGTAGCCATCGGGTGCTGCCGAGGCCACCATCTGCTGGCCTATGGTGCCGCTGGCGCCACCGCGGTTGTCGATCACCAGCGTCTGGCCCATGCTGGCCCCCATCTTGTCGGCAATCGCGCGCGCGATGATGTCGGTGGTGCTGCCTGCTGCAAAGGGCACGACCACTCGAATCGGCTTGTTCGGGTAGGCGCCCTGTCCAGACGCCGCCATGGGCGCGAGCGCTGCAGCGAAGGCAAGGGTGGAGAGTGTGTAAAGGGCTGCGCGGCGATGGAATCTCATGCTTGTCTCCTGATCTGTTTGTAGGTGCCGGAATCAATTCCGTACTTAATTCACTATTGGGTGAATTAAAAGATTGTAGAAGGGCCTTGTGCCCTGCGTCAATTGCCAGGCTCAGTCAGCTTCTAAGGACATACCCTAGGATGACATCGCACATGTGCGACAGGCGTTCGTGGTGGGCCTTGGGTGTCATCAGGTCGCGGCCGAAGACGGCGGACAGGGTGTAGTTGTTCGAGAGGTAAAAATAGGCCATGCCGGCAATGGAAACATAGAGCTGTATCGGGTCTATGCCACCCCGGAACAGGCCTTCTGCGCGGCCCCGTTCCAGGATTTCGGCCAGCGTTTCCACCAGCGGTGAATTGGTTTGCCGAACGCGCCCGGACATTGCGAGATGCCGGCCCTGGTGGAGGTTTTCACTGTTGAGGAGCGTTAAAAATTCAGGATGCTCTATGTAGTATTCCCAGGTGAATTCTGTCAGGCGTCTGATGGCTTGTGCGGGCGGCATGTCACGCAGGTGCAGCTTGGTTTCGGCTGCGCGGATGTCGGCGTAGGCGTTTTCAAGCACGGCAAGAAACAGCTCGTCCTTGCTGGTGAAGTAGTAGTAGATCAGGCGTTTGTTGACGTCGGCCCGCTCTGCAATGCGGTCTACGCGTGCGCCCCCCAGGCCATGCTGGGCGAACTCGTCACGCGCTGCGAGCAGAATGGCTTGCTGCGAGCGGTCTGCGTCCCTTGAGCGGGGTTCTGCGGGCTTGGCTTTGGTGCTGGGCATGGCGTATATTTAACTATTTAGTGAATTAAAACACGTATCGATAAAAGCTGTCTGGGATGGCGAGTGCGGATGGACAGCAAAAGACTTCAGTGAAATGATTTGAGTCATTACCTTACGCCGGGCGCACCCATGACGCAATGTAATGGTTGTTGATCGATGTTGATTTGAAACCAAAAGGAGCTGCCATGAATGATTCCGACACCCCCAAAGACGGTAATTTTGCAGCCTGGGTTGATGAAAAAGCCGAGGGGCTGAAGTTTGCGCTTGGCGAGAAATTTCCCGTGCCGCCGACGGAACTCCATTCACCATCGGTACATGTTGAGACCGGGAAACAAAAACTGGAAGAGGTATTGCTGGAGCATGAGGAGCCCACGCCAGAGTTTCTTGAAGAGTTGGCCGCGCTTGAGCATGCACCGCCGTTAAGCGACGACGAGCTTGCGCGGCAGGCGCTTGAGGCTGGCGGTGGTGACGGGGATAGCAGCACACCAGAGTAGATCTACCAGATGGCCGCAGCGCAGGACCGCGCTTGGCAAGCCAGCCCCTCAGGGAAGACAGCCACACGAACAGGGCGAGCGTGGGAGGCCATTTTTAGCAAGCTCGAGACGTGGAACCGGCTTTGCCGGGCCACAGGCGGGCGGCCCCCTCGGGGGACACATTCCAGCGCGGCACAATAAGCCGCATGACTTCAAAACTTGCCGGCCATCTTCTTGTTGACTGCCTCCTGGCCCAGGGCGTGACTCACGCGTTTGGCGTTCCGGGTGAGAGCTATCTGGCGGTGCTCGATGGCCTGCACGCGCGTCGCGACCAAATCCGGTTTGTAATCTGCCGCCAGGAGGGGGGCGCTGCCTATATGGCTGAGGCCCACGGCAAGCTGACCAACCGGCCTGGCGTTTGCATGGTGACGCGCGGGCCAGGTGCCACCAATGCATCCATAGGCGTTCATACGGCCTTTCAGGACTCGACACCCATGGTGCTGCTGGTCGGTGATGTGGCCAGTGACTGCCGTGATCGTGAGGCTTTTCAGGAAGTTGATTACTTCAGCTTCTTTGGCCCAAGCACGAAAGGGTTTGCAAAACGCGTAGAGCGTATTGACGACGCCAACCGCATTCCTGAATACATCGCACGGGCCTTTGCCACCGCCATGAGTGGCAGGCCGGGCCCCGTGGTTCTGGTGCTGCCCGAAGACATGCTCACCCGCATGACCGATGCAGAGCCCCTTCCGCGCGTGGAGGCCGTGCAGGCCTGGAGCGACCCGGGCTCGCTACGCACTTTGCGGGAAATGCTGCTGGCGTCAAAACAGCCGGTGGTGATTGCCGGTGGCGGCGGCTGGACACCGCAGGCCGCGCAGGCACTGCAGCGCTTTGCCGAGAACTGGAAGCTGCCGGTGGGCAATGCTTTCCGGTTCCAGGACACCTTTGACAACCATCACCCGCTGTATGCGGGAGATGTCGGGATAGGCCTGAACCCCAAACTGGCGGCTCGCATCAAGGCCAGCGACCTCATCATCGCCATCGGCCCAAGGCTGGGCGAGATGACGACCAACAACTACACCCTGCTTGAAGCGCCCCGACCCAGGCAGAAGCTGGTGCATATCCATTCGAGCGCTGAAGAGCTTAACCGCGTCTACCAGGCCGACCTGGCCATCAACGCGACCATGAATGCCGCTGCGCGGTCCCTGGAGGTGCTGACCGCACCCGTGTCATTGCCCTGGGAGGCGTGGACTGCGTCCGCGAATGAGGACTACCTGGCCAACCTGGAGCCGCAGAAGTTGCCTGGGGATATCGATATGTCTGCCATCGTCGGGCTGTTGCAAAAGCATCTGCCGGACGACGCCGTGCTGACCAATGGGGCAGGCAACTTTGCCAGCTGGGTGCACCGATTCTTCAAACATCACGGCCTGGTCAAGGGCTTCAAAACGCAACTGGCACCGACGGTAGGCGCCATGGGTTATGGCGTGCCTGCGGGCATCGCAGCGGCCATCACGACCGGGCGTGTGGTCTTCACGATTGCAGGGGATGGAGATTTTTTGATGAACGGTCAGGAGCTGGCTACCGCCGTGCAGCACGGGGCAAAGACCATCATCGTGCTGCTCAACAACGGCATGTACGGCACGATACGTATGCACCAGGAGCGTGAGTATCCCGAGCATGAAAGCGGATCGCACCTGCAGAACCCTGACTTTGCGGCGCTGGCGCGTGCCTATGGCTATGCGGGTGTGCGCATCACGCGCACGGGTGAGTTTGAAGCGGAGTTGCTGGCTGCGCTCGGGCGCGATGAGGGCACGGTGATTGAGATCATGCTGGACCCGGAGGTGATCACCACGCGTGGAACGCTCTCGGCGATCACGCAAAATGCATTGAAGGCATCACGCGGGACAGGCGCATAAAAAAAGGCCGGTGAAAACCGGCCTTTTCAGTTCAGCAGAGCTGATTACTTGACGTGCTTGCCGATCAGGCCAGCCATCTCGAACATCGAGACCTGGGCCTTGCCGAATACGGCCTTCAGCTTTTCGTCTGCGTTGATCATGCGCTTGTTGACCTTGTCCTGCAGGCCCTTGGACTTGATGTAAGTCCACAGCTTGCTGACGATCTCGGTGCGTGGCAGTGGCTTGTCGCCAACCACTGCGGCCAATGCCGGGCTCAGGGTCAATGCCTTCATGAACGCTGCGTTGGGGGTACGCTTTTTGGCAGGCGCCTTTTTGGCTGCTGGCTTTTTGGCCGCAACTTTCTTGGCGGGGGCTGCTTTTTTAGCGGCTACCTTTTTCGCAGGAGCTGCTTTTTTAGCGGCTACCTTTTTTGCAGGAGCTGCTTTTTTCGCAGCTACTTTCTTTGCCGGAGCAGCCTTTTTTGCTGGCGCTTTTTTAGCCGGTGCTTTTTTTGCAGTTGCCATGATTGATTTTCCTTCTAGAAGTTGATAAATCACCACTAGAGATAACTACTCCCCAATGGCAATGCGGATGCTACTGGAGAAAAACCCCATTTCATAGGGGAAAAGCACTTTTTTTGAGTCTTTATGTTGCAGATTTACCCCGAAGAACCGCAAATCCTCCTCTGGGAAGCGTGATCGTCGCCTGCTTTCAGTGCTTCAATCCAGATTTTCGCTGGGAAAAATGGTGGCGCGGCGCTCCATGTCAGCATGAAAATGCACAGCGGGATACGCATGCACATGTTGCGATCGCGTTCCTTTTTGTAGAGACAACTGCGTTGAACATGCTCACGCAAAATAGAGATAACAGCACTAACATCGCGCCAGCAAACAGCATTCTTCATGCACTCCTTGCTTCCCCCGGTTCACGTCATGTGGGTGCAGCGCTTGCTAAAGTTACGCGGATCGGTTCAGTGCGTTCTTTTCAGCGCGGCCCCGGCGAATGCATCTATAGCTGGAATGTCACAGGTGCCGGGCAAAAGTTTTTTCAGAAAAGGTGATCTTCATGAGCAAGCTGGAATTTGCGACCTGTGATTTATGCGATATCCATAAAAACGACAGTTCGGGTGCGTTTCGTGTGCTGCCGCCCGTGTTCCGGGATTTCGGCGGCCTCAAAAAGTTTTCAGGTCAGGTCACAACCGTCAAGTGTTTCGAAGACAACTCGCTGGTCAAGGCCGCAGTTGATTCGCCCGGTCATGGCCGCGTCCTTGTTGTTGATGGCGGCGCTTCATTGCGCAGGGCACTGCTGGGTGGAAACCTCGGCGCAGCTGCCGCCAGGAATGGCTGGGCGGGTGTTGTGATTGACGGGTGCGTGCGGGACCTTGCCGAACTGTCGCAGTGCGGCACGGGCGTCCGGGCACTGGCAGCCATTCCGTTGCCGACTGAAAAGCGTAACGAAGGCCAGCGTGACGTGGCGGTGCAGGTGCAGGGCGTGTGGATTCGTCCTGGAGACTGGCTCTATGCCGATGAGGACGGCATCGTGGTGATGCCCGAGACTGCGGGCTGAATGATCAGCTGAAAGGCTAGCTGGTAAGGCCTTTGTAGAGCATGTAGGCGGCCAGCACATAGAGGATGCTGGCAAACACGCGCTTGAGCTTGCTGACGGGCAGGCTGTGCGCTGCCTTCGCGCCCAGCGGGGCCACCAGAAAGCTGCAGATGGCGATCACCACAAGTGCAGGCAGCCAGATGTAGCCGAAAGAGGCTGGAGGCAGGTTCTGGACGTGCAGGCCGCTGAAGATGTAGCCGACAACGTTGGCAACGGCGATGGGAAAGCCAAGCGCGGCAGAAGTCGCAACAGCACTGTGAATCGCAACATTGCACCAGGTCATGAAGGGGACGCTGATAAAGCCGCCGCCCGCACCTACCAGACCCGACAGGAAGCCGATAAAGCCGCCAGCGGCGAACTGACCAGCAGTGCCGGGCATCTGCCGCGTGGGTTTGGGCTTTTTGTCCAGAAACATCTGCGTCGCCGAGAAGCCGACGAACAGTCCAAAAAAAATCGCCAGGTAAGAGCCTTTGAGCAGGGCAAACACACCCAGGCTGCCAATGATGCTGCCGACGACAATGCCGGGCGCGAGACGCTTGACGATGTCCCACCGGACGGCGCCGCGTTTGTGGTGCGCCCGTACGCTGGAAAGCGAGGTAAAAATGATGGTGGCCATGGAGGTGGCAATCGCCATCTTGACGGCCAGGTCGGGCATGACGCCGCGATTGGACAGGATGATGGTAAGGAAGGGGACCATGATCATGCCGCCACCTATGCCGAGCAATCCTGCGAGGAAGCCGGTACCGACGCCGAGCACAGCAAGTTCAACAATCAAAAGCGGTTCGAAGATCATGGGAGTTGCGAGGTATTGGCGCGAAAGCCTGAAGATAAAGGTGTCTGCGAATGCCACCAGGCCGTCATCCTGAACCAGGGTTCAGGTGGGCGAGGGCAGCCTGACTTTGGGTCCGTCTAACGCGAGACGATCACGCCAGCCAGGCAATTTACCAAGCCCGAGCTCAAAGAGCATTGGTACAAGGAAATATAAAGCCCGATGAGCACCGCAGACAAGTCGATTGTAGGCCTTTGATGCAGATGGTGCAGGGGCTGTTGCCCGGTTACTCCTGCAGGGTAGGGGCATAAAAAAAGCCCCGATGGCGGGGCTTCTCCGGACAAGGCATCGGTGACTAGAGAAGCTGGCCGTCCTGGCCAAGAACCATATCCAGCCGATGTAGAAGGCCAGCCAGTTGTGGGTTGTCCTGAGTGGTGTCGCTGCCGGATTGGCTTGCCTGCAATGGCATGGGTGCGCTGGATGCTTCAAGGACTGGTTCCGTGACCGAACGGTCGGGCAATTCAAACGCAAGGTTGAGTGCGGCCAGAACGGCTATGCGGTCGCGCGCCTTGATCTTGCCCGCATCGCGGATCTTGCACATGGCGATGTCGACGCGGTTCACGGCATCCAGCATTCGGGCGTCGCCGTTCTCGGGGCAGCCAAGAAGGTAGCTCTGCCCCATGATCTGTACTTCAAGCTGCTTCATTGTGGGGTTCCCGCAGGTGCGTGCATGCCATTGACGGTGTTCTCCGGCAGGCGCTCCAGCAGGGCATCCACACGGGCGCGTGCTGCGCTCAGCCGGGATTTCAGTGAATCCCGTTCGTGCGTCAACACTGCAAGCTGCTCATTGAGCAAAACATTGGTGCGCTGAAGTTCCTCGTACCTGAGCAGGAGCCGCTCAACGCGTTCGGTGATCTGGTCGATTTGGGTTTGGTTCGACATGAAGCCTGATTGTATGGTTTGCCGTTGCAATCAGTAAAGTCGGCCCTAGAATCGGCAACTGTTGGTGCTTGTGGTGTGGTTCGCACGCTGCAGTTCAACAAAAAATGTGGGGAGTAGGGCCGTTGCATGCGCGGTAAACGACCCGGGCGTGGGCGGGACCTTCGCCTCGTTATGCCCCTGGTGGCGAACCGACCGATACCTGGCCTGCCCATGAAAAAAACTGATACCCGCGGGTTCCGCTTTGCGGCGCTGTCCCTGTGCCTGCCGCTGGCTGGTACGGCTCTGGCGCAAGGCCCGACCACAGCCGGTACCGAGATCACCGGCACGCGTATTGCGGGTCCGCTTTCGTCCCAGCCCCTTTCAGTAGGTGTCATCACCGCCGAAGAAATCCGCAGCAGTGGCGCCACCACCGTTAACGACGCCCTCATTCGCCTGCTGGGCGTCGGGGCGAAGTTTGAAAGGTATGGCGGCGGCGAATACGTCATGGACATTGGCGGCTTCGGCAAGACGGCGGATGCCAACCAAGTCTTCATGGTCGATGGCGTTCGCCTGAAGGAGTTCGACTTCGACAGCGGCCGGCTGTCGGGCATACCAATAGACTCCGTTGCCAAAATCGAAGTCATACGCGGAAGCGGCGGCGTGCTGTATGGCGCGGGTTCCACGGGTGGCGTGATTGCCATCACCACAAAAGCCAGGGCCGGTGTTGAGCGCAGTACAGGGGTCTCCGTTTACACAGGTCTGGACTCGAACAGCTTTGGCGAAGTCCGTGTCAACGGTACGGCGGTTAATGGCGGGTTTTCTTTCGATGCGAATGCTTTGCGGCGCAACACGCACAATTACCGCGACAACCAGGAGGCAGGCAATGGGGCGCTTGCACTGTCAGCACAATGGAAAAATGAGTGGTTCCGGGCGGGGGTAAGCCGCTCCCAGGACTCCCTGAACACGGGTGCTCCAGGACCTTTGACTCCGGCGCAGTACCTGTCCGTCCCCCGGCAAGCCAGCACGCCAACAGACAGGCAGTTGATCAACGTTGTACGCCAGGGCATTTTTGCTGAAGCCAGTGCGGGCGACTGGCTTCTTTTTGCGGACATCGGGCGCCGGGATAAAAAGCAGGAGAGGTACACCGGTGGTGCCTCGGGTGGTGTCGCCACTGTCAAGGCAAACGAAATTGCCCTGCGCGCAACCTACGGCGTGCGTGGAACCTCCTGGGCGAACCGTTTTATGCTCGGGAGCGACTATGACTACTGGAAGCGAGAGACGCCTGCCGCCGCGCTGGTCGCCTCACAGTTTACCCGGGGGTTTTACCTTCGCAATGAGTTGACGGTGCTTTCCAGTGGGACGGTGATCGTCGGCGGCCTGCGTTCGGATCGGGTCACCGGCCATAACGACAACGGTGCCGGCGGTGTTCCCGACCAGTCCGCCCGCCTGCCCTCATGGGAGCTCGGTGTGACCCAGCCCCTGAACACGGAACTTGCGGTGTATGGACGTGCCGGGCGCAGCATGCGCGCGGCAACGGTGGAAGAATTTAACTGGACGCGCATTGGCGTGCTGTTGAGGCCGCAGGTTTCACGCGACATCGAATTTGGTTCCCGCTACGCTTCCGGTCCCTACAAGCTGAATGCGCGTTTCTTTCACAGCTCGCTCACTGACGAGATTGGTTACGACCTAGCGCAGTCCACGGCGTTGGCGGCGTTCGGCGCCAACGTCAATTACGACAACACCAAACGGTCCGGGATTGAGCTCGAAGGCCGCTATGCGCACAGCAAAAACCTGGATCTGCGCGTCAACGCAGCCTTCCACCGCGCGAAGTTCGAGAAGGGTGTGTACGCCGGCAAGGATCTGGTCCGCGCGCCACGCGCCATGGTTTCCGCGCATGCCGACTGGCGCCTGCCCGATGGCCATATGGTCAGCGGCGGTGTCAACGTGGTCTCGGACCAGAAGCTGGATGTCGCCAACATCTGCACCATGCCGGGCTACGGCTATGCCGATGCGCGTTACGCTTACCAGTGGAAGGCCAGCGAGTTTTCGGTCGGCGTGACCAACCTGTTTGCGAAGAAGTTCTTCACCAATACTGAATGCGATGCCGGGCCGGGCGCGAAGACCGGCGTACCTAACACCATCTTCCCCGAGCCCGGTCGCCTGCTGGTGCTGGCGTTCCGCACGAAGTTTTAGGAGCACTTTCCCCCGCGTCGTATGCCAGCGTAGAATGTTGCCTGTTGGTGCTCGCGGCGTGGTTCACATGCTGCAGTTCAACGGGAAGCAGGAGGAAGTCCAAAGCCATGCATGTCGGTTGATATGCAAGCGCAGCGACTTTTAACCTGCGCTGCCCCCGCAACGGTAAAACGGACGGTCCATTTCCTTTTCTGCAGGAACTGGTCTGGCTTTCATCACAGCCACTGAGTGCCTTGAACAAGCACTTGGGAAGGCGATGAAGGCAGTTCCGTCAGCCCGGATACCGGCCAACAAGGTGAACGTGCGCCCCTGAACAGGCCGTGCGTTCGTAACGCTCATGTACTGGCGGGGAAGCCGGTGAGAGCACTTTGTTGATTGCTTCACAATTCATGAAAAACCGTGTTTATCGTGCGCGCCTTGCCGTGCTGCCACTGGCGTTGATCGCTGCATTTCCCGCCTTGTCCCAGAACTCTCCGGCTTCCAGCCCGCAACTGAAGGAGACCGTCGTCACGGCCACGCGTAGTGCGCAGCTGATTGCGGATGTGGTGGCTGACGTCACCATCGTCGACCGGGAAGCCATCGAGCGGGCGGGGCCAGTCGGCCTTGTCGACGTGCTTGCCCGGGTTCCCGGAATCGAAATTACACGTAACGGGGGTACGGGCAGCAACTCTTCCGTGTTCATTCGTGGGGGTGAAAACAGGCAGGCTGCGGTGCTGGTTAACGGTGTGCGCATCGATTCACAAACCACAAGCGGCGGTGTGAGCTGGAGTGCCATTCCCCTGGCCCAGATCGAACGCCTGGAAATTGTTCGCGGGCCTACCAGCGCTGTTTATGGTTCCGATGCCGTTTCGGGTGTCATCCAGATATTCACAAAAAAGGGTGAAGGCTCTTTTGCTCCGGTCATTGCCACCGAGTTTGGGGCTTACAACACGCGCCGCATTGATTTTTCTGCCAGCGGGTCAGTGAACGCCTTTGATTATTCGTTTGGTATCTCGGAAGGCGCGAGCGATGGCTTCAATGCCCGCCCCGCCCCTGCCGCAACTGTTCTCAATCTTGATGCTGACGGTTATAAGGCCAGGAGCGCAAACACGCGTCTGGGTTTTCAGGTGAGCCGTGACCAGCGGATAGAAGCAACCATCCTGCAAAGCATCAGCGATGCGCAATATGACGGCGGCCTTTCTACCAGTGCGGCCAATTTGCGCGCGTCGCGTTCTACGGACTATCGTCGTATCAGCACGCTGAATACTGCGGGTGTGCAGTGGCTGTCCCAATGGACAGACCGTTACAGCACGAAAATCGGCCTTACCAAGAGCACCGACAAAGGGGAGGAGAACATTGGCGGCGCGGTAGACCAAACACAGATTGCGAGTTTGTTGTTTCAAAACGAATATCGCGCAGGTTCCCACGTGTTCACGGCCACATTTGAAGATCGTCGCGACCAATTTCTGCTGACGAGTGCGCCGCGAGTGGACAAAAGCAAATCCCAGTCGGGGATTGGTGCCGGCTACAGCTGGTCTGGGGCGGGGCACACCATTCAGCTGAACATGCGCAACGATCGTGACAGCGAGTTCGGTGGCAAGACAACCGGCTCAGCCGCGTATGCGTATGCCATTACTCCCCAGTTACGGGTCTCTGCAAGCGGTGGCAGCTCTTACCGCGTTCCTACGCTTTATCAGCGCTTCAGCCAGTACGGTGTTGCCAATTTGAGGCCGGAGTCGGGCCGCAATACCGAATTTGGTGTGAAATACCAGGAAGGCAGTACCAGCTTCGGGGTGACGGCATATCGCAACAGGCTGAGCAATCTCTTGACTTTCCTGTCTGGGGCGCAGGCCACGGGGTGCCCGGCGCCGGCATTGGGCTGTTATTCCAATACGGCGCAGGCTGAATACGCGGGGGTGACTGTTTCTGGGGCAGGAAGGATCGGCAACTTCAATCTCTACGGATCACTGGACTCACAAAATCCGCGAGATTTGACTTTGGGCAAACAGCTGCCGCGCAGGGCCAGGCAGCATGCCATTGTTGGTGCTGACACTCAAATTGGCGCCTGGCGCTACGCCGCAGACCTGTTGCTCTCGCAGAAGCGCTTTGACACGGTAGCCAACACAACCGAGTTGCCGGGCTACGCACTCGTCAACCTCAGTGTCTCCACCCACCTTTCAAGGGACTGGAAGTTCATGGCAAAGCTCGACAATGTCACTGACAAGGACTACCAAACGGCCATTGGTTATGCCATGAGCCGCCGTGCCCTTTATGTGGGCTTGACCTGGGCACCTCTTTAACCCCATAACCGCCGTGACGCACACCACTCGCTGCCCCGCCATCCTCATCGCCGCCCCGGCTTCCGGCCAGGGCAAGACCACGGTTGCCTGCGCGCTGGCGCGGCTGCATTCGCGGCAGGGCAGGCGGGTTCGTGTGTTCAAGTGCGGCCCTGATTTCCTGGACCCGCACTGGCTCACCCTTGCCAGCGGCGCGCCCGTACACCAGCTTGACTTGTGGATGACTGGCCCTGCTGATTGTGTACAGCGCCTGCATGATGCAGCGGCGGATGCAGACCTCATCATTGTTGAGGGCGTGATGGGTCTGTTTGATGGTGACCCGAGCGCGGCAGACCTGGCACAGCGTTTTGGCTTGCCGGTGCTTGCCGTGATTGATGCCAGCGCGATGGCTGGTACTTTCGGGGCGCTGGCCTGGGGTCTGCAGCATTACCGCGAGGGCCTGCGTTTTGCCGGAGTACTGGCGAATCGTGTGGCTTCGCCGGGGCATGGTGACATGCTCAAAGACGGGTTGCGTGATACATCCCGGTGGCAGGGTGGGTTGATGCGCAGTGACACGTTTGCCTTGCCCGAGCGCCACTTGGGACTTGTTGTTGCCAGCGAACTGCTTGATGCCGAGGCAAGACTTGATGCGGCCGCCAACGCCCTTGCCAGCACACCGCTGGGTCAGATGACCGCTGCTGACCTTCATGCCTGGGATGTGGCTTTTGAGGTGGAAAGTACAAGCATCGAACCCTTTCCCGCACATGCCTTGCAGGGTACAACGGTTGCAGTTGCAATGGACGCCGCATTCTGTTTCATATATGCGGCCAACGTTGATTGCCTGCACGCCATGGGTGCCCGACTGGTTTATTTTTCACCACTCAAGGATGCGGATTTGCCCGCATGCGATGCGCTGTGGCTTCCTGGAGGTTACCCTGAACTGCACGCCGAGACCATTGCAGCCAATAACGCGATGAAGACCAGCATCTCTGACCACGTGCAGGCTGGCAAACCGGTCTGGGCAGAGTGCGGCGGCATGATGGCGCTGTTTGACGAACTCACGACGGTGGATTGCACAAGCTTTCCGATGTGGGGCGTTCTGCCGGGCAGCGTCACCCTCCAGAAGCGTCTCGCCGCCCTGGGCCCACAGCAGCTTGAATTGCCAGGTGGCGTGATGCGTGGCCATGCTTTTCATTACTCGACCGTTGCAACCAGCCTGATGCCAAAGTCGCGCACGACTGCTGCCCCGGGTAAAAAATTGAGGGGTGAGGGTGAGGCCTTGTATGTGCATGGTCCTTCGGGGTCCGTTCAGGCAAGTTATTTTCATGCGTGGTTTGCATCCAATCCGGCTGCCGCCGCCGCACTGTTTGTAAAGGCTCCTGCGTGACTGAAAAAACCGTCGATTGGCGAGTGCTGGCTTCCGCCACGGACAAGTCTGCCTATGGTCCACAGCGCATTGTTTGCCTGACTGAGGAGCCTACAGAATGGCTCTACATGCTGGGCGAAGAGCGCCGCATTGTGGGTATCTCCGGCTACACCGTCCGGCCACCGCGCGCGCGTGACGAAAAACCCAGGGTCAGTGCCTTCCTCAGTGCAAAGATAGACAAGATCATTGACCTCAAGCCGGATTGCGTGATCGGGTTCTCCGACCTGCAGGCCGACATCGCCGCACAGCTCGTCAAAAAAGGCGTTCAGGTCACGATTTTCAACCAGCGCAGCGTCGCGGAGATTTTCTCCATGATGTTCCAGCTTGCCGCCATGGTCGGCCAGCAGTCCAGGGGGCTTGAGTTGATCCAGTCCATGCAGGGAAGGTTGCTGGCCATTGAGCAGGAGGCTGCAACCCTGAAACGCCGGCCCCGCGTGTTTTTTGAAGAATGGTACGACCCGCACATCAGCGCAATCGCATGGGTATCCGAGCTGATGGGTATCGCGGGGGGCGATGACTGCTTCCCGGAGCTCGCTGCCAAAGCCATGGGCAAGGACCGCATCATTGCGGACGGCGACGAGATCGTTCAACGCAATCCCGACATTATTTTCGGATCATGGTGCGGTCGCAAGTTTCGCCCGGATCACGTGCGTGCACGCACCGGGTGGGAGGGTGTCAACGCGGTCAGGAACGACCAGCTGTTTGAAATCAAGTCTGCGGAGATCCTTCAACCCGGCCCGGCGTCGCTTACTGATGGTGTTGAGCAACTGCACCGCATCATCATGCAATGGAGCCGCGATCATGGCTGAGACCCTCTCGATAGTCCGCACCGAGCTGATAGTCGGCGGCCAGAAAAGTGGCAAGTCGCGTCGGGCGGAGCTGCTGGCAGGTGAATGGCTCGCAAGGTCACCCTCGCACAAGGCCGTATTGATAGCGACAGGGCAGCCCTGGGACGATGAAATGCGCGAGCGCATTGCCCGTCACCAGGCTGACCGTGCCGAGAGGGTACCCGGCATGCACACCGTTGAAGAACCACTGGCATTGCCGGGTGCGATTGCAAAGAGCAGTACACCAGACACATTTGTCGTGGTTGATTGCCTGACGCTGTGGCTGACCAATATGTTGATGCCTGCAGAGGGTGTACCGGCTCAAACTGAAGCATCGCAAATCGACTCCCTGCTGGCGGCGATCAGGAACAACAAGGGGCCGGTGGTTCTGGTGGGCAACGAGATTGGCCTGGGGGTTATTCCGATGGGGCGCGAGACCCGGGCTTTTGTAGATGCGCTGGGCCGACTCAACCAGGCGCTAGCTGCAGCCTGTGAGCGGGTCACATTGATGGTTGCCGGTTTGCCGCTTGTGTTGAAAGGTCAGCCATGAGACGCATGGCGTTGATGGCGTTGTTGCTTTTGTCGGTGACAGGAACGGCTCAGGCGCTGCAACTGACAGATGACCGTGGTGTCAGCGTCACTTTTGCCCGTTCACCCCAGCGAATTGTGAGCATGCTGCCGTCATTGACAGAAAGTGTTTGCGGGCTTGAACAATGCCAGCGTCTTGTTGGGGTTGACCGTTACTCCAACTATCCGGACAGCGTCAGGCGCCTGCCTGTACTCGGTGGCGGCATAGACCCAAATATCGAAGGCATCGTCGCGCTTAAACCCGATGTCGTGCTTGTCTCAACCGCGTCACGTGCCGCGACCCGGCTGGAGGCACTGGGCATCAAGGTGGTCGCGCTGGAGCCCAAAACCCATGCTGATGTGAGACGTGTTCTCAAGGTCGTGGGTGCGTTGCTTGAGGTGCCCGACGACACAGGTGCAGAAAGACTGTGGCGAATCATAGACAGCAGTGTTTCAGCTGCAGCCCAGTCCCTGTCGCCCAAGGCAAAAAATGTGCGTGTCTATTTTGAAGTGAGCCGCGGTCCTTATGCCGCAGGCGAGTCCTCCTTTATCGGCGAAACCCTGAAGCGCCTGGGCGTGAAAAATGTTGTGCCAGCGGCACTGGGGCCTTTCCCCAAGCTCAATCCTGAATTTGTTGTACGGGCGAACCCGGACATCATCATGATAGGTAACCGCAGCATGCTGGCCATGGTTCCTTACCCGGGCTGGGGAAGTATCAAGGCGGTGAAAGAGCAGCGTATCTGTGTCTTCGGCGTGGGTGATTCCGATGTGGTCGTGAGGCCCGGTCCGCGCATGGCAGAGGCGGCGCGCATCATGGCCAAATGCCTGGAAGAAAAGGCGAGATGAGCGGCGCGAAGGGTCCTCCGGGCCGCAGAAGCCTGCTGCTTGCATACGGGCTCCTGCTCGTATCTGCTGTGCTGATGTTTTTGGGCGTCACCGTTGGCAGCACGGGCTTTGAGAGCGTGCTCAACATGCAGCGCGATCCGCAGGCCATGCAGATTATCTGGGAGATACGTTTGCCGCGCACCGCCGGCGCGTGGCTTGCAGGCGGCCTGCTGGGACTTGCCGGTGCGGTGGCACAGGGACTTTTCCGCAACCCGCTGGCTGATCCTTACCTGCTTGGCAGTGCTTCGGGCGCATCGCTTGGTGTTGCCTGTGCGATGGTGCTTTTTGGTGTCTCACCTCTGGCGACGCACTGGGTTGCCCGCATTGGCCTGACGGGGGCGGCATTCATTGGCGCTGTCGGTGCCGTGTTGCTGACCTTGCTGCTGGCCAAAGGCGTGCAACATACCTTGCGTCTCCTGCTTGCGGGTGTGGTGGTGGGTGTTGTGCTGGGCGCTCTCAGTTCGCTGGTCCTGCTCATGACACCCGACATCATGCAAGCCATGCAATCCTTCATGCTTGGCAGCACGGCCTTTGTGGGGTGGACTGCGTGCATCGTGATGGCATCGACCTTCGCCATCAGCCTTGCGGCCGCCTGGATGATGAGCCACGTGCTTGACGGACTTGCGCTCGGTGAAGCCACGGCGGAAAGCCTCGGTCTGCGCCTGCCACAAATGCGTGCGGCGCTGGTGGCTGTTCTTGCCCTGGCAACCGGAACCGCAGTCGCGCAAACCGGCCTGATTGCATTTGTCGGGTTGGCCGCACCGCACCTGGTGCGCTCCGTTATCAAAACGACACATGGCAAGCTGATCCTGTTGTCCAGCCTCATGGGCGCTACCTTGCTGACTGCTGCAGATATTCTGGCGCGCTGGCTGATTGCTCCACAGGAGCTTCCGGTGGGTGTTCTGACGGCTGTTCTGGGTGGCGGTTACCTGCTCTGGCTCATGCATAAAAACACTGGCCGTGGGGCTGGGCTGTGATGAACGTCATTAACACCGCGCATTCTCTCGCTATCACCGCAGGTGATGTCACTGCAAGTCTGGGGCATGCAGACGTATTGCATGAACTCTCAGTTGAGTTTCCGTCCGGGCGCTGGACCAGCATTGTTGGACCCAATGGGGCGGGCAAATCAACCTTGCTTAAAGTACTGGCGGGCCTGCTCCCACACAAGGGTGAAGTCACGCTTCTGGGGCAACCTCTCGCCTCTATCAATGCGAAACTTCGCGCCCGGAAAATGTCGTGGCTGGGTCAGAACGAGGCATCAGCTGATGACCTGACAGCCTATGACGTGACCATGCTCGGCCGCCTGCCTCATCAGCCCTGGCTTGCACCGCCATCGGGCGCCGACCATGCAGCTGTTGAAAAGGCCTTGCGTACGACGCACGCCTGGGCGTGGCGTGACAGGGCACTTGGACAACTCTCGGGTGGCGAGCGCCAGCGTGTTTTGCTGGCACGTGCCCTGGCTGTGGAAGCCCAGGTATTCCTCATGGATGAACCGCTTGCCAATCTCGACCCGCCGCACCAGACAGACTGGTTGCTGATGGTGCGTGAACTGGTCGGCGCAGGCAAAACCTTGGTCAGCGTGTTGCATGAGATCTCTTTTGCATTGCAGGCCGATGACATGGTGGTCATGGCCGATGGTCGTGTGATCCATCACGGCGGCTGTGCTGACGCTGAGACCCATCGCGCGCTTGAGCAGGTGTTTGATCACCGCATTTCAGTTCACCAGTTGGCAGGGCAGTGGGTTGCCTTGCCAAAAATCTGATTCCCGACGGGAGACACATGCAAATAGAAGCCCCACCATCTTCCAAACCCTATGACAAGCCGGAAGGCGAACGCCGGGGCATCATCATCGTCAATACCGGCGATGGCAAAGGTAAAAGCACCGCTGCGTTCGGCCTTGCCCTGCGCGCCCATGGCCGGCATCACGTGCATGGCAAGGGTGTGAAAATTTTCCAGTTCATGAAAGTGCCGACTGCCCGCTTCGGCGAGCACCGCGTATTCGAGCAATTGGGCATCCCCATAGAAGGCCTGGGTGATGGCTTTAGCTGGAAGAGCCAGGACCTGGAGCATTCCGCACAGCTGGCCAGGAATGGCTGGGAGAAAGCCAGGGCAGCCATCCTGGGTGGTGAGAACTTCATGGTCGTGCTGGACGAACTCACCTATCCCCTGATCTACGGATGGATGCCGCTGGATGACGTTCTGGCCACACTCCAAAGCAGGCCAAAAGACGTGCATGTCGTCATCACTGGCCGGAGGTGCCCTCCAGAGATCATCGCGCTTGCCGATACCGTGACCGAGATGACCAAAGTCAAGCATGCGTTCAACGCAGGTATTCCCGCGCAGCGCGGCATTGAAGACTGATCGCCTTGGAACCGACAGACGAGCTTGCCTTCAGCGCTGCCGAGCGGCAGGCGGTTTACCGCGCTATTTTTGAGCGCCGCGACATGCGTCATTTTTGCGGCGGCAACGTAGCGCCGGTGCAGATGAGACGCTTGCTGGAGGCTGCCCACCACGCGCCAAGCGTCGGCTTCATGCAGCCCTGGCGTTTTATACGTGTCGCCCAGCATGAATTGCGCCTGCAACTTCATGCGCTGGTTGATGCCGAACGTATGTTGACCGCTCGTGCGCTTGGCAAGCGTGAGGACGAGTTCATGCGCCTGAAGGTCGAGGGCATCCTGGAAGCCGCGGAGGTATGGGTGGTGGCACTGGCTGACGGGCGTGAGCAACATGTCTTTGGCCGCCGCACATTGCCGCAGATGGATCTGGCATCCACAGCCTGCGCTATTCAGAACCTCTGGCTCGCGGCCCGCGCCGAAGGGCTGGGCATGGGCTGGGTGTCGATGTTTGACCCGGCAGAGCTGGGCCGTCTTCTGAATATGCCCGAAGGCGCGGCACCCGTTGCTGTTTTGTGCCTGGGCCCGGTCAAGAGTTTTTATGAAGAGCCCATGCTGCAGCGCGAGCGCTGGACCAGCCGTTTGTCGCTCGATGAATTGTTGTTTGAGGACGGCTGGGGCCGGCTTTCCCCCACACCTTCCAGCGAGGGATTTGTAGAGGAGTAGCTGGCAGAAGTTGCAGGCATTTTGGATACCCTGTTTTTTGAAGTCTTTGGTGCAGCATTGCACTTCAAAAAGATGGGGGAGCTGCTAACCGTTAAAGAAAAGAAAGAGCATCACATGAGGAATCGAAACCTGAAATTCAGATTGACTGGCACTTGTCTCGCTGCGAGTACCTTGGTGTTAAGCCTGCACGCTTACGCACAGACGACTGCTCCACCAACCGGTCCTGTTGGCAACCAAAGGCAGGGTAGCGCTGCTGCCGAAGGAACGCTTAGCCCTACGACTGTGCAATCCGGTGTATTTATCGAAGCACCGCAAACGCTTGTCACGCCGATGACGACAGGCAGTCGTCTTGGCCTTACTGCGCTTGAAACCCCGGCTTCGGTGGAGATTCTTGAGGGTGAAACAATTCGCCAACGCGGCGATCACAGCATTGCGGACGCTGCGTCTCGTGCCACGGGCATCACGCAGACCTCCTCCGCAGTAGGCAGCACATTTGTCTCACGCGGTTTTGCGGGGAACACTTCGGTCATGCGCCTGTATGACGGTACGCGCCAGTACGTTTCAGGTGGTACGGTGACGTTTCCATTCGATTCATGGCTGGCAGACCGTGTCGAAATTTTGCGCGGACCGGCCTCCATCATGTTTGGTGAAGGTGCCATCGGTGGTGCAATCAATACGGTACCAAAAAAACCTTTACGTGAGCCCGTCAGCAATGAGTTCCGCATTGCCTATGGTTCGCAAAATACCCGGCGAATCGCATTTGGAAGCAGTGGTGCGATTGACGACAGATGGTCTTACCGGGCGGATATATCCGACAACCGCTCTGATGGCTATGTTGACCGTGGCCAGTCAAAGTCACTGGTAGCAGCTGGCGCGATCCGGTTTGATGCGACACCCAACCTCAAATTCACGCTTTCGCATGACTACGGCACCCAGGAGCCGATGGCCTACTTTGGCATTCCGTTAATCAATGGCCAGATCTCCCCAGCGCTCAAGAAAGCCAACTTCAACGTCGCAGACAGCTCCCTGAAGTTCAAGGACCAATGGACCCGTTTCGACACGGAGTGGGCGGCCTCCCCAACGGTGACCTTCCGCAACTCCCTGTACCGCATTGTTTCTGACAGGTTCTGGCAGGATGCCGAAGGGTATGCGTACTCTGCCGCCACAGGCCTGATCACGCGCTCGTCGTTTTTAAGAATTGATTACACTCAGAGCCAGGTTGGAAACAGGTTTGACGCCACCATCAAGGAGCCCATCGGGTCTTTCGCAAACACCCTGACCGTCGGCTTTGATGTGAACCGGCTGAAGTACGCCCGTAACCGTAACGACGGCGGTAACGCAGGCCCTGGCGTGCTCACCATCAATCCGTTCAACTTTGCGCCTGGCAATTACCCGGCAAATGTAACGGTGGGGGAACTGTTCACCGCACAGACTTCCGCCAAATCACTCTTTGCCGAAGACCAGCTCAAGCTGACCTCAAAAATGTCAGTGGTGATGGGATTGCGCTGGGACGGAATTTCCTACTCCAAGCAGGATTCCAAGGGCGTTTTGCCGACATTCGGCAAACAGTTCAACAGCACAACAGGCCGCCTTGGCTTTGTCTACGCAGTGACGCCTGCTACATCCCTCTATGCCCAACGCTCCACAGCAGTGGATCCGCTGGGTGGTGTGGTGACAACCACCCTTGCGCAAAGTCTGCTGGATCTCACAACCGGCGAGCAGACAGAGATCGGCTGGAAGCAGTTGTTTGGTGAAGGACGCGGCGAGTTCACGCTGGCGGCCTATACGATCAAGAAAAAGAAGTTGCTGATACCTGATGCGACCAATCCACTGATATCCCAACAGGTAGGCGCTCAGTCATCGCGTGGGGTAGAGGCTTCACTGGCCTATTCCCCTGTATCAAACCTGCGTTTCGATATCAATGGTGCCATCCTTGATGCCCGCTACGATGACTTCAACGAGACGATAGGCGCTGCGGTGTTCTCTCGCAACGGCCTGACGCCTCCCGGGGTTCCCGAGAAGATGGCCAATGCCTGGGTAACCTGGGGGTTTCAGCCGAAATGGGAAGCCGGCTTTGGTGTGCGCTACGTCGGGCCACGCCAGATGAACAATGCCAATACTGCGCAAGCGCCTTCCTTTACGGTTGCTGACGCCAGCCTGCGATGGGCGGTCAGGCCGGGCACCACACTGGCACTGAACTTCTACAACCTGTCTGACCGCACGTATGCGCAGACGCTGTACTCTGGCAACAACCAGTTCATTCTGGGGCGGCCACGTTCAGTCGAACTGTCGGCGCAGGTGCGCTTCTAGGCATCACGGACATGCGTTTCACATTCACGGATGTATGGGCGCCGGTACGGAGAGCCCTCTACCTCACGCACCGCTGGCTGGGCATTCTTGGATGTGTGCTGTTCGTGCTCTGGTTTATCTCCGGCCTGGTCATGTTGCATGTCAGGTTTCCGGCCCTCACGCAGCAGGAGCGGCTGCAGAACCTGACAGCCATGGACCTGCGCAAGGTGACGGTCGCTCCGGCGGACGTACTGGCCGGACTCAGGGTAAGCAATCCACGCTCGGTTGTTCTCGAAGGACGCGACGGAGATCCTGGCCAACTTGTGTGGCGAGTGATCGACAAGGATGGCGGGCATCATGCGGTGTCCGCCTCCGGCTCAAATATCAAAAACGGGCCGGTTTCCCCTGATGAGGCGCGCGGCATTGCGGCAGCTTTCGGCAAGGCGCCCGCCGTCTACCTTGAAACCAGGGAGCGCGACCAGTGGTCCATGCCCAACTCTGGTCCCTTCGATAAAGCCAGGCCGCTTCACCGGTTTGCGCTTGAAGACGATGCACGGACCGAACTCTATGTTTCCGCCAAGACTGGGGAGGTCGTGCGCGACACCAGCGCTTACGAACGGGGCTGGACGACTTTCGGCACGCTGCTCCATTACTACACCTATGGTCCGATACGCCAGTACCCTGATTTCTGGCGCCAGTTAGTGCTCTGGACTTCCGGTGTCGCGATGGTTGTTGCGGCGTCGGGCCTCATCATTGGAACCCTGCGTGTCAGGATACGCCGCCGATACAGGGGCACCGACAGCGTCACACCTTATCAGGGCTGGATGGCCTGGCACCACATCCTGGGCCTGGTAGGTGGCATTGTTATCCTGACCTGGATTTTCAGTGGCTGGTTTTCAATGGGCCCTAACAAATGGCTTGCGCATCAGACGCCCAGCGCCTTTCCGGCAAAGTTCGGGCAGGCGCAGCCGGTGTTTACGCATAACCTGGCCAGTCTTGCTCAGCTTGCGGCTTCAAACAAACCCGTGAAGGCCATCGAGGCAGGATGGTATGACGGACGTCCTGTGTGGACGCGCTTCGACGCCAACGCAAACAGGCATACGGTTGACGCCGTGTCTGGGGAGGCAGTAAGCGTTCGCGCCGAGGAACTTATAAAAGCTGCCAAGGCTGCGTTTCCATCTGCAGCAGTCGAAGACATAAAACTCCTGACGGAACCAGACCTGTACTGGTATAGCCGCCATACACCGCCGGTGCTGCCGGTCTGGCGGATCAGGCTGGCGGACACTGACGCCACCTGGCTTCATGTCGATGCGATTTCGGGTCGCCTGCTGAACGCTACCAACAGCGACTCGCGGTTGCGCAGATGGCTTTTTAACGGCTTGCACAGTTTTGACTTTCCGCCGTTCATGAAAACGACCCTCTGGTACGTCACGATCTGGGTGCTTTCACTCATCGGTTTGGCCGCTTCAGTATCTGGCGTCGTCATCGGATGGCGCAGGCTTCGTCGTCCCGGTCAGGCTACTGGCGCCTGATCAGGTCCGCTTGCCCCTTGCTGATATTCATTTTCTATTTCTCTTCTTCCGGAAAGCAATCCATGCCTTTTGAAAATGCACTCTTCCAGTTGGCCCAGACATTCCTGTGGCCCGTCACCATCCTGGTGTTTGCGGTGTTTGCCTATGCGGTCATGAGCCTCGGCGCTTTCGGTTTTGAATGGACGCGTCGCAGAAAGCAGCCTGGCCGTGTGCTCGTTCTGACTGGCGACAATGCCCGCTCGCCTGAGGTACTGGAACTGGCAGTGCTCAAGGAGCTGGAGGGCCTGCGCCTTTGCAGTCGGGTTGCACCCATGCTGGGCCTTGTAGCCACGATGATTCCCATGGGGCCGGCCTTGGTCGCAGTAGCTTCTGGCCAGTCACAGGGTGTCGCACAAAGCCTTGCGCCTGCGTTTGCGGCAGTTATCGTGGCGCTGGTGGCAGCGTCCATCACCTTTGTGGTTTACAGCGTGCGCAGGCGCTGGCTTCTTGCTGAAATGCTGGTTGTTCTGGAAAGTCTGGAACGCTCTGAAGGGCAGGCGGTATGAACCATCCTGCAGCCAAGCCGCCAGTATCTGCCAAACGGTTTGCCAGGTCACGCCTGCACATCCTTGATGAAGACGATGACGACCCGGTGTTGTCCACCATCAACCTGATTGATGTGTTTCTGGTGGTCATCGGCATGTTGCTGATTGCCGTCATCAACAACCCCATGAACCCGTTTGCCAACGACAAGCTGACCATCATCCGCAATGAAGGCCAGCCTGACATGGAAATCATCACCAAGGATGGTCAGAAGATCACGCGCTTCAAGGCCAGCGGTGCATCAGGCGAGGGCGATGGTGAAAAGGCGGGAACCGCCTATCGCATGAAAGACGGCACCATGGTGTACGTGCCAGCGCCAGCGCCATGAGCATGGTGAAAGGACTTTGGGTGCGAGGGTTTGTTTTTGTCTTGCTTTGCTGGGCCGCTTTTGTACCGGCGTCGGCACAGGCACCTGCGCGCCTCTCTGGCGCTAGTGCGCCAGTGGTAAAAAAAGTCGTGTTGCTGACCACCTATGTGGTGTCACCCGCACGACTTGCAAAGCTGGTTCAGGCCGCCGCTGTGGCTGACGTACCCCTGCAGGTACTGTCTGCGGAGGAGGAAACACCTGACGCCTTGCAGAAGGCGCTGGCCGGTGCAAGGCTTCTGGTGATTGACGCGCCGCATGCCAGCGTGGTGCAGAACACGTCGGCCAAGTTCGGTGAGGTTCTGGGCAAGGCGGCAACGCCCTATGTGGTGGTCGGCGAGTTCAGCGCCGTGTCAAGAAACCAGCCCGTGTTGGCTGCGCCGCTCAAGGCTGAAAATGGTGTCATTGCTGCGTGGGCCCAGCGTTTGCGCGAGTACTGGCGTTTTGGCGGCGGTGAGAACATTCGTTTGGCCATGACTGCCCTGAAAGCTGACGCGCAGCAAACGACGAGTCTGGCAGCCCTGCCGCCAGCCATCCAGCTGCCACTGGCCGGGTTCTACAACCCTGCATGGCAGGTCATTGAAAGTGATGTCAAGGCACTCGACAGGCTGCCCACTCCGCCCCGGAGGCTGACTGCGACGGCTGAACAACAAGCGCAAAAATCCGTCAAAACGGTGGCCATCGCAGTCAACAACGCTGCATTTACATCAGACGACACGCACTGGCTTGACACGCTCATAGCGGCGATAGAAAAGCGCGGCATGCGTGCCTACGCTTTTTATGGGCCGCGCCAGCAAAAGGACCTGTTTTTCCAGATGACGCACGTACAGACACCGTCGGGTAACCGGCGCGTCGCTGACGTGATCATCAACTCGGCTTTGGTCTTCAACCCGACCGAACGCAAGGCAGAGCTGGAACGTATTGGCGTGCCGGTATTGCAGACCATGCCCGCATTGGCCATGGATTCGGCGCAATGGGCACAAAGCAAGGATGGCCTCGCACTGTCTGATGTGGCTTACTACTACACGCCGAGCGAACTCTCAGGCATGGTCGATGGCATGCTCATCACCGCCCGTGACAGCAAGACAGGCGCGCTGCAACCCATCCCCGCGCAGATAGATGCCGTGGCAGACAAGGCCGCCTCACTCGCCCGTCTGCAGCTGACCGCTGTTGCTGATCGCCGGGTGGCCATGATGGTCTACAACTACCCGCTGGGCGAAGGCAATTTTGGCGCGTCATTTCTCAATGTGCCCAAAAGCCTGCACAACATGCTGGATGCCATGAAAAAAGCTGGATACCAGACGGAGGTGCCAACTGCCGAACAGATCACCCCACAGGTGCAGGGTGCCATGGGTGCCTTCTACAAGCCAGAAGCGCTGGCTGGTCTTGCAGGCCAGGGCCTGGCAGATGTGTTGCCCTTACGAGACTATCTTGCATGGTTTCGCGCCTTGCCAAAAGACACGCAGCGCCGCATTGAGGGGTACTGGGGCCCGCCAGAAAAATCCATCATGCTGCGGCCGGCGCTTTCAAATGGGACTTCCGCGCAGGAAGCGGGCTTTGTCATTCCCCGCGTGCTGCTTGGTAATGTGGTGGTGATGCCGCAGCCACTGCGGCATGAGGTAACAGCCGGAACGCCCGCAGAGCTCCGAAAGGCGCGTATTGGCCATCGGTCAGCGGTGCCCCTTAGCCACAACTACCTGGCGACGTACTTGTGGATACGTACAAAACTCAACGCCAGTGCGGTGGTGCACGTTGGTACACACGGCACGGCTGAATGGGCACCCGGCAAGGAACGAGGCCTTTCTGCTCACGACGACCCCTTGTTGGTACTGGGAGACCTGCCGAACATCTACCCCTACATCATGGACAACCTTGGCGAGGCACTGACAGCCAAGAGGCGAGGGCGCGCAGTGCTGGTCAGCCACTCGACCCCGATGTTCTCGCCAGCAGGTTTCAGGCCCGGCGTACATGAGATGCACGACCTCATGCATGACTGGGAAACAGTCGCCCCTGGCCCGGTCCGGCAGGAACTGGAGGCACGTTTGGTCTCGACTTTTGTAGAAAATCAATTCCACCGTGACATCGGATGGGCCCAGGAAAGAATCCGCGCCGACTTCACCGGCTTCATGGAAGTCCTTCACCCGTACCTGGATGAGATTGCACAAACCGCGCAGCCCCTCGGTCTGGCCGCATTCGGTGAAGTGCCAGATGCGGAGCGCCGGTTTGGCACGGTGATGCAGACGCTTCGCAAGCCGCTCATTGAAGCGTTGGGGGAAGACATCGATGAAGTTTTTCTGCTCGACTACAAGAAGATTGCAAACTCGCGACCGGCCCGCTGGCTGCAGGTGGCGCTTAAGGACCCGGTCGCGGCCAGCACACTCGACCTGCGCGTTCAGGACGCAGCGGCAGCTGCGAAAGCGGCTACGCACAGCGCTGTACCGAACAAGGCAGAGAAAAAAGTACTCGATCCCAAGGTCTTGCTTGCACTGGCCTTGCGGGCACAGCAACTTGATACAGCCCTGACCAACAATGAGGAGATCAGCGGCTTTATTGCGGCGCTAGACGGCAAACATGTCAAAGCCAGTTATGGCGGTGACCCGGTACGTAATCCCGAAAGCCTGCCCACGGGGCGCAACCTGTATGGCTTCGACCCGAGCCGGGTGCCTACGCGCCAGGCATGGGACACCGGCGTGGCTGCGTTCGAGGCATGGATGAAACAGCACCGCAAAGAGAATGCCGGCCGCTGGCCAGAGAAGATCGCCTTCACGCTGTGGGCGGGTGAAACCATGCGCCATCAGGGAGTCACGGAATCGCAGGCACTGTATGCGCTGGGCGTGAGGCCGCGCTGGGATGATTCCGGGCGTGTGGTCGGGCTTGATACCTTGCCCTTGAGCGAACTCAAACGGCCACGGCTGGATGTATTGGTCAGCGTGACGGGCTCCTACCGGGATCAGTTCCCTCTGGTGATGCAGTGGGTTGACCAAGCTGTGCGGCAGGTAGCGCAGCTCAAGGAGTCCGACAACCTGGTCGCACGCAATACACAAAAACTTGCAAATGATTTTGCTGCGCAGGGCGCAAGCAAGGCCGACGCGCAACGCTGGTCTACTGCCCGGGTTTTTTCAAATGAACAGGGTAGCTACAGCACCGGCCTTGCGGAAGCTACCCAGGCGACCGATATCTGGAAGACCGCTGGCAAGGGTGGCGGTGACGCGCAGATGTCGCAGCTGTATATGGACCGCATGGGTCATGCCTACGGCGAAGGGCTTGACAGTGCGGCGCGGGGCAAGGCCTTGCAGAACGCCTATGCGCGCAACCTGGCGCAGGTAGATGCCGCTTTGCTGTCACGCACATCCAACACCTATGGCGTGCTGACCAGCGATGACCCCTTTCAGTATCTTGGCGGAATCGCGCAGGCGGTACGGCAATTGACCGGTAAAGAGCCTGCCCTGTACGTGCAGAATCTGCGTGATTCGACCGAAGTGAACACCGAAAGCGCCAGCAGCGCCATAGCCAAGGAAATGCAGACGCGATACCTGCATCCGCAATGGATAACGGCGCAGAAAAAAGAGGGCTACAGCGGGACGTTGCAGGTCTTGAAGACCGCGCAGTTTCTCTGGGGCTGGCAGGTGACTTCTCCCCAGGCCGTGCGTCAGGATCATTGGCAATCGCTGCATGATGTGTATGTGCGTGACCAGTACAAGCTTGGTACACGCGAGTGGCTGGAGGGAGAAAACCGGACTGCCTTTGCGCAAACCCTGGAGCGCATGATGGATGCCGTGCGGCTGAAATACTGGGAGCCTGACCAGGCGACGCGCAAAGAACTGGCCCAGGCCTACACCGAAGCACTCAAGGCGACTGGGCTGCGTGAGAGCAACGCGGCAGTGCAGAAGTTTGCTGCGGCAGAGATGGCACCTGCCGGTGCCCAGGCTGCAAGCCGCAAGCCCGCCACGAATGAGAAGGCTGCAAGCGCCAATGAGCCACCGAACCTGCAGGCGGCACCAAAACCGCCTGAATTGATCAGGGGCCTGAAACTGGAGCCGCAACCCGAGCCTCCCAAACAGTCTCTGGCGGTGGTCAGCAGCCTTGCAACCCTCTGGGGCGTGGCTGTGTTGCTGGCTCTCGGTGCATGGCTGCAATCCAGGCGCTGGCGTCGCACCAGCGCTGGCCTTGAATAAGATGATGGGCATGCGATTTTTTTGTTTGCCGCAGCTTGCCTGCCTCTACCGTTGATGCTCATGGCCATGGGTTCAGCAGTGCTTTTGCTGACGGCATTGTTGATTGATCGCATGCTTGGTGAGCCGCGTCCAGCGCTCCACCCGGTGGTCTGGATGGGCAAATACCTGCAGCTTTGCGGGCGCATCTCCACACGCTGCCGGCCGGCCCTTGCCTTTTTATTCGGTGCCTGTTTGTGGTGGATGGGTGTCGCGTTGGTTTTCTTTCTCACCTGGGGTTTGCAGGCGCTTGCCCTGCGTTCACTGCTGCGCTTCCCATCCATGATGCATAGCCCGGATGTGTTTGCCATTGTCAGCCTGTTGCTGCTTTTTGTCGTATGTGCGTGGCTGCTCAAGACCACGTTCTCCTGGCGCATGTTGCGCGATGAGACGCTGGCTGTTGAGCTTGCGTTGCAGCAGTCGCTTGAGGCTGGCCGGGAAAGGCTGTCCATGCTGGTCAGCCGTGACACCAGCCAGTTAAGCGAATCTGAAGTGCGCGAAAGCGCGATTGAATCGCTGGCCGAAAACCTGAACGACTCGGTTGTGGCACCCATCTTCTGGTTTCTATTGTTCGGATTACCCGGCGCGGCCATTTACCGGTTTGCGAATACTGCCGACGCGATGTGGGGCTATCGCGGCTTCAGGCACGGCGTGCAGTGGGAGTGGGCGGGCAAATGGGCTGCACGGGCGGACGATGCACTTTCATGGGTGCCAGCACGTATCACCGCCATTTTGTTGTTGGTTGCGACACGTGATTTGTCCTCATTTACAAGATTGCGAGCGGAAGCCCGCAAAACACCTTCGCCCAACAGTGGCTGGCCCATGTCGGCCCTGGCGTTGACGCTGGATATCTGCCTTCGCAAGCATGGTGTCTATGCACTCAATGCTTCAGGGCATTTACCAGAAGCGGCAGATGTCGACCGGGCCGCAGCGTTGGCATCAAGGGTGATTGTGATAATTGTGTGGTCCGCGCTGCTATTGGCCTTTTTTATGGCGTCGCTGGCATTTATTCAATGAAGCCCGAATATCCTCATCTGCGCATTCATGGCGGTCCTGATCAAGCCGGTGTTCCCGCGCATGACTTTTCAACCAACAGCAATGCATGCGGGCCTTCACCGCATGCGCTAGCTGCTGTTACACAAGCTGACCCCACGCAATACCCTGATGCGGCCTATACCGACCTGCGTCAGCAACTGGCCGCGTTTCATAAGGTGGATTCGCGGCGGATTGTTCTCGCAGCAAGTGCCAGCGAGTTTATTTTTCGCATCACCTCACTGGTGTCGCAGCGAGGTGGCAAGTCGGTGTCCTTGCCGACCCACAGCTATGGCGACTACGCGCATGCAGCCAGCGCCTTTGCGATGGAAGTCGTGCGCGAAGAAGTACCTGCGCCCTTGCGATGGAGTTGTGACCCGTCCAGCCCGCTGGGGGTTGCCGATGAGCGCCTTCAGGGGATTGTGGGTACGCAAGCTGCAGGCGTCATTGTTGTGTTGGACCGCGCTTATGAGCCACTGCGACTGGAAGGCGCGCTCCATCTCCCGGATGTGCTGTTGCAAAAGACATGGCAGCTCTGGACACCCAACAAGGCGCTGGGCTTGACTGGCGTGCGTGCATCCTATGCGATTGCACCGCTTGAATCTGATGCCGACGTTCAAGCCATGGATGCGCTGTGCCCATCCTGGCCGGTGGGAAGTCATGGTGTGGCGATGTTGCAGGCGTGGACCCAGCCTGACGTGCAGGCGTGGCTCGCGGGTAGCCTTCACACCTTACGCGAGTGGAAAGCGAGGCAAATAGCGATCTGCGAGTCGCTTGGCTGGACGGTGCGGCCAAGCCGTGCAAATTTCTTCGTTTGTCATACCGGACTTGATCCGGTATCCATGACTGCGAGCGTTCGTGGATTGCGGATCGAGTCCGCAATGACAGCCCTGCGTGCCCACGGCATCAAACTGCGTGATTGCGCGTCTTTTGGCTTGCCAGGCCACGTGCGCGTGAGCGTGCAATCGCCCGAAGCGCAGGCCGCACTGCACAATGCGTGGCAAGCCATTACCAGGAAAACCGCATGAGTGCAAAAAGTGTCATGGTGCTGGGCACCACCAGCGGCGCAGGCAAAAGCTGGCTGGCCACTGCGCTTTGTCGCTATTACGCGCGGCAAGGTTTGAAGGTTGCACCCTTCAAGGCACAGAATATGAGCAACAACGCCCGTGTTGTCGCGGGTGGTGAGATCGGCAGTGCCCAGTACTTCCAGGCGTTGGCGGCACATGCTGTGCCCGATGTGCGCATGAACCCGCTCCTGCTCAAGCCCGAAAAAGACACGCAAAGCCAGGTCATCTTGATGGGGCAGGTCGATGCTGAACTGTCACGCATGGAATGGCGCGGCCGCAGCGCATCTGTCTGGCCGGTGGTTTCAAAAGCGCTGGACGAACTGTTGGAAGAAAACGATGTCGTGGTCATGGAAGGCGCGGGTTCCCCAGCCGAGATCAACCTGAAAGCCAGCGATATCGTCAACATGCGCGTGGCGCTTCATGCCAATGCCGCATGCCTGCTGGTGACTGACATTGACCGTGGTGGTGCGTTTGCACACCTTTACGGCACCTGGGCCATGCTTGATGCTGCGGAGCAAAAGCTGATCAGGGGTTTTGTGCTCAACAAGTTTCGCGGTGATGCGAACCTGCTGGCACCTGGCCCGCAGATGCTGCAGGACCTGACCGGTGTGCCGACGGTCGCAACACTGCCCATGTGGTGGCAGCACGGGCTGCCTGAAGAAGACGGTGTGTTTGACGACCGCAGCCGGGCTACTGGCGCGGTCACCAGAACGATTGCGGTTATTGCCTATCCACGCCTGAGCAATCTTGACGAGTTCCAGCCGCTGAAAAATATTCCGGGTGTCCGGCTGTTGTGGGCGCGAAACCCGTCCGATCTCGCAGGTCTAGCGGCGACCGACTGGGTCATCCTGCCGGGGTCCAAGCACACCAGCAGCGACCTCGCCTGGCTACGTACGCAGGGTCTTGACCAGGCCATCGGTGCGCATGCGGGTTCGGGCGGCATGGTGCTGGGCGTGTGCGGCGGCCTTCAGATGCTGGGTGAGGCCTTGATAGACCCGCATGGCATTGACGGCAACGGGCCGGGCCTGGGTCTGCTGCCTCTGGTGACAGTGTTCGAGGAAAACAAAACGGTGCAGCGCAGTCATGCCCGGTTCGAGACACTACGGGGACCATGGGCGGCACTGTCGGGTGTCCGGGTGCAGGGTTACGAGATTCACCATGGGCAGACCTCTGCCCGCGCGGACATGGTTGCGTGTGGCGACGCGGCTGTCGCTGTCATGCCAGGTGGGCTCGCGTGGCAAAACCATGCTGGTAATGTCCTGGGGATTTACCTGCATGGCATGTTTGAAGACCCCGCCATTTTGAAAGCCCTGTTCGGTGCTTCTGCTGCCACGCTTGACAGCGTGTTTGACGGGCTTGCCGACTACATCAGTGCGCATTTCGACACAAGGCTGCTCCAGTCGTTTGTTGCCTGAGGCGTGTCTGAGGACTGCCCGAGGAGGAGTGATGCGTCAGCGCTGTCCTACATCCTGATTCTGGAGTTTCCGACGCGCCTGCCCGCCCGGGTAACCCGTGATTTTGGTATCGCGTTGTTAATAATCGGAACCGTTACACGCCTCTTTTTGTGTCTTCATCCGAAAGTTGCATGTGGCTGCCATCCATTAAAAGAAACCAGATATTGGTAACGCATGACCAACCAGAATATCCAGCAAAAGAACACAGAAGAGCTTCTTTCGACAGGTGTCGAAGGCCTTGACGACATCCTTGGAGGAGGATTGACAACCGGTCGCATCTACCTGATTGAGGGAGAGCCGGGCACTGGCAAGACCACCACAGGCATGCAGTTTCTCGTTGAAGGTGCCAGGGCCGGTGAATCGGTGGTCTACATCACACTCGCTGAAACCGCCGCCGAACTCAGCGGTGTAGCGGAGTCCCATGGCTGGTCCATGGACGGCATCCACGTACACGAAGTACTGCCTTCGGAAAACCTGCTCAAGCCCGAAGCCCAGTACACCATGTTCCATCCGTCTGAAGTAGAGATGGGTACAACCACACAGATGATTCTGGCCGCCATTGAGCAGCGCAAACCCACCCGGGTTGTACTCGATTCATTGTCCGAACTGCAGTTGCTCGCTGATACGCCGTTGCGGTATCGCCGCCAGGTGCTGGCGCTCAAGCAGTTTTTTGCCAGCCGCGCCTGTACCGTCATGCTGCTGGACGATCGCACCGCAGCGGGCATAACCTGCAGGTCAGGAGCATTGCGCACGGGGTGATCACGTTGGAGCAGTCGGTTCAGGAGTATGGCGCCGAGCGTCGCCGTGTCAGGGTCGTCAAGTACCGTGGCCGCGCATTTCGCGGTGGCATGCATGATTACGACATCCGTTATGGCGGACTGGTCGTCTATCCACGCCTGATCGCCGCAGAGTCACGCGTGATGGCGAAGCGGCATCAGCTTACAAGCAATCTTCCCCAGCTCGATGCGCTTCTGGGGGGCGGACTCGAAGAAGGTTCCAGCACCCTGATTGCCGGCCCACCCGGAACCGGCAAGACATCGTTGGCCAGCCTTTTTGTGTCGGCAGCCGGCCAGCGGGGGCAGCGAAGCGCCATGTTCCTGTTTGAAGAGGCCGCCAACAATCTCCTCAATCGCGCCGACGGGCTGGGTATGGATGTACGTGCACATCACGACAGCGGCCTGCTGACCATCAGGCAAATTGACCCGGCAGAACTCTCGCCGGGCGAATTTGCGACTGCGGTCTGCAAGTCAGCTGATGATGGTGCGAGGGTGGTCGTCATTGACAGCATCAATGGTTACCTCAATGCCATGCCCAATGAGCGTTTTCTCACCACACATTTGCACGAGCTGCTCACATACCTTGGACAGCGCGGCGTGGTCACCATCCTCATAGGCGTGCAGCAGGGAATGCTGGGCGGCGCGATGTCCACCACGGTTGATGCGAGTTATCTTGCGGACAACGTGTTGATGCTGCGTTATTTCGAGCACGACGGTGAGGTCAAGCAGGCAGTCTCGGTCTTCAAGAAGCGCGGCAGCCTTCACGAGCGTACGATCCGCCAGTTCTCCATGGACAACGAGGGTATACATGTGGGCGAAACCCTGCGGGGCTTCCGTGGCATTCTTACCGGCGTGCCGGTTTATATTGGAAACAGCAATTCTGCGAATGACGACGCCGGGATCAAATAGATGGAGCGACGCATCGTTATTTGCGCGCCCACGGGCCAGGATGCAAGCCTGACAGCAAAGGTGTTCGAGTCGGTCGGCCTGGATTGTGTCATCGCCGGTTCGCCGGCCGATCTGCTTGAGCAACTCTCAAAGGGTGCAGGCGCGCTGCTTTTGGTGGAGGAGGCCATCAGCGGTATGGCACTCAGACCGCTGGGGGAATACGTCACCGCGCAGCCGACGTGGTCGGATATCCCCATACTTTTACTCACACGCAGCGGAGCTGATTCCGTCGATGTGCAGCGCGCGGTCGAGAACCTCGGTAATGTCACCTTGCTTGAGCGTCCCGTACGCACCATTGCACTGATCGCTGCCGCCCGCACTGCCATTCGCGCCCGCGAAAGGCAATACCAGGTGCGTGATGCCGATCAGCGCAAGGATGAATTCCTGGCAACCCTGGCCCACGAATTGCGCAATCCGCTGGCACCCATACGAACCTCCATGGGCATCCTGCAGCACCTGCACCCGGATTCCGTCCAGGTCACTCAGGTGCGCAGCGTCGTGAACCGGCAGGTAACCCATTTGACGCGCCTGGTGGATGACCTGCTTGACGTGGCCCGCATCACCAGTGGCAAGGTTGTTCTCAAGACTGGCCATATATCGCTGCAGTCGGTGATCAACCACGCGGTCGAGATTTCGGGCTCGGCCATGGACAACAAGGGCCACCGGCTCGAAGTCATCCCTCTGGAAACGGACCATGTCCTGGTTGCCGACCATGCCCGGCTTGTACAAAGTGTGGCCAATCTTCTCGTCAACGCAGCCAAGTTCACGCCTGCCGGTGGGCACATCGTGCTGGCGGCAGATGTCAGCGCAAACACGGTGACTTTTCGCGTGTGCGATAACGGCATCGGACTGGAGGCTGCTTCAATAGCCCGTATATTCGAGCTGTTTGCACAGACACCCGTGCCGGGCGAGGCGCCAACGGGTTTGGGTATTGGCCTCAGCCTGGCGCGGCAGTTTGCAGAAATGCATGGTGGTACCCTGCACGCGACAAGTGCTGGCCTTGGCAAGGGCAGTGAATTTGTATTGACCTTGCCCGTTGTGGTTGAAGAAACACTGCCATCCGTGCAGCAGGAAAAAATGGATTCAGAGATGATGAAAGAACTCACAACGCGAAAAATCCTGGTGGTCGACGACAACGTCGACGCGGCCGACACACTGGAAGCCCTCCTGGGGATGGACGGTTTTGATGTCAAGGCGGTGTATGACGGCGTGGCCGCAGTAGAAGCCGCAGAACGTATCCGGCCTGACATCATCGTGATGGATATCGGCATGCCCGGCATGGACGGGTACGACGCCGCCCGCATGATCAGGCAGCAAGAGGGCGGCAAAGACGTGACGCTTATCGCTTTGACGGGCTGGGGCCAGACCGCCGACAAGGACAGGGCAGGCCAGGCCGGGTTTGACCATCACCTTGTCAAGCCCGTGGATTACGACCAGCTCATGAAATGCCTGCAGGAACACGCATGAATCACGCGCCCGAAGTTCTGAAGGAACGCCTTGCTGAAGCCGCACGTTACGCATTGCTCAGGCGCATGGCACCTGCGCTGAGGCACGACATGGCCGGTGCCCTGCAGCCCGTCAGCATGATGGCTGCCATGCTTGAAAAGCGCCTGCAAAAACCCGATCCCGACATGGTGGCGCTTGTCAAGAACAGCAGTGCCATCAACACCCTTGCCCGGGAGGCGTCCACGTCGTGCATGGGCCTGATGACCTGGCTTGCACCACGGGAAGACGCACCTGCAGCCCTGAACACCTGTGTGGCGGAATCCCTCGGACTGGTGGCGACCGAAATGTCTTTTCGCGGCATCAATCTTGTCAACGAGACTGAAAACGCCGAAGGCAAGGTGTTGCTCAGCAGCCTGCGTGGCGTTTTTATGGCCAGCCTGCTGGCGCTTACAGATGAGTGCGACGGCCCTTCAGAGGTGGTGTTGACCGCCGCATCTTCGGGCTCTGCAATCTTGCTGGATATCCGTGTTGCTCCTTCGGCAGGCGAAGCGATGATGGCCGGCAACGCACCCGCTTACCGAAAGCTCGGATGGGACGATGTTGAGGCGCTGGCAGAAGCCCAGGAGGTTGGCCTGAGCCATGCCCCCGGGCATGTGGAGCTGCGCTTCCAACCCTGAAGCTGTGTTCTGGCAGGGGGCGTTCATAATGCGCGAGGTCCCATAAAAACTGCCATATGCCCACCTTCCCCCGACTCCTGCGTGCTGTTTGTGTTGTGGCTTCCCGGGGGGAGAACGCAATGCAGCCCTACCCTGCATGGTGGTTTCGGTGCCTTGTACTGCTGCTGGCTGGCCTTTGCATTGCCCATCCGGTACATGCGCAAAACAGTACGGCTGGCCATGTTGTCATCGGCAAGGCGGACCGATATGTGCTCTCCAGCGCCTTCATGGTGTTTGAAGACAAGGGCGCGAAGCTCGGATTTGATGAGGTTGTCAAGCCTGCGGCACAGGCGCAGTTTGTGCCCGTCAAGGCGGGTGCTACGGCGACGAATTTTGGCCTGACCCATTCAGCCTTCTGGTTGCGCCTGTCTCTTGACGTTCAGGCAGACGCGCCTGCACAGTGGCTGTTCGAGGTGGCTTACCCTCCGCTTGACCACCTTGAGCTTTACATCGCCAGACCCGACGGCAGTTTTGAGCGGCAGGCCGGTGGCGATCTGCACTCATTTTCCGAACGCAAGATTCCCCATCGCAACCATGTGCTGCCTGTGACCCTGCAGCCCGGGCAGGCCAACACGGTCTACCTGCGGGTGACGTCCGAGGGGACTGTCGCCGCGCCTGTTCGCCTCTGGCAGCCTGCGGCCCTGTGGGCGCATGACCAGCTTGAGTATTCCGTGCTCAGCCTTTATTTCGGCATGCTGGTGGGCCTGTTTCTTTACAACCTGCTGCTGTTTCGTATCGCTGCGCGACCGGGTTTATTTTTATTACGTGGTGTTTGTCGCATGGATTGCCATCTCACAGGTCTCGCTGACCGGCATGGGCGCGCAGTTTCTGTGGCCGCAATGGCCATGGTGGATCATGGTGTCCATCTCGGCCAGCAATGCCGCCAGCGGTGTGTTTGGCATTTTGTTTGCACGCGACTTCCTGTCGAGCAAAAGCACCATGCCACTGCTCGACAGGGTGCTGCAGGCAGAGGTTGTGTTGTGGGTGCTGACGGTAGCTGCGGCGCTGTTGCTGCCCTATGTCATCTCGGTCTGGATGGTGACAGTGCTGGCCATCGTCACGGTGACCACGCTGGTGCTGGTGGGCATACTCAGCGTCAAAAGAAAGCACCCCGGCGCGCGGTATTTCCTGGTGGCCTGGGCATTGCTGTTGCTCGGCGTTGCCGTGCTTGCGGCGCACAACACGGGTTTGCTGCCCTCAAACGCCCTGACGGCCAATGCGCTGATGGTGGGCTCGGCGCTTGAGATGGTGCTGCTGTCATTTGGGTTGGGCAACCGCATCAATGTGGCGATTGCAGAGAAAGAACAGGCGCAGGCGCGCAGCCAGGTAGACCATGCGATGGTCGAGGCCCTGCGTGAATCGCAGGAGCGCTACCGTACGGTGCTGCAGGAGCGCGAAACAATTTTGCAGACCTCCATCGTCGGTATTGTTTTTCTCTCGCCGGACGGCCGCTTCCGCTGGGCCAACCAGGCCATGATGGATATTTTTGCGTCCACCGACAAGGACGTGACCACGATGGAGCCGTTCTACCAGTCGCGTGAAGAGTACCTGCGTGTGGGTGGCGAGGTGGCGGCCTGTATCGCCCGTGGCGAGGTCTACGAAACCGAGCTCCAGGTGCGTCAGGCCAACGGCACTTTGATCTGGGTCTCCCTGTCGGGCAAGGCGGTGGTGACGCGCGACCTGGGTCAGGGCACGGTCTGGGTCATGACCAACATCACCCGTCGCAAGGAGCTGGAAGCCGCGCTGCTCAAGACATCATCGGAACGCGAGGCCATTCTCAACAGCGCGCTGGTCGGCATTGTGTTGTCGGTGATGCGCCGCCATGAATGGGTCAACGAAAAGTTCGCCCAGATGATGGGTTACGCACGTGAAGAAATGATAGGCAAGTCATCAGAGGCCTATCACCTCAGCCACGATGACTGGATGCAGTTCGGCCGTGAAGCCCGCGCTGCACTGGCCGACCACAGCACGCACACCGCAGAGCGCCAGCTCAAGCGGCGCAACTGCGAACTTTTCTGGGTGCAGATAGGGGGCAGCTGTATCAAACCCAACGACCCCGAAGCAGGCGTGATCTGGACTTTTCTGGACATCACTGAACGCAAGAAATCTGAAGAGGACACGCGCGAGGCGCTTGAGCAGCAACGTGAGCTCAATGAACTGCGCAGCCGCTTCGTGGCCATGACCAGCCATGAGTTCCGCACGCCGCTGTCGAGCATTTTGTCGGCGCAGGAGTTGCTCAAACATTACGGTGACCGCCTGCCCGAGCCTGAAAAGGCCGAGATTCTTGAGAGCATTTCAGCCGGCGTTCACCGCATGATGCGCATGCTGGACCGGGTGCTGCTGATCGGCAAGGCAGACGCACAGATGCTGGAGTTTTTGCCGAGGCCGCTGGATCTGAAGCCGCTGTGCGAAGAGCTGGTTGAAGAGGCCTGCCGCCAGCAAGCGCCAACCCTGTGCAAGGTCAAACTGCACTTTGCCGGGGAGGTGAGCCATGGGACCTATGACGAAAAACTGCTCAGGCACATCTTCAGCAACCTGCTGTCCAACGCCATCAAGTATTCACCCGAAGGTGGAGAAGTGCGGTTTGATGTGTCGGTGGGGCAGGGCATCACGGTGTTTGAAGTGTCCGACCAGGGCATAGGCATCCCGGCAGACGAGATCAGTCACCTGTTTGAATCGTTTCATCGCGCCAGCAATGTCGGCGCCATTCAGGGCACCGGGTTGGGGCTGGCGATTGTGAAGAATGCGGTGGATGTGCACGGCGGCACGATTGATGTGACGAGTACGCCGGGGCAGGGCACACGTTTTACTGTCAGGCTGCCTTCCGCTTGATTTTTGAGCTTATCGGGTCGGGTACGATGTCCGCTTTCGGCCAGAAGCGGACATGGAGATTCGATGATTCAATTTCCCATCACCATCAATGAAAATGGCGATGTGACTAAGTTTTGGTCTATCGCAGAGGCAGAGTCATGGCTTGAGGTCGTTGATGTGACGAACAATGAATACGTCGCTACAGATGCGGGAAATCAGCCTTTGCTGTTGACTGTTGCAGATGAGATTCGTCCTGTATTCTTCGGTCTATTCAAAATGCGGCACAGCGTCGTGAAAGTCTTGGAACAGCCTCTATCGGCCAGTAGCGGACATTCCCGGATGATAAAAAGCGACCAACTTCAAGAGCTCCGAGCGCTTGTTGCCGCGATCATTGGCAATTCGATTTCCTTTGATGAAGCTTCGCAAGCCCTGCTTCGCTTTAACGGAACCGCTACTTCAAAACTGGTTCATCATCTCCAGCACATGGTGGCCGATTGCGACATTCGGAGCAAAGACGTGGCCTACCGCACTTTCCAGAACGAGAGCGCCGAAAAGCTTCTAGGTGAATTGGAAGCGAGCTAACACCAATGTCCGCTTTGGGCCCAAAGCAGGCATTGATTAACAGTCACTGCCCATAGTTTTTCGCCCCAGTCGGATCGGCCCGCGCAGTGGCTTATCAGGACTCATGGTTTTGCCTCGCTGGCGGATATCCAGAACGCCGCTCTTCGCCATGATGATCGCCACGGCCCGCACCTGTGGCATCAAGAGTCGCCATTCATCAGGTTCCAGCGCCCTGGCTGCTTCTGACGGGCAGATGGTCGCGGGCGGCAGCCTGCTTTTGAGCAGGCCGGCAATGGCATCGCGAATCTGTTTGTCCGTCACGGGCATGGAAATCATGCTGACAGCTTACGACTTTGTCAGGCTGCCATCTTCTCGGGCCTGACCGTTTCGTCGGAACCATTCTGGTCCGCCAGAAAGCCGCCGCTCTGGTGTGACCAGAGCCTTGCGTAGAGACCGCCGTTGGCCAGCAGCGTGTGGTGGTCGCCTTCTTCAACGATGCGCCCTTGGTCGAGCACGATGAGCCTGTCCATCGCTGCGATGGTTGAGAGGCGGTGTGCAATCGCAATCACGGTCTTGCCCTTCATCAGCGTGTCCAGGCTGCTCTGAATGGCGGCTTCAACTTCCGAATCCAGCGCGCTGGTCGCTTCGTCGAGCAGCAGGATGGGCGCGTCTTTCAGCATGACACGTGCAATCGCGATGCGCTGGCGCTGGCCGCCCGAGAGCTTGACGCCGCGTTCACCTACATGAGCGTCAAAACCGGTGCGGCCGTGCAGGTCGCTCAAGCCGCCTATGAAGTGATGCGCCTCTGCGCGCTCGGCTGCTGCCAGCATGTCTTTGTCGCTGGCGTCCGGCCGGCTGTAGGTGATGTTGTCGCGCACCGAGCGGTGCAGCAGCGAGGTATCCTGCGTCACCATGCCGATGTGGCTGCGCAGGCTGTCCTGCGTGACGAGGGAAATGTCTTGCCCGTCGATGGTGATGCGGCCGCTGTCAATGTCGTGAAAGCGCAGCAGCAGGTTGACGAGCGTTGACTTGCCGGCACCCGAGCGCCCGACCAGGCCGATTTTTTCACCGGGCTTGACGGTGAGCGACAGGCCATCAATGACGGGCTTGTTCTTGCCGTAGCTGAAGCTCACATTGTCAAAGCGGACTTCGCCTTTGGGCACCTGTAGCTTGCTGGCATTGGGCGCATCGACGATGGCGCGTGGCCGCGACAGCGTGTTGATGCCGTCCTGCACGGTGCCCACGCTTTCAAACAGGCTGGTGGTCTCCCACATGATCCAGTGCGACATGCCTTGCAGGCGCAGTGCCATGGCGGTCGCCGCTGCAACTGCGCCCGCGCCGACCTGGCCCTGGTCCCACAGCCACAGCGAGGTGCCCGCCATGCCGAGGATCAGCCCCATGCTCAGCGCGTGATTGACGGTTTCAAACGCACTGACCAGCCGCATCTGGCTGTAACCGGTCTTTAAAAACTCCTGCATGGCCGAACGCGCAAACGCGGCTTCGCGGTGGGTGTGTGAAAACAGCTTGACCGTCATGATGTTTGAATACGCATCGGTGATGCGGCCCGTCATCATCGAGCGGGCATCGGCCTGCGACTTGCTGATCTTGCCCAGTCGCGGTACGAACCACGCCAGCGAAGCAATGTAGAGCGCCAGCCATACCAGGAAGGGCAGCACCAGCTTGGCATCGAAGGCGCCCGCAAGTACCGTCATGGTCGCCACATACACGCCCATGGCCACCAGCACATCTGCCAGCACAAACAGCGTGTCGCGCACGGCCAGTGCCGTCTGCATGACTTTTGTGGTCAGGCGGCCGGCAAACTCGTCCTGATAAAACGCCATGCTCTGGCCCAGCATGAGGCGGTGAAAGTTCCAGCGCAGGCGCATGGGGAAGTTGATCGCCAGCGTCTGGTGCTTGACGATGGTCTGCAGCGCGACGACTGCAATACTGGCCAGTACGATGCCCGCCAGCACCTTCAGCACGCTGCCTTGTTCGGCCCACAGGCTGCCGGGCTGCGTCTTGCCCAGCCAGTCGATGATGCGGCCCAGCATGGCAAACAGCAGGGCATCAAAAGCCGCCATCGCAGCCGACAGCACACCCAGCGCCAGGATGTAGCCGCGCGCCCCGGCGGTGCATGCCCACAGAAACGCTACAAAACCCTTCGGGACAGGGGCTGGTTCGGCTTCAGGGTAGGCATGAAGGAGTTTCTCAAAACGCTTGAAAACGGGCATTGTCTCGGCTTGTCTTTCTTGTGTCTCTGGCTTGTTGGTGTCTGGCGCGGCCGCCTGGTTCCACGGCGGGCAGATTTACTTCAGCAGTTCGAGCAGACGGTCCAGCCCGCCTTCGTTGATAGCCACCATGGCCTGCTCGCGCACTTTGGGTTTCGCGTGATACGCCACTGACAGGCCGGCCACCCCCATCATGGCCAGGTCGTTGGCACCGTCGCCCACGGCAATCGCCTGCAGCGGGTTGATGCCAAGCTGGGCGCAGGTCTCGATCAGCATTTTGCGTTTTTCGTGACCGTCGCAGATGTCGCCCCAGGGCTGGTCCACGGTTTTGCCGGTGAGCAGGCCGTTCTCGACCTCCAGCACGTTGGCGCGTATGTAGTCGATGCCCAGTTCAGCCTGAACACGGTCGGCAAAGAAGGTGAAACCGCCGCTGACCAGCAGAACCTTCATGCCGGCTTGCTTGCAGGCATTCACCAGCTCGGCCGCGCCAGGGTTGAGCTTGAGGCGGTGCTGGTAGACCTCGTTCATGCTTGCGACGCTGACGCCCTTGAGCAGTGCCACGCGACGGCGCAGGCTTTCCTTGAAGTCAGTGATTTCGCCGCGCATGGTGGCTTCGGTGATGGCGGCCACTTCGGCCTTCAGGCCGGCTGCATCGGCGATCTCGTCGATGCACTCGATGTTGATGAGCGTCGAGTCCATGTCAAAGGCGATCAGCTTGAAGTCGCTGAGCTTCAGGTCGGGGGTAGAGACGTTGACGACGAGGCCGGGGGAGATTTCTGTGGGGGTCATGCGTGGGGGATACGGTGTTTGCGTTTACAGCTGGGGCAGTTCGAGCCAGTTTTCGAGTTTCAGGCCTGGGATGCGTTTGAATTCGGTATCAGCACTGACCAGAATGGCGTCCAGTGCAAGGGCATGGGCGGCTATAAGGGCATCGTTGGGGCCTATGGGTGTGCCGTTGGTTTCCAGTTCAGCCCTGAGGCGGGCATAGTGGGGCACGACCTCACCATCCAGCGGTAAAACCAGAATATTCGCCAGTTGAAGCTCCATCGCTTTCTGCAGGCGGGTCGACGGGCGTTTGGCCAGACCGAAAGCGAGTTCTGCCTGCACTACCACGCTGGTACACATCTGGAGTTGCGGGTTTGCTGCAATCACGCTTTCGGCCTGTCTGGCCGCCATTCCGGCGCCATTAATCATCATGTGGCTGATGATGTTGGTGTCCAGAAGGTAGAGGGGGGCGCTCATAGAACGATGTCGTCAAGGGGCAGCATGCCACCGTCAACATCCGGAAACTCGTCTTCGCACGGGCCCATCTTGCGGATTTCGTCCAGCGCCAGTAAAAGGGCCGCTCCAGTTCCGCGTGCCGGTTTCTCGGCCAGCTCAATGATCAGCCGGTTGCCTTCGCGCCGCATGATGGCGTCCTTGCCCGGCAGCTCGAACTCTTTGGGGATGCGCACAGCCTGGTTGGCGCCATTTTTGAACAGCCTGACGTGGCGGGCGCCGGTATCGGCGGCATAGGCGGGCAGGTTTTCAGAGGCGATGGGGGGTGAGTTGTTCATCTTTTGCTCCCTTGGTTCCAGAGGCTCAATTTTAGCATATGCCTTGGCATATGCCGGTTTGACTAACCTTGTGAAATCAAATTTGCTTAAAAATTAAGCAAAAATAGGCCATTTTCAGGCATTAAAACGGCTGCGGGCCAATAGATACTAGCGTGAGCAGCTACGAAATTAATAGTAAGAACCTGTTGATAACTCCATGTGTCAGGCCGCTGCCGTCTCCACCTTGGGCTGGCCCAGGCTGCGCAGCACGTCGCGCACCATCTGCGCCCTGTCCTTGGCGTCTGGCAGCTCGCGCTCGATGCGCAGCTTGTCGTTGCCGGCCAGCTTGATGTGCCGGTTCTTCTGGATCAGATGCATGATCGCCATCGAATCGATGGGCGGGTCCTTCTTGAAAGTAATGTTGATGACGCCGGGCGCCGCATCAACCTTGACCACGCCATACGGCCTGGCGATTACCCGCAGCCGGTGCACGTCGATCAGTGTTTGCGCCTGGGCTGGAAGCTTGCCGAAGCGGTCGACGATTTCTTCGAGCAGCGCATCGATCTGGTCGGTGTTCTTCGCGGTCGCCAGCTTTTTGTAGAAGCTGAGCCGCAAATGCACATCGCCGCAGTAGTCGCTGGGCAGCAGGGCGGGGGCGTGCAGGTTGATCTCGGTCGTGACATGCAGCGGGCTGAGCAAGTCTGGCTCGCGGCCGGCCTTCAGCGCTGACACGGCCTCGCTGAGCATCTCGTTGTACAGCTGAAAGCCGATCTCCATCATGTTGCCGGACTGGTTCTCGCCCAGCACCTCGCCGGTGCCGCGAATCTCCAGGTCATGCATGGCCAGGTAAAAGCCCGAGCCCAGCTCTTCCATCTGCTGGATGGCCTCCAGCCGCTGGCTGGCCTGCTTGGTCAGGCCCTCGATGTCCGGCACCATCAGGTAGGCATAGGCCTGGTGGTGGCTGCGGCCTACGCGCCCGCGCAGCTGGTGCAACTGCGCCAGGCCGAACTTGTCGGCACGCGCCATGACGATGGTGTTGGCCGTCGGCACGTCGATGCCAGTTTCGATAATCGTCGAGCACAGCAGCAGGTTGTAGCGCTGGGCGATGAAGTCCTTCATGACTTTCTCAAGCTCGCGCTCGGGCATCTGGCCGTGGGCGACGGCGATGCGTGCCTCGGGCAGCAGGGCTTCGAGCTTTTCGCGCCGGTTCTGGATCGTTTCGACCTCGTTGTGCAGAAAGTAAACCTGCCCGCCACGCTTGAGCTCACGCAGCACCGCCTCGCGGATCACGCCGTTGCTTTCGCTGCGCACAAAGGTCTTGATGGCCAGACGGCGTTGCGGCGCAGTCGCGATCACGCTGAGGTCGCGCAGGCCTTCCAGCGCCATGCCCAGCGTGCGCGGAATCGGCGTCGCCGTCAATGTCAGCACATCGACCTCGGCGCGCATGGCCTTCATCGCCTCTTTATGGCGCACGCCGAAGCGGTGCTCCTCGTCGATGATGAGCAGGCCCAGGCGCTCGAACTTCACGTCCTGGCTGAGCAGCTTGTGCGTGCCGACGACGATGTCGACGCTACCGTCGCCCAGGCCCTTGATGGCGGCGGTGATCTCCTTGCCCGATCTGAAGCGGCTCATCTCCGCCACCTTTACGGGCCACTTGGCAAAGCGGTCGACCAGCGTCTGGTAATGCTGCTCGGCCAGCAGCGTGGTTGGTGCCAGCAGGGCAACCTGCTTGCCGCCGGTAATCGCAATAAAGGCCGCGCGCAGGGCCACCTCGGTCTTGCCGAAGCCGACGTCGCCGCAGACCAGCCTGTCCATGGGGCGGGGGCTGATCATGTCCTGGATCACGGCGTGGATGGCGGCGCGCTGGTCGGCGGTTTCATCAAAGCCAAAGTCGTTGGCAAAGGCTTCGTAGTCACCCGGTGAATAGCGGAAGGCATGGCCCTCACGCGCAGCGCGGCGGGCGTAGATGTTGAGCAGCTCGGCGGCGGAGTCGCGCACCTGCTCGGCGGCCTTGCGTTTGGCTTTCTCCCACTGGCCGCTGCCCAGGCGGTGCAGCGGTGCCTCGTCGGCGCTGACGCCGGTGTAGCGGCTGATCTGGTGCAACTGGCTGACGGGCACATAGAGTGTGGCGTCGTCGGCGTACTGCAGGTGCAAGAACTCGCTCGGCCCCTGGCCGTGGTCCATGTTGATCAGGCCCTTGTAGCGGCCAATGCCGTGGGCGCTGTGCACCACGGGGTCGCCAACGTTCAGCTCTGAAAGATCCTTGATCAGCGCTTCAACATCACTGACCTGTTCCTGCTTTTTGTTGCGGCGGCGCACGGTGGTGCCGGCCGCGAAGAGTTCGGTCTCGGTGATGAAGTCGATGTCGCCTTCAAGCCAGCTGAAACCGGTATCGACCGCAGCGGTGGCAATACCGAGCTTTTCTGTGCTGGTCTGGAAGTCTTCGAGTGAGTCAAACGCCGGCGGGCTGACACCACTGGCGCGCAGAAAGTCCAGCAGGCTCTCACGCCGGCCATCACTTTCGGCCAGCATGAGTACGCGGTGGGGCGTGTTGCGGATATGGCTTTTCAGTTTGACCAGCGGGTCTTCGGCGCCGCGCACCACGGCCATTTCTTCGAGCTTCTGGAACTGCGCGTTGTCTGCTACATCCTGCACCGTCGAGCGCAAGGCAAGCTGGGCGTAGTGGTTGGCACGGGCGTAAAACTGCTCTGCATCCAGAAACAGTGACTCGGGCGGCAGGGCTGGGCGGTCGGGCGCATCGCGCACCAGGCGGTAGCGGTCCTTGGTGTCCTGCCAGAAGCGCTGGAAGGCCGGCTCCAGGTCGCCATGCAGTACCACCGTCGCATCGGGGCCGAGGTAGTCGAAGACGGTGGCCGTCTCCTCGAAAAACAGCGGCAGGTAGTACTCGATACCTGCGGTCGCCACACCATTGCCTATGTCCTTGTAGATGCGGCTTTTTGTCGGGTCGCCGTCCAGCAGCTCGCGCCAGCGTTTGCGAAAGCGGCTGCGCGCATCGTCGTCCATGGGGAACTCGCGGCCCGGCAGCAGCCGTACTTCGGGCACGGGGTAGAGCGACCGCTGGCTGTCCGGGTCAAAGGTGCGGATGCTGTCGATCTCGTCGTCAAACAGGTCAACGCGAAACGGCACCAGCGAGCCCATGGGGAAGAGGTCGATCAGCCCGCCGCGCACGGCGTATTCGCCCGGGCTGACGACCTGGGTGACGTGGCTGTATCCGGCCAGGGTCAGCTGTGCCTTCAGGCGCGCTTCGTCCAGCTTTTGCTTGACCTTGAACTCAAAGGTGTAGCCGGCCAGAAAGCTGGGCGGCGCGAGGCGGTACAAAGCGGTGGTGGCGGGCACGATGACCACATCGGCGCCGGTGTCCTTGTCGCGCTGCGAGATTCGCCACAGCGTGGCCAGGCGCTCGCTGATCAGGTCCTGGTGCGGCGAGAAGGTGTCGTAGGGTAGCGTCTCCCAGTCAGGGAAGAGGGCGCAGCGCAGGTCTGGCGCGAAAAACTTGAGTTCATCGAGCAGGCGCTGCGCTGTGGTGGCGTCCGACGTGACGATCGCCGTCAGCTTGCCGGCGGCTTTTTCGCGCAGGCCCAGGTTCGCGAGCAGCAATGCATCGGACGAGCCAACAGGCTGGGGCACGGTGTGGCGTTTTCCGGTGACGAGCTTTGGTAAATCCATGAAGGCGGTCAATCAGTTGATGCTTGGCGAGAGTGCATAAAAGCGGACAAACAATGACAAACACCCCAAACGGTGATGAGTGGGGTGTAGGGCGTTTATTCCACGCCAGTTGGAGTAATTTTAGAATCTATGATGAAACCATGACGACAGCGCCCCAGAAACCCCGCATTTTTGCCCTGATTCCCTGTGCGGGGAATGGCAGCCGCGCTGGCAATGCTTCTGGCTATATGGGCCCCAAACAATACCGTCCACTTCACGGCAAGGCGATGGTGGGCCACACCATCGAAGCCTTCCGGGCACTGGGTGAGCAACTTGATGGGCTTTATGTCGTCATCTCTGCAGATGACAACAACTTCATGGCCGCCTGCCCGGACTTTGGCGCGTCCAATGAAGTACTGTTGAAGCAGGGCGGTCCGAGCCGCGCTGCATCGGTCCTCAATGGCCTGAAAGCGATGTTTGGCCGTGCCACGGCAACCGATTGGGTGCTGGTGCATGACGCCGCGCGTTGCCTCATCACCCCGGCGCAGATCAGCGCATTGATAACCGCCTGCCGTGATGACGAGGTCGGAGGCCTGCTCGCCCAGGCGCTGCCTGACACCCTCAAAAGTGGTGCTTTTGGCCGTGTCACCGCCACGGTCGACCGGTCCGGCAAATTCCTGGCCCAGACGCCGCAGATGTTTCGCCTGGGTGCGCTCATCGCCGCGCTGGAGTCTGCGGGCGATGCAGTGACCGATGAGTCGAGTGCCATGGAGCTGGCCGGCCTGTCCCCCAAGCTGGTCGCAGGCAGTGCGCAGAATTTCAAGGTCACTTACCCCGAAGACTTTGCGCTGGCTGAAGCCATCCTCACAGGCCGCCAAGCTGTGAAGAACTGAAAGAACACCCATGAGCACGCCAGATTTCCCCAACATCCGTATCGGCGAAGGCTGGGACACCCACGCACTGGTTCCCGGCCGCAAGCTCATCATCGGTGGGGTAGAGATTGCCCATGCCACCGGCCTGCTCGGGCATTCCGACGCTGACCTGCTGGCCCACGCCATCATCGATGCCTTGCTGGGTGCAGCAGGGCTGGGCGACATCGGCTCGCACTTTCCTGATACTGATGCGCGTTTCAAGGGGTCTGATTCCATAGGTCTGCTCAAGGAAACCGGTCGCCTGCTGGCAGAGCGCGGACTGCGCATCGGCAACATTGACAGCACCGTGATTGCCCAGTCACCCAAACTCGCGCCCCACATTCCGGCCATGCGCGAAAAGATCGCCGGGGCGCTCGGCCTGGATGTGAGCCGCGTCAACGTCAAGGCCAAGACCGCCGAAAAGCTGGGCCCGGTGGGTCAGGGGCTGGCCATGGAAGCAAGGGCAGTCGTCCTGCTGTTCTGACTCGCACACTATTTGCACTGCCTCATCGACGCACGTTCGCGCCGATGTGCCGTGAGCGCCGCGCAGACATGGCAGATGGACAACCCCGCTCACAAATAGATAGAGATAGCAGGACAAAAAGTGCTTGCAATTTGCCTCCGAATTCTCATAATTACGGGTAATTACTTAAAATAATGACCGGCTTGTGCAGTTAAGCTGAGGTCACACCAAGTCAAAACACAAACCCGCAACAGGTCCTGAAGCAGCAAAGCAAAACAACATGCGCCTAGTCCAGAATTCACTGCACCATGAAGTCGCGGCCACGCTGCGTGAGGAGATCTTCGCGGGCACGCTGGCGCCGGGCAGCTTTCTGGATGAAGTGGCTCTCTGCGAACGGCTGGAGATTTCCCGCACACCCCTGCGTGAAGCGCTGAAGGTGCTGACGGCCGAGGGCCTGCTGCGCCATGAGCCGCGGCGCGGCTGTTTTGTCAACGAGGTGACGGAGCAGGACCTCGACGATATCTTCCCCGTAATTGCCCTGCTCGAAGGGCGCTGTGCCTACGAAGCCGCGCGCAACGCGACCAATGCCGACCTGGTTGAACTCACCATCCTGCACGACCGTTTGAACGGGCACGCCAAGGCAGGGCGCATCACCGACTACTACGCCACCAACTACCTGATCCACGAAGCCATCATCACCCTTGCCAACAACCGCTGGCTGGCCCAGGCCATTGCCGACCTGCGCAAGATACTCAAGCTCTCGCGCCTGCAATCGCTGGGTGTGCAAGGGCGGCTGGCACAAAGCCTCTCAGAGCACATGACGGTCTTTGCTGCCCTTAAAAGCCGCGACAGCGAAGGTGCCGAAGCAGCCATGCGTACCCACCTCACGCGCCAGCGTGACGCCCTTCGTGAGTTGGCGCGCAGCCAGAAACCTTCAAGGATTGCATCATGACCGCCGCTGACTGGCTTAACCGCAGCGTCTCGCTTCTGGCGGGCGACAAAAAACAGCCTAAAGGTGGCGCTGAGCCTGCCACCAAAAAAACGGCAGCGACGGATGCTGTGCCTGCTGGCCGCAGCACGCGTGAACGCCTTGAAGCCACACTGAGGCAAAAAGAAGAGGCCCTGTCGCCGCGTGTTTTGCGCCGTACCCTGCAGGAGTTGCAGGCCATTGTTGACCCGCGTGTGAGCGAGGTCGAAGGCGGGCGGCGCGCCATGGGTGTGGCGGGCTGGTATGCGAAAGCGGCGCCCAACGAGCGGCGCGACATGTGGCTGCTGATGAGTGAGCAGTTTGTTGCCGACGCGCAAAAAACAAAAGTGGCGCAGGCACAGTTTGCCGCCGCTGTGGGTACGCCCGATGAGGCGGTGGCCGAGGTGCGCTATCGCCGTGCAACTGTCTCGCCGCGCCGGCGTTTGCTGCAGCGTTTCAGTGCCTTTCCAGAGGGCATACGCTTTCTGGTCGATCTTCGCGCCGACATGCTGCCGCACCTCAAAGCCGACAGGCGCCTGCAGGCACTGGATGTCGAGATGGAATACATGTTCTCGACCTGGTTTGACGTGGGTTTTCTTGACCTGCGCCGCATCAGCTGGGACTCGCCTGCATCGCTGATTGAAAAGCTTATCAAGTACGAAGCGGTGCACGACATCAAGAGCTGGTCGGACGTGAAGAACCGGCTGGATTCAGACCGGCGTTGCTACGGGTTTTTTCACCCGCGCCTGCCGGATGACCCGCTGATTTTTGTGGAAGTGGCGCTGGTTGACGAGATGTCCGACTGCATAACTCCGCTGCTTGACGAATCGGCAGATGCAGCAGATCTTGGCAAGGCGACCACAGCCATTTTTTACTCCATCAGCAACACGCAGGGCGGGCTCAGGGGAGTGAGTTTTGGCGACTCGCTGATCAAGCGTGTGGTTGAAACCCTCAAGGAGGAATTTCCCAGGCTCAAGACCTTTGCAACGCTGTCGCCGATACCGGGTTTCCGCAGCTGGCTGAACAAAAACGCGTCGGCCATGCTTGAAAAGCTGGATGAAAAATCGCTCTCGGCGCTGGGCAGGTCTGTGGGCTTTGAACCACCTACAGCCGGGCATTTTCTGGGTGCGACGGACGACGTTCTGGCCCTGCCTGAAAAGTCGCCCGTGCGCCTGACGCTGCTCCGCTGTGCTGCCCACTATCTGGGCCAGGCCATGGACGATGGCAAACCCGTTGATGCAGTAGCGAAATTCCACCTTGGCAACGGCGCACGCGTCGAACGCCTGAACTGGGCAGGTGACCCGTCAGCCAAGGGCGTGAAGCAGTCTTATGGGCTGATGGTCAATTACCTCTACGACCTCAAGCGGCTGGACAAACACAGGCTGCTGCTTTCTCAGGGGAAAGTCCCCGTATCGGGAGATATCGAGGATTTGTATATTTGAAGAGTGCAGGTGACCCACGGTGGGTCAGACGATTTGCTTTTAATAACGACAGGAGACAAAGATGAATTTCAAGATGGACATGATGGGCAACAGGCGCGATGTACTCCGTGCGGGCGCTGCAGGCCTTGCGGTGCTTTCAATGGGCAGCCATGCGCAGTCGGGGTGGCCGGTCAAGCCGGTGACGGTGATCGTGCCTTTCCCGGCAGGCGGCGGAACCGATGCTTTTGCCAGGCCGCTGTCGGGGCAGTTCGCCAAGTTGACGGGCAAGCAGCTCATCATCGACAACCGCGGCGGTGCAGGCGGTACGCTGGGTGCCAGCATTGCGGCCAAGGCTGCGCCTGATGGCTACACGCTTTTCATGGGGGCCGTGCACCACACCATTGCGCCTTCAATGTATCCCAAACTCGATTACGACATCGAGAAAGACTTCGTACCGCTGGCGCTTCTTGCCAATGTGCCCCAGGTGCTGGTGGTCAATCCGCGCAACATGCCGTTTGCAGACTTCAAGACGTATCTTGAAGCAGTGCGCAAGTCCCCCGGCAAATACAACTATGGGTCGGCCGGTGCAGGCACCTCGCATCACCTGGCCGGTGAGCTGTTCAAGCAGCAGACCCGTACTTTCATCACGCACATTCCTTATCGCGGCGCAGGCCCGGCCCTGCAGGACTTGATCTCGGGCAATGTCGACATGATGTTTGACGGCCTGGGTTCATCGGCCGCGCATATCAAGGGTGGCCGCATCAAGGCATTGATGGTCTCGGGCACCAAGCGTAACCCGGCATTCCCGGACGTACCATGCGCAGGCGAACTGGGTCTGCCTGATTACACCGTGACAACCTGGTACGGCATGTGGGCACCCAAAGGCACGCCCGCCGATGTACAGGGCCGCATTGTGGAGGACCTGCGCAAGGCGGCCAACACCGACGAACTCAAGGCGATCTGGGCAAGCAATGGGGCGGAATTCGGGAACCTGACACCCGTGCAGTTTGGCGCTTTTGTCAGCGGTGAAGTCAAGCGCTGGACGGCCGTTGTCAAGGCGTCAGGCGCCAAACTGGAATAGCTGATTTGAAGTTATGCTTTTTCATGCCGGGTGCGGGCGTTTTGGCTTCTGCTTGCCGGGAATATTGAAAGAAGCATTTTTGTAATGACTGGCACCGTTTCCCTGAATATCTCGGGCCCGCTCGCGCGGGTCACGCTTTCCCACCCTGGCAAGTTCAACGCCATGTCGCGAGCGATGTGGCTTGAGCTTCGCACTGTTTTCGCCACCATCCACGAGGACCGACGGATTCGCTGCGCGCTCATCAGCGGTGAAGGTGGCCACTTCTGCTCCGGTGGCGATATTTCAGAGTACGTAGACTTTCGTTTTGCCGAGCAGTCGCTGAGTGACTTTCATGAAAATGAAGTCTGGGGCGGCCTGCAGGCCATGCTTGATTGCGACGTGCCCATCGTGGCGCAGATCAGCGGCAACTGCATGGGCGCAGGGCTTGAGATTTCCAGCTGCTGCGACATCCGCATTGCCGGTGAGTCCGCACGCTTCGGTGCACCAATTGCGAAACTGGGTTTCCCCATGGCACCGCGAGAGGCTGCACTTGTACTCGGTGCGGTGGGCGAGTTGACGGCACGTGAATTTTTGCTGTCTGCGGCGGTGCTCGACGCCTCCGAGATGAAGCTGCGGGGTTTTCTTAATGCAGTGTTCGCCGATGGTGAACTGGCTGCAGCGACCGATGTACTGGTCAGCCGCATGCTTGCGCTCGCGCCACTTGCCGCACGGCTGAACAAGCAGACTTTTCGCGCCTTGCGCACACATCCGCAGGACCTGAATGACCTTGCGCTGAATGCCTACGCCTATGCAGACTCGCCCGAACACAGGGAGGGGGTTGCTGCCTTCACTGAAAAACGTGCTGCGCGTTTTGCCACCTGAATGGCTGCCGCCGATTGAATTGACTATTTTTTGACTGCCTGAATCATGAAAAACAACAACCTGTTTGCTGCCCTGCGTGCCGCCTTTCCATCTGACCTTGATGCTGTCGCCATTGAAACCGGTGAGGGCCTGGACTATTCATGGCGCGACCTGGAGCGCTCGACGGCCATGATGGCGAACCTGCTGGCATCGCTCAAATTGCCGGCGGGCTCGCGGGTTGCGGTGCAGGTCGAAAAGTCTGTCGAGGCGGTGATGCTGTACCTGGCCACCCTGAGGGCCGGGTATGTGTTCCTGCCGCTCAATACCGCCTACCAGAGCGCAGAGATCGAGTATTTCATCAGCAATGCCGAACCGGCAGTGGTGGTGTGCTCTAAAAAGAACTTCGGCTGGGTCAGCAAGATCGCCTTCAAGGCCGGTACGCACAATGTGTTTACGCTGGACGATGACCGCACAGGCTCGCTGCTTGAGCGTGCGGCACATTGCAGTGACAAACACGAGGTGGCAGTTGTCAAAAGCGCCGACGACATGGCCGCCATTCTCTATACCAGTGGTACCACGGGCCGAAGCAAGGGCGCCATGCTCTCGCACGGTAACCTGCTGAGCAATGCGCTTGTGCTCAAGGATTACTGGGGCTGGAAGCCCGGTGACGTGCTGATTCATGCGCTGCCGATCTTTCATGTGCACGGCCTGTTTGTGGCACTGCACGGCGCGTTGATAAACGGTAGCAAGATGATCTGGCTGTCGAAGTTCGACCCGAAGCTGGTGGTGAGAAGGCTGCCGGAGGCGACTGTGTTCATGGGCGTGCCTACGCTTTATGTCCGGCTGCTGGCCGAACCGGGGCTGGACAAACAGGCCTGCCGCAACATGCGGCTGTTCGTCGCCGGGTCTGCGCCCTTGCTGATTGAAACCTTTAACGAATGGAAGGACCGTACCGGCCACACCATCCTGGAGCGGTATGGCATGTCCGAGACGGCGATGTTGACCTCAAACCCCTACAAGGGCGACGAGCGACGGGGTGGCACGGTGGGTTTTGCCTTGCCTGGTGTGAGCCTGCGCGTTCAGGGTGATGATGGTCAGGCCATGCCCACAGGCGAAATCGGCGGCATCCAGGTCAAGGGCCCCAATGTCTTCAAGGGCTATTGGCGCATGCCCGAAAAAACAAAAGAGGAGTTCACGGCAGACGGCTACTTCAAAACCGGCGACGTGGGAAAAATTGACGAACGGGGCTATATCGTCATTGTGGGCCGCAGCAAGGACCTCATCATCAGCGGGGGGTACAACGTCTACCCGGCGGAAATTGAGGGCTACATCAACGACATGCCTGGCGTGGCCGAGAGCGCACTGGTGGGTGTGCCACACCCGGACTTTGGTGAAGTGGGCGTGGCAGTGGTGATTTCAAAACCAGGCGCTGCGCTTGACCCGGGCCAGATTGTGGCAAGCCTCAAGTCAAAGCTGGCCAATTTCAAAATACCCAAACAATGTTTTGTGGTTGATGAACTGCCACGAAACACCATGGGCAAGGTCCAGAAAAACCTGCTGCGCGAGCAGCACAAGAACCTTTACGCCTGAATTCACTTCACCGGCAGGTCACTTCACAAGTAGCACGGGGACACTTGCGTCGCTGATGACGCGCTGTGAAACGCTGCCGAGCAGGGCCCGGCCGAGTACGCCGTGACCATGTGTGCCCATGACTATCATGTGCACTTTTTCCTTTTCGGCTGTCTGCACGATTTTCGCTGCAGCAGAGCCGACCGCCCAACTGCATTTGTGGCGTACTTTGTGGCGCTGCAAAAACGTCCCGATAGGGTCAAGTACAGCCATCGCCTCGTCTTTTTGCCACTCGTAGACCATACCCGCACCAGCCATGGCCCGTACCCTCGGCGATACCGCGGGCTGGATGTTCAGGACGACCAGCTCTGCATCGGGGCTTGCAAGCGATTCGTGCGTCACAAGAAAGGCCAGGGCCTTTTTTGTGTACCGGCTGCCATCGGCTGCGAACAGTATCTTCATGGACGGCCGCTCTGTGTGTCAGCGAAGAACCAGCACGGGGATGCTGCTGTGTGTCAGCACGTGCTGGGTCTCGCTGCCCATCAAAAGTCTTTTGACGCCTTTTCTGCCATGTGAGGCCATCACGATCAGGTCGCATCTGTGTTTTTTGGCCGCTGAAATGATGGACTCTGCAACAAGATCAGACATCTTTGTGATGGCTCTTGTCTTGATGCCTTTGGCTTCAGCTGTGGCCTTGACAGCCTGCACGACGGCGTTTGCTGCATCTGCCCACTGTTTTTCGGTGGCTGCTACCTGGCTGCTGGAAATGGCGGAACCGCCTTCAAAATAACTCACGGGGTAGCGCGGGACCACCTTCAGCACTGTAATCGCTGCGCCGGTCAGCGCCGCCAGTGCGATGCCTTCGGAAACAGCCTTTTTTGAGAGCAGCGATCCGTCGGTGGCTATGAGAATGCTTTTGTACATAAGGTCTCCTTGTGGTGATATTGCGAAGATAGTCCTGGCTCACGGCCCCTGACTTGATGTAAGTCAATATGTGCGCAAGCGGCCAGGCTTACCGTTGCGGTATGCAAGTTGCTGCCTCCCTGCCTGACTCCCTGAGGTTCCCACTGGTGGACCCGGCCAGAGAGGACGCCGCACTGCTGGTGTTTGATGACCCGCAGGAGTGGGACCTGTTCAGTCGCCGCTGCGAAAACCCGTCTCCCGGCTCAACCGAGAGCTGGGAGTCGCAGGTCACGGTGCGCGGCATGCACTGTGCTGCCTGCTCACTGACACTGGAGCAATCGCTGCTGGGTATTCGGGGGGTGACTGCTGCGCGCGTCAGTGCTGCGAGCGCGCGTGCAAGCGTCACCTGGTGCCCTGCAGAGACCCGGCCATCGCAGTGGATGGCTGCACCGCGCGCCCTGGGTTATGAACTCTTGCCGGCTTCAGATGCGTTTTCCAGCGACCTGGAGCGGCAGGAGACCCGCCTGATGCTCTGGCGGTGGCTGGTAGCAGGGTTTTGCATGATGCAGGTGATGATGTACGCCGCCCCCGGTTATTTCTCTGCGCCGGGTGATATCACCCCCGACATCGAGAAGCTGCTGCGCTGGGCTTCGTGGCTGCTGAGCCTGCCTGTGGTGCTGTTCTCGTGCAGGCCATTCTTCGTCACGGCGCTGCGTGACCTCCGGCATCGAAATATCAGCATGGATCTTCCGGTGGCACTGGGAATCGCTGTGACCTTCGCTGTCAGCACTGCGGCCACTTTTGAGCCCGACGGCTGGTGGGGCCATGAGGCCTACTTCGATTCGTTGACCATGTTTGTGTTTTTCCTGCTGAGTGGTCGTTGGCTGGAACAGCGCCTGCGTGCACGCACGGCCGGTTCGCTGGACCTGCTGTCGCGGCGGCTGCCAGACAGCATTGAAAGACAGGGTCTGGATGGCCGCTTTGAAAGGGTGGCTGCGCGCCGCCTGCGGCGTGGGGATGTGATCCGCGTATTGCCTGGCGAGGCTTTTCCGGCGGACGGCACCATCGTTGCTGGTAACACCTTCGTTGATGAAGCCATCCTTACCGGCGAATCGACAGCTTTGCCCAGGGCGGAGGGGGCTGAAGTCATGGCGGGCAGCTACAACCTTTCGGCAGCAGTTCAGGTTCGTGTTTTCAGGCTGGGCAGCGCCACCCTGTACAGCCAGATTGTGGCGCTGATGGCTCGCGCCGCAGTGGAAAAGCCCCGTCTGGCCATGCTCGCCGACAGGGTGGCGCGTCCCTTTCTGTGGTTTGTACTGCTGGCGTCTGTTGCGGCCGCCGTTTTCTGGTGGAGCACCGACCCTGCCCGGGCATTAATGGCTGCGGTCGCCGTACTGATAGTGACCTGCCCATGTGCGCTGTCCCTTGCGACACCGGCTGCCATGCTCACATCTGCCGGACTGCTGGCCCGAAACGGGGTGCTGGTCCGCCGCATGCAGGCGCTGGAGGTGCTCGCCGGGATTGACACGGTGATTTTTGACAAGACCGGTACCCTGACGCAGGCCGGGATGGGTTTGCGGGGCGTCCAGACGCGCACAGGCATCACTGCGCGTGACGCCTTGCAACTGGCCGCCAGCCTGGCGCGGTACTCGCTGCATCCACTGTCGCGTGCACTGGTTGGGGCAGCAGGGGAGGGTGCTACCCCAACGGCTTTGGTGGATGTTCAGGAGCATGCAGGACAGGGGCTTGAATGCCGTGCCCCAACCCTTGATGGCAGGGGCGGGCAACTCCGGCTGGGTTCGGCTGGTTTTTGCAGCGTCGAGGGCTGGCCGGGGCAAGGCCCGCAGGTCTATCTTTCTGATGAGTACGGCTGGCTTGCAAGATTTGAATTTGGTGAAACCCCAAGGGAGGACGCGGCACGGGCCGTCAGGACCCTGCAGACAAGGGGGATAGAGGTCCACCTGCTTTCGGGCGATCACACGGACGCCGTGCTCCGAATGGGCAGCCAATTGGGCATTCGTCAGGCACAAGGGGGTTGCACACCTGGTGCCAAGCTCGCCTTCATGCAGGCACTGCAGCAGCAAGGGCGTAAGGTCCTCATGGTGGGCGACGGGCTCAACGATGGGCCGGTACTTGCCGGGGCGCATGCCTCCATTGCCGTCGGGCTGGCGGTACCGCTTGCGCAGGCGCAGGCTGACTTTGTGATTCCGGGCGGACAACTCGCCATGCTCCCGGCGATGCTGGCGCATGCGGAATCCACCATGCGTGTCGTACGTCAAAACCTCTGGTGGGCTGCCGCCTACAACGCAGTATGCGTGCCCCTGGCGGTCGGCGGTGTGCTGCCGGCGTGGCTGGCGGGGCTTGGCATGGCCTCGAGCTCACTCCTTGTCGTTGGCAATGCGGCGCGGCTGGCGAAGTTCAAAAGCACAGGCGCCTGAACTGATGGACATCCTGTTCCTGCTCATCCCGGTTTCGGTTTTGCTGGGGCTTGGTGTCCTAGGCGTGCTGGCCTGGGCCGTCTGGTCAGGACAGTTCGAAGAGCTTGAAAGCGAAGGCGTCCGCATCCTGGGAAGTGACACGGCAGAACCACCGCTGCCGGCCACTGACCGCGAAGCTTGATCCACATCAATACTTGTTTTGCCCCCCGGCGGCACACTGCTTCTGTCGGTTTGGACAACAAAGCAAAGGGCTTTTGATGAGTGCAGTAATTTCTACAACCTCAACGAGGTCATGGTCCGCGAACTGGTCCGCCTCAAGTGCCGGCTTTTATAACGACCGCGTGGTACGCCAGTTCTCGGTGATGGCTGTGGTCTGGGGGGTTGTCAGCATGCTGGTCGGTGTCTTCATTGCCGCGCAGATGACCTGGCCCGAACTGAATTTCGGCATTCCATGGCTGTCATTCGGCCGGTTGCGTCCACTGCACACCAATGCCGCCATTTTTGCTTTTGGCGGTTGCGCCTTGTTTGCGACAAGTTATTACGTACTGCAGCGCACCTGCCAGGTACGCGTTATCTCGGACAAGCTGGCTGCCTTTCACTTCTGGGGATGGCAGGCCGTGATTGTGGCCGCGGCCATTTCGCTACCCATGGGCTTCACGCGTGGCAAGGAATACGCCGAGCTTGAGTGGCCTATTTCCATCCTCATCACGCTGACTTGGGTCGCCTACGCCGTTGTGTTCTTTGGCACCGTTGGCATTCGCAAGGTCAGGCACATTTATGTCGCCAACTGGTTCTATGGTGCATTCATCATTGCGGTTGCCCTGCTGCATGTGGTGAACGCTGCTGTCGTACCTGCTGGCTGGATGAAGTCTTATTCTGCTTACGCCGGTGTGCAGGATGCCATGGTGCAGTGGTGGTATGGACATAACGCTGTCGGATTCTTTCTGACGGCGGGTTTCCTTGGCATTGTTTATTACTTCATTCCGAAGCAGGCCGAGCGGCCGGTCTATTCCTACCGCCTGTCGATCGTGCATTTCTGGGCACTTATCTTCACCTATATGTGGGCTGGCCCCCACCACCTGCACTACACGGCCCTGCCGGACTGGACGCAATCTTTGGGCATGGTGTTCTCGCTGATCCTTCTGGCACCCAGCTGGGGCGGAATGATCAACGGCGTGATGACACTTTCGGGTGCATGGCACAAGCTGCGCGATGATCCCATCCTGCGCTTCATGATTGTGGCCTTGTCGTTCTACGGCATGTCGACATTCGAAGGACCGATGTTGTCTATAAAAACGGTCAATGCACTGTCGCACTACACCGACTGGAATATTGCGCACGTGCATGGCGGTACGCTGGGCTGGGTGGGCTTCATATCGATGGGTGCACTGTATTACCTTGTGCCGCGAATGTTCGGGCAAACAAAAATGCACAGCATCAAGGCGATCGAGGTGCATTTCTGGGTCGCCACCATAGGCATCGTGCTCTACATCGCGGCCATGTGGATTGCCGGTGTGATGCAGGGCCTGATGTGGCGTGCCATCAACCCCGACGGTTCACTCACCTATACCTTCGTGGAAAGCGTCAAGGCGACCTATCCGTTTTACATGGTTCGCTTCTTTGGCGGGGTGCTTTACCTCACAGGCATGCTGGTCATGGCCTGGAACGTGACCATGACGGCCATGGCCGGCAAGCCATCCCAAAGTCGTATTCCGGCTGTCGCCAGCCACGCATAAACCATGGCGCAGCACATAGCAAAAAACCAGGCCTGAAAGAACTCGCCAATGTCCTTCTCCCACGAAAAAGTAGAAACCAGCAACTGGCTGATGATTGTCCTGATCCTGCTGGTGCTGGCAGTTGGCGGTCTGGTGGAGATCGTTCCGCTGTTTTTCCAGAAATCGACCACGCTTCCCATCAAGGGTATGACGCCGGATTCCCCCTTGAGGATTGCGGGGCGTGATATCTATGTGCGTGAAGGCTGCTACAACTGCCACTCGCAGATGATCCGTCCGCTCGTCGCGGAGACGCTGCGTTACGGTCACTATTCGGTGGCGGGCGAATTTGTCTATGACCACCCATTCCAGTGGGGCAGCAAGCGCACCGGACCTGATCTTCACCGGGTAGGCGGTAAATACAGCGATGACTGGCAGCGCCTGCACCTCACCAGGCCGCGGGACCTTGTGCCCGAGTCCATCATGCCGGCTTACCCTTGGCTGGAAAAAGCGCCAGCTGATGCGGACTCCATCCAGCAGCACATGAAAGCCTTGCGTTTGGTGGGTGTTCCGTATACGGATGAGCAAATTGCCGGCGCGCCTGCCGAGCTCAAGGGCAAAACCGAAATGGATGCACTTGTGGCCTACCTGCAAGGCCTTGGCCTGGCGCTCAAATAACGAGGAATTGAAGTCATGGATATCAATATGTTGCGGAGTCTGGTCACAGTAGCGGCCTTTGTGGTCTTTATCGGGATTCTGGTCTGGGCCTATCGTCCCTCAAGGAAGTCGCAGTTTGATGATGCGGCGCAGCTGCCCTTCCGGTCTGAATAGGAGCGGGATATGAGTGACTTTACAAACGGTTTCTGGCCCTGGTATGTTGCGGCCATCAGCCTGGTCTCCATTCTGGCGTGTGCATTGCTTTTGTGGCTGGCTGGCAAGGTCACCATACCTTTGGGCGCAGGCCAGGTGCATGACAACACAACCGGACATGTGTGGGATGAGGATCTGCGCGAGTTGAACAACCCGCTGCCGCGTTGGTGGATGTGGTTGTTTGTCATCACAGTGGTCTTTGCACTGGCTTACCTGGCGATTTTTCCTGGCCTTGGCAGTTACAAAGGTCTGCTGCAATGGTCCACCGACCGTGAGCACAGCGAGGATGTCGGAAGCCTGAGCAAACAAGTGGCGCCGCTTTATGCCGAATTTGCCGCTCAACCCGTTGAAGTCCTGGCAAAGGATTCGCGCGCCCTGGCGGTGGGTGAGCGTGTGTTCATGAATAACTGCGCACAGTGCCATGGCTCCGATGCGCGGGGCAGCAAGTCATACCCCAATCTGACCAACAGTAATGCGGGCTGGCTGGGCGAGCGAACGGCCGCACACATCGTGCAGACCGTGACCAACGGCCGCACCGGCATGATGCCGCCAATGGCTGCAGCAGTTGGTGGAGAGCAGGAGTTGAGTGAACTGGCTAACTATGTGCTGTCGCTGTCCGGCAGTCCTTACAACGACATCAAGGCTTTTAGAGGCAAGGCAAAATTCACGGCCTGCGCGGCCTGCCACGGCCTGGATGGCAAAGGCAACAAGGCGTTGGGTGCCCCGAACCTGACAGATGACTACTGGCTGCATGGCTGGGGAGAGGCTGCCATAGTGAGCATGATCAAGACTGGCAAAACCAATGCCATGCCAGCCCAGTCGCCAAAGCTGACTCCGGATCAGATACATGTCGTGGCTGCTTATGTGCTTAGCCTGTCAGGCAGCAGCTTTCCAGTGGCGGCAACCGCGCCCGTTGCAGTACCTGCGCCTGCGAGGCCTTAGGGTCACAAAGGCGTGACTTTGCCTCTCAAGTATCCAGAAAAAACGGAAGGCCGGAAGGTTATTCCGATAGCTGTTGCGGACGATTCATCGGCAGTTGTCTCCCTGTACAGATCGGAAGGCAGCATATACGCCCGCCATGTGTCTGGCTGGTTCAACCAGTGGCGCTGGGCCATGGTCTGGGCCACGCAACTTGTGTTTTACGGGATTCCATGGCTGTCGATTAACGACCGTCAGGCGATGTTGTTTGATCTCGGTGCGCGCCGGTTTTATATTTTTAACCTTGTGCTTTACCCGCAAGACCTGATTTACCTGACGGGTCTTCTGGTCATTTGCGCACTCTCGCTCTTCCTGTTCACGGCCGTCGCTGGGCGACTGTGGTGTGGCTACGCCTGCCCGCAAACGGTTTACACCGAAATCTTCATGTGGATTGAACGCAAGATCGAAGGTGACAGGGTTGCGCGCATGCGGCTGGACCAGGGGCCGTTCAACGCCCGCAAGCTGACCCGCAAAAGCGCCAAACACGCGGTGTGGATTGCCGTTGGCCTGTGGACCGGTTTTACGTTTGTGGGATATTTCTCTCCGATCAGGGAACTGGCTGCGGAAGTGGTTCAGTTTTCACTGGGACCCTGGGAGTCTTTCTGGGTTTTGTTTTATGGCTTTGCAACTTATGGCAACGCGGGCTTCATGCGTGAGCAGGTATGCAAATACATGTGCCCCTATGCACGCTTCCAAAGTGCGATGTTCGATCGTGACACGCTGATCGTGACCTACGATGAAGCACGGGGTGAGGGCCGCGGGTCGCGTCCCAGGAGCGAGACGCCAGCCCAATACCACGCGAAGGGTCTGGGCGACTGCATCGATTGTGGTTTGTGTGTGCAGGTCTGCCCGACGGGAATTGATATCCGCAAGGGCCTTCAATATGAGTGCATCAGCTGTTCTGCATGCATAGACGCCTGTGACGGTGTCATGGATAAAATGCATTACCCGCGTGGATTGATCCGGAACAGCACCCAGAACGGCATCACGCAAAAGCTGACACGCTCAGCCATGTTCCGCCGGGTATTGCGCCCCCGTGTGCTGATTTATACGGCGGTGCTGGGAGCGGTCACCATCGCCATGCTGACCAGCCTGCTGCTGAGGACATCGTTCCGGGTAGACGTGGTTCGCGACCGCGGTTCAATCGCCCGCATGGTGGGGCAGGGCGAGATCGAGAATGTGTACCGGCTGCAAATCATGAACGCTACAGAACATGGTCAGCAGTATTCGATTCGTGTGGTGGGAATTGAAGGGGCGCGGGTTGTTTCTGATGCAACCGCGACGGTGGATGCCGCAGAGTCGCGCTGGGTACCGGTCCGCGTTCGTACCCCACCCGGCGCGCTGACGCCTGGGTCCCACCCTATCCGGTTTCTGGTGGCCACTCAGGGCACATCACCCGAGCAGCTAGTCGAGAAATCCGTTTTTCTGGTTCCCCGATAGCGGACATTAACCACACCAAGGACGCAGCATGAATTACTCTTTAAGTCGTGATGGTCATCAGCCTGGTAAGGGCGGGCAGTGCCCTTGGTGGAAGGAGCCTTATGTCTGGATGGTGATTGCGGGCCCGGTTTCTGCCGTACTGGCATGTATCGTCACCGCGGTCTACATCCTCCAGGGGCCGGATGCTGTGGTTCCTGAAAGCCACTATCCTGAGGGCATTGCAATGAGCCGGGAGCTGAAGATGGCCCAGCCCCCCATGCAGCCAGCCCAGCAGGGCCGCAATCACAGCGCCACGGGAGGACAACTTGGAAAACAGCCCTGATTTGAAAGCCGCGAGCAACCGCGCTGGTCAGCTGGCGCTGATCGCCTGGGTTGGATTTCTCGCGGCATGCCTTCTGGAAGGCTTGGTGTTTTCGGTAGTTGATCCCGGCGAGATTCATTGGCCTGGACGCATGCCGCAACCTACCCGGCAAGGCATCTACACCATGGCTTTTTTCTGCTTTTGGCTAATCTGCATGGCCACTGCTGGTCTGGCTTTGTGGCTCTCTGCGACACCTGCAGGTCTCAATGACACGGCTGCTGATTGACAATGCGTCTGAGCCCATCTGCATCCAGGATGTGGATGTTGCGCTGCTTGACCTCAATCAAGCCATCTTCGGCGAACTTTGAAAATGTCCGGCTCACGGTTTCCAGCTTCATGCCGAGGTAACTGCCGATTTCCTCACGGGTCATGCGCAGTATCAGTTCCGATTTTGAAAACCCGCGCGCCTGAAGGCGTTGAACGAGATTCAGCAGAAAGGCCGCCAGGCGCTCTTCAGCGCGCATGCTGCCGAGCAGCAGCATCACGCCGTGGTCTCGCACGATCTCGCGGCTCATGATTTTGTGTACGTGGTGCTGCAGCGAGTTGACTTCCCGGGAGATTTCTTCAATCCGGTCAAAAGGCATCACACAGGCTTCAGCGTCTTCAAGCGCAATGGCATCGCAGGTGTGAACGTCATTCACTATGCCGTCCAGGCCAATAATCTCTCCGGCCATCTGGAAGCCCGTGACCTGATCGCGGCCGTCTTCAGTCGTGACGGAGGTTTTAAAGAAACCGCTGCGAATGGCATACAGCGAGGTAAATTTTTCCCCGGTATGAAACAGCGATGCGCCGCGCTTGACGGAGCGCCTGGTTGCAACCAGTTCGTCAACCTTGCGCAACTCTTCCACATCAAGCCCCACGGGAAGACAGAGCTCCCGCAGGTTGCAACTTGAGCAGGCGACTTTGATGCTGTCTTTAATCATGGGGTGTTCTGGTTCGGCACCAGCTCGGCAATAAGGCTGATAGCGCATCAGCTGCGGCAAATCCCGAAAGAATGCAATTACGTGACATAGATCATGTGTTCGTATTGTGCGCCTTTGCTTTTTGCCAGTAGTTGATCCATATCAAGATCCCCAGCCGTCTTTGAGCGCAAAGTAACCCTAACCCTGAGGATCCATGTTCATGAGCGTTGTTTCGCCTGATTTGCTTCGCCGATTTGACGGAAACGGCCCACGCTACACGTCCTATCCCACGGCAGACAGGTTTGTAGAGGCTTTTGCTGCGGATGACTACGTGCAGGCACTCAAACAGCGCCGCGCAGGTGCTGCTGCAATGACCCTGCCGCTGTCACTCTATGTGCACATCCCGTTCTGTGAGTCGCTTTGTTATTACTGTGCCTGTAACAAGATCATTACAAAGCACCACGGTAAAGCCGACGAGTACCTTCGCTACCTCGACAGGGAAATCAATCTGCACACTGCGCATGTCGGTCTGGGCCAGGTGCTGACCCAGTTGCATCTGGGTGGAGGCACGCCCACCTTCATGAGTGATTTGCAGCTTCGCGCATTGATGGCCATACTGCGCCGCAGTTTTACCTTTGCGCCAGGCGGCGAGTATTCGATAGAGGTTGACCCGCGCACGGTTGATGTCAACCGGCTTGCCGTGCTTGCAGATCTGGGATTCAACCGCCTGAGTTTCGGTGTGCAGGACTTCGACCCCGCTGTTCAAAAAGCAGTGCATCGTATCCAGCCTGCGGAACAGGTTTTTGCGTTGGTTGAGGCCGCACGGGCGCAGGGCTTTGAGTCGGTCAATGTCGACCTGATTTATGGCTTGCCCCAGCAAACGCCAGAATCTTTTGGCCGTACCCTTGCCCAGGTTGCGGAGCTCAGGCCAGACCGGGTCGCGCTCTACGCGTACGCCCATCTGCCCGAACGCTTCAAGCCGCAACGGCGTATCGCTACCGCCGAACTGCCGCCGGCATCCAGCAAGCTGGCCATGCTGGCGCAGTCGCTGGCTGCATTTGACGAAGCCGGCTATGTGTATGTGGGCATGGATCACTTTGCCCTGCCGGGGGACGCGCTTGCTGTAGCCAAGCGGCAGGGACGGCTGCATCGCAACTTTCAGGGTTACAGCACGCAACCGGATTGCGACCTGATTGCATTGGGTGTTTCTGCCATCGGAAGGGTGGGGGCCATCTACAGCCAGAACGCCAAAACCCTTGATGAGTATTACGACCATCTCGACCAGGGTCGGCTACCCGTGGTGCGCGGTCTTGCACTGTCTCGCGATGACCTGGTCCGCCGTGCCGTCATCATGGCCTTGATGTGCCAGGGCCAACTCCAGTTCGAATCCATCGAGCTGTCGTACCTGATTGATTTTCGGCAGTATTTTGCGTCCGAGCTGGAGGCACTTGCAGCGCTTGCAGAACAGGGCCTGGTTGTTCTGGGGAACTCCGGCATTCAGGTTACGGCCGACGGATGGTTTTTTATCCGGGCGGTGGCCATGGTGTTTGACCGGTATCTCCAGGCTGATCGCAACCGCGCCAGATTTTCGCGAATCATCTAGGGCCCCATGCAAACCACACTTGCCGTGACCGCCCTGTTTATGGGGCTTGCCGGTGGGCCGCACTGCGTTGCCATGTGCGGTGCAGCTTGTGCTGCCATAGGTCGGTCCGGCGATGGTCGCAATACACGATCAATGTGGGCGTTTCAGGCAGGGCGGTTAGTGGGGTATTCGTTGATGGGCGCGTTGGCTGCTGCTTCCATGCAAGGCCTTGGCTGGCTCAGCATTCATTCGGCAGCGATCAGGCCTGTATGGAGCCTTTTTCATGTTGCCGCAGCCTTCATGGGTTTGATGCTGTTGTGGCAGGCACGCCAGCCGGTGTGGCTTGAGGATTCCGCACGTTATGTCTGGATGCGGGTACGGGCCGCCACCGGTGGGGCAGGCGGCCGGCCGGGCACTGGCGCACTCCTGCTGGGGATTGCCTGGTCCCTGCTGCCCTGCGGACTGCTGTATTCCGCCTTGCTCGTCGCAGCCTTGACAAGCAGCGTGCTGGAGGGCGCTGCCGTGATGGCCTTGTTTGCGCTGGGAAGCAGCGTGTCGCTCATGGCTGGTCCCTGGCTGTGGCTGCGTTTGCGCAGACAGGGCTCGGGCCAGTGGGCTATTCGGCTGGCGGGTCTGGCCCTGCTGCTGACTTCACTGTTTGCACTGTGGATGGGGCTTGTGCACGACACAGCCCCCTGGTGTTTGACGCTCTAGGCGCACCAATTTCGTGCCTCAGCGGCGTGCCCGTAGACGTCAGAAAAAATAAAAATAGCTCTTACAATCCATTTTTCCGGACGCAACCATGCCGTCCCTGTGCGTGTTTCAGTCGTCTCAACAGATTGCTAACGGATTAAGAGTCATGCAGAAAAAACAGTTGTGGTCGCTTGCAGTCCTGGCCCTTGCACTTGCCGCTTGCGGTAAAAAAGAAGACCCTCCCGCTGCACCGACGGTGCCTGCCGCTGCTGGTAGCGCACCGGCCGCAGTTGCCAACGCCGAGGAAAAAATCCTCAATATCTACAACTGGCCGGATTACATCGCCAAAGACATGGTGGCGAACTTCGAGAAAGAGTCCGGGATCAAGGTCAACTACCAGACATTTGAGAATAACGAAGCGCTGCAGGCCAAGCTGGTGGCCGGCAATACGGGCTATGACATCGTTGTGCCCGGCGCGGTGTTTGCCAAGGGTCAGATAGATGGTGGCCTGCTGCAAAAGCTGGACAAGGCAAAAATCGCCAATTACGGCAATCTGGATCCGGCCATCATGTCCAAACTGGACAAGATCGACACCGGCAATGCCTACCTTGTGCCCTGGGCATGGAGCTTCACCACGGTAGGTATCAACAAGGCCAAGGTGACCAAGGCGCTGGGCGGAACCCCAATGCCCGAGAACGCCTGGGAACTGGTGTTTAACCCGGTCTACACCGCCAAGCTCAAGTCCTGCGGCATTGCCTTTCTGGATTCGCCGACAGAGGTGATTCCGCCGGCCATGCACTTCATTGGCAAAAATGCCTATTCCAATGACGCAGCCGACCATAAGGCGGCGGGCGAGATGCTGGCGAAGGTCAGGCCCCATGTCCGCTTGTTCTCCAGCACCATGATTGACGATCTCGCTGCCGGCAAGGCCTGCGTGGCATTGGGCTGGGCGGGCGACATCAACATTGCGCGTGGCCGTGCGCTTGAAAACAAGAATGGCAATGAAGTCGAAGCGCTCTTGCCAAGCACCGGTGGTTTGATTTTCTTTGACAACCTGGCTATTCCCAGGGATGCGAAGCACCCCAACAATGCGCTGGCGTTCATCAACTATTTCCTCAAGCCGGAAGTGTCTGCTTCGCTGACCAATGAGCTGGGTTACGCCACGGCCAACAAGGCCAGCATTGCAAACGTCAAACCAGAGATTGCCAAAGACCCGGCCGTGTTCCCGGATGCAGCCAACCTGCAGAAGATGGTGTCGCCTTCGAGCTTCAGCAATGAGGCCAGGCAGTCCATGAGCAACGTCTTTACCCTGTTCAAAAAAGGCAGCTGAGTGACCGGGGTGAATTTGTCGGAAGGCTTTTTGCGGACCGACCAGCTTGTCAAGCGTTTTGACGGTGTTGCCGCGGTAGACGACGTCTCGCTGTCCATCAACAAGGGCGAAATTTTCGCGCTGCTGGGCAGTTCAGGTTGCGGCAAATCGACCTTGCTGCGCATGCTGGCGGGCTTTGAGACGCCGACCTCCGGGTCGGTAGTGCTGGGCGGGGTTGACATCGCCTCCATGCCGCCGTACGAGAGGCCCATCAACATGATGTTCCAGTCGTATGCGCTGTTTCCCCATCTCAACATCTGGGACAACATCGCGTTTGGACTCAAGCGCGAGGGGATGCCCAAAGACCAGATTGCGGCACGTGTTGAAGAGATGCTCAAGCTCGTTCAGCTGGAAACCTTTGCCAAACGCAAGCCGCACCAGTTGTCTGGTGGGCAGCAACAGCGTGTGGCCCTGGCGCGCAGCCTTGCCAAGAAACCGCAACTGCTGCTCCTTGATGAACCCCTCGGCGCACTTGATAAAAAGCTCAGGGAACGTACGCAGTTCGAGTTGGTAAACATTCTGGAGTCTGTCGGGGTGACCTGCGTGATGGTGACGCATGACCAGGAAGAAGCGATGGCCATGGCCTCACGCATTGCCGTCATGAGCCACGGTCGCGTGCTCCAGGTCGGAACGCCGCGTGAAATCTACGAGCACCCGAACTGCCGCTTTGTCGCGGATTTCATAGGCAATGTGAATCTGTTTGAAGGTGAATTGACGCTGGATGAGGTCGATCGCTGCGAGGTGACGACTGCACAGGGTCTTGTCAATGTCGGCCACGGCATCAGCGGTTCACTGGGCATGGCCACTGCCGTGGCAGTGCGACCCGAGAAGATCCACATTTCGAAGTCACGCCCCCAGGATGTGACTGTCAATCTGTTCACGGGCCGGGTAAAAGAAATTGCCTATTTTGGCAGCTACAACACCTTCATTGTCGAGATGCAGGGAGGCCGCCGCATCAAGATCACCGAAACCAACACGACCCGGCATGAGAGCAGTTCCATCACCTGGGAAGATGACGTGTTCTTCTGGTGGGACGACATTGCGCCTGTTGTGCTGACCCAATAAGCTTGCTGGTACCCATGAAAAAACCGGGAACTTTCAGAATCAGCCTGGGCCGGCGTTTCGTGATTGCTGTGCCCTACGCGTGGCTGCTGGTATTTTTTGTGCTGCCTTTCCTCATCCTGCTGCGCATCAGCGTGACAGACATGGGCAGCGGGGTTGACCCTTTCACGCCGCTCATTGAAAGCGGCCGCATCATGCTCAAGCATGACAACTACCTCTCCATCTTCAGCGACGGCACTGGCGCCGGAGCCACCATTTACGTGGACGCCTACAGGACCTCGCTGAAGTACGCCTTCCTGACGACGATTTGCTGCCTGCTCATCGGCTACCCGTTTGCGTACTTTATGGCGCGTGCAAGGGCCTCGATTCGCCCGGCACTGCTGATGCTCGTGATGCTGCCGTTCTGGACATCATTCCTGTTGCGGGTCTATGCCTGGAAAGGCATCCTTGCTGATCAGGGTGTGCTCAACAACCTTCTGCTGGCGCTGGGAATCATCCATGAGCCACTGGTCATGCTTTACACCGATGTGTCGATGCTGGTCGGCATGACCTATGTGTATTGCCCCTTCATGATCCTGCCGCTGTATGCCAACCTGGTGAAGATGGACCTGCGTCTGCTGGAGGCCGCACACGACCTGGGCGCGAGTGCCTGGAAAGCCTTCTGGCTGATCACCGTGCCGCTCAGCAAGTCCGGCATCATCGCTGGCTCCATGCTGGTGTTTATTCCGGCAGTCGGGGAGTTCGTGATTCCTTCGCTGCTCGGCGGGGCTGAGAACATCATGATTGGCCGTGTTGTATGGGACGAAATGTTCAGCAGCAACAACTGGCCGCGTGCGGCCGCGCTTTCCGTGGTGATGATTGTTGTCATCCTGGTGCCACTGGCCTGGTATTACAGGTCCAGCGATGCCGCTGATGCAGCTTCAGGAACAGGACGCTGACATGGCGGGCAATGCGGGAACCGGCAAGCGTCTGGGTGAAAAACACCTTGGTCGACTGTGGATGGCTCTGGTGTTTCTGTTCCTCTATATTCCGCTGCTTTTTTTGATTGTTTTTTCATTTAACAGCACGCGGCAGGACGGCATCTTTACGGGATTCTCGCTGCGCTGGTATCAGGCGCTGGTTGATGACCCAAGGCTGGTCGAAGGCTTTTTCCTGTCGCTGAAGGTGGCTCTGCTGACCGGAACGCTGTCGGTGGTGCTCGGCAGCTTTGCTGCTTTTGTGCTCGTGCGCTACAAGCGGTTTTCGGGACGAACGCTGTTTTATGGTCTGGTGAACGCACCTTTGGTGATGCCTGAAGTCATCATTGGCCTGTCACTACTCTTGCTAATGGTTGCCGTGCAACGCACGTTCGGCTTTCCGGAGCGCGGTTTCACCACCATCGTGCTGGGGCATACGTTGCTGGGAATGGCTTACGCAACGGTCGTGATCCAGTCGCGCCTGAGCGAGATGGACAGGTCAATCGAGGAAGCGGCCATGGATCTCGGCTGTCGTCCGATGCAGGTGTTTTTTCTCGTCACGCTGCCCAATATTGCGCCGGCGCTCGTATCGGCATGGCTGTTGACCTTCACCTTGTCATTTGATGATGTGGTGATATCCGAGTTTTTGTCAGGCCCCGGTGTAACGACCCTGCCGCAGGTCATCTTCAGCTACGCCAGGCGCGGGGTGAACCCATCAATCTACGCTGCAGCCACCCTGCTGATAGCGGCAGTGTCACTGGGCATCATTGCCTACAGCATCTTCATGATGCGGCGGCAAAAACGTCTGGACCGCGAAATCAATGCGGCTGTGCGTTCCGCTGCGGCAGCGTAGCCAGCACGACGCCCATCAGCGCAATGCCAAAGGCGCCGATTTGTGCGCCGCCCAGTTTTTCACCGAGCACCAGCACCCCGACAGCTGCAGCGCTGATGGGCAGAAGCACGGTAAACACGCCGGCCTGGCTCGCGGGCACTGTTTTCAGCCCGGTCATCCATAGCCAGACCGTCCACACACTCGCCGCCAGCGAATAAAACACAAGCAGCAGCCAACTGGAGCTGCTGACGGCGGCGAAGTCAAAACGCCATGCCATCCAGAGGCCGAAAGGCGTCACCAGCGCAAACCCCCACAGATTGATCAGTGCGGTGATCCGTTTCGGGCTCAAAACCCCGGTCAATTTTTTGCCTATAACAGCATATGCCGCCTCGCATATGACCGCTCCTAACAGCAGCAGATTGCCCAGCCAGGCATTTTTCGCCAGTGAGCCCGGCTCCAGATTTGCCGCGACTTGCGGCTCCACGTTCTGTTTCGATAGCGATACAAGCATGACGCCTGCAACTGCGCATGCGACCGCCAGTCCGGTGCGAAGGGTGATGCGTTCGCGCAAAAATAGCCAGCTCAATAACGCTACCGTTGCCGGAATGGATGCCATGATCACGCCCGCAGCAACGGCGCTCGTCATGCTCACGCCAAACAGCATGCAGACTGAAAACAGGAAATTACCCAGAAAGGATTCGAGAAACAGCAGGCGTTTGGTCTGGGAGTTCATCGCTTCCTCATCCGCAGGCTTTTTCAGCCAGTGAAGCATTGCAGCACCGCCTATGCCAAACCGAAGCCAGGCCAGAAGAAAAACGGGCAGGGCGGCAACGAGCGGTTTGGAGAGGGCAACATAGCTGCCTACGAGCGACATGCTGAGAGCCAGGCAGGCGTAGGCCAGAATGCGGTTCATGAATGTGTTGCTTGTGCCATGGTGGGTTTCAATAATGCATTACTTTGACCTCTGAAAATATGCCTTCTCCTTCTGAACCCCGCTATGTTTTTGTATACGGCACCCTGTGCAGTGGTGAGCAGCGTGATATCAACAATTTGAATCCCCGTCCACAGTACGTCGGTGAAGCCTGTGTATCCGGCACGCTTTACGACCTCGGAAGCTATCCCGGTATCCTGCTTGGGGGGCAGGGCACTGTGCGCGGAGAGGTATATCGAATCAGCGCAGAACTTGAGCGCACGCTGGACGAAATTGAGGAGGTTTGGCCCCAGCAGACGGGTGAGTACGCCAAGCGCGATGTTCTCGTTCTGATGCGGGCGAGCGGTGGTGACAAGCGGGACGATATCTCTGTGTCCTGCCTTGTTTATGAAATTGCAGGCTCCAGAACCAGGGGAAAACGACTGATTGAGGGCGGAGACTGGGTGACATACAGAAAGCTGAAAGTTTCGAAGCAGGGTTGAGCTGGCCCCGTTTATGCGTGGGCACCAGCGGTAACTGCGGCAACCGGCGCAAATTTCACAATCCAGAAGTTACTTTTCTTGATATGAAATTTAAAATTGGTGCACTGCAAAATAATTTCTCAATACAAGAAATTTAATTTCATATTGCAGAAGAATTTTTGTAACCCATTGATTTTTATGGAAATTAAATTTTGTCTTATATAAGACATAAGAGATGAATAAGTCTTGTAGAAGACTTAAACTGACGTCAGTTCTTCAAGCCGTTTCCCCATTTAAGTTTTCATTCACATCAACCTCCGGAGCCCACCATGCCTCAAGCACTGACCGAACAACTCAGCCGTGAACAGCAAATCTCTGCCCTTGAAAAAGACTGGGCGACCAACCCCCGCTGGAAGGGCGTCAAGCGCGGTTACAGCGCTGCCGATGTTGTTCGCCTGCGCGGTTCGCTGCCGATTGAGCACACCCTTGCAAAACGCGGCGCTGAAAAGCTCTGGGACAAGATCAACGGCGGCGCCAAAAAGGGCTACGTGAACGCGTTCGGAGCGATTTCTGCTGGCCAGGCCATGCAACAAGCCAAGGCTGGCCTTGAGGCTGTCTATCTGTCCGGCTGGCAAGTTGCCGCTGACGGCAACACCTCTGAAACCATGTACCCCGACCAGTCGCTGTACGCCTACGACTCGGTGCCAACCATGGTTCGCCGCATCAACAACACCTTCAAGCGTGCTGATGAAATCCAGTGGGGCCGTGGCATCAACCCTGGCGACAAGGAATTCATCGACTACTTCCTGCCTATCGTGGCCGATGCAGAAGCCGGCTTCGGCGGCGTGCTCAATGCGTTTGAGCTGATGAAAAACATGATCCAGTCGGGCGCTGCAGGCGTTCACTTCGAAGACCAACTGGCCGCGGTGAAGAAATGCGGCCACATGGGTGGCAAGGTGCTGGTTCCTACGCAGGAAGCCTGCGAAAAGCTGATCTCCGCACGTTTTGCCGCCGACGTGATGGGCGTATCTACCATCGTGCTGGCCCGTACCGATGCAGAAGCTGCCAACCTGATCACCTCTGACCACGATGCCAATGACAAGCCCTTCCTGACCGGCGAGCGCACGCAAGAAGGCTTCTACCGCGTCAAGAATGGTCTGGAGCAATCCATCAGCCGCGGTGTTGCCTACGCTCCCTACGCCGACCTGGTGTGGTGCGAAACAGGCGTGCCTGATATCGGTTTTGCACGCGAATTCGCGCAAGCCGTACACGCAGCCTGCCCTGGCAAGCTGCTCTCATACAACTGCTCGCCATCGTTCAACTGGAAGAAGAACCTCAACGACAAGCAGATCGCATCCTTCCAGGAAGACCTGTCTGCACTGGGCTACAAATACCAGTTCATCACGCTGGCCGGTATTCATATCAACTGGTTCAACACCTTCCAGTTCGCTCATGCATATGCCAACGGCGAAGGCATGAAGCACTACGTCAACATGGTGCAGGAACCTGAATTCGCAGCACGTGACAAGGGTTACACCTTCGTGTCGCACCAGCAGGAAGTCGGCGCCGGTTACTTCGACGACGTGACAACTGTTATCCAGGGCGGCTCGTCAAGCGTCAAGGCGCTGACCGGCTCGACCGAAGAAGAGCAGTTTCACTGATCTGGCTGAAGCCGGCCGAGCCCTCAAGATGAGGGTGTGAGCGGAAAGCCCGCGCCACCCTCACAGGGTTGCCCGGGCTTTTTTACGTGTCGGTTTTCGCGTAGAGTGCAGGTTGATCTGGTTAAAACCTGACAACTAATGGTGGAGGAGGCCGCGATGTCCGAAATGACGACAGGTTTCAAGCGTGTTCCCTGTCCCGAGTGCAATGGCACGGGGGAATTGCGCATTGAGAGCGAAAACATCAACGAAAACTTTGAGGTCGAGAAGCAGACCGTCATCATGGAATGCCAGAACTGCCGCGGTCTGGGTTTCATGCCGGCAGCATCGCCCCAATAGACTCAAAAATCCCTCTCGGCAACTGGCCGCCATCGTGTCGTAAAATATGGTTATGCAATCAATCAGACTTGAAACAGGAAGGATAGTCCGGGTTATGACACCGCGAACTACGACCTCGCCCTTTTCCTGGAGTCATTCAGGGCGCTAGCCCGCACCCCTGTTGACACGCTGTACACCAGCACCTCACCTAAACATTGATCAAGCGCGGCATTCACCGCGCTTTTTTATTGCCCGCTTTATTAGAGAGTTTTCATGATTCACATCACGCTTCCAGACGGTTCAAAACGCGAATATACCGGCCCTGTCACAGTGGCTGAGGTTGCAGCTTCCATAGGCCCCGGTCTGGCCAAAGTGACAGTCGCCGGCAAGGTGGATGGCAAGCTGGTTGATGCCAGCGACAGCATTGACCATGATGCAAAGCTGCAAATCATCACGCCCAAAGATGATGACGGCGTTGAGATCATTCGTCACTCGACGGCCCACCTTGTCGGTCATGCCGTCAAGCAGCTGTATCCAACGGCAAAGATGGTGATTGGCCCGGTGATTGATGAAGGTTTTTATTACGACATCGCTTACGAGCGCCCCTTCACACCAGAAGACATGGCCGCCATCGAGTCGCGCATGCGTGAACTCATTGCGCAAGACTACGACGTCGTCAAAAAGATGACGCCGCGCGCCGAAGTAATTGAAGTATTCAAGTCACGAGGCGAAGACTACAAGCTGCGCCTGGTCGAAGATATGCCCGACGAAAAAGCCATGGGCCTGTACTACCACCAGGAATACGTCGACATGTGCCGCGGCCCCCACGTGCCGAACACACGCTTTCTGAAGGTCTTCAAGCTCACGCGCGTCTCTGGCGCTTACTGGCGCGGTGATGCCAAAAACGAGCAACTGCAGCGCATTTACGGCACCGCCTGGGCCGACAAGAAGGACCTTGAAGCCTACATCAAGCGTATTGAAGAGGCCGAAAAGCGTGACCACCGCAAACTGGGCCGCGAGCTTGACCTGTTCCACGTCGATGATCACGCACCCGGGCTGGTGTTCTGGCACCCCAAGGGCTGGACCATCTGGCAGGGCGTTGAGCAGTACATGCGCAAGGTCTACCAGGACAACGGCTACCAGGAGGTCAAAGGCCCGCAGATTATCGACAAGACGCTGTGGGAAAAAACCGGGCATTGGGACAAATACCGCGACAACATGTTCACGACCGAGAGTGAAAAGCGCGAATATGCCTTGAAGCCCATGAATTGTCCGGGCCACATCCTCATCTTCAAGCAGGGCATCAAGAGCTACCGTGACCTGCCGCTGCGTTACGGCGAGTTTGGCCAGTGCCACCGCAACGAGCCTTCGGGCGGCCTGCACGGCATCATGCGCGTGCGCGGCTTCACGCAAGACGACGGTCACATCTTCTGTACCGAAGACCAGATTCTCAAAGAGTGCGTTGATTACACGACGCTGCTGCAGAAGGTTTATGCGGACTTCGGTTTCCAGAGCGACAGCATCATCTACAAGGTGGCCACGCGGCCGGACGCCCGCATCGGCTCCGATGAAAGCTGGGACAAGGCCGAACATGCGCTGATGGAAAGCCTGCGCGCATCCGGCTGCGAGTTCCAGATTGCTCCCGGCGACGGCGCGTTCTATGGCCCGAAGATTGAATACACGCTCAAGGATGCGATTGGCCGGCAGTGGCAGTGCGGCACCATGCAGGTCGACTTTTCGATGCCCGAGCGTCTGGATGCTGAATATGTCGGCGAAGACGGCAATCGCCATCGCCCGGTCATGCTGCATCGCGCCATCGTGGGCAGCCTTGAGCGTTTTATCGGCATTCTGATCGAACAGCATGCCGGCGCCATGCCCGCCTGGCTGGCGCCGGCGCAGGTTTCGGTGCTCAATATCACCGATTCCCAGTCAGATTACGCCCGGGAAGTTGTTAAAACACTGCAAAATCAAGGGCTTAGGGTCAACTTGGACCTGCGCAACGAGAAAATTACGTATAAAATACGGGAGCACTCGTTGCAAAAGCTTCCATACATCCTTGTCGTAGGCGACAAGGAGAAAGAAGCCAAAGCCGTCGCAGTGCGCGCCCGGGGTAACAAAGACCTTGGAGTGATGTCCCTCGAAGCCTTCTCTGAACTGATCGCTTCCGACATTGCACAAAAAGCCTGATTTTTGACTCGTTTGTTGATGATTTTGGCCTGTCGTTCATACAGAACGGGCGCAAGCCGCTATAGCTTTTATAGCAAAAGTTAAAGGATAGAACCATCGCTACTGAATTTCGTGACCGCCGCCAGCGCGAAGAACGCAAGCATCGCTTGAACCGTGAAATCATGGCCCCTGAAGTCCGCTTGTCGGGGCCTGACAATGAGCCTTTGGGCATTGTCAGCATCATGGAGGCCTTGCGCCTCGCCGGTGAAGCAGATGTGGATCTTGTTGAAATCTCCCCCACGGCGGTTCCGCCGGTGTGCAGGTTGATGGATTACGGCAAGTTCAAGTACGCCGAGCAGAAAAAGGCAGCAGAAGCGAAGTCCAAGCAAAAAGTGATCGAGATCAAGGAAATCAAATTCCGTCCCGGCACTGATGATGGCGACTACAACATCAAATTGCGCAATATCAAGCGCTTTTTGGAAGACGGCGACAAGTGCAAGATTACCTTGCGTTTTCGCGGTCGTGAGATTACGCACCAGGAACTGGGTTTGGCCCTGCTGGCGCGGATTCGTGATGAGCTGGCAGATTTGATCGTGGTGGAGCAGTTCCCCAAGCTCGAAGGCCGCCAGATGGTCATGATGATTGCACCGGGCCGTAAAAAGGCTGGTGGCGGAAACGCCAAGCCCGCAGCAGAAGCTGCACCGGCGCCAACTGCTACGGCCTGAGTCGTAGCGCAGAACAAGGGGTAGCTCTCGGGCGCTCCTGCAAAGACGGTGAAAGCCGGTTTTGCAAAAGCAGGGGAGTTAAATCTTCTGCGCAGGCAGTGAGGTAAAACTCGCTGCCAAAAGTGGCGAAGTAAAACTCGCCACTAACAAGTGGTGAATTAAAAACTCGCCACAACAAGTGGCTCGGGGCCATCAAGTCTGCGTAGGTTCGCAGCGCCTCACGAGCACAAATGAAAAGGAGCATTTACATGCCCAAAATGAAGACCAAGAGCGGCGCTAAAAAGCGTTTCCGCGTTCGTCCAGGTGGCACCGTCAAGCGCGGTCAAGCCTTCAAACGTCACATCCTGACCAAGAAGACCACCAAAAACAAACGCCATTTGCGCGGTGCAGTAGGTGTGCATGAGACCAATATGGGTCACATGTCGCAGATGCTTCCCGGCCAGGGCATTTAATTTAACGACGAACAAGGAGTAAACACATGCCTCGCGTCAAACGTGGTGTAACGGCTCGCGCCCGCCACAAAAAAGTTCTCGCCCTTGCAAAAGGTTTCCGCGGTCGCCGCGGTAATGTCTTCCGGATCGCCAAAGAAGCGGTAATGAAGGCCGGGCAATATGCCTACCGTGACCGCCGTACCAAGAAACGCGTGTTCCGCCAGTTGTGGATCGCCCGTATCAATGCTGCAAGCCGTTCATTCGGCATGACATACAGCCAGTTCGCCAACGGCCTGAAGAAAGCCGGTATCGAGATCGACCGCAAGGTTCTGTCCGATATGGCCATTCACGACAGCGCTGCTTTTGGCGCCATCGTCGAACAGGTCAAGGCCAAGCTGGCTGCCTGATTTTCAAAGCAGCAGGCTATTAATCAATAGCCGGTTGCGCTTGAAAAAGAAGGGCTGGAGCTTGAAAAGGCTCTGGCCCTTTTTCATGGTCTTTTCAACAAGCCTCAGCCGCGCTGAGCATTGCTGAAAACGCCTGTGCCGTATTTATGTATTGAAACCGGGAATGTATGAATCAACCTGATGCCCTGGGCGAGCTGGTCAACAGCGCCAAAGCCAGTTTTGAACAAGCCGCCACGCCGGCCGACCTTGAGAACGCCAAGGCGCTGTTTCTCGGCAAGTCCGGCCGCGTCACAGAGTTGATGAAGGGCATGGCCGCTCTCAGCGTCGAAGAGAAAAAATCCCGCGGCGCCGCCATCAACCTCGCCAAGCAGGCGATTGAAGCGGCCCTCAACGCGCGCCGCCAGGCGCTGGCCGATGCCGAGCTTGAAAAGCAGCTCAAGGCCGAAGCGCTTGACGTCAGCCTGCCAGGCCGGCAACGCAGCCAGGGCGGCCTGCACCCCGTCTCGCTCACGCTCGAGCGTATCGAGGCGATCTTCGGCTCCATGGGTTTCGACGTGGCCCAGGGCCCCGAGATTGAAACCGACTGGTTCAACTTCACCGCACTCAACACGCCTGAAGACCACCCAGCACGCTCAATGCACGACACGTTTTATGTCGAGGGCGGCACAGAGGCCGCACCCAACCTGCTGCGCACACACACCAGCCCCATGCAGATCCGTTATGCGGTTCAGCATGTCAAAAAACACCGCGCACTCATCGACGCCGGCGGCCGCATGCCCGAGATTCGCGTCATCGCACCGGGCCGCACCTACCGTGTCGACAGCGACGCCACGCATTCGCCCATGTTCCACCAGTGCGAAGGCCTGTGGATAGGCGAGAACGTCAGCTTCAAGGACCTGAAGTTCGTCTTCACCGATTTCTGCCGCACCTTCTTTGAAAGCGATGACTTGGTGCTGCGCTTTCGCCCCAGCTTCTTCCCGTTCACTGAGCCCAGCGCAGAGATCGACATCCAGTTCCAGTCCGGCCCCTTGTCCGGCCGCTGGCTTGAAGTCGCTGGCTCTGGCCAGGTACACCCCAATGTCGTGCGCAACATGGGTCTTGACCCTGAAAAGTACATCGGCTTTGCCTTCGGCATGGGCCCAGACCGCCTGACCATGCTGCGTTATGGCGTCAATGACCTGCGCCTGTTCTTCGATGGCGATATCCGCTTTCTCTCGCAATTCCAGTCATAAAAACAAGAACAACAAGGTAAGACCATGCAATTCCCAGAATCCTGGTTGCGCGAATTCTGCAACCCGCCCCTCACGACCGAACAGCTCGCCGAGACATTGACCATGGCCGGGCTCGAAGTTGAAGAGCTCAAGCCCGTCGCGCCACCGTTCACCAAAATCGTCGTCGGCGAAATCAAGGAGTGCGTGCAGCACCCCGACGCCGATCGTCTTCGGGTGTGCCAGGTCGATGCAGGGCAGGGTGCCTTGCTCAACATCGTTTGCGGTGCGCCCAATGCCCGCGTTGGCATCAAGGTGCCAGTTGCCCTGGTCGGCGCAGAGCTTCCCCCTGGTGAAGACGGCAAACCCTTCCTCATCAAGGTCGGCAAGCTGCGCGGCGTTGAAAGCCAGGGCATGTTGTGCTCCGCCCGTGAACTCAAGCTGTCTGAAGACCACGGCGGCCTGCTTGAGCTGGCCGTTGATGCGCCGCTGGGCCAAAGCATCCGTGAGCACCTCAAGCTCGACGACACCCTGTTCACCCTCAAGCTCACGCCCAACCTCGCGCATTGCCTCAGCGTGTACGGCGTCGCACGCGAGCTGGCCGCCCTCACAGGCGCGCCGCTTAAAGTGCCCGCCATTCCAGCTGTGCCCGTAAATGACGCGACCCGTTTGGCAGTGAAAATCAGCGCGCCTGACCTCTGTGGCCGCTTTTCAGGCCGCGTGGTGCGCAAGGTCAACACCAAAGCCGTCACGCCCGGCTGGATGGTTGACCGCCTGGCCCGTTGCGGCCAGCGCAGCGTCACCGCCCTGGTCGACATTTCGAATTACGTGATGTTCGAGCTCGGCCGCCCATCGCACATTTTTGACCTCGACAAGATTCATGGCGGTCTCGATGTCCGCTGGGGCAAGGCTGGCGAATCGCTCAAGCTGCTCAACGGCAACACTGTCACCGTCGATGAAAAAGTCGGCGTCATTGCAGACGATGCCCAGGTCGAGTCGCTCGCCGGCATCATGGGCGGCGACGCCACCGCCGTGTCTGACGACACGCAAAACGTCTACGTTGAAGCCGCTTTCTGGTGGCCGAAAGCCATTGCAGGCCGTTCACGCCGCTTCAATTTTTCGACCGATGCAGGTCATCGTTTTGAGCGCGGCGTAGACCCGGCCCAAACCGTCGAGCACATCGAACGCATCACGCAGTTCATCATTGATATCTGCGGCACGCCCGACACGGCCTGCGGCCCCATCGATGACCAGCAACCCAATGTGCCCAAGGCGCAGCCCGTCACCCTGCGTGTGGCACGCGCAGCCAAGGTCATCGGCATGCCGCTCACGCAGGCGCAATGCCTTGATGCGCTCAAGCGCCTTGGCCTCGATGTCGCAGAAGGCGAGGGCACCCTAACCGTCACGCCGCCAGCCTACCGTTTTGACCTCCAGATTGAAGAAGACCTCATTGAAGAGGTTGTGCGCATGGTGGGTTACAACAACCTGCCTGAAACCCCGCCGCTGGCGCCCATCACCGCCAAGCTGCGTGCTGAGGCAGAGCGCAGCCCGTTTGCCGTGCGCCGTGCGCTGGCATCGCTGGGCTACCAGGAAACCATCAACTTCAGCTTTGTCGAAGAGCGCTGGGAGCATGAGCTGGCCGGCAACCCCGACCCCATCAAGCTGCTCAACCCCATCGCCAGCCAGATGAGCGTCATGCGCTCTTCGCTGGTCGGCTCGCTGCTGCAGGTGCTCAAGTTCAACCTCGACCGCAAGGCGCCCCGCGTCAATGTGTTTGAGCTCGGCCGCGTCTTTTTGCGCGATGCACAAAGCCAGAACACCGACACCACCGTCGCCGGTTTTAACCAGCCCATGCGTGTCGCAGGCCTGGCTTACGGTCCGCGTGCTGCCCTGCATTGGGGCCAGTCAGACAAAAGCGTTGATTTCTTCGACATCAAGGGCGATGTCGAGGCTTTGCTCGCACCCCTCGCCGCCGTGTTCGCCCCTGCAGAACACCCGGCCATGCACCCCGGCCGCTGCGCCAGTGTGTCTGTCAATGGCAAGGCGATTGGTTTTGTGGGCGAGTTGCACCCCAAGTGGCGGCAGGGCTACGAGTTGGCCCAGGCGCCGCTGCTGTTTGAGCTGGACCTCGACGCCGTGCTGCAACGCCCCGTGCCGGTGTTCGAGGCCGTCAGCAAGCTGCAGCCAGTTGAGCGCGACATCGCCGTTATCGTTGCAGAGGGCGTCACCCACGCCGCGTTGATGACCGCCATTCGCGGGGCCGACACGCGCGGCCTGCTCAAGGCCGCAACGCTGTTTGACGTCTACCGGCCACAAGCTGGCAACACCAGAATGCAGCAGGGCGAGAAAAGCCTGGCCGTGCGTTTGGTGCTTTCCAGCGACGCCGCTACACTGACCGAAGAGGACATCGAGGTGGCGGTACAAGCGGTACTGGCCAACCTGCAGGCCAAACTGCAGGCGCGGTTGAGGGCCTGATGGGGCAATGCCCGCATCAGTGATTCCAGACAAAAACAGCATCCGGAGGAGAGCTCAAGTGGAATTTTCAATTGAAAGCCTGGAAACGCCTGCGCTGACCAAGGCGCACCTGGCCGAATTGTTGTTTGAGCAGATTGGCCTCAACAAGCGCGAGTCAAAAGACATGATCGACGCGTTTTTTGACCTGATCTCCGACAGCCTGGTCGATGGCAACGACGTCAAGATCTCCGGCTTCGGCAACTTCCAGATCCGCACCAAGGCCCCGCGCCCAGGCCGCAACCCCCGTACCGGCGAAGCCATTCCCATCGAAGCCCGCCGCGTGGTCACCTTCCACGCCAGCCACAAGCTCAAAGACCAGATCCAGGGCAACGGCGCAACGCCTGCTGAATAGCCCGGCAGCCTGGGCCAGTCAAACAGCCAGCCGCTTCCCCGCGCCATCTCAATTACCCGGCAGACCTGGGTTTTCCCGCCCGTGCAGACCAAGGCCGGGCAGGGCGTCAATCGTCAGAATATGTGAGTTGTGTGACGGCGCAACACATTTCAAAAAAAATCTTCAACTCTTTGCGCTAAGTTTCGACTTAGAGTAGATTTGGAGGTTTCCCCTTTAGTGTATTGATTTAATTGGAGAAATCCCTTCCTCCCATTCCCGCGAAGCGCTACTTCACCATCGGTGAGGTCAGTGAATTGTGCGGCGTCAAACCTCACGTGCTCCGTTATTGGGAGCAAGAGTTCACGCAGCTGCGCCCGATGAAACGGCGCGGCAACCGCCGCTACTACCAGCACCATGAGGTGCTGATGATCCGCCGCATACGCGATTTGCTCTACGACCAGGGCTTCACCATCAGCGGTGCGCGCAACAAATTGCATGAGATCGTCCAGGTCGAGGCCGACAAGCGCCGCAATGGCGAAGTCATGCTTGACGGTGTTGACGTCATCGACGGCGCTGATTCAGGCCTGGGTGACTTTGCCGATTCAGGCGATTTTGAAGACAGCGAACCCGGCAACGACGCAGCCGACCTGCCCAGCGGCAGCCTGGCCCAGCAGCGCCTGCAACTGGTACGCCGCGAACTCTTTGAAATTCGTGATCTGCTCGGCGCAACCCATTAAGAACAGGTCATTGCGCACGCTATAATTTGAGGCTTCGGTGTGTGGCGCAGCCTGGTAGCGCACTTGCATGGGGTGCAAGGGGTCGAAGGTTCGAATCCTTTCACACCGACCAATAAAATCAACAGATAGCCGGTTAGCAGACGCTAACCGGCTTTTTTGTTTCTTGATTTCCGCTCCACTTTCCGCTCCACTTTTGATTAGATTCGAGTGGCTTGAATTGGACTAGGTTGGACGAAGACTCTCCAGAGTTGACCAGAACTGTGGTGCCTTCGCATTTGTTGTTCAGCTGGTAGTTCCCCAACAACGCAAAAACTTTTATACCGTTTCCATTAATCGTATCGAAAGTTTTTTCAGTCACATATGACTGTCTTGCGTCCGGGTTGAGTCCCCGACGAATCCCCTTCAACGTTGAACCCTAAAGCCGACTTGTCTTCACTGACAAGTCGGCTTTTTTATGCCGCGTCTTTAGGCGCTGCGTGATTCGCCAGTTGGAGGGACCATCCACGCAAGACGCATGCATTGGCTACTACCTCAACCTGGAGCTATTAATGACCCAGCCTTTTAGCCCTCATGGGCATTCCACATCATCGATACAAGCTTATGCCATCTCATCTAAAACAAAAAACCAATCCTTCCACGGAATTCGAGCCCTACATCCCACCCAATGAAACCGACGGCTTGGTCACAGTCGACACAGACCTGTGCTGGCGACTGCACCCCGAAGGTCTTGTCACGCCCGCAGCCATAGCCGCCATCTGTTGGGCCAGAAATCATTTCAAAATCCCCGACACTCACCACCGGGCCCTTCTGGACGGCCTGGGGCTGGAGTATTTCAATACCGGAATCGGCAGCACCGTACTGCGTCCCAAAGACGCTTACCGGCTCCAGCACGCCTCTACTGTCAACCCTACCGATCCCGGCAAACAGCACAAACTGCAAACCTTCAGCCTGGCCAGCCCCGTCCTTGCTCTGGAAGAATACGACGCCATCGAGGTGTATCCCTGCATCAGCGCAAACCACGGCATTGAACGGTTCGAGGCCAACGAACACGCCTTAACCGTTTCTCCAGATTTCTGGAGCGTCGCATTGCACCTAGAAACAGGCGGCATAGAAACCATAGCCGACTTCCCTCATGCGCCACAAGCCGAGTCCTTCGGCGAACTGATGCGTCAGATCCTGCTGGAGGTCCGCGAGGCTGAAGGCCTTTCTTCACCCCATCTCCAACCTTTACACGCAACCTGAGGAATACCCATGCCCACTAACACCTCGCCGCTGGAGACCCTGGCGGCGTTTTTCATTGTGTTTGCCGCCGGAGCCCTGTCCGCCATTGGACTAAGGCTTTATGCCGAAAAAATCAGGAGAGAACCCCACTGATCGACCTACCAGACCAAACACCCCCATGGCCTTACTCACTCCCCTCAACCCAAAACTCCACACATCGAAAGGAACCTTCATTTGTCTTTAAACCATTGCCCCAAATGCAAATCTGACCATATCCTCCCACGCAACATTGCCGCCCGAGCAGGCGGCACTATCGGCACAGTCGCCGGCGCAGCCAGCGGTATTGGTGGCGCCATCAAAGGCGCTCGCATCGGACGGACTGCCGGCATGATCGCGCCGCCCGCCGGACCGCTTGTAGGCACCATCGCCGGTGCCGTGCTGGGCGGCATCTTCGGCGGAATTCTCGGCTGCGAAGTCGGAACAACGTTAGGTAAAGCCGTCGACAAAAACATCCTCAACAACTGCCGCTGCGCCGCTTGCGGCCACACCTTCAGTGACAGCTCGACCAGCCCGGCCAGTCCAGGCAGAGAGTCCGAGACGCCTTTCTCCCATGAGGTCTATCAGCAGTAGCTGGAAGCCCAGACGCTCAGAAGTCCTGCTGGCATCAGCCCCATTGGGCTCTTTCACACACCCGCCTTTCCGTCTCTCTTTCCCCTCCCAACCCATAGCGCACTAATGTGCCCCGGCAGCTTCTGCCGGGGCGTAGCCGTGCACGTCTTTATCGTATTCATCACAGCAAAAGGAAACACTTATGTCACACGCAATCGCCACTCTCGCCTATACAGGCGAAACCCCCTGGCACACCCTCGGCCACAAACTCCCCGCCAAACAACCCATCTCCGTCTGGGCCGAGCGCGCCGGTATGAATTGGCAAATCTGCGAAACCCCAGTCCGCTACATGACTGACAGCGCAGGCCCCCTCGGCTCCATCAAGTCCTTCGATGAGCAGAAGGTTCTGTACCGCAGCGATACCCAGGCACCCTTGTCCGTCGTCTCCCAGCGCTACCAGGTGGTCCAGCCCCGGGCCGTCCTGGAGTTTTACCGCGACCTCACGGAAGTCTCAGGCTTCGAGCTTGAAACCGCCGGCGTACTCAAGGCGGGCAAGAAATTCTGGGCGCTCGCCAAAACCGGCAAGGAAACCAGCCTCAAAGGCAAGGATCTGGTCAAGGGATACATCCTGCTGGCGACCTCATGCGACGGCACCCTCGCCACAACGGCTACACCCACGACAGTGCGGGTCGTTTGCAACAACACCCTTGCTGTGGCCTTGGCCGGGGCCACCAGCGCCATCAGGGTACCGCATAGCGCCGTCTTCGACGCCCAACTGGTCAAGCGGCAGCTTGGCATTGCCGTCTCCCAGTGGGATTCTTTCATGTACCGCATGAAGACCCTGACCGAGCGCAAAGTCAAAAGCCACGAGTCCATGAACTACTTCCTGAAAGTCATGTGCCAGACCGATGGCCATTCTGATCCTGCTGCAGGCCTCATGAATGAAAGGGCGCTCAAGAAAGTCCAGGCCATGTACGAAGGCAAGGGCAGGGGAGCCGACCTGGCGTCTGCCAGCGGGACTGCCTGGGGGCTTCTGAATGCCGTTACTGAATACGTTGACCACGAACGCCGGGCGCGCAATCAGGACTACCGCATGGACTCTGCCTGGTTTGGCGCAGGTGCCAACCTCAAACAGCGTGCCTTGGACCACGCCATGCAACTGGTCGCCTGAGTACAGAGCAAGCATGCGGCAACCAGACCGCAAAAAGGAAATCCCTAAGACGGCATACGCCCCGACCTTCGCTGGCCGGGGCGTTTTGCTTTGTGCAACGAATATTGAAAGGAAAGCGCCATGAGCGTTCTCAAGCTCCAGAGGCCCGAGCGGCCCAAGACCGCAAAACCAGCATTGAGGCTGGTCAAGACCAACGACCTCAGCCGGGACGATTGGCTAACGGTTCGCAAAGGCGGGGTGGGCAGTTCAGATGCAGCCGCTGCCGTAGGTCTCAATCCCTACAAGTCCCAGCTAGAACTCTGGATGGAGAAAACTGGCCGTGACGCCAATCTCCCCAAAACAGACCCCAACGACGAAACCAGCCCCATGTACTGGGGCACGTTGCTGGAACCCATAGTCGCAGCCCATTACACAAAACGTACCGGTCATAAGGTCAGGCGCATCAACGCGGTCCTGCAGCATCCGACAGAACCCTGGATGCTGGCCAACCTCGACCGTGAGGTTGTCGGCGCGCCGGATGTCCAGATCCTGGAGTGCAAGACCGCAGGCATGAATGGTGCACGCCTCTGGCGAGACGGTGTCCCTGAATACATCCAGCTGCAGGTGCTGCATCAGTTGGCCGTGACAGGTAAACAGGCTGCCGACGTAGCCGTCCTGATCTGCGGACAGGAGTTGCAGGTGCACCGGATTGAACGCAACGAGCCCATGATCAAGCAGCTCATGCTGCTGGAGCGCCAGTTCTGGAGTTATGTCGAGCTGGACGAACAACCCCCTTCGGACGGTTCGGACTCGGCAGATGTTGCTTTGCGAACCCTGTATCCGAAAGACTGCGGCAAGACCATAGATCTCTCAAGGGACCTGGTCATGTCCGCAGCCTTCTCGGATCTGCTTTCAGTCCGCCAGTTTCTGGCAGCCCACACCAAACTGGAATCCGAACTCAAGCAGCGCATCCAGCAGCGTATGGGCGAAGCCAGCCAAGCCGTGTTCGAGAACGGGGATGTGACCTGGAAACGCAGTAGGGACGGCTCAGCTCTGGATGTGGAAACCCTGCTCAAGGACCAGCCTGATTTGCTGGAGCGTTACAGCCTGCCCAAAGCAGGCTCGCGACGCTTCCTGATCAACGACTGACACCAATGCCCTTTCCACCGGGGGCCTGTAGTGCCCGCCCCTCTGTGGATTGACGGGGGCGGGCTCGAATCACACAAAGGAAAACACATGCTCAAAGGACTCGCTTTAACGCCGCCCATCGTCGGCCGCATCTCCATCGGCAAGGTCGTGGAAAAAGACGGCCTGCGTCTTCCTGAAAAGGACGACGAATTCACCATCACCAGCCAGGTTCAAAACCGCGAAGGCTGGGTCAACCATCCCCTGGACAAAACTCTCCGTAAAACTCTTGATGCCAAACTCCGCAGCATCCCGATACGCCTGATGTTCGACGACCCGGACCTGAGTCTCAGGGCCAACTACACCCTGTTTGACCGCAAGACCGGCCGGCAGATGTGTGTGGGCAACGGGGAGACGTGTAAACGCCTGACGGGTGAGGGCCTGAAGTCATTGCCGTGCCCCACGCCGGATGCATGCGAGTTGGCCATAGGCGGGCATTGCAAGCCTTATGGCCGGCTCAACGTCCGTATTGGCGATGAGGATGAATTGGGCTCTTTCATCTTCAGAACCACCGGCTACAACAGCATCCGTACGCTATCGACCCGGCTGAAGTACTTTCATGCCGTCTCAGGCGGGCTGCTTTCGACCTTGCCGCTGGAACTCAGGCTACGGGGTAAATCGACATCGCAGTCTTACCGCACGCCGATCTACTACGTGGATCTGACCGTCAGGGCGGGGATGACCTTGCCGGCAGCGATTGCTGCTGCCATTACCCAGCGGGATGAGTGGAAGGCCTTGGGGTTTGACCAGGCTGCGCTGGACGAGGCTTCGCGCAAGGGTTTTGCTGCAGGGGTGTTTGAGGAGTCGGCTGAAGAGGTGGAGGGCGTGCTGGAGGAGTTCTATCCCGAGCCCACCAACACCTCTGATACTGGGCAGCAACCTGCCAAAGCGGCGACAGGCCTTGCCGACAAACTCGCGGGCAAGGTGCTTGCAACATCCAGCGCCGGCGGTGGGACGACCCGTGGTGCGCCTTGAACATGTCTTTGCCGCAGGCATACGCTTTGATACCGAGATCCAGTATCTGGCCCGGACCACCAGAAATGTGCGGTATCACAAACTGCCGATTCTGAAGTCTGGGTCAGCACAGGTTTGCGCTTTCACCAGCGTGATGCAGTGTTTACTGATCCTCGGGTGTGTGCAGGGCAGACAGTTGACGCCGGAGCGCAAGCTGATGGCTCAGCGTGCAATTGGACGGGCTGCGCACCCAGGCTGCTCCAGCGTCTTGCGTTGCGTTCGTGTTCTGGAGAATCTGACTGCAACCCATCCCCTGAAATCAGCAACCATGCATAACTCGAACGAAATGGGTGAAACCGCGCTGGAAGTGCTGCGCTCAGGTGGCTTGTGCCTGTTGCAGTTCGAATCTGCAACAGCCAGGCGATGGGCGACAGTAATAGGCGTGGAGATAGAACTCCAGTGCGACAAAGTCTTTGCCAAGACCTTGCTTCTGCTGGATTCCCATGCTGGCGAGCCATGGGCCTGTGCCCACAATGTTCGCATTGAGCTGAAGCGGTCAGGCGCAAGGTCGCAAAGTGCGGCCATCGCCTTTCCGCTGATCTGTCGGCACCTGACAGGCGAGGCCAGCAAGGTACAGCTGTTGAACCTGATCACCTTGAAGCCAGCAGCTACGAAACCACAGTAGCGCACTGGCGAGCCGATCTAGCGCTTTTTGGCCGGGTAGGGCCTTGCGGTGCGTGGGGCGCGCAGGATGGTTGCGTCCAGTCCATGGATCTGTGCCAGGTCCGGATGCATCAGCTCATGGGGCGCCATCCCTATGGCCTTTGCTATCAGCTCAATGTTGTCGATGGAGATATTGCGCTGGCCCCGTTCCAGGGTACCGACAAATGCGCGGTCCAGCCCGGCATCGGCCGCCATGCGTTCCTGGGAGATGCCCGCATTCACCCTCACCAGCCGTATGTTCCTGGCGAAGACTAACCGGAGGGAGAGGGGAGCCTGCTTGGGTTTTGCAACATGTGGCATGCCTCCGATGATCTAAAAAGGAGGTGTTTAAAGCCACGGTGTTTGAAGCCTATTATGATTATTGGGCCGTGTCGTTTCATGCTGGGCGGCTGCTACTTAAATCCAGGTCGGTCTGAGGGCCGACCATTTTTTTACATCCAAAGGAGTATCAAACACCTCATTTAATGATCGTGTCTTTCCGTGGAACTGAGAAAGCTGCTGCCCGGCTGACTCTCGATCCACATCCATCAATTCAACCAATTCAATCAACTTACTGAGGAGGAATATTTCAATGACTCAAAAAGGATATCGAGCGGTCTGCTCACTCAAATCCATCACCGCCTTTGCTGCAGCCGTGGTCATGGCAGGCGCCGCCAGCGCGGACTGGAAAAGCGGCTACGGCCAGGGCAACCTGGAGTACTTCTCAGACAAGCAGGACCTGCGCCTGTATATCGCTTGTCCCACCAAAGAGACTGGAACCGACAAGACGGCCACTGTTTCGCTGACCCGTCTCAGCACGGGTCATGACATCCAGAAATTCACCGTGACTGTCAACGGCCACAGCTATGACGGACCCATGGAGTCCGACAGCCGTGTGGGCAGTGGCAATTTTCTGTTGTTCATGGAAGACATCCGCAAAGGCGATGTGGTCCTGAAGTACGCCCTTGGGACTGTCGTGTTTCCCAAGGCAAACGCCGTCAAAGCCATCCCGCCGCCTGGTCGCAGTTTTCCCTGCAATACGGGTTACCAAGACGCGCTGCTAGGCAAGCACTGAAACATCAACAAAAACGAGGAGTCATCATTTATGGAAAACAACAACAACGAAGAACTCATCCAGTCGGCGATTGTCTGGGGCATCGCGGCCCTTATCCTGGCTATCCTGTCCTGCACCTTCAATAGCTCGGCCATGGTCCTGCGTGCGGGCTTCTTTGCCAAGCTGTTCGCGGTGATTGTGGGAACCGCGTCGGGTACTGCCGGGGCGCTGATTGGTGATGCCATCCGCAAGTTTGCGCACCCTGATGCGGTCTTCACAGGTGGCGGGATGCTCAGCCTGATCTGGATCAAATTGTTCTGGAAAGTGGGGCCTCAGGTCATCGGCCTGGTCATTGGCGTGATGCTGGGCTGCGCTCTGGTGCTGAGATGAGTAGGGCGCTTAATGCGGTCTGGAAGGCTGGTGTCGCTCTGGGCATGGTCTTTCTGGCCGCTTGTTCAAACGAGGAGTCGAAAGCCAGAGGAGACTACGTGGCGGGATGCATGCAGAGTGGTACGGACAAGGCTGCTTGCGATTGCACCTATGACAAGATGCTCAAGTTTTACACATTCAAGGAACTCAAGGCCATGAGCCAGTCGTCCCGGAGAATCCCGCCAGACTTTATGGATAACGTGGTGAAGGCGGTTTTGATATGCAAGAAGGAGATGGGACGGTAGACGGCTGCTATATACAACCAGGGGCACTCCGTGTGCCTCTGGTGGTGGCTTAGATATTTTTTTGTTTTGCCACAGGCCTGTCATTCACATGGTCTGTATTGGCTACAACTGCCTCTAGAAGGCGTCGCAACATTGTAAAGAGATCGAGTTTCGCTTATCGTTTCACAGGAGCCGAAGTGCATACGGTGGTCTTGGAATTCGAAGCTCTCACAGTCTCAACAGGCTGGTAACTCGATTGAATTCCGGCGGCCGGCACCGTGACTCTGAAACTAACCAACTCTGCTTCCGGTTTGCCAGGAAGCGGAAGACCAAACTCTAGCAACCAGTTAGCGCCGACGTTTGACAAAACGGTAGGTGTTAATTTGTTCCATGCGTCGTGATCGCAGCTGCTATTGGGGGGTACCAAGCCTGCGTCCATGGCGGCCCTTTGCACGAGCAGACAGGTTGCCTTGGGCACCCCCAGGGTTCTTGCTACTTCGCTACGTATACCGACTGCCGAAGCTACAAATGTCGGGAATCTGGCAAGTTTCCCCGAGACCAGTGGGATCCACAAAAGAATAATCAGGGAAACAACGAGTGCCATAACTGCCACTACCGCCCGGTTGGACCGTGATCCCACAGTTGTGTTCAGTAATGCAACCACGGCGCAAACTGCCAAGAGGGCAATGATGGGCTGTACGGGCAGGCCGACGAACACATTTCGCAAAGCAAAAAGCAAAATGAGCGGCATAAACGCGGTCAGACCAAAGGCACAGGCAAACCCTATCCTCTGCAGCCTGGCGGAGCTGGTTTTAGGTAGTAAGGCCTGCTCCAGCAGAACAGCGCCCGTGAGACAAGCGACCATGAGCGCCAACGGGGACCATAGGGCTGGTGACTCCATGCAATCGCGGAAACTGATGAATTCGAAATAGACCAGCAATGCGCCTACGAGGAAGACCTGGATCCATAGTAATTCCCAAGGGCGGAACGGGACTGGACTGTCAGACTCTTCGAAGCCGCCGGTTGCATAGGCTTGAACGATAGCGGCAGGTAAGAATAGTCCGAATGCTGTACCGGCGACGATGGCTCCTGCGCAAAGCGTAGCCGCAATCGCGAGCCCCAACAGGGCGGTGAAATCAGTGACGGGTTGGCCGATTGAGCGAAGGTAAAAGAAAATCAATGCTGCACCTATAAGGGTACAGGCAGTCGACAGACCTATTAAGGGAATTTGGTTGATCGACGCAAAAACGTTCTGGATGTAGGCTGGCCAATAGGAGGTGGGCGCGAATGGCTCTACCTTTCTCGGCTGCTGCCGGTTTTTATCTCGTAATCTATGCATTTATGCGTGCTCCCAAATTTTGTTTTTTGCTGATTGCAATCTGACTGTAAGCTGGAAATAAACTAAAGACATATGCTGCCGATCTCCAAACATAAATGGACACCGCGATTAACCGCAATTGGGGTTTGGTCGCTTGTCGCGCTGTGCGCATGGTATTGGAGCTTCCGGTGGACGGTTGCTCCTGACAAGTTACCCGTCTCCGCTATTTCTTCTTCTGCCGGGTTTCAAACAGACTCGGGCACCATTTCTAGATTGCTGGGAGCTAAGTCAGCTGAGAAGGCTCCGGCCGTGGCAATCAACATGAGTAGCCGCTTTATGTTGCTGGGCGTGCTCGCCGAGAACTCAGGTGCCGGCGCGGCACTCATTGCCGTAGACGGTAAACCAGCCAAGCCGTTTCGGGTAGGCAGCGAGGTCATCACCGGTTACACGCTTGAATCCGTCAAATCGCGTGTTGCAACGCTGAAAAGCGGCTCCGATAACGCAAGCAAAGTAGTGCTTGAAATGGCGCCGCTCAAGAAGTAGCAACGGCTGGGGGGGGGCACCCTTAGAACCCGTGATTAGTTACCGCGCCATCTGGTTAAGTTGAATGATGGGCATCAGCACCGCCAGCACGATCAGCAATACAACGACCCCCATCAATACAATCAGCAGCGGCTCAAGTATGGTGACCAAACGCAGGGCGCGCCGCTGAACCTCCGCACCGAGCTGATGGGCCGCACGCTCAAGCATGAGAGGCAGTTGACCCGTCTGCTCACCCAGGCGCGCAAACATGCTTGTCAAACTGGGAAAGCGCTTTTTTTGGGCCAAGGCTGAAGCTAGAGGTGTACCTTCCCGCACCATCATTAAGGAATCCAGTGCATCTGCACGCATGGCCCGGTTGTTCAGTGTTTCGGCTGCAGCCTGCAACGCTTTGAGGATTGGCACCCCCGCTGCGGTCAGCATCGCCAGGGTGCTGGTAAATCTGGCGGCGTTGTAGCCTTTGGACAGCCGTCCGACCAAGGGAAGACTCAACCAAGCCGAATCAAATCGCTGCCGGGCAGTCTCGTTCTTCAAGGCTACGCGTGACCCAATCACGGCGATGAATATCGTCACCAACAACATCCAGCCGTAAGTCTTCAAAAACGAGGCAATGGCCAGCATGGCAATCGTCAAGAACGGCAATGCCCGTTTGCTCCCCGCAAACACGCCAGCTATTTGGGGCACCACATATCCCACAAGAAAGAGGACGATGACAATCGCCATGATGGTCACGATTAGCGGGTAAATAGCTGCGCTGATCAGCTTGCCCCGCAATTCCTGCTGCGCTTCCAGGTCATCAGCCAGTCGTTCAAGAACAAGTCCGAGGTTCCCACTTTGTTCTCCCGCGCCAATGACGGCGACGTACACCTCAGAGAACTCGCGCCGGTACTGGCCCAGCGCCTTCGCGAAACTCGCACCTGAATTGACTTCCGAGCGCATGGCTGCAATCAGATTTCGTTTGGTCTCCCCTTCTGCCTCGTCAGCCAGGGCGGTCAACGCTCGTTCCAGCTGAAGCCCGGAAGACACCAGTCCCGCAATCTGGCGCGTCCATATGGCAAGACCGGTGGCATCAAATACACGCGTAGAAATTTTTTTGTTGAGAAACCCCACAAGGCCGACATTTACCTTGTCTGTCCCATCAGCACTGACAGCTTCAACTTTGAGGGGTATCAGACCTTGGGCCCGTAATGAGCCGCGTGCGGCTCTTGCCGAATCAGCTTCGGCCACACCCTTTTCGGTTTTGCCGTTCGCGTCTAGAGCTTCAAATGAATAAGCTGGCATGGTCGGTCACATTCGCTAGTCGCGGGTGACGCGAACCAGTTCTTCACGATTTGTAATGCCTTGCTGGACGAGGCGCTCGCCATCGTCGCGCATGAGGGTCATGCCGGCTGCCAGGCCAATTTCACGAATTTCAGCCTCAGATGCCTGATTGTGGATCTTCGCGCGGATGGCTTCACTGGCGATCAGCAGTTCAAACACACCGGTCCGCCCCTGGTAGCCGGTTTGCCCGCAGTTCCCGCATCCTGAGCCTTTACAGGATGGGCATATACGGCGAACCAGACGCTGGGCCAGAACGCCGAGGAGCGATGAGCTTAGCAGAAAGGGCTCGATCCCCATGTCTGTCAAGCGAGTGACGGCACTGGCCGCATCGTTGGTGTGAAGGGTCGCCAATACCAGGTGACCGGTCAGAGACGCCTGAATGGCAATTTGTGCGGTTTCAAAATCCCGGATCTCCCCAATCATGATCACGTCTGGATCCTGACGCAGGATGGCACGCAGCGCTTTGGCGAACGTCAGGTCAATCGTCGTGTTCACCTGAGTCTGACCTATCCCTGCCAATTCATACTCAATGGGATCTTCCACAGTCATGATGTTGCAGCTGCTGGCATCCAGCCGACTAAGGGCTGCGTAGAGCGTGGTAGTTTTGCCGGACCCGGTAGGGCCCGTCACCAGAATGATGCCGTGCGGCTGGGAAATGAGGTGTTGCAACTGGGCCAGCACGTCGCCCTGCATGCCAATCGATTCAAGGCTGAGCTTGCTCGCCGTCTTGTCCAGCAAGCGCAACACCGCACGCTCACCGTGCGCGCTCGGAATGGTGCTCACCCGGACATCCACAGCTCGTGTGCCGATACGAAGTGAGATACGACCGTCCTGCGGCATCCGCTTTTCAGAGATATCGAGGTCGGCCATGATTTTGAGGCGTGAAATCAGTGCGGCGTGCAGTCCCCGGTTGGGTTTGACCACTTCACGCAAAGTGCCGTCCACCCGAAACCTGACGGCCGAGTGCCTCTCATACGGTTCAATGTGGATATCGCTGGCACCGTCACGCGCTGCCTGGGTGAGGAGGGCGTTGAGCATTCGAATGATGGGAGCATCATCAGCGGTTTCCAGCAAGTCTTCAATCGCTGGCAGGTCCTGCAGGATTCGGGCAAGGTCCGCATCGGACTCAACTTCGCTCACGACGGTGGCTGCAGTGGACTCATTCTGCGCATAGGCCGCGCTTATCCGGTGCGCCACCTCATCTGCACTGCCCTGTTCCACCGTATCAATGCGGAATTTGCGGGTGATTTCGCTCAGGACACTGATGTCTGAGGCGTCGCCATGAAGCAAACAGATCCCCGTGTCTTGATCTTCCAGCAGTATCTGGGAGCCTTTGGCGAACGCGTAGGGCAGTGGATAACGCATGTTGATCTTCTACTGGCTGGCCGGTGGCGCGCTTGCAGGTTTCGGCTGTGCGCTGATACCCAAGGGTAGCTCTTGCGACATGCGCAGAGAAGGAAGGATCGGCGCGGTATTGATAGGGAGCACTGCGCTGGGTGTTGGTTGGGCCTCACGCTGGTTGGTGCGCATGAGGTCATATCGGTCAGCAGTGAGGGACTCGCTGGCCGCAGCATCGCGCATCACCACCGGCCTGAGGAAGACCATGAGGTTGGTTTTTTTGCGGGATCGGGACTCGCTCTTGAACAGGTTGCCAAACAAGGGGACATCTCCCAGAACCGGAACCTTGTCCTGTGTGCCCGAGTACTCGTCCTGAAGCAGACCGCCGAGTACCACGATGGCACCATCTTCCACCAGCACATTGGACTCGATGGTGCGCTTGTTGGTGATAAGGCCCGTCGCGGAATTAATGGAGGAGGCCTGCACGCTGCTGACCTCCTGGAATATGGTCAGCTTGACGGTCCCGTTCTCGCTGATCTGCGGTTTAACCCTCAAGGTCAGGCCAACATCCTTGCGCTCAATGGTCTGGAATGGGTTGACTGCACCGTTGCCACCGGAGTTCGTGTTTGTAAATTGACCCGTGACAAACGGAACGTTCTGGCCAATCACGATTTTTGCCTCTTCGTTATCGAGGGTCAGCAGGTTTGGCGTAGAAAGGACATTGCCATCGCCGTTCTGTTCCAGAAACCTGGCAAGAAACCCCAAGACGTAGATGCCGTTGGTACGATGTGCGACCCCCACGTTCAATCCGCTCTTGGGTACCACCGTGCCGGCGGCAGCACCTTTCGACAGAGCAATGATATTGCTGCCATCGGTGCCGAAGTTGGTGCCTAGCAAGCCAACATTCGTGTCGCCGGCCCGTCCCAATGCGCCTTGCCACTGAATACCGAATTCTGCCGCTTTGTCGGCATTGACCTCCGCGATCAGGCTTTCCACAAAGACCTGTGCTCGCCGGGCATCCAGCCGTTCAATCACCTCTTTAATCTGGCGGAACTGTGGCTCCGGAGCGGTGATGATCAGGGAGTTGGTGGCAGGATCGGCCTGTATCTGCCCGCCTGTCGATGGCTGGCTGGATGCCTGGGAACTTCCAAGGCTTGCACCTGCGCCGATGTTGTTAACGGGCCTGGGTACGTTGACGATGGCAGTGGCGTCACCGGACATGGCCGCACGAAGCGTGACGGCAAGCTTGGTTGCGTCTGCGTTCTTCAGGTGAACGACGTAGATATTGCCAGCCGCACCATTGCTGTTCTGCACGCCTGGCTGGTCCAGCCGGTTGACCAATGACCTGATGAGCGCAAGGCGGGCGGGATTTGCTGCACGAACAATCAGTGTGTTGCTCCTGCTCTCCGCAACAATCGTGGTGCGAAACCCTGTGTCGGTTTGCCCGGGCGTTGCGCCTGAACCGCCAGATGATTCACTCAGGCGGCTAACTAGAGGTGCCAGATCAGAGGCAATGGCGTTCTGCAGCGGGATGACCTCGATGTCTGTTGCCGTCGATACATCCATCGCTGCGATGATGCTGGAGATCCGCCGCAGGTTCTCCGCATAGTCCGTGATGATCAGGGAGTTGTTGCCAGGATTGACATTGATGATGTTATTGGCGCTGATGAGCGGACGCAAAATCGGCAGCAGGTTGGCCGCAGTTTCAAAGTTGAGCCTGAAAATCTGAGTAACGATCTGGTTTCCGCCTGCGACGACGGGACCCGCAGAGACGGAACTGCTCTGGAGTTTTCCCTCAGCTTCCGGGACGACTTTGTAGAGACCCGATGTCTCGACCACCGTATAGCCCTGAAGACGCAAGGCCGCCTGGAACTGATTGAATGCAATCAGGGGGGAGACAGGCTTTTCGGTGGTCAGATTGAGCGTGCCCTTGACGCGTGGGTCAACCACCACGTTGCGCCCAGTGATGACAGCCATGGTGCGTGCGACTGCTTCTATGTCGGCATTGCTGAAATTCAGGGTGATGGGTTCGCCCCGTGCGACCTGATCTTTCTGTGCCTTGGTCTGTGCATGGGAAATACAGGGCGTCGCTGCGCAAAGCGCGAGCATCAACGAAATGCCCAGACGCGTGAGTGGGTGCGGGGGAAGCTTGTGCATGGTGATCCGGATGGGTTATTTGGTTTTGCTTATCTCGCCCGCTGAGTTCCCTGCACCACCAGGATGTCTGGTGGCGCCGTCATGAACCCTCCCGCAAGTTCATTAAAAAAGCGCCATCCCAGGTTGCGCTCTGTGCTGCATTATTTACGCTGTTGGCTGGTATTGACAAAGGTGCATTGCGATTCAGGTGGGCTTCGCCCGGAAGTGCGTTGGCTTTCAGGCGTGCCTGGAGCAGCCATTGAGCGATCGCTTCCCCCGTAGCGTTTCTGAAAACCACTGCGACCTGGTCACCCGTGGCTCGAACCTGACCGTCCGAGCCAAAATGTTGCTGGGTGAGTGATTCCAGAACGAGTTTTGTCTGTTCTGGGCCCAGCTTGGGCTTCAACTGGATCACTCGGGCCTGGTTTTGCAGCTCTTTCATTTGCTGGATCTGAACATCCAGTGCGGCATGCTTTGCCTTGGCATTGAGAACTGTTGATAGCGCTGGTCCTATGAGGACGCGCCAAAAGAGCAGCAGGATTACCAGTAAAACGGTTACCGACACAAGGGCCTTTTCATTGGAGGAGCGGCTTTGCCACCATGTGCCCAAATCGAAACTCTTCATTTGCCAGCCTCGACTTTCATGGTCAGCAGGTCCCCGTCGGTCTGCGCCAGGTAACCTCGCCTTTGAAGCTTTGACTTTAGTTGAGCGACCTCGTCACTAGTAAGTACAAGACCTTTTGCCTTCAACTCTTGCGAAGCAAAATCTATATTGCCGGGAATACGTCCGGACGGAACTTCTGCCGCCAAAGACCCCAGCATGGCTTCAAGGTCCGTGCCGGACAAGATACCTGCCGAACGCCTGAGTGCGGCTACTTCGCGCTCCATCTGCAGAACGGGGTCGATCACTGGTGTGACGCGGGGAAAGGTTTTTACAAACACCTCGTTGACTAACGATTGTTTGGCGTCGAGCAGGGATTTTTCTTTCCATGCCCAGGCATTCAAACCCGTAATGTTGACGAGCAGCAACATGGATAGACCCCAGCGCAAGCCTCGCCATTGCCTATCTAGCACTAGTTTGTCGAAGCCTTCTTCAACACGTTTCCATCGCCTGCTTCCAGATGAACTGGCTATGTCGAACTGCGCGAGATTCCAGGATGACTTGAGCGGGGACAAAGATCTTTGCTCTGGCGTTGTGATGTTGACCTTTGTGCCCCAGAGTGTTGTTGCGAGCTCTACGAGGTCAGCCGCGGCAAAGACTTCCATGTCTTTAGCTGGCGAACCATATTGTTGTGCCAGCTTCACTGATGAAGCAATGGCGGGGAGCAGCGTGACTCCGTGGGGGCCGCAGATGGCCATTTTGGCCTCTGTGATATCTCCAGAAAAGTGCACCTGCATTGCCGCTTCAGTCGGTTCAAATTCCGGAAGAATCACACTGACGGGGTAGCCAGCTTTCTCAAGCGAATGGGTATGTGTTTTGAGCCAAGTTCTTTCACAGGCGGCTACCCAGATGGAGTTTTTGCCCAGGCTTCCCGGCTCTATGGCGAAGTGAATCAGCTCCGGTGCATCGAGAAGCCTCTCCTCAAGAATACCTTCAAGTACTGTGCGCAAGCGGGCCGATTTACTGTTGATGCCTGGCGGGAGTTTGACCTTTTGCCAGGACAGCATCTCTGCGGGAACAACGACCGCGACTTTGTGAGTTCCTTTCTTGTCGAACGGTAAGTTTTCGATAGCTGCGCTGCCCTGTGTACTTGTGGTTTTGCCATCGGACGTCACAAAGTACTGGCACAAAGGCACAGCATCTGCGAACTTTCCTGGAAGGGTGACGATCAACGTATTCATGGAGTTGCAGATTCTAGGAGGCTGCTTCACAACGATGCCGTGCCATATTCTGACCACAACACTTTGACGTCTGTTTTGTCACGCTGAAGTATCACGCGCTCGCGGACAGGGCTCAGATTCAATTGCAGGCGGCTGTCGAGTTCGAAGAACCGGGACGCAATGCTGAACCGGCCTTCGTTCAACTCGGCACCTTGTTCGCCCAGCGCCTGTGCCGCTTCATTCAGCGAACGGAACGGTGATTTGCTTCTTGCCACCACCAGACGGGTTGCATCGCTCAGGTCAAGGCTTTCCATGCTGGCGCAAATGACGATGGCAGATGCGGTATTGATATTGACGGGAGTTTGTTCTGGCAGCAGGATAACGTAGGGCTTGAGGGAAGCGATGGTTGCAGGTGACAAGCCCAGCCACGCCAGCTCATTCATGCTCTGCGGCAACAACTGGGATGTTTGGCCGTTGATTCCAGCTGCTTGTCCACCAGCCGCGCTGGCCAGCTGGTTTAGCTGTTCTCGATCCAGCTTCAGCAAATCGAAGAGTTTTTCGAGCTTTCGCAGTTCAAGGTTTGCGGTAGTGCCAGCCTCCATCAGATTTCGCAGGTTAATCCTTGACTGCAGGTCGTTGATTTGCAAACTGAGCTTTGAATCAGCGTCTTCCGTCGAGGCGTTTGGGTTCTGCAGAAAAGTGGAGAGCGAAATCTCTTGAATGGGCATGGCCCACTGCTCAGCCAGGTTGTCTGCCGGACCTCTAATGGCATCCTCACGAAGAATTGAACGCGCCCAGTCGCGCGTGCTGATCAGTATCCATCGCGCCTGCACCCGGGCACGCTCTGCCGAGGTCACTTCAATCTCTTGCCATTGCCGCCAGAACGCTCCTGCTGCAAATATGGCCACGAGGCTAACCGTCAGCATGGCCAGTAGTAGCGCCGCACCGGCTTGTTGTCTCTTCATGACTTTCCTCCGCCTACGCTGGCGCGTACCCATTCATGGGTGAGTTTGCCTGTCAGTGTCGGGTTTGCCGGAAACTCCACGACCAATCGAACGCCATCGGGGATAGAGGAAGCAGCGCTGCCTTGTTCGTCGGCACTCGACAGGGGATTGCTCCAGGCGTTTCCCCGATAGTAAAAGAGCTGCCAGCCCGCCATGGGGATGATGCTCACGGCTTGGCGTGCTTCGTCTTCGCTGGCGTAGCTGGCCCACTGTGCAGCGCGCAGCCAGGCTGTGCCGATGTCGGCCTTGCTTTGAAGAACCGGCGATTGCCATCGCGACCACTGGCCCGCAGCGCCCGTGCCGCGAACCGTCCATGCGACAACAATGAGCCCGGTTGCGTTCGGTCCCTGGCCCGGCCTCAGCAATCTGAGCGTATTGCCGTTCCAGTCTAGACTGGTGACTCCTGGGCGTTCCGTCATCGCATCCCAATCCGCACGCCATTGACCCAAGCCAGCCTCTAGTCCGCGAAGCGCGTCTGACTGTTCCTGGATGTGGCTTTGCGCACTGGTCATCCCGTCCAGCCCTCGCCAACTCAATATTGCGAGAACGGCCATGATGGAAATGGCGACCAGAAGCTCCAACAGCGTAAAACCAGACGTGCGCAGAGGGAGCTTCCGAACACGACAGAGCGCACAGTTGGTGTAAGTCGCCAAGCAACCAGAACTTGTTCGCGTATCCATCAGTTCTGACCCACCAGACTCCATAGGCTGGCAACTTGCTCGTAGTCACTCAGGGCTCGTACATCGATGCGGCGGAAACTAGAGTTCGCTGTTGGAACGACAGTCACCTGGATGGTAAACATGCGTCCAGCCTGTTCACAGCTCACGGTGCTGACACCGACTGGTGGCATGACTTTGGAGAGGCGAATATTTGCGAGTTCGTTTTCTGCGCACAAATTTGCGAGCAGGGACGTGGCTTGGCGCGAGCTGTTATCGGCCAGAGACATGGCCGCCTTTGAACCTGCAATGAGTGCAATGGAAGTGATGGTGATGGCCACCAGCACCTCGATCAGCGTAAAGCCTACAGCTTTGATCGTGCAATTCCTCATGGTTTGCGGACCGATTCAAACCTGAAAGGATGCAGGCCATCCGAGAAAACACGAAAGCGGCTTGCGGGCTCACCTTCGGTCTTCAGAATGATTCCCTGTGCGCCGATGATGGGTTCTGGTCCCAGCAACAAGGAGACGTCGTTCGATCCCTTGGGATATGCCATGTCACGCTCGACGAGCATGGTGCTCTCGAGCCACTTCACTGGCATTGTATTGGCCGGAACGCCTTCAAAAGCAAAACCATCTGACGTTGGATGCCAGATAACTGGTATGCCTGTAAGCCTTGACTGCGCGCGAGCGGACTCCAGCAGCGCGACAAGCCTCAGTGTTTCTTTTTCTGCTTTGGTCTCGGAAGAATCACGGAGAGAAAAACTGATCCCGGCTGATGCGATGGCAATGATGGAGATCACCACCAGCAGTTCCAGGATGGTGAATCCCTTGCTACTGCCAACTGCCGACATCAGCATTTTTACCATCGCCACCTACTTGCCCATCAGCTCCGAACGACATCACATCAATCTCACCTTTGACACCGGGGTTGACATAGATGTAGGGGCGCTCCCACGGATCGTTGGGCAACTTTTCTAGGTATGTTCTCCAGTTCGACGGAACAGGTGAGGTTGTTGGTTTCTTGATGAGTGCCTGCAGGCCTTGTTCACTGGTGGGGTAACGCTGGTTGTCAAGCTTGTAGAGCTTGAGGGCCAGCATCAGGTTGTTCACGTCTGTTTTGGCGGCAGTGGTCCTCGCATCGTCGGCCCTGTCGAGAACGTTGGGCACGATCAAAGCGGCGAGGATGCCAATGATGACGAGAACCACCATCAGCTCAATCAAGGTGAAGCCGGTGTGCCTGCGGCAACGGTTCGATTTTGTTTTACAGATCATTTGCGTTTCCGACTCCCTGTCCATGTCTCGCATGATAAGCGGGCTCTACCTGGTTGCGATTCAACTGTGTGGAGATCCTCAAAGGTGGGTACGCGCCCACCTCTTAGGCTTGTCTATACAGCAGTCACAATTTTTAGGTTAAATACACCTGTTAGATTTGACAGGGTTGACAGTAAATCATTTCGTTGCGATTATTTGTGCCAGCAAAGACTGGACCGAGCTGTGGTCCAGGAAGCGTCACTTATGAAGATGGCGCTGATAAAAATATCTACAGCCAGAAATGCAAGAGGGGCGATAGCTAACCGCAATCGTATTTGTAAAAAATCCGGGCTTGAGTTCCGGACTAAGAAAATATTGAGGGAGTGAGATGATTCGCGAACACTTTTTGCGTGGGCTGGTATGCCTTTGGATTGCTGTTGCCGGACTAAGCGCGCATGCATACCCTGCTACGACAATATCCGTCAAATATCAGGTCTCTTACGTCGAGGGATTTTTTTCAACACCTGAGGCAGGATGCCAACAACTTGCAACCAATATCCGCACGCAGTGGCCGAATACAGTGATGGTCTCTGCTACCGAAACGTCGTGCAACATTGATAGAAACATCGGACCAGGCCACCCCGGCAATGCGAGTTCCTACGACATTGGGCGAATTCCTACATTCGCGTGTACAGCAGGAGGCCAGCTTGCCGGTTCTAAGTGCAACTGCTCGTCCCTTTTTCAAACGGACACGGGGGTGTCCTGTGAGATGAACAAGGCGAAGACTCTGGATCTCGGGGAGAACTCGCCCACAGCCGATGCACGTGGACAGACTTGCCCGGCGCTACCCGATGGACAGAAAGTGGGCCAACCCATCATCCCGGCGACGGGCGAGAAAGTTTTAACGCAGGTCGATTATGTGGGCGAAGGCCCGCACGCTTTAAGTCTGGTGCGCACCTACAAGAGTTATTGGGCTGCAGGGGGAAGGGGCCTGGTTGTTGATTCCGGTCTGGGCCAGATGTGGTCGCACAACCATGCGGTATCTCTCAAGCAAGAGGGCGCGGTGGGTGTGGCCGACAGTAGCGCCGCCGTGATTCTCGGCGATGGCACCACGATCGGCTTTATCTGGGACGCGGCAAGTAGCAGCTGGAAGCCTGTCAACAGCGCAGACAGTCTGGTAACAGGTGTAGGAGGTCTGCTCTACAAACGCCAAAATGATGATGCAGCTTACCAGTTTGACGCTGACGGGAAGTTGATGTCTCTCACCCAGCGCAACGGCTGGACCAATACATATGCCTATAGCGACACATCGACTCCCGGCAGCATAGCGCCAGTACCAGGCATGTTGATAAGCGTGAGCAACCAGTTTGGCAGAACCCTGAACTTTGTTTATAGCTCATTCAGAAAACTCAACAGCGTCACCTCGTCGGATGGTCAAGTCTTTGGGTATCAGTACTACGGCACGGGTCCCATTAGCACCGTAACCTCCCCGGGCAGCACGGGGACCGTAAGCAGGACATACAAGCATGAGAACTCGGCATTTCTTCTTGCTCTGACAGGGATAGAAGACGAGGCCGGCAATCGTTACGAGACGATTGCGTACGACGCGCAAGGTCGGGGC
>JAZKAY010000006.1:0-150312 GCA_040388905.1 Pseudomonadota bacterium
AGGTTTCTTTGGCGAAGCAAAGAAAAGTAACTCGCCTGCCGGGGCGACTCCCGGCTTGGTAGTGAAGGGCACAGCAGCCTATTCAGCGCAGACCACAAGAGGTCAACCATGAACCTCTCAGAACCCTTCGTAAGAAGACCAGTAGCCACAGTCCTTCTAACAATAGGATTAGCCCTCGCCGGCATAGGCGCCTTCTTCGTCCTGCCGGTATCACCATTACCGCAGGTAGATTTCCCGGTCATTTCGGTCAGCGCCTCCCTGCCAGGCGCAAGCCCCGAAACCATGGCTACCAGTGTGGCGACGCCTCTGGAGCGCCGGCTGGGCACCATCTCTGGCGTCAATGAAATGACATCGTCCAGCGGCGTGGGCTCGACCCGCGTCAGCCTGCAGTTCGACCTCAACCGCAAGATTGACGCCGCGGCCCGCGAGGTGCAGGCGGCCATCAATGCATCGCGTGCCGATCTTCCATCCACGCTGCGCAGTAACCCGACCTACCGCAAGGCCAACCCGGCTGATGCGCCTGTCATCATCCTGGCACTGACGTCCAAGACGCGCTCGCCGGGCCGCATTTACGACGAGGTGTCCAACCTGTTGCAGCAAAAGATTGCGCAGGTGCCGGGCGTCGGTGATGTTGAACTGGGCGGCGGCTCGCTGCCTGCCGTGCGCGTGGACCTGATTCCCTTTGCGCTTAACCGTTATGGCGTCAGCAGCGAAGACATACGTGCCGCCCTGCAGGCATCGAATGCCAACCGGCCCAAGGGCGCGATTGAAGGCAATGGCCGGCGTTTGCAGATTTACTCCGGCGCCAACACCGCCACGGGTGGACTCAAGGCGGCCGACTACATGGGGCTGGTCGTGGCCTGGCGCAACGGCGCGGCCATACGGCTGTCGGATGTGGCCGAGATCAGCGATGGTGTCGAGAACGTCAACACCCTGGGTCTTTTTAATGGCGACCCTGCCGTCATCGTGCTGGTCACGCGCCAGCCTGGTGCCAATGTGATTGCGACGGTGGATGGTGTGCGTGACCTGCTGCCCGAGTTGCAGGCCCAATTGCCCGCCGACGTGAAGATTTCTGTGGCATCGGACAGCACCAACTCCATACGTGCGTCGCTGCATGAAATTGAAGTGACGTTGCTGATCTCCATCGTGCTGGTGGTGCTGGTGGTCAGCGCCTTCTTGCGCAGCGCGCGCGCCACGGTCATTCCCGCCGTCGCCACGGTGGTATCGCTGCTGGGTACGTTTGGCGTGATGTACCTGCTGGGCTTTTCGCTCAACAACCTGAGCCTGATGGCCCTGACTGTTGCGACCGGCTTTGTGGTGGATGACGCCATCGTGGTTCTTGAAAACACCAGCCGCCACATCGAGGCCGGCATGGACCGTTTCAAGGCCGCGCTGCTGGGCGCACGCGAGGTTGGGTTCACCGTGCTGTCGATCAGCCTGTCGCTGGTGGCGGTGTTCATTCCCCTGCTCTTCATGGGCGGGCAGACCGGGCGTCTGTTCCGCGAGTTTGCGGTCACGCTGTCTGCGGCCGTGATGATCTCGCTGGTCATATCGCTGACCACCACGCCCATGATGTGCGCGTGGCTGCTCAAAAACAAGGAAGACACTGATGCTGAGGCCGGCAAGCCCCCAGGCCGCTTTGCTTTTCTGGGTTTTATTCCCCGCTTTTTCGAGAATGGCTTCAACCGCGTGCTGCGCGGCTACGAAGTCAGTCTGGATTGGGCGCTGGGCAGCAAGCTGCTGGTCATGCTGATCCTGCTGGCTGTCATCGGCCTGAATGTCTTTTTGTTTGTGAAGGCACCAAAAGGCTTCTTCCCGCAGCAGGACACCGGCCAGATCAATGGCGGCCTGCGTGCCGACCAGAGCATTTCATTCCAGGCCATGCAGGGCAAACTCAAGGAACTGGTGGACATCATCCGTGCCGACCCGGCTGTTGACACGGTAGTGGGCTTCACAGGCGGCGGGCGTGCAGGTGGCGGCTTCATGTTCATCAACCTCAAGCCCGCCAACCAGCGCACGGACAAGGGCCTGGCCGTCATTGCGCGCCTGCGGCCCAAGCTGGCCACCGTGACAGGCATAAGCCTCTTTCTCAACCCGGTGCAGGACCTCCGCGGCGGTGGGCGTGCCAGCAACTCAACGTATCAATACACACTCAAGAGCGACAACATCGCCGACCTGAAACTGTGGGCTACAAAGTTGTCCGGGCAGATGATGCAGCAGGATGCGCTGATCGATGTCAACACCGACCAGCAGGACAACGGCGTCGAGATGATGGTGACTGTGGACAAGGAAAGTGCGGCGCGCCTGGGCATCAGTTCGCGCGATGTCGACAACGCGCTCTACAACGGCTACGGTCAGCGGCAGGTGGCCACCATCTACACCGACCTGAACCAGTACAAGGTCATCATGGGTGTGGCGCAGCGCTACATCCGCAGCCCCGAGTCGCTCAAGGACATTTATGTGCCGGCCAAGGGGGCGACGATCACCGCCTCATCGACGGCAGCTTCATCGTCGCTCACCAACATTGTCAACCCCGCATTGCGTGATCAGGCCACCGGCCAGGCCCTGAGTTCATCTGCGACCAACATGGTGCCCCTGTCGGCGATTGCGAAATTTTCAGAGAACCCCAAGGCATCGTCGGTGAATCACCAGGATGGCGAGCTTGCCACCACCATCTCGTACAACCTGGTTGAAGGCAAAACCATCAGCGACGGGCAGGCGGCCGTGGCAAAGGCCGAGGCCGAAATCGGCATGCCCAACAATGTGCGCGGCAGCTTTCAGGGTACGGCGCGCAACGCGCAGCAATCGCAGCAGGAGCAGCCTTTGCTGATCTTCGCTGCGCTGGTCGTCATCTACATCGTGCTCGGCATTCTTTACGAAAGCCTGGTGCATCCCATCACCGTGCTGTCCACCCTGCCGTCGGCCGGGGTCGGTGCGGTGCTGGCCCTGCTGATCTTCAAGCTTGATTTTTCACTGATCGCGCTCATAGGAGTCTTTCTGCTGATTGGTATCGTGAAGAAGAATGCCATCCTCATCATCGATTTTGCGATTGACGCAGAGCGTTCACGCGGATTGACTGCCGTAGAAGCCGTGCGCGAGGCCTGCATGCTGCGCTTCAGGCCCATCCTGATGACCACACTCGCCGCCATTCTGGGCGCACTGCCGCTGGCCATCGGTTTTGGCGAGGGCGCGGAACTGCGCAGGCCACTGGGCATTGCCATCATCGGCGGGCTGATCGCCAGCCAGCTGCTGACGCTGCTGACCACGCCTGTCGTCTATGTGCTGATGGACAAACTGCGCCGCCCCGGCAAGACCGAGCATCTGCTGGGCAGACATGCAGATTCAGATCAAGCACTGCAACCCGGATAACACCATGACACATTCCATGCATTCCATCGTTGCCGTCACCGTCGACAGGAAGCCCCCTTATTCCCTGCTGGCTGCGGCTGCGCTGGTCCTCCTGGTCAGTGGCTGCGCTGTCGGCCCGACCTACCAGCGCCCCACCACGCCCGAGGCCGTAGCTTTCAAGGAGGCCGGTGACTGGATACCCGCCGTGCCAGGCGATGCGCTGGAGCGTGGCCCGTGGTGGTCGCTGTTCAACGACCCGGTGCTGGACCAGCTGGCGTCGCGCGTTGAGGTGTCAAACCAGAACGTGGCGATTGCCGTGGGCGCGTATGCACAGGCGAGGGCGCTGGTGCGCGAGCAGCGTGCATCGCTGTTTCCTTCGGTCACGCTGGACGGCGGCGCGTCACGTTCGCGCAGCAGCGGCAACCTGACCACGGGCACACCGGGCCGCACCGGCAACAACTACCAGGTCAGCCTGGGCGGCAGCTGGGAGCCCGATGTCTGGGGCCGCCTGGGCCGGGCCGTAGACAGCGCCAATGCAGGTGCGGGGGCGAGTGCGGCAGACCTTGCATCGGCGAAGCTTTCTGCCCAGGGTGAACTTGCCGTGAACTACTTTTCGCTGCGGCAAACCGATGCGCAAAAGGCCCTGCTCGACAAGACCATAGAAGGTTTTACCCGTGCGCTTGAGATCACGCAGAACCGCTACACCGCAGGCATTGCCGCCAAAACAGATGTGTTGCAGGCGCAAACCCAGCTGGCCAACGGCAAGGCCGACCAGCTGGGGCTGGAGCGTTCACGCGCCCAGTTTGAACACGCCATTGCCGTGCTGGTGGGCGAAGTACCTGCCAACTTCAGCCTGCCACAGCTGGCGACCTGGACACCCGTTGTGCCGCAGGTTCCTGTCGGTGTGCCTTCAACGCTGTTGCAGCGCCGGCCTGACATCGCAGCGGCTGAGCGCCGCGTCGCTTCGGCGAATGAGCAGATCGGCATCGCCAAAAGCGCCTATTACCCCAGCATCAGCCTGAATGCCTCTACAGGCTCAGGCGCCAGCCGTGTGGCGGACCTGTTCAAGGCCGCCAGCAGTGTCTGGTCCCTGGGCCTGTCTGCTGCGCAGCTGATTTTTGATGCGGGCGCTACCAGCGCGCGCGTCGAGGGTGCTGAAGCGGGCAATGCCCAGGCTGTGGCGCGCTACCGGCAAACCGTGCTCGTTGCATTCCAGGATGTCGAAGACCAGCTGTCCGCCACCCGCGTTCTGCAAAGCCAGCAGGAACTGCGCCGACAGGCGTCCGAGTCGGCAGACCTGGTCGAGCAGCAGGTCTTGAACCGCTACAAGAGCGGTCAGGTGGGCTACACCGAAGTCATCACCGCACAGGCCACTGCGCTCAGTGCGCGCCGTGCGCTGATCCAGGCGCTGGCAGACCGCCAGACGACGGCTGTGGCGCTGATTCAGTCGCTGGGAGGCGGCTGGGCAGCATCGAATGAATCGGCGGCAGCCGCAAAATAGACAGCCGGCAAGCCCGTTTGCCTAGACTTGGGCTCTACGCCGGAAGATGATGTCAAACCCGCTGCCGTTGTGTTCGCTGTCTTCAAGCTCGGGCACAAAACCCATCTGTGCCATGCGCTCTTCAAGGTAAAGCATCTGCGCCACCCCCCGGACTATTGCCCTGCGATAGACTTCATCGGTGCCGTTGCGCACGCCTACTTCGCAGGTCATCAGCACATCGTTTGGCAGCTTCCAGGCAATGTCCAGTGCGGCCAGCACCGCTGCATCGTTTTCAAATGGCGTGGTGCCGCCTATGCGCGATGTTTCAGGCACCTTCAGATGCGGAGGCAGAGAACTGGCAGTGACTGTGGCAGTGGCAGTGGGCATGCAACCCCTCGTGTTCAAAAATCAGAAAGCAAGGGTGGCCTGCAGCAGCAGCGTTGGCGTGCGCACCTGCGATGCAGGCAGCGATGTCGGCAGGCCACCGTCCACGCGCCAGGCGAGCGCGCTCCTGACAAGCACCTTGCCAAAATTTGCATTCACGCCAAAGCCGGCGCCCGAGAGATTGCGGCTATTGGCTGCGGCTGCGCCGAAAGGGGTCTTGTTTATTTTGGTGATGCTGCCGAAGTCATAAAACAGCGTGCCCTGTATGTTGGGCGTAAAGGCCTGGCGCAGCTCCAGGCTGCCCCTGAAACCTTCATCGCCGCTGGCCTCGCCCTGGGGCTGTGCGCGTACGCCATTCAGGCCACCGAGCGAGAATTTCTCGGACGAGTCCAGGTTCTTGCCGGCAAACTGTCCGCTGAAACCTGCTGCCAGCAGCGTGCTGTTGCTCAGCCGTTGCAGGCGGTTCAGGTTGTAGCTCACGCGGTTGTAGCTGCCGTTGGTCCTGGCTGAAGCGCTGTCAATGGTCAGTGCGGTCGGCGACTGGATGGCGAGCTTGCCCATCACCAGGCTCAGGTCAAAGCTGCTGATGCCGCCGCCCCAAAGTGCGTCCTGAATGTTGCCCGACAGGCCCAAAGTGGTCACGCCAATCTTCTTGCCGGTCTGGGTCGCCGTCGAGTCAACCCTGTCGTTCAGGTTTTTGTCTTCATACGAGAGCGTGCCGCTCAGGTTGCGCATCTGGCTGCGGATGAAAGGGTAGGCCGCAAACACGCTGGTGCTTCGGGCAGTCCCGTTGGCCAGCAGCGTGGCAAATTCCTTGCCCAGTTTGTAGCGGGTGTCGAAATAGGCGGCCCCCACACGCAGGCCATTGCTGCCCACGGGTATCTGCCAGGCGAGGCGGCCAAAGTTCAGGCCGCTGCCGCTGGTGAGGGCGCTGAATGACAGCTGGTCGCCCCGGCCCAGCGGGCTGGCCAGGTTCAGGTTGGCACCCACGCGGTATTCACCGGTGTAGCGGCTGCCGTAGTTGTCGAGCACCACGCTTCCGTTGTAGCGGCTGGCCGGGTTGACTTCAATCAGCAACTCCGAGGTGCCGACGCTGGCACCGGGCTGTAGCGTGGCACGCGAGCTGCTCACGCCGGGTGTGTCCTGCAGCAGCAGCAGGCCGCGGTCTATGTGTTCGGAACGGATCACATCACCGGTTTTTACGTCACCGATATAAGCGTTGGCTGTGGCATATGACAGCAGCGAGGTGTTGTTGACCCGGTAACTGGAGATACGGCCCTCGATCACGCTGATGGTGATGGTGCCGTCGGTGATGTCCTGCGCCGGCAGATAGGCACGGGCCACTGCAAAGCCCTTGCTGCGGTAGTAGGCCGTGATGCGGCGCGCAGCGGCATTGAGCTGGGCCAGCGTTTGCTCTGACCCGACAAGGCTGGCGACCAGCGGCTGCAACTCGGCGCTGGGGACTTCCTGGTTGCCGGTGATGACGATGGACTTGACCAGCACTTTTGACTGGTCGCCTGCTGTGGGCACAGCGGACTCCTCAATGCGTTGCAGCGGCACAGCCTGGGGCACGACGGGCGAAGGTGTCTGCTGCAAGTCGCGCAGCACCTGGCCAGCGTTGGGTGCGGGGGCAGTCTGCGCGAGCACGCTGCCGCCATAAAGCGCCAGCAGTACGGCAGAGGTCAGGGCGGAGAAGGGTCTGTGCTTCAGTGTCATCTTTTAAAGCTGTTTGTCCGGTTCGCGCGCTCGCGGTTCGCGCATAGGCGGCATTCGGTTGCCGTTGATTTTGTAATGTTCGGTTTTGGGGGGGCGATTGCCCCGGTCGGTGGATTGACGAGTATGTGCATGACTGTTCCAGAGACCGACTGCGCTGTATGTCGCCTGTTTTAGGTACAGAGTCCCTGTTACTGGAACGTAGTTGACTGGATTGCTATTTTTTCAATAGCTTCAAAGCCTCTTTACAGATCGCGAAAGTCCCTCATTCGACGCCTGAAGCGCGTGGCAAATGTTAACTTGCAACTTAACATTTTGGGCGTGCAGGCCGCTGGAACCAATTTGGGGAAGTTCCAAAGCCACAAAAAGTGCCAAAACTGCCTATCTTTAGGCGTAAAAACGGCTGCAGACCAATAAAAACAAGCGTGAGCAGCTATAGAAAAGATAGTGGTCCAGCCTGTCATGATGGCCTTATTCCCCCGCAGCTGCATTGAGCGCGTTGCCTGCCGCGTTCGGGCTGTTGCTGCCACCACTGCCACCACTGCCACCGCTATCCCCGCCACCTGCAGCTCCGCCGCCGGAGCTGCCGCCGCCGCCTTCGTTACCAAGGCTGACGACACTGACGCGCCCGGCACTTATACCCAGGGCCGATGCGATGTCTGTTGCCAACTGAACCTTGAAAAGGGCGCTGTCTTTGGAGAAAGAGCTTAGGGTCGGTATGTCCTGGAGCAATTTCAGCTGCACGGAGACAGCGGCGGGTGGGCTTTCAAGATTCAGCGTGCCATCCACAAAGTTCACTCGATAGTTGCTGTTCGCCACCAGGCCGCCAGGTGTGATGTCGTACTCGCCGGGCGTGTTGGCCCCCTGCGAGCTGCCACTGTAAGCCAGGCTTCCGGTCAGTACGCCCGCCACAGTTTCACCAGCCACGATGCCACTGTAGCTCACGCCGTTGCCGCCGCTGTAGGGCGTGCCGGTCATCTTGCTGTCGTCATTGGCCGTCACCGTCAGTGTCTTCGGTGTGATGTCAGCGGTGTTGCCGACCACCGTGGTCGAGCCTACCGTGTAGTTGCCCGCGTCGGTGCCGCTGGTGGTGATGCCGCCCACCGTCACGGCAATGCCGTTGCCGGCGTTTTTGGTGGCAAAGTTGGCAGTCGCTGTGTAGGTGAGCACATCGCCGGCAACACGGTTGTCGGTATAGCTGGCTGTTGCCAGCGTGGTGCCGTCATAGACCTTGTCATCCGGCGTGGCGGCAATGTTCAGCGTGGCCTTGTTGATGGTGCCTGCTGCAGTCGTCGTCGTTACGTTGTAATTGCCGCCGCTGTTGCCGTCATTCAGGGTATAGCCGGCAACAGAAAGCGTGCTGCCATTGCTGCCCATGACATTCTTGCTGCCGAAGGTCTGGGCTGCAGTGACGGTGTCGCCGCCAGCCAGGCCGCTATTGCCCACGACGCCGCTGGAGGCCACAGTGCCGTCATAGGTCTTGGTGTCGGTCACGGCGGCCAGCGTCAGGCTGGCCTTGTTGATGGTGCCAGCTGCGGTAGTGGTCGTCACGTTGTAGTTGCCGCCGCCGTTGCCGTCAGCTACCGTGTAGCCGGCGTCCACGGACAGTGTGCTGCCGCCGGTGCCCATCACGTTTTTGCTGCCGAACGACTGGCTCAGGCTGGTGACACTGTCGCTGCCCAGCAGCCCGGTCTTGCTCACTGCAACCGTCGATGCGGTGGTGGCGTCGTAGGTTTTGGTGTCGGTAACTGCAGCGAGTGCGAGAGCAGCCTTGTTGATCGTGCCGGCCGCTGTGGTGGTGGTGATGTTGTAGTTGCCGCCGCCGTTGCCGTCAGCCACGGTATAACCCGCATCGACTGAAAGCGTGCTGCCACCGGTGCCCATCACGTTCTTGCTGGCGAAGGACTGGCTCAGCCCGGTGACGCTGTCGCTGCCCACCAGCCCGCTCTGGCTTACGGCTGCCGTCGATGCCGTGGTGGCGTCGTAGGTTTTGGTGTCGGTGACGGCGGCGAGGGTCAGGCTGGCCTTGTTGATGGAGCCTGCTGCGGTGGTGGTCGTGACGTTGTAGTTAGAGCCGCCATTGCCGTCGGCGACGGTGTAGCCAGCGTCAACTGAAAGCGTGCTGCCGTTGCTGCCCATCACGTTCTTGCTGCCAAAGGACTGGTCTGCGGTCACGCTGTCGCTGCCCTGGAGCCCTGTGGCCATGACTGACGCGCTGGAGGCTGTGGTGGCATCGTAGGTTTTGGTGTCGGTGACAGCCGCCAGCGTCAGGCTGGCCTTGTTGATCGTGCCTGCTGCGGTGGTGGTGGTGACGTTGTAGTTCCCGCCGCCGTTGCCGTCAGCGACCGTGTAACCGGCGTCAACTGAAAGCGTGCTGCCGTTGCTCCCCATCACGTTCTTGCTGCCGAACGACTGCACCGCACTCACGGTGTCGCCGCCCGCCAGGCCGGTCTTGCTGACGGCAGCTGACGATCCCGTGGTGGCGTCGTAGGTCTTGCTGTCGGTGACGGCTGCGAGCGTCAGGCTGGCCTTGTTGATGGTGCCGGAGGTGGTGCCGCTGCTGGTGACGACGTAGTTGTTGCCACTGTTGCCATCGTTGATGGTGTACCCGGCGTCGACGGACAGTGTGCTGCCATTGGCGCCCATCACGTTCTTGCTGGCGAACGACTGGCTGGCCGTGACGGTATCACCGCCCACCAGCCCGGTCCGGCTGACGACGGCCGTCGATGCCGTGGTGGCGTCGTAAGTCTTGGTGTCGGTGACGGCTGCCAGCGTCAGGCTGGCCTTGTTGATGATGAGCTTGCCGTCCCCGATGAGGTCGAAGCCGTCCTGTGATGAGTAAAAGTTGCTGGCATGTGTGCCGGCGTTGCGGGCACTGGCCGCAGTGCCCAGCAGCAAAGGCTCGGTGATGGTCTGGGTGGCGCCGTTGTAGGTCACGACGGTGTCCGCCAGCGTGCGGGCGACCAGAAAGCTTCTGAGCAGCGGGCCGGTGTTGCCTTCGTAGATGCGCCATGTCTTGCCCGTGCCGCCCACGCTGTCGATGTCCCAGTTGGTGAAGGTGGCCTGCTGCTTCATCTCCGCCGCTGTCTTGCCGGTTCCTTCCGCCGAGGTGGCCTGGCCGGAACTGGTAGTGTTCCAGAAGCTGTCCGTCACCGTGCTGCCGCTGCTGCTGCCCACGAGGCCGCCCGTTGCGGCCGCGCCGCTGACCGGGCCGCTCGCATAGGTGTAGCTGACCGTCGCCCCGTTCAGGCTGCCGGCCAGCCCGCCTGCGGTGCCGGTGATGGCCGTGACCTGGCCGGTCGAATAGCTGTTGGTGATTCCGGCAAAGCTGCCGCCGACCAGGCCGCCCACAACCGAGTCTCCGTTGACGAACCCTTCGGCGTAGCTGTTTGAGATGTCTGCGTTGCTTTCCCCCAGCAGTCCGCCCACGCCTGTGCGGCCGGTCACCGCAGCCACCACGCCATTGTTTTCGATGACGCTGCCGGCACTGGCAGAGCCGGCCAGTGCGCCCACCTTGTCGCGCCCGGTGATGGTCGCGGCCACAATGCTGGTGTTCAGGACGGAACCGCCATCGACGGCAGCAAAGAGCCCGACGTTATCCGTGGTGGGGCGGTTGACGAAGAGGCCGCCAATGTCGAAGCCCTGGCCGTCGAAAGCGCCGGTGAATGGCGTTGCCGCCGAGCCTGTGGGCCTGAAACCCTGGCCGGCATTCCAGGTCAGCGTGCTGGCGGCATTGATGTGCGCGGCCTGTACGTAGTGGTTGTTCATGCTGAGGCTGCCCATGCCTTGCAGCCCGTATACATCAAAGAGCTGGTAGGGGTTGGCGCTGCTGCCGGTGCCGGCCAGCGCACGCAGGAAGGAGCCGCCCGTGAGGCGGAAGTCTGTTGACGCAAACAGCGGCAGGGCCGCGCCGACCTGGCTCCAGTTGCCATTGAGCTGCTCGAAGCGGCCCACCGCGACGGCGCCTGCTGCATTGATGTTGCCGCCGGCATCAACGGTGAGGCTGCCTGCCGCGATGTTGCTGGCCAGCGTGATGTTGCCGCTGGTGGCTGCGAGAGCCATGCTGCTGGTGGGGCTGTCAGTGGCGGCCGAGATGTTCCCGCCTGTAGCGGTCAGGTTCATGGCGTTGACGGCGCCGAAGGTCTGGACGTTCAGGCTTCCGCTGCCGGCGGTTCCGGCACTCGCTGTCACGTTGCCCGTGCCGCCGCCATTGACGAGCAGGTACACAGGGCTGCTCGCAGCGTCCGTGCCACGGATATTCGTGCCTGCCTTCAGGTCAAACGAGGTGCCGCGCCAGTCCACGCCGCTGTCCATGGTGAGTTCACCGGCCGTGGCTTCCAGCTTCACGCTGCTGGCATAGATTTGCGCCCGGTAGAGGGAGCCGCCGGCTTCGATGTCGAGTGCGCCGCCGTTCAGGTTGAGCGTGCCTGCACCCTCGACGTTGCGTGCCGCGTCGGCCGTCAGGCTGAGGGCATTGTTGGTCGACGTGACGTTGCCGTTGAACTTGATGTCGCGCCCGGCGTCCAGCGTCAGCGCAGAAGCCGCACCCGCGGTTTTGGTGATGGCGCCGCTCAGCACGATGTCGCGTCCCGCGTCCAGCGTCAGGCTGCCGCTGCCCAGGGTCAGTGCGGTGTTCTGCGTGATGTCGGCGCTGGCATCGCTGGCCGTCACAGTGACGTTGTCGGAACTGCCGGCAAACAGGTTGACGCCGGTGATGCCCGAGCTTGCGCTGCTGCTCAGGCTGATGTTTTGCGCAGAGCCTGCCGCCGTGCTGATCTGGTACTGGCTGCTGCTGTTCAGATCCAGGGCCCGGCTGGTGGCGATGCGGATGTCGCCGGCGCTGCCGGTGGTGGTGAGCGTGCTCAGGCCGCTGACCTCGGTGTCCAGCGAGATGCCATCGGATGACGATGCATTCAGGCTGGCCGCCGTGATGTTGTTGGCCGCCCCGTTGCCATCGGTGATGGACCCGTTCGCGGCATTGAGCGTGACATTGCCTGTGGCGCTGATGCTGCCGACAGCCATGGGCCCGGCCTTGCCGCTGGTGACGGAAAACGAGCCCGAGCTTGCACTGCCGCTGATCGCGTCAAACGCGTTGCCGCTGTTTTGCAGACTGACAGAACGGCCCTGCGCATTCAGCCGGGAGACCCGTAAGGAGCTGCCGGAGAGCTGGCTGATGTCACGAGCGGTGACGAGGTTGATGAACGGGAGGGGAGAGGGTGCGGGTGCAATGGGGCCGCCGCTATTGCCTATGGTGATGCCGCCGGTGTTGGTGGCGCTGCCGATCTGCAGTTCGCCTGCGGTGATGTTGCTGATCTCGCTGGCGGACAGGTTGAGGGCCATCGTCTCGTCGGATCCGCCAACCGTGATTTCACGGTTGGTGCTGGTCGGAGCAATGACCACCCTGCCAGCCGCGCCCGCGTTGACGTTGCTCTGGATTTCGATTCTGTCGCCCAGCAACTGGATGACGCCGCCTGTGCTGGTCACGCTGGTTCCGGCGATCTTCACATCCTTTGACGAGGATGGCGCAGGCGCGGGAACGCCCGACCCCCTGAGGGTGATGTTGGCACCGTTGGCGTTGATGCTGCCGTAATTCAGGACCAGCGCGCCCTGCCCGGAGCCGGAAATGGCACCCATCACACCGGTCATGGCAACCGCGCCGGTCGAATTGATGCTGCCGTTATCCATGGCCACACCGATGACATTGGTCGCTGTCGTCGAGGAACTGGCCGTTCCCACAATCGTCAGGCCAAGTGTGCCGGCGATCAGGTTGGCGCCGGTGTCTATCCTGACGCCGGTGCCGGATGCCCCGCCGACAGTGGCCGAGCCAGTGATCGTGATGCCGCTGCTGGCGCCAGACTGCACCTTGCCCCTGACCAGCACGCCGGTGCCGCCAAGGATGGAGGGGTTGACCAGTGTGCCTGTGACGGCGACGTTGCCGCCTGTGCTGGACACCTCGGAGCCGGTGCCCAGCTCGACGCCGGTGCTGTCATACAGGGAATTGCTGCCCACGCGGCCGGTGATGGTGATGGCACCCGCGCCCCTGACCTTGGCAAGTGAATCCAGCCGCACGCCGCTGGAGACCTGAGCCACGCCCGAGGTCCATCCCGCATCGCCGGTAACGGTGATGGCGCCATTGCCCGCCGTTACATTCGAGTTGGTGATCACCACGCCACCTGCAGAGCCACCGGTGGCACTGCCACCGCCGCTGGTCAGGTTGCCGCCCAGGGCGATCGTGCCGGCGCCACTGGTGGTGACATTCGATTGTGTGCCGCCGTTGTTGACAATTTCGAGCGAATGGCCCGCGTTGGCGCCCGAAGCCGTCATCGCAATATTTCCGCCCGCTGCTGCTACTGTTGCGCCTGACAGCTGGATGGCATTGGCCTTGAAGGTTACATCGCCGCCATTGCTGGCGATTGACGAGCCGCTGGCCATGTTGATGTTGCCGCCTGCGGCGGTGCCCACCGTCGCGCCGCCAAGCACCACGGGCAATGCGCCAGTGCCGGTAGAGGTGATACCCACGTTGGTAGCAACATTGATGTCGCGCACGGCCTGTACCGTCACGCCCGAGGTGCCGCTGCCCGAATAGGTGATGTTGGCGTTGACATTCACATCACGCTCGCCTATGAGTGTGAGCGTGTTGGCGGCAGACCAGGCTACCGCGTCATTGACGCTCAGGTCGCCATTGGTACCCGAGTTGCCGGAGGTGGTGTTCAGCGTGACGTTGTTGTTGTCGAGCTGGATACCCAGGGCTGCGCCCGTGATGTTGCCGCCCGCTGACGCAACCACAAAGTCAAACGGGTCAACCAGCCATTGGCCCGTTTTGCCGCTTGCAGCTTTGGTGGTGATGCGCGCACTGTCTGCGACGTTGACATGGGCTGCGCTGGTTTCAATAAAGCCGCCATCGCCCCCAACGCTTGCGTTGGCTCCAGAGCCCATGGGCGCAGATGCATCCAGCGTGCCGCCGACATTGACGGTGCCATGTTCCATATCGCCCATCAGCAGAATGCGGCCCGCCTTGTTCTGCAGGGTCTTCGCTTCAATGATGCCGGTGTTGTTGACGGTGGCCGTCGTCAGGCTGTCCATCGCACGGGCCGACAGAAGAACCTGCCCGCCATCAGCCTTGATCAGTTGTTTGTTGTCAGCGAGTGCATTGATCGCGCCCTGGTCAATGCTGTAGCCCAGCAGTGAACCGTTATCAAGATTGAGTGTGACCTTGTTGCCCGCCGCCAGCAGGGCGGTGCCCAAACTGGCAACCATCACACCTTCATTGCGCACTTCGGGTGCCAGCAATGCAAGATAGCCACCAGAAGCCGCTGTGAGCGTGCCCTGGTTGACGACAGAGCCCGAGCCTGAGCCACTGAACTTGAAGTTGCCCGCCGCAAAGTCCGCATTGCTCAGGTTCATGGTCGAGGCCACGAGCCCGCCCACATTGACTTGCGAACCCGCGCCAAACATCACGCCGTTGGGGTTCAGGATGAAAACCTGGCCGTTGGCCGTGAGGCTGCCCAGCAGCTCACTCGGGCTGGTACCGGTGATGCGGTTCAGTGCAATCGCGGCGGCATTGGGCTGATTGAAGATGAGCGCTTCGTTTGCGCGTGTTGAAAGAGACGTCCAGTCGATGGCCAGCTTTTGTGTGGCCTGGTTGATGGTGGTGATATTGCCCGACGTGTTGACCGTGCCGGCACCCACGACCAGGCTGGCGTTGGCCGCATCGGCGGCGTGCACCTGCTGGTTGGCAACGGCCAGTGAGAGCAGCATGATGAGCGCAGCCCGGCATCTTGCATGCAGTGGAAATCCGGGTGACTGGTGGCTGGCGCTTGCGGTCAGTGCGCTGCGGCCTGCGCCGCCTTTTGTTTTGCCTTTGGCGGTCTCAGCCACTGCAACCCACAGGCTCAGCGCGGTGTTCCAGACAACTCGGTAAATGCGGTTCATGCGGGTGCTCTCTTTATCCTTTCAGGCACCCTTTCAACGCAAGTGCCTGCATACGCTTTCCCTGTGTTACAGGCTCTCCGGATTTTAGGATCGGCTTGCTATCCTGTGTCAGAAGTTACAAATTACCCAAACAGCGTTCGCTCATTGCGCAATGGTAAAAAATGGGGGGACTCACGTCTGTAGAACAAATGAGTGACGATCCACTTGTAAACGTGGCGCAAAATAGTTGCCTCATGATCGTTCAAGCCGTTCCTGCCGAGCAAGACCTGCCGCTCATCCACGTCGCCATCGTTGAGGATGACCCGGGCTTTCGCGGCGCCCTGAGCCGCGTGGTTCAGGCTGCGCCCGACATGCGTCTGGCGGGTACCGCCAGCACCCGCGCTGAAGGCCTTGACATGCTGCAAAAGCCGCCCGCCGATGTGCTGCTGGTGGATCTGGGCCTGCCGGATGGCTCGGGCATCGACGTGATTCGTGCCGCTTCAGTTCAGTGGCCTTCATGCAGCATCATGGTGAGTACCAACTTTGGTGACGAAACACATGTGATGCGCTCCATCGAGTCAGGCGCTGCGGGCTATCTGCTAAAGGACAGTTCGCAGGCCAAAATCGTTGACGAGATACGCAGCCTGGCCAGCGGGGGCAGTCCCATCAGCCCCATCATTGCGCGCCAGGTGTTGGCCCGCTTTCGTGGCGGTGGCCAGGCTGATGCCGACAAGGCGCAGGCCGTGGATGCAGAACCATCTGCAGTGCTGTCGGCACGCGAGAAGGAAGTTCTGGAACTCATCACCAAGGGTTTCACGGCCATGGAAATCGCCAAACTGATGCAGTTGTCGCACTTCACGGTGCGTACGTTTGTGCGGCGCATCTACAGCAAGCTGAAAGTCACCTCCAAGGCCGAAGCCATTTATGAAGCCCGCAACCAGGGCATCCTGGCTGGCTAGGGCTTGCCCCTGGGGTGAACTGCTGACGATGAAAGGCAGAACTTTCCGCTGGCTCTTGTCATTCACGACGCGGCCGGTGATGCTGGTTCTGCTGGCACTTGCCTGCCTGTTGCCTGTCGCTTCGCAGGATTCGCAAGCAAGACAGACCCTTCCCGTCACCCAGCATTTCACTGAAGCCGAATGGCAGGCCCGGGACGCGGAAGGTTTCACGATAGCGCCCTCGCTGGTTGACAGCAAAACCCTGCCGGATAACTGGCAGATGGCATCCCTGCCGCATGCGCCATCGGTAGCGCTGCTGCGGCAGGCGACTGAAAAGTCTTCCGCCGCCCTTACGCGCACAGTCTGGTACCGCATGAAGGCAGACATCGCCCAGGGCAGTGCGCCGCTGGCACTGTATGCGCCACGCATCCGCGCGGACGGCCCCATTGCCGTTTACGTCGATGGCCACCTGGTACAGCTCCTGCAGCCGCAGGGGCCGCTCTGGAGCAGCTCGCGCACGCCGCTGTGGCTGATGCTGGAGAAGACGGCAGATGGCTCCCCGCCGCGGGAGATCCTGGTGCGGCTTGAGCACTCGCGCGTGACGCGCATCACCCTGTCTTCGTTCTGGCTGGGCCCTGTGGACGATATCAGCTGGCGGCACACCGGGCGTGTCTGGTCGCAGCAGGAGGTGCCGCGCATCTTCACCGCCGCCTTTCTGGCTGTGGGTGTGTTTGCCCTGCTGGTCTGGGCAATGCGCCGGTATGAGGCGGCCTACCTGCTGTTTTTTACACTGTCGGTGCTGGCCTTCATCCGCAGCCTGCACTTTTATGTCGACTACCCGATTGCAAACAACTGGTTTGCGTGGCTGTCGTTCAACTCGCTGTTCTGGCTGGTCACGGTAGTGCACCTCTCGCTGAACCTGCTGCACGGGGTGCACCAGCGCTGGCTGACCCGGACTTTGATCGTCTCTTCTGTCCTGTTGGCGCTGCTGACGCTGCCGTTTGTGGCGACCTTGCCCAACACACCGAAGGTGACGCCCATCCTGTACGTGATGGCGGCACTGATGGGGACCACTGTCGGCATGGCGGGTGTGCTGAACGGCGGGAAGCGTTCCCGTGAGGCGGTGGTGGTGTCCGTCGGCGTGCTGATCGCAACCCTTCTCGGTTTGAGCGACTGGCTGCTGCAGAACAACTTCATCAGCCCCGAGAGCTGGTACCTGGGGGCCTACACCAATGCCGTCACTTTCAGCGTCTTTGGTTATGTGCTGTACCGCCGCTATACCGGTGCGATTGAAGAGGTCAAGGAGGTCAATGCCAGCCTGGCACGGCGCGTGAAGGAGCGCGAGGCCGAACTGGAACTGAGCCACCGGCGCCTGCGCGAGATTGAGCAGCGGCAGCTGCTGAGCGATGAGCGCCAGCGCATGATGCAGGACATGCACGATGGCCTGGGCTCAACGCTGATCAGCGCCATTCGTTCTGTAGAAGGCGGCGGCATGGACGACGTGAAGGTCTCGCAGATCCTCAAAGACTGCATGGACGACCTCAAGCTGGCCATCGACTCGATGGAGCCGGTGGAGGCAGATTTGCTGCTGCTTCTGGCTACCCTGCGCTTTCGCCTGGAGCCCCGGCTGGAAGGCACGGGGGTCGCCCTGCTATGGGAGGTGCAGGAACTGCCCCCGCTGGGCTGGCTTGATCCGTCAAGCGGGCTGCACATCCTGCGCATCGTGCAGGAGAGTGTGGCCAACATCCTGCGTCATACAAAGGCCAGCGAGATACGCGTGGGCACAGCCGCTGAAGGCGAGGGCGTTCAGGTCACCATCACGGACAACGGCCAGGGTTTTGATGTCGACAAGGCCCTGGCGGCTGCCAGCGGCAAGGGCCTGCACAACCAGTTGCGCCGCGCCCAGTCGATTGACGGTACGGTGAGCTGGGTGTCCGGGCCGGAAGGTACGCGGTTTACCTTGTGGCTGCCATTGAAGCGAACAGCACTCGCGCCTTCAAATGTTAACTTGTAACTTAACATTTTGACCGTTCTGGGCCTTCCGGTGGCGCCTGAAGCCCTGAAAACGCGAAAACAGCCTGAAAATGATCAAAAAAGGCCTGTTTCAGATATCAAATCGGCCTGAAAGCCAATGGATACGAGCGTAACCAGCTATTAATTTAGTAGCATTCGGGCAGGCCTGAGGCGGCAGGGCGATGCAGGCAGGCAAGCCGGCACTCATGCACTCTGGTGCCAGTCACCCGACTGCATGGGGGCCATCACCACTACTCTGGCTTGATATTGGCGCTTTTGAATGCCGCGCCGACGGTCGCGATGTCCGATGTAATGGTCTTGCGAAATTCTTCGGGGCTGCCGCCAATCACGCTCCACTGCTGTTCCTCGATTTTGGCGCGCACATCGGGTTCCTTCAAAGCGGCATTGAAGGCTTCCGACAAACGGCGTACCACGGGCTCGGGGGTGCCGGTCGGAGCGAAGAACCCCATCCAGTTGCCGAAGGGCCGGAACGACGGGAACTCTTCGGTGATCGCCGGCACTTTGGGCAGGGCCGCGCTGCGTTTGGTGGACATCATGGCCAGCAGCTTCACCTGGTTGGGTGTCCAGGGGCCCAGCGGCGCAAGCACCGCCGCGTCGATCCGGCCCGCCAGCAATTCGGTGGCCACCGGCCCGGCACCCTGGTAGGGCACATGCAGCATATCCACACCTGCCGCGGCCTTGAACTGCTCCATCAGCAGATGATTGAAGGAGCCGTTGCCGACGCTGCCGTAGTTGACCCTGGTGGGGTTGGCCTTGAGGTACTGCACGAATTCGCGCGTGTTGTTGACCGGCAGGCGCGAACTGACGATCAGCGCAACCGGGATATCGGCCACGGCCGTGATGGGCACGAAGCTGCGCTCGGCGTCATAAGGCAAATCCTTGCGCAGGAAACTGTTCAGCAGGAAGGCCGAGGTCGAAGACAGAAGCACGGTGTAGCCGTCCGGCGCAGCCCGCGCGGCAATGCCCTGCCCGAGTATGCCGTTGGCACCCGGCTTGTTTTCGAACACCATTGGTTGCCCGAGGTTCTTGCCGGCACGATCAATGACCATGCGGCCGATGGCGTCCAGCGGCGAACCCGCCGGGTAGGGAAACACGACATGCACGGGTCGCACCGGAAAGTTTTGCGCCTGCGTCGCACAGGATGCCGCGAGCAGCAGTGTGGGCAAGGCGCGGCGCAGCAGGGTCAGAATTGAAGTCATGTTGTCTCCTTTTGGTTGTTGGAAAGCGTCGAAAGCACCTCGGGACGGCGCAGAAGATCCGAAAAAGCCTGGCACACCGCATCGCTGGCGCGCCGGGCGCTGTCCGATGCCGCGAAAAAGCCGAAAAACGGGTGGAACATGTCGGCGAAATCCAGCACTTCGGCCTGCACACCGTCGGCACGCAAACGTTCGGCATAGGCCAGACCTTCACCGTGCAAAGGGTCGTGGCCGGCCAGCGCGATGACTGCGGGTGGTGCCCCGGCGAGGCTGGCCGCGCGCAGTGGAGAGGCGGGAAAGCTCAGTGCCGCCTGGGGCGTGGTGCCGATATACAGCCGCGCAATATCAGCCAGGTCGGCCGCAGTCAGCATAGGGTAGTTGCGGCCGGTTGCTGCGATGCGTGCCACATCACGCGCCAGGTCCACGCCGGGCACCACCAGCAGCTGCGCCGCAAGCGGTGTGCCCCGGTCGCGCAAGGTCAGGGCGGTGGCTGCCGCCAGGTTCGCGCCGGCACTCTCACCGGCGATGGCTATGCTGTGGGCGTCGCCGCCGAGCTCAAGCACATGCTGCTGCACCCAGACCGCAGCCGCCAGTGCATCATCATGGGCCGCCGGAAAGGGATGTTCGGGCGCGAGCCGGAACTCCACCGAGACAACAACGGCGTGCAGGTCACGGCATAACTTGCGGGCAATGTCGTCCATCAACTCGATGCTGCCCAGCACAAAGCCGCCACCGTGCAAGAACAGCACGGTCGGCAACGGTAGCCGGGTATCCCGCGGCCGGTAGATGCGCACCGGCACTGTGAGGCCTTCGGCCTGCGCCAGCACGTCCTCGAAGCTGCTGATGTCGGGCAACGGTGTGTGGGCCCGTCCGCCCAGAATCGCACGCTGCATGCGCCCGCGTGCCTCTTGCGGCGTGCCGCTGAACGGCGGTGGCGCCCCGCGCGCCTGAAGCGCTGCAACGATGGCCGCGAGTTGCGGGTCCAGCGGGGTTGAATGATCGTCGCTCTTCATGACAGCGCCAGCACGTAACGTTGCGAATCAGCAGCCCGCTGCCGAAGGGCGTCGAGATCAATGCCGACCATCTGGCCGTGGCGCTTGACGGCGCGCCCGGCAACAAAGACCGAGTCGACATTGCCCGGGTGCGCCGCGAGCACCACCGCGCCTATGGCGTCGGAGACGGGCGTCAGGTTCAAATCGTTCGCGCGCACCATCAGCAGATCGGCCTGCTTGCCCGGTGTGAGTGATCCGGTTTTGTGCGCCATGCCATTGGCCTTCGCGCCAGCCAGGGTGGCGAACTCAAGCACGTCGCGGCAGCTGATCGACGCGGGTGCCTTGTCCACCGTGGAGTGGTTTCCGCCCATCCATGAGCGGTAGTAGGAAAAGGCATGGCGCATCTGCGTGAACATGTCGCCGGCGCACTTGGTTTCGGTGTCGCCGCTGAGGCTGGGCCGGATGCCCACGGCCAGCATGCGGTCGAAGGGGATATCGCCTATGCCCTGCGCATTCATCTCGCAGTGCACGCCCAGCGAGGCGCTGACACCTGCATCGGCCATCATGGCGATCTCGTCGCAGCCGCTGTGGCAGCAGTGCACAAAGGTCAGGTCGTCGCCCAGCACGCCGGCCTCATGCATCTGCGCGATGCCGCGCACCGGCGCATTGCGCGCATAGGCACCCATGTGGATCGACGATCGGATACCCAGCTCCCGCGCCAGCCGCAGGTCGCCCAGCCAGACGTCGCGCTGCGCCATCTCCGGGCCGCGTGCTGCCATGGCCAGCGTGAGCAACTGGTCATCGCTGGAAAAATACTGGCTGCGCAGGCGCCGGATGTCACCGGGATGGCCACGCGCGCTGTCGAACATCCAGGAGGCACCGTCGACCAGCGGCCACCCGTGCGCAAATACACCCCTGATGCCTGCATCGCGCAAAGCCTGGATGGCTGCATCCGTGTGTTCGGGGCTGTTCTGCACATGCGCCCAGTCGAGCATGGTGGTGATGCCGCCGTCCAGCGCGGACACGGCACCCAGCAAGGTGCCGATGTACACATCCTCCGGCCGGTATGCCGCGCCCTTGCGCCCCAGCATTTCCGCGAAGTAGATCTGCGGATCAATGTCGGCGTAGCGGTGCCGCACGCAGGTCTGCCAGGTATGCCGGTGTGTATCGACGAAACCGGGCAGCACGATCATGCCGCGTGCATCGACGCGCCCGGCGTCCGGTGCATCGATATGCGGCGCGACTGCCACAATGCGCTCGCCTTCGATCAGCACATCGCCCTGCGGCAGGTCGCCGGCGGTGCTGTCCATGCTGATGATCCAGCCGCCGCTGACGAGCGTGCGTTGCGGCGTCATGTCAGCTCCCGCAGCCAGCCGCTCAACTCCTGCGGCGCGGCGTCAGCGTCTGCAGTGCCGTCATCAGCCCAGGCCACATAGGCGTCCGGGCGCACGAGCAGGTATTTCACCCCCTGCAGACTGGCAGGCAGGTGACCCGCGCGGGCCTTCACGACAGTAACGTCCAGCTGCCCGGTCTGCAGTGGAACCTTTGTGGGACGGTCGGCCTGGAGGTCCAGGAGCAGGAAGCGCCTGTCGCGCAGCAGCTTTGTGATCCAGTTCGTGTGGCCGTCTGCCGTCACCACGGCAAGATCGGGCACGCGGTGGCCGACCAGGCGGTGCGCTCCGGGTGCAGCGGGATACGGCTGCTCCAGGCCACACAGCTCCAGCACCAGGCGGCGCTGCACGTCTGGCAGCGGTACGAATTCACTGGCCATGTAGCGCTTGAGCGTTACGCCCTCGGGCTCGAAATTGAACTGCAGCGCGCACTGCGCCTCTACGCTGCGCAGCAGTGCACGCATGACGGGCATCCGCTCCGCCTCGTAGGAGTCCAGCACGGCATCGCCACCGCGTCCCTTCACGACCTGCGCAAGTTTCCAGCCCAGGTTGAAGGCATCCTGCAGGCAGAAGTTCATGCCGACGCCGCTGGCCGGGTAGTGCACGCGCGCTGCTTCGCCGAGCAGAAAAACCCGCCCCTGGCGCAGCCGGGGTACCGAGCGCATGTGGTCGTCGAAGCGCGACGCCCAGCGGAAGGACCGGATGCCGTAATCGGTGCCGTGCACATCGCGCAGGCACTGCAGCACCTCTTCCAGTGTGACCGGTTCCTCCTTGGGCGCATGCCGGCGCTCCTTATGCACGATGTTGAAGCGTGTGATGCCGTTGCCAAATCGGTAGCCCCGCACCCAGCCCATCTCGTTGTCCAGGTTGAACCTGCCTTCCGGCCAGGGCGCCTCGAGTTCGGCATCCACCACAATGCCGCGAAAGCTGGCCGGGCGCCCTTCAAAGGGAATGCCCGCGTGGGAGCGTACGGCACTGCGGGCACCGTCGGCACCGACCAGGTAACGCGCCGATATCGTGTGGTTCTGGCCCTGTGCGTCGACCGTCCGGACTTCAACCCCATCTGCTGACTGGGTGAAGCCTTCCAGGCTGGTGCCGCGCCGGAAATGAGCGCCGCACTCTGCGGCCCAGGTCCATAACAGTTCTTCGGTCATGTTCTGCGGCAATCCCAGCGTGAAGCCGAAACGCGACTCGAGGTACTCCCAGTGGATGGGGTGAAACCCTGCCCAGATGTGCGATGGGCGCAGGGGCCACGTTGAGATCTCGCGTGTCTTCGCCACGAAGCGATCGGCAATGCCGCGGGCATCCAGAAGCTCCAGCACCCTCGGCAGGATGGTGCCGGCGCGTGATTGCACACCCTCGGTCCGGCGCTCAAGCACCAGCGTCCGTGCCCCGTGGCCGGCCAACTCGGCCGCCACTGTCAATCCCGAAGGCCCGCCACCAACGACGATCACGTCATAGTCCATTTATGTCTCCTCTATTGCGAACGGGTGAATGGTGAACACTTGGGCTACATTTGCCAAATAAAAAATTTAAAGAAATATCATTTGCCAAACAAATAAGAGGTGCTCATGCGGTTCAACAAACTTGATATGAATTTGCTGGTAGTTCTGGACGCCCTGATCACAACCCAAAGCGTCGGCAAGGCGGCTGAGCGGCTTTTCCTGAGCCAACCCGCGACCAGCCTGGCGCTGGGGCGCCTGCGTGTGTACTTTCAGGACCAGTTGCTTGTGGTGGTGGGCAAGACCATGGTGCTTACCCCACTCGCAGTAGAACTGGCAGGCCCGGTTCGCGAGGTGCTTGTGCAGGTGCAAACCATCTCGCGCGCACGGCCCACCTTCGACCCTGGAGCGACCAAACGACGATTCACGATTGAATCGTCCGACTACGTGATTTCCGTGCTGCTTCCGGAAGTTATCCGCAGGGCCGCAGCGCTGGCACCCTTGATGCAGTTCGACGTTCGCTCGCTCAGCCCCCAGACGCCGCTCAACCTGAGCAGCGGCGAGTGTGAGTTGTTGATCGCCCCCGATTTCGCGGCGGTGCCAGACCATCCCTCATCGCCCTTGTTTGAAGATACGTTCTCGTGCATTGTGTGTCGCGAAAATCCCGCCTGGGACGAGGGCCTGTCCGCCGACGCGTACTTTGAAGCCGGCCATGTCGGCGTGGAGTGGGGGGGCGGGCGACGCGTGACGTTTGACACACGGATTCTGGGTGCAGTGCGCCGTGAAAGGCGCCAGGATGTCATTGCGCCGAACTTCACCCTGGTGCCCGAGCTGCTGATAGGTACTGCCCGAATAGCGACGCTCCCTACGCGCCTGACCGCCATCGTCGCAAAACGCTTTCCGGTTCGCGTACTGCCCTGTCCAGTGGTGATCCCCCCCTTTTGGGAGCAATTGCAATGGCACAAGTACCAGGATCGCGATCCTGCAATTACATGGCTGCGGATGCTGATTCTTGAGGTGGCGGCGTCTCTCTGATCGAGCTTGCCTCCATCGTGCTGATCGTGTTGAATTTCAGGCAGAAGAACCCCTCAAGCGGGTGAGCCGCCGGACTGGACCACCGGGAGGACATCAGCTGATGCACCTGCTGGCCCTTCCTGAAAAGAAGGCCCATGCCATGTCGTCAGGAAGCCCACACTGAAGGTCCACCGCACTGTGCAATCTGTCCCGGCTGGCCAAAATGTTAACTTGCAACTTAACATTTCGGTTCTGGACGCCTCTCAGGCCTCCGATGGGCGTCCAAAATCCGTAAAATGCGCCGGAAATTCCTCTTTTGGGGCATCAAATCGGCCTCCAAGCCAATAGGAATGTGCGTGAGCAGCTATAAAAAAAATAGCAAATGTCGATTGCCGGCAGCGTCAATGTGGCATTGATATTGCGTCAGAATCGTTTTACTTCTTCACCCATTCACCCATCCAGCCGGAGCATCCATGGTCAGTCATTTTCTAAAACGTATTGCCGCCTCTTTTTCTTCAGTGGCCACAGGCGCGGCCCTTCTCGCAGCCATGGCCGCACCCGTGCACGCACAGACCGGCACCATACGCCTGCTGGTCGGCTTTCCCGCTGGTGGCGGTACCGATGTGATCGCCCGCACACTGGCTGAAAAGCTCAAGGACCAGCTGGGCACCAATGTGATTGTCGAAAACCGTGCGGGTGCGGGCGGCCAGATCGCGGCGCAGGCCCTGAAGGCGGCGCCCGCAGACGGCACGACCTACTTCCTGACGCATGACCACACGGTCTCCATCCTGCCGCTGGTCGTGAAGAACCCCGGCTTTGACCCGGCCAAAGACTTTGTCGCCGCTGCAGGCTTTGCCACCTTTGTGAACGCGCTGGCCGTCTCGGGCGCCACGCCTGCGAAGTCGATGAACGAGTACGTCGCCTGGGTGCGCGGCTCGCAAAACGGCAAGGGCAATGTGGGTGTGCCTGCACCGGCGTCCGTGCCGGAGTTCCTGGTCAAGCTTATTGGCGAGAAGTACAAACTTGACCTGGCCGCCGCGCCTTACCGTGGCAGTGCGCCCATGATTGCCGACATGCTGGGTAACCAGATTGGTGCGGGCGTGGGCTCCATCCCCGACTTTATTGAAAACCACAAGGCCGGCAAGATTCGTGTCATAGGGGTGCTGGGCGACAAACGCCAGGCGTCGCTGCCCGATGTGCCCACCTTTGCCGAGCTGGGCCTGGCGGGTTTTGAAGACGTGCCTTACTACGGCATCTTTGCGCCTGTGGGCACACCGAAAGCATCCATTGACCGTTTTGCAGAGGCCGTTTCAAAAGTCATCGCCATGCCGGATGTGCGTGACCGCCTCACGGCCATGGGCCTGACGGTGGGCTATATGCCGCCAGCCCAGCTTGCAGCCCGCGAGCATGCCTATTCGCAAACCTGGGCACGCATCATCAAGGCCAGCGGGTTCCAGGCCCAGTAATGTGTGTGGTTGCTGCTTGCGGCACCGTCTGACTTGACGGCATTCATGTATCGCCTATGCTCTGGCAATGGCCGTTCAGCGCGGCCAGACCAATGACCCGACCTGAAACCGGAGGACAAACCCGATGAACTTTCACAAACTTGCAGTGGCTCTTTCGCTCTCGCTGCTTGCCGCATCGCCTGCTTTCGCCTGTTTCACGGTTTACAACGCAGCCACCAACCAGGTCGTGTATTCGGGCCAGGAGGCGCCCATAGACATGAGCTACCAGATTCACCAGAAACTGCCCGCGGCGTTTCCCGGCGGTCATATGGTGTTTGGTGTCAGCAATGACTGCCCGGCCGTTGACTTGCGCCAGGCAGCTCCGCAGCTTGTGTCCGTCGCTGCCCGGTCTGCCCCCGTCGTCATTCGCAGCGCACCCGCCATGACACGTGCGCAGCGTGAACGTGCGCAGGATGCGTTGACGAAATAAGCATGCACCCGGTGGCCGGCTGGCCCCGTCAGTGAATCGAGGCGCTGCTGAAGGCGCCTCTTTTTTTTCTGCCCGTTTTTACTCTGGCAATATGTTGCCGGCTACTTCCCGTTGATACCCAGCAGCTCGACTTCAAACTGAAGCGTGGCATTCGGTGGAATCACGCCACCAGCACCCCGCTCGCCGTAGGCAATGGCAGCAGGGCAGGTCAGTTTGGCCTTGCCGCCCACCTTCATCATCTGCACGCCCTCCGTCCAGCAGGGAATGACACGGTTCAGGGGGAACTCCGTGGGCGCATTGCGCTTGTAGGAGCTGTCGAATTCACGCCCGTCGGGAAAGCTGCCTTTGTAGTGGACTTTCACACTGTCGCTGGCGGCAGGTTTTGCGCCTGTGCCTTCCTTGAGCGACATGTAGACCAGCCCGCTGGCGGTGACTTTGGCGCCGGTCTCCTTGCTGGCGGCCGCTATCGCTGCATCGGTCTGCGCGCTGCACACTGGCAGTACCGCGAGCAGGGCCAGGGCCAGGGCCGGGGAGGTGAGTGTTGATCGCATGAATGAATATCCTTTAAAAATGAGTGCGTCCAATTGAGTTTGATTCCTATAGGCCATTCTCCTACAGGGTGCGCCGTTATCAAGCTACGTACTTTGACATCGAGCGTGTTACTTTAGATGCATGCACGGCATTCACCGCAATTCACAACAAAGCACTGACGACATGGCACTGATTACTTATATCGTCGAAGACAGCGCGACGATCAGGGAAAACCTGATTTCAACGCTTGAAGAAATTGCACCTGTGAAGGTTGTTGGTTTTGCGGAGACAGAGCAGGAGGCGAGCCTGTGGTTGTCCATCAATAACGGCAACTGGCAGCTGGCGATTGTTGACCTGTTCCTGAAAGAGGGCAGTGGCCTGGGTGTGCTCAAGGGATGCCAGAGCCGCAAACCTTACCAGAAGGTGATTGTGCTGACCAACTATGCAACCAACGATATCCGCAGGCGCTGCTCGGAACTGGGTTCTGATGCGGTGTTCGACAAGTCCAATGAGCTCGATCAGTTGCTGGAGTACTGCAGCAGCGTGACAACGTCCAGCGAGATACCTCCAGACACGATTCACTGAGCGCCGGTTTTCCTGCGCCTAGCGTTGCCGCTTGAGGGGCCCAAAGCAGGCTTCCAGTGATGGCGACCTGCACACCAGCATCTGGTCCCTTGCCGGGCTGAACTGGATAAACCTGATATTGACCAATCCCAGGCTGTCCACAGTGTCACCAGAACAATCCTTCTTGCCGTTCTGCCGCATGGAGGTCTCGACTACTTCATAAAAGCCTTTTTCGCTCGCCTGTGGCGTGACGGTGTAGTTCCATTCCGCCACTGCTTCACCACTGGCACCCAGCATGGTGTTGTTGGAGCGGTACTGAAAGGTCTCCACGCAACGGCTGTTGAAGGGGGTCCAGCTCCAGGTGCCTGCAATCGGGTGCAGGCCGGATGATGCAGGGCGTGATGGCGGATCGGCGGCAAGTGCGGTGCTGGCACCGAAGCAGGCTGCCAGTATCAGTGACAGCGATGCGGCGACGGGGCGAAAAAAGAGGGCTTTCATGGATGGAATCATTCTAGAAGCCACCAGGCCGCCCCGCCCCGTCCAGACGCGAACCTTTACAAACGCAGACGGTCCGACCAGCCGCATCTTGAGCTGCGAGTTCGAGGTGTCGTTGCGCGCCAGGTCGATGTCTGTCATGCCGTAGTCCGGCACCAGACCAACGTTCTTGACCGGAGACCACTCAAGGCCCACTGCTGCGTTGTAAAAACGTCGCCAGGCGCTTCAGGGCATTGCTGCCGGGGCTGGCGCGTGCAGGCGCCCGACCTTCCACCAGATGGGCAGGAGCGCCTGCACCTCGGCCTGCGTAAAGCGGTCGTCCATGAGGTAGATGACGCCTTCATCAAGCTGTGTGCGAATCACGCGCCCGGCGGCCTGCACCACTTTCTGTATGCCGGGGTAGAGGTAGGTGTAGTTATAACCACGGTTGGCCGAACTGCCGTCTCTCGCGGCCTCACCCGTTGCGTCCGTGCCGTCCGCGTCAAACCAGTCACCCATGCGTTTGCGTATTTCCTCATTCACTGCATTCACCTGCGGCAGGCCAAGGGTGGCGATGAACGCACCTATCAGCCGCCTGCCCGGCAGGTCCACACCTTCTGCAAATGCGCCGCCCAGTACGGCAAAGCCAATGCCTTCGGAACTGGCCGTGAAGCGCTGCAGGAAACCCTCGCGCCCGGCTTCATCCATCTGGCGTGTCTGCTCCCACACCGTGATGCCGGGGTGGCGCTGGATGAAAACGGTTTTCAGTTTTTGCAGGTAGTCGTAGCTGCTGAGAAAGGCCAGGTAGTTGCCCGGCATGGCATGGTACTGGCGCGCCATCAGGTCCGCGATGCGCGTGAGCGAGTTGTCGCGGTGCTGGTAGCGCGTGGATATATTGCTGACCGCCGACACCCGCAGCTGCTGGTGTGAAAACGGGGACTGCACATCTATCCATGCGGTGCTGTCGGGCAGGCCGAGCGTGTCCTTGTAGAAATCCTGCGGGCTCAGCGTGGCCGAGAACAGCGCGACGGAGCGGGCGGCGGCAAAGCGCGGTGCAAGAAAAGGTGCGGGAACGACGTTGCGGATATTCAGTACGGCGCAGTCCGGCAGCGCCCACGCAGCCTCCGTCTCCCTGCCTGTGCCACTGTTTGATTCGTCACCCAGCGTGATGTCAAACATCGAATGCGCTGCAAAGGTTTCTGCCATTCGTGCGAAATGCAGGGCTTCAAAATAAAAGGACTGCAGGTCGGCATCCACCCGCGTCGGGTTTGCAGTCAGGAAGTCGGTGATGGTGCTGATGGCCTGCTGCAGCGCTTTCAGAAATTCGACAGGCAGCTCTTTGTGAACCTGCCAGCCCACCATCTGCATCTTGTGCAGGTCATTGAAGCTGCGGTTCAGGCGGTCCAGCGTGGGCCTGACGGCGCGCGGTGCCGAGGCATGCACCGCGTGCAGCTGGGCCTGGTCAAGCCGGGCTGAATACATCTTGCGCGTGCGTTCGACCATGTTGTGGGCTTCATCCACCAGCACAGCCACACGCCACTGGTTGTTTGCCGTCATGCCATGCAGCAGGGCGCTGCTGTCAAAGTAATAGTTGTAGTCGCCGACCACCACGTCAGACCAGGCGACCAGATCCTGGCTGAGGTAGTAAGGGCAGACGTGGTGCGTGAGGGCAATCTCGCGCAATGCCGCCTTGTCGAGCGCCCGGCCGGCCTGGCTGACGGCTGCGCTGCGCGCACCGGGCAGCCGGTCATAAAAACCTTTGGCCAGCGGGCAGGAATCACCGTGGCAGGCCTTGTCCGGGTGTTCACAGGCCTTGTCGCGCGCGACCAGTTCAAGCACACGCAGGGGCAGGCTGGTGCGGCTGTCTGCCAGGCGATCGAATGCGTCCAGCGCCAGCCTGCGGCCCGGTGTCTTGGCGGCGAGAAAGAAGATTTTGTCCAGCTGGTGCCCGGGCGCAGCCTTGAGCAGCGGGAATACTGTTGCAATCGTCTTGCCGATCCCTGTTGTGGCCTGCGCCATCAGGCACTTGCCTGCCGCAGCGGTTTTGTAAACGGCTTCGGCCAGTTCGCGCTGGCCCGGCCTGAAAGTGGGGTGCGGAAAGTTGAGCGCCAGCAGTGCCTCGTCACGCGCCATCCTGTGCGCCATCTCCTGGGTGGCCCAGACCAGGAAACCTTCGCAGAGCATTTCAAAATACCCTTTCAGTGCCGCAGCCGTGAACAGCTCTGTGAGCGGTGTCTCCTGCATGCTGGCTACATCAAAGTACACCAGCGAGATGTTGATGTCCTGCAGGTTTCTGTCACTGCACAGCAGCCAGCCGTAAATCTTTGCCTGCGCCCAGTGCAGGTCGCGCCGGTTGTCGGCGATGTTGTGCAGGTCACCGCGAAAGGTCTTGACCTCTTCAAGCAGGTTGTTGACCGGGTCATAGCCGTCAGCCCGGCCGCGCACACGAAGGGTCTTGTACTCGCCTTCAAGGCTGACTTCGGCTTCATAGTCTGCGCCGCGCCGCGAGGCCACCAGCGCGTGGCCTGCCATGCCTTCCTGCGCAGAAGGTGCGGGCGTGAACCGGAGGTCAAGGTCGCCGTGTTTGGCCGTGAAATTGCACAGCGCCCGGACCGCAACGGTGTATTGCAATGGGTGGTCCGGGAGTTCAGCCCGCCACAGTCGCAGTTATCGACAAGGGGATGGTGAGGCAGATGTACTGGTGGGTGGGCATGCGTGGATTTTAAGTCCGGCAGGCCCAATGCGGCATGTTCGCCTGTCAGGGGGCGAGCTGAACCCGGTAACGCCTCACGCCCACAGGCGGCACGGGGAAATCCCTCAACGCACTGTCTGCCATCGCAGCCAGCACCCGCGAATCGCCAGGGCAGCCGTCCTGTGAATAGGCTCTGGCCTCGTAGGCCACGCTGTTGGTCTGCAGGTTGCGCACCAGGACCAGAAGTTCCGTCCTGAATTCAGTGCTGGACGCACCGCCTATCGGGAAACCAAAACCTATGCCTGCACCGCTGATGCCGCCGCTTCCACCGCTAATGCCAATGGTCGGGCCGTAGGGGTAGCCGCCGAGGCCGGCCACCTGCTGCACGCTGGTCGAGACCTGCACGCTGTACCTGGGGGGCGCTGAGCCTGCTGCAAGCTGTAGCCCCTTGCGCGCGAGTACGTCGCGAGCGATATCCTCGACCTGCTGGCTTTGCACGCTGGCCGCCTGCTGTGAAGGCAGCCTTTCAAACCGGTAGCTGCTGCCTGCCACTGGCAGGCCTGCCGCACCCCAGGTTGCAAACGCAGTAACGTCGATTTCAGCTGTGCGTACGCCTGAGCAGCCCGCAGCCAAAACCGAGATCGCCAGCAGCGCGGTGGCCGCCAGGCTTCGTGACAATTTGAAGTTCATGATGCAAAGTATGCACGGCACACGAGTCGCCGTGGTCAGACATGTGCAGCCCGGTTTGTAGGCGTTTTATGGCACACGCGGCCGCCAGGCAGGCAATTTTCTGACGCGATGATGGACAAACACCGCTGGCGGCCATGCTGGCCACGGGCTTCAATCCAGTTAATCACCCAACTCAAGGACGGCAACATGCTCGCAAATCGTAGTGTCATGGCTACTATCTCCGTTAAAAACCTGGACACGGCAAGGCAGTTTTACAGCGACACGCTGGGCCTGCAACTGCTTGAAAGCAATAAGGAGATGGGGGTGCTCAACTACCAGAGCGGTGGTGCCGTTGCCGTTGTTTATGTATCGCAATTTGCCGGCACCAACAAGGCCACCTCTGCGACCTGGGCCGTCGGTCATGAGTTCGACAGAGTCATGGATGCCCTGCGTGTCAAAGGCGTGGTGTTCGAGCGTTACGACATGCCCGGAATGACGTTCGATAAAGGTGCCCATGTGGCAGGGGACTTTAAAGGCGCCTGGTTCAAGGACCCGGATGGAAACATCCTGCATATCCTCAACAGCTAGCCGGCCATCCCGGTGGCTGACAGCAGATTCGCGAAAATGTCCCACAACCACGTGACGGCGATGTGAGGACAATTGCGAGTCCCCTTCGCATTGTGCGGCGGGCTAACCGCCTCCCCAGATATTTATGAAATTTTCCGGAACCGCCCGCTCATCAAGCCTTGAAGACTGAACTTTTTTGCTGCTGCTCGTGGCCGTCACCATTGCTTTTGTGTGGGTGCTGTGGCCGTTTTACGGGGCTGTGTTCTGGGGTGCGATTCTTGCGCTGCTCTTTGCGCCGCTCTACCGCGTGCTGCTGCGCAAATTCAAACAGCGCCGCACGCTTGCCGCTCTTGGCACCGTCGCCGTCATCCTGCTGCTGGTCATATTGCCGCTGGCGCTGGTCAGCGGCCTGTTGGTGCAGGAGGCTGCCGCGGTCTACCAGCGGGTGCAGTCGGGGGAACTCAGCGTCAGCCGCTATTTTCAGCAGATTCATGCAGCGCTCCCCGCCTGGGTCGTCAGCCTGCTCGACCGTTTCGGGTTGGGTAACCTGGGCCTGGTGCAGGAGCGCCTGTCGCTGGCCATCACGCGCGGCAGCCAGTTCCTCACCATGCAGGCCCTGAACATCGGGCAAAGCACCTTTGATTTTGTGGTCAGCTTTTTTGTCATGCTGTATTTGCTGTTCTTCCTGCTGCGCGACGGCGCCTCGCTGGCCGCGACGATTGAAGACGCTGTGCCGCTGGATGCCGACATCAAGCGCAACCTGGGCGGCAAGTTCGCTACCGTCATACGCGCCACCGTGCGCGGCAATATCGTCGTCGCCATGATTCAGGGCGCGCTGGGCGGTGTCATTTTGTGGCTGCTGGGCGTACACGCGCCGGTGCTGTGGGGCACGGTGATGGCTTTCCTGTCGCTATTGCCCGCCGTGGGTGCCGCGCTGGTGTGGGCACCGGTGGCGGTTTACTTTCTGGCGACGGGTGCCATCGTCAAGGGTGTTGCTCTGCTCGCGTTCGGTGTGCTGGTCATAGGCCTGGTCGACAACGTGCTGCGCCCTATTCTTGTAGGCAAGGACACCCGCCTGCCCGACTATGTGGTGCTGGTGTCCACACTCGGCGGCATGGCGCTGTTCGGGCTTAACGGTTTTGTGATTGGCCCGCTGGTAGCCGCCATGTTCATGGCCACCTGGGATATTTTTGCCAGTGCGCGGCGAAATCCACCAGCGGATTCGGCGAGCTCCCGGGACCAGCGTTGAGTACGCGGGCTTATTGACTTTGCAGTGCCGGGCTGAAGGCGCTGGGGGAATCAGGCATATGCCCCGGCATCTGCCTGATTGGGGGCTTTTTCTGTTCTCAAATCACTCCGGAAATGCTTGAAAAGTGCCATTTTCAGGCGTCAGATCGGCTGGAGATCAATAAAAACGGGCGTAAGCAGCTATTAATTTAATAGCAATTGGCCCTTGATCTGGTGTTGGGTGGATTTCCCTTTTGTAAGCGCTTTTCTGCAAAATTCCCGCTTCAAACTACCCCGGAGATCAAATCCGCCTCCGCCCGAATCCATTCAGCAATCGCCACGTTCTGATCAAACAGCGAATACTTCGCGTTCTCGCCATAGTCCGGCATGTCGATCATGTCCGTGGTGATGTAGTTCAGCACGCTGTCGGGGTTGGCCGCGTGCAGGCGCAGTGCACGCCGCACGACCTCCTTGCAGGGCTCGACCCGGTAGGCATGCCAGTCTGAATGCCACTCGCCTGGCGGGGGCTTGAAGAAGGGGTACTGGCAGGCGCGGCCCCATGAGCCAGTTTCAGGGCTCAGCGCCCATTTGTTCTTCGGGCCGTTTGGCGAAGCGGGGCGCACCTGCAGCCACCTTGTCATGTTCATGTCCAGCCAGCGGTCGATCACGTTGCCGGGCTGATACGGGTCAATCGCGAAAGTGCCGGCGTTGATGTCTGCCGTGATGCCGCTGGCATCCATTTCTTCGGGGTTGTCAATCTTCAGCAGCACATGGCTGTGGTCGAGCACAAAGTTGAAGGGCACGCCCTTGGCCCTGACGGCGTTGGCCACGCGCTCCACTCGCCTGAAGTCTTCTGACCACATGTTGATGTGCACTTCAAAGCCCATGCCCACACCGGTGCGCTCGGAGGCGTCGAATGCCTGGAGGTAGGCGTTGACGACCTGCTCATCAGTGATGGCCTGGCCGTTTGCATCACGGGCAAACAGCAGCACGTTGTGAAACTCGCCACCGGCGCTTTTGGCGACGCGCAGGTTGGCTTCGAGCGCATCAAAATTTGCACCCAGCCGGTACATGCCCAGGCCGGTACGAATCGGAATGCCGTATTTATTGGCCGCATTCAGGTACTGGCTTTCTTCACCAGGTTGCGGCAGGCGGTCAAAGTGGTCGTATACACCGGCGTCGCGCACCATGCTGAACATGGTGTCTATGTCGGGCACTGCGCCGTGACTCACGCCGCGGCCGCTGCAGCCCAGTGAAATGTTTCGCAGGGCCAGGGTCATTTGCCGTAGCTCTGCTGGAACTTCATCTCAAAATGCTTTGCCACAGTCGTGGGTTCGTAGCGCGGCGGATTGGTCTCGTCGTGGCACGAAGGCAGGCACTCCAGCGGCATGTCAGGGTCACCTGAAAGAAAGAATGGAATCGAATAGCGCTCGCGGCCGGAGGAATTGATGACGCGGTGCAGGGTGGATCGGTAGCGGTCGTTCGTCCAGCAACCCATCATGTCGCCGAGGTTCACCACAAAGGTGCCGGGCACGGGGGGGGCATCCATCCATGACCGGGTGGGTTCGTTCCAGACCTGCAGGCCGCCCACGTTGTCCTGGTAGAGCACGGTGATGCCGCCGAAGTCTGTGTGCTCGCCACAACCTTTTTCACCCGGCAAGGCGTTGCCCGGTTGCGGCGGGTAATGCAGCAGGCGGACGATGGCCATGGGCCCGGCGCAGAATTTATCGAAGTGGGTTTCGGGCAGCAACAGCGACAGCGCCAGGCCGCGCATCAGCACCACGCACAGTTCGCGCATGGCATCGTGGTAACGCTGCAGGCCCTGCTCAAACCCGGCGGGTTGCGCAGGGATGCGGTTGGGGCCGAGACTGAACACACCGGCCTGCACGCGTGGGTCCGACTCGGGTATGTCGACCCCGAAGAAGAAGCCTTCCTTTACATCAGGTGGGGCACCGGGTTCCAGCGTCTGGCCTTTCAGTTCGTCATAGCCCCGGTTGCATTTTGATGCGTCCTTGCTGGTCTGCATCTTGGTGTCAAGGTCGAGCGCAAAAAACTCCCGTGCCACACGTGTGGCATCGTCTATCACCTGCTGGGGAACGCCGTGGTCTGATACATAAAAAAAACCTTTGTCTTCACAGGCGCGGCGCAGCGCGGCTACTGCCTGTTCGCGCTCCACGGCATCGCTGGAGGAGAGTTTTGCCGCGTTGATGATGGGCAGATCCTGTGTCTGCATTTTTGTATTTGTCTCGCTCATGACTTGCCTGTCTTTCTCCCGGAGGGGTGGCACACGATTACGGGAAGACTTTCAGCTCGGCCTTGGTGGGCAGAAAGCTGGAATCAAAAATCCTGCTCGGGTCGATGCGGGTTTTGGTGTTGAAGGAATCGCTGACCTGTGTGGCCATCAGTGCCAGGCGTGGTGGCGAGACCTGGCCGAAGCCTTCGGCACGGGTGTCCTTGCTCAGCAGGGTCTGGTTGACAAGGTCCTTCAGCTTGGCAAGTTCGAGGGCTTCGTTGACCAGGGGCTCGCGTGCCTTCAGGTATTTCGCGGCTTCAGCCGGGTTGGCGATGGTGTCGCGGTAGGCCTTGGCCATGGCGCGCAGGAATGCCTTCACAGTTGCCGGGTTCTTTTTGGCGAAGTCTTCATTGGCGATGATGGCGTTGCCGTACAGCTTGACACCGAAGTCGGCGTATTTCAGCGTGACGAGGTCTTCAGGTTTCACGCCGCGCGCAAAGATGCTGAGCGGGCTGTAAAACGTGAAGCCCGAGATCGCGTCGATGTCACCGCGCACCAGCATGGCTTCGCGCAAAGTGGGGTCCATCGCCGTCCAGTTGACGGAGGCGAGGTCGACACCATTGGCCTTGGCAAACAGCGGGAAGGCCCGCCTTGCGGCATCAAACACCGGCGCGCCCAGCTTTTTGCCCGCCAGGTCAGAGGGTTTGGTGATGCCTGATTTTTTCAGCGCGAAGATGGCTGCGGGCGTGTTGTTGTAGACCATCATCACGCCAACGGGCTTTTGCGGCGAATCGGGGTTGTTGCCGACAAACTCCATGACCGAGGTCAGGTCCGAGAAGCCCATGTCGTAGGTGCCAGCGGCCACGCGTGAGGCAGAGACACCGGAGCCGCTGCCGGCATCAACCGTCACCTTGAGCTTCTCGGCATCAAAGTACCCCTTGCCCAGCGCGAGCAGGAAGGGCGCGGCAGGTGCCTCATAGCGCCAGTCGAGCATGAAGCGTACTTTCATCTCCTGGGCAAAGGCGGGCTGCAGGCTTGCCGACAGCACAAGGCCCAGCGGCAGGAATCTGAAAAATCTGGTGAACGTGTTCATGTGGTTTCCCTTCAGGTTGGCGATTTTGAATAAATCCAGTTTTTGATACATAATCGTCTCAAAAACTAGACAATATATGAGGCAGCAACCATGCCAGCTGCCTCCACCCATTTCAGTGCACACAGTGAGGCAGACCCATGACGTCACTTCCCGCCAACCCGGCGATTGATTTTGTAGAGCTTGGCGCACGACTGCGCGCTTTCAGGCTGGGCTCCAATCACAAGGCTGACGACATTGCCGAAATGCTGGGCATCTCGCGCGCGGCCGTGTACCGGATGGAGAAGGGCGAAATCTCCAAGATCGAGACGCTGGGCAAACTTGCCGGCATCCTTGAGTCGTCGCTGCCCTCATTGATGGGCGTGGGCACCGAGTACTACAGCTCTGCGGTCGCTTATATAGAGCGCATGCGCCAGCTTGAACATGGCACCAAAAGGATCCTGGCGCACTTTGACCCGATTTCCATACTGCTGGTGTCGGACGACTTTGTTGGTTACCTTGAGAAAATGCTGCGCGAAAGCCGCAATGGCCCGACGGATGGCGATATCAAGCTGCTGGTGGATTTGCTGCGTGACCGCAGAAAGACCTATTCATCAAAACCCGCGCCCATCGTCAGCCTGATAGGGCTGCGCGAGCTTGAACGCATGGTGCATTTTGGCTTTATAGGCCGCATGGACTTGCCGGATGACGTCAAGCGGCAGCGCATCAAGGCCGCATGTGGCGAAGTTGAACGCATTGCCGCTATCATGGAGAAAGAGTCGGGTGATATCCAGGTGGGCGTGGTCGACGAAACCATGCCCAGCTCGACATTCCAGGTGTTTGAAAAAGCCGCCGGCTCGTATCTCGCCATCAGCCCCTTCAAGTTTGCAGAGTTCCCAAACATCACCACGGGCATTGCGTCCGTCACGTCGGCACCCGAGGCCATATCGCTCTACACAAATATGGTGTCGGCCCTTTGGCGGCGCTCCTACAAAGGGCGCAATGGTGCGACGGTGCTGCGAAAAATGGTGCGTGATGCCATGAAAGCGGCGCCGGTCTAGCCTCATTGCCGCTCCGCACAAGTGCTGGATTTGTAATCCGGCTCCTGCATACGCCACCCGGCGTATTTCCCAATCCTTCCCCGGTACCCAGAATCGGCTCCATCGTTGCCACAAAGCCTTTCCAGTGATTCCTGGCGGCTTTTGGGCAGCGACCTCGAACCAACTACCTACCGGAGAAGCACACATGCAACGTAGACAAACCCTCAAGGCGATCACCGCAGCCGCCGCACTGGCAGGCCTGGGCGCCGCACCCGCTGCATTCGCGCAGGCTGGCGGCACGATCAAGGTTGGCATTCTGCACAGCCTGTCTGGCACCATGGCCATTTCTGAAACCACGCTGAAAGACACCGTACTGATGGCGATCGAAGAGATCAATGCCAAGGGCGGTGTACTCGGCAAGAAGCTTGAGCCCGTGGTCGTTGACCCGGCCTCCAACTGGCCCCTGTTTGCTGAAAAAACCAAACAGCTGCTCGGCCAGGACAAGGTCTCCGTGATTTTCGGCTGCTGGACGTCCGTGTCCCGCAAGTCGGTTCTGCCGGTTGTTGAAGAAATGAACGGCCTGCTGTTCTACCCCGTGCAGTACGAAGGCGAAGAGCTGTCCAAGAACGTGTTCTACACGGGTGCAGCACCCAACCAGCAGGCCATTCCTGCGGTTGACTACCTGATGAGCAAGGCCGGCGGCGGCGCCAAGCGCTGGGTCCTGCTGGGCACCGACTACGTGTACCCACGCACCACCAACAAGATCCTGCGCGCCTACCTCAAGAGCAAGGGCGTTGCCGACAAGGACATCGACGAAAAATACACCCCGTTCGGCCACAGCGACTACCAGACCATCGTTGCTGACGTCAAGAAGTTCTCGCAGGGCGGCAAGACGGCTGTGGTGTCCACCATCAACGGTGACTCCAATGTTCCTTTCTACAAGGAGCTGGGCAACGCCGGCCTGAAGGCCAAGGATGTGCCGGTTGTTGCGTTCTCAGTCGGTGAAGAAGAACTGCGCGGTGTTGACACCAAGCCCCTCGTCGGTCACCTGGCTGCCTGGAACTACTTCCAGTCGATCAAGAGCCCGGCCAACACCGAGTTCATCAAGAAGTGGTCTGCCTACGCCAAGGCCAAGAAGCTCCCTGGCTCCGACAAGCCTTTGACCAACGACCCGATGGAAGCCACTTACATCGGCATCAACATGTGGAAGCAGGCTGTTGAAAAAGCCAAGTCCACCGACACCGACAAGGTCATCGCCGCCATGGCTGGCCAGACCTTCAATGCACCGTCGGGCATCGTCTCGAAGATGGATGAGAAAAACCATCACCTGCACAAGTCTGTCTTCATCGGCGAAATCAAGGCCGACGGCCAGTTCAATGTGGTGTGGAAGACGCCTGGCCCCGTGAAGGCCAAGCCATGGAGCCCCTACATTGAAGGCAACGACAAGAAGCCAGACGAACCTGTCAAGAAGTAAGAAGCTACTGCGCGGGCCAATCCGGGCCCTGCGGTGTTCACCGTACTGACGTACGGCTCCGCGCCGCAGAACCCACCTTGACCCGCTGGCTACGCTTCTTCCGTTCTTGACACTGAGTCAGGATCGGATGCCGTTTCGGGCCAATCCTGGCCCGGGACTTGCAGAGTGTGCATTGCACGCGGTGCCCACCCTACAGGTTCTTCACACATGCTGCTTCGACAAACTTTTTTAATCGCCACATTCCTGCTCGCTGGCCACGCCCATGCCCTGACGCCTGCAGAGGTCAAAGGCATGACGCTCGGTGAGACCGATGCGCGTGTAGAGGCGCTGAACAAGGCCGCTGCCAACGCTGATGATAAAACGGCTGCCTTCATCCAGGCGCTGTCTGACGATGCCGTCAAAACCAAGGGTGACACGATTTTTGTCGTCAAGGACGGCAAGGCCTTTGACCCCGTCACCGGCGCAGAAACACCGCTGCCGGCTGATGCCGAAGATGTCATCAACCCCAACATGATGCGCGGCGAGATGGACAACGCGCTGGCTGCACTGAAGCTGTTCAGCAAAGACGAAAAAACCCGGCGCGATGCGATCAAGACGCTGTCCGACGAGAACGATGAGGCCCGCCTTCCCTTGATTGAGAAAGCCTACGCAGCCGAAACCGTGCCATCACTGAAGAGCCAGCTCGAACTGGTACGCGCCGCCATCTTCCTGGGCAGCACAGACAGGGCCAAACGCCTTGAAGCAGCCGCGCAACTGGCCGGCAGCAAGAACCCCGCGACCAAGACCGTGCTGCTGGAGCGCATAGGCAAGGAAACCGATGCCGGCGTGAAGGTTGCGCTGCAGGCGGCGCTGGCCAAGGTCGAGGCCTCGCTTGAGTGGGGCAACAGGCTTGGCGCAATATTCAGCGGCATCAGCCTGGGCAGCATCCTGCTGCTGGTCGCTTTGGGCCTGGCGATTACCTACGGCCTGATGGGCGTCATCAACATGGCGCACGGCGAGCTGATGATGATTGGCGCTTACGCCACCTATGTGGTGCAGGGCCTGTTCCAGAAATATCTGCCCAATGCCTTTGATTGGTACCTGCTGGCTGCGGTGCCGGTAGCCTTCATGGCGTCTGCACTGATAGGTGCGGCGCTTGAGCGCAGTGTGATCCGGTTTCTTTATGGCAGGCCGCTTGAAACACTGCTGGCCACCTGGGGCATCAGCCTGATGCTGCAGCAACTGGTGCGCTCCATCTTCGGCGCGCAGAACGTGGGTGTTGAAAACCCGGTGTGGATGAGCGGCGGTGTGCAGGTGCTGGGCAATCTGTCTTTGCCTTACAACCGGCTCGTCATCATTGGTTTTGCAATCGCCGTGCTGCTGGGCATGGCCTGGCTGATCAGCAAGACACGCCTGGGCCTCTTTGTGCGTGGTGTGACGCAGAACCGACCGATTGCTTCGTGCATGGGCGTGAACACGGCGCGCATTGACACCTATGCGTTTGCGCTCGGCTCAGGCATTGCAGGCCTCGCGGGTTGCGCGCTGAGCCAGGTGGGTAATGTGGGTCCTGACCTTGGCCAGAGTTACATCGTCGATGCCTTCATGGTGGTCGTGCTGGGCGGTGTGGGCCAGCTGGCCGGCACCGTGTACGCAGCCATGGGGCTGGGCATCCTGAATAAGTTTCTCGAAGGTTGGACGGGTGCCGTACTTGCCAAGATTGCGGTGCTGGTGTTCATCATCATCTTCATTCAAAAACGTCCGCAAGGCATTTTTGCGATGAAGGGCCGTTCAGCGGAAGCATGATCATGAACACGCCAGTCACCAATCCTGTTGTATTGCCTTCCAAAGGCCCGTTGCTGACCCGAACCGGGTGGACTGCCTTCATGGTGGCCATTATCGTGGTCTGTGCGCTGGCCCCGGTGCTGAACCTCTGGGTGCCTGAGACCAGCATGTTTCACATGAGCACCTATGCGGTGGCGCTGCTCGGCAAGATCATGTGTTACGCCATCTGCGCGCTGGCCATGGACCTGATCTGGGGCTACACCGGCATCCTCTCACTCGGTCACGGCGTGTTTTTCGCGCTGGGCGGTTATGTGATGGGCATGTATTTGATGCGCCAGATCGGCCGTGACGGCAACTACAAAAGCGACCTGCCAGACTTCATGGTCTTTCTCGACTGGAAGACGCTGCCATGGCACTGGACCTTCAGCGACAGCTTCATTGCCACGCTGCTGCTGATCGTGCTGGTCCCCGGTATCGTGGCTTTTGTGTTTGGCTACTTCGCCTTCCGCTCGCGCATCAAGGGTGTTTACTTCTCGATCATCACGCAGGCCATGACCTTTGCCGCGATGCTGCTGTTCTTTCGCAATGAGACCGGCTTCGGCGGCAACAACGGGTTTACCGACTTCAAGCGCATCCTGAACATTCCGCTGGCCACACCGAACATGCGCATGACACTGTTTGTCATGACCGGGCTGACGCTGCTGGGGTTCTTCCTGTTTGCCAAGTGGCTGGTTGGCAGCAAATTTGGCCGCGTGCTGCAGGCCATTCGTGATGCGGAAACGCGGGTCATGTTCTCGGGCTACAACCCGCTGGGCTACAAGCTGACGATCTGGGTCATTTCTGCCGTGATGTGCGGTGTAGCGGGCGCCTTGTATGTGCCGCAGGTCGGCATCATCAACCCTGGTGAAATGAGCCCGGCCAACTCCATCGAGATCGCGATCTGGGCTGCGGTCGGCGGACGCGCCAGCCTGATCGGCCCCATCGTCGGCGCCTTCATCGTCAACGGCGCCAAGAGCTGGCTGACCGTGGCTTACCCCGAGTTCTGGCTTTACTTCCTGGGCGCGCTGTTTATCGGCGTCACGCTCTTCCTGCCCAATGGAGTGGTTGGCCTGGTGAAGAAGCTGCGGAAAGGAGGCACAGAATGACCCCCGATCTGCTTGAGCAGGGCGCTCAAAGAATCCAGGAGCGCATGGCCGCGCTCGAAGCCGGAAAAAACAATACCGAGTCTGGTGGCCGCAACGCGAGCAACAGCCGTGTTGCCACGCCGGGTGAAGTGGACGTCACCCACGGCCGCATTTTGTATCTTGAAGATGTGAGCGTCAGCTTCGATGGCTTCAAGGCCATCAACAAGCTGTCACTCGACATCGCACCGGGCGAGCTGCGCTGCATCATCGGCCCCAACGGCGCCGGCAAAACGACCATGATGGACATCATTACCGGCAAGACCCGGCCTGATGAGGGCACGGTATTTTTCGGCAGCACAATTGACCTGCTGCGCCACAAGGAAGCCGAGATTGCGCAGCTGGGCATAGGCCGCAAGTTCCAGAAGCCAACGGTGTTTGAACACCTGACGGTATTTGAAAACCTTGAACTGGCCCTGAAGACCAACAAGGGCGTGAAGTCGTCCATGTTCTTCCGGCTTGATTCGGCGCAAAGCGACAGGCTGGCAGAAATTCTGGTGACCATTCACCTGGCTGACAGCGTCAACCGTATGGCGGGCAACCTGAGCCACGGACAAAAGCAGTGGCTGGAAATCGGCATGCTGCTGATGCAGGACCCGAAACTTCTTTTGCTTGATGAGCCTGTGGCCGGCATGACGGATGAAGAAACAGCGCGGACAGCCGAGTTGTTTTTGACTCTCAAGGGCAAACACTCGCTGATGGTTGTGGAGCACGACATGAGTTTTATCCGCACGATTTCTGAAATCGTGACGGTGTTGTGTGATGGGTCTGTTCTTGCGCAGGGCACGCTCGATCAGGTTCAGGCTGATGAACGGGTTATTGAGGTGTATCTTGGGCGTTGAAGTTGGTGCCCTTCACGCAGAGGCCGGGGGTTGCCCGGCGGCAAGTCACTTTTCTTTGCTTCGCCAAAGAAAAGTAACCAAAAGAAAGGCGACCCCCAGTCCGCGTCCCTACGCTTCGCTCCGGGCAACCTGCGGTGCTCAATTACGTCGGCGGGAAAAACAACTCGCTGCGCTCAAACAAGTTTTTCCCCTTAATGCCGACTCCATCTCCGCTCCTCGGCGCGGCCAGCAGGGGTTAATAAGAAAACCAAACCAGACACTCGCCTCAAGCTCTTCGCGCTTGAGGCTCCCCGATTCCGTTCCCGAATTCACTCCCCACCCCGTTGAGGCTGGGCCGAGCAGCGCAGACGGAGGCGGAAGGTCAGGCCAAACTTGTCTGAGCCGCAGGCGAGTTGTTTGGACTGCCGCCGGAGTCGAGCAGCGCAGGTTGCCCGAAGGGACCCAGACGGCGGGTCGCCTTTTCTTTGCTTACTTTCTTTTGGCGAAGCAAAAGAAAGTGAGTCGCCGCCGGGCGATTCCCGGCATCCGGCTTCAAACGAGTACCAGCGCTCGACTATTTCGTCTGGGCGTGCCAGGAGCAAGCAAATGCTGACCGTCAAAAACGTCAATCAATACTACGGCGGCTCCCACATCCTGCGCGATGTCAGCATGGAGTCACATCTCGGCAAAGTCACCGTTTTGCTGGGCCGTAACGGCGTGGGCAAGACCACGCTGCTCAAATCGCTGATGGGACTGGTGCCCATCAAGACCGGAACCATCGAGTTCGACGGCAAACAGATCCAGGCCTCAACCCCGTATGAGCGAGCCCGTGCAGGTATAGGCTTCGTACCCCAGGGCCGCGAAATTTTCGCGCGGCTGACGGTTGAAGAAAACCTGCGCATGGGCTTGGCCTACAAAAGTGCCAGCACACCCATACCTGCCGAACTGTATGAGTTGTTCCCTGTGCTCAAGCAGATGCTGAACCGGCGTGGCGGAGATTTGTCGGGCGGGCAGCAACAGCAATTGGCCATTGCACGTGCGCTGGCGGCCAAACCCAAAATGCTGATTCTTGACGAGCCGACCGAGGGCATACAACCCAGCATCATCAAGGACATAGGCCGCGTCATACGCATGCTCGCCGACCGGGGCGATATGGCCATCCTGCTGGTCGAACAGTACTACGACTTCGCGCAGGAACTGGCCGATGACTACCTCGTCATGGAGCGCGGCGAATTCATCGCCCGCGGCCAGGGCAAGGACATGGAAGCCAACGGCGTCCGCCAACTCGTAGCTATATGATCCAGATCTCGACTTGCAAGGGTGCCGTGCAACCGGCTTAGCCGGGGCACAGGCGCCGTCCCCGTGAGGGGAGAACAGGCTACACGCAGTGAGCCTGGACAGGGGGATGAAAAGAGCCGCCAGGATGGTCCTGGCGGCTTACTGCATAGCCCCATCTGTGGCGTTCATCACGCCATCAAGCGGGGTTTTAAGCAGAGGGGTTGATTACTGCGTGGCAGGAATCACAATGATGGCGTCATTCGCCGTCTGCGGCTTGATGACGACGTTGGTCGCGTCCTTGGGCAACACAACCGTTTCAACTTCACGGATCACGCCCCCACCGGCAACGCTGCCCTGGGTATTGCCATAGCCCACGATACGGGCTTCGCAGGCGACCTTGTCCTCACCTGTCAGGGCATTGCAGCGCTGCATGGCATTGGCATTGAACTGGGCGCCAGCGTTGTCAAGCTTGCCAGCACGCTTGTCGGCATTGGCATTGCGCACTTCGCGCAGGCAGGTCTCGCGATCCTGCTGGGTGCGGCCAGAATTACAGGCGGCAGCTTCGCTCTGGGCACTGCCCGTCGCATCTATGCCTGTGGTGCCTGATGCAACCTGAGCAGTGGCAGCCGTCATGGCCAGCACTGCAGTGAATACAAAACCTGCGAGGCCTTTGGCCAGTGTGTTGAGCTTGAATTGGGGTGTGTTCATGATTGACTCCTTGGGTTCGTCCTTTGTGGACCTGTGAACGAACTGTAGGTCTCGGCTTTCTGGCGTCATGACAGCCAAGGAGACGGGCGAGGGTACCTCTGTGCCCGTATGCATGTAGGAATCGGCTTAGCCAAGGCGTTTACAGCGTTACGTCGACCAGATGCGCGGGCTTGAGGACGGAAGGCCCCACAGCTGGCTGCGCCATGCGAGCCAGACTTCGCGCAACAGGGCCATGGCAGGCTCCACGACGGGGGCCAGCACCCGTACAAGCACCACCTGGCCATCGGGGCTGGTGGCGCCTGAAGTTGTGCAGAGCGGGTGTGCATCGATGATGCCTCTTGCAATGTCCAGTGCCGACTGCCTGCGCTGTCGGTCCAGCTTGCTGCCTGTTACAAAAAACAGGGTGGCGAGACAGCGATGACCAGCCATGCCCAGCGGACTGTCCATCAGCAGACCATCTGCCGCCTTGATATGCGCGCGCTCCAGCCACAGACCGGGTACTTCAATGTGCTGGCAGAAGCTGCCGCTTTCAAAGGGTTTGCCGGCGGCGGGCAGACCCAGTGCGGTGACGTCCCACCCCAGCAGCTCCGCACCTGGTGCAACGTTGATGCGCAACTGGTTTTCTGCCAGGCAACCGCTGTAGCACAGGGCTTCAAGCGGCAGCCATTCCAGTCGTGCGCCAGCGTCGACGGTGATGGAGGTGCGCTGCAGCGCAGGCTCACTGTCCGATCTGTAAAAGCGCGTCGCACCGGGCGTGGTGACAAGGCCGTGCGCGCCTTCATTCACCCTGATACCTATGTCCAGCGTGTCGCCACCGACCAGGCCGCCAGGCGGGTGCACCAGCACGTTGTGGCAGATGTCATCGCCTTCAGGATAAAGGTTTTGCAGTATTCGAAGCGGACCGGTGTGTTTGTGGCGTGCGACACATCGCCCGTCTTCAAGGCTGTAGTCAAGGTCTAGTTGGGCGTGCCAGGGCATGCGCAGAGTTTAAGCGGCGCAGTGCCCTGGTTTGAGCGTTCAGGTTTTCCAGAATCCCTTGTGGGGCTCGCTGGCTTCTTCCATCATGACGGGGCCTATACAGTCAATCACATGGGGCGAAGCGGCAAAGACATCGCGGCAGGACAACTCTGCATCACGCTGCTCGGCCCGCTCACCACGAAAGACACGAAGGCTCACGGCATCAATGCCGAAGATCACACGGCCTATGCCTGACCAGAAGATGGCACCCGCGCACATGACGCAGGGTTCGGCTGATGAGTACAGCGTTGCAGCCTGCAGGGTCTCGCGGCTGATGGTGCTGGAAGCCAGGCGCACGGCATTGGTCTCTGCGTGACCGGTGCAGTCGCCGGTTTCGCTGGTGTTGCAGTAGGCCTCTGCCAGCAGCTCGCCATCAGTCGACACAATGACCGCACCGAAGGGACGGTTGCCACGCTCACGTGCAGTGTGCGCCCATGCGATGGCTTTGCCCATATAGCTGGAATCGCGGTCGTTGAGCAGGGCTGTTGCCTTCTCCATGCTCATGCTCAGACCTTTACCATGCGGTCAGCTTTTGGCGGCAGCATGGACAGGTTGTAAAGACCGTCAGCACTGGGCCTGGCCTTCAGTCCGTAAATATCGACTACTTCATCAACCTGCTGCTCGACCAGCAGCTTGCGGATATCGCCAATGCCGTGGCCACGCGTGTCTGCAGCGCCCACATACTGGGATGTGACACGCCAGCGTTCGAGTTCGACCTTCTCGTCAAGAATGGGTTCGCGCTGGCGTGTGGCCGCGATGGCGGCAGCGGGATTGGCAAAGGTTTCGACGATGGCGCGGTTGGTGGCGCGCAGGAAGGCGGCAACCACCTTGGGATTTTGTGCGATGAGGTTGCTGCTGGCGAGTATGGCGTTGCCGTAGAGGTTGACACCTGCATCAGCGTATTGAAGTATGGCCAGATCTTCCGGTTTCATGCGTGCGAACAGCGAGACGGCCGAGTCGTGAAAGTAGGTTGCGCCATCGACATCACCGCGCACAACCACGTTGTCGCGTGCGCTGAAGTCGGTGGTGGCCCAGCTGAACAGGTCTGGTTTGAGGCGCAGCTTGCGGGCAACCATGGGCCAGCTTCGGCGGGTTGACTCAACGGCGGCTGCGGCAATCTTTTTGCCTTCAAGGCTGCGAAAGTCAGTGGTGATGCCGCGGTCCTTGCGGCCGATGATCACAAAGGGCGCGCGGTTGTAGTACTGGTAGACGGCCTGCACAAGTGGTGTGCCGGGGTTCTGTGCGTTGAACTCGACGAGAGAGCTGATGTCGCCCAGGCCCATCTGGTAAACGCCGCTGGCAATGCGGGTGATGGAGGTGACAGAGCCAGCGCCGACATCAATCGTGACATCCAGGCCTTCATCCTTGTAGTAGCCCCTGCTTTGCGCAAGAAAGAAGGGTGAGGTTTGCCCGGTTACCCGGAAGTCGAGCGTGAACTTGACCGGTGTCAGGCGCGCGGCCTGGCTCCACACGGAAGGGACGGCGAGGGTTGATGCGGAAGCGAGCGATGCGAGAAATACTCGCCGTTGTAAGGGACGGTTCATGTCAACTCCGGTAAGGCACTTGAAAACACCGGCCTATCCAATATGCGTTGCAAGATGAAAAGGCAGGACGGGTTCAAGAGCAATTTCCGGGCGTCCCACGCTGGTGCATGGGGGCTGAACGCTTCTACTCTTGCGCATGAACATGCATTTCGCGTGCCAGCAGATTGCCGCTCAGTGCAATGCACAACTTTCAAGGGGATCCGACTAAATACATATAGCAGCCCGTTGCCTTCTTATGCACCTGGGCGGCAACATTGGCGCGAAATTTGCTCGTTAACCATAGACGAGAGTAGAAGCGTTCAACCTGCACTGCAACGGTGCAAGTGGGAAATTGCTCTTGATTTCCACTCAAGGAGCGCTTCATGCTGACCACACCCAAGGCCTTACGGGTCTTGTCGCCAGTTGTCCATTGCCCTGTTTTCATGGGGACGGTGACATGATGATTCCCGTGATTGATTTGTCCGCTGCCCTGTTGCCTGGCGGCGGCCGCAGCCTGAATGTCGCTGCGCAGATTCGCGGCGCTGCAGAAGCCGCAGGGTTTTTCTACGTCACCCATCATGGCCTTGAACAGCGTGTGATTGACCGCCAGTTCTCGCTTGTAGACCAGCTCTTCAATTTGCCTGCCGGGCGCAAGGAGGCTCTGGCAACAAGGCTGTCGGCCTGTTCGAGAGGCTATGAAGCAATTGGCTCGCAGACTCTGGATTCGGGCGCGCGGCCCGACCTCAAGGAGAGCTTTTATTGCGGTATCGACTATCCGCCAGGGCATCCCCATGTGGTGAGGAAATACCATACCTATGGCATGAACCAGTGGCCTGCGGAACTGCCTGATCTTGCCTCGCACTCCAGCGCCTATATCGGCAGCATGTGCAGGTTGGCGGTTCGCGTGATGCAGTTGATGGCCCTGTCGCTTGATCTGCCTGAGGATTATTTCGACCAGATGCATGGCGCACCCATGGTGACGCTGCGCTTCCTGAGGTACCCGCCGCAGCCTGAAAATGCCGACGACAGGACTTTCGGCGCCGGCGCCCACACGGACTGGGGCGCCATCACCATTCTTGCGCAGGACGCGCACGGCGGGCTGGAGGTCAGCATGCCCGATGGCAGCTGGGTGGCCGCGCCCCCGATCGCCGGAAGCCTGGTCGTCAACCTGGGGGACATGATTCCGCGCTGGACCAATGGGCGCTACCACTCCAACCCGCATCGCGTGCGCAATGTCTTCAGTGGTGTGAAGCCGCGGCACTCCATTCCGTTTTTTTACAACCCAGACTATGAGGCGCTGGTAAAGCCCGTAGCCACATGCGTGCCTGCCGGCGAGTCGCCGGCGTTTGAGCCTTGCACCGTTGGTGAGCACCTGCGAGACATGCATCTCAAAACCCACGGTGCAAAAGCCTGATGAATCTTTCGTTACTGTTTATTAAAATGTCCCCGGGAGTAGAAGCGTTCAAGCGGCACCGCAACGGTGTTGTCCGGAAATTGCTCCTGTTTTTTCCACTCAAGGAGCGCTTCAATGCTTGTAACCCAACAACTCGTACTTCGTAAATACTGGCATGCCGTCATGCCGCTGACCGCCCTGGCCGATGGGCCAAAACCTTTCACCCTGCTGGGCGAAAACATCGTGCTGTTTATTGATGCGCAGGGCGAGCCCGCAGCATTGCGTGACCGCTGTTGCCACCGCACAGCGAAGCTTTCAAAAGGCTGGTGTGTTGATGACCAGGGCAAAGCGTGCAGCAAGGGGCGCATCCAGTGCGGCTACCACGGCTGGACATATGACCGGACAGGTCAGGTTGTGGCGATTCCGCAGTACGAAGCGGGGCGGGCCATCATGCCCGACTACAAAACCACGGCCTACCATTGCACGGCCCGATATGGCTATGCGTGGGTTGCGCTTGAAGAACCCGTGGCAGACATCCCCGAAATTCCTGAATTCTCTGATCCGGCTTACCGCACCATCTTCCAGTTCTATGAACGCTGGCAGACCAGCCCGATGCGGGCGCTTGAAAACTCCTTTGACAACTCGCACTTTAGTTTTGTGCATCGCGCCACTTTCGGCGTGGCGGCGAGCCCCAAGCCCAGCAAATATGAGCTGGTTGAAAACGAGCTTGGTTTTTATGCAGAGACGGTGATCGATGCCGTCAACCCGGAGCGCTACCAGCGCATCAGCGGTGTGAGTGACCCCATCACCACACGCCACATGCGCAATGCCTACTTTTTGCCGTTCTCAAGGCGTCTGGATATTGAATACCCGTCGGGCATACGGCACATCATCATCAACTGCTTCACGCCGATTGATGACGGCAATATGCAGCTGTGCCAGTGGCTGTTCCGCAATGACACCGAGGCCGATTGCCCGGCACAGATGCTGATCGACTTTGATGCGGAGATCACGCTGGAAGACAAGGACATCCTTGAATCGACTGACCCTGATGCGGTGGTCGATTTGCGCAGGCGTGGCGTCGAGTTTTCAATGGACTCGGACCGCCCCGGCATCCTGATACGGCGCAAGTTGATGGAGTTGCTTGCGCGGCACGGCGAGGCAGAGGTTCACAGATAAATCTGCAAATAAAAAAGCGGCCTTGAAGGCCGCTTTTTTGCTGCATGCAGGTTGCAGATTATTCGTTGTTCGTGCTGCGGTGCGCCCACTGCGTGGTGTGCTTCTCGATATAGCTGAACAGCTCATACATCACCATGGCCATGGCGCCCACGACCACCAGCCCACTGAAGGCCAGGCCCATCTGCATCGCAGAGCCCGCAGAGATCAGCAGATAGCCAATACCCTCATTGGCCGCCGTCATTTCTGAAACGGTGGTGCCCACAAACGCCAAGGTAATGGCCACCTTCAGCGAACCATAGAAGTAAGGCATGGAGCGCGGCAGCCCCACCTTGATCAGCACATCCCAGCGTTTTGCGCCAAGAACCCGCAAGACATCTTCCAGTTCAGGCTCAAGCGTCGCCAGGCCGGTCGCAATGTTCACCATGATGGGGAAGAACGAGATCAGGAAAGCCGTCAGGATGGCCGGGCCAATGCCAATGCCGAACCAGACCACAAGAATTGGCACAAACGCCGCCTTGGGCAGGGCATTGAATGCTGTCATCAAGGGGTAGACAGCGGCATAGGCCAGGCGGGATGAACCCACGACAAAGCCCAGCAGTACCCCCACCACGATCGCCAGGCCAAAGCCCGCCATGGTCACCCAGTAGGTGCGCCAGGCATGGCCCAGGATGACCCACTTGAACTCCCAGGTCTGGGTCGCAATGCGCCAGGGGCTGGGGAAGATGAATTCAGAGACGTCAAAGGCCGCGCAGATGAACTGCCACAGGGCAATGACGGCGACCAGCAGCACCCAGGGCGCCCAGCGTTCGAGTTGTTTTTTTGACATGTGGGAATGTGGGTGGTTGGGTCAGGCGGGGACGGTCGTGGTTTGACGGATCGCACCGATATGGCCGCGCAGCTCGTGCACGATGTCGCTGAACTCCTTGGTGTAGGTCACCTCCAGCTCGCGCGGGCGGGGCAGCTCGATCTCGCGCTTGATCACAAAGCGCCCCGGGCTCTTGCTCATCACATAGACGGTATCGGCCAGGAACACAGACTCACGCAGGTCGTGCGTCACCAGGATGACGTTAAAGCGCTGCACCGTCCAGAGGTCGCGCAGGATGCACCACAGTTCTTCACGGGTAAAGGCATCCAGCGCGCCAAAGGGCTCGTCGAGCAGCAGCATCTTGGGTTCATGGATCAATGCCCGGCAGATGCTGGCGCGCTGCTGCATGCCACCAGACAGCTGCCAGGGGAACTTGTCTTCATAACCTGCCAGGCCCACGCTTTCAAGAAGCTTTTTGGCGCGCTCTTCGTATTCCTTTCGCTTGTCACGAAAGTTGCTGCGAAAGGGCTCGACGATCTCCAGCGGCAGCAGCACGTTGTCAAGGGTGGTGCGCCAGGGCAGCAGCGATGGGGCCTGAAAGGCCATGCCGGAGACCTTGAGCGGGCCTGTGACATGTTTGCCGTCGATGATGATGTTGCCTTTGGAGGGCATCTTCAGCCCGGTGGCCAGCTTCATGAAGGTGGACTTGCCGCAGCCAGACGGCCCGACGATGGCGATGAACTCGCCCTGCCGGACCTTCATGTCAATCGCTTCGACCGCAAATTTCTGCTGCGCGAGCAGCTCTTCGTTGTAAGCGAGCCAGACGTCTGAGAAGTCGACGAACAGCGGGGCGGCGTCAGTTTGGAGTGTCATGAAGGTCGGGGCCTGAAAGTTCTTTGCCGTATTGCTTACTTCTTCGGCAGCACGTTGAGCTGGGCTGCGGTGGGCAGGAAGCTGCCATTCCACACGGCTTCAGGGTTGACGCGGGTCTTGGTGTTGAAGGCGTCGGACACTTCAGAGGCCATCAGGGACAGGCGCGGGCCCTTGACCTGACCGAAGCCTTCGGCGCGGGCGTCGGGGCTGTTGATGACGGTGTCGATGGCCAATTTCAGGCGGCGGGTCTCGAGCGGCACGTTGATGATGCCGTCACGTTCCTTGACGTAGGCAATCACGGCGGCCGGGTCAGTCACGACATCCTTGACGCCTTTGGTGAAGGCGAGCAGGAAGGCCTTGACGGCGGCGGGATTCTCCTTGATCAGCTTGGGCGAGACGATGACGGCGTTGCCGTAGTGCTTCACGCCGAAGTCGGCATAAGGCAGCACGACGACGTCTTCGGCCTTGACTCCACGGGCTTCGAGGTTGAGCAGCGAGGTGAAGGTAAAACCGGTAATCGCATCGATATCGCCCCTGGCGAGCATGGTCTCCCTCAGTGGGGGGTCCATGGCGGTCCAGGTGAAGCCTGTGATCTTGTTGGCCTTGGCGAAGATGGGGAAGGCGCGGCGGCCGGCGTCGAAGACGGGGGCGCCCATTTTCTTGCCGTTGAGGTCAGCCGGGGTCTTGATGCCCGACTTCTTCAGGGCCATGACGGAGGCTGGCGTGTTGTTGTAGACCATCATGACGGCCACAGGCTTGTTGGGGGCGTCGGGGTTGTTGGCGTGAAACTCCATCAGCGCGGCCAGGTCGGCAAAGCCCATGTCGTAGGTGCCTGAAGCGACGCGGGTCACCGCTCCGCCTGAGCCGTTGCCGGCATCGACCGTGACGTCGAGCTTGTTGTCCTTGAAGTAGCCTTTGGCCACAGGGGTCAGGAACAAGGCCGCCGGGCCTTCAAAGCGCCAGTCGAGCTGGAACTTGATGGGCGTGTTCTGGGCCTGGGCTGTGGTGAAGGCGGCGACAGCGATGAATGCGCCGGCAATTTTTGCAGCCAGCGGCAGCATCGAAAAACGGGATGCGGAGGTATTGGTCATAGGGACTCTCTGGAAGAGGAAACGAACGTTGATGAAACCCTGAAGGGACGGTGATAACAAGCAAAAACAGTGCCAAACGTGCCAAAAATGTGCAAGCAAGAGCGGTTGGCGGTGCCCATTCACCATCTAGTGGTGAGGTCCGTCCTATTTTGAGTTAAGTCCGCTGTTTGCAAAGGTCTTTTGACCCCGTGAATACCCCTGAAAAATGACTGACAACGACAGGAAAAACTTCACGAAAGCAGGTCCCTGAGCGTGCGGGCTATGACTTTTGTTGCGCGTCGCAGGTCTTCAAGGTCAAGCCGCTCGTCAGCGCGTTTGGCATGTGATTCAAGAACGGTTCGGGGGCCAGCGCCGTAAATCACTCCGGGAATACCTGCTTCGGCATACAGCCGCACGTCGGTGTAAAGCGGTGTGCCCATGGCTGGAATGGGCGTGCCGAACAGCGCTTCGCCGTGCTTTTGTATGGCGTCGACCAACGGTTTGTTGCCGGCAAGTGGCTGCATTGAATTGGCCAGCAGCAGGCGCTTGATGTCGACGCTGACGCCAGGGCAGGTTTCTGCTGCCGAGGCGATGACCTGGCGAATACTGGCCTCCACCCCGGCCGGGTTTTCTTCAGGAATCATGCGGCGGTCAAGCTTGAAACTCACCTTGCCCGGGACCACGTTGGTGTTGGTGCCCCCTTCAATGCGCCCCACATTCAGGTAAGGGTGGTTGATGCCTTCGACCTTCGACGTCACCTTTTTATAAAGCGCGTTCTGTGCGTAAAGTGCATTGAGGATGGTCACTGCGCCCTGCAGTGCATCAACGCCGCTTTCGGGAATGGCGGCATGCGCCATCTTGCCGTGAACGGTGACTTCCATCTGCAGGCATCCGTTGTGCGCAGTCACCACTTCATATGAAAAGCCGGCAGCAATCATCAGGTCGGGTTTGGTGAGGCCTTTTTTCAGCAGCCATCCGGGGCCCATTTCGCCGCCGAACTCTTCGTCATAGGTGAAGTGGAGTTCGACTGCACCTCTCAAAGGTGCCGCCAGGGCTTCAAGGGCACGCACGGCAAACGTGAAGCTGGCGAAATCGGATTTGCTGACGGCAGAGGCCCGGCCATACAGCTTGCCATCAACGATCTCCCCGCCGTAAGGCTCATGCGTCCAGCCTTCGCCGGGTGGCACCACGTCGCCGTGCGCGTTGAGCGCGATGGTTCTGCCGCCCGATGCGTAAGGCCGCCTGACGATCAGATTGGTGATGGATTCCATGCCGTAGGCTTCGACCTCGGCCTGGGAAACAGGATGTTTCTCTGCGATGAAACCAAAACCCGCCAGCAGTTCTGCGGTGCGGTCTGCGTGCGGTGCGTTGTTACCCGGTGGTGTGTCTGTCGGCACCCGCACCAGTTGCTGTAGAAAGCGTACTTCCTCATCGAAGTGCGCGTCTATCCAGCTGTCGAGTTTGTCGTAGTCGGAAGGGGTGCTCATTGAACTTCTCTGGCAAGGCTGCCGAGTAAAAAATGGAAAGCTTCAACCGCGAGCTGCATGTCGTCGCTGGTCGTACTTTCAAGGGGGTTGTGGCTGATGCCGGAGTTCTGCCCGCGCACGAACAGCATGGCCTGGGGCATGATCTTGTGGATCTTCATGGCGTCATGGCCCGCGCCGCTGGGCATGGCAAAAAGCGGCAGGCCGAGAGACTGGACTGCGGCTTCCCATCGGGCTTGCCATACGGCGTTGCTCGGTGCTGCAGCGGCTTTTTCGGTGAGCTCAAGGCTGTACTGCACGCCGCGCCTCTCGCATATCGCCTTCAGTTCATTGAGCACATCGGTCGCCATGGCATCGCGCTGTGCATCGACGGGTGCGCGCATGTCGAGCGAAAAAAGGCAGCGGCCAGGAACGACGTTGATGGAACCGCTGGGCACCTGCAGCATGCCCATGGTACCTACCGAGTCGGCGTCCTGTGCTGCGCGCTTTTCGACGTAGAGCGCCAGCTCTGCAGCCGCACTGGCGGCATCCCTGCGGCGGTTCATGGGTGTGGTGCCTGCATGGCTGGCCACGCCAGTGATTTCGCACAGGTAGCGCACGCTGCCGTTGATGGAAGTCACTATGCCCAGGGGCAGGTCCATCTCGTTGAGCACTGGCCCCTGTTCGATATGTACCTCGACAAACCCAAGGTAGTTTTCAGGTTTGCGCTTGATGGCGGGAATGTCTGCGGGTGAGAGGCCGGCATACGCCATGGCTTCGCGCATGGTGATGCCATCGGCGTCCTTCTGGTCCAGCCACTCGGGCTTGAAATCACCGACCAGTGCGCCTGAGCCCAGGAATGTCGCCTTGTAGCGCTGGCCTTCTTCTTCGGCGAAGCCCACGACTTCAATATTGAAAGGCAGGCGCTTGCCCTGGCGATGCAGTTCCCGCACGCAGGCCATGGGTGTGAAGATGCCGAGCCGTCCGTCGTACTTGCCGCCGTTACGCACCGTGTCGTAGTGGCTGCCGGTGAGCAGTGTTTTTGCGCCGGGCTTGTCGGCGCGGTAGATGCCGACCACGTTGCCGACGACGTCAATATTGACCTCGTCAAAACCGCATTCCTGCATGGTGCGGGATATGAAGGTGGCGCATGCGCGGTGTGCATCGGTGAGGTAGGTCACCGTGAGCTGGCCTTTTTCGAGGTAGCCCGGGTCGCTGTATTGCGCAAGCTGTTCTTGCCAGTCCCACACCTCGTTGCCAGTGGTGGGGTTGACCCCGAATTTGTCATTGAGCCGCAGTTCAACAATGCGGTTGATGTTGCGCAGGCACTCACCAAGCTCGAAATCCGGGTGGTTGTTCAGGCGGCGCTCGAACGTGGCCATGATCTGCTGCTTGCTCAGCCCGGTGCCCCGGGTGCCACGCACCGCAAGGACGAAGGGAAAGCCGAACTTCGCGTTGTAATCGCTGTTGAGTTTCTGTATGTGTGCGAGCTCTTCAGGTGTGCATTGCGTCAGGCCTGCGGTTTTTTGCTCGTGCGTTGACTCGGCTGTGAGGCTGTTGTCAACCATGGCCTTGCCAGCGAGTTCAGGATGGGCGCGCACCAGCCCGACCTGGGCCTGGCGGTCCGACCCTTCAAGCACGCGCACCATTTCATGTTTCAGGTGGGCCAGTGAATTGAAAGGCCGTTTGTGCAGGGCTTTGTCCGCAATCCAGGGCGAATGCTCATACAGGCCGTCAAGCAACTGCAGTGCATCTGCATGCGTTGCCTGGTTGATCTTGTCGAGGGTGAGTGTCATGCCCGGCCTTCCGCGCGCGCTGTGTGGGGGTGGGTTTTCTCCCAGTGCCGGGCGATCTCGATGCGCCTGCAAACCCACACATGATCATGCTTTTCGATGTGGTCTAGAAAGCGCTGCAGTGCAACGATGCGACCCGGCCTGCCGAGCAGGCGGCAGTGCATGCCTATGCTCAGCATCTTCGGCCGGTTTTCACCATCGGGCGAACCTTCTGCGTAAAGCGCATCAAAGCTGTCCTTCAGGTAGGTGAAAAAATCTTCGCCCTGCGAAAAGCCCTGGGGCAGCGAGAAACGCATGTCGTTGGTGTCCATCGCATACGGCACCACCAGCCGGGGCACCACCACGCCGTCGCTGCGTTTGACGTCCGTCCAGAAGGGCAGGTCGTCGCCGTAGTAATCACTGTCGTACACCAGCGCGCCGTCATCGGCCACCAGCCTGCGGGTGTTCGGGCTGTCGCGGCCCGTGTACCAGCCCAAAGGGCGGTTGCCGGTGAGCTTTTCAATAGCGTCAAGCCCCAAACGCATGTGTTCGCGTTCAGTCGCTTCGTCGACCTGCTGGTAGTTGATCCAGCGCCAGCCGTGGCAGGCAATTTCATGACCCAGCTCGACAAATGCCGCAGTCACATCCGGCGCGCGCTGCAGGGCCATGCCGACACCAAACACGGTGAGCGGCAGTTTTCGTTTTTCAAACTCGCGCAGGATGCGCCACACGCCGGCGCGCGAGCCGTATTCGTAGATGCTTTCCATGCTCAAATGCCGGTCGGCAAACGCCGGCGGGTTGAACATCTCGGAGAGGAATTGCTCCGAGCCTGGATCGCCATGCAGCACCGAGTTTTCGCCGCCTTCTTCATAGTTCAGTACAAACTGCACTGCTATGCGCGCCTTGCCCCGCCACTGTGCGTGCGGCACATCACGGCCGTAACCAGCGAGGTCTCTGGGGTAACTGGCGTTGTTCATGACAGCGCCATCGACAAATCGTTGCTGGGCACCTTGCGGTCAAAGGCCAGATTCTTCTCTACGTTGAGAAGGTGCTCGGTCATCAGTTGTACAGCCAGTGCCTCGTCTTTTGCAGCCAGGGCGCGGATGATGCCCGAGTGCTCGTCGCTGGAGTATTCGGCAGCAGTCGCCGTCTGGTACATCAATGTGATCAGTGCGCAGCGTGAGATCAGCTCGCCCAGCAGCTGCGCCAGCACTTCATTGCCCATGAGTTCGGCCATGCGCACATGAAAGTCGCCCAGAAGCTCTGTGCGGCTGGCTGCGTCTGCCCGGGCCACGGCGGCTTTCTCTTTGGCGACGTGCTCTTTCAGTGCCTTGATCTTCGCGGGCGTGACCTCGCGCACAAACGCGCGTGTCATTTCTGCCTCAAGCATGCGCCTGACGGCAAACACCTGGCGCGCCTCGATGACGGAAGGTGCCGCCACAAAGGCGCCGCGTGCGGGTTCGAGTTTGATCAGGCGGTTTTGCGAGAGCTGGAACAGTGCCTGCCGCACCAGCGTGCGCGACACGCCAAAGTGATCGGCGAGCTTTTGTTCGGCCAGCTTGGTGCCGGGGTGCAAACGGTGCTCGACGATGGCCTTGGTCAGGGCCTCGACGATGGCATGGGTGGGATTGGCTGATGCGGCAACGGCGGCGGCCAGGGCAGAGGTGGGCATGCTTTTGATCATAGCTTCAAACCCCAAAACTGTATACACTTTCAGTGAACCGAAAACAGGTTTGACACGCTGCCGATCAGCGCTTTAAAGGATGACCATGGGCTTGAGCACACACGTACTGGACACCATGCATGGCAAACCCGCTGCGGGCATGGCGGTCACTCTGTACACCACGCAAGGCCATGATGCGGTGGTGGTCAAGCAGTTCACACTCAATGCCGACGGCCGCAACCCGGATGGCCTGCTGTATGACAACACCACCCTGAAGGCTGGCACCTATCGCCTGGTGTTTGATGTGGCCGCGTATTTCACGGCGTGTGGCGTGAAGCTGCCCGAGCCCGCATTCCTGAACCTCGTCAGTCTTGACTTCGGCGTCGCCGACACCAGCCAGCACTACCACGTGCCTTTGCTGGTCAGCCCGTGGAGCTATTCCACCTATCGGGGTAGCTGAGCTTTCTGACTGCATGACTGCATGACGGCTCGCAGCCGTTAGCCATCCCCGCACTGTCCTGAATGGAGCGTCGCTCCAGGCGGAGCTGTGCACGCCTTATTTTTCTGCGCGCCGACGCCTGTTCTGACGTGCTGGCTTCGCCAGTCCAAAGCATGGGCAGGCAAGGGTGCGCATGGCCGCACATAAGTGTTATCCCTAGTTTTTATTCGGAATGCCTGATTTAATATCGTTACACCAGAAGATACTATGTTTTGCAGAATAAAACAACTGGATTCTGCAAGTTGATATGAACGCGAACAAAGAGCGACGAAAGAGGCCCCACCATGCAGCAGCAGACCGAACAGAATTACGAACTTGCACCAGGCGCCTGGCGCAAGAGTCAGCCCGGGCTTTCAAAAAGCCTGCTCAAGGGTGCGATTGACCTGCACTGCCACAGCGGGCCTTCCGTGATGCCGCGTTACTTCGACCATTACGAAGCCATGCAGGAAGCCTCTGAAGCCGGTGTGCGTGCCCTGTTGATCAAGGATCACTACTACTCAGTGACGCCTGTCACCGTGATGCTGAACAAACATTTCAGCCACCTCGGCGTGACCCTGCTGTCCGGCGTGCCGCTGAACAACCAGAGCGGGGGCCTCAACATCTATGCGGTAGAGCACGGCATTGCCCTGGGCGCCAAGCTGGTGTGGATGCCGACCTTCTCATCGAAGAACCACATCGAGCAGCACAAGAAGGGCCAGACCACAAACTTCCCCAACTCCAGCCGGCCCATGATGCCGCCCGCGCCAGTGCATGTGGTGGACGACAGCGGCAAGCTGCTGCCCGACGTGCTGACCATCCTCGACGTCATTGCCGACCGCGATGTGGTGCTGTCGTCAGGCCACCTCAACATCAGCGAGATCTGGCCCCTGTTTGAAGAAGCCAAAAAACGCGGCATCAAACGCATGATCTGCAACCACCCGACCTTTGTCGTCGGTGCCAGCCTGGCAGACATCACGCGCCTTGCGGGCATGGGTGTGTACATCGAGCATTCGATGTGCATGTTTGCGGAAGACTCCAAGTTCCGCATGTTCGACCCTGAAACCCTCAAGGGCCTGATTGAGGCAGCCGGCGTAGACCGCACCATCCTGGGCTCCGACCTGGGCCAGGAAGGCAACCCCCGCCTGGTCGACGGCTTCCTCAGCGTGATAGAGATCTGCCTCGACCTCGGCTACAGCGAGGCAGACGTCCGCAAGATGGTCTCCACCAATGCTGCGGCGCTGGTCGGCCTTTGATCGGCACCATGAAAACGCTGATCGTCTACGCGAACCCTGAGCCGGCATCTTTCTCTGCGGCCATGAAAGACGCGGCCCGCAACACATTGACAGCAGCGGGGCACGAGGTGGTGGTGTCTGACCTCTATGCCGAAAACTTCAACCCGGTGGCTGGCCGGCATGACTTCACCACCGTGGCCGATGCCACAAGGTTTCACTACCAGCAGGAGCAGCTCAAGGCGAGCCAGGAAAACGGCTTTTCAAACGAACTGGTGCGTGAACAGCAGCGTGTTGCCGATGCAGACCTCTTCATCTTCATCTACCCGCTATGGTGGGGCGGCATGCCGGCCATTCTCAAGGGCTGGTTTGACCGCGTGCTGGCTTACGGTTTTGCATACGCCGATGGCAAACGGTTTGACAGCGGCTTCTTCAAGGGGCGCCATGGCGTTGTCGCGTTGACCACGGGCGGCACGCCCGAACGGTTTTCTGAAGGCGGTGTGTACGGCCCGATTGAAAACCTGCTGTACCCGCACCGGCGCACCATGCTTGAGTACCTGGGCCTTGAAGTCGCGCCCAGCTTCGTCGCATATGCCTCACCGCGTGTGAGCCAGGCCGAGCGAGAGAAATACCTGGCCGACTGGTCTGCACAGCTCACAGCGCTGGCCAAAAAAATGGCGGGCGCACCGGCAGCCGACAAGCGCCTGCCGCATCCGGCTATTGAAGGCGGCGCCAACTGGGCCAGCAGCAGCGGGGGCAAGCCCACGCAAAGCTAACATCGCGGGGCCGGAATTTCCCGGCTTAAAAGCGAAGCAAGCACCATGACAGAGCCCAAAGAAACCACCGGCGTTCAAGCCGTCCTGTTCGCACTGGAAATCCTGGAGCACGTCGCCGTCCAGCGCGAGGCTGTGGGCGTCACCGCCATTGCAGAACACTTCGGCACCAACAAGAGCAAGGTGTTCAGGCACTTGCGCACGCTGGCGCAGCAGGGTTATGTGGTGCAGGATGAGGCGTCCGAGCGCTACCGCGTGGGCGCCCGCATGGTGGCGCTGGGGCATGCGGTCAATGACAGCGTGGACATCGTCCGCGAAGCCGGCCCGGTGATGCGCAAGGTGCGCAACACGCTCAACCATTCGGTAATCCTGGGCATGCTGGACCGCGGCGGTGTGCGCGTGGTGTCGGTGCAGCCCGGCACCTCGGCCATCGAGATCACCGTCAAGCCCGGTTCGCTGCTCGGTTACCACCATTCGGCGCAGGGAAAGATTGCCATGGCGTATGGCGGGGCGGCGCTGTTCAAAAAGATTGTTGCGGCAGGCCTGCCCGCACTCACGCCCAAAACCATCACCGGCGTGAAAGAGCTTGAAAAAGAGCTGGAGCAGATCCGCAAACAGGGCTGGGCCATCGCTCCTGACGAAGCCGTCATGGGCCTGAATGCGCTGGCCGCGCCGATTTTCGATGCGGCCGGAAAAATCGTGGCCACGATTGCCATCGTCGACGCCGTGCAGTTCATGCCCGGCAAGGTCACAAAGCTGCAGATTGAAACGCTGGTCAATGCCGGCGCCAGCATTTCCGAAAGCATAGGTTTCAGACCCGGCAGGGCGCGATAGACCCGCCCGGGTCATGGCGTCTGCCGGTTCAAAAAAGAGTTAGTGCCCACAAGCCTCAAGGCCGCCCGGACAAGCCGGCGCCGAACAGGTGATTTTTAACTTGAACCAGGAGACAACAATGACCCTCAAGCCTTCCCTCACCGTTCGCCGCGCGCTGCTCGCCGCAGCCTGCCTCGCCGCCACCTTGCCTGCCCTGGCTGCAGATCCGTGGCCGACCAAACCCGTCAAGCTGATCGTGCCTTATCCGGCAGGCGGCCCGATTGATGGCGTTGCCCGCAGCCTTGCAGACCGGCTGTCAAAGATATGGAACCAGCCCGTGCTGGTCGACAACCGCGGCGGCGCCAATGAAATCATCGCGGCCGACATGACGGCCAAATCGGCGCCTGATGGCCACACGATTCTTCTGGCAACGGACCCGACCTTTTCAGGCAACCGTTTCCTGTTCAGCAAATTGCCCTTCAACCCGCTGACCGACCTTGTACCGGTGACCCGCGTCACCTTCGTGAATGAGGTGTTCATCGTCAATGGCAATCTGCCCGTCAACAACCTCAAGGAGTTTGTGGCGCTGATGAAGGCCAACCCGGGCAAATACAACTACGGATCTGCCGGCGCGGGCGGGCCGACCCATCTGCCGGTGGATGCCTTTGCGCGCCGTGAAGGTTTTGAGATCACGCATGTCGCCTATAAGGGCATTGCGCCAGCCGTGCAGGATCTGCTCGGTGGGCAGGTGCAGATCATGGTGGCGGGCAGTTCGGCAGCCACACCTTATGTCGCGTCAGGCAAGCTCAAGGTGCTCGCCATCAATGGCAGCAAACGGGCCAGGTCCCTGCCCAATGTGCCGACCTTTGCCGAAGCCGGTTTTCCCAATACGGAGATGTACTTCTTCCTCGGCCTGACCGTACCCAAAGGCGTGCCCAAGCCCATCATTGACGAGATCGCCAGTTCAACCCGCAAGGTGCTGGCCGACCCGTCCTTTGTTGAAAAGACGCTGGACCCCTATGGCTTTGATCCCCTGGGTGAAACGCCCGAGCAGTTTGCGGCTTTCCTCGTGAAAGACCGTGCTTCGGCAGAAAAGAAGATCAAGGAAGCCGGCGTCAAGCTGGACTGATGATGCTGCGCGCGGGGCCTGCCCGCGCGACTTGAATTACTGGAACAAACCACCCCATGTCAGAAAACAAAAAAGCCTTTCGCGAACGGCTGGCCGCCCGCGAGAACCTGCTCGGCACCTTCGTCAAGACGCCCGGCGTGCAGGCCATTGAAGTGCTGGGCGATGCCGGCCTTGACTTCGTGGTCATCGACGCAGAGCACGCGCCCTGGGACCGCAGCGCCATCGACCTGGCCCTGCTGGCGGCAAAGGCGTCAGGCATTGATGCCTTTGTGCGGGTAGAAAGCACTGCCACCATATTGACGGCCCTGGATTGCGGCGCGACAGGGGTGATGGTGCCCCACGTCTCGACTGCCAAAATTGCGCGCGAGGTGGTGGACGCCTGCCGCTACCGTCCAGGCCGGCGCGGTTTCACCAACTCCTCACGCGCCGGCAAATACGGCCGCCTGGGCCTGACCGCACACCTGGAGGCGAACGATGCGCACACCACCATCATCGCCATGCTGGAAGACCCGGAGGCACTGGACCACATCGAGGACATCGTGGCGGTGGACGGCATTGACGCGTTCTTCCTGGGCCGGGGCGACCTGACGGTTGCGCTGGGCGAGTCGGCGACAGATGCCGCGCCTGTGAAGGCGGCGATTGCGCGTTTTGTCAGCGCGGTGACCGCAGCAAAGAAGCCGCTGTGCGCGTTTGTGAACAGCTCTGCCGAGATCCCTGCGCTTCGTGCGCTGGGCATCAACACCTTCATCATTTCTTCAGAGCAGGGTCTGCTGCGCCTGGCGGCAAGCACCGAGCTGACGAAGTTCAAGGCCCTCTAGCTTTTGCCCACACCATTCAAGGAGTCATCATGTCTTTGGTCACCACAGAAGCCAGCCGCGGCCTGTACTACGCGTCTGAACCGCAATTGAAAGATGACGCTCAAAAAACCTGGATCACACGTAGCGCCAATGTGGTGGTTGTGGTGAGCCAGGTGAGTGCCGGGACCGAGCTTGCAAGAAGCGAGAACCCCGACGAATACATGCTGCTGCTTCCGCCCGGTGTGCGCGCCGACATCTCGGCCGGCAGTGAGTCACTGCGTGCAGAAGGAGAAACGCTGACCATCCTGCCGCCTGGCCGCAGCAGCATCAAGGTCCTGGACGGCGGGATCGTCACACGCGTTTTCACGGTGCGTGCCGCCGACCTTGCCGCCAGGGCTGAAAATGCCGCCGTCTATGCGAACGGTGCAGCAGGCGTAGCGCCGCTGAAGGACTGGCCAACGCCGTTGGGTGGCTTCAGGCTGCGCAACTACACCCTGGCGGAGTACACCGACCCCAAAATCTTCGGCCGCCTGTTCCGCAGCACCAACCTCATGATCAATGTGTTTGAACGCAAGACCGACAGGCGCGATCCGCGCAGGATGTCGCCGCATTCGCACCCCGATTTCGAGCAGATATCACTCACGCTTGAAGGCAGCTTCATCCATCACCTGCGCACCCCGTGGACGGCCGATTCCACCACCTGGCGCGACGACGAGCACGTGCATGTCGACAGCCCCTCCACGCTGGTGATCCCGGCCAACCTCATACATACGACGCGCGATGTGGGTGACGGTGTGGCATGGCTGATCGATATTTTTGGCCCGCCGCGCATGGATTTTTCGCTGCAGCCAGGCGTGGTGCGCAACGCCGCCGAATACCCGATGCCGACTGCCGCCTGACAGACATGCCGATCAATATGTAAAGTCGACTTTACATTTTGAGGCTGTGGCGTAGTTTGGGGCCGTCTGGAGTCGATCAAAAGTGCTTTTTTTGCCTTTTTTAAGGGCCAAAACAGGCTGTAGGCCAATAAATACAAGCGTTAGCAGCTATTAAATATGTAGCAAAAAGACCTGCTCAACGGTTTGACGGCCAGGTCAGTCAGGCCTGTTTCCCTAGTTCTGGCCTTCGGTCAGCGTGTCGAGCTGGAACTGGCCGCTCTTGTGCCACAGCCAGGTGTCCGTGTAGACGACCCTGCCGAGCCGTGCGGGGGCCGGGAAGGGTGAGGCGGCGTAGATGGTGCGCTCGATTTCCGCAATGACTTCAGGCGCGTGCCGGGGTGCGCGCATCCAGTCCAGTTTGGTGACGCGTCCGACCCGGTCTATCTCTACATTCAGCACGCCAATGGCATAAAGCAGCGGCGGCATGCGGCCCTTGAAAATGCGGCTGGAGTTGAGGCCGTAGATATGGCTGGCACCGTCCTGGCGGTAGGCGCGCGGCGTCGTCGCGCCTGAGCTTCGTGCTGAACCTTGCGCTGCCGGCACCGGGCCTATGACTGCAGGTGCGGGTGCCGGTGCCGGTTGGGCTGGCCCGGCCTCGGGGGCGCTTTTGCAGGCGCTGACAATGGCGGCTGCAGCGCTGCCCAGCAAGGCCAGCAGCCAGAAGCGCTTGACGGGTTCAACAGTCGGTTCAACGGTTTTGTCTTGTCTCATCACTGGCCTGTTCTTCAGTAGTGTCTGGCTGGACTTCGCTTGATAACGACCCGGCGGCTGGCCGCAACCGGGGGCTTTATTTCACCCCCGCCCCCAATTGTGGGACAGTAGGGTTTGAGCCTGTGGCGATGTAGCCCGAACGGCATACTTCACATATCACCTTGGCGCATTTTGCCCGTTTTCAACCGCCTGATCCCTGTTTCAGTCCTGCTTCTCACACCATGTCCCATTCCGGCAACGCTACCCACCTTCAGTCACTGCTGGCCCGGCTGACCTCCGGCCCTGCCGTCCTGGTGACGGTCAGGGCCACACAGGGCTCGGTACCGCGCGAGGCTGGCGCCTGGATGGCCGTCTTCGCTGACGGCGCGATCGGCACCATAGGCGGCGGCCACCTGGAGCACGACGCCATGGAGCGGGCGCGCATGATGCTGCGCCAACCCGGTGACGGGATGGATGTGCTGCCCTTGCGGGTCGCCCTGGGCCCTTCGCTGGGCCAGTGCTGCGGCGGTGTGGTTGAGCTGCAGCTTGAGAAAGTCACATCGGGCATGGGCGCTGAACTGGCAGAACGCCTGCGCCCGGCCCACACGCCAGTCGCGCTGTTCGGTGGCGGGCATGTCGGGCATGCACTGGCCAAAGTGCTGGCCAGCCTGCCGTTCGCGCTGACCTGGATAGACAGCCGCGACGGCGTCTTTCCCGACCATGCGCCTGCGGGTGTGGCCTGCGAACATTCAGAGCCGGTGCAGGACGCCGTGCGCACGCTGGCGCCGGGCTCGCGTGTGCTCATCATGAGCTTCAGCCATGCGGAAGACCTCGATGTGGTGTCTGCCTGCCTGCAGCGGCAACGTGACAGGGCAGACCTGCCTTTTGTCGGCCTGATAGGCAGCCGCACCAAGTGGGCGACCTTTCGCCAGCGGCTGGAGGCGCGGGGTTTCACGGCGGCAGAGCTGGCGCACGTGACCAGCCCCATAGGCATTGCCGGCATCCACGGCAAGGAGCCGGAGGTGATTGCGGTCGCCGTGGCGGCTCAGTTGCTGCAGACGCTGGGCACGGCTTGAGCCACAGCGCTGGCAAGCGTCTTGCTTGCTCATGTCCGGGGTTGGCCGCAGTTCGGTAAACTCCATGGTCAGGCCGCAGCGGAGCCGGGGAATGATGTAACAGCACCATTTCTTTTGTTCGCGGCCTTGTTACTGTTCACAGCGCCCGCGGTGGTGAGCAGGTTGCATCACGCAGTTCCATGAACTGCATAGGTTGAGAGTTATGGAAAGCTATCTTCTCGACTGGGCCAACCTGCTGCTGCGCTGGGTCCATGTCATCACCGCCATCGCCTGGGTCGGTTCCTCCTTTTATTTCGTCTTTCTCGATTCCAGCCTGACGCCGCCTGTCGATGAAGACCTGAAAAAGCAGGGCGTCAGCGGCGAACTCTGGGCCCTGCATGGCGGCGGTTTTTATCACCCGGTCAAGTTTGCAATCCGCCCACCCGAGCTGCCAGCCCATGTGCACTGGTTTTACTGGGAAAGCTACAGTACCTGGCTGTCAGGTTTTGCACTCTTTACGGTGTCCTATCTCTGGAATGCCGGCACCTACCTCGTCGACAAATCGCTGATGGACTGGTCGCCCGGTGCGGCGGCAGCTGTGGCGCTGTCGTTCTTTGTCGTGTTCTGGATGCTGTACGACGCCATCTGCCAGATCTTCGGCCAGCGCAAGAACGGTGATGCCATCGTCGGTGCACTTGTCGCGGTGCTGGTGTGCGTCGCTTCATGGCTGGCCTGCCACTGGTTCGCCGGGCGCGCGGCCTTTTTGCTGGTTGGCGCCATGCTGGCCACGGCCATGAGCGCGAACGTCTTTTTCTGGATCATTCCCGGCCAGCACAAGGTGGTGGCCGCCATCAAGGCCGGTGAGCCGGTCGACCCCATCTATGGCATACGCGGCAAGCAGCGCAGCGTGCACAACACCTATTTCACCTTGCCGGCGCTGTTTGCGATGCTCAGCAACCACTACAGCTTCACCTGGAGCCACCCGCAGAACTGGCTGGTACTGATTCTGATGATGCTGGCCGGCGCCGCCATCCGGCAGTTTTTTGTGCTCAGGCACGGTTACAAGCTGGGGCGCAACCGCCACCCCATCGCCTATGCGCTGGTGGGTGTGGCGGTGATCATCGGCGTCATCGTCTGGCTCAAACCCGCGCCTGTTGCGGCAGGTTCAGGCGCTGCCACCGCGAGCAATGCTGTGGCAACTGCTCAGGTGAATTACGCCGCCGTACAGAAAGTGTTTGAGCAGCGCTGCTACCTGTGTCACGGCGCGCACGTGCAAATGAAAAACATCAGGCTGGATTCACCAGCGCTGGTCAAACAGCATGCCCAGGCGATCAACCAGCAGGTCGTTCTTACCAAAATCATGCCGATGAATAACACCACGGGCATCACGGATGCCGAGCGGCTGCTGGTCAAACAATGGTTCGAGGCAGGTGCGCCGACGAACTAGGCCCTCATTCGCACGGGCGTGATCGAATAAAAAAAGGCCCTGTGACGGGCCTTTTTTGTCTTATGTGGCGTCTGCCACGGCTTATTGGCGAATCTTGCCGGTACCGCTGATGATGCTGAGCTCCACAAACTTCGAGCCCATGCGGCTGTTGGGTTTGTAGCCGACTGAGTAGCCGCCCATGTCAAAGCGGTCCATGGCGCCCAGTGCGGTGACCATGCCTTCACGGCTGGGCCTGCTGCCCTGGCGGCGCACCGCTTCAACGATGACCTTGGCAGTGATGAAACCTTCCATCATGGCGTAGCTGACCGGGACTTCCAGGTCTTTCTTTGCCGTCACTGCATCCTGGAACTCCTTGCTCAGCCGGCTGGAGATCTTGTAGGGGTTGGGGGTGACCTGGGCGATGGACACACCCTGCATCTGCTCTTCAGCCAGGCGTTTGGTCAGCTGCTCAATGTCGACGCCGGAATGTGCAAACAGCTGTGCGCCGCCGCGGCCGTAGTTCTCGATAAAGCCTGCTGCCGCTGCACCGGTTGCCACCATGAAGATGGCCTGCGGTGCGGCTGTCGTCATGGCCGCCACGGCCTTGGCGACCTGCACCGTGCGCGCCGGGTAGCTGGCCTTGGCCACGATGGTGAGGTTTGCTTTTTTGGCCGCAGCTTCGGCAGCTGCAATCAGCGCCGGTGCGCCCGGGCCGTCTTCATAAAAAAGGCCGATGCGCTTGATGCCGACGGTCGAGATGTGCTCGGTGAATTTGTCCAGCTCGTCCTGCAGGCCGGCGCGCACCGTGTAGAGGTAGGGGGTTTCTGCGCGGATCTGCGTGACGCGATAACCAATCAGCGGGATCTGGGCTTTTTCAAGCAGGCCCGAGGCCACCAGGTCCTCAATGTTGCTGTTGCCGAAATAGCCTGCCAGCACCATCGGCTTTTCTTCTTCGAGCATTTTCTTTGTGGCCGCCACGGTTTCTTCCGGCAGGCCGCGGTCATCCTTGCGGACCAGCGAGAAGGTGTGGCCGTTGGCACCGCCGGCCTTGTTGACCGTGTCGAAATACAGCTGCATGCCGGCCCCATATGCACGGCCCTGGTTGGCCTCCAGCCCTGACAGGGGGCAGACCTCGCCCACCACTATCTGTATGGCATGTGCAGTGGGTGCCGCCAATGCCGCCAGCGCAAGTGCGCCAGCAGAAAAAATCCGGTTTATCAGTTTCAAGCTCATCTCCTCGAATTGTTGTTTGGGCACCTGCCTGTCGCCAGGCAGGTTCGCTGCACATCATAGCGGCGTGAAGGCCCGGCTTTAGCTCTGGAACCTACGGGTAAAACCTTGTCTGCGGCGCTGCAGGCCGGTCAATTGTTTCCGTCTGTTACCGGGATACCCCAAACGTTGTAATGCGTCCTGTAAATCTCAATGCATGGTTGATTTCGAGAACAGGTTGAGCACCACCACCCCGGCAATGATGAGCGCCATGCCAATCATCCCCGCCAGGTCTATCTTCTGGTTGTGAAAGAAAAAGCTGGTGATGCTGATCAGCACAATGCCCAGGCCTGACCAGATGGCATAGGTCACGCCGGTCGGGATGGATTTCATGGTGACCGTCAGGAAATAAAGCGCGGTGCCGTAGCCTATGACCGTGATGATGGAAGGCACCAGCTTCGTGAAGCTGTCACTGGACTTGAGCGCCGTGGTGGCGATGACTTCAGCAATGATGGCAATGCCCAGCGCAAGGTAAGAGTTCATTCGGGGTTCCTGTGAAATGTGCGGAGATTCTAGGGATCGCCCCCGCTTTTGCGCCGCAAAAGACCTGTGGGGTGACGGGTTACTGCCCGGTTACAACGGCACAATTGAAGGCTGGAGACCTTATGAACAAGAATCAGACAAGCCAGACAATTCCCGTGGCAGCACAAGAGCCACGCGCCTTTCTTGAATACCTGTACCAGGCCGCTGTGACCCGCGCCTTGCCGCTGGAAAACACGGCAGCATTTCTTCCGGCCCCACCTGCGCCTGAAAGCGGTGGCCGCACCATCGTCATAGGCGCAGGCAAGGCCGGTGGCTCGATGGCGCAGGCCGTCGAGGCACTCTGGCCCGCAGATGCACCGCTTGAAGGGCTGGTCGTCACGCGCTACCACCACATTCCGCCGCGCCCAGCAAGCCTCAAGCAGCGCATAGAAGTCGTTGAGGCCGCCCACCCCGTACCCGACGCTTCGGGCCTGGCCGCTGCACAGCGCATCCTGGCTATGGTGCAGGGGCTGACCAAAAACGACCTGGTGCTGTGCCTCATCTCCGGTGGCGGCTCGGCCCTGCTGACCCTGCCCGCTGATGGCTTCAGTCTTGAAGAAAAACAGCGCATCAACAAGGCCCTGCTCAACAGCGGCGCCAATATTTCAGAAATGAACTGCGTGCGCAAGCACCTCTCGCGCATCAAGGGCGGGCGGCTGGCTGCGGCCTGCGCACCGGCACGCGTGGTCACGCTCACCATCAGCGATGTGCCCGGCGATGACCCGTCCATCATCGCCAGCGGGACTACTGTGCCCGACGTAACAACCTGTGCAGATGCACTGGCCATCCTCAAGCGCTACAACATCGAATTGCCTGCCGACCTGGTGTCGAAACTCGAAAGCGACCAGCTTGAAACCCCCAAGCCGGGCGATGCCATGTTTGCCGGCCACGAAGTCCACATGATCGCCACGCCGCAGCAAAGCCTTGAAGCTGCAGCGGCAGCAGCGCGGGCAGCAGGCGTTGAGGCCCACATCCTCAGTGACGAGATCGAAGGCGAGTCCCGCGAGGTAGGCAAGGTGCATGCGGCGCTGGCGCGCGCGGTGGCACTCAGGGAGCAGCCCTTCAGCAAGCCGTGCGTGATTTTGAGCGGTGGTGAAACCACGGTGACCGTCCGCAAGCAGCCCGACGGCACGCCCCGCGGCCGTGGTGGCCGTGCAGGCGAGTTCTGTATGGGCCTGGCGCTGGCCCTGCAAGGCCAACCCGGTGTATATGCGCTGGCAGCTGACACAGACGGCATTGACGGTGTTGAAGACAATGCCGGCGCTTATGTCGCGCCAGACACGCTGCAACGCGCCATCGCAAAAGGCATGAAGCTGGACCAGTACCTGGACCGCAACGACGCCTATGGCTATTTCGAGCCGCTGGGCGGTCTGGTCATCACTGGCCCGACACACACCAACGTGAACGATTTCAGGGCCATGCTGATCCTGTAGTTTTCGGGGCGGGTCGGCTTCGCGTCAGGTCGGCCCTGTTAGGCTGACCGCATGTTCAAACGTTTACCGTCTTTTCTGCGCCATGTCGGCCCCGGCGTGGTCACCGGTGCTGCCGATGACGACCCATCCGGTATTGCGACCTATACGCAAGCGGGTGCGCAGTTCGGTACCGGCCTGTTGTGGACGGTCTTCCTCTCGCTGCCTTTCATGATTGCCATACAGCTGGTCAGCGCGCGTATTGGCCGCGTGACGGGCAAGGGCGTGGCGGCCAACCTGCGTGAGCACACGCCCAAAGCTTTTTTGATGAGCATGGTTGTGCTCCTGGTGGTGGCCAACACCATCAACATCGCGGCGGACATTGCCGCCATGGGTGAGGCGCTACAACTGGTGGTCGGCGGTGGCCAGCACTTTCATTCGATGGCTTTCGGCGTGGTCACGGTGCTGCTGCAGGTGTTTGTGCCTTACCGCAAGCTGGCACCCATCCTGAAATGGCTGACGCTTTTTCTGTTTGCCTATGTGATTGCGGTGTTTCTGGTGAATGTGCCCTGGGCGCAGGTGCTGCATGACCTTGTGATTCCGAAGCTGCAATGGACATCCGGTTACTGGATGATGATTGTGGCGCTGCTGGGCACCACCATCTCACCCTATTTGTTCTTCTGGCAGGCCTCGCAGGAGGTTGAAGAGCTGCGGCAAAAGGGCGGCGCACGCGGCACGGATGCGGAGGTGCGTGAAGACCTCAAACGCGTCAAGCGCGACACCTATATGGGCATGTTTTTTTCAAACGCGATTGCGTTCTTCATCATGGTTCTGGGCGGCGTGGTGCTGTATGCCGCAGGCATTCATGACGTAACTTCTGCCGCGCAGGCAGCCCAGGCGCTGCGTCCGCTGGCGGGTGATTTTGCATTCGCGCTGTTCGCCGGCGGCATCATCGCCACAGGCCTGCTGGCGGTGCCTGTGCTGGCATCGTCAGCCGCCTACGCCGTGGCCGAGGCCTTCGGCTGGCCTGAAGGGCTGGAGCGCCACTGGTTCGAGGCCAAACGTTTCTACGCCATCATCGCCATCGCCACCATCGTCGGTACGGGGCTTGACTTCACGCCCATAGACCCGATGAAAGCGCTGTATTGGAGCGCCGTCATCAACGGCGTCGTTGCAGTGCCCATCATGGCCGGGATGATGATGCTGGCAAGCCGCCGGGAGGTGATGGGGAGCTTTACTTCCGGGCGGAAAACCACCCTGTTTGGATGGGGTGGGGTTGTGGTGATGGGGGTGGCGGTTCTTATGATGTTTAAGGATGTGTTTGGGGTGCTGTTTGGTGGGTGAGTGTTGTGCCCTTCACTGCCAGGCCGGGGGTTGCCCGGCCTGGCAGTGAAGGGCACAGCATCTACAGCTCGATACGCCTTCAAAATTGAAGGTATCCAGTCAGGCGACAATAAAACCGATCCCATGACCCAGCCCCCACAAACATCAGCCAGCCCCAACTCCGGCGGCTGGACAGAACTCCTCATCACGCTCGCCATCCAGGCCATCGCATCGATGGCCGTGTTGAGCCCGCCAGTGATCGCACCTGTCATTGCCGCAGCGCTGGGTATTTCCCCCGTGTTCGCCGGCATCTATATTGGCGTGGTCTATGTGGGCGCCATGACAGGCAGCCTTGCTGCAGGCGCGGCGGTACAGCGCTGGGGGCCGGTGCGTGTCAGCCAGACTGGCCTTGTGCTGGGCGGCCTGGGCCTGGCCATGTTTTGCAGCGGCTGGGTTCCCCTGATGGCTGTTGGCGCGCTGGTCATGGGCTTTGGTTATGGGCCCATCACACCCGCCAGTTCACACCTCCTGGCGCGCAGCACCCCCGCACACCGCATGTCACTTATTTTTTCTATCAAGCAGACCGGCGTTCCCCTGGGCGGCATCCTGGCCGGCGCCATCGTGCCCGGCCTGATGCTGGCGATCGGCTGGCGCTGGGGCCTGGCCTTTGTGTCCATGGCCTGCATTGCCTGCGCCCTGCTGGCCCAGCCCTTGCGCACGCGGCTTGATGCGCAGAGGGATGCCTCTACAACACTGGGTCTTGGCAAGCTGGCCGAATCCGCACGCATGGTGTCCGGCCATGCCAATCTGCGGGCGCTGGCGATCTGCTCGTTCTTTTTGTCGGCGTCACAGCTGTGCCTGACGACCTATGCCGTCATCTACCTGCACTCTGAACTCGGCTTTGGCCTGATTGCTGCCGGCCTGGCGCTGTCGGTGTCGCAGATGGCCGGGGTCATAGGCCGTGTGGTGTGGGGCCACATCGCCGACAGCGGCCTGGGCGCCATGCGCACGCTGGCCCTGCTCACGCTGATCATTGTTGTGTGCTGTGTGGGTATCTCTTTGCTCAGTTCCACCACGCCGCTCCCTGTGGTGCTCATACTCCTCGCGGCCTTCGGCGCAACGGCCATTGGCTGGAACGGTGTCTTTCTTGCTGAAGTGGCGCGGCAGGCTCCGACGGGATTTGCCAGCATGGCGACAGGCGGTGTGTCGGCATTCACATTTTTCGGCGTGGTCGTGGGGCCTCCGGTTTTCGCGCTGCTGGCCAGCACTGCAGGTACCTACCGCGCCGGCTACCTGGCACTCGCCCTGCCCATGGCATGGTGTTGCTGGCGCCTCTGGCGCAACTACCGCATGGCGTCAGCGTAAGGCCTGGTTTCACGTGCGTCCGTGTTCGGGCTCCCTCGCCACCTCATAAACCAGTTCACGCAAAAACTTGACTGACGGGTCGCTCGCGATGCGCGGGTGCCAGTACTGGCGGATGGTGATGGCGGGAATGGTTTTGGGCAGGCGCACGATTTTCAGCGCCACGATGGGGGCAAGCAGGTCGTGCAGTTCACGCGGGATCACCGCCACCATGTCACTCGCGGCCACGATGAAGGGAATGGCCGCAATGTGCTGCGTGCTCATGGTCACGCTGGGCATGAAACTGGCCTTGCGCAACTGCGTTTCCAGCCAGCCGGTGGTGACGGGGATGGAGCCTGTATGCACCTTGCGCGCCAGGCTGAATTCCTTCCACGACATCGTATTTCCAACGGTGGGGTGATCCCTGCGTGCGATGCAGACATAGTCGCGCTGGTACAGCCGCTGCTGGAAGAGGCGCGGGTCTGAGGTCGCAAAAAAACCGGCGGCGATGTCGAGCTCGCCCGACTCCAGTGCGCTGCTGAGGTTGTCGGAGTTGGTCTGTATCGGTGACAGCACGGCGTTGGGTGCCAGTTCGTAAAGCCGCCTGACCAGCTTGGGTACCAGCGTGATGGCGCCCAGTTCGTTCATGCCGATCCGGAACTCACGCGTTGTGGTGGCCGGGTCAAAACTCTGCAGCCCGCCGATTTCGGTTTCCATGATGCGCAGCACGCGCGCTGCCGGTTCAGCCAGCCGCTGTGTGAAAGGCGTGGCCGCCATGCGGTTGCCTATGCGCACAAACAGCGGGTCGCCAAAACGCTTGCGCATGCGGTCCAGGTGGTAGCTCAATGCCGACTGCGTGGTGCCCAGCGCAGGCGCGGCGCGCGTCACCGTGCCGTGCTCCATCAGCGCCAGCACGGCCTTAAGGTCAGCCAGCTCCGGCTGCGGGTCATCAAATTTATTCATAACCTGTATTCAGCTAATGATCTGTCCAATTATGTCCCGCTTGCTTACAGTTCGGCCTTCCACAAGACTAAAAACGGCGCGCCCATCGGCTTGCGCCGGGACGGAGACAATGACAACAACACAACACCAGGCCGTGGAAGACGCGGCTGTACTCATCATCGGTGCCGGGCCTGCAGGCCTTTCGCTGGCCGTGGAACTGGGCGGCCAGGGCCACAAATGCATCGTCGTTGAGCGCCATGACCGTGTCGGCTACGCGCCGCGTGCCAAGACCACCAATGTGCGCACGCGCGAGTTGATGCGGCGCTGGGGCATTGCGGAGCGGCTGGCGTCCGAGTCACCCTTCGGCGTGGATTACCCGTCGAATGTGGTCTTCGCCACCCGCCTGAACGGTCGCGAACTGCAGCGGTTTCCCAACGGCTTTAATTGCAACCCTGCGCGAGACGACAGGTATTCGGAGCACGCGCAGTGGATTCCGCAATACAAGGTCGAGGCGGTGCTGAAAAGCCGCGCTTCCGAGATGCCTTCTGTGGACATCCGCTTTGGCACCGAGCTGAAGGAATTTGAAGACCACGGCGACCATGTGGCTGTGACATTGCGCAATGTGGCGACCGGTCTGGAGACCACGGTCAACGCGGCCTACCTGGTGGGCGCAGACGGCGCACGCAGCACGGTGCGTGAAAAGCTCGGCATCAAGATGAGCGGCACCTCGCCGCTGTCACACAACCACAACATCGTCTTTCGCGCGCCCGGCCTTGCCGAGCGGCACAAACTCGGCCCGGCCGTCATGTACTGGCTGGTGAACGAAGAAGTGCCTTCGGTGATTTCGCCACTCGATGCCGGCGACCGCTGGACCTTCGGCTGCCCCAGGCTGCTCGATGCATCGTCTGACCCGGCCACGCTGATACGCATGGCCCTCGGATTTGATATCGACATTGAAATCCTCAGCCGTGATGAATGGACGGCCCACCAGCTGATTGCCGACAAATATTCTGCAGGCCGCACCTTCCTGGTCGGCGACGCCTGCCACCTGCACCCGCCGTATGGCGGTTACGGCATGAACATGGGCATAGGCGATGCGCTTGACCTGGGCTGGAAGCTCTCCGCCGTGCTGTCGGGCTGGGGCGGTGAGCAGTTGCTGTCGAGCTACGAAATCGAACGCCGCCAGGTGCATGAGCGTGTGATTGCAGAGTCGGTCGCCAACCACGCGCACACCTCGCGCAGGCTGGTGGTGCCCGGCATGGAAGAAGACAGTGCAGCCGGTGATGCGATTCGCGCCGAGCTGTCGCAAATGCTGGCAGACACCAAGCACCGCGAGTTCTACACCCTGGGTGTGACGCTGGGCAGCCGCTACAGGGAATCACCGGTGCTGGCGGGCGAGACCTCTGCTGCAGGCGATCCACCGGATTCGACCAATTACATCCCTTTGGCGAGAGCCGGTTGCCTGGCGCCGCATGCGTGGCTGAACGACAACACCGAAGACCGCACGATTGGCGCTTCGCTGTATGACCACTTCGAGCCCCGCGGGTTCACGCTGCTCGTTACTCGCAAGGAAGCCGCGCCAGCTGCCGATGCCCTTGTTGATGCGGCTGCAGGGCAGGGCGTTCCCCTGAAGTTGCTGTCGCCCGACCTGCCTGCATTGCGCGATTTGTATGGCTGCGACTACGCGCTTGTCAGGCCCGACCAGTACATCGCCTGGTGCGGCAACAGCATCGCTGACGCCTTCGACCTGCTGGCCCGCGTGACGGGCAAGTCGCTGGAGGCGGTGGCCTGACACCCCTGCTTCCACCCCGCCTATCCCTGATTCCGGTTTTGAATTTTTGATTTCGATTAATAAAAGGAGACATCTCATGAAAGCTTTCAACCGCCGTGCAGCCCTCGCCGCTGCCTGCATCACCGCCCTGATGGGCAGCACCGCCATGGCCCAGGCACCTGCGGCCTGGCCTACCAAGCCGGTACGCATCTGGGTGCCGTCGCCAGCAGGCACCGCACCTGACATCATGGCCCGCGTTATCGGCGACAGGTTATCCAAAACCTGGGGCCAACCGGTCATTGTCGAAAACCGTCCCGGAGCGGGCGGCATGATCGGCCTGGGCGCCATCAAGAACGGCCCACAGGATGACCATACCTTTGCATTTGTCGCCGCTTCGGTGCTGACGCTTTCACCCTATATGTTCAAGACCTCACAGGGCGACGTGACCCGCGATTTCGTGCCTGTGGCGTTGGTGGGCGAAAGCCCGATGATGCTGGCCGTCAGCGCGTCCTCGCCCGCCAATTCGCTGGCCGATGTGGTCGCCCTCGCGAAGAAAGACCCGGCCAATTTCGTGGTGACTTCACCCTTCATTTATTCCGTACCGCATCTCGCAGGTGAAGTTCTGTCCAAGGCCGCAGGCGTGCCCATGCGGGCTGTGCCTTATGCCAACAGCGGCGCCGCCATCGCAGCCGTGATGAACAACGATGCACAGGTCATCATTGACGGTATCCCGCCCATTGAGCCCATGGTCAAGGGCGGCAAGCTGAAGGCGATTGCCGTGTTCTCGGAAGCCCGCCTGCCCAACCGTGCGCAGACCCCGGTGGTTGGTGAAAGCTTTCCCGGCATGGTGATCAACGGCTGGTTTGGCGTGATTGCGCCCAAGGGCACCAGCGACAGGGCGATTGACCGTGTCAACCGCGACATCGCTGTGGCCGTGAAGACGCCTGAATTGCTGGAGCGCTTTGACGCCCTTGGCGTATATGCCAAAAGCATGACGCCTGCCCAGTTTGGCAAGTACTGGAGCGACGACCGTACGCGCTGGGAAAAGGTGTTGCAGGACGTCGGTGCGAAGCCGCAGTAGGCCGGCGAGCAAGCCAGACAGTCGACGCCGAAAAACAGGAACAAGCCCCATGAAAACCGATATCGAATCCGCATACATCGTCCTCGAAAGCCGCAACCCTGCGGCCGTCAACAAATACCTTGGCGAAGTGATTGGCCTGATGCCAGGCGCGTCCACGCCAGCCGGTGCTTCGACATGGCGCGCCGACGGCAAGTCGCAGCGTGTGGTGCTGGCCCAAGGCCAGGCCAACGATGCAACGGCGATTGGCTTTGAACTCGAAAGCAGCGACGCGCTGGATGCCGCTGTCGCCCGCCTGCGCAAGCTGGGCCTGGATCCGGTGCCGGGCACAGCCGCCCAGAAGCAGGAGCGTCGCGTGAAAGAGATGGTCAGCGTGCCCTCGCCCTGGGGCGTGCAGGTCGAGCTGGTGCTGGGGCTTGAAGAAGCTGCCACGCCGTTTGCCAGCAAGGTTTACCCCAGCGGTTTTGTCACCGGCAGCCAGGGTTTCGGCCATTTTGTGTTTGGTGTGGCGGGCGAGGGCAATTACGAAGCGTCGCGCAAGTTTGCGCTGGAAGGCCTGGGCCTGAAGTTGTCTGACTATTTGCGCCTGCCCATGGGGCCGGTCGAACTGAATGTGTCCTTCTTCCACTGCAATGCGCGCCACCACTCGCTGGCGATTGCGAATATCCCCGCACCTCAAGTGCCGCAAAAACTGCACCACATCAACTTTGAAGTGAAGCAGGTAGCCGATGTGGGCGCTGCGTATGAGCGAGCCCTCGCGACAGGCACACCGCTGGCCAATATGCTGGGCCAGCATGAGAACGACGGCATGGTGAGTTTTTACAGCGTCGGCCCTGACGGCTGGCAGGTCGAGGTGGGCGCCACAGGCCGGCAGATCACCGACAATTGGAACGACGTGCGCGAGTACAACCGCATCAGCATCTGGGGCCACCAGCCGCCAGCCGTTTTTGCGCAGATGCAGGGGCTGACCGTCCCGGCCGCCGGAGCCGCAACGGCCTGATCACACGCCTCAACCATTCCAACATTTAACGACAGCGATTTATGAAACTCGTAACCTTCTCGTGCCGCGGGCACCTCTCCATCGGCAAGATCATCGGCGACCAGGTCGTCGACCTGCCAGCCTCTGATGCCGGCCTGCCGACCACCATGCGTGAGCTGCTCTCAGGCGGCGCAGCCATGATGCAGCGCGCCCATGATGTGGACGCGGGCAAGGGCGTCACGTATCCGTTGGCCGATGTTCGCCTTGAGGCGACGGTGCCCAACCCGAGCAAGTTCCTCGCCATCGGCATGAACTACGCCAAGCACGCCGCCGAGGCGCGCCAGCTCGGTGTGCAGGTGCCCGACACCCAGGTCTGGTTCAACAAGCAGGTGTCGTGCGTCAACGGCCCGTTCGACCCGGTGCACATGCCCAGGGTCTCCGACAACCTCGATTACGAAGCCGAACTCTGCGTGGTCATCGGCAAGCGTTGCCGCCATGTGTCGGCTGCCGATGCGCGTTCGGTGATTGCCGGCTACATGGTGACCAACGACGTCTCGGTGCGCGACTGGCAAAAACGCTCGGCCACCATGACGCTGGGCAAGTCCTTCAACACCACCGGCCCCATCGGCCCCTGGCTGGTGACGGACGATGAAGTTGCCGACCCGCACAACCTGAACCTGCGCATGCTGGTCAACGGCCAGGTCAGGCAGGAAGTCAACACCGGCGAGATGGTGCACAACATCTATGAGCAGATCGCCTACCTCTCGACCGTGATGACGCTGGAGCCGGGCGACCTGCTGGCCACCGGCACGCCATCAGGCGTCGGCGTGGCCATGACGCCGCCGCAGTGGGTGAAGATCGGCGACGTGATGCGCGTCGAGATCGACGGCATCGGTCACATTGAAAACGTGGTGATTGCCGAGCCGGTCTGAGTTTTTGAGGTGAGTCGGGGTGGCAGCCGGGTAGATGCAAATGTAAATTCGACTTTACATTTTGGCAGTTTCGGGTCGCCAGTCAGCCCCGTTGTGCCATTTTGGGGCCGAAAATGCCTCATTTTGAGTGCCAAATCAGGCTGCAGGCCAATAGATACGTGCGTGAGCAGCTACTGAATTAATAGCAGTGGAACTACTGGCGGCCACATCGCCGATGCGCATACCTCAGCCGCCCAGGCTCTTCAGCACGTTCTCTGCCGTTGCAGGCGCGGCCAGGCTGACTGGTTGATTGCCCGGTGCCGCATTGCCGACCGCATCGCGCAACGCCTCATACACGCTGATGGCCAGCATGAAGGGCGGCTCGCCGACCGCCTTGCTGCCGAAGACGTTGTCCTCACGGTTCGGCTCCGGCCACAAATCAACCTTGAAGTGCTCGGGGATGTCGCCGGTCGCGGGAATCTTGTAGGTGCTCGGGGCATGGGTGCTGAGGTAACCCTTGTCGTTCCACACCAGCTGCTCGGTTGTCAGCCAGCCCATGCCCTGCACGAACCCGCCCTCTATCTGGCCGATGTCTATGGCCGGGTTGATGCTGGTCCCCACGTCGTGCAGGATGTCGACCTTCAGCACCCGGCTCTCGCCGGTCAGGGTGTCGATGGCGACCTCGGTACATGCCGCGCCATAGGCAAAGTAATAAAACGGCCGGCCGGTGAGGGTGGTTTTGTCGTAGTGGATCTTGGGCGTACGGTAAAACCCGTCGCTCCAGAGCTGAATGCGGTTGGCGTAGGCCAGCTTGACGACCTCGTTGAACGGCCGGCGGCCCGTGGGTGTGATGACCTCGCCGCAGCTGAACTGCACCGCACCGGCACCGCAGCGGTCCAGCCCGGCGACAAAGGCGGCCAGGTTGTCGCGCACATTGCGGGCGGCGTACTGCGCGGCGCGGGCGTTGAGGTCTGTGCCTGCAGATGCGGCGGTGGCTGAGGCATTGGGTATCTTGCTGGTGTCGCTGGCAGTCGCCAGCACCTGTTCAAAGGGTACGCCCAGCTCGTCGGCCACGATCTGGCAGACCTTGGTGTTCAGGCCCTGGCCCATCTCTGTGCCGCCGTGGTTCACCTGTACGCTGCCGTCTGTGTACACATGCACCAGCGCACCGGCCTGGTTGAACAGCGTGGCGGTGAACGAGATGCCGAACTTCACCGGCGTGATGGCGATGCCGCGCTTGATGACGGGGCTGGCGGCGTTCCATGTGGCGATGGTGTCACGCCGTTCGCGGTAGTTCGAGCTGTCTTCAAGCGTCGCCAGCAGCGGCGCGAGGATGTTGTCATCGACGTTCATCTGGTAGTGGGTGACATTGCGGTCGTCCACGCCGTAAAGGTTGCGGCCGCGCACATCCAGCGGGTCCAGCCCCAGCGTGCGGGCGATGTCGCCCATGATGGTTTCGATCACGATCACGCCCTGCGGCCCGCCGAAACCGCGAAACGCCGTATGGCTTTGCGTGTTGGTTTTCAGCCGGTAAGAGGCAATCGCCACGTCTTCAAGAAAGTAAGCGTTGTCGGCATGAAAGATGGCCCGGTCGGCCACCGGGCCGGAGAGATCGGCGCTGAACCCGCAGTTGGCCAGCATGGTGAGCTTGAGCCCGGTCAGGCGGCCGCTGCCGTCGAAGCCTGCGGTGTACTCGTAGGCAAAGGGGTGGCGCTTGCCGGTCACCATGAAGTCGTCGTCGCGGTCCAGCCGCAGCTTGACCGGGCATTTGAGCTTGTTGGCTGCGAGTGCTGCCCAGACCGCCAGGTGGCCTGCCTGCGTCTCCTTGCCGCCGAAACCGCCTCCCATGCGCCTGCATTCGACGCGCACGGCATGGTTGTCCAGGCCCAGCGCGTGCGAGACCCAGTGCTGCACCTCGCCCGGGTGCTGGGTGCTTGAATAGACCAGCCACTGGTTCTGCTCTTGAGGGACTGCGTAGGCGACCTGGCCTTCAAGGTAGAAATGCTCCTGCCCGCCGACTTCAAGCTTGCCGCTGAGGGTGTGCTCGGCGCTGGCCAGTGCGGCATCGGCGTCGCCGCGTTTGACAAACACAGGCGGCAGCACATAGCTTTCCGCCGCCATCGCCTCGTGCACGTTCAGGATGGCCTTGAGCGGCTCGATGTTGGACACCACCTTGCGCGCTGCACGCCGCGCCTGCATGACCGAATCAGCCACTACCAGGCCTATGACCTGGCCGATGTGCTGCACGGTGTCGGTGGCGAAGACGGGCTCGTCCTGCGCAAAGCTGGCGAGCGTTGTGTCGCCGGGAATATCAGCTGCCAGAATCACACCCCGCACGCCGGGCATGCCAAGCGCCGCCGTGCTGTCGATGCCCAACAATTTTCCATGAGCCACTGTCGAAAGAATGGGTGCGGCGAACAGGGTGCCCTTTATTTCAGGGATGTCATCGACATAGGTGGCCGCACCCGCCACCTGCGCGCGTGCGCTTTCGTGAAAGCGCGACTGCCCGGCAGCCTGGCGGCTGGCCCTGTGTGAGGCAGCAACATGTGCAGGTTCCTGCGCAGCATGGCGGTTGGCTGCCGCAACTTGCGGGTCAGCGTCCGCATCGCGGCTGGCGAGGGTATCGGCATCCTTGTTCATGAGGCCCCCTTCGCTTCGTCGAGGCGGAAGGATTCGAGATTGATCTGCTGCATGCCCTGGCTTTCCAGCCAGTAGCGCTGCAGCAGGTTGCCCAGAACCTGCGACCGGTAGGCACCGGAGGCCCGCATGTCCGAGATCGGCGAAAACTCTGCGCGCAGCGCTGCCATGGCCTGCTGAACCGTGGCCTGGGTCCAGCTTTGTCCTGTGAGGGCGGCTTCGGTTTTTGCGGCGCGTACGGGCGTGGCGGCGACACCACCGGCGCCAATCGATGCGTGGCTGACCTTGCCGCTGTCAATCTTCAGATTGATGGCCAGACACACGGCGGAAATATCGTCGTCGTAGCGCTTGGAGATTTTGTACGCTTTAAGGTCTTCACCAGGCACTGCCTTGGGCACCTTGATCCAGGCCAGCACCTCGTCGGGCGCCATGACGTTCTTGCGGTAGCCGGTGTAGAGCTTTTCCAGTGGCAACTCGCGGTGGCCTCGAACGCTCATCAGCACGACGTTCGCGCCAAGGGCAATCAGCAGCGGCATCGAATCGCCAATCGGCGAACCGTTGGCCACGTTGCCGCCCAGGGTGCCGGAGTTGCGCACCGGCAGGCCCGCAAAACGGTTGGCAAAAGTCTTGAGCTGCGGCCTGTCTGCCACCAGCGCGGCAAACGCATCGGTCAGGCTGACGGCTGCGCCTATGGCGATGTGCTGCGGGTAATGCTCAACGCGGCGCAGCTCGGCGACCTGCGTGACATCCAGGATGCGCTCAAACTGAATGTGCATCTTGGTCACCCAGAGGCCGACATCGGTGCAGCCCGCGACGATCTGCGCCTCGGGGTGCGCGGCGCGGGATTCCAGCAGCGCCTTGAGCGTACGGGGCAAGTCGTAGGAGCCTGATTGACGTGTGGGCGTGATCTGTTTCAGGGCCTTCAGCAGGGCGGGTTCATCGACTTTCGCTGAGGGCAGCGTGCCCATTGCCTGTGCTGCATCAAGAATGGGCCGGTAACCGGTGCAGCGGCAGAGGTTGCCTGAAAGCTCTTCCTGGGCCAACTCTCTCGTCACGCCCGTCCCCTTGAGCACATGGTTTTGATACATGCCAAACAGGCTCATCACAAAGCCGGACGTACAAAATCCACATTGGCTGCCATGGCACTGAACCATCGCTTCCTGCGCCGGGTGAAGGGCGCCATCGGCAGCAGCAATATCCTCCACCGTCCACAGCGCCATGCCGTCCACCGAATGCGCCAGCCGTATGCAGCTGTTGATGGCGCGGTAACGCACGCCGCCGCCTTCCGCCTCACCCAGAACCACCGTGCAGGCGCCGCAGTCGCCTTCGCCGCAGCCTTCCTTGGTGCCGGTGCAGCCCAGGTCCTCACGCAGCACCTCTAAAAGGGTGCGGTCGGGTGGTACATTGCTGAGGGAAACAACTTCACCACGCCGGACAAAATTGATGGTTTTGCGAATGGTTGCCACAGGTTTTTGCACTTCAGGTCGAAACGTCATGCGCGTCAGGGTAGCGCAGCCGCATAACCATCATCATATAAAAGCCCATATCAGGCGCATGGGCGTCAGGGTATGACCGAACAGGCCAAAAACCAGATGATGTTCGACAAGATCGATCTGCACCTCATCAGGGTCCTGAACACCGTGCTTACAGAACGCAGCGTCTCGCGCGCCGCCATCCGCCTGGGTATGTACCAGCCTGCCGTCAGCGCATCCCTCAAGCGCCTGCGCGAGCTGGCGGGCGACCCCATTCTTGTGCGCTCCGGCGCAGGCATGGTGCCTACCGATGCCGGGCTGCGCATGATCGAACCCTCGGCCAGCATCCTGCGTGCGGCGGGCATGCTCTTCAGCGACGCCAAAGGGTTTGACCCCGCCACCGCCGACGCCACCTTCCGCATTGCCGCCAGTGATTACCTTGACCCGCTCTTTCTGCCGCAGCTCGTGGCCCAGATCAAGACCCAGGCGCCGCGCTGCCATATCGACATCCAGCCTTTGTCGCCCGAATCCGATTACCGCAGCCACCTCGCCCAGGGTCAGGTTGATATCGTCATCGGCAACTGGTCCTCGCCACCCGATGACCTGCACATGGGACGCCTGTTTGGCGACGAGGTGGTGTGCCTGGTTGCCAAAGACCACCCTGCGGTGCGTAAAAAATGGGATGCGGCCAACCCCGCCAGCTGGCTCGAAGCCGAGCACATTGCCCCCACTGCCACGCACCCCGGCGCCAAAGGCATCATCGACGAGCACCTGGCCAAACTGGGCCTGTCCCGCAACATCACCGTGCGCTGCCCGCACTTCGGGTTGATGCCGTCCATGGTGGCGTCCAGCCTGCTGGTCATGACCACTGGCCGTCAGTACTGCGAGCGTTTTGCAGGCCTGCTGCCGGTGAAGATTCTGCCGTGCCCGATTGAATTTCCGCGAATGATGTATTACCAGCTTTGGCATGAACGCACCCATGCATCCGCGGCGGCCAAATGGCTGCGCGAGCGGGTGAAGTCGGTCGCCAATGCATTGCGCAAACAATGAAGATGGAGTGACGATGAATCCCCCAGCTTCCACTTCCACACCAATGACGGCACGTCTTCAACTGGCGGGCATCACCAGGGCCTATCCGGGTGTGGTGGCCAACAGCAATATTTCGCTGACCGTTCAGCCCGGGGAAATTCACGCCGTGCTGGGTGAGAACGGGGCCGGCAAATCAACGCTGATGAAGATCATTTACGGCGCGGTCAAGCCCGATGCTGGGAGCATTACCGTCGATGGCAAACCCGTGCAGGTGCGCAGCCCGAACGAGGCGCGTGCGCTGGGCATCAGCATGGTGTTCCAGCATTTCAGCCTGTTCGATACCCTGACGGTGGCCGAGAACGTCTGGCTGGGGCTGGATAAAAAATTGAGCCTGGCCGATGTGTCGCAGCGCATACGCGAGACGACAGAAGCCTATGGCCTGCAGCTTGACCCGGCGCGTCCGGTACATACGCTGGGCGTGGGTGAGCGCCAGCGGGTCGAGATTGTTCGCGCGCTGCTCACCAACCCGCGCCTGCTGATTCTTGATGAGCCCACGTCGGTGCTGACGCCGCAGGCGGTTGAAAACCTGTTCGTCACCCTGCGCAAGCTGGCAGAGCAGGGCTGCAGCATTTTGTACATCAGCCACAAGCTGCATGAGATACGCGCGCTGTGCACAGCCTGCACGGTGCTGCGCGGTGGCCAGGTCACCGGCGTGTGCGACCCGCGCCTGGAATCGAATGCTTCGCTGAGCCGCCTGATGATTGGCGCTGAACCGCCTGCGCTGGAGCACCGCGCATCGAAAGCCGGCGATATCGTGCTGGACGTGCGGCAGATGGATTTGCCGGGCGATGGCCAGTTTGGCGTCAGCCTGCAGCAGATTGCACTCAACGTGCGTGCGGGCGAGGTGGTCGGCATTGCGGGTGTGTCCGGCAATGGCCAGAAAGAATTGCTCTATGCGCTGTCGGGTGAAGACACACGCGCCGCTGCTGATGCCGTGTTGGTCAGGGGCAAACCTGCGGGCAAACTCAGCCCCCGAAAACGCCGTGAACTGGGCCTGCACTTTGTGCCGGAAGAACGACTGGGCCGCGGTGCCGTGCCGTCTTTGTCGCTGGCCCGCAACCTGATGCTGACCCGCAAGGAAGCCATTGGCAAAAGCGGCTGGCTGCATCGCAATGTGTTGCATGCGCAGGCCACGCGCATCATTTCTGCCTTCAAGGTGAAGGCCGGTGGTCCTCAGGCGGTGGCCAAGTCGCTTTCGGGCGGCAACCTGCAGAAGTTCATCATGGGCCGCGAGATTGATGCCAAACCCACGCTGCTCATCGTTTCGCAGCCGACCTGGGGTGTGGACGTAGGCGCTGCGTCACAGATTCGCGGCGAGCTGCTCAAGCTGCGCGACGCGGGTTGTGCGGTGCTGGTGGTGAGTGAAGAGCTTGAAGAACTGTTCGAGATCTGTGACCGGCTCTATGTGATGGCCAAAGGGCAGGTGTCGCCATCGCTGCCGCGTGCAGAAGCCACGGTGGAACTGGTCGGCCAGTGGATGAGTGGCTTGTGGCACACCGCACCTGCTGGAGCAGCCGCATGAACATGAAGCTTGAAGTCCGGCCGCAACCTTCGTCATTCTGGAGCTACGCCTCGCCGCTGCTGGCGCTCCTGATCACCGTCGTGATTGGCGTGCTGCTGTTTATTGCGCTTGGCAAGGACCCGGTGCGCGGCCTGCAGGTGTTTTTCTGGGAGCCGATTCGTTCGGTCAGGGCCATCAGCGAACTGCTGGTGAAAGCCACGCCGCTGCTCATCATTGCGCTGGGGCTGGCCGTGTGCTTTCGCTCCAACGTCTGGAATATCGGCGCAGAAGGCCAGTTTGTGATTGGCGCGGTTGCCGCGGGCGGCGTGGCGCTGCTGGCTGAAAAGACGACCGGCCCGTGGATCATTCCCGCTATCCTGCTGGCCGGTATTGCAGGCGGCATGGTGTGGGCTGGCATCACGGCGCTGCTGCGCGACCGCTTCAACGCCAATGAAATCCTGGTCAGCCTGATGCTGGTCTATGTGGCCGACATGGTGCTCAACTATCTTGTGTTTGGCCCATGGAAGGACCCGAACGGCTACAACTTTCCGCAAACCAAGACCTTCGAGGCCGTGACGCAGATTCCTCGCCTGATGCAGGGCTCACGCGTCAACATTGGCATCATCCTGGCGCTTGTCGGCGTGGCGTGCCTGTGGCTCTTTCTGTTCCGCACCTTTGCAGGCTTCCGGCATGAGGTCAGCGGGCTGGCGCCGGCTGCTGCGCGGTATGCGGGCTTTTCGTCGCGCAGGGCTTTATGGCTGGCGCTGCTGACGTCGGGCGGCGCTGCCGGTCTTGCTGGCGCGCTTGAAGTCGCCGGCCCCATCGGCCAGCTCACGCCCTACGTGCCTGCGGGTTACGGGTTCGCGGCCATCATCGTCGCCTTTGTCGGCCGCCTGCATCCGGTGGGCGTGGTGTTTTCGGCCATCCTGATGAGCATGTTTTATATAGGTGGTGAGCTTGCCCAGTCGCGCCTGGGCATGCCCAAGTCCATCACCGGTGTGTTCCAGGGCCTGCTGCTGTTCAGCCTGCTGGCATGCGACACATTGATTGCGTATCGACTGCGCCTCGCAAAGCCCATCACCATGCCTGTCGCCAACCCGCCCTCGACCGAAGTGCTGAAAGGAGCCGACTGATGGAATCGACCGCATTGCTGATTGCGGCGACGCTCAGCGCCGGCACCATCCTGGCGATTGCTGCGCTGGGCCTCCTGATCAACGAAAAAGCCGGCATCGTTAACCTCGGCGCTGAGGGCATGATGCTATGCGCCGCCATTGCCGGGTTCGCCACCGTGGTGCATACAGGTAACAGCTGGCTTGGATTTGCCGCAGGCATGGCTGCAGGTGCCTTGCTGGCCTCAATCTTTGGTGTGCTGGTCATCTGGCTCAACACCAACCAGTACGCGACAGGGCTCGCGCTCAGCCTGTTTGGTGCGGGTTTTTCGGCATTTGCCGGCATCAAGTACGTGCAGGAGAAATTGCCCGAGCAGTCGCAGTACCCGATTCCCTTGCTCGGCGACATCCCTTTCATAGGCCCCGCGCTGTTCCGCCACCACCCCATGGTCTATATCGCCATGGCGCTGGCGGCGGCGCTGATCTGGTTTTTGTACCGCACGCGCGCCGGGCTGGTGCTGCGCTCCGTGGGCGAAAGCCCCGAGGCGGCACATGCCTTGGGTTACCCGGTACGGCGTATCCGCCTGTTGGCTGTTGTCGCTGGCGGTGCCCTGTGCGGCCTGGCCGGTGCGTATGTGTCGGTGGTCTATACCCCGCTATGGGTTGAGGGCATGATCGCCGGCAAGGGCTGGATTGCGCTGGCGCTGACCACCTTTGCCACCTGGCGCCCGGCACGGGTGTTGCTTGGTGCCTATTTGTTCGGCGGCGTGACCATGCTGCAGTTCCACCTCCAGGGGCTGGGCGTGAATATTCCCAGCCAGTTTTTGACCATGCTGCCTTACCTGTCGACCATTGTGGTGCTGGTACTGATATCGCGTAACCCGCTGTGGATACGCGTGAACATGCCAACGTCCATCGGCAAGCCTTTTTACCCCGGCGCGTGATGTTTTCGGCCCATAATTAACTGTTGTTCTGAACCCTGATTTCCTTTTTTCTTATTCCTGAACGAAAGCGAGACGACATGACTGACCTGCAAAAACGTTCCCTGCTCAAGCTCGCGGCGCTCTCTGCCGTGGCCTCCGCGGCGCTGATGGGCTGCGGCAAAAAGGAAGAGCCCGCACCGGTGCCAGCGCCCGCTCCCGTGGCTTCAGCGCCAGCCAAGGTTGAGCCGCTCAAGATCGCCTTTGCCTATGTTGGCCCAGTCGGCGACGGCGGCTGGACATTTGCACATGACAACGGCAAGAAGGCCATTGAAAAAGCTTTTGGCGACAAGGTCGTCACCAGCTTTGTCGAGAAGGTGCCAGAGTCTGCCGATGCAGAACGCGTGATTCGTGACATGGCCGACCAGGGCAACAAGCTGATTTTCGGCACCACCTTCGGCTACATGGAGCCCATGCTCAAGGTCGCTGCCGACAAGAAGGATGTCAAGTTCGAGCACGCCACCGGCTACAAGACAGCCGACAACATGCGCACTTATGACAGCCGCACCTATGAAGGCGCCTACATGGCCGGCGTGGTGGCGGGCAAGATGACCAAATCCGGCACGCTGGGCGTGGTCGGCTCAGTCCCGATTCCTGAAGTGGTACGCAACATCAACAGCTTCACGCTGGGCGCGCAGTCGGTGAACCCCAAAATCAAGACCAAGGTGGTCTGGGTCAACGAGTGGTTCAACCCGCCAAAAGAAACCGAAGCCGCCACCGCGCTGATCAACGGCGGTGCCGACGTGCTGTTCCAGAACACCGATTCGTCGGCCGTGCTGCAGACAGCCGAAAAAATGGGCAAGCGCGCCTTCGGCTGGGACTCGGACATGACGTCCTATGGCCCCAAGGCCCACCTGGCATCGGCCATCATCAACTGGGGTCCGTACTATGTGAAGACCGTGGGTGATGTACTCGAAGGCAAGTGGACGGGTAATGCCGGCGTCTGGTGGGGCGTGAAGGAAGGCGCGATTGACCTTGTGTCCATCGCCGCCGATGTGCCGGACGACACCAAAAAGAAGATTGACGAAGTCAAGGCCGGCCTGAAGGATGGCAGCTTCTCGATCTGGAAAGGCCCCATCATGGACAACACCGGCAAGGAGCTGATCGCCAAGGATGTGGTGGCCGACGACAAATTCCTCGGCGGCCTGAAGACTTACGTCAAGGGCGTTGAAGGCAAGGTGCCGGGTAACTGATGCCTAGGCTGTGATACTCGTTTGATGGGATCATCAAAGCTGCCCTCGGGCAGCTTTTTCATTTCCGCCATCTTCCCAAGGAGGGGCCATGAGCGCCGCTTTTAACATTGCCCCGGACCGACTGCCGGACCTGCTACGTCAGATGCCCAAGGCAGAACTGCACATTCACATCGAGGGTTCGCTGGAGCCCGAACTGATTTTCGCGCTCGCTGCGCGTAACGGTGTGGCGATCCCCTACCGCAGCGTTGAGGAACTTCGCCAGGCTTACGCCTTCACCAACCTGCAGAGCTTTCTCGACATTTACTACGCAGGCGCGAGTGTGCTGCTGAAGGAGCAGGACTTCTACGACATGGCGCATGCCTACTTCTTGAAGGCAGCTGCTGACAACGTGATCCACGCAGAGCTGTTTTTTGACCCGCAGACGCATACCGCGCGAGGCGTGGCGATGGAGACGGTCATCAACGGTTTGCACCGCGCCTGTGTGGATGCGAAGGCGATGGGCATCGACGCGTCGCTCATCATGTGTTTCCTGCGGCACCTGAGCGAGGAAGAAGCGTTTGAAACGCTGGAACAGGCATTGCCCTACCGCGACAAAATCATTGGCATAGGGCTGGACTCGGGCGAGGTCGGCAACCCGCCAGAAAAATTCGCACGTGTGTTTGCACGCTGCCACGAGCTCGGTTTTCACCTGGTAGCCCATGCAGGGGAAGAGGGCCCGCCGGCGTATGTGTGGACGGCGCTGGATGTGCTCAAGGTCGAGCGCATTGACCACGGCGTGCAGTCGATCAAAGACGCCGCATTGATGCAGCGCCTGGCCAAAGACCACATTGCGCTCACGGTGTGTCCGCTCTCCAACCTCAAGCTATGCGTATTTCCCGATCTGGCCAGCCACAACCTGCGCGCGCTGCTGGATGCGGGCATTGCCGCCACGGTCAATTCAGATGACCCGGCCTATTTCGGCGGTTACATGAACGACAACTTCATTCAGACTTTTGCAGCGACGGGTTTGAATGCACAGCATGCCTGGCAACTCGCCAGCAACAGCTTTGAAGCCAGTTTTACCGATGCCGCCAGCAAGCGCCGTTACCTCGATGCGCTTGATTCGGTATTTGCCTCTTTTGAAAATAACTGAACATGGCCTTGACCTCAACTCCTGCGGCTCTGCGTCCGCTTGGCACCGGTACGCTGCTGTTGATGGCCGTGGCCTGCGGCCTGTGCGTCGGGGCCAATTATTTCAACCAGCCCCTCCTGCACTCCATCGCGGTGAACCTGCAGGTCAGCGATGCCACGGCCTCGCTGATGGTCACGACGGGGCAGGTGTCTTATGCCATCGGCCTGCTGCTGCTGGTGCCACTGGGCGACATGCTGGAGCGGCGTGGCCTGGTCATCAGCCTGATGGTGCTGGCGGCGCTGGGCCAGTTCATCAGCGGCTTTGCGGGCAACATCGGCATGCTGGCAGCCGGCACCATCATGGCGGGGCTTTTTTCGGTATGTGCGCAGATATTGGTGCCCATGGCGGCCACCCTGTCGGATCCCCAAAGAAGCGGACGCGCCGTAGGGCTGGTGATGAGCGGCATGCTGACCGGCATTCTTGCTGCGCGCAGTGTGGCGGGACTGCTGTCAGCTTTAGGCGGCTGGACGCTGGTGTACCGCTGCGCGGGCGTGGTGATGCTGCTGGTGGCGCTGGCGCTGTGGCGCGCACTGCCTCCCTCAAGAAACCCCGCCAGGTCAAGCTATGGAGCCATCCTCGCATCCCTCGGCACACTGGTACTTCAATACCCGCGCCTGCGCACCAGGGCACTCCTGGGCGCACTGTCTTTTGCCTCGTGCAGCGCGCTGTTTTCCACCATGGCACTGATGCTGGCCGGGCCTGCCCATGGCCTGAGCGACGCGCAGATTGGCCTGGTGGGCCTGGCCGGCGTCGCCGGCGCGTTGATGGCCAATGTGGCGGGACGGCTGGCAGACCGGGGATGGGTTCAGTGGACCTCGGGTGTTTGCGCTCTGCTGACAGTCCTCAGTTGGGCCGTGCTCTGGCTGGGCGGCAGCAGCCTGGCGTGGTTTGTGGCCGGCATGTTGCTGGTTGACCTTGCCGTGCAGGGCGTGCACATCAGCAACCAGAATATTGTCTACAAGCTGGCGCCTGAAGCCAGGTCGCGCATCAATGCGGTCTACATGACGAGTTTTTTTGTGGGTGCTGCCGCTGGCTCGGCGATGGGTTCCATCGCATGGTTGCGTGGCGGCTGGGCGGGCGTTTGTGTGCTGGGTGCGGTGCTGGCTTTGGCGGCTGCCGTGGTGTGGATTCAGGATGCGCGCAGGGGCGCATCAACAGCGATGAACAGCCCCGGTTAAAATAGAAGGTCAGTAACGCGCTGCCCCGGCGCGCTGGCATTCATTCATCCGGGGCCATGTAGAGGACCACCATGTATAAAAACCTCGCAGCCCCCGGCACGTCCGCGTGTGGCGCTGCCAGCTTTTCTCCATATCTTTTGCGCCCGTCTTTCAGGCGGGCCGCGCCATGACTTACCAGGTCAAGGAAATTTTCTACACCCTGCAGGGCGAAGGTGCCAATGCGGGCCGGCCTGCCGTTTTCTGCCGTTTTGCAGGCTGCAATTTATGGACAGGCCGCGAGCAGGACCGCGCAACGGCTGTCTGCCAGTTCTGCGACACCGACTTTGTGGGCACCGACGGCACGCTGGGCGGCAAGTTTCGTGATGCAGAAGAACTTGCAGGCCGCATTGAGTCGCAGTGGCCGCAAGGCGATACCGCGAACCGCTTTGTAGTGATGACAGGCGGTGAACCGCTGCTGCAGGTGGACGATGCGCTGATAGCAGCCCTGCATGGTCGGGGTTTCCAGATCGCGGTTGAGACCAATGGCTCGATTGCCGCGCCCGAAGGCATTGACTGGATTTGCGTCAGCCCCAAGGCCGGCGCACCCTGGGTGCAGCGTGAAGGCCACGAGCTCAAGCTGGTCTGGCCGCAGGCTTCGTTTGACCTGGCCGAGCTTGAAGCCGCGCAGTTTGAACACCGCTACCTGCAGCCCATGGACAACGTGCTGCGTGCTGATAACACCGAAGCCTGCATCCAGCTGTGCATGCAGCGCCCTGCATGGCGACTGAGTTTGCAGACGCACAAAATAACGGGTATTCGATGAACTACGAGATCTCCCAGAAGTTCTTTTTCGATGCCGCGCACACGCTCAAGCGTCAAGTCGAAGCCGACAGCAGTCGCCGCATCCACGGCCATACCTACAACGCAGAGGTCATGCTGTCTGGTCAGCCGGATACGTTGACAGGAATGGTGATGGATCTCGGAGTGGTGCGAATCGCCATCGAGCAACTCCGCCCAAAGCTGGACCATCACCTGCTGGACGACGTGACCGGCCTCGGCCCAGCGACCCTTGAAAACCTGTGCGCCTTTATCTGGCGCGAGTTGCTGCCGTCCTTACCTGCCCTTTGCGCAGTGCGCGTGTGGCGCGAGTCTGTGGGCGACAGCTGCACGCTGCGCACATAGTCTTCATTCTCCAGCGAATATGGCCGTGGGTGTTTTCTGCGCTAACCTAGCAGCATGAAAGCGTATCGGGCATCCCTTTTGTACTTTGCCGCGAATTCGGCGCAAGCCGTGTTTGAGGAGGACGGCCTGCTGGTTGTTGGCCCCAACGCAGAAGGCCGACAGGTGGTGCAGGCCATTGGCAGTTACCAGAGCCTGTGGAAGGATTGGTCCAGTCTTGATGTGGAGCATTTGCCCGGTCGCATCATTGCGCCGGGTTTTGTGGACATGCACATCCACTACCCCCAGCTGGATGTCATAGGTTCACCCGCTGAAGGTTTGCTGCCCTGGCTTGAGAACTACACCTTTCCGCATGAGTCGCGCTTTTCTGACGCGGGTTACGGCGCCGAGTCAGCCACTTTTTTTATTGACGAGTTGCTGCGCAATGGCGTGACGACTGCGCTCACGTTTGCGACATCACATCCCGCGTCCGTAGATGCACTGTTGGGCGAAGCGCAGAAAAGAAAAATGCGCATGATCGCCGGCAAGGTGCTGCAGGACCAGAACTCGCCTGATGGCGTACGCGACCAGACCGAACAAAGCCTTCTGGACACCGAAGCACTCATCAACAAATGGCACGGCGTGGACCGCCTGGGATACGCCATCACCCCGCGTTTTGTGCCCAGCTGCAGCAAAGCGCAGTTGCGCGGCGCGGGCGAGCTGGCAGCGAAGTACGCCGATGTCTGGGTGCAGTCGCATGTGGCCGAGAACCTGGATGAAGTGGCCTGGGTAAAACAGCTTTATCCCAAGGCACGCAGTTATCTCGACGTGTATGGCCAGTTCGGCCTGCTCAGGTCGCGGGCAGTCTATGCGCACTGCATCCACATCGACGATGAAGACCGCGCCCTCATGCACGACACCGGCACAGCCGCCGCCGTCAGCCCTACCAGCAACCTTTTTCTTGGCAGCGGTTTTTTTGACTATGTGGCTGCAGAGCGCACCGGCTTTTTGTATGGCCTGGCCAGCGACGTAGGCGGCGGCACCAGCTTCAGTCCCTTCAGCACCATGCTGGCTGCCTATTACGTCGGCCGCGAAGGGCAGACCAAACCCGGCGTGTCGCTCAAACCCGGGCAACTGTGGTGGCAGCACACCGCAGGTGCTGCAAGGGCGCTGGGGCTGGATGGCGTGATCGGCAACCTGTTGCCCGGCTGCGAGGCCGACTTCGTGGTCCTCAACCCCAAGGCCACACCGCTGCTGGCCCGCAAAACCGCGCAGTCCGCCAGCCTGGATGAGTTGCTCTTTGCGCTGATTGTTCTTGGGGATGATCGCCTGATCGAGAAAACAGTGATCTCCGGCACCTGATGTTCAGGCGGTCCGTTGTTCGGCCGGCCTGATAAAACAAAACCTTCTAGATGTCGCCGTCGTCCGGGCTTGATGTCCTTGACGCGACAAAGTTGCCCAGTTTTGAAGACCAGTCGTGGGCCTCATGGTCAAGCATTTCAAGCTGCTCGCATGTAACGCCACTGCTGGAGAACATCTTGTTGGATGCGGCATTTTCTTTAACGTGATGTTTTTTCTCGCGAAGATACACGACCTTTCTGATGCCCGCCTGAATGATCGCCTGGGCGCAGCGAGGGCAGGGAAACTGGGTCGTGTAAATGGTTGCGTTGGTCAGCGGCAGAACGACACAGTTGAGGGTTGCATTTATTTCTGCATGCACCACGTAGCTGTGCCGCGAGTGAAACGGATCGTTGTCGTCGTCAGACCAGTAAATAGGGTCGCTGTCGTCGCAGCCGCGGGGCAGGCCGTTGTATCCCACGCCGACAATTCTGTGATCGGGTGTGACGATGCAGGCCCCATTTCTTGCCCGGTGGTCTTTTGAACGTGCGGATGCCAGCAGTGCTACGCCCATGAACATCGAATGCCAGCCTATCAATGCATAGGGCCTCAGGTTATTCTTGTCGCTCATATGGTGTTCAATGGATATCAGTGGTGAAACTCAGGTGCATGCCAACATGCTAGCACCCGACTCAAACGAGGGCTTTTGCGTGTGCTTCCCACCTTCTTTTGCAGCACACACGCAGGTTGACCTCTGCTTTGCTGGCAAGCTACCGGGCGTAATTCCTACGGATTTGTGGCTGCTCTGCCGAATGGCGCCCGGACAGCAGATTTCCTAATATTGGTTCATGACTGGAGGGCAGTATCCGCAGGTGGATATGGCAGCTCCGGACATCACCACGAAGGAGTTCATCATGGCTGCTGTTGCTGGTTCTACCGGATTTGAAGCCGCATTTTCTGGCGGCTATTCAGCTCAACCAGCCTCCTGGGATTCCCTCGCGCGGCCTTGCCGCTACTGGCCCTGCGAACTTCTTTCAGCCTTTATCCTGCAGATGGCAGCACGGGGTTGCAGCGTCAACGAATCCATGATGCTGGGCAGTCATGATTACGCCATCGAAAAACTCAGCTACGCGCACACGCTCAATGACGACGTACTCCGCTCCCTGGCTGTGCAGATGTTTTCTTACTTTGACGATGAACCTTGCCACGCGGTCAGTCAACTGGTGGCCGAAACGCTGCACCACTAGGCAACCGGCTAGCTCCGGTACGCCACCCGGGCAGCAGCCAGATCCCAGCCCGCCCAGCCGCAGCTTTTGAAAGCACCGGCCCGGCGGGTTTTTTCATGTCCTGCCTCGCCACATCGGCCAGCGTTGCAAAGCTGCCCACGTTCAACCCGGCCTGAAGCAGGTCGCCTGCCTCATGCAGTGCGTCAGCGGTATCTACAAAGATGTGCCCCCGGTCTGCAAAATGCGTGCACAGGCGTGGCGACAACTCCACCATTTTTGGTGTGAATGCGCCAACTGCACTGATGAACGCGTCGTCGCGCGGAAGGGCGTCCAGCACGATCCCGCTGGCGGGTGTACAGGTGACGGCCAGGGGACAGTCGGCAAGCGCAGCGTTGTTATCAGGTACCAGCCGGGTATTCAGTCCCATGGCCTGGCCGTGAGCCATCAGGCGGGCGGCGCTTTCGGGGCTGCGTGAGGCGATGCAGAAATCACTGACACCCAGAACTTCTGCAAACGCTTCCATGTGCGCCTTGCCCTGTACGCCAGCACCCACGATGAGCATGGGTCCCCGTGTATTCGTCGCCAGGCGTTGCGCTGCAAAGGCTGACACCGCTGCTGTCCGGCGGGCCGTGACTGTGGGGCCATCAAGCACCAGCCTGCGCTGGCCGGTGGCAACGTCAAAGACCACCACATCGCCCTGAATCGCCGGCAACCCCCGGGTCGCGTTGGCCGGCGTGTAAGTGATGAGTTTGGTGATGGCGATGCGACCATCCAGCGCGGGCATGACAAACAGGCTGCCGCCACCCGGCAGCGCCTGTACCAGCCGGGGCGGAACCTGGACGGCATCGTCTGCCAGAAGCAGGCCGATCTCGTCCACCAGCGATGTCCATGGCAGGCGCCCTGCGGTCTGGATAGGGTCGAGGAAGGTGCTTGAAGGCGTCATGCGATTGCAGCTGTGAGGCTTTTATCCTACATCCTGAAGCGTTGGCCGCCGAATGGTGTCCAGCGGCGTGCCTTCTAGCATCGAGTCAACAAACAACCCGTGCCTTGAGGAGTCCCCCGCCATGTTTTCAGATCACCTGCCAAAGATTGACCGTGTCAGTGGCCGCAGCCTGTTCCTGATGGCTGGAGGGCTGGTCATTGTGTGCCAGCTGGCGGCCATGGTGCTGGTGGCGGGTGAACAGGTCAAAAAGGCCGAGTTACGTGACGCCCAGCAGTCGCAGCAGCGTGCCGTCATTGCGAAGTGTTTTGAGGGTGCTACCCGTGCCGCGCGTCAGGAATGCATGCTGCAGGCCAGAAACGAGTCGCTGGGTGTTGCCCGGATGGCTGCGGGCTCGAACTCGCCAGACAGCTCGCCAAGGGAACTGACCAGCTATACCGATTTCACACGTGGCCCGTCGGCTTCGATGCAGGTCGGCGTGATGGGCGTTTCCTTCGCGTCACGCTAAACTGTTTTAGAGCGGTATGCGATGGGTCAATTGACCCGTCCTGCCCCGAAGGCGGCATCTTCAGTTGCGTGCAGCGCGCACTCCGTGGCAACCCTCAACCCCTTCACCATCTCTGCAAGTTCCATGAAGGGCTTGCCTTGCTCTGGTAGCCAGGGCACATGGATAAATCCCCCCCGTGTCTTCTCGACCTTGCCGCGTGTCGCGATGATGTTCATCAGCGCATAAAAAACATGGTTGCAGACAAACGTTCCTGCGGTCTGTGAGACCTCAGCCGGTATTCCGGCCTTTTGCAAAGCCACCAGCATGGCCTTGATGGGCAGGGTACTGAAATAGGCTGCAGGCCCTTTGGGATTTACCGGCACATCGACGGGTTGCGCGCCTTCGTTGTCGGCAATGCTGGCGTCGGCAATGTTGATGGCTATGCGTTCCAGCGAAATGGCGCTGCGGCCGCCGGCCTGGCCGACGCAGATGACCAGCGCAGGTTTGTGAACGCGAACCAGGCGTGCAAGCTCCCTGACCGAACCGGCAAAAGTTGTGGGTATCTGTGCAGCGATGAGCTCGTGGCCAGCCAGCACTTCACCATTCAACGCCTGTACTGCCATCCAGCTCGGGTTGACACTCGCGCCGCCAAAGGCGTCGAAGCCTGTCAAAAGTACCGTGGACTGCGCAGTGCTCATGGCCTGATTTTGCAACGCGGCAGGTTATTCACCAATACGCGGCCCTGGAACTTCACGAAGGCGACTTCAGCTTGATGCTGTTGTCGGCCTTGCCATCGAACTTCACCAGCCTGACCTTCCCGTTCTGCCCGGGGAAACCGGCAAAAATGGCTCGTACAAGATAGGGCACGAGATCGGGCAGGTCTTCGTTGTCGCCTTCGTAGACGGCGCGCGACTCAAATACCGCACGCGGTTTGCCCGGCGGGTTGCCCTGCGTGTCCAGCAGGCGGATGCGCAGGTTGCTGACCTGCATTGTCCGGATCACCTCGCGGTCCCCCACATAGCGTGACCCGAAAGCGTCAGGTCCCCAGTATCCGGGGAACACATTGCCAGCGGCATTGCGGTAGGGCGGGTGAAAGATGTAGTTGTCCTGGTAGACGGCTTCGCGCACCTTACGGTCACGCGTGCCATTGCCGGTCACGATGTCCACCTCAATGCGGCCCACCTGTCCTGGTGGTGCGCGCTTGAGGCCCAGGCGCTCAAGCTCTGCCTGCACATAGCCTTCATAGGCCTGTTGTTCCAGGTCATTGATGCCATCGGTGGGCCGGATGTAACTGAAAGTTGACCCTGCGACGTTGCCGGGCCACTGGTTGAAGCTGGTGACCTTGGCTGTGATGGGGCTGGCGCAGGCGGTCAACAGGGCGGCCGCCGTGAGGGCCAGGCCCAGGCGGCAGCAATCAACGATTCGGTCGGCAAGAAGCGATGGTGTCATGACAGGTGGATAACTTTCATGGCCATTTTGTTCCGTTGCTGCCTGGCGTTTATATCTCGCGGGTAAAGTCGGCGTACACGGGTTTCTGTGTTTCTGTCTTACAGGATTCACCACCAGAACAGCGCACAATGGCGCGTAAATTCATACAACAGGGGCCATCATGAAGTGGGAAGGCAATCGGGAATCCGACAACGTTGAAGACCGCCGCGACGATGGCGGCGGGGGTGGGGGCGGCTTCGGCTTTGGCGGGCGCAGCATTGGCATAGGCACCATCGTCATCGCCCTGGTGGGCGGCATGGTGTTTGGCGTCAACCCGCTGACCATACTGAACCTGCTCAGCGGCGGCTCGCCTGCACAGGTGCAACAGCCGCAGGCGCCCGCACACCGTCCTCCGGCGGACGATCGCATGGCCAAATTTGTATCCACAGTGCTGGCCGATACCGAAGACGTCTGGACCGATGTCTTTACCAAGGGCGGTGCGAGTTACGTCAAACCGCGGCTGGTGCTGTTTCGCGGCGCCACACAAACCGCTTGCGGCCAGGGCCAGTCGGCCATGGGCCCGTTCTACTGCCCTGGCGACCAGAAGGTTTACATAGACCTTGATTTCTACGAGACGCTGAAAAACCGCCTGGGTGCGCCCGGTGAGTTTGCCCAGGCCTATGTGATTGCGCATGAAGTGGGCCACCACGTGCAGAACCTGCTGGGCATCAGCGGCAAGATGGACCAGATGCGCGGCCGGGTCAGCAAGGTCGAATACAACGCGCTCAGCGTCAAACTCGAGCTGCAGGCTGACTGCTTTGCCGGGGTATGGGCCTACCACGCCAACAATGCGCGGCAAATCCTTGAAGGCGGCGATATTGCGGCCGCCATGAACGCCGCAGCCAAAATCGGCGACGATGCCCTGCAGAAGTCCAGCGGCGGCGCGGTCATGCCCGAGAGCTTTACCCACGGCACCAGCGCCCAGCGCCAGCGCTGGTTCAATACCGGCGTGACGACGGGAAGCGTCAAGGCCTGCGATACCTTCAGCGCCCGGAACCTGTAAGCCATATTCCATGAAACCTTTGCAGTCAAAGGTTGGTTGCTATTAATTGAATAGCAAATCTGGCTGGAACCCCGATTGCATGAGGGTAGGTAATAGCCCCCGCAATGGTCATGGTCGCTTTGGGCCCCTTTCAGTGCCCAAAGTGCGACAATAGAGGGCTAGGGAAGCGCGCATCCCCTCTGGCGGTCTGCGGCGTTGCCTTTTTGTCAAGAGCTGGCCTGGGGCTGTGCTGTTGGCTGCCTCCAGCGCCCCGGCCATCGAATGTCGATCCGCGCGCCACAAACCGCCAGTGTTCAGTTCTTCAGTGTTAAGCAGAGCTTCCTTATGACTTCATCTTTTTCCAATCTTTCGCTGGCTGAACCGCTGGCCCGCGCCGTGGCCGAAATGGGCTACGAAACCATGACCCCCATCCAGGAGCAGGCCATTCCGGTTGTTCTGGAAGGCAAGGACGTCATGGGCGCTGCCCAGACCGGTACCGGCAAGACCGCTGCTTTTGCCTTGCCGCTGCTGCAGCGCATGATGAAGCACGAAAACGCTTCGACCTCGCCAGCTCGCCATCCCGTGCGCGCCCTGGTGCTTTTGCCGACGCGCGAACTGGCCGACCAGGTGGCCGAGCAGGTCAAGCTGTACGCCAAATACACCAACCTGCGCAGCACGGTGGTGTTTGGCGGCATGGACATGAAGCCGCAGACGCTGGAGCTTAAAAAAGGCGTCGAGGTGCTGGTCGCCACACCCGGCCGCCTGCTGGACCACATTGAAGCCAAAAACGCCGTGCTCAACCAGGTTGAGTACGTGGTGCTTGATGAAGCCGACCGCATGCTTGACATCGGCTTTTTGCCGGACCTGCAGCGTATCCTGAGCTACCTGCCCAAGCAGCGTATTACGCTTTTGTTCTCGGCCACCTTCTCGCCGGAAATCAAGCGCCTGGCGTCCAGTTATCTGCAAAACCCCGTGACGATTGAAGTCGCGCGTTCCAACGCCACCGCCTCGACGGTCGAGCAGCACTTCTACAGCGTGGGTGCCGATGACAAGCGCCGCGCACTGCACCAGGTGCTCAAGACACGCGGCATGAAGCAGGCCTTTGTGTTTGTGAACAGCAAGCTCGGCTGTGCACGCCTGGCGCGCTCGCTGGAGCGTGAGGGTTTGAAGACCACCGCACTGCATGGCGACAAGAGCCAGGACGAGCGCCTGAAAGCCCTTGATGCCTTCAAGAAAGGCGAAGTCGATCTGCTGGTGTGTACCGATGTCGCCGCGCGCGGCCTGGACATCAAGGACGTGCCCGCGGTGTTCAATTTCGACGTGCCATTCAACGCGGAAGACTACGTTCACCGCATCGGCCGTACCGGCCGCGCTGGCGCATCCGGCCTGGCCGTGAGTTTTGTGGCCAGCAGCGACCAGCGCCTGGTGGCGGACATTGAAAAACTCATCAAGACCAAAATCGAGCTTGAGCCGATGGAGTTTGATGAAGACAAGCCGCGCATCAGCGAAGGCCGAATCAACGACGGCCGCCGCATGTACCGCGAAGGCGAAGACAGCGGCCGTGAGGCCCGCGCCCCGCGAGAAGCGCGTGAAGGAGGGCGTGAAGTCCGCGAGCCGCGCGAGCGCCGTGAATACGCACCCCAGCGCCAGGCGCCGCGTGATCCGTTCTTTGACCAGCCTTACGAATCAACACTGCCCGCAGAAGCCAAGCCGGCCTGGGAAGCTGCCAAGTCAAGTGCCACCGCACGCGTCTCGTCCAACATCAAGCCGCGCAAAAAGGTCCCGGCCCTGTTCAAAATAGTGGAAGCCAAAACCACCGACACCTCGGACGCCTGAGGTCTGTTCGGGCAGGCCACGGCTGCCTGCCTGCACCTGCGTTTGCTCCGCGAGGAATCGGACCCCGCCTACGGGCCCGGGCGCTGCACTCTGATGGTCTGGGCACACTTCAGGCCGCACACTGGCAATCATGGCCAGTTTCATTGTGCGCCTGAGCGCGCGCATCCCCGGGGTATTGCTCAAACCCGCCCGTTCTGGTGTCCGCGCCGTCAATCTCTGGATGGACGCCGACGGCCTGCGCATGGGGGCGGCCATGTCGTTTTACGGCATCCTCAGCCTGGCGCCCCTGCTGGTCCTGATGGTCGCCGTCCTCGGCTGGTGGCTGGACCGCACTTATATCGAAACGAGCCTGGTGCAGCAGATCCAGTCTGTCGTTGGTACGCAGGGCGCGCTGGTCGTTCAGCAGGCCCTGACCAGCGCCAAAGAGCCGTCCGACGGCATCATCGCCTCGCTGTTTGCCTTCGGCTTTTTGCTGGTGGGTGCAACGGGCGTGTTTGCCGAGCTGCAGGATGCCTTCGAGCGGCTCTGGCGCACCGACTCCGGCGTCGTCGCGCAGCAAAAGTGGTGGTACAGCGCATCGCTGCGCCTGCGCGGTGTGGCCTACATCCTCGCTTTCGGCTTCCTGCTGCTGGTGTCGCTGGCGATTTCCACCTTCCTCAGCCTGCTCTCGGGCTGGGCGGGCAACTATGTGCCGGTCGAAAAGATTGCGCTTGTCCTCAATGAGCTGGTGACGGTTGCTTTTTGTACCGCACTGTTCGTCGCGCTGATGCGCATGAGCGCAGGGCCCAAACCGCCGTTGCGCTACCTGGTGCGTGGGGCGGCCATAGGTGCGGTGCTGTTTGCCGTTGGCAAGCATGTGATGGCGGTGTACCTCTCGACAGCGGCTGTGGTGTCGGCCTACGGCGCAGCAGGTTCTCTGGTCGTGATCCTGATGTGGATTTATTTCTCTTCAGCGGTTCTGCTGTTTTCCGCCAGTTGCGCACGCGTGCTGGCGGAGGACGCCCACGCCCGGGCGCTGGCCCGCATGGCGCAGGCAGAGGCAAAATCGCCACAGACCAGGTCTGATGCAGCCTTGACCCCATCCGGAGCGCTGCGACCAGGCAAAACCCAGCCCCCGGTTGTTTGAGCGGACTGCCTAACGCTATCTTTTTTATAGCTGCTCACGCACGTGTTTATTGGTCTGGAGGCCGATTTGGCACTCAAAAATGGCTGTTTTTAAGGTATTTCAGGCTGTTTGAGTGCGTGGCAGGCTGCTTAAAGGCTTGATTAATACGTTTTATGTACTAATTTGTTTGAATTTTAATAACACGAACCGTATTGTTACGATTTATGTAATTAACGCTGTTTTCACGGTCAGCCCGGTTTCCTGGCCTGCTCGCACTGAACCGAAACCAGCTCGTACCCGCCATCTTTGCTGTCATCCAGCCGCGCCGCCGTCAGGCAGCCGCCCCAGACGCAGCCTGTATCCAGCGGCAAGGTGCCATGCAGCAACCCGGCTTGGGATTTGAGGGTTTCTGCACCCAATGTTGACCAGTGCCCAAAGGCCATGCGCTGGCCTTCCGTCTTGCGGCCCGGTACTTCAAACCACGGCATGTAGCCAGGTGGCGCATCGTCCAGGCTGCCGGTTGATTCAAACTCCATCACGCCGTCGGCGCTGCAAAAGCGCATACGCGTCAGCGTGTTGACGATGACGCGCAGCCGCTCTGCGCCCTGCAGGCCATCATGCCAGCGGTCGGGCTGGTTGCCGTACATGGCGCGCACAAACCCGGCCAGGTCTGGGCCGCGCAAGGCGCTTTCAACTTCGGCTGCCAGTGCCATCGTCTGCGCTGCCGTCCATTGGGGTACCACCCCGGCATGCACCATCAGCCAGCCTTGTGCCTGCATGGCCATCGGCCGGTGGCGCAGCCAGTGCAGCAGTGCAGGGCCATCGGGCGCGGCGATGATTTCCTGCGAGGTGTCGCTGCGCCCGGGCTTTCGCACGCCTTGAGACATGGCGATCAGGTGCAGGTCGTGGTTGCCCAGCAGGCATTGGGCTGCATCGCCCAGCGACGACAGGTGGCGCAGCACGGCCAGCGATTCAGGCCCGCGGTTGACCAGGTCGCCCAGCAGATAAAGCGTGTCGCGGCTCGGTGAAAAATCAACTTTTTCCAGCAGGCGCAGCAGGGGCTGGTGGCAGCCCTGCAGATCCCCAATCATGTACATTGGCATGTGTTCATTCTGCCCGGTCGTCCATGGATTTTTTGCTCATCGCGTTTTTAACCCTGCTCAATGGCATCTTCGCCATGTCCGAAATGGCCATGGCTTCCAGCAGGCGGGCCAGGCTGACAGCCATGGCCGAATCCGGTGACAAGGGCGCACGCGCAGCCCTCGGGTTGATGGACAACCCCACACAGTTCCTCTCGTCGGTGCAGGTCGGCATCACCTCCATCGGCATGCTCAACGGCATCATCGGCGAGGCCGCGTTCAGCGGCGGCCTGGCCGTCTGGCTGCGCGAGTTCGGCATCTCGCCACGCGCGTCCGAGATCAGCGCCACCGCCCTGGTCGTCGCGGTCATCACCTTCATCACCATCGTGTTCGGTGAGCTGGTGCCCAAGCGCATTGGCCAGCTCTACCCCGAAACGGTCGCGCGGCTTGTGTCGCGCCCCATGATGTGGGTGGCCACAGGTGCCAAGCCTTTTGTCAGGCTGCTTTCCGTCAGCACCCAGGCCACACTCAAACTGCTTCGCGTGGACACCTCTGCCGGCCGTGCGGTGACAGAAGAAGAGATCGCCGCCAGCCTGGAAGAAGGCGTTGATGCCGGCCTGATCGAGGAGCACGAACACCAGATGGTGCAGAACGTGTTTCTGCTGGATGACCGCCTGCTGACATCGCTGATGCTGCCGCGCACCGACATCGAGTGGCTTGATGCGTCTGACACCATTGCCCAAGCCATCGACAAGGCCGGTGTCACGGGGCATTCCTGGTACCCGGTGTGCCGGGGCAGCCTGGACGATGTGGTCGGCGTGGTGAGCGTGTCAAAACTGCTCGCGCTGCGCGGCCAGTCCCTGACGGCTGAACCTGCCGCCGCAACCCCAGCCTTCACGGACCGGCTCGGCGCCCATGCCATGCCCGCCGCCTTTGTGCCGGAGACGCTGACCGGCATGGAACTGCTTGAGCAGTTTCGCGCCAGGTCCACGCGCATTGTGTTTGTGGTCGATGAATACGGTGTCGTGCAGGGCCTGATGACCCCCATGGACATGCTGGAGGCCATCACGGGTGAACTGCAGCCCGGCGCACAGGTCGACGCCTGGGCCACCCGGCGTGACGACGGCAGCTGGCTGATAGACGGTGTGATGCCGGTGGCAGAACTGAAAGCACGTCTGGACATCAAGGACCTGCCCGAAGAAAGCCGCGGGCGCTACAACACAGTAGCCGGCCTTCTGCAAAGCGTGTCGGGCCGCCTGCTCATGACCGGCGAAAAAGTCGAATGCGCTGGCTGGGCTTTTGAAGTCGTTGACCTTGACGGCAAACGTATAGACAAGGTGCTTGCCAGTTTCATTGGCGAGACGGTCACACCCTGACGTTTTCGCAGCGTCTCATACAGGAGACACTGCTTCACCAGCTTCATGTAAACAGTTGTAACTTGAAGTGCGCTGTGTTTTACTCAGGTCAAACAAGGCGTTTTTCATGGTCGACTATTTGGCGGGGAGCATGCTGCTGACAGCGGTATGCGGCATGGTGTTGGGGGTGGCAGGCCACTCGGGGTGGCAAGCCAGCAAGGCAAGAAAAAGACGCAAGCTGCCTGAGCAGTGGCACCTGCAGACGCGCCTGCTGCTGTCGTCTACCGAGCTTGAGGTATGGCACTGGCTGCAGCACGCATTTGCCGAGTACGACGTGCTCGTCAAGATACCCCTGATACGTTTTATGGCGCCGCGCTCTGCAGCCGAGGGCAAGCGCTCGCATGAGCTCATCAAGGACCTGTATTGCAGCTTCACGATTTGCGCCGTGGACGGCACCGTGATCGGTTGTATTGACGTACCGGGCTCAAGAGGCCTGAAAACCAGTACCCGCCACCTGAAGCAAACCCTCTTTGCCGAATGCCACCTGGCCTATGCCGTGGTGCGTGCAGGCAACCTGCCATCGATTGAGGCGGTGCGTTCTGCCTTTCTGGGCGAGGTGGATGTGCCTGAAGACGAACCGGCAGTGGTGCAGGCCGAGCCCGTTCCGGTTCAGCTTGCAGTCCAGGAGCCCGTGCTGGAAGCAGCAGCCACAGAGCCCGCGCCGCTTGACGACATGCCCATTCAGACATCAGCCGAGACATCGGTGCAGGTCGACATGCTGGCCGTAGCAGAGGCGCGCAACCGGCTGCGCGCCAAGCTGGACCGGGGCCGCAAGATCCGCTTCACCAACTTTGACCCGCTCAGCACCGGTTCAGGGGCTGCGCACGCAGGTTCGGTTCAGCAAGTGCCTTCGCAGTGGGAAGACTCGTTCATCATGTCCGAGAGCGAGCAGAACCAGGTTGCGGGAAAAAAAGAAGGCTAGAAGGTAGGGCCGGGTGGACTAGAGCTGCTCAGGCGCCGGCTTTCTTGTGAACCGGCCCATACGGTGTGGGCTTGCCGGCGTCGTTGTAGATCTTGCGCAGGCCTTCAAATTTTTTGCTCGGCCCCCGGCCATCGCTGTGGTCGGGCATCGCCAGCCCCTGTGTTTTCAGGAGTTCCAGCACCCTGAAGTTGGCATACAAGGCGTCGTACACCGGAAAGCTCGCAGCCAGAATCGCGTCGTCGCTCTGGTTTGTCAAAAACACGCCCTCGGCAAAAGCCAGCAAGCCCACAGCTGTCTGCCCGATCTGGTCGTCCGGGGCGGGGCGAAAGTCTTCAAGCACGTAAGCGATGCCAGCGCGCACCACAGCAGCAAGCTGCTCCAGTCCCGGTGCGCTGATGCTGTATTTGCGCATCACCTTGTCAAAGGTGCTGCCGCTGTGGTCATGGGGGCTCAGCTCGGCGCCTGGCATTGAAAAGGCAATCGCACCCGCTGGCGCCAGGTGCTCTTCCTTCCACGGCACGTACACAAATGTCGCTTCGGCGTCGACAAAGCGCGTGATCAGCCAGGGCGTGGCCACGCGGTCAAGGTGAAGGTACTGGCGCGTTACCCATTGCATGTTTGTCTCCGCTGACGGTTGTCGTTGTTTAGCGTGCTGGCTGCGCCCGCGTGACGGGCGACACGGTGATCAGCACCTCATTGCCGCCAAAGTTCGTCGCCTGCATCTGCACATTGGCAACACGCTCGCCTTTTGAGAACGTCAGCAGGCTGAGTTTTGAGAACGAGCTCGATGTCATCGTCCAGCCCGCAGCCGGCATGCTGTCACGAAAGTAAGTAAACACCGCCTGCGGCTCGCCCGACACGCTCAGGTTGATGCGCCCCGTCCAGCTGTTGCCCACCCCCATGACCAGCGTGTCCTGCTGCTTGATCACAGAACCAGGTGGCAAGGGCACATCGCCTGACAGCTGCTTGGCGGTCGCCTCCGTCACTGTGCTGTCGCTGCTCATGGGGCTTGAGCCCATGTTGCTGCAGCCGAAGAGTGCGAGGGTGATGGACAGGGTCAGTGCGATTTTTGTGTAGTTCATTTTTTACTTTGAGGGTTGAGGCGGTCAAACATTGGAAGTGTTTCGGAGTTTTTCTGCTGGGTAGCATGCGACATTCAGTCGGGGCTACAAGTAGATTCGAATAAAACCTAAATCTTGAACTAGGACCATTTCATCCGCAATTTTGCTGCACTTTCGTCATGCCATTTGGCTTGATGCTTCCATTCGGCGGCCATCCGCAAAAACATAGCTTTGGTTCTGGGAAATCCAGTGCTAAGTTTCTTGGCTTTCGTGTTCCATTCAGCTTCAAGAATACGTTCTAACGACCCACCGTCGAGTGGAGCCCGTGACGTGACGCCGCGCGAGTTAATGTTGGCAATCATGAACCCACTTTCCAAGTGCGACGACTTGCTTTTCTCGAAGACGTGCAAGATGGCAGTCTGTGGCCACACCGTCGTTTGCGGGTCGGGTTTTGCGTGGTACAAAAGTTGTCCGATCTTTTCCTCAGCGATTTCATCGCGCTCATTTTCAACAGCTAACTGTCGCACAGCTTCAATCCAATGCACTAGGATTTTTTCAACTATCGCTCCATTTTCCGATGTGCCTGGAACTGTTTTAAACGAACTTAACAATCGCCAGCCAACTTTCGCTCTAACTCTTCGTTTCTCATCTATGTCATCGCTGTCCGGCTGATTCTTACCTCTATAAACATCACTCAGAATCTGGACGAAGAATGCGGGATCGCTTGCCATCAACTCATGCAATACAATCTGTTCGTCGTCATTTCCTGGAGGTAAAAGCACTTGTACTAAAGGGTATTCGAGCGCAGCGATCGCCATTTTTTTAACGCCGCTTTGCTTTCGCAACCATTTCAGAGCCTCCCCGAAATAGTAGCTGTCCATCTGACCGACCTGTGCTCCTGTGGCGGAAAGTTGTTCCCTGACTGCTGCTTCTGCAGCTGACAGGACCAAATCCGCTCCAAACTCAGAAAACTGGTTTCCCATCGTTTGAAGGAGATATGTACCTCGTCCATACTTGATCAACTGGCGAGCAGCGTAGCTTTTAGCTTTCTTATCCATCTGATGTGGATTTAACCAACACTCCATCCAATAACCTTTCTCTACCGCATTCCCAAGCGACTCGATTATTTCAAAAGTCGATAGATTGGCGGGATAGTCCAGAAAAGCGTTTGTCTTCGCCGTGATGCCCCACGAGTCCCTAGATATCCGTTGCAAAATGCTCGCCGTCCACTCGGTTCCCGAGTTTGAAAATCGGATTGCACTTGCCGCCCTGAGGGCCGCAAACTCATTACGGTTGTCATCTAAGGCCCATTCCGTCATATGCGAAAGCAACTGGTCATCCGATTCAAGTGCTTTTGCGAGAGCAGCTCCGACGATGTGCGGATACTGGACATCTTTTATTAGATGGTTCACCGCAGCAATACCTTCATTGTTTAAAACCTCTGCGATGGCTGTGGTTCTCATAGAGTCGACGAGAGCATTTCTGGTCTCGTAGTCTCCTGCATCAACAGGTACTTCGGGCCAAGGATCGTCGAAAAGCCATCGTTTGCCAATGCTCGCCTTTGGCGGCTCCAGACGGTTACAAATGTTGTCTAAGCTATCGAGTTCACTGCCTTTAATCGACCAGAAAGCGGTGGGAAAGGACCTATTTCTAGCAACGAATTTGCGCAATCTTTTCCACTCATCAACAGTCAACTCAGCAGCAACAGCTGTAGACAATTTGAGTTGCGCAAGCAAGGTATCTCTGTATTCAGATGGAAATTCAGAGTAATGGGACAACAGGTCTAATTGCCTTGATACTGAGTTCTCAGATAGTCTGAGAGCCAATTCTGTATAAGCTCGATAAGCCCTAGCCACATCCCCATGCGTCAGCGGCATCAGCTCGGAACGCCCAAAGTCATGCCAAGTTGGAACATGTGTTCCTGTCGATGTATCGCTATGCTGAGGGATCAGTTTTAATAGCAATTTCCAGACAGGGATTGCAAAATTCAGGCTTTCTGCTTCAAGAATGTCTACGCGTTCCGCCAGCGGAACAGCCGTGCCATGTTGCCATGCGAGATATATATCTTTCAGAGAGCCTACGGCACTGTTACCAGACCTTTCATTCGAGAATCTTTCATCTAGCTCCAGCATGATGCGGGTAGTTCGATGCAGATATTCCGCTGACCATGACAGCACCTCAAGTGCCCAAAAAACACTAGCGTGATAACTTGTCCCAAAAATTCCACGATCGCGAAACAGATTTTCAAGATTGTTGTCGCCCTGGAGCAGCGACTCCAGGGCTTCAAGAAAAGGGACAGGCGCAGCCTCCGCCAATAGAGGAAGTTGCCCACTCAAGGAAGCTAGTAATCGCGCATCACTGTTAAGACCCGGCAGCTGTCGGATGAGAGCGTTCGCAAACGCAGCCCCCCCACCAAATTTGGCAAACACGCCGCTGTGTGGCTGAGGCAAAAACGCAATTGCTAACAACGTTTCTGCCAAACCATCGCGCAGAAAACTCGAGTATTTAGCTGCCTCTTGCAGTTGCATCTCATCGTCGGAGGTATCCCAAACGCTGAGCACATGAGGCGCAACTTCTCCGAACACCTGAAGGACCACCGCTCGCAGCGACTCGATATGGGAGATATTCAAGCTATCGCGTACAAGTGCGTAGGCCACGGAAGGGGCAATCACCTTATAGGCTGATCCCGAAGTTTCATATAGTGGATCGTTGCAGATGCTAAACGAGTGAATGGAATCTCGAAAATCGGGGTAGGGAATTTTTGCGAGAAGGGAAACTACTTCGGTGTCGCCATCTAAATGATCTTCCCAGCCTCTAGCTAATATGGCTGGAATGGCTCGTGAGTCCGCAGGTGGTGTCGCCCAGATCGGAACCTGATCTCCTAGCGGGATACTTTCTATGAGTTTCCAGACGCGCCAAATTGATATGCTCGAGCCACACGCGCGAGCATCAATTGAAGCTTGAGCCGCAGGAATACTCATAGATTCGATAAGCGCCTTCTCGAAATCTGCTCTGAGCGGCCTTGGTATGGATATGGCGTTGGAACTTGTGTTGCGTCTACCGGTTGCAATGACGACGTTGTGACCTGCTCTTGTGAGCGCGGCTGCGTGAATGGTCGCCGGCGGAACAAGTATCGTCAGTCGTACACCTTCATCTCTCTGTGGTTCTTCCGAGTAATTCGCGGCCAAATCGCTTTCCGAAACTACCATTGAATTAAAGAGCAAACGTTCTTTGGTCTCCGGAGGAAACTCCGTCAAGGTAGCGTAAATCACTCCAACTGCCTCATCTGGTGAGTCAGCTTCAACGGTCATGGGTTGGGACGTCGGCGTAAGAAGTCTTTCCCTGACTGCGTCCAATTTGCGACCAGCGGTAAGCATGCTCGGTGATATCGCTGGTTGAATCACTCCACTCCATCGAATCCAGCTTCGACTCAAACTTACTCCAAAGCGGCCGGAACTTATATTTAGTTCTTCGGCAATCCACTGCTCAACTGCAGGACATTGCTCGATCCATTGCTCTAATCCCTCAGCATCTATAACTTGTACGTCGCCCCAAATATTGTTTGGATCTCGACGTAGTGCTGCTTCCAGTGCGCCTTTATTTGCAAGCGTTCTAGCCGTTACTGCGACGTAGGTGGTAGTTGGATGAGTCCAGCCATAAGGCAACTCTTTTGATTGAGACTCTCTAAAGTCTTCTCGTATTTTCTTGGGGGCTTTATCCTGAACGCTGATCTCCCAGACAGAATTGTGTCCAAGGCCATCGCGCATATCCAGCCTAATCCACCCATCCCAGCTCGGCAAATTATTGGTTTCGCCAGCATGAAAACTCATGCCCGCAATCCGACTTGGCAACCAGTTCCACACAAGCCGACGCAAAATCTCCCCTAAACGATCTCGCCCTTCAGTTTGACCCGCAATTCCATTCAAATGGACCGCTCGAATGACTGGCATTTGCCCCCTCCATCTTTATCAATTTTGTTTGATGTCTTAAGCCGCTCTAGCAGGATATACCATTGCCGTCATTCCGATCGGAAGCTCGAGTCGGGTACGCAGGGGGTGCTGCTTTATGCGGTGTATTGAATGCATGGAAAAAGCCCCTGACTCTTGCGAATCAGGGGCTTCCATTGGTGCCGGAGAGATGAATCGAACACCCGACCTTCTCATTACGAAAAATAGAATGGCATCATTCGGCACTGTTGATCTTCGTTGTAAAATCCTTATAAATCAATGAATTAAAACTTTGCACTGATCGTTCGATCAGTTCAAGTGTTGATCAAATTTGATCATTATTCGGAAATTTTGCTTACATCCGCCGTTACATCGTCGCGATGTAAATCTCAATGAGAAGGTTGAGTATGGCGAGGATCACATTCACTGCAGCACGAGTTGCTGGCTTCAAGTGCCCTAGTGAAAAGTCACAAGTCTTTCTGTGGGACGCGGCCACTCCAGGGCTTGGTCTAAGAACGACTGCAGCGGGAAAGCCGTCCTATGTGTTCCAGGGGCGCTATCAGGACAAAACGATCCGTGTGACTATTGGAAGCCCTGATGCATGGAGCATCTCCCATGCTCAGGAAAAGGCCCGAGCGCTACAGCGCTTGATCGATGAGGGCCGCGACCCGCGAAGCTTGAAGCGTGACGCCGTTGCCGCTGAGGCTGAAAAGAACGCCGCCATCATTGCAAAAGAGCGTGACGATAAGCAGGCTGCTTTGAGTGTGGACGAAGTTTGGAAGATCTACTTGTTTGAAGGCAAACCTAAGCGCCGGGACGCTTGGAAACCGGGGTATCGCGCTGACCTCGAATTGATGTCTGCGCCTGGTGGCTTGAAGAAGAAGCGGGGGAAGGGTCTGACACGCCAAGGTCCGATCTATCCGCTTCTGGCGCTAAAGATGAAAGAAGTTAACGAGGACACGCTGAAGTCCTGGTTCGACTCAGAGTCCTTGGTCAGTAAACATCAAGCGGCCCGCGCCTTCATGATGTTTAAGGGATTTATGCGGTGGTGCTCCGCACGCAAGGCGTACCGTTCCCTTATTGAAAGAGATGCTGGTAAGGCTGCTTCTATTGTGGAGAGCCTACCGGCCAACACGCGCCGCACAGATGCCCTTCAGACGGCACAGTTACCAGGCTGGTGGGACGCCGTGGAGCAGTTGGGTAACCGCTCTGCCAGCGTGTACCTTCACGCCTTGCTGCTAACTGGCGCCCGTCGCGAAGAATTGGCGGCGTTGAAGTGGGTCGATATAGATTTTCAGTGGCGGGAATTAACCCTTGCCGACAAGGTTGAAGCTACGCGCGTCATCCCGTTAACGCCATATTTGGCGCAACACCTTGCCAGTCTGCCCCGGTTGAATGAATATGTGTTCGCAAGCAAAGGTAAGTCGGGGCGGATTACTGACACCCGTGCAAGTCACGTAAAGGTACTGAAGAGCGCCGGCATTGAAAGCCTGACCATCCATGGGTTACGTCGTTCTTTTTCGCTGCTGGGAGAAGCAGCTGGCGCACCCGCTGGCGCGATCGCTCAAGTGATGGGGCACAAACCGAGTGCAACCGCTGAGGGCTATAGGCCGCGAAGTGTGGATGCACTGCGGCCGTTCCTCGAGCTGATCGAGGTACACATCCTGGAACACGCCGGCGTGGTATTTACTCCCAAGGCCACGAATAGCTCTGTGGGTGAAGTGCCTTCCAGCTGAAATTCAGTACCCTTAACTTCGCTGGTCCAAGACGGGGTTACGAGTGCGGTCCCCGCGCAGGACGGCCTAACCGATTAGTCAGCTGATTTTCGAGCCGATGTCGCTTAGCCTCTTAATTCACGGCGTGACACTAGCCACAGAACCTGTGGATTTTCAAATTCGGAAAGTGTTCCAACGATTAGCCCTAAAGAAAAATCTTGCAACCAAGAGAAGTGGTGTGGTAAATTCTTATCGCTGTCGTAGCAAAGTCTGTTCACACTTCAAGTGAGCCTAGAGATCTAGCATCTCCTAATCAAATAGGCGTAAGCCTTTCGCGAAGAATTTTCTTTTCAAATTCTTTGTTGAAAATCCTGTATTCAACACTTTGCAATAGGCCAAAGTGTTCTTGTTCCCAGTCTTCAGCAGCGTCTCCTTTGGAAGTATCAGTTTTCTTTGGGATGTTGGTGTTGCAAATACTGTGAGTTCTTTGATCCCGTCACCGCACCCAAAAAGACCGTCACCATGCAAGGCTAGGTGGCCGTGGGTGATGGTGACCTGCGGTCACTACATTTGTCTAGGCTAATGCGAGACATAAAGCGTAGCCTCCGCAAAGGGGAAAACGACAGGTCAAACCACTGCCTATCAAAGCAGTTCTTTAAACAACCACATCAACCAGAGCATCAGAGTGCGATGCCGTTGATTCCCTCACCGGATGCAACTACCCCTCGTAGTGCTCTGGGGTCTCTTGCTCCTCATTAGGCAAAGGTCGGGAAAGGGTTGGGGCAGAGTCGCGTTCAACGGCGTTATAGCCACAGTAGGAAAAGATTCAATCTGGTTGCCGAAGCTCCGCAGTAAGAGTGGGGACTCAGGCAACAAGAATCTTCGACGAAATTTGTAAGTTCACGGGGCCAGGGCCGTTTCAGTCTGGTGGGTGGAGAGTTGGCCTCTCTGTCTAAAGCTTTGCCACGGGTGCCCTCCCGAAAAAGGGGAACAAAGCATACGACAGTCGGATCCGGACGAACCGTGAATGACAACGGAGCTTTCCTATGTCAGATGAAGAAACAAATTCGCACCCTTACGCAGCACAGCTGCAGATTTATCCGCCACTTGAATCGGTTACTCGCCCTGCAGTAGACACAGCGTCCGCAGCTTACTACCTGAACAGAAAGCAACAGACGCTCAGGTGCTGGGCGACATATGAAAATGGACCAGTCATTCCAATTCGAGTTGGTGGGAGGCTTGCCTGGAAAACAGCTGACTTGCGTCGTCTACTTTGTATGGAGTGAGGGCGGCTAGTACACGCGCGGATATGGCTTCGCCTGCGCCATAAATTTGAGGTCGGAGATTGATGGTGTGTAGGCACCAACTATGGCGTACAAAGTCGAGCCCGGACAAAAATAGTGAACCAAATCGCCCGGTTGATGGCCCAAACGGTAGTGTCGTCTGGCGCTTGAGCGGCAGGTATGGGCCAGAAGCGGACGTTCATGGGGGCTTCCCAAACGGCTGCTTCAGGCTGGTCAGAGACATTGGGACTCTCCGCAAAAACGCCGACTTTGAGATGTAAGGGCGATATCCAACGAAGCCCACGTCCATGGGCCGTCCCTCTCAGCCAGGTCCGCGAACGTAGACGGCCGAGAAAGTCACCCACGCCTTCGAACCGATATCTAGCCCCATCATGAGACGCTCCCCGAAATTTGCGGGGGGACCCGCCAGTTCTTTGGCCATCTTTCTATCCAAAGAGCCGGCTTCGTGCGCGACTCTCGCGAGCGCGATGCCAGCTGCGACCGGATCGCGTCTCCCATGTATGGATTCGACGACACCGAAGTAGACGCTCCAGAGCCGCCGCGCGGCGGTGATGGGCAGCTTCTGTGGAGCCACCGCATACAACGTGATTTGAACCGCAAGTCGCAAGGCGGGCAGCGGCATGTCCGGGCGAGCGGTCGCGCGGTCTAACCACATCGCCACAAAAGCGCCAATCGTGGAGTCCGTGATGGCCGGGTCCTGCACTAAGAGCCGCACCACAGCTCCGATATGGTTAAGGCTGCCCATGAAGTCGGTGCGTGGCCCCCACATGCCGTCGGCGATCGACTTGAATCCGCCGGCCATTCGGAGAAGGCTCGCCGCTTGCGCGACGCTCAGCGCCTCGCGAACCGGCTGGGGAATAAGTACAAGCTGGTACTTGAGCTCGATCTGGATGCCGACGTGCCAGTCGCAAAGCTGCGCCAGCTTCGTGGCGACGTCCTCGGTCGTGAGGATCCCGATCTGCTCGAGGGCGCAGAGCAGGTCCAGAGTGCACATGCCATCCGACTCGAACTTCTCGCGAAGCGCCCACATCCGACCCAATGCGTCGTCGGAATAGATAACGTAATCGCCCGAGACAGCGAGAGCTCTCAACTCACGCGAAGACGCAGGAAGGTTTCCTTCCTCGTCGCCAAGCCCCACCTGCGGCTGCAAGATTTGGGCGAGACGCGGTTTGAGGCTCTCCTGCAATTCAAGGCAGCGGTCGCGGAAAATGCTTCCTGAAAAGACTTGGGATAGCTTCATCAACTCGCCTAAAGTCCCTTGTGAGATCGCGACTCGCGGGAAAAACTCGAACACCTTGTCGAGAATGCCTAGATCCTTAAGCACAAATAGCGTAAGTAGGTCGAATAACGGCGTTCGAGATCGAAAGGATTCCACAGGTCGCTGCTGCCATTTCTCTCCGATCATGTTCAGGTGGAATTTCTTGTCCTCGGGATTCGATCGCTTCGCAAGTTCCCATAGGTGCACGACGTCCTGCACGTTCCCAAGCGCGAACTTCGGGCGCCATGCGTAGGGCAAAGGCAATTCGCCGCTTTGCAATTTGGCCTCGAGTTCGGAGCGCTGTTGCTCGCCCTCGTCGGAGATACCTGCGGCGGCTTTCAGAGCGTCAAGCATTTCCTCTGGTTTGGCATCTACGGGGAACTCAATGCGTCGCAGGACCTTTGATTGGGGAAATCGTACAAAGAAAGCGTTCGCACGGCTGTTGATCTCGTCTTTCCGCGCGACGCTGATGGGCGTTGCACCGACCATCGTGGCTGTGGTGACCATGCCGAGGAACACACCCTCCTCAACCTCGTCTTCTTGGTTGGCGAGATCCCCCATGCGTAACGCCAAGTCGACAAGCCGAGGGCTCTCCGGATTCGCTTGCTGCTCGAGGCTGAAAAGCATTTTGAAGCATTCGATCCGCTTCTCTCGCGACTGTGCGCGTTCCAAGATCAACTCGGCCGTCGACTTGGCCTTCTCGGCGAACCCGCACCGCACCATGATGTTCACGTAGGTGTTAAGCGCAAGCCCGTCGTCCATACCTTCTTCCAGCATGGTCTCGATCCGGGCACGCGCCTCATCGGATCGGCCAAGCTGGTCGAGCGCTAGGGCGTAAAAGGCCTTAATCCTCCCCGTGAGGTCGAATTCCAGTTCCGCCTCCTCGCACAAAGCAAGCAGCTCGCTCCACCGTCGCAAAGTCGCTAGCGCCACAGCCGTCTTCATGGCCACCATTGGCGACAGTCGCATGGTCGAGCGCAGGCGGGCAGTGACCGACAAGAACTGTTCGGCCTCTCTCTCTTTTCCGGCGTCAAGTTCCTGGAACAATAAGTGAGTGGTTGACTTTGGGTGACCTAGCTGCGCGTCGACTCGCGAGAGGTCGGCGAGCGCTTCGGCACCACCGAGCTGGTTTTTCCGACGCGCGAGGAGGTAGTCGAGCGTAGCAGCGTGAGCCTGCTTCTCGTGATCTCCACCGCTCAGAATTTCGCGCCAACTCTCAATTAAGTCGACTCGCGCCAAAACATCTGCAGAGAGCGCTGCGAGAACCGTAGACGGCCCGGACAGTTGGTGCGAACTCCTCATGACATCCACGTTGGCAGCAGCCAACTCCACGCAATCGCGATGCTTGCCTAGCTCATGCAAGAAAGCGATGCGCCGGAGGACCTTCATTTGGCCGTCGGGTAGTCTGGTGTTAGCTTCGAGCGCAGCCTCGAAATTTCCGCACTGCGCCGCGATTGTCTCTGCGGCCACCTGAACCGCGAATTGCCCCGGTCGCATTCGCGCCGCCGCCAGCACGCGCGGCAGGATCTGCTCTTGCTTGCCGAGCATACTAGCCGAGGCGATCCAGAGGTCGATGATGAACTCGGCGTTTGACATCCACCTAATGTCTTCCAGCGCTGAGACTGCTTCCTCAATGTCAACCCACGCCAAACGCAGGCCAACGGAGTCCACACCGATCGGACCCGAAGGGGGAAGCAACTCGTCCTCGGAATCGTCGTCGCCCGCGAGATTGGTTCGGACGCCGTGTAGTGCGAGGTTGAACCGGGCGCGTGCGCGCAGAATCAAAAACAAAAGCCTGGTGTTGTCCTTCTTCTCTTCGATAGCCAAGCCCTTGACGCAGGCTTGCAAGGCTTCATTGGACTTCGAAAACATCGTCTGGATTACGGCTCGGGCCGCCAAGCTCTCAGGCCCGTCGAAAGTGTCGAGGAGCGCGATGGCCTCGTCATACTTGTGGCTTGCAGCGAGCAGGCGCGCCGTGATGCCGAGCAGCGCCGGATCTGGCTCTTCCGGCAGCGCGTCGATGACGTCGAAATAATCTCCGCGCTGGTCGGCTCTGAATCGCCTTCGCAGTTCACTCTCCGCCCACGCCGCCCAATACTTAGCTTGGGGACGCGTTGCCGCGGCGGTTCGAAACGCCTTGGTAGCAGCATCGTCGTCGCACAGGACGAGATGAGAGCGCCCGGTCAGATACCAGTACTCGGCTAGCTCTAAGTTCGTGGAACCGTCAAGATGTTCACAAGCTTGGCCAAGAAGCTGTATGCACTTTTCGACGTTACCTGTCGCGAGTGCACCCTTTGCCTCCGTCAGTTGCCAGGCGAGGCTGCCGCGCGGCGGATCTATCCAAACATCGGTAACTGGCTCAGCCAGCGCTTGGGCGAAGGTAATGTTTCGGGTGCCGATGTTCCGGGTGATAGCCTCCACCATTCCGACTCGCTCCGCGGACCCTAGCGATGGGTCCATGTCAGCGACGCTCTTGTCCAATTCGTGCCCCACCCTGGACAAACGATGGCGTTTGCGAACCTCGTGAACTAAATCAGTAGAGCGGTCGAGTACGTTGGCCGTCGGCACTCGGACAGCCGCTTCTTTCTGGTTCGGCGGCAGCGAAGCGATCTCGATGCGCTCGAGCTCCTCGCGCATCCACACGTAATAGAGCTTGCAGTCCCGGGGCTCGTCCGGGTTGACGCTCAGGTCGCAGAGAACCAGCAGCACGGGCTCATCGGTGTTATCGAAGTAGCGTAACGTCGACGTAGAGAGGTCGATCGACAGGAACGAGCCGTCAGCGTTCCGTTCTGGCGAGCGTGTTCCTTTGAGCTGCACTCGAAACGGGTGGACGACCTGTTGATGCACGCTGATCTGGACCTGCAGGTCGAAGCCGAAGTCGTTTGGACCCGCCAGCTCTGTGATCTGCCAGTTCTTCGGCCGCTTAGCGCGCAAACAGTCATACGCATCCTGGCCGATCTCTTGCGAGTCGCCTGTCTTTGGTAGGCCTTCATCGTGGGGCATGTGGAAACTCCGTCCCTAATCTGGATTTAGGCCTGAGGGGCTTGCCCATCTTTATGGCCTCAACAAGGTAGCCTCAGATGTTTATAGTGTGCCTCAGAAGGAAGTTAAACGAAATGACTGAAGACGAATTCGCGAGGCTAGTCGATGAGGAACGCATTGCCGTGGTTCACTTTTCTCACTTCGCGGATATGGGACGGGGCCTGAGCTTTCCGGACGACATGTTGCGAGCCATCTCCAACACCAACGTTTGGACCTTGTCGTGTTGCGCACTGACGCCTGGACGGCGCATACAGCTCCCGGGCGAAGTAGGCATCGTGCTCCGTCCAGAGTTGTCGAATGTGCTATCGGTGAACAACGGTGACGCGGGAGCGTCCACACTGCCTGATGGCTCGGAACTCTCAGGCGGGCAACGGCCATCAAGAGAAGCTGTCCTGAAGAGTTTGGATCCTGGGCTGCATTCTTATAACGAGTGGCGCGTGTTCGGCGCGAAAGTGGTAGGTATCTTCGTATCACGCGTCGATCATGTGGCGGTAAAGAAGCGTCTGAGTTTCGATTGTCCGATCGGGCCAGAGCAGACGATTGCTTGGGTGAGCGTTCCTCTGGGAGTCGTATTCGATGCCTTCCCCGGCTTGCCCGTGTATGAGATGGGCACCTCCGGCCTCACGCAACTGACGCGTCCGACCCCCACCTCCGTAGAAGTGAAACCGCCCAGCGAGTGTTCCGATGAAGAGATCGAGGCGTTCTGCGCCCTCATAGTTTCGGCCGGCGAGGTAACGCCGCAGGGCCTAGAAGGCCGCGTACGCGGCTCCGCGCTGCTGTGCTTCCTTTGGCATAGCGGAGATCTCGTTGGGGTCGCGGGGTTAAAACACCCATCAGTTAATCACCGGGTAGAGGTGGAGACCGGGTCAGGGGAGGAGTTGGATGCGGCCGAATTTCCTATCGAGATCGGATGGGTCTACGTGCGCCCTGAGCAACGAGGTGGAAGATCGATGTCGCTCTGTACTCCATTGCTCGAACGCGTTCGCAGCGTCGGTGTGTTCGCAACCTCGCGCGTGGACAACCGTCCAATGCACAGCACTTTACGTAAACTGGGGTTCAAGCAAAGCGGTTGTGACTGGCCGTCTGGACTGAACCCGGCCAAGCTCCTGTTGTTTGTCCGAAAGCCAACATAGCCGCTTGAGGCCCGACGCAGTGAAGTCAAGTGCCGGTCAGTTTCAGGCTGAAGCCCCCACTCAGCATGCCTCTTAAGTCACAAGTTCTCCTTTGGTAAGAGTCTCCATGTCGCCGTGATGGTCGTACGCATCCGGCAAAACGCTGACCAGTCCTTAGCCGTTAGCGGCCTAATCAGCTCGTTTAGGCGGAAGTCCCCATATGCTGCAAAGCAGTCAGTCGACCAAATTGGGTAACGTCGGCAATGTCGTCGATTGCTGACAATCAGTTTCAACTATTGATAAAAAAATGTCATCAATAGCAGCGGAAATTTTCGTCAGCTTGAATCTTTCACGCTGAAATATATGCTTCTTTGAAGAAGAATTTTCATGGCTTGCGTTCCAGTTGTTGCTAACGAATTTAGCAAATTTCATTTTTGAGGTGTGACTGACAAGGAAGGCTTGTCACTAGAACTCTTCGTTGTGAAGTTCGGCAATCCCGAGATAGCTTCCAGCGCATCGCCAATGTCATTGTCCCAATCCGGGTCATCTTCAGCTTGCGCCGTTTGGGTGGGGGGCGGTACATGAATTTCCCTTTGGATTTCAATCGTCGATGATTGGGAAGGGGTTCGGTTGATTGAAGCGTATACCCGTTGCTCACTTGGAAGTTGCTCACCGCCAGAACTGGTTTTCAAAGTATATCCAAGCAAACACGCAACTGCTTCTGAGCTTTTCATCCCTTGAAGTATCGGTATCAGTGGATGATCACCTTGTGACAGCTGCTGAATTTGGGATCGTACGGCAAGTGCTTCCTCTGCAAGTGCTGAGAAAGTTTGAAATGCCGAAGTGTCGGCGTTTTTGCAGACCGTATACATCGGGCTTCGGAAATCGATTTTTCCTCGAATCTGAAGCCTCGGGGCTTGTTCCCGGTTTATTTCCACCGTCTAGCCCCCCATCAAGCGGCGGCCAGCAATTTCTTGGCGGCCGCCGTTCCGATCGCAGCGTAGCCCATTGCAATTGCAAACTGGGCATTTTGCAGTTCTACGATTTCATGGTTGCGCCCAAAACGAGTTTGCAACTCTTCTTTCAGGAAGCTACCGCCCCCACCTGCGAGGACGAAGCTGTTGATGATGTTGACTGAATTGCTACCTATTCCCGTTATAACTTGGTCGAGGTAACTGTGAAGCTTGACTTTGGTCTTCATCACGCTCTCGCTTATGTCGAAGTGCTGGTTGCCAATCATCAACGTGTATTTGGACGTCCCGTTTTCCGCAACGGTACCTTCCGTCAGGGCCTTCTCTAGCAAGAAATGATGAATTCTGGATTTCTTACCAAATCCCGACTCTTCCAGCTGTCCGGCTACTGCTTCGCCCAAGAGGTCGTAGTAGCTGCTCATTCCGCCCTCGACTGCCCCCGACCTGGCATAGTACGGGCGCATTCCCTGGCACATCAAGAAATCGACAGTGAAGTATCCAACGTCGATTAAAAGGCTGGTTTTTTTCCTGAGCGTCTCGTGGATTTTTGCGGCATGAACAAGTGCCCCGGCAGGCTGCGAAGTCACGGTGACATGGTCCACGGTTACTACGTTTTTACGTTTTGCGTTCGCCGCGCCGATGAAGTGTTCGCCCTTGTAGGTTTCCTGAAGAATCGCGTGATAGTTCGATATGGTGCTCATTGGCAAGCCAATCACAAGCTGGTTGACCTCCCTCATTCCTGAGATTGCCATTGCACCGAGCATCAGTGCTTTGTAGCCGTCGGTCTGCGAGTAGTCCCCAAGCCGGGTGCGAGAGAAGTTCGCATCGGTTTCGAGGTATGCGTCACGTCCGACCACATAATTGTATTCACCGACATTGACAATAACAGTCCGGAGTGTCGACATTCCGTTACCTTCTCCAGACCTTCCTGAGGCTGCCAACGCTGCGACGGAAGGGAACATCCCTTTTTTGACATCGCCATTGCCACTTATTGCGACCCACTTAACGTGGCCGTAACCCACATCGATCGCCAGAACATTGCTCATTTGAAACTCCATTGAAAAATTGGTAGGAGCCAATCATTGAATGACTTCATTGATAAACAAGTATCAAAGAGGATGGAAAGGGGACCCATTGGGGAGATATTTTTTTTAGATGGCCAAAACCGCGAAAAGACCGCACATTTTTTTATCGTCCATCGAAATTTGTCCCCGTCGTGTCCCCGTCTTGTCCCCAGCATGTCCTCCTCCAAGTCACGACTTAGTTAGATTGGGTGACTGCATAAACGAAATTGGTGCTTGCAAAAAAATATTCTCTTTGCTAGACTAAATTCGCTATCGCAGCAAACGTCTGTGCTCACGTTCAAGTGGCGCCTGGTGGTTCACTCCACGGTTACCCCAAGGACCTTTGTCCTTCACCTAAAGAATCACTGCATGTGATTCTTTAGAAAATTCTGATTTTTAATACTTTTCAAATTGGAGAGTGTTGTAAAACACAGTGTAGAAGTGCGTTAGCGGTGATATTGAAACAATAAAGCCTGATAATGCACATATCACCGTGCAAAAGTCGAGCCCGTTGCAGCGGTTCAGAATCACCTTCCAAGCGCACCAGATGGTCGCCTACCAAGGACTCTGAAGCGAACTGCGACCCCCCCGCCGCCGCGCTGTGTCGGGGGATGAAGGGCCCTTGCTTGGACAAAGCGAGAACGACAAGTCAAGCTACCTCCGTACAGGAGGATTCCCGAGACCACTTACATCGCCGAGCCACCTGCTCAGTGATGCATCCATACACCTACGTCGAGCCACCTGCTCACGAAGCCGCCACCTGCAGCTTCAGCCGTACGTGCGCCCCTGTTGTATCTAAACAGGGGTTGGGAGCTAAGTGGTAAGGGAACGCGTTAACCGGCGATACGGTCCACGTCTATTCGGAGTGACACACCCGGATAGATGGCCACGTGAGTGGGGCGTGAGGACGCTGGTGCAAGAATCCTCGAAGTGAAGTTACCGTCCACGGCCCAGGTCCGTTCAACTTGGCAGGTATCAGGGTGGCCTCCCTGATGCATGAGCTCCGGCCAGGTGGCGTACACACCTCAATTCGTGCGAAAGAAAAAGCTGCGATGGCCGATAAGGGGGCGTTCCCCCTGATTTGGCAGGAGCAGATATGTCCGAAGTTGATAATTTTCTTGATTCGTCGCGGGGATCGAGCCCACGCGGCACCGCCTACACCGTTCAATCGCCCGACAAGGCAGACACACGCCCTCATCCATATCGCACGAGTAGCGATGCTCTACCACGCAACACAAAAGAGCTAGAGAAACCTTCTTTTGCGGCGTCTGTCCCATACGACGAGCAGATTCGCACAGCCCTGGCCAACCATCACCGCTTTATCGGCAGCACGCCATCGCGCGCTAGCGTCAAAAACCGGGTCGTGGTGCTTGCGTCCTTCTACAAGGACCTGAAGGCCGCCGGGTTTGAAATCCAGGACGTCACCAAATTCAGCTTGCGCCACGCCAAGGCGCTGCTGGACATCTGGAATGCAAAGGGTTGTGCAGCCAACACGGTCTACGTGCGCTGGTCGGTCCTCCGCACATGGTCGCGGGTATTGAAAAAGCAAGAGATGCTAGGACCACTGACAGACTACGAGCCCGGTTTTGATAGGAATGCACAAACGCTGCAAGGGTACCGTACCCTCGATGTTGATGAAGTGGCGACTCGTAGTGACTTTCTCCGTGCAAAACCGGACCTGACTCACTACCTGGTTGACAGGATAACCCGCGAAATCAAGGTCACGCGCGAAATTGCCTTCCAGTTTGCGTTCGATGCGGTCCAGGGCGTCGTCGAATGTGGAAACACCAGCCTTCGCGTCGGTTTGGGTAACCAGCAGAAAAACATCCCGCATATCCAGGATCACCGCGAGTTGATGATCGAGGTGCGTGACTTCATGCAGGCGCGCAACCGCAAGACCCTCGCCTGGAGCGGGCTTGATCTCGACGCCGCCATCCAGAAGTACGCCCTGCGCATGGCATATGTCAACCGCACGATCTTCCCCAAGGAGACGGTCGCAACGCCACAGCACAAAGAAGGCGGTGAAGCATGAAGCAGCTCAACTTCAACGGGCGCAGCAGCTTCACGGGTGACCAGACCGGCAACTGGCGTGCACGGGTCGCCAGCCTGGTTGCAGAGAAAAGCGGCTCGAAGGCACGGGATCCTTCTCGCGCAACGTCAAACCGAACCCAAGTCGAGGCCAACCAGAACGTGCAGCGGATTTTCGGCTGGCTCCGACAAAAGCTCGGGTTCAGCGGCCTGTCCAACCCTCATGCGCTGGATGAACGTCACTTTGTAGCGATCGCAGGGCACATTCGTGCCAAAAAGGAGGCCGGGGAGATTGGCCCGGAAATGGCAGCTGGTTACGCCACCTACACCCGCCATCTGGCGCGATGGATTGGGAAAGCGCATCTGGTGCTTGTTTTCAATGAGGCCCTAGGCAAGGACGTCTGCAAGCGTACGCTCATTGCTGAACGGGACAAGTCGTGGGAGGCCGCAAAGGTCGACATCGACAAAAAGATCATCGAAGTCGCGAAAATCGAACGCTGGGTTGGACTTGCCTTATGGTGTCAACACAACTTCGGGCATCGCAAGAACGAGGCGCTGATGTTCCGGCCGCTCGACGACATCAGGCCTGTACACGTTCCTGCAGACCCAGCTCAATACGACAAAAAGGGCCGGCTGGTCAAACGTGACATGACCGAATTGCATTGGAGCGAGTGGGTTGCCGGGGTCGACATCGCCATCGTCCGCGGCACCAAGGGCAAGCGTCCGCGTGTGGTGAATATTGCTGCTGACAATGACGTAGCCAAACAGGCCGCGTACACGATTCTCCAAGAGATGCGCAATTTCGGTGACCGGGATAGCTTCGGCCCACCACATTTCACTCTCAAGCAGAACGCAAGTAGGTATGACCGCGTCTTGCAACATTGCGGCATCACGCAAAAAGACCTCGGTATCACCGGCCACGGCCTGCGCGCAGGGTTCGCCATCACCATGCTGGAAGGCTACGACATCACGCCCACGGTCAGGGGCGGTGACGGCCAACACGCAGATCCTGTGAAACACCGTCAGGCCTACAAAGCAACGACCGAAGCCATGGGTCATGGCCGCATATCCGTTATTGGCGCCTACGCCGGCTCCACCACGCCGCAAGCTGCCGCGCGTCAGAAAAAGTCCCGGGAGCGCCAGGCTCTTTTAGCTGGTCGCGCTCAAGAACCGAGCGCCCCAGAAAAAATGGTTGGGCTTGTCACTCCAAAGGATTCCGAACCTTTCACTGTCCCGCAGAATGAGGCGATGACGCCTACCTCTCCAGCGAAGAGCAACCATGACTGAGCTCATTGCAGGAGATGTTGACGGGGTATTGCCGGTGAATCGGCTCGTGTTCGAACAGACTTCCCAGAGGTTGGAAAACTTCAAAGGGTTCCTTGAAAGGTACAACGCCGAGTTCAAGACTCAAGGTCTTAAAGAGCTTTTTGAATGGGAGGGCGGGCGAGGCTAGTGACGCGTTAGTGTTCAGTTATCGAGGAGAGGACGCTAACCAGGGTGACTGTGAAACCTTTATCCCTTCTCGATTCACACAGCGCATTGCCTAGAAGACCACAATCGAAGCGAGGGGCTATGGCCGGATCAGGTTCATCGGAACCTATCCGGCTCTAGTGCCTCAGAACAAGCTCCTCGCCAGAAAAAAACCTGTAGCGTCAAGCGCGCTGCGATGTGGCTGCGTATGGATTTAACGACCAAGCAGCAGTAGTCGACCCACATGTTGTCGCACGCAATATCTCACGCGACATCGAAAAACCGGGCCGATAACCCATTAAATGGCCGACGAGGCCATTCTCTCGGAACACGAACGGCGCTCTATTTCTTGATCTTTAAAACTGCTTTTGCGGCTGAATTATCTGGCTGTACAGGCTTAAAGAACGGTTGAAATGATATGAAAAGTACCCAAATCACAACCGCCAACGCCAGGCCTCCACAGAGGTAAGCAGCAAGAACTTCGAAAATGCCGGGCGTATTGGGCAACTCCGCGGTGAACGCTTTATGGAGACCACCGCAGAATGGGCAAAACGACTCATAGGGCGCGCCAAGATAAAAGCGCAGGCGTGGCACCATGGTTTTGCAACATCTCATACATTGTTCTCTGTCGTCACGTTTTGTCTTTCTATAGACTTCGTTCATGGCGTTCTTTCAGTTCAGCTGACGGGAATGCGCTATCGGATTCGCAGAAAGCGTCGCTCAAGATGCTGACCTTTGCCCCAAAGCTTTCTCGATTTTTTTGTCAGTCTTGTACTGGCTCAATGCATACACAGCCCAGATAGTCGCGGGAATCCAGCCGATGAGTGTGAGCTGTAACGCTAGGCAGAACAATCCTGAAAATGGTCGCCCGATGGTGAAGAAGGTGAGCCAGGGTAGAAATAAAGAAATTAAGAGACGCATTTATTGCCTTTCTGATATTTGAGTGACTTGTCTTTAAGATTTTTAAAAAACGATTTCTCGGCGAATTTCCTGAGCAGCTCTTTCTGCGTTCTGTTTCAGCAGTTTGAATCGACCGCCGATTTTTGGCATAAGCCTGTAAAGCGTTGCACCTTTACAAGCTTTTTGTTCGTAGAAGTAGATCTTGACTACTGAAAATCGTCAGCACTAAGCTAGATGTTGAAAATGGTCACGCAATCCGACTGATCCACCATGCACCATTGCGGTTCCACATAGATATATTCGGCGATCCAAGCTTCTACGGCTCGTTTCAGTGCCGCTTTTGCAGTGGTGTCTGCATCCTTGAAGTAAACGTTATTCGCATGCTCGAACTTTTCCAAGAACCTCATCTCAAGCCCCTTGAGAAATTCATCGACCTGGTCAAAGCATTCAGGCTCGATCAATGCAAAGTCAGCGGAATAGTATTTAGCGCCTGGCGCCAGCTGCAGGTGCTCGTCCATTGCCCACAGGATTTCGAGGGGAGAGCGGAAGTCAAAATTCTCGTTATCCAGGCTGTAGCGTCTTTCAACTCGTTGGCGATTTCCAGCGGTACTTTGAAGCAATTCGGCATCTGACCAAGAAAATGGTTGCATTTTGAAACTCCATTGATTAGTTATCAAACCCTGCGTGGTGAAAATTCTCGTCAGACTTTTCACCACGTCGTCAAAGCATTGCACATGTCGTATTAAATTCAAGTGACTAATCCAAGGCTTCTCGGAGCCTGCTATTTCCCTTCAAGTGCCAAGTATTCCATCGGGCGCCTAACGGGGCGCGCAGCCTTTTTGTTTCATGTTTGTCCTTGTTTTCCCAAACACCCAGCTGCGGTCGCACGGCTGATCAGCGGAGGCCATCATCGTTTTTTATCTTGCGAGGGAAGGGCGGATTGGATCGTTTTCGCGTCGATCGGAATTTCGATCGGGTGCTTGAACTCGTAGCCTGCTGTCTTAATGCACAGGTTGCGGGGAACATCGCAGATGAAGCGGTCGTCGGATGCGCGCTGCTCCAGCAGTAATGGAGTTCCCTTGCTGATTGCCGCCGTCCTGATCAAGGGATATGACCCCAACTCGGTCTCGATCACCACACCACCTTGAAGCCCTCCAGGCCCGCTCATACCAATGAAGCGGCCTATAGGCTGATTGGAAACTACTTGAGACTCGCGGCTGTCAATAAACCAGGCTACGAAGGACAAGAGGGTGACCACCGAGACCAGAATGAACAGGCGTTGCAGAAACTTGATCACACCGCCTACATCGTTGTTGTGCCCCTCCGGTGGAGGTGGGTTCATGGAAAGATAGCGTTTGGAGTGATTGGACGAGTTTTCCATAGGAAGATACGTTGGGTTGAAATGAATGTCTCTCGGGCGGTACCAGAGAGTTTTCAAAGGATGCCTGAAGCGCTCGAAAATTCAACCCCAATGTCGATTGACGAAAATGTTTCTAATCCACGGAGCAGGTCAACGTAGAGAAAGTGTGATGCCCTTGAAATTTCAAGCACAAGTCCAGCGAAATGCGAGTGGGGGGGCCAGCTTCCGCGCCGAGTTCCCATGTGTTGTACTTGTTGCAAAGGCGGGTTGAGGGGCTTTGCCCGGTGACTTGGCCATAGACTCTTGGGTTTGTCGGCGCCATAGCCCAAATGGACTCCGAGATCGTGGTTTTGACCGGCAAAATTCCCGAGGCCTACAGGCTGATGGGCCGACCAGCAGATAACTTCATCTTGACGCTGAACCGCAACACCAAGGTCTTTGATCCGGAGAAAATCAGGGTTGGGACCGTGGTGGTCGGTTATGCAACACAGACGGGCACCCGCTCAGCGACCTTGCGAAACGGTGTGGCGACCACTGTCGCCGTCATGAGTGGATTTTGCTGGCAGCCAGTTCGCTAAATTTAAAGAACCAATAGCTGGATGATTTGGCGAGTTGGTCAGGCGTGACGCCTGCACCTCTTTGCGAAACTCTTCGGGTGATGGCGCACAGTTAGGTCTGCCTGCATGTCTCTTGTCATTGCACTCCTCGCACGCAGCTGCAATGTTCTCGGGCGTGTGTTGACAGTTACTGCAGCTCGGGCGCCAGCGGTTATCCGGTCTGGCTATGCATGGGGTAACCCCAATGCGGACGGGAAGCACAAAATTATCCCGCGCACTTGTTAATTTAATACAAAAGGCAGAAGCTCGCAATACGGGAAAATTTGAGCCTCAGTCCGAAATGCGAAAATATCGCTATGAATATCGCAACCGCCCTCACATCAGAAATCTCCCGCGTCGCCCGCAAGGAAGTCCGCGCTGAAGTTTCTGCCCTGAAGAAAGCCTCTATCAAGTACCGTTCGGAGATCGCGGAGTTGAAGCGCCGCTTAGCGCAGCTTGAGCGCGACGTGACACAAGCAAGCAAGGGCGCACGCAAAGCAGCGCCAAAGGCTGCAGAAGAGGGCGGTGAAACCGTTGCCCGCTACAGCGCGAAGAACTTGGCATCGCTGCGCAAGAAGCTCGATCTGTCTGCCGCTGATTTCGGCAAGTTGTTGGGCGTGTCTGGCGCCTCTATCTATCTGTGGGAAGAGGGCAAGACACGTCCACGTGAGAAGAACATGCCCGCGATTGCCAGGGCGCGGCAACTGACGAAGAAAACAGCGCAAGAGCAACTGGCGATGCTGGGGTAGCACTGCCATTACATACAGCTGGCGGCGCGGATCGATACCACTGGAACTCTAGGTGATGCAACCCGACTTAGTACACTCTCTGACATGAGTGAACAGAGCAATTTAGAGCGATTTGTAGAAGCGCAAAACGACTGCTATGAGACGGTGTGCGCAGAGCTTGCTGCGGGCAAGAAGAAAACGCACTGGATGTGGTTTGTGTTTCCGCAGCTCGAAGGCCTCGGCCAGAGCACGATGACGCGAAAGTTCGCGCTCCAATCCAAAGAAAAAGCAATCGAATATTTGAATCACCCGATCCTGGGCGCGCGACTCACTCAGTGCGTGGGACTTATGCTTTCGGTGAAAGGCAAATCGGCGTTCGAGATTCTGGGGACCCCAGATGATCTGAAGTTCAAATCCTGCATGACCCTTTTCGCCGCCGTGGCCCTAGGGGACTCGGTGTTCAAGGAAGCGCTGTTGAGATTCTTTGGGGATAAAGCCGACCCACGAACGCTGGAGTTGCTAGCGCGGAAGTGAATAGTGCAAAGTCTTCAAATTCCCAGGAATTCAGTTTTTCCAGAACTCCCACAGTCCGCTTGCTCTTGCAATGCAGAAGCTGATGGTCAGTAGAGGAAATGCCACCGCCTAGTACTGCCGGTTCAGCACCCAGGGATTATTCGCAATATGCGCGTAAAGCGAAATAACAGCGACGAGTCGTAGAGTTGCACGGCAAGGTAAGGCAAGGCAGTCGAGTCTGCGACGGAGCGACTGACCGTCTGTGTAGTTGCACGGTTAGTCAAGTAAACATGGCTAACTAGCTATTTTCCTTGTTGCTGGTGATCAGGACAATGGTCCAACACCTACTACTTAGACCATCATGTCACTCATTGCAGAAGCAAATCAGGATTCGAGTCGGCACATCATCGAAGGTGGTAACTGATAGCGTCATCCCGGCAGGCATGGCCTCGCCGGCTGCGAGCAGGGCATAGTGGTTATATGAATTTTTGCGGAAGCTGCCGCAGATACCGAGAATTTTCATTTTTTTCCAATTAGAGGGTGAAGAAATAGATTTTGATCGAGTTGCCGGCAATTCACCATGGGAGGATTTACGGACAGGTCGAGCTAACTCATGTCATATGGAAGAGCTGGTACACCTAGAGGTCTTCCAGCATTCACTTGATCATTTTCTATGATGCCGCTTGGATCCATTACCATAACTCCGAGCGCTACTGGGTATTGGTCAGGGCTTGTGAAGCTTGCGGAGGTGTCCGAACCGGGGCCTGAAATAAAAGTTGTTCCGTCATGCCAGATTCAGCAGAACGCATCAGTTTTAGGCACACCTCGGTAGTTGCTCGAGCCCACACTCCGTCATGCAGCGGCGCAACGCCATGACGAACTGCATCTACAAGTTCATCTATAACTTCAATTCGTGGAATCTCAGGGAGCGGCAACGGTTCGACCCTATGTTCATAATCCGTGAAAATTTCGATTCCTTCAGACGTGGGCCGGAGGTCGCCTCCCTCGCAAGAAACGATAAAGTTCCCAAAATGTTGATGCGAAACCTTCGGGACGATTTCGGGCACCTTGTAGAGCTTGCCGCCGTAATTCCGGGCAGCTTTCAAATCTGCCTCGTCGTGCACATCACTGTTTGTCAATAAGCGTCTGCGCGCCAAACCGTAGTCCTCGGGTACTTTGCGTTGTCCCATTTCCCCGATGTTTTCAAGCAGCAGGTCGGAATCAAAATGACCATACCCACTATAGGTCGCGGAAGCAAATGCCCCACCCTCAAAACCCAGCAGCGCCGAATAGGCGCCTTCAGTAGGCCTCGATTTGTCCCACATGCCAGTGTGAGCGTGGACGGTTTTTACCATTCCGCCACCAAGTAGCCGGATGATGTCGATCTGATGGGTCGCCTGACTGTGAATAACGCCGCCACCTTCCTGCGTTCTAAGTTCCTCCGGTCGTCTCGGGCGGTAAAGAAAGTCGGTGAAGTTAAAAGCGTGAATCATCTTCACATCGCCTAGTTCCCTGCTGGCTATCAATTGGCGGGCCCGTTTGATTGGAGTGTTAAAGCTATGACTGTGACCCACTATTAAGTGCGTATTGGCCTTCTTGGCCGCCTCTATCATCCGCGTACATTCCTCCAGGGTCAGAGCCATTGGTTTTTCCACCAGGACATGTTTTCTACAGGACGATGCCAGGCATGCATGGTCTGCGTGAAACTGGTGAGGTGAAGCAATATAAACAACCTCCACTGCGGGGTTTGCGCAGAGACCCTCTGCCGATTCGTAGGTGGGCGCGTTGAAGTCCCTACTGAACTGGGCGCGGGCCTCGGGCATCGGGTCGGTGGCGGCAACTAGCTTGACTCGCTTGTCATGAACGAATGTTTGTAGCATGAGCGTGAACGCGCGACCCAAGCCGATCACCCCAATGTTGAGGGTGGCTGAGCTCATAGGTCAAGAACCAGTTCAGGGGACTTTCCTCGAGAAACGCACACCATGATGCTGCTCTCTTTTTCTTCCTCGCTCAAAACCATGTCCCGGTGCTCTGCCTCGCCTGAGACAAGCCTTGTCCGGCACGAGCCACATGTACCGCTCTCGCATGAACTGGGGACTTTTATCCCCGCGCTCCGCAATGCCTCAAGGATGGATTCGTCCTCACTTACTTCCAATTCGAGACCGCTGCTTTGGAGCTTTACCTTGAATGGCGTATTGGCGGCATACGCTGCCGCGTCAATTCCAAAGCTTTCAAAATGTATTGAGGAGGTTGGCCAGTGGCCGGACATGTCTGCGACTTCTTCCATGAGACGGCGAGGCCCACAACAATAAATGTGTTCACTGGTGGGCGTCTCAAAAACGGGCCAAAAGTCGTAAACGTTGTCCCTTTCACCACGGTGGTAGTGAACTTCGACTTGGCCAGCGAAAGATGGCCCAGTCAACTCATCGAGAAATGCAGCGCTCTCTGGGCGGTTAATCGAGTAGATGAGCCTGAAGTTGTCGTTGCCGGAAGCCTTAAGGTGCCGCATCATGGAGATGATTGGCGTAATGCCGATACCTCCGGCAATAAACAAAAACTTGCTGGCTCGCTCGGTCAGCTCGAAGTTATTCCGTGGTGCGCTGATCTTTAGCGAAGCGCCCTCAGTGACGTCATCAGCCATGCTGACCGATCCGCCTCTTCCTTCCGCGTCGCGCTTGATAGCGATTTGATACCGGCTAGCGTCAGCGGGCTCATTGCAGAGCGAATAGTTGCGGCGCATTCCACCCGGAGTTTCCACTGTTATGTGCGAGCCAGCTGTGAACGCTGGCAGGGGAAGCCCCGCCGGGTCGACAAGTTCAAACAGATAAATGGATTCGGCCAGCTTACTTTTACGTGCAACTTTGACCTCAAAGAATTCGGGTTCAGGTTGTTGGGGCTTGCCTGAACTGGGGTTAACGATCATCTCGGGCCTCTTTTTCTGCTTGACAAAATCAACTGCCGCTTTATTCTTGGGGGTCTAAGAATAATTGATTGACCACCTTTTGGCAAGGCTCGATTGATGGTTTGCAACCCCATACATGAATGAAGGACTTTGACTATGTTGAGTCACGAAGAAAATGATTTGCTTTGCCGCGTTGAAGGTAAGGCGCCAATGGGTCAGTTGATGCGCCGTCACTGGACGCCTGTGTGCTTGATAGAGGAGGTTAGCGATCCAGACGGCAAGCCGGTCAAAGCGCGCGTATTTGGCGAGGACCTTGTGGTGTTCCGTGACACGAATGGTCGGGTTGGTGTGATGGACGAGTATTGCCCTCACCGGCGAGTTTCGCTGGTCTTCGGGCGAAATGAGGACTGTGGTTTGCGCTGTCTTTACCATGGCTGGAAGATGGATGTAGAAGGCAACGTTCTGGAGATGGTGTCTGAACCAGCCAGCAGTGGTTTTGCGCAGAAGGTGAAGCATTTGGCGTACCCCGTTGAAGAGTGGGGTGGTTTTGTTTGGGCTTATATGGGACCTGCTGAGACCAAGCCGAAATTCCACCCACCAGCGTGGGCGCCTACCGCGGATGCAAAAGTTACTATTGCGAAGGCGCTCATCCCATGCAATTGGGCGCAAATCCTTGAGGGGGCTATCGACTCTGCACACAGTTCAAGCCTGCACTCTTCGGATATGGTTCCCGCGCGTGTTGAAGGGGCAGAGGCTACGGATACAAATTGGCTGCGCCCATCGACTGATAAAGCTCCTCGCATGCAGGTGGAGCGCGGGTCCTATGGCTTCAGGTACGCAGCGATTCGACGTCCGATCAAGAATGCTGCCACGAACGAATACATACGGTCCACTGTGTTTGTCGCACCGGCAACTGTACTAATTCCTCCTAACAACCTTTATAACGTCGCGAACATAAATGTTCCGATGGACGACACAAACACCGCGTTTTATTTCATCGCTTGGGGGCATCCAGATACAACGCCTGACACTGCCACATGGCGCAAGTTTCTGGGGCAGGAAGTCGATGTGGATCTTGATGAGAACTACGTCCCGCTGCGCAACCGCGGCAATAATTTTTGGCAAGATCGTGCCGCGATGAAAGCCGGAAATTTCACCGGCATTACAGGCTTCCCGAATCAGGACATCGCGATGTGGGTGACCATGGGTCCCATCGCGGATCGGACGCATGACCGATTAGGTGCTAGTGACTTGGCAGTCGTAGAGTTTCGCAAGCAGATGATCGAGGCGGTGAAGGTATTTCAGGGGGGCGTCCCTGCGATTGGCTCAGGCGACCTTCGGATGCCTTCAAGCATCGTTGCTTATCAGGCGGTCATTCCCAAAACAACCGATTGGCGCGCATACGAAGCCAGCTATGTTTGGGACGACAAGTCGGCACCGGCACTGGAGCCCAGCTATTCAGTCTGACAGTCAATATCGCACTCTCTTTTACTTACAGGTGAAAAAATGAAAAACCGTCGAATTCTTCTAAGTGCTGCTGTGCTCCTATCAGCTTGCCATGTGTTCGGGTCTGGAGCATGGGCCCAAGATCGGTATCCCAATCGTCCAATCAAGTTCGTCGTCCCATATGCGGCGGGTGGCTTGCCCGACACAGTTGCAAGAATATTTGCGCAGCGACTCGGCGATCGCCTGGGTCAGTCAGTGGTTGTGGACAACAAGCCAGGCGCAAACGGTGTGGTTGCGGCCCAGACTTTGGCATCATCGCCAAAAGATGGCTACACGTTTCTCGTGACTGATGGTTCCATGTTCTCCATCAATCCCGCAATCTATAAAAAGCTTGGATACAGCTACAAGGATGATTTTTTGCCTGTCTCTCTGGCGGCGCGAGGGCCGCTGTATCTGGCAGTTAATCCCAAGGTGCCAGCTAACACTTTTCAAGAGTTTGTGGCTCTTGCAAAGTCCAAACCAGGAGGACTGAACTACGGCTCGTCTGGAGTGGGAAGTACGCACCACTTGACGATGGAGGCGCTTAAGGCAGCACTTCATATCGAGCTTACCCATATACCCTTTAAAGGCACAGGCCAGTCTGTGCCCGCGTTGGTGGGAGGAGAAATTGAGGTGTTGTTTTCTGCGCTGCCGTCATTGTCAGGGTTTGTGAAGTCCGGGCAGGTCAAGCTCCTCGCCGTGAACTCGGCTAAGAGAACCGTCCAGGAGCCCAATACGCCTGCAATCGCGGAAACCATCCCGAATTTCGATTTTGCTCCGATCGTTGGAATCCTTGCATATCGTGGAACGCCAGCTTCGGCCATTAACAGGATCGCTTCTGAAATGGCTCAAGTGGCAAAAATGCCAGAGTTGATTTCCACCCTCAATAACGCTGGAATCGAATCGATTGGTTCTGGTCCTGCGGAATACAACAAGGCGGTGCTTGCGGAGAATGCGAGGCTAGCCAAAGCAATTGCCGCTGCAGGCGTGAAAGCGGAATAGTCATATAGCTGTTGTCTCCTATTTGCCGGCTTGGTCCGGCTCTTTTTTTGCCTCTTTATGTCAAAACTGAACCTCACCTTCGGCTGCTGGAACTACGATCGCACACGTGCCCTGATGGATGGCAGCGTACAGCCCGACGGCATTGACCTCAACTATCTAAACATGCCGGTTGAAGAAACCTTTTTCCGCATGCTCAGGCACAGGGAGTTCGACGTGGCCGAGATGTCACTTTCCTCCTACAGCGTTTCCATGTCCCGGGACCCACGGCCTTTCGTGGCCATCCCGGTGTTCCCCTCGCGTTTTTTTCGGCACTCCTGCATCTACGTAAATGCAAAGTCCGGTATTCGTGAGGCAAAGGACTTGATCGGCAAGAAGGTTGGCAATCCGGAATACCAGATGACGGCACCTGTCTGGATTCGCGGCATCTTGTCTGATCATTACGGTGTTCCGGTGGACAGCGTGACGTATTACACCGGTGGTGAAGAGGAGCCTGGTCGCTCGGAAAAAATCAAGCTAGATCTGCCGTCCAACATCAAAGTTCATAGCATTGGCACGGAGCAGACGCTGGCTCAGATGCTGCTGGATGGCGAAATCGATGCACTCTACACGGCGCGCATGCCGTCCAGTTTTCTCACGGGTGGCGGCAAGGTGAGACGCCTGTTCGAGGATTACGAGCAGGTGGAGCGCAACTACTTTGGCGAAACAGGAATATTCCCGATCATGCACACGGTGGCGATTCGCCGCGAGGTCTACGAGGCGAACCGTTGGGCGGCGCGTTCAATGATGAAGGCGCTGGAAGAAGCCCAAAAGCGTACCTATGATGACCTCTATGAGACTGCTGCACTCAAAACAATGTTGCCTTGGTTAACCTCACATGTCGAGCAGGTCAAGCGTGAGATGGGTGAAGACTTCTGGCCGTACGGTTTTGAGAAGAACAAAGAAACACTGCGAACCTTCTTGCGCTACCACTTCGAACAGGGGCTTTCTAAACACTTGCTGACTCCGGAGGAGTTATTCGCGCCTGAGGCGCTTGAAGCTTTCAAGATCTGACGCTGCCGTTAATTCCGAATACAAATCAAAGGTGATTTCATGAAAAAAATCAAGGCTGTAATTTTGGGCATGAGCTGTCTCATGGGGTGCGTGTTATCAGTGCATGGGCAAACTTATCCAAGTAAACCCATTGAATTGGTAGTGGCGTTTCAGCCGGGTGGTGGCGTCGATTCCATGGCCAGAATATTCGCTGAGGCAGCCCGTCCTCTCTTGCCGCAACCATTTGTAGTAGTGAACAAACCGGGCGCAAGCGGAGCTATCGGGTTGAGCTACGTGGCGAGCGCCCCGCCTGACGGTTACAAGGTAGCGATGGTTTTCGCGGAATTGCTCACGATTCCTTTACTCGGTATCAACAAGGTGAATTACAACGACTTTGTTCCTATTGCCAAATTCGCCTCTGATCCATCGACTCTCACCGTAAAGGCAGATTCGCCATGGAGTACTGTCGAGGAGTTTCTTGCTTATGCAAAGGCGAACCCTGGCAAGGTAACAATCTCGAATGCTGGCAATGGATCAATTTCGCACATCTCGGGAGCAGCCTTGGGTCAAAAAGCTGCTGTGCAATTTACTCATGTTCCCTATCAGGGGTCCGCGCCAGCAGTGCAGGGCTTGCTGGCTGGGCAGGTATCTGCCACAACGGTAAATTATTCTGTAGTCAGTTCACAGATTGCTGGCGGCAGGTTGAAGATGTTGGCTTCAATGTCTGATAAAAGGTACGCGGCTTTCAATCAGGTTCCGACATTGAAGGAGCGAGGCATTGATTTGGCAGTTGATGTCTGGCGTGGCGTGGCTGTGGCTAAAAACACTCCGCAACATATCGTGGATACCCTCAGTCGGGTGGCCGCAAGCGTTTCTAACGACCCTGGTCTTCAAGACATACTCCGCAAGCAAAACCTTACTTTCGCTTATGAAAACTCTGAGCAGTTCTCCAGGACGATGACCAGAGAAAGTGATCGCATGAAACAAATCATCCCGCAGTTGGACATAAAAAACTGACTTTTCCTGGATCTTGAATAGCTTTTGGCTGCCTCCTTGGGTTGCCTGAACTCCAGTATCGGAAAATTTAATAGAGCGTATCGTTCCTGCGTTATTGTTTCCGAGATCAGCTGCTTGCAAACTCTATTGAGACTTAAATCAATAGGAGACAAGATGATCAAATTGCCAGCGCTGGTGCTCGCGTCCGTTTTCTTTCTGCCAGGACTAGGGAGTGCACAGGAACCCGGGTACCCCACCAAGCCGATCAAGCTTCTGGTCGGGGCAACGGCAGGGGGGCCCAGCGACGTCATTGCAAGATTGATGGCACAGAAGCTCAGCTCGGCGTTGGGCCAGCAAGTGGTTGTAGAGAACAGGGCTGGGGCTGGGGCAACATTGGCTGCCGCAATGGTGGCTAAATCACCCCCGGACGGCTACACACTGTTCTTGACGCCTAGCGCCCACTCGTTGGCACCAAGCATGTATGAAAAGTTGTCGTTCGACCCTGTGGCAGATTTTGAGTCCGTGGGCGAGTTTGGCATCGTACCCTTGGTCATGATTGTCAACAAGTCGTTCCCGGCCAATTCCTTGAAGGATTTTGTGAGTCTGGCGCGCGCCAAGCCAAACTCCATTAATTTCGGGTCGGGTGGTAATGGCACTTCACAGCATCTTGCTGGAGAACTCTTGATGTCAATTACGGGTATTCAGATGTCTCACGTACCTTACAAAGGGTCGGCATTGGCCATGACTGATTTGTTGGGAGGGCAAATTCAGGTAATCATCGAGCCTCTGTTGTCTGCACTTCCTCAAATTGAGAGCGGGCGAGTCAAGGCTCTCGTGGTGACAGCTCCACGCCGAGCGAGTTCTTTGCCAAATGTGCCGACGACTAAAGAAGCGGGGATGCGCGAACTAGATGTAAGTGCCTGGTACGGCCTGTTAGCGCCAGCCAAAACACCTGAAGGTGTGATTAGCCGGCTCAACGCAGCCCTCAACAGCACCCTTTCCGAACCTGCAACCAAGACATCCTTGCAAGCGCAGGGTGTGGAAGTCGTCTTTGGGCCACCAAAATTATTCACCGATTTGATCGTGAGCGAAATTGCACGCTGGAAACCCATTATCAAAAAATCCGGCATTCGGGCCGACTAACAACAATAACTTGGTGGTTGGGTGCCTTTGAACAATCAGAGCAGCATTTTGCGACAAACATCTTTTGTCCTATGGGAACCGAGCCGAGACAGGTGGGGGCATGCTAATTTTCCCATTACATCAAGGAAAGTTCTGTATCAACCGCTGAGATGGGCCGGATGGCCGGCATGACCCAGCAAGAGTCATGCGATTACCGTCAAGTAATGTTAGAAACGTTAACACGCAAGGATATGTATGACTAAGAGCAAGTGGTTGGCTATTGCCGCAATTTCAATGTTGGGTTTCTGTACGCCCCTTGTTGCGTCTGCACAGGCGTTAAAGGTGGCAATCGTTTCTCGCACTGTGTTCTACGCGCCCCTTTGGATAGCAGCGGAACGCGGATTCTTCAAGCAAGCAGGAATTGACGCAGAAATTGTCGTTTACGACAACGCCGAGAAGATCACCGAGGATTTGAAGAAAGGTATTGTGCAGATTGCCATATCGACACCAGAAGGGGTGATAACCGACGCCTATGCGAATGGTAGTTTGAGGATCATCGCAGGCAATGCGGAGAAGTTACCCCACTTCATTATTGCGAAGCCAGAAATAAAAACTCTTGCTCAAATCAAGGGGCGCATTATTGGTGTTCTTTCCACCCAGGAAGGCTCGTCTAATCTCATTCGCGAAATCCTGGCAAATGTAGGACTCACGCCCAAAGACTACGTGATTGAGCAAGTGGGGGGCGCGCCCACACGTTGGAAGCTTTTAAAGGAAGGCAAGATTGACGTGGGCCTGCAACCGTTTCCGTTGAGTTACGAAGCAGACGCAGCTGGATTCTCCAATTTGGGGGCTATCGCTTCGTTGATCCCCAGCTATCAATTCACCAGTGTGAATGTTGATGATGTCTGGGCCAAGCGAAATCAAGGAGTTGTGATTAACTTTCTGAAAGCTTTGAAGTTAGGCCAGGAAGATATCGCCAAGAACCCCGCGTTCGCGATTGAGGTGTCTTCGAAGCAGCTTCAAACCTCTGCGGCGCTTGCAGAGCGCGCGTTGAATGAAACTGCCAGACTAAAGATACTGTCCAGTGACCTATCCGTATCGCGCCCTGGATTGCGAAAGGTGTTTGAGACGCTTGTCGCTGCGAATCTGGTACCCAAAAATCGTGCTTTCGAATTTCAGAAAATTGTGGATGAAAGCTACCTGGCGGCGGCAAGCCGCTGAGTTGCCAGCCGCGAGCCCATCGGAGTATTTATCTAGTCTATACAGCAAATTCGTTTGGTCGCATTGCTGACATACGTGTCCAGTCACGACAATGCCAAGAGAACTTTATTGTTCTTCGATCAAGAATAAGTAGGAGACAAATGGACTCGCGTCGTCAATCCTTTCCCCTGCGCTCCACCTTTGGCTTTTGCGCAAGTTTCAATGCGCTAAACATTACTGTCGCTCTCATCTGTGGAGCCATCTCTGGGCTAGCCAATGCGGGCACGCTCGGTGGTCCAATGCGCTTACAAGATGAAGGCATGTTTTTCGTAAACGGTGCTTTAAAGCATACCAACACTCTTGCGCTCATTCCGGGAACTCCTCCTAAACTTGGCCAGATTGTGGTTGGTCAGATGTATGTTCATTACCGAGTACCGCAGGTTCAGAAGTCCAAGGCTCGCAAGCTTCCGATAGTTTTTGTTCATGGCGGGGGTCTCACTGGTATGACCTACGAGACTACCCCCGATGGAAGGGAAGGTTGGGCGACCTATTTCACGCGTCAGGGTTATACGACATACGTTGTGGACTTTCCTGGTCGTGGTCGCGCTGGGTTTGATGCGACGAGAGCTGATACTGCCAAGGTGACGCAAGTTACACAAGAAAATGCTTGGCAGATATTCCGCTTTGGCCCTTCTTATGGTCAGGTCAATTCAGGGCTGCAGTTCCCTGTGGATGCAGTTGCGGCGCTGGGCGCGCAAAACGTCCCGCTCGCGGAGACAACTCTGGAAGGAGGTGCGTCGACAAATACTCCCAACGCACTGGTAGCTCTGTTGGACCGTATTGGACCAGCAATCGTCTTTGTGCACTCGCAATCCGGCCCGATGGCAGATGCGCTTGTTGGTAAACGACCTGATCTGGTCAAGGCAGTTGTCAATGTAGAAGGAAGTCAGGCCGTAGCCCCAACCGATGCGCAGATCGAGGCATACAAAAATGTGCCGGCACTTGAGTTGTTTGGCGACTTTGTTCAGCAAGATGTAAACGGATTCGCTGGCAAGCCGCGTTACGACGCAAGGAAGATGGTCGTGAACCGCATTAACTCTGCCGGAGGAAAAGCCCAAATTGTTCAGTTACCTGAAGTCGGCATATCAGGGAATTCGCACATGATGATGCAGGATAAGAACAACCTCAAGGTTGCCGACTTTATTGGGACTTGGATTTTGAAGAATATAAGGTAGTCCTTGCACTAATGGGTGTGTGCATGGCTATGGAAATGCGATTGCAGAATAAATTTTGATCCGGAGACATAAATGAAATTTCGAATACTGAGTACACACTGCTTACTGGCTTTTGCGTGTGCAGGCTTCACTTTTGCAGCATCGCCAGTTGCTGCGCAGGATACATTCCCCACCAAACCTGTTCGGTTGATAGTTCCGTTCACACCAGGTGGAAGCAATGACGTGATCGCGCGCGTATTGGCTCAGAAGCTGGGTGACATGTGGCGTCAGCCGGTCATCGTTGACAACAAGACAGGGGCAGCCGGAAATATCGGCTCCGACTTTGTTGCAAAAGCGCAGCCCGATGGTTACAACCTGTTGATCACTAACAACAATACCATGTCTATCAACCCGGCGTTGTTGGCTAACATGCCCTTTGATGCCGCGAATGACTTTGCACAAGTCACGCAACTCGGTATCGTGCCGGTGGTCCTTGTTGTTAACTCCAATGTAAAAGCTGAAAATGTAAAGAGCCTGATTGCTTTGGCAAAAGTTCGACCTGGCGCTCTGACCTATGCCTCAAGTGGATCCGGAAGTCCACAGCATCTATCTGCAGAAATGTTCAAGTCTATGACGGGGACGAGGATTGTTCACATACCGTACAAGGGTGCGGCTCCAGCAATCACGGACATGCTTGGAGGGCAGATTGACATGCAATTTGGCGCCATTAATTCTTTGCTCCCTCACATCAAGACAGGGCGCTTGAGGGCACTTGCGGTGGGTGGAACAAAAAGAGCAGCCTTGCTTCCCGAAATACCGACGATGGCTGAGGCTGGAGTAGCTGGCTATGACAGTGAGATCTGGTTAGGCCTTGCAGCACCCGCCAAGACTCCACGAGCGGTGATCCAAAAAATCAATGCTGATGTCCTCAAGGTGCTGGCAATGCCTGACGTAAAGGTCAATCTCTCCGAGCAGGGCATAACCACCAAAGGTAGCACGCCGGAGCAAATGAAGGAACTGGTTGCAAGCGACTATCAGCGTTGGGCAAAGATTATCAAAGGTGCCGGCATTCGCGCCGACTAGTTGCCTGAACAGAATTTTCCAGATCTAAATTGATGGTGAAGTAGGTGGGTCGCCTGCTCTGATCAAAGGCCATCGGGACGGTTGCAAACTTAATGAGCCGGAATTCAACTCTTGAGCAGCGCACTGATTCGACATGTTCCGGCACCGATGGTCGCCCTACTGCGAGGCTCCCATTTTATGAATAGACGGGATGTCTAGTTGCGATGCACTGTGCAACGGAAAAAAGGTTGCACGCTTTCTGTTTGCTTAGGTCTTAGAGACCAAACCTGAGGGCGCGCCTGAACATTGCTAAAAGCTGTTCTGGGAAGTTTTCACTCAGGGATCCAAAAAAAGTGGAGACAAAAAATGACGAAATCCAAAGCTAGCCATACAACTAAACCCACGATGTTCAGTGGAAAGCTCAAAGGAATGCTGACTAGCTGGACCTGGTGCGCTGTGGGCTTCCCCCAGTTTCCCGGACGGGTTGCTTAGCCCATTAAGCCTTGCTCAAAGTCGACTGGGCTGAGGAAGTCTAGCTTTGAGTGTTTGCGCACTGGGTTGTAGAAGCGCTCGATGTAGTCAAACACGTCAGAGCGAGCTTGCTCCCTTGTCCGGTAGACCTTGCGGCTAAGCCGTTCGGTCTTCATCGACGAGAAGAAGCTCTCCATCGCCGCGTTGTCCCAGCATTCACCGCGACGGCTCATGCTGCAGGTGATGCCCTGTGCCTTGAGCAGTTGCTGGAAGTCGTCGCTGGTGTATTGACTGCCCTGGTCCGAGTGGTGCATCAGCGAGCTGGGTTTGCCACGCCGCCATAGAGCCATCAGCAATGCGTCGCTCACCATCTTGGCCTGCATGGTGTCGCTCATAGACCAGCCCACGATCCGGCGTGAGTACAGGTCCATCACCGCTGCGGCATACAGCCAGCCCTCAGCCGTCCAGATGTAGGTGAAGTCAGCCACCCACTTCTGGTTCGGACCGCTTGCCTCGAAGTCGCGCTGCAGGTGATTCGGTGCAATGTGGTTTTCCATCCGGTTGGCCGTGTCCCCCGGCAGCCTACGCCGCTTGCGGCGGGCTTGCAGCTTGGCCTGCTTCATCAAACGTACTACACGATTGAGGCCACAGGCTTCACCGGCCGCCCTCAGGTCATGCCAAACACGAGGACTGCCATAGGTGCGGTCGCTACGCTCGAAGCTCTCCCGGATGAGCCTTGTAAGTCGGGCATCGTCCTGGCTGCGCTGGCTGGCCCCACGGTCAAGCCATTCATAGAAACCGCTGTGGGACACCGCCATGACCCTGCACATCGTGCGAGTCGGCCAAACGCTACGATGCCTGGCAATGAAGCCGTACTTCACTGCGGGTCCTTTGCAAAGTAGCCGAGCGCTTTTTTTAGAATGTCGCGCTCCATCGTGGCGCGTCGCAGTTCACGCTGAAGGCGCTCCACTTCAGTCGCCGCATCGCTGCGTATCGGACGATTGGGCCTCATGTCCAAAACGCCCTCGCGCTCCTGATTTACCCAGCGTCTGAGCACCGTTGGCTCAATTCCCAGGTCCCGTGCAATGTGGGTGACCATTGCCCCAGGTTGCTTGACCAGCTTTACCGCTTCACGTTTGAATTCGTCCGTGAAGCTCCTTCTTGTCTTCGTCATTACCTTCTCCTGAACACATCATGTCATTGAATGTGTCCGGGAAACTGGGGGAAGCCCACTGCTGTTGCACTTATGCCAGCAATGGCGTCTGCCTTTCCAGAAAAGCCCGTGAGAATCGTTGTACCTTCGGGCGCGGGAGGGCCTACCGACATGCTGGCCAGGCTGGTAGCTGAGCGTCTGGGCCGTGTATGGAAAAGCGGAGTAATCATCGAGAACAAACCAGGTGCGGCGCAGATGATCGGAACCGACTACGTGGCAAAAGCCAGTCCGGATGGCTATACCCTGTTGCTGACTTCTGACGGGTCTATAACCATCAATCCCGGTCTCTATCCGAAGATGCCATATGACCCGATCAAGGACCTAGCTCCGATCTCTAAGCTCGCCACTGTACCTTTGGTGATGGTTGTGCATCCCTCCGTCGCAGCGAAATCCGTGCCGGAGTTCGTGACTCTCGCGAAAAGCACACCGGGCACCATTAACTTTGGATCTGGGGGGAGTATCTCGAGGATTGGAGCTGAGCTCTTTCGTTCGATGACAGAAATTCAGCTTGTACATGTGCCTTATAAAGGAAGTGGCCCACTTGTTATCGGGTTGCTTGGCAATGAGGTTCAGATGGCCTTTGATGGAGCGTCCTCCTCATTACCGCAAATCAAAGCTGGAAAACTGCGCGCTTTGGCCATTTCTAGTAAAGAGCGCCTGTTAACGCTTCCCGATGTTCCAACTGTGGCTGAAGCTGGAGTGCCGGGGTACGAGTCCGGTGCGTGGCTTGGGCTGTTTGCTCCTGCCGGGACTCCAAAAGATGTTCTTGCAAAAATCAACGAAGACTTTGGTCAAGTTATGCGGTCTCCCGATCTCCAAAAGAGAATTGCCGATCTGGGTATGACTTCGACCGCCACATCGCAAGAAGCTTTTGCATCGCAGATCAAAACTGACACGGCTAAGTGGACGCAATTGATTAAAAAGACGGGCATGCAAGCGGATTAAATGCGCCTACCTGAGCACTGGGATTTAGATAGGCAATTATTTGAAATGGAAAAAGATGACATCGGCAAACGTGTATCAAATTAAGCGGGATGAGACCTCTGCGGCCGAATGGCAAGCACGCATCGATCTGGCTGCAACCCACAGGCTATCCGTGCACTACGGATGGGGAAATTTGATCTATAACCACATAGCGCTTCGCGTTCCCGATCAGCCGGAATACTTTCTCATAAAGCCGCATGACCTGATGTTTGAGGAGGTTACGGCATCCAATTTGTTGAAACTACGCATGGATGGACAGCCTGTGGGTTGGGAATCGAACGTGAATGCGGCCGGGTTTACGATTCACACGTCGATGCTCAATGCTAGGCCCGACCTGGCATGTACTCTGCATGTACACACCAAAGTCGGGATGGCCATGTCAGCACATGGGGGTGGCCTCTTGCCAATGACTCAGGGGTCGATGCGCTTCTATAACCGTATCTCGTACCATGATTACGAGGGCATATCCACAGATATCGACGAAGCGAAGCGGCTGGCTGTTGATCTTGGACCGAAGAATAAAGCCATGATCTTGAGAAATCATGGGCTTGTCACTGCCGGGACAAGTTGCAGTGAGGCGCTGTCCTTAATGCGATATTTGATCGCCTCCTGTGAGACGCAGCTGATGCTGGAGGCCACAGGCTGCAAAATCATTATTCCAAGCCCCGAGATTTGTGAGCATGCTGCAAGGCAATGGGAGCTTCAGGGAGGGGAAGACTGGGATGCCTATATCCGCACTGCTGACCGGATTGACCAATCCTATCGAGATTGAAGGTATGGAAGGGATTTCTCAAGCCGATGGCATGCCAAAGATTCGCGTAGGCATCGTGTCCAAGACGTACTACTACACACCGCTGTGGATCGCCCAGGATTGTCATTTTTTCAAGGATGAAGGCATACAGGTCGAGATCGAACTGCTCGGGAATCAAAATCCGGCCGAGCTTCTTTACCGACACGAAATACAACTTGCTATTGCGCCGCCAGACAGCGTCTTACAGGACGTGGATAAGGGCGGCAGACTTCGATTGCTTGCAGGGAACTCCGATAGGTTGAGTCATTGCCTGATAACGCAGCCGGAAATTACTACGGTAGAGCAGCTCAAAGGAAAGCGATTCGGCATTCTTTCTCGCACCGAGGGAAGCTTCTTTCATTTTCGGGCATTGGCGAAAGCGCACGGGCTTGTTTATCCTGGCGACTATGAGCTGGTCGAAACAGGCGGTGCACCTGTCAGGCACCAGATGCTGCTTGACCGGAAGATTGACGCGGGTCTGCAGTCATTCCCGTGGGTCTATGTTGCTGAGAAGTTGGGTTTCAACAATATTGCCGATATCTCAGACTACTTGCCGCAGTGGCAATTTAATACCTTGAATGCTCACCTCGATTGGGTGGAAGAAAATCGGGAACTGGTTACCCGTTTTCTTATGGCGATGATTCGAGCGACCAACTGGTTCTATAAAAATCGTGAGGGTGCTGCTGAAGTCGCTGCACGGAATCTGGGAATCAATATTACGGACAGTCAGGCCGGCTGGGATTACTTCGCAAAAACCGAGTGCATAACGCCTGACATGAGCTTGAGTCTGGAAGGTCTGTCACGGGTATATGCAGCTCTTATCGATGCGAACTTAATCAAACACCCCAATGCGTTGGTGAATAGGGCCTATGACGCGACAAGCATTCTTGACGAAGTGCTACGGCAGATCCGTTGGGAATCGGGCTTCAAAGGCTCCCTTGAGAAGGTACAGTGAACTCACCGGCAGATGCACCGTTCCTTTTATAAAAGAGCTAAGCTAACTACTTAGCAACTCTTCGTACCCAGTTGGAGTTCAATGCTTGAACGCTCTCGCATCCGAGCAATGCAAGGCTTCGATCCAGCTCTGATTGCAGAATTGATAACGCCTTGGCAACACCAGGTTCACCACCCGCCGCCAGTCCATACAAAGTCGCCCGCCCAAGCAGAACTGCTTTGGCCCCCAAAGCGAGTGCCTTAATGATGTCGCTACCGCGGCGAAATCCACCATCGATCAAAACTGGAAAATTATCGCCTGACGCCTGTACGACCTCTTGCAAGACGTCCAGTGTTGCCGGTGCCCCGTCAAGCTGGCGTCCCCCATGGTTCGAGACAACTACCCCATCCGCTCCCGCCTTCCTTGCAAGGGGGACATCCTCTGCACACGCAATACCTTTTACCAAAAATGGTCCGCCCCATCTGTCCTTCATCCAGGCAATGTCATCCCAGTTCAGACCCGCATTTCTTTGAGATCGTGTGAACTCTGCCAGTTGGGAAGCATTGGATCCAGGACCCACAAACTCGGCGACGTTTTCAATTCTGGGCATGCCCCCTCCAGCAAACCAGGTCTTAATAAGCCAGTCGGGGTGTGTGATTCCATCCCAAATGACGCTTGGCGTCAAATGTACTTCGTGGGAAAACTTATTGCGTGCATCACGCTCCCTCTTCCCGGCAACAAGCGAGTCAACGGTGACCATCAGTACGGTATACCCAGCGGCTTTGGCCCGGTCAATCAGCCGGCCCACCACAGCGCGGTCTCCCCACGGATACAGCTGAAACCATTTAGGTCCACTAGATACCTTGGCTATGTCTTCTAGCGAGTTGGTTGAAGCCGTTGAGACAGTATGTACGGTTTGAGCGCGTTTCGCTGCTTGTGCCAAAGCCAAGTCGGCACCTTTCCAATGCAGGCCGTTAAGGCCAGTGGGGCCAATGAAAAACGGAAGGGATAGCCGATCCCCGAAAAGATCTACAGATAAATTCCTGCTGACATGACCTGTAACAAGGCGTGGTTTGAACTGCCATTGCTTAAATGCATCAAGGTTGGCACCAAGAGTAATTTCATCTTCAGCCCCGCCATAAAGGTAGTCGAAGATAACTCTCGGAAGCCGTCGTCTAGCCATTGATTCCAGATCTGCAATGCTGACTGCTGAAGATACGTCCATGATCTTTTAACTTCTACTCAGCGCTGATTTTTGCTTCGGTCACAACCTTGCGCCACTTAGGCAGTTCGGCAGCGATCATTAAGGAAAATTCCTCTGGTGTGCTTCCTACAGCTTCCATGCCGCTGGCGGCAAGCTTGTTTTTTACGTCCGACGAAGTTATTGCTTTCCGAACCTCAGCCTGCATGCGGGCCAGAACGGCTGTAGGGGTTCCCTTTGGCGCCATCAGGCCGCTGAAGCTGTTGAACTCAAACCCTGGAAACCCCCTTTCTGCGACAGTGGGAATATCCGGCAGTGTCGTCATACGTGTTGATGACGTGACGGCTAGCGCGCGCAGCTTTCCATCTTTGACATGCGGAAGGGCGGCAAGCGGCGTATCGAAGTAGTAGTCTGTTTCCCCCGATATCACTGCGAGTGTGGCTTGTGGTGCACCTTTGTAGGGCACATGTATGACGCGAATGTCCGCCATGGTATTTAAAAGTTCACCTGCAAGATGTGGCCCAGTGGCGTTTCCTGCAGAACCCATATTGAGGGAGCGTGGCCTGCTTTTTGCTGTTGCCACAAGCTCGTTTATAGACTTGAATGAAGAACTAGCCTTGGTCACCAACACAAGAGGTTGGCCGGTAAGAATGCTGATGGGAATCAGATCTTTAGTGGTGTCGTAAGGCATCTTGGCATGCAGTGCTGGGCCTACAACTAGTGGTGTAGAGACAATTCCAAAGGTATATCCGTCTGGCGCCGCCTGCGCGGTCGCGGCCATCCCCACCAGATGTCCTGCGCCTGCCCGGTTTTCTACAACAATAGGCTGGCCCAAGCTCGATGAGAGCTTGTCTGCCAGTACGCGAGCAACTTGATCTGTGGGGCCACCGGCGGCGGTAGGCACAATAAATTTGATGGGACGGATTGGCCACGCTTCCTGTGCGAATACCGGGGAGGACACAAGGAGAGTCACTGCGAGGCAGCTAAGAAACTTGTTCATTAACGATTCCCTTCAGCGTCCGCATCGCTCTGAGCTCTGGCTTTGATGATGCACTCGGGTGCAAGGTAGAAGTCGACAGATGTAGGCGCATCCTTTGCAATCAGTCCGGCATCTATTTGTGTCTGAATGACGACTTCCAGGCCTTTGCGGTTGACGCTCAGATCTCTCGTCAGGGCATTGGTCTGCGTGTAGTAGTCCCACGCCTTCTGTGCATACTCCGAAGTGGTTGGCAGTTCTTTCTCCGCGACCATTGACGCTTCGGTTTTATGCTGATGGAGCCATTCAGTTGCCCTCAGCAATACCCTAATGAAGGCCTCCAGTTGTGAGGGATCTGCACGGAATTTGGACATATCAGCGTTAACCGACACAAACTGCCAATCAGGAACATACCCCGTGATTTCGCCGAGATTGTTCATTCCCGCCTCTTCTGCGACATAGTTCCACGGTATTGACTGCAGTCCGCCGTCGATAGTGCCTTCCAGGAGCGCCTTGTGTCGTGGAGGGACACCACCCATTTCTACTACTTCATAGTCTGCAGGATAGTGAAGACCATGATGGGCAAGCATTGCTTTCAACTGAAAGAAGCTACCCTCCACTTTATTCAGAATACCTAGCTTCCCGCCTCTGAGGGATGTCACAGTTTTGAAGGGAGCCCGGGTGATAAGTGAATGACTCAGCTTCCCGGTATTGCCTGCCACTATTCTCAAGGGGCCGCCCTTCGCCGCATTCTGCAGAGTCGCTTCTGGAGTGCCGAGAACTACTTGAAGGGAGCCGCTTAAAAGGGGCTCGACCTGAGAAGCGTTTCCCATTAAAACTGTCTCGACGTCCAGGCCCTCCTGCGCAAACCAGCCCATCGATATACCTGCCCACAGCGGTACGTTGAAGAACGTCTTGGATACTATCCCCACCCGCCAAGGTGTTAAGTGTGTGTGTTGAGGGTGCATTTGAAATTTTTAGATGAGAGCGGTGTGCGCACGCAATAGTCAGACTGGGAAATCAAAACCCGTATAGAACTTCAGGGTTCTTCACCAAGATCTTTTGCCTTGTGCTTTCGTCTGGCAACCAGGTAAGCATCTGGTCAAGCAGGTCAGCTGTGTTGGGCATCTTGCCTTTGAACGACACGTGTGGCCAGTCACTGGCCCAAAGCAAACGATCACTCCCTATATCTAGCAGGGCGTTCACATAGGGAAGCATGTCTACATACGGCGCGGGCATTTTTGACATACGGTAGCTTGAGGACAATTTCACCCAGCATCGGCCAGTCTTGATTAGGCGAAGCAAGGTCTGAAAGCCAAGTTGGGAGACTCCTTCCTCGGGTCTTAAAGAACCCATGTGGTCGATTACAAACTCGCTTTCAAGGCACATCAAAGTCCGCTCCATAGCTGCAAGCGGAGCCCCGCCGCCGTCATCCATCACATGCAATTGCACGTGCCATCCGAGCTTCGCAATTCGCTTGGACAGAGTAGGCATCTCTTCAATGGGGACGGCCCCTTTATGTCCGATGTTGTAACGTACCCCGCGGACACCCAATGCGTTCAAGCGAGCTAGTTCGCTGTCGGGGGTATCTGCACGAAGGGCAGCAATCACCCTAGCCGGCCGTCCTAGTTGAGCAGCCGCTTCAAGGTGCCGGCGATTGTCGGTCCCATAGCCTGACGGTTGAACCAAAACCACTCGTTCAACTCCCAATACATCCATCACCGTTGCCAAGGTGGAAGGGAGAGCGTCAGGAACATCAAAAGATCTGGTTACGGCTGGCGGATACAGTTGCGTGGGTCCATATACGTGGACGTGACAGTCAGTAGTACCAGGGGGACAGATCAGCTTTGGGCGCCTAATAGCTGCAATTGGCGGCTGACAGAGTTCTAGCATGAGAGAGATGTCATTGGCTATTCGAAGAACTTGTCCTCATGCAGGAGGTAGGGAAGCTCCTTATTCTTTTCTGAATATCCGTCGAACGGCTTACCTTCCATGTCGATGCGGGCAAGGATATCGGCGTCCGGGTCCACCGCAGCGCCTACGCGCAACATAACGAGGGGCTCATCTCCTTTTGCTAAAAACCAGTAGAAAGCTCCACATGGAACCAGAACACAGTCATTTTTGGCGACTTCGCGAGTTTCGTTCCTTGGCCCATAGAAAGTAGCCTCGCCTTGCAGTACGACAAAAACATGGTCTTCGTTTGAATGGGCATGAATTTCATTCTCGCCACCACTCGCATACGTTTTCAAGACAACATTCATATGTCGTGATGCGCCCAGAACCTGGTTGGTCCGCCCTTGTTTTGGCAGTTGAGCACGGATATGAAAGAAACTTGGCACCTTTGATTGCGACATTCGCGCCATTTCTGCATTCCACTCCGCCGCGCTATTTGCAATCTTCGCAAGAGACTTATTCGAGTCTGACATTCAATGATCCTTATTGGTTTGTTTAAACGGAGGGTCTACTGGACTTTGATCCCAGCTTTATCTATCACCGTTTTCCATTTCGAGGACTCGCTCTCAAGGAAGGTGCTGAAAGCTTTCGTAGATGAAGGATCCGCGATGAGGCCGGACGCGGACAATTGCTCTTTGACGTCAGGCATGCTGAGAATGCGGTTGATTTCAGCGTTGAGTTGTTGAGTGATCGCTGGGGGCATCCCCTTAGGTCCTACGAGACCCATCCATACAGCGACGTCAAATGTTTGTAGGCCTTGCTCATTCGAGATAGGGGCCAAATCCGGCAATGCCGGAATTTTTGATTTCCCAAGGTTGCCAACTGCTTTGAATTTTCCGCTTTGGACGTGCGGCAGCCCTGCGGTGACGCCATCAATAATGAATGTGACGTCATTCGACAACAGACCTTGAACCGTACCGGCGCTTCCTTTGTAGGAAACGCTCAGCAGGTCAAGTCCCAGGGAGGTTTTTATGAGTTCTCCACCGAGCTGGGATGTAAACGTTCCGTAGCCATAAGACACCTTGCCTGGCTGCGCTTTGGCCCGTGCGACAAGCGCTGCAATGGATGACGGTCCGGCTGATCCGGTCAGGATGACAAGTGGAGCAATCGCCAGCTTTGCAACTGGTTCGAAGTCTCTGACTGGGTCGTATGACAGCTTGTTGTAGAGGTATTGGTTCATGACCAAGGTGTTATCGATCGCTACAAGGAGCGTGTACCCATCCGCTGGCGCTTTGGCCACGGCATCCGCTCCAATGATGGTGTTTGCTCCGGCCTTGTTTTCGACGATGACAGGTTGGCCGACTTTGTCGGAGAGTTTTTGGCCGATGACCCGAGCCAGTAAATCGGTCGGCCCTCCAGCGGGGAATGGCACAACCAATTTGATGGGTCGGCTTGGATAGGTCGCAGAACTCTGTGCGTGCGCACCAGATGTGCAGATAGATGCAATGGTCAGAATCAGCCAGAGCGGACGTAATAGATTTTTCATGGTGTCTCCAGAAACTTTTTCTATTTATGCAAGAAGGGCACATTGTCTGCACTCATGCCGCGTAAGGGCAATTCGAAAAATTGCATTCGCTATATAGACAAATCGAATACAACTTTTAAGCGCAACGCTAAAGCACATGTGTGGTAGGTACTATCCCGCGCATTGAATGCAACGAATGTAGAGATACTGCACGCTCGTTCCAAAATCAACCTGAGGAGTTGTGCGCACGCGCGCAATTGCCTCAGATCCCAATATCAAAGGAGTGATACATGAGAGGCTCGACCCCCACATGCTTTTTTCATGCTCTTTTCGTTTTTGCTGCCTTCTTGAGCGCGAGCCTGCCGGGTATGGCGCAAAGTTCGGCGACACCAGCTATAAGAATGGTGATACCTTTCCCGGCTGGCGGATCCGCTGACTCATTTGGCCGAATTGTGGGACAAGCTCTGGCGCAGCAACTCGATCAACCGGTCGTCGTGGAGAACAAGCCAGGCGCCGACGGTGCGATCGGCGCGGAGGCGGTGATTAATTCACCTGCTAACGGCTTGACGATATTCCTGGCCACAAACTCAGCCGTCGTGGCTGTACCAACCCTTAGGCTTAAATCTCCATATGACCCGCGAACCGCATTTAGTCCAATCGGCATGATCGGGCAATCGGCATTCTTTCTGTTCGTTCACCCTTCGGTTCCTGGGAGCACGCTGCAGGACTTTTTGGCGTATGCGAAAGGTAATCCTGGCAAACTTAATTACGCCACCGCAGGTGCGACAAGTATCCTGGCGAGTGCACAGATGCTTCAACTTGCCGGACTCACGATGACTCAAGTGCCATACAAAGGAGAAGCACTTGCGGTACCTGATCTGGTTTCCGGTAGGGTTCAGGTCATGTTGGGTTCCACAACTTCACTTTTATCCCTGGTGAAGGAAGGCAAGCTTAAGGTTCTTGCTGTAGTTGGCGACCAGCGCAGTGCATTGGCACCTGACATTCCCACTTTGCATGAAAGCGGCATAAGAGGTGTTTCGGTGGTTCCGTGGTCGGCCGTCTTTGGGCCAGCCGGCACTCCTTCGCCTGTTGTTGACAGGCTTTCTAAGGCCCTTACTTCCGCTCTCCGGAATCCGGAGACAGTGCGTCAACTTGGGGCGCAGGGCATTTCGGTTGAGGTGATGACTCCAGCAGCGCTTAGCACCTTGAATCGCCCCGTATTTTGAGGAGGCTCAAATCTCTGAGAGGATTGAGCCATGAA
>JAZKAY010000007.1:0-282182 GCA_040388905.1 Pseudomonadota bacterium
GAGCAGGAGCAGGAGCAGGAGCAGGAGCAGGAGCAGGAGCAGGAGCAGGAGCAGGCGTTGGCGTTGGCGTTGGCGTTGGCGCAGGGATTGTTGCAGTGACTGCAGCTTGCGTCACGGGAGCTGGCTGCGGCGCAGGTGGCTCGGGTACTGCGGGCGGGGGCAAAGGAGCAGCCAGCGAAGCCGCACGAACCGGCGCAGGTACTGCCTTTTCGATCACAGCCTGCGGCGTTGCAGACAGCGGTGTGCTTTGTCGCGCGGGGGCCGCTGCGGGAACAGATGGCAAGGACGGCTCGGGGGCGGCTTCGGTCGCCGGCAACTCCAGCTGCGTGGCTGCGCGCCCAAAGCGCCGGGCCGTGATGCTGCCGGGGTTGCGTGCAAATTCACCGCTGGCTGATGCGTTGGCTGCCGGGTCTGGGGGCACACGGTTGGGCGCCGAATCGCTGCGGAACACCTGCACAACGATACGTTCTGCCGCAGTCTGCAACGGCCAGTACAGGTTGGCGATGAACAACAGCCCCACATGTGCGGCGATGACGGCCAGCCCGACACCCGGATGGGCGCGATCTTGCGGAGGCGGCGCGATAAACAGGGACCTTGTCACACGGTCCATGTTCCCACAACTTTCCTTTCGGGCCGAAATATCCTGCCGACGCGGCACCAAAAATGTTAACTTGCAAGTTAACATTTTTGGCAAAAGGCGGGTTTTGGCGTAGTGCGGAGCCTCCAGACCCTCAAAAAAACTTCAAAAAAAGCCTTTTCAAGGCATCAAATCGGCCTCCAGGCCAATAGACACGAGCGTGAGCAGCTACTTTTTTAATAGCGACTGCGAAACACGCCCCACACACCCAGGCGCAGCGCAGCCAAGACCACTATTCCGGCTTGATGCCCAGGTCTGTGAACAGCTTGCCCCACTGCGCGTATTCGCTGCGTACAAAGTTCGCACAGTCCGCCGGATTTGACTCTGTGAGGTTGGCGCCCAGCGCCGCAAAACGCGCCTTGATCTCCGGGTCGCGCAGCACCTTGTTGATCTCGCTGTTCAGTCTGGCGACGATGGGCGCGGGCGTGGCCGCAGGTGCAATAAAGGCGTACCAGACCACAAACTCATAGTTGGGATAACCGGACTCCATCACCGTCGGCAAATCAGGCAGTTCAGAAAAACGGGTCTTGCTGGTCACCGCCAGCGGCCTGACCTTGCCGGCGCGAATCTGCGGCAGCGAGGTCTGCACCGGGTCGAACAGCACCTGTATCTGTCCGCTGACGAGATCGGCCATCGCCAGCGCATTGCCCTTGTAAGGCACATGCACCATGTCCACCCCCGTGATCTGCTTGAACAATTCTGCAGACAGATGGGCCGAGTTGCCCAGGCCGGCAGAGCCGAAGTTCAGCTTGCCCGGATTGGCTTTGGCATAGGCCACCAGTTCGCGCACGTTCTTCACCGGCAGGGCGGGGTTCACGTCAAGCACAAAGGGCGTGGTGCCCGCGCAGGCCAGATAGGTGAAGTCCTTGCGTGAGTCGTAGGGCAGGCTTTTGTACTGGTGCGGTGCCAGCACCAGCGGCGATGTGCCTGACATGCCAATCGTGTAGCCGTCGGGCGGCGCACTCGCCACCATCTGGTGGGCAATCGTGCCGTTGGCGCCTATGCGGTTGTCGGCCACCACACTCTGGCCCAGAGCAAGCGCAACCCTGTCTGCAATCACGCGGCCCAGCACATCGACAGCGCCGCCTGCTGCAAAGGGCACGACCATACGAATCGGCTTGTTGGGGTAACTCTGCGCACTTGCCGGTGTTGCAAGGAACGCGGGCAACAAAAACATGGCGCTGAATGCAGCAGCCATCAGGCCTGTGCGTGGGGGTCGGGCAAACGAAGTCGAAGTCATTTTTTGTCTCCTGTCGCCTGTCTTCTTTTTATGGGCTCCCCAAAATTATTCTAGACCTGCACGCAATGCAGCGCCGGCTCTTTACTTCAGGCCGGTATACACGGCCGGGTAGCGCAAACGCAGCCGCAGTTCATTTTTCATGCGGCGGTTGTCCAGCCTGCGCGATTCGCCCATGAAACTCAGCATCATGGGTGCCAACTGCTGCGCTGCCTCGGCGCGCTGCACACGCGGCGGCCTCGGCAGGCCGTACATGTCAGCGGCCAAATCAAAGTAATCGCCCATCTTCAACTGCGTGTCGTCATTGACGTTGGTGATGCGCTGCGGTTTGCCTCGCCACATGGCCGCGAGGCAGGCGCGTGCAAGGTCATCTGCATGAATGTGGTTGGTGTAAACGTCGTCAACAGCGGCCAGCACCGGCGTGCCCTTGCGCAGGCGCGTGAGCGGTGTGCCGCCTTCCCGGTCGGGGGCGTAGATGCCCGGAATACGCAGGATGTGTACCGGGACAGCTGCCGAGCGCCCAAAAAAGCGCACCGCATCTTCCGCATCAACCCGCCGATGCGCGCGGGCATTGGTCGGGTTCACGCCGCGGGTTTCTGCCACGACATCACCGCTGCAATCTCCATACACACCGCTGGTTGAGCCATAAACCAGCGCTTGCGGCATACCGCGAAGCCGCAAGGCCTGGAGCAGCCTGCGCGTACGGCTGTCGTGGCGCGCATCGGCGACTTCATTCGCCGGCGGCGCCAGGTGAATGACACGGTCAGCCAGCCCCGACAACCTGCGCAGCGTGGCTGCATCGTCGAGGTTGCCCAGCAGGGGTTTGATGTTTCGTCCGCGAAACGTCGCGAGCTTTGAAGGGGAAGACGTGAGCGCCATGACATTGACCCGCGCAGGCAAGGCGGCAGCTGCGCGCAGGCCCACATCACCGCAACCGATGATCAAAACGCGCTGGCGGCGAAAACGTGCGGGCAGCGCACCGAGGGGACTTGAATTTGAGGGCAAAATTGGGGGTCAGCGCGAAAAGCAGCGAGACAGAAAAATACAGACCCCCCAAGGATAACGACTATGAGCTTTAACGTGACCGTGCAACCCAGCGGCCGTACTTTTGTTGCGCAGGTAGATGAAGTGTTGCTGTCTGCGGCGATCCGCCAGGGCATAGGCATGCCCTACGGCTGCAAGGACGGTGCCTGTGGTTCGTGCAAATGTAAAAAGCTCGAAGGCACCATCAAGCAGGGCACGCACCAGGCCAAGGCTCTTACGGCTGAAGAAGCGGCCGACGGTTTTATCCTCACCTGCTGCGCCACTGCCGAAACCGACCTGGTCCTTGAGTCGCGCCAGGTCACCGACGAAAGCGCCTACCCGATCAAGAAGATGCCGGTGCGCGTCGCCAGCCTGGCCAAGGCTTCGCATGACGTGATGAATGTGCGCCTGCAGTTGCCCGCAGCAGATGTCTTCAAGTACCACGCCGGCCAGTACGTCGAGTTCCTGCTGCGCGATGGGGACCGTCGCGCCTATTCGATGGGCACCGCACCACACACCCAGCTTGAAAACCCCGGCGTTGAACTGCACATCCGCCACATGCCCGGCGGCAAGTTCACCGACCATGTTTTCAGCGCGATGAAGGAAAAGGAAATCCTGCGCATCGAAGGCCCCTTCGGCAGTTTCTATTTGCGCGAAGACTCAGACAAGCCCATGGTGCTGCTGGCATCAGGCACGGGCTTTGCGCCCATCAAGGCCATCATCGAACACATGCAGTTCAAGGGCATCACACGCCCCGCAGTCCTGTACTGGGGCGGCCGCCGCCCGGCCGACCTGTACATGAACGACTGGGTCAACACCAAAGTGGCCGAGATGCCCAATTTCACCTATGTGCCTGTTATCTCGGACGCTTTGCCTGAAGACGCGTGGACGGGCCGTACGGGCTTTGTCCACAGCGCCGTGCTGCAGGACATCCCTGACATGTCTGGGCACCAGGTCTATGCGTGTGGTGCGCCAATCGTGATCGATTCTGCGCAGGCGGCTTACATCAAGGCTGGTTTGCCTGAAGAAGAGTTTTATGCCGACTCGTTTGTCACTGAAAAGGAAAAGCATCAGGCAACTGCATAAGCCGGCCAGTGCTTTAAACGCGTTGCCCTTCACGACCGAGCCGGGTCTCGCCCCGGCGGGCGAGGCACTTTTCTTTGCTTCGCCAAAGAACAAGTACCCAAAAGAAAGGCGACCCGCCGTCTGGGAAGTTTTTGGGGTCAGAGCCCAATAACTTAACCTGCGCTGCTCGACTCCGGCGGCAGTCCAAACAACTCGCTTGGGGCTCAAACAAGTTTGGCCTGACCTTCCGCCTCCGTCTGCGCTGCCCGGCCCAGCCTCCACGGGTTGGGGAATGGATTCGGGGAGCCTCAAGCGCGAAGCGCTTGAGGCGAGTCTTCGGACTTGGTACTTCTCTTCCTCCCGAAACCCTTGGAGAGGAGCCGAGAAGCGCAGGGCCAGACGGAGAAGGGCTGAAACCTGTTTGAGCGTAGCGAGTTGTTTCAGACCCCGGCTGGACCGAGCATCGCAGGGTGCCCCGCAGGGGACGACGAACAGGGTCGCCTTTTCTTTTGGTTACTTTGCTTTTGGCGAAGCAAAAGAAAAGTGACTTGCCGCCGGGCAACCCCCGGCTCGGTCGTGAAGGGCAAAGCTCTTCAACTCAAGCCCGCCGTAATGGATTCCCATAGGACCCACCCCACAGACTTTTGCAACAATAGCCTCATGAACACCACCTCTTCCAAAAGCAGCCTGCGCCGCCGCACCACACTCCTGTCCATCGCAGCCATCGCGATGTCTTCAACATTCGCATTCGCGCAACCCAAAGTCATGCGCATCATCGTCCCTTACGCCCCGGGCGGCCCTATCGACGTGACAGCACGCCTGATGGCTGAACGTGTGAAAGATTCGCTTGGCACCGTCATCATTGAAAACAAACCCGGTGGCGGCGGCAACATTGGTGTCGATGCGATCGCCAAGGCTGCACCTGACGGCATGACGATTGGTATCTCTGCGGTCGCCACGCACGCCATCAACCCCTGGCTGTACAGCAGGATGCCCTTCAACGCGGCAACCGACTTTGCACCCATCACGCAGATGCTGCGTGTGCCCAATGTGCTCGTGATGAATGCCGACACCGCCAACCGCCTGAAGATCAACAGCGTGGCAGACCTCATCAAATACGCGAAAGCCAACCCCGGCAAGCTCAACTACGGCAGTGGCGGCAACGGCAGCGCGGGCCACCTGGCGGGTGAAATGTTCAAGGCGCAGGCCGGCATTTTTGCGGTGCATATTCCCTACAACGGCGGCAACCCGGCGCAGCTTGCGCTGCTCGGCGGCCAGGTTGATTTCAACTTTGACAACCTCGCCACCGCATCGGCCAACATCAAGGCCGGCAAGCTCAAGGCGATTGCCGTCACCACCGCCAAACGCAGCGCCGTGCTGCCCGATACACCGGCCATCGCAGAAACCCTCAAGGGCTTTGAGATCGACACATGGTGGGGCCTGGTCGCACCGGCGGGCACACCGCCCGATGTGGTTGCCAAACTGAACAAGGCCTTTGTCGATGCGCTGAATACGCCTGAAGCCAAAACCCGTTTTGCCGCGCTGATGGCTGAACCGGTGGCCAGCTCGCCCGCAGAGTTTGGGGCCTTCATGAAAAGCGAACTCGACAAATACGAAAAAGTCGTCAAGGCCTCAGGCGCCAAGGTCGATTGAGCGCACACGGCGCGCAGGTCGGCGCATGAAGATCAACACATGAAGCTCCACCACCTGCGCGACTTTCTCGCCATCGTCGAGAAAGAAAGCATCAGCGCTGCGGCCAAACACCTGGGCATTGCCCAGCCTTCGCTGAGCCGCAGCATTCGAGAGCTCGAGAAAGAACTGGGCGCACCGCTGTTTGAGCGGCACGCACGCGGCGCGGCGCTGACGCCCATGGGCATCGTGTTTGCGCGCCGCGCACGCATGGCTGTCGGCGAGCTTGAAAAGGGCCGCACGGAAATCAGCCAGATGCAGGGCGAGGTGCATGGCGATGTGGCCGTGTGCATTTCAGGTGTCAGCCATCTCACGCTGCTGGGCGAATCACTCACGCCCTTCCAGAAGCGTTACCCGCTGGTCAAGCTGCACCTGATTGAAGGCGTTTATCCCCAGGTCGAAAGCCGCCTGCGCGACGGCAGCGTTGACGCGTATGTCGGGCCTGTGCCCGATATCAACATCCCGCCTGACCTGAAGGTGGAAAAACTGTTCCAGCCCTCACGTGTGGTGCTGGCGCGCAAGGGCCACCCCCTTGCGGGCGCGAAGTCGCTTTCTGAACTGATGGATGCGAACTGGCTCACGACCTCCATCACCGACAAGGCCGAGCTTGAGTTTGGCGCCATCTTTGAATCACACGGCCTGCCGCCGCCACGGCTGTCGATGCGTGTGGGTTCGGGCCTGACCTTGATCACGGCCCTGACCAGCAGCGATGCCATCGTCATCAGCTCACGCACCTGGGCTGACCTGCCGATGTTCAGGGACCTGCTTACCGTGATCGAGGTAGAACAAATACTCAGCGCACCGGCCATTGCGCTCATCTACCGGGCCGCCGTGCCGCCTACACCAGCGGCCGAATACTTCTGCGACATGATCCGCCGCGCGGCGGTGCCCATGCTCAAGCGCTATCCCCCGCCGGGCAAATAGGCCCCGCAGACGCGCCAGACGCATGCCTCGCAGGCATGGGTCGCATCAAACTGCCATCTTCACGGATGCGTCCCCAGTACCTACAGTGCCGTAAAGAAGGTTGTTGCCCTCCGCAACAACAGCAAGCGAGACTGAAGGAGACAAAAGACATGCAACATTCCGTGAACACGGACGAACTGCTGGACCAGTTCCAGATTGCGCAGCTCGCGCAAAACTGGGGCAACTGGCGCGACACCGGCGACTGGGACCGCCTGCGCAACTGCTACACCCCCGACGCCACCATGGTGACCACCTGGTACAGCGGGCCGGCGGCGGGCTTTCTTGAAGCCAGCATCCAGGGCCGCAAGCGGCAACCCAAAGACCGCGGCGGCATGCACATCATTGGCGGCACGACCAGCTACGTCAAAGGCAGGCGCGCCACCGGTGAGACACGCATCACGCTGCTGCTGCGCAGCGAGGTACACGGCCAGCTGGTCGACATCACCGTGTACGGCCGCTTCCTCGACTGCCTGATCAAGGGCCACGACGGCCAGTGGCGCATACAGGCGCGTGAGCCGGTCTACGACAAGGACTTTTTGCGCACGGTAGACCCGGCCGGCTCGGTCAACCTGAACCCCACCGAACTTGCAAAGTACCCGCTGGGCTTTCGCCACCTGGCTTATGTGCAGGCGTCCGAAGGCCACAGCATCACCCTGGGCATTCCCGCCCCTTACAGCGACGAAGAACAAGCAATCTACGCCAAAGGCAGAGCCTGGCTTGAAGGAGACAAATCATGAAAAAAATTATTTCAACATTGGCTGCCGTGTGTATGAGCACCGGCCTCGGCCTGGCATCCCCGGTGATGGCGCAGGCCTATCCCACCAAAGCCGTCACGTTGATCGTCGGCACCACCGCCGGTGGCGGCTATGACCTGGTGGCCCGCCGTCTTGAAAAGGCCATGACCAAAAACCTCGGCCAGAGCATCGTGGTGGTCAACCGTCCCGGCGCGGGCTCGCTGATCGGCACCATGGCCGTGCTGCAGGCGCCGCCCGACGGCTACACGCTGGCTATGGGCGGCCTGGCCAACATGGTGTTCAACGCGGCCCTGTACAAAAAACTGCCTTACGACCCAATGGCCGATTTCACACCCATAGGTATCGCGGCTGAAAGCCCTTACGTGATGGTGACTCGCAAAGACCTGGGCCTGAACGACCTGGCCTCCATCGTCAAATACGCCAAGGCCAACCCCGGCAAACTAAACCTCGCCAACATAGGCGCAGGCACAGGCCAGCAGGTGCTGGCAGCGGCATTCCTGAAGGAAGCCGGCGTCAACATGACCAACGTGCCCTACCAGGGTGCGCAACCGGTCTACATCGACCTGCTGGGCGGCCGCGTCGACATCTACATCGACTCGCTGCCATCGGCACGCCGCTTTATCGAGAGCAAGCAGGTCAACGCGCTGTTCGTGACCGGCCCCAAACGTGACGCCACGCTGAACACCATCCCGACCGCCAGGGAATCGGGCTTCCCCGCGCTGGAAATGACCACATGGTTCGGCCTGTTTGCGCCGTCGAAAACCCCGCCTGAAGCGATTGCCCGCCTGAACAAGGCGATGGAAGCCTCGCTGGCAGACGAAGACATGCGCAAGGAACTCGCCGCCGGCGGGTTCGATCCCAAACCCTGGGTGCCACCTGCAGAGACGGCGCGCTTCGTGAAAGCGGAATACACGAAGTGGACCAAGGTGATCAAGGACGCTGGCATCACGCTGGATTAAGGGGCCAGAGGATTCCGGGGCTCCCCCAACCCGGAATCAGCCCCGCGTCATCCCGGACCTGATCCGGTCCATCCCCGCTTCGTTGACCATGGATTGCGGGTCAAGCCCGCAATGACCACAGAACCCAAATTTTGCCGTGTACGTTAATTTTTTAACGTACACGTTAAAATTCCTCAAAAAGTTAACTTCCATATTAACTTTTGGGTCTTTAGGCAGTCACAGGGGGCAAAAAATGCCTCCAAAAGCCCGAAAACAGGCCATTTTAAGGGCATAAAACGGCTGCAAGCCAATAAATACGTACGTGAGTAGCTACGAATTCAATAGCAATTCAGGAAGATTTGGACATCGCGAGCAAATGTCTGAATGGGGCGTGAAGACCAACTACTTCGACCAAACCGCAAATTCGTTGCCGCTGGGCTCGGTGAAGTGAAACCGGCGGCCACCCGGAAACGGGAAGATGGGCTTCACAACCTTGCCACCGGCAGCGACAACCCCGGCCAAAGTTTCTTCAAGGCGCTCGCTGTAGAAAACGATGAGCGCACTGCCTTTGTCCGTGCTTGCGGAGAGTACAGACCTGAAGAACCCGCCATCCAGACCCTGCCCTGAAAAGGCGATGTAGTCAGGGCCATAGTCATCAAACGACCAGCCAAACGCGGTTTGAAAGAACAGTTTGGTGGCGCCGAGGTCCCGCGCCGGGTATTCGACGTAATTGATCTTGTTGTGGACTGCCATGCTGCGCTCCTGGTTACTCGCCCAGGTAGGCCGCCCGAACCCGCGGGTCATCCAGCAGCTTCTTCGCATCGCCATTCATGGTGACGATGCCCGATTCCATCACATAGCCCCGGTCGGCAATGCCCAGCGCGCGGCTGGCGTTCTGCTCGACCAGCAGCACGGTGACGCCGCGCGCATACACGTCGCGCACGACTTCAAAGATCTTGTCGACCATGATGGGTGACAGCCCCATGGACGGTTCGTCGAGCATCAGCACCTTGGGGCGGCTCATCAGCGCGCGGCCCATGGCCAGCATCTGCTGTTCGCCGCCGCTCATGGTGCCGGCGAGCTGGTCCTTGCGTTCTTTCAGGCGCGGGAAGATGGTGAACATCTTTTCGATGTCTCCGGCAATGCCGGCCTTGTCGCTGCGGATGTAGGCGCCCATCTGCAGGTTCTCGGTGATGGTCATGCGCGTAAAGACGCCGCGTCCTTCCGGCACCATGGCCAGACCCGCCTTGACGAGGTCCCACGCGCCCTTGCCTCGAATGCTTTTGCCGAGGTATTCAATGTCGCCATCAACCATGGGCAGGGTGCCGGTGATGGCCTTCATGGTGGTGGTCTTGCCGGCGCCGTTGGAGCCGATCAACGTGACGAGTTCGCCTTCGTTGACATGCAGGTCAACGCCCTTGACGGCCTGTATGCCGCCGTACGCGACCTTCAGGCCGGTGATCTTGAGAAGTGTGTTTGCCATGTGGTGTTGTCTTTCAATGGCGTTCAGTGGCCCGTGCCGAGGTAGGCCGTGATCACTTTTTCATTCTTCTGCACATCGGCAGGTGCGCCTTCGGCAATCTGCTTGCCGTAGTCGAGCACGGTCACGCGGTCGCACAGGCCCATCACCAGTTTCACGTCATGCTCAATCAGCAAGATCGTGCGGTTGTCCTTGCGGATCTGGTCGATTAGCTCGCGCAGCTGCACTTTCTCTGTCGCGTTCATGCCGGCGGCCGGTTCGTCGAGCGCAATCAGCTGCGGGTCGGTGGCCAGTGCGCGGGCAATCTCCAGCCTCCGCTGGTCGCCGTAGCTCAAGGTGCGGGCCTTGAAGTCTGCGTACTTGCCGATGCCAACATAGTCGAGCAACTCGTGGGCACGTTTGGCAATCGCCGCTTCTTCAGACTTGAAACCCGGCGTGCGCAAGACCGCGCCTATCAAACCGGATTTGGTGCGGATATGCCGGCCCACCATGACGTTCTCAAGCGCGGTCATTTCAGCGAAGAGGCGGATGTTCTGGAAGGTGCGCGCAATGCCGGCCTTCGCAACTTCATGCACGGCCGTCGGCGTGTACTTTTTGCCGGCGAGTTCAAAGCTGCCGCTGTCGGGTGTATAGAGACCCGTCAGCACATTGAAGAAGGTGGTTTTGCCTGCGCCGTTGGGGCCGATCAGGCCATAAACCTGGCCACGTTCGATGTGGATGCCGACATCGCTGAGGGCCTGCAAACCGCCAAAGCGTTTGGAGACACCGGAGACCTTGAGAATGGTTTCGCTCATGCCATTCTCCTTAGGGGTTAATTGATTTTGAAGCCACAGGGCCGACAGGCTTGATGCGTGTCTTGCCATGTTCGGGCGAAGGCCACAGCCCGCGTGGCCGCAGCAGCATGATGACAATCATGGCCAGTGCGATCAGCAGCTGCCTCAGGATGGATGAATCAAGCCGGCCATCAGTCATCGCCTGCAACGGGCCAGCGACGTGGCGCAAAACTTCAGGCAAAGCCGCCAGCAACAGCGCACCGATGATGACGCCGGGCAGGTGGCCGATGCCGCCCAGCACCACCATGGCGACGATCATGATGGACTCCATCAGGCTGAACGACTCGGGCGACACAAAACCCTGGAAGGCCGCGAACATGGCGCCCGATACCCCGCCGAAAGTGGCGCCCATACCGAAGGCCAGCAGCTTCAGGTTGCGGGTGTTGATGCCCATGGCCTTGGCGGCAATCTCGTCTTCACGAATCGCCATCCAGGCGCGGCCGATACGCGAGTTCTCGAGGCGGTGGCAGATGATGATCGAGAAGATCACCAGCACCAGGAACAGGTAGTAATACATGGACACCGAGTTGAACGTGAAGCCGAAAAATTCATGCGGTTTGCCCAGGTCAAAGCCGAAGAACTTCATCGAATCGATCTGGCTGATGCCTTTGGGGCCGTTGGTCAGGTTGATGGGGCGGTCCAGGTTGTTGAGGAACACGCGGATGATTTCGCCAAAACCCAGCGTGACGATGGCGAGGTAATCGCCGCGCAGCTTGAGGGTCGGTGCGCCCAGCAGCACACCGAAGAGCCCGGCGAGTGCCGCCGCCGCCGGAATGATGGCCCAGATGGGTAAATGCAGGCCGTTGGGGAAAGCCGCCTTGATGGCCGGGAAGGCATCAGCCAGGTGGGGCGAGCCCAGCAAGGCAAACAGGTAGGCACCGACCGCGAAAAAGGCGACGTAACCCAGGTCAAGCAGGCCGGCATAACCGACCACGATGTTCAGGCCCAGCGCCAGCAGCACATAAAGCAGGGCCATGTCGACGATGCGCACCCAGGCGTTGCCGCCCTGCTGCAGCAGCAACGGAAGAATCAGCAGCCCGATGGCGACGATGATGGAGGTGACGAGTTTGTTGGGTTTCATCATGATGTGTCTCTTCAACAACGGCCTATGCCCGGTCCGCCACACGCTCACCCAGCAGCCCGGAAGGCCTGAGCGTGAGCACAAAAATCAGCACGATGAAGGCAAAGATGTCCGAGTACTGGCTGCCCAGCACGCCGCCTGTCAATGGGCCGATGTAGCCCGCGCCTATCGATTCGATCAGCCCGAGAAGAATGCCGCCCAGCACCGCACCGCCCAAGTTACCGATGCCGCCGAACACAGCAGCAGTGAAAGCCTTGAGGCCGGGCAGAAAGCCCATGGTGTGCTGTACCGTACCGTAGTTGGAGGCGTACATCACACCGGCCAGCGCGGCCAGCACCGCACCGATGATGAAGGTGGCGGAGATGACCGTGTCGGGCTTGACGCCCATGAGTGCCGCGACACGCGGGTTCTCTGCGGTGGCCCGCATGGCCCGGCCCAGCTTTGTGTAATGCACCAGCCACATCAGGATGGACAACGATACCGCCGTGGCACCCAGAATGAAAATCTGCGTGACGGTAATCACAGCCCCACCTACATGTATGGGGTCGGCGGGCAGCAGCGTTGGGTAGGGTTTGTAATTGGGCTTCCAGATGATCATGGCCAGCGTCTGCAGCAGCAGGGACATGCCTATGGCGGTGATCAGTGGTGCGAGTTTGGGCGAGTTACGCAGCGGCCGGTAGGCGATTTTTTCAATCGCAAAATTGAGCGCAGCGCAAACCACGCAGGCAATCAGCAAGGCGATCAGCAAAATCAGCCAGCCTGGTGCGCCCGGCATGGCATCACGCATCAGGCCGATGATGGTCCAGCTGGTGAGTGCGCCCACCATCAGCACCTCGCCGTGGGCGAAGTTGATGAGGTTGATGATGCCGTACACCATGGTGTACCCCAGAGCGATCAGGGCATACATGCTGCCCAGAACCAGACCGTTGATGATCTGTTGCAGGAATACTTCCATAAAACCACTCTCCCGTAACTTGTAGAAAATTCTGCGCGCCTGGCTTCAGGCCAGGTTAACAAAAAGCCCGCCTTGAAGACCCTGGAACTTGTCCTTAGCCGGGGGGCGAGCTGATGCGCAAATTGTAGCCACGGGGCTTTAGCGAGAATCGGGCCAACCTGCCGGTTTCTGCGGGGTTTACCCGGGGAAAACACAAGTGGTCACCCTTTTTCAGTCGCCTTTTGAGTCACCTTCTGAATCACCTTGTTTGTCTCGGTTTTTCTGCTTCAGCTCATTGAGCTTGTCGGCAATGCGGATTTCAAGGCCGCGGCCAACCGGGCGGTAAAACTCCGGCGCTTCCATGCCTTCGGGAAAGTAGTTCTCGCCCGCTGCAAAACCGTCTTCCTCGTTGTGGGCGTAACGATAGTTCTTGCCGTAATCGAGCGACTTCATGAGCTTGGTGGGGGCGTTGCGCAAATGCATGGGCACGGGGCGCGTGCCGTCGTTTTTGATAAACGCCTTGATCTCATTAAAGGCCACATACGCCGCATTGGACTTGGGCGCGATGGCCAGGTAAAGCACGCACTGCGCCAGCGCCAGCTCGCCTTCGGGTGAACCCAGGCGTTCATACACCTCAGCGGCATCAAGCGCCATGCGCAGGGCTCGCGGGTCGGCCAGGCCTATGTCTTCACTGGCCATGCGTATCAGGCGGCGCGCCATGTATTTGGGCTCGGCGCCGCCATCGAGCATGCGCATGAACCAGTAGAGTGCGGCGTCGGGGTCGGATCCACGCACGGATTTGTGCAGGGCAGAAATGGTGTCGTAGAACTGCTCGCCGCCCTTGTCGTAACGACGCATGCGCTCGCCCAGCACTTTCATGAGCCAGGCATCGGTGACATCGGTGATGGGGCCAGCTTTCTCGTTACCAGCAGCAACCGCCAGCGACTCAAGCGTATTGAGCAGCCTGCGCGCATCGCCATCGGCATAGGCGACCAGCCTGTCTACCGCTGCGGCCTCCATGCTTTCAATGCCCTGCAGCGCCTTGCGTTCAAGCGCGACGGCAACAATCTTGCGAAGGTCATCTTCAGACAGGGGCTGCAGCACGTACACGGCGGCGCGCGACAGCAAGGCCGAGTTCACCTCGAAGGACGGGTTTTCGGTGGTCGCGCCTATGAAAGTGAAAAGCCCACTTTCAACATGCGGCAAAAAAGCATCCTGCTGGCTTTTGTTGAAACGGTGTACCTCGTCGACAAACACGATGGTGGGTTTGCCCGCCGCATCCGCGAGGTCACCACTCTGGCCGCGCCAGATGGTGGCCTGCTCGACCGCCTCGCGGATTTCCTTCACACCGCCCAGCACGGCAGAGATGGTGATGAAGTGCGCGTCAAAACTGCTCGCCATGAGGCGCGCAATGGTGGTCTTGCCGACGCCCGGTGGTCCCCACAAAATGCAGCTGTGCGGCTGGCCTGATTCAAAAGCGATGCGCAGCGGCATGCCTTCGCCGAGCAGGTGCTGTTGGCCTATCACCTCGCCAAGTGTTTTGGGACGCAGGCGTTCTGCAAGGGGTTGCTGGTTGCGAGGGCTTGCTGTCATGGCGCTCATTGTGGCAAGTTAGGGATTGGCATGTTCGATGGGCCCTGGCGGCCCCGCTTCCGTCCATTGCCATACCAGGAAGAAATTTTATGGCCCAATAGCGGCTCAATTGGGTCGGTATCAACAACACTGTGGAGGGATGGCAGATGAAGCTCAACATGGGGTGCGGTCACAACAAAATGGATGGGTACATCAACGTCGACATGTTCCCGGAATGCCAGCCAGACGTGGTGTGCAATCTGGAAATGCTCCCCTGGCCCTGGCTCGACAGTTCGGTAGAAGAAGTTGTTTTCAACCATTGTCTGGAACACCTGGGCCAGCAATCCCAGATATTTTTGGGAATGATGAAAGAGTTGTACCGGATATGCAAAAACAACGCTGTTATTGAAATCAATGTGCCGCACCCAAGACACGACAACTTCATCGGCGACCCAACGCATGTCAGAGTGATCTCTCCTCAGTTGCTATACCTTTTTGACAAGAGTCTGAATGATGAATGGAAAAGAATTGGCGCTGCCAACTCGCCTTTGGCGCACTATCTGGGCGTAGATTTTGTTGTCACCACGGCACAAACGGTACTCGGTCATCCGTACGGTCAAATGTTTACAGATGGGGAAATCACCTCCGACGACCTGGACACCATGATTCGCGAGAGAAACAACATCGCCGAGGAATACAGAATCAAGCTCGCTGTGCGCAAGTGAACCGCTTACTGGCGAATAACGGCTGATCCGGCAGGCGGCTTGAACTGGAAGCTGACAGGCGCCAAAGCAGGATTTACCTCAAACTGGTTGAAGGTCATCACCGACTTCTGGCCAAAGCTGTCGAGGATCTCCAGCGCTGCCAGTTCACTGCCCTTGTCAGTGGGCTTGAGGCCGACGGTGATGCTTTGCAACTGGCCGTCCTTGCCTTTGGGCGTGGCTTCGACCCACTGCAGCCCTGCCTTTTCAGGCAAGGCCTTCAGGTGGAAATCAGCCTGCAGGCCTTTCAGGTCATATGCGGTTGCGATCACGGCTGCAGGGGTGCCATTCAGGGCCTGCGCCAGCTTGCGTGAGGTCACCTGGTTCAGGTCAAGATCATGCAGCCACAGCGTCTGGCCATCTGAAACAATGCTTTGCTCAAACGGCTTGGTATAGACAAATTTGAAGCGATTGGGCCGCAAAAACTCAAACGTACCGCTGGAGGTTTTGGTTTTGGGTGCTGCGCCGTCTTTGGCAGGGCTGGTCACCACCTGGGTGAACGCAGCGCGGCCGCTTTTTGTGTTCTTGACGAAGCTTTCCAGACTGTCAAGTCCTGAGGTTTGCGCGTTTGCTGAAACACAGGCCAGGACGAAAGAAGCAACAGCAAGTGAGGGAAAAGGTGAAAGAAAAGCTTTGGTAAACATGCGAATAATTTTGGGGTCAGCCTGTTGGTTTGCCTGTCGTCATTCAGCCCGTGCAGGCACCAGAATTTCACGCTGGCCACTGCCCGACATGGCACTGATAAGACCGGCTTTTTCCATTTCTTCAAGCATGCGCGCCGAGCGGTTGTAACCAATTTTCAGGTGACGCTGCACCAGCGAAATGGAGGCCTTGCGGTTCTTCAAAACGACCTCGACAGCCTGGTCATACATCGGGTCTTTATCACCGCCCGCCTCGCTGAGGTCCCCACCCAGGTCGCCGCCCTCCCCGTCGATGGTGCCGCCTTCCAGCACGCCGTCGATGTAATTGGGTTCGCCCTGGGACTTGAGGTAAGCCACCACGCGATGAACTTCGTCGTCACTCACAAACGCACCATGCACCCGGATTGGAAAGCCTGTACCACTCGGCATGTAAAGCATGTCACCCATTCCCAACAAAGCCTCTGCGCCCATCTGGTCAAGAATGGTGCGGCTGTCGATCTTGCTGGACACCTGGAAAGACAGGCGGGTGGGAATATTGGCCTTGATCAGGCCGGTGATCACATCTACGCTGGGGCGCTGTGTTGCGAGAACCAGGTGAATGCCGGCAGCGCGGGCTTTCTGCGCCAGGCGCGCAATCAGCTCTTCAATCTTCTTGCCGACCACCATCATCAGGTCGGCGAGTTCGTCAATCACCACAACGATATAAGGCAGGCGCTCAAGCGGCTCGGGCTGGTCGGGCGTCAGGCTAAAAGGGTTGTAGAGGAATTCGCCGCGGTCCTTGGCTTCTTCAATCTTGGCGTTGTAGCCTGCAAGATTGCGCACGCCAAGCTTGCTCATGAGCTTGTAGCGCTTTTCCATCTCCATCACACACCAGTTCAAACCATGTGCGGCCTGCCGCATGTCGGTGACCACTGGCGCGAGCAGATGCGGAATGCCTTCATACACACTCATCTCCAGCATCTTGGGGTCTATCAAAAGCAGACGTACATCGCGTGCGTCGGCCTTGTAAAGCAGGCTCAAAATCATGGCGTTGATGCCGACAGATTTACCTGAGCCGGTGGTGCCGGCAACCAGGCAGTGCGGCATCTTGGCGAGATCGGCGACCACGGCGTTGCCGCCAATGTCCTTGCCCAGGCCAATGGTAAGCAGCGAGCGGGCTTCGTTGTACACCTGCGAGCCCAGAATTTCGCTGAGCTTGATGGACTGGCGCTTGGCGTTGGGCAGTTCAAGCGCCATGAAATTCTTGCCGGGGATGGTTTCGATCACGCGTATCGACACCAGACTCAGCGCGCGTGCCAGGTCTTTGGCCAGGTTGACGACCTGCGAGCCCTTGACCCCTGTGGCAGGTTCGATTTCATAGCGCGTGATGACAGGGCCTGGTGCTGCGGCAACAACGCGTACTTCGACGCCGAAGTCCTTGAGTTTTTTCTCGATGAGCCGTGAGGTCATCTCCAGCGTTTCGGGCGCCACGCTTTCCTGGCGGCCCACTGCGCCGTCGAGCAGATCGACCTGAGGAAGTTTTGAATCCGGCATCTCACTGAACAGCGGCTTCTGGCGCTCTTTGGCGACACGTTCGCTCTTGGGAATATCGACCAGCGTCGGCTCAATCAGCACGGGCACGGGGTGGTGCTCTTCAATCTCTATGCGTTCATCGACCAGCGTTTCTTCACGCTCACGCGCGGCGAGCTTGCCGAGCGCAAGGTCTTCTGCAATCTCGCGTTTTTCACGGCGTGAGTCGATGAGGTTATAGATCCACTCGCCGATATTTTGGGCCGCGTGCGCCCACGAAAAACTGAACACCACGGACACCGCAATCACACCCAGCGCAATCAACACCAGGCCGGAACCGGCAAAACCCATCCATTTCATGCCAGCACTGCCGACCAGGTAACCCAGCGCACCACCAGCCTGATCAGGCAGCCGGCCTTCAAAACGGTAGAGCCGCGACCACTCAAGTCCGGCGCTGGCAGCCAGCAGCAGCAGCAGCGACAGCCAGAATTTCAGGCGGCTGGTGTGCAGGCCGGAAGTTTCGGCGCGCGATTCACCCCGCAGCCAGCGGGCCAGAGACGCCAGCCAGACCCGGGCGCCGGCAGCAAGCATCCACCAGACCGAGAAACCGAGAAGAAAATAACTGGCATCAGCCAGCCATGCACCAAGGCGACCGCCCCAATTGCGTGCCACCGCTGGCAACAAGCCGGTAGCCTGACCACTGCCAGAAGTAGACCAGGCGGCATCCTGGGGTGAATAGCTGAGCAGGGCTGCCAGCCAGAAAACCAGGCCCAGCAGGCCAAGAATCAGGGCAACCTCATGGGCAAAACGCTTGACGCCGCCTGGCGCGCCTGCGGCCGGGGCATTTCGGGAGTTCAGGGTGTCTAGAGAGTAAGTCATGTACTTTTCAGAGCTTACCGCAGTCGGGTAAAAGATCCGAAAACGACAGGCTGGCTGCCGCGACCGTGGTCAGGCAGGCGCAGAGCTAGCCGAGGGAATTCAGGCGTTCCTTGACCAGCATGGAGCCGTCGCTGCGGGTTTCGATGAAACCACGCTCTTCGAGGTCTTTCATCACGCGGCTGACCATCTCGCGCGAGGCACCGACCATCTTGGCCAGGTCCTGGCGGGACACCTTGTCCCGAATGATCGCATTGCCTTCGGAATCGACGACGGCAAATTCAAGCAGGGCACGGGCGACGCGGCCATAGACATCCATCAGCGCCAACGATTCAATCTTGCGGTCGGCATGACGCAGGCGCTGTACCAGTCCCTTCATGACCGCATAGGCCATGGACGAATTTTCGGGCAGGCAGCGGGCGAATTCCTGCCGTCCCAGCACCAACACATCGGTCTGCACTTCGGCACGTACCGTAGCGGAATGGGGCTCGTTGTCGATCAGGCTCATTTCGCCGACATAGTCACCGGGCTGCATGGTGGCCAGAATCACTTCACGGCCACGTGCATCGGTGGTGATGACGCGGGCGCGGCCGGTCAGGATGATGGACAGGGCGTTGGATTTTTTTCCCTGCTCAACAATGGCCTCGCCCCGTTTGAAGCGGGATTTGACCACCGCCTCGGATACAGACTCGGCCTGGGCGGCGGTCAGCATTGAAAAGAGGGGTACCCGGCGAATCAGTTCCAGGTTGGACACCATCGTAGACATATTTGAATTTCCTCCGACCTCACCGACGACAGGACTAAAGCGTCTTCATACAATTGCATTTTTAATGCCAGGATTGCATGCTGGGATCAGCTTCCCGAATATGGCGACTTTAACTTAGTTGCTCCTGTCGCAAAAACACTTTCACAATGAAACATTCTAAAGTCCTCATTCTTGGTTCCGGCCCCGCTGGTTACACCGCTGCCGTCTACGCCGCACGCGCCAATCTCAACCCGGTACTGATTACCGGCATAGCGCAGGGCGGCCAGTTGATGACCACAACTGAGGTCGACAACTGGCCTGCAGACGTGCATGGCGTGCAGGGCCCGGACCTCATGCAGCGCTTTCTTGAGCATGCGGAGCGTTTCAAGACTGAAATCATTTTTGACCACATCAACAAGGTCGACTTCAGCAAGCGCCCTTTCACCCTCACCGGAGACAGCGGCACCTACACCTGCGACACGCTCATCATCGCCACCGGGGCATCAGCCAAATACCTGGGGCTTGATTCTGAAACGGCGTTTATGGGCCGCGGTGTCTCAGGATGCGCGACCTGCGACGGTTTTTTCTATCGCGAGCAGGAGGTATGCGTCGTGGGTGGCGGCAACACCGCTGTTGAAGAGGCGCTTTACCTCTCGAATATTGCCAGCAAGGTTTACCTGGTTCATCGCCGTGACAAATTCAAGGCCGAGGCCATCCTGGTAGACAAGCTCAACGAGAAGGTTGCCGCCGGGAAAATCGTGCTCAAGGTGCACAACACACTTGAAGAAGTGCTGGGCGACCAGGGTGGCGTGACGGGTGTGCGGCTAAAAAGCACGCTGAACGACACGAAACAGGACATCACCCTTAAGGGCTGCTTTATTGCCATCGGCCACCAGCCCAATACAGACATCTTCAGCGGCCAGCTTGAGATGAAAGACGGCTACATCATCACCAAAACCGGTCTGCAGGGTTTTGCCACCATGACCAGCGTGCCAGGTATTTTTGCAGCTGGCGACGTTCAGGACCATATTTACCGGCAGGCCATCACCAGCGCCGGCACCGGCTGCATGGCTGCGCTGGACGCCCAGCGCTTTCTTGAGCAAAACGACTGAAAAGCGACGGTTTCTGGCTAATTGCTGATGCCCGCCCGCCTTTGGGGTTCCGGATTTGGACGAAAACCTTTTTCAGGCTATAATCATTGGCTAAGCTGAATTCCCGAACGTGTACCGATTTGGGTTTTCGCATCCGATTTCTAATTTTTTATACGGAGAGTGCTCATGGCACGCGTCTGTCAGGTTACGGGCAAAGGCCCGATGGTAGGAAACAACGTTTCCCACGCCAACAACAAAACGAAACGCCGGTTTATGCCTAACCTGCAATACCGCCGTTTCTGGGTCGAGTCCGAGAACCGCTGGGTGCGCCTGCGCATCACCAGCGCCGGTCTCCGTTTGATCGACAAAAAAGGCATCGATGCTGTCCTGGTGGACCTTCGTGCCCGCGGTGAAGTCTAAGGAGAACCGACATGGCTAAAGGCGCACGCGAAAAAATCAAGCTGGAATCAACCGCCGGCACCGGTCACTTCTACACGACCACCAAAAACAAGAAGACCACGCCCGACAAAATGCTGATCATGAAATTTGATCCAAAAGCACGCAAGCACGTGGAATACAAGGAAATCAAGCTGAAGTAATTCAGCCTGTTTCCCACGCAGCATTTGCTGCGATCAAAAAGCCGCTGTTTTCACAGCGGTTTTTTTATGCCCATTTACGACCTGGATTTGGTCCTTCACCATCCCAGCCTATGCCGCGCCTGATTGACGACTTGATGTGATGATGGCCGGAGGCCGCTTTCAGTTGGCCGTATCGCGACCCCAAGCACACAACGGTTGGCGGCATAAGACAGCCTTACAGGGATCAGGCAAACATAAAAAACCGCCTTGCGTGTCCGCAGGCGGTTTTTTTCTGGCTGTGCCCCGGGGAAATATCAGGCGCGGGCGGCGCGCAACTTCATCGAAAAATCACGCAGGGCAGCAATGCCGCTTTCTTCAGCGCGATGGCACCAGGCCTGCAGGTCAGCAGCGAGTTGCTCACGTGACGCGTTCGTGGACAGCCACATCTGGCGCAGTTCTTCACGCATGGTGACCATCTTGTCGAGCACAGGGTGCTCGGCGCGGGCCTGGGCGATATGCGTCCTGGCCGTTGCAGGCACCTTGTCGTCATCGCGGTGCAACCAGCGGTTGGCCGCACGCAGCACGGAGATATCAGCCTTTTTGGCACGCAGCAGTTCAACTTCAGCACGACCGGCGCGACGCAGTTCGCGTGCAAAACCAGCCATCACTTCATAGCGATGAGCGATCAACGCCTCGAGCGTCTTCTCGTCGGCCACTGGCTGGATGGAACCCAGTTGCAGCTTGGGCGGCACCTTCTTGACGCTGGCCAGGCCCACACGCTCAAGCGCGCGGATGTAGATCCAGCCGATGTCGAACTCGTAAGGCTTGACCGAGAACTTGGCGGAAGTTGGATAGGTGTGGTGATTGTTATGCAGCTCTTCGCCGCCAATCATGATGCCCCAGGGCGAAATGTTCGTGCTCGCGTCAGGCGCCTCGAAATTGCGATAGCCCCAGTAGTGGCCGATACCGTTGATGATGCCGGCGGCCGTCACGGGAATCCACGCCATCTGCACGGCCCACACGGCCAGGCCGGCAACGCCGAACAGGGCCAGGTCGATGATCATCATCAGGCCAACACCCTGCCAGCTGTAGCGGGTGTACAGGTTGCGTTCGATCCAGTCGTTGGGGGTACCGTGGCCGTACTTGACCATGGTTTCCTTGTTCTTGCTTTCGGCGCGATAAAGTTCTGCACCCTGCCAGAACACCTTCTTGATGCCGTGGGCCTGCGGGCTGTGCGGGTCTTCGATGGTTTCGCATTTGGCGTGGTGCTTGCGGTGTATGGACACCCACTCTTTTGTTACCTGGCCGGTACCCAGCCACAGCCAGAAACGGAAGAAGTGCGACGGAATGGCGTGCAGGTCCATGGCACGGTGCGCCTGGTGGCGATGCAGGTAAATCGTCACGCTGGCAATGGTGATGTGTGTGGTCACCAATGTGTACAACACAATTTGCCACCAGCTTGCAGCGAGAAGTCCGTGGGCCAGCCAGTCAATGGCGGCGTCAAAAACAAACATGTATGTCCTTTATGCGAATCGGGAAATGCAGCAAAAACTGCCCGCTACTCTGGCGGTCCGGGCTGCAGCAATTTTAAGCGTACACCCTCTAAAAACCAAGCTTTTCGTGAGACCTTACAGATGGTTCAGGGTTCCGTCAGGTCGCACAAACAATCGCTTTTCGTAATTTCGTTCCACTTTTTCAGCAAAAGATCAGGTTTTTTGCCACACCGCTGCAAAGAAACCATCAGTGTGGTGAAGATGGGGCCAAAGACGCAGGTACGGGCCGCTCACAAGCGTTTCGGCATGCTCCACCCCAAGATGCGTCAGTAAAGATCCGGTTTCAAGAGGCGTGAATTCTTTATTTGCAACGCCAAAGGCCTCTGCAATGGCTTCGTTTTCCTGCCGCAGCACGCTGCAGGTCGCGTACACCAGCCGGCCACCCGGCTTCAGGAGCCGCGCCGCGCTTTGCAAAATCGCTGTCTGCTTGGCGACCAGCTCCTCAATCGCCTTGGGGTTCTGCCGCCATTTGAGGTCGGGATTGCGCCTGAGCGTTCCCAGCCCTGAACACGGCGCATCGACCAAAACCCGGTCAATCTTGCCTGCCAGGCGCTTGATGCGGTCATCGCGCTCATGTGCAATCGCCACGGGGTGCACATTCGACAAACCGCTGCGTGCGAGCCGGGGTTTGAGCGCATCCAGACGATGGCCTGAAGTGTCAAAGGCATACAAACGGCCAGTGTTGCGCATCATCGCGCCCAGCGCCAGCGTCTTGCCACCCGCTCCAGCACAAAAATCAACCACCATCTCGCCGCGCTTTGCATCTACCAGCAAGGCCAGCAACTGCGAGCCTTCATCCTGCACTTCAATGGCACCGCGCGTGAACGCATCGAGTTTGCCCAGTTGCGACTTGTCGGCGAGACGCAAGCCCCAGGGCGAATATGGCGTGGCCACGGTTTTGAGCGAGGCCTTGGCCAACTCTTTCTGGATGTCGGCACGCTTGTCCTTGAGCGTATTGACGCGCATGTCCAGACCAGCAGGGGCATTGAGGCTCTCCACCAGCGGCCAGAAGTCCTCGCCAAGCTGCTCCTTGAGCGGCTCGACCAGCCACGCAGGCAGGTTGTGGCGATGCAGTTCCATCAGGTCCACCGGTTTGACCTTGTCACAGCGCTTCAGCCAGTCGATTTCCTGGTCGGTCAGCGCTGCGAGCAGAAAGTCGCGGTCCGCTGCAAAACCCAGGATTGCCAGCCGGCGCTCGGGTGGGCCACTGCCGTGCTGGGCCAGGTAGGTGTAGAGATTTTTCTTGCGCAACACACCGTAAATCGTCTCGGCGACTGTGGCGCGCTCACGCGGCCCGAGGCGGAACTCGCGGAAATAGCGCGACAGCACCATGTCTGCGGGGTGGTCAAATCGGAGGACGTGCTTGAGAAGCTCGGAACAACTGTCGAGTAAGGCTTTAGGATGCATAGCCTCCTATTGTCCCATTGCGCTCTCTCTCCGAGCGTTTTACCCTTACTCCGCCGTTGCAATGTCAGAAATTACCCCAGAGAATTTCCCGCCACTGATTGAAACTCCCCCGGGCCGCTATCGCCACTACAAGGGCATGCTTTACGACGTGGTTGGCACCGTGCGCCACAGTGAAAGCCTGGAGCCGATGACGCTGTACCGGGCTCTCTACGGTGAACATGGCCTGTGGGTACGACCGGCTGCCATGTTCAATGAAGATGTCGTGATTGACGGCGTGCAGCAGCCCCGGTTCACGCGCCTACCCGATTAAGCGATAGTAGAACGCAAGCGGCCGCCGCGCCGGGCCGCCCCAAGCAAGGCCAGCCCCCTCGGGGGGCAGCGCATTACCGCAGTGAAAAGCGAGGGGGCACGGCTCACCGATAATCGTGGGTTATGTCCGAACCCACCGAAATCGAAAAACAGGTCAAGCGCCGCCGCACGTTTGCCATCATCTCCCACCCCGATGCGGGCAAAACCACGCTGACTGAAAAGCTGCTGCTGTTCTCGGGCGCGATCCAGATCGCCGGCAGCGTCAAGGCGCGCAAGGCTGCACGCCATGCCACGTCTGACTGGATGGAAATTGAAAAGCAGCGCGGTATCTCGGTGGCCTCGTCCGTCATGCAGATGGAATACCGCGACTGCGTCATCAACCTGCTCGACACGCCCGGTCACCAGGATTTTTCTGAAGACACCTACCGCGTGCTGACCGCCGTCGATGCCGCGCTGATGGTGATTGACGCCGCCAACGGCGTCGAGCCGCAAACCCGCCGCCTGCTGCAGGTTTGCCGGGCGCGCAACACACCCATCCTCACCTTCGTCAACAAGATGGACCGTGAAGTGCAGGACCCGATGAGCGTGATGGACGAAATCGAGCGCGAACTCGGCATGACGGTCATTCCCTTCACCTGGCCGGTTGGCATGGGCAAGCTCTTTCACGGTGTGTACGACCGCCGCGAAGACCGCATGCGCGTCTTCAGCCCCGGCGAAGAAAAAGCCGGTGGCGATGATGAAATCCTGGCCGGGCTGGACAACGCAGAAGCCATCAGCCGCTTTGGCGCTGAATACACACAGGCGCAAGGCGAGATTGAACTGGTTGCCGGTGCGACGCCCGAATTCAACCGCGATGAATTCCTGGCCGGCAGGCAGACGCCGATGTTCTTCGGCTCGGCCATCAACAACTTCGGCGTGCAGGAAGTGCTGGATGCGCTGGTAGACCTGGCACCCGCCCCGGCAGACCGCGAAGCCATTCAGCGCGTGGTGCACCCGGAAGAAAAGAAATTCTCAGGCGTGGTCTTCAAGATCCAGGCCAACATGGACCCTGCCCACCGCGACCGCATTGCGTTTTTGCGCGTGGCCAGCGGCGAGTTCACGCGCGGCATGCGGCTGAAAGTCGTGCGCAGCGGCAAGGAACTTCGTCCCAACACCGTCGTGAGCTTCATGAGCCAGCGCCGCGAGTTGCTCGACACCGCCTTTGCCGGCGACATCATCGGCATACCAAACCACGGTGTGCTGCAGCTGGGCGACACGCTCACCGAAGGCGAAGCCCTGCAGTTCACCGGCCTGCCGTTTTTTGCGCCTGAAATGTTCCGCTCGGTTGAAGTGGCCGACCCGCTGCGCAGCAAGCAGTTGCGTGCAGGCCTGACGCAGCTGGGTGAAGAAGGCGCGATTCAGGTCTTCAGGCCGATTGCGGGCTCGGTGCTGTTGCTGGGCGCCGTCGGCCAGTTGCAGTTTGAAGTCGTCGCGCACCGGCTGGAGCATGAGTACGGCGTCAAGGCACGCATCATGGGCAGCAGTTTTAACCTGGCGCGCTGGGTGACGTCTGAAGACCCGAACGAACTCAAGAAATTCATGGATGCCAATGCGCACCGCGTCGCACTTGATGCCGTGGATGCCCCCACCCTTCTTGTGGACCACAGCGCGACATTGCGGGCCGTCGAGCAGCAATGGCCCAAGATCAAATTCCATGCGCTGCGCGAGCACGCTGGCCTCGTCTTCCAGTCCAAGATGTGATCGGCGCTGAGGAATTACATCGGCAACATTTCTATTTGCTTTTGCCTCAATCCATGCGAAAGTGCAGCCATACCAACCAACCGGGGACGAGAACATGAAATCATTTATCGCAAGCGCTGCACTGGTGCTCTCCATGAGCCCCGTCTTTGCCCAGATGTACAACTCTGCGCCCGACCCCTGCACGCCAGTGTTTGCGGCCTGCGAAGCTGCCGGTTTCATGAAGGATGACGCAGCCCCAGCCGGCAAGAAAATTTACGGCGACTGCGGTGGCCGCGTGATGTACGGCAAAAAAGTCGACAACCTCAAAGTCGATGCCAAGGTCGCCGACCGCTGCATGCGCTACAAGGCCGACAAGGACAAGTTCGAGAAGAAGTGGCAGCTCACCAACAAGTGAGGCACGTAAGGCGCGTCAGCTACAGACCGCGCGGCAATGGCAGCGCAGTCTTGTAGCGCACCTGCTTGAGCGCAAAGCTCGAGCGGATTTTTTCGATGCCCGGGATGGGCGTCAGCTGTTCCAGGATGAATTTCTCAAGAGCAGCGATGTCGGCAATGGCGACCCGTATCAGGTAATCGCTGTCACCCGTCATCAAATAACACTCCATCACCTCGTCGTGCTCGGCAATGCGGCGTTCAAACTCGCCCAGCGCCTCCTTGCTTTGCGAGCGCAGGCTGATCGAGATGAACACGCTCAGCCCCAGCCCCAGCGCTGCCGCATTGGCAATGGCCACATAGCGGTCAATCACCTTCGCTGCCTCAAGCGTCTTGACGCGCGCAAGGCACGGCGAAGGGCTCAGATGCACACGCCTGGCCAGCTCGACATTGGACAGCGAACCGTCACGCTGCAGTTCGTCAAGAATCTTCAAATCGAGGTTATCTAGCTGCATATGGCTTATAAATTTTAATAATGCGGCATTTTATGCTTCAAATATAGCCATTAACGCCTTATTGAAGCAGCACCTTTCGCGGCAAACTGCGTAAAGTCAAAATGCCATGAATGACACCACCCCACTCCATCTTCTGCAGGCTGCGGCCGCGATGAACAACATTGACCCTGATCCACAGGAAACCGCCGAATGGCGCGAAGCCTTCCAGGCGCTGGTCGCCACGCAGGGCCCAGCCCGCGCCCGCCAGATGCTCGATGAACTCAGCCGCGTGGCGCGCACCCAACGCACCGGCTGGCAGCCCGACCTGTCTACGCCCTATGTCAACAGCATTCATGTCAATGAGCAGCCGGTCTTCCCGGGCGACCTGGCGATGGAAGAGCGGTTGGCGTCACTGATGCGCTGGAATGCGCTCGCAATGGTGGTCAAGGCCAACCAGGCCGAGACCGGCGGCTCTGCAGAACTCGGCGGCCACATCGCAAGCTATGCCAGCGCGGCAGATTTGTTCGAAACCGGCTTCAACCACTTCTTCCACGCACGAGAAGGGGTGGCCGAAGGCCAGCACCGCGGCGACCTGGTGTTCTTCCAGCCGCACAGCGCGCCGGGCGTTTATGCGCGCGCCTACCTCGAAGGCCGGCTGGACGAAAAAGACCTGGGCTTTTACCGGCAAGAACTGACTTCGGGCGATGCCCAAGGCCTGTGCAGCTACCCGCACCCTTACCTGATGCCGGACTTCTGGCAGTTCCCCACAGGCTCGATGGGCATAGGCCCCATCAGCTCGATTTACCACGCGCGCTTCATGCGCTACCTCACGCATCGCCGCCTGCTCGACTGCACGGGCCGAAAAGTGTGGGGCGTGTTCGGCGACGGCGAGATGGACGAACCCGAATCCATGAGCGCGCTCACGCTGGCCGCACGCGAAGGCCTGGACAACATGGTCTGGGTGGTCAACTGCAACCTGCAGCGCCTCGACGGCCCGGTGCGCGGCAATGGCCGCATCATCGACGAGCTTGAAAAGCTCTTCGCTGGTGCGGGCTGGAATGTCATCAAGCTGGTCTGGGGCAGCGACTGGGACGGCCTGTTCGCACGCGACCTGACGGGGGCGCTGGCCAGCGCCTTCGCGCACACGGTCGACGGCCAGATGCAGACCTTTGCCGCCAAGGACGGGCGCTTCAACCGCGACAACTTCTTCGGCCAGAACGATGAACTCGCACGCCTGGCGCAGGGCATGACGGACGAGCAGATAGACCGCCTCAAGCGCGGCGGCCACGACCTGGTGAAAATTCACGCAGCCTACGCCGCAGCCGCCAACCACAAGGGCCAGCCGACGGTGATTCTTGCGCACACCAAAAAAGGCTACGGCATGGGCAGCGCCGGCCAGGGCAAGATGACCACGCACTCGCAGAAGAAATTCGACGAGACCGATTTGCTGGAGTTCCGCAACCGCTTCAACCTGCCGCTCAGCGATGAACAAGCAAAAAGCCTGACCTTCTACAAGCCGGCTGCAGACAGCGCCGAGATGCAGTACATGCACGCGAAGCGCACGGCGCTGGGCGGCTATCTGCCAAAGCGCGAAACCACTGCAGATGTCGTTCCCATCCCCGCCTTGCCCGCCTACGCCAGCTTTGCGCTGAAGGCGGACGGCAAGGAGATGAGCACAACCATGGCTTTTGTGCGCATACTCGGCGCGCTGCTGAAAGATGCGGCGCTGGGGCCGAAAATCGTGCCCATCGTGGCCGATGAAGCGCGTACCTTCGGCATGGCCAATTTGTTCAAGCAGGTCGGCATCTATTCAAGCGTCGGCCAGCGCTACGCGCCTGAAGACATTGGCTCGGTGCTCAGCTACCGCGAAGCGCTTGACGGCCAGATTCTTGAAGAGGGCATCAGCGAAGCCGGTGCGCTGGCCAGCTGGACGGCCGCAGCTACCAGCTACAGCGTGCACGGCCTGGCCATGCTGCCCTTCTACATCTATTACTCTATGTTCGGCTTCCAGCGTGTAGGCGACCAGATCTGGGCCGCTGCCGACCAGCGCGCACGCGGCTTTTTGCTGGGCGCTACATCGGGCCGCACCACGCTGGGCGGCGAAGGCCTTCAGCACCAGGACGGTACCAGCCATTTGATCGCGGCGACCATACCGAACTGCAAGGCCTATGACCCGGGATATGCCTGCGAGCTGTCCGTCATCCTCGACAGGGGCATGCAGGAAATGATGGTCGAGCAGAAGGACGTGTTTTATTACGTCACGCTGATGAACGAAAACTACGCCCAGCCCGACCTGGTTGCCGGCAGCGAGGCCGACATCATTCGCGGCTGCTACCAGTTCAAGCGCTTCGCTGCAAAAAGCGGATCGAAAGAAGTGACGCTCATGGGTTCGGGTGCCATCCTGACCGAAGTCGTCAAGTCCGCACAGCTACTCGCCGACCAGGGTGTCAGCACCACGGTGTACAGCGTGACAAGCTGGAGCGAGCTCGCCCGCAACGGCGCGGCCTGCCAGCAGGAGGCACTCGATGGCGGCGCTGCTGCAAAGACCTTTGTCGCGCAACAACTTGCCGCCAGCAAAGGCCCGGTCATTGCCGCAACCGACTATGTGCGCGCCGTGCCTGAAAGCATCCGCGCCTTTTTGCCTGAAGGCCGCAGCTACATGACGCTGGGCACAGACGGTTTTGGCCGCAGCGATACCCGGGCAGCATTGCGCAACTTCTTTGGGGTTGATGCCGCCAGCATCGTGAAAGCGGCCCTGCACCAGTTGGGCTGACGACCGGCAAAACAAAAGCCCCGCATGGCGCAAACCATGCGGGGCTTTTTTCATTTCACGCTTGCCCCAACGAGTGAGGCGGGGAGAAATTATTTTGGCAGCAGGACCTTGTCAACCACGTGGATCACGCCGTTGGACTGGTAGACGTCGGCGATGGTGACGGTGGCGGAGCCGCCCTTTTCATCGGTAACCAGAACCTTGCCGCCGGCTGTCGATGCGGTCAGGGTGCCGCCAGCAGCCGTTTTCAGCATGGCCTTGCCGCCGCCAGCCGTGATGGCCTTGGTGAGTGCAGCTGCGTCCATCTTGCCGGGCACGACGTGGTAGGTCAGCACGCCGGTCAAGGCGCCCTTGTTTTCTGGCTTGAGCAGGGTGTCAACCGTGCCGGCCGGCAGCGCGGCAAAAGCGGCGTTGGTCGGTGCAAACACGGTGAACGGGCCGGGGCTCTTGAGCGTGTCGACCAGGCCTGCTGCCTTGACAGCGGCCACCAGCGTGGTGTGGTCTTTGGAGTTGACCGCGTTGTCAACGATGTCCTTGTTGGCGAACATGGGTGCGCCACCGACGGTGACCTGCGCGAACGCCGATGCTGCGCTGAAGCCCATGGCCAGTGCTAGGCCGATGGAAGCGATCTTGTGTTTTGTCTGCATGTGAAGTCCTTTGGAATTGAAGTTAAACAAGAAGCCGAAATCAGGAATGATTCAAGCGGCTGAACTGAATACGGACTTCAATGTGGCAATGGATGTGCAAACCGGTTTTGGCCTTGTGCCGTACGCGGGCTTTGGCTGGGTTGAATCCAAAACCGGGGCGCTTGCGAACGCGGGCCATGCGACGTTTACAGACTTCGCGCTCCCGCACGTCAGAACCTGCCTGAGACACTGGCTTTACTGTTTTTAACGTATACGGCAAATTTTTAACGTGTACGTTAAAAATTACCCTCAGGGCTTTTTTGGGGGGCGTGAAAGCCTTCAGAACACTGAAAAAGAGCCCCAAAAGAGCCTTTTTCAGGCCTAAAAACGGCTGTAGCCCTTTAGATACGAGCGTTAGCAGCTATGAAATAAATAGCAATCAGCCCGCAGCAAGTAGCGCACGGACCGCCGCCGGGTAGAGGCGGTGCTCCTGCGCCAGCACGCGCGCAGCCAGCCTAGGTGCGTCATCGCCTGCCAGCACAGGCACCACCGCCTGCGCGAGGATGGGGCCGTGGTCGAGGTCGGCGGTCACCAGGTGCACGGTTGCGCCAGCGACCTTGCAGCCTGCATCGATGGCGCGCTGGTGTGTGTTGAGGCCGGTAAAGGCCGGCAGCAGTGAGGGGTGGATGTTGACGAGGCGCCCGGCATAGTGGGCGACGAAGCCTGGCGTCAGGATGCGCATGAAGCCCGCCAGCACGACGAGTGCGGGGTTGAAGCTGTCGATCAGTTGCTGCAACGCGGCGTCAAAGGCTTCGCGCGACGCAAACTGTTTGTGGTCAAGCAGCTGTGTTGAAATGCCCAGGGCTTTGGCAGCTGCGAGGCCTTCCGAATCAGTGCGGTTGCTGATGACGCAGGCAATACCGGCCCCGAATTTTTCGGCCCAGTCTTCTTTCTGGGCTGCGCCAGCAATGGCCACCATATTGGAGCCGTTGCCCGAGATCAGAATCACAATGTTCTTTTTCATACCTGCCCTGACTTCCACTTTTCCACTTCCATATTCCCCTAGTTTATGACCTTGAAAGTCCTGACCCCCATAGAAGCACGCGTTCTCGGCACGCTGATGGAAAAAGCCCGCACTGTGCCCGACAGCTACCCGCTCAGCCTGAATGCGCTGGTCCTGGGCTGCAACCAGAAAACCAGCCGCGACCCGCTCATGGAAGTCGGTGACGACGAAGTCCGCGCCGCCATCGACAGCCTCAAACAGCAAAGCCTGGTGTTTGAAGGCAGTTCCAGCCGCGTGCCGCGCTTTGAGCACAATTTCCAGCGCGCAGCCGCCACCAGCGAGTCGCAGTCCGTCGTCATGGGCCTGCTCATGCTGCGCGGACCGCAAACGCCCGCAGAGCTCCGTACCAGCGGCGAACGCTGGTTCAAATTCAGCGATGCCGGCGCAGTCGAGACTGTGCTGCAGGAGCTGCAGCAGCGCGGCGAAGACGGCGGCCAGGCCATGGTGCTCAAGCTGCCGCGTGCGCCCGGTGCCCGCGAGCAGCGCTGGGTGCACCTGCTGTGCGGCGAGCCGGACATCGCCGCCATGGTGGCGGCAGCACCCGGTCTATCAGACAGCTCTGACCTGCTGGCACGGGTCACGGCACTAGAAAACATGGTGGCACGCCTGAAAGCAGACAACGCACAACTGCGCCAGCACATCAGCACCATCAGCGAACAGCTGGGCATCACACTACCAGAGGCTGACGCGCCAGCGACCTGATTTGTCCCCGCCTTGACAAGCCGAAAAGCACATTCGTGCTAAAACCCGTGGGTTGCGATTTGATTGCCTTATTACGGAGACAAGCATGGATTTAGCGTTCACCCCTGAAGAGCAGGCCTTTCGCGAAGAAATTCGCGCCTGGGTCAAGGCCAACCTGCCGGCCGACATCGCGCACAAGGTGCACAACGCCCTGAAGCTGTCGCGTGACGACATGCAGCGCTGGGCCAAAATCCTCGGCAAAAAGGGCTGGCTGGGCCACGGCTGGCCCAAGGAGTTCGGCGGCCCGGGCTGGAACGCCATTCAAAAACACCTGTTTGAAGAAGAATGCGCACTGGCCGGCGGCCCGCGTGTCGTGCCTTTCGGCCCTGTCATGGTGGCCCCCGTCATCATGGCTTTTGGTTCGCCCGAACAGCAAAAACGCTTTCTGCCCGGTATCGGCAGCGGCGAAGTCTGGTGGAGCCAGGGTTACAGCGAGCCGGGTTCCGGCTCTGACCTTGCATCCCTGAAGACCCGCGCAGAACGCAAGGGCGACAAATACATCGTCAACGGCCAGAAGACCTGGACAACGCTGGGCCAGTATGGCGACTGGATGTTCAATCTGGTCCGCACCTCGACCGAAGGCAAGCCGCAGACCGGCATCAGCTTCCTCGTGCTGGACATGAAATCACCCGGCGTGACGGTGCGCCCCATCAAGCTGCTGGACGGCGAGAGCGAAGTGAACGAAGTCTTCTTCGACAACGTTGAAGTGCCCGCAGAAAACCTGATCGGTGAAGAAAACAAGGGCTGGACCTACGCGAAGCACCTGCTGAGCCATGAGCGCACCAACATCGCTGACGTGAACCGCGCCAAACGCGAGCTGGAGCGCCTCAAACGCATCGCCAAAACCGAAGGCGTATATGACGACCTTCGCTTCCGTGACGAGATCGCAAAACTCGAAGTCGATGTCGTCGCGCTGGAGATGCTGGTGCTGCGCGTGCTGTCGGCTGAAAAGTCGGGCAAAAACTCACTCGACATCGCCGGCCTGCTGAAGATTCGCGGCAGCGAGATCCAGCAGCGCTACAGCGAGCTCATGATGCTGGCCGCCGGCCCCTACAGCCTGCCTTTTATTGAAGAGGCGATGGAAGCCGGCTGGCAGGGCGACTTCCCGGGCGGTGCCCTGGGCAACGCGCCGCTGGCGTCCACTTACTTCAACATGCGCAAGACCACGATTTACGGCGGCTCGAATGAGGTCCAACGCAACATCGTCTCGCAATTTGTCCTCGGCTGATAGCACGCAGGCATAAAGGAAACATCATGGATTTCGATTTCTCTGACGACCAGGAACAACTGCGGGACGCCGTCCGCAAATGGGTGGACAAGGGCTACGACTTTGAAAAGCGCCGCGGCATCACAAAAGCCGGTGGCTTCTCGCGCGACGCTTATGGCGAACTGGCCGACCTTGGTCTGACTGGCCTCTACATCCCCGAAGACGACGGCGGCCTGGGCATGGGCCCGGTTGAGGGCATGGTTGTGATGGAGGAGCTGGGGCGCGGCATCGTCCTGGAGCCGCTGGCCCAAACGCTGATTGCTGGTGCGGTCATTGCGTCTTACGGTTCTGCGGATGTGAAAGCTGCCTGGCTGCCAAAAATCGCAGGAGGCGAAGCCTTGGTCGTGCTGGCTTACCAGGAACGCGCGGCGCGTTACCACTTTGAAAAATGCGAAGCGGTTGCCACAGCAGTCGGCGCAGGCTGGACTGTCAACGCGACGAAAAACGTGGTGCCTGCCGGTGACAGTGCGGACGCGTTCATCGTGCCCGCCCTCGCCGAAGGCAAGATGGCACTTTTCCTGGTAGAGCGCACGGCCAGCGGTGTGTCCACAAAGGGCTACCTGACTCAAGACGGCGGCCGCGCCGCTGATGTCACCCTCAAAAACGCAGCCGCCACACTGATCACCAAAGACGGCCTGACCGCCCTCGCGCACGCAGTTGACATCGGCATTGCCGCCGCCTGCGCGGAAGCCGTCGGCGTCATGGACAAAACCCTGGCCGTGACCGTTGACTACATGAACCAGCGCAAGCAGTTCGGCGTGGTCATCAGCAGCTTCCAGGCGCTGCGCCACCGCGTGGCCGACATGAAGATGCAGCTGGAGCTGGCACGCTCAATGAGCTACTACGCATCACTCAAGCTCAACGCGCCTGCTGAAGAACGCAGCCGCGCCATGGCACGCGCCAAATACCAGCTGGGCCAGTCCATGCGTTTTGTCGGCCAGCAGGCCGTGCAACTGCACGGCGGCATCGGCGTAACGGACGAGTACATCGTCAGCCACTATTTCAAAAAGCTCACGCAGCTTGACATCAGCTTTGGCGACTCGCTTCACCAGCTTGGCGAAGTGAGTGCGCGCATGCAGGACACCGCTGGGGTCTTTGCCTGAGCCCTTGCCTATGCCGCTGACGGCGGCGGACGGCATCAATCCCGCAAAAAAACCGCGAAAACTGACTGACAAATAACTGTCGGCAGGATCAAACGGGGCTTTGTCTGACACGCCTTGTTACATTTGTCCGACTTTTTAGGCCAAAATCCAGGGGTAGTGGGAGGGGAAGCCGGTCTTTGTAACAAGTTTTTGCAACTTGTGCACCAAAATCGGCGCAACCCGGTCCCTCATTCGCGGTCAGGCACGCCATAAAAACTCCAATCAGCGCGCCTGGGTTTTCCCAACTGACACCGATTTTTATTGCCCACAATGCACGCCGCCCAAGACAACCATCCCGCATTTTTCACCAGGGCCTGGGCGCACATGCGGTCGTTTTTGCCCGTTTTTGCAATGCTCTTTGCGGGCGGCCTGGCGGGATTACAGGTTCAGGCCCAGACGGTTTACGGCGTCGGAACCGCCACGGGCAACCGCCTCTTTTCTGTCAACCCCGCAACCGGTGCGGCAACGAACCTGTGCGCACTGGGCATGGCCAGCGCAGCAAATGGCGTCAGCCCGCTCAATGGTCTGGTTTATTACATAGAAAGCGGTACGGCAAACCCTGACCTGCGCGTCATCAACCCACAGACCTGTGCTGATTCGCTGGTAGCGGCCACCAACCTGGTGACCAACATCATCCGCATGACTTTTTGCCCTGATGGCCGTCTGTATGCGGCATCCAATACCGGGACGGGAAACAACACCTACATCTGGGAAGTCAATCCCGCCACAGGCCAGACAACGCGCCGCATCACGCTGACAAATGTCCGCCCTGGCGGTAGCGGCGACATGACCTGCGTGAACAACAGCAACCTTTACATACTGGCCAACACTACCAATGGCGGCGCTACCTACAAGTTGTACAGGATTGATGGAACGGCGCTGCGCAATGCAGCAAACAACACAGCCGTAGCCAGCACGGCGCTGGCCGGCAACATCACGGGTGGCGTGCCCAATGGCCTGACAGAGGTGTCTACCGTGGTGACAGGCTGCAACGCCACCATTGCCACCAACCCCTGCCTGATTGCCAGCACCGGTACCACCAACCAGACGTGGGGGTTGAATACGGCAACGGGTGCAAAAACCAACATCGGGGCGACCGGCACCGGTTTCAGCGTGACCGACCTGTCACGCTCATTTCCTGTTGACGCCGTCGCCACCAAAACCCGCACCAGCCCTGCGACCGTACAGCAGGCCAGCAACCTGACCATCACTTACGTCATCACGGTGTCCAACAACGGCCCGGGGCTGATAGGTGGCGGGGCCACCGTTACGGACGTGCTGAGTCCATCCGTATTCAACACGGCAGCCACCACCTGGACCTGTAGCGTAACGGATGCAGGGACAACGACAAGCACGATCACCACGTCCTGCGGTGCAGCCAGCGGCACCGGCAACATCAACCAGGTCGTGACGCTGACCCAGGGCGCGGAGATCACTTTCAACGTGAACGCTGCTGTACTGAACACCTTCAACGGCACCGCCACCAACACGGTGACGATTGACCTTCCCGACAACGTGACCGACACGACGCCCGCCAACCAGACCGGCACGGCTCCCAACACCACGGTGACGGCCGCAACCCTGCTCACTGTCTCCAAAACCAACAACAGCAACACGGTAGTAGCGGGCAGCACAACCACCTACACCATTACCGTGGCCAACGCAGGATTTGCCGATGCAGACGGCGCTGCGCTGCGCGACCCCGACGTCAACGGCTTGAGCTGTACACAGATCGCATGCACCGGGGCTGTTGGCAATGGCGCGACCTGCCCGGCCGCTGGCTCGGTAACGGTGGCCAACCTGCAGAACATGTCGCCCACTGGCGGCATCGTGATTTCAGACTTCCCCTATGGAAGCACTTTGACCTTCACCCTGACCTGCGGGGTGGATGCCGACGGCCTGCCCTGAAGAGCAGGTCTCGAAAGCCCCGCGTCGGGCGGCATGTGACTTCAGACATAAAGTCGTCGGCAGGCAACAACAGTGCCATCCGTTTGTGTTGCTGATGCGTAAAGCTGTGTAAGGGCTATGTACAATTCGTAGCACTTCCTGACTACACGCAGATGCAAACCCGCCTTACCCCCCCAAAGACCACTTTCCGGTCCTGGCTGGTTGCATTGGGGTTTGCACTTCTGGCGCTGGCGCCCTCCCTGTCATTTGCACAATCTGCCTGCACTGCGATGTGGGGCATTGTGACCACGGCCGGCGGAGCGCCTACCCGCCTGGGGTTTTTCAATAACAGTGCAGGTACAGCGCCGAAATTCACCACCCTGAGCTTTACCACCCTGAGCGGTGGCACCAATGCCAATGCCTTGGCCGGCGACCCGGCCACGGGCATTCTGTACTATTTTGATAGAACGGCTGGCACGCTGACAGTTAACTCAGTCAACCTCAACACCCAGGTCACGGCAACGGTAGGCACCATCGCACCGGCATCACCCGACGGCAATGCCGCAATGATTGGCGCCGTCGTTGACGCCAACAGCAACCTCATCATGATGACCTCTGCGGGGGCAGGCAACACGGCCTACCACGTCGCGATCGTCAACAAGGCGGGCAACACCACTGCCGCACGCTGGCAAACCGTCACGTATACCGCTGGTCTGGGTGGCGGGTTGCCGTTTTCTGGCGGCAGCGGTGACATTTACATCGACCAGAGCGGCCAGCTGCGGATTGCCACCAACTCCAACCCGACCGCCGTCTACCCTATCGCCCTGACCATCGTCAACGGCTCCATTACCAGCGCGCTGGCAAGCGCCAGCACCACCTACACCGCAGGCGGTATTTCAGTAGCAGGTGCTTCGGTTGATCCCGCCACGGGCCTTTCCTACTATGGAGGCGCGCAGAGCGGCCAGATCCTTTACCGGTTTGATCCGACTACGAGTGGCAGTCAGGTTCTGTTGGACTCAACCCCCTCCACCACCTACACGACATCCGACATGGGCAACTGCGTGTTGCTGCCCGCACCACCGTCCATCGCCAAAAGTTTTGCAACTACCTATAAATCCGGGGGGGTCGGCAATACAACAACCACATTGACCCTGACCTTCAGTAACACAAACACGGCCCCGGTATGGCTGATGTCAAACTTCACAGATTCGTTTCCGGCCGGGATGATCGTTGGGCCGACACCTTCTGCTTCAACCAGTTGCAGCACACCCGGATTCACCATTACGGCAGGAGCAAACAACATCGTGTGGGCGGCCGGCGGCAGAATTCCGACGGTGGGTTGTTCAGTCAGCTTTACGGTATCAGCCACCGCGTCGCTGACACCTTACGTCAACACCATACCCGCCGGCAGCCTGACCACCACAGCAGGTACCAACACCCTGGCTGCCCAGGCAACCCTTACGGTTGGCACCGACTTTTCAGCGGCCAAACAGGTTCGGGCCGGCACAACCGACCCGCTTTTGAGCACCGCAACGCTGGGTCTCTCCCAAACGATGCAATACGTGCTGACCATCACCAACTCGGCAGCAGGGGGTACGGGGTCAGTGACATTTACGGACACCATCCCGACATTGATAACTCCGGTACTGAGTATCACCGCGGCTCAGGTGGGCGGTGGCAGTTGTGCTACAGCCACCGCAGTAGTGGGCGGCCGAACAAGGGTGACAGGCACAGTGACGAATGCGCTGGCTGGGGCAATCTGCACCATCACGGTAACGGCCAGAGCGAACACCAACACTGTAGGCACGTTTGCCAACACTGTCACGCTTGCGGCAGTCACCAGTACCGGAGACCCTGACGCCACAGACAACAGCGCGACAGCCACGGTTACCCTGACGCCGGTTGCCAATATCACCATCTCGAAAACCAATGGCCTGGGAGGTACGGTCACTGCTGGCCAAACTGTGGTTTATACGGTTACTGTGGCCAATCTGGGGCCGAGTGCGGCCACGCCTTCCTTCCTGCTGGACCCCGGAGGGGTTCCGGGCTTGTCATGTGCCAGTGTGACCTGTGCAGCGACCGGAACAGGGGCAGCATGTCCGGCGGCTGGGTCCACCACAATGGCATACCTCCAGGGGACTGCGGGAACGGGGCTGGGAATTCAGCTCAATACTTTCAGCCAGAACCAGACACTCACTTTTGCTGTCACTTGCGGTGTCACTGCGACAGGCCTGCCGTAGCAGGCCTCAGCTGAAAATCAAACATAAAGCCGCCCAATCAGGCGGCTTTTTTCATAGCAATGCAGACAGTTATTTAGATGAGCAGGCGCGACGTTCGCGGCACATGCGCCATCAAAAACTCCATCTGGTCGGCCAGGATGCGGCGGTTGCGCAAAATGAAGTCTTCCCACAGGCTGGGTACATAAGGCGTGTACAGCAGTGGCATGCGGGCCTGCTCAGGTGTGCGGCTGCTTTTGCGGTGGTTGCAGGCACGGCATTCCACCCCCCACGGTTCAGTTACCAGTTCTAAAAGGACTTCACAGCGGAGCCGAAAACCCCCTCGACCGGGGTTTCGCAAAAGTTAGAACGGTTATTGCTACCTACCAGTTTACTGGTACAATGCCGTAATGCTGAGCTCCGACAGCGCCAACATCGTCATCCATTTGGCGATAGAAGCTCCCGACGCCAAGACCCTACCTGTCTTGGTGGAGGTGGATGACGGCGGCCGGGCGACCATCAGCCTGAGCGTGGCGATGTACGCGAGGTACCTCCTGCGAGAGGCGGTGCGCAGTTACGAGACCATTCGCAAGTACGTCACGGCTATCGGCAAGCTGAAGGACTACTACACCTTCGTGTGCAGCAGTCGCCCCATCGAGGCAAGAGAAATCAGACGGCTGCTGGAGGACTTCCTCCACGCGTACGACCACGGCTCCGTGCTGGGGTGGGCGCCGTCCTCACAGAACGAGTACGTGCTGTGTCGCACCGCAGTGGTCGAATATGTGAAGTTCGTGATGGATAACGGCGACGCCATTTGGCCAAGCCGGGAAATCCAGTTCATCGAAGACTGCCGTGCCTCTTGGTCCGGCTCACAGCATGCCGAGAAGAGTCTGCTGTTCCACACCAAGAAGCGGCAGAAGAAGAAGGCCGGCGGCAGGAAGAAGGTGCTCACTGGATTGCGCCAGTACAAGCCCTTTCCGCAGAAGTACCTACAGCCGTTGCTGGACGAGACGGAGAACCCGCGCGACCGACTTCTGTTCTCGACACTTGCCTTCGGCGGGCGGCGCACCTCGGAAGTGCTCCATGCTTTCACGCACGATGTCTTCACCGTAAACGAGACGCTGCGCTTCGTCTTAGCCCATCCCGCGCAGTCGTCGATGGAGTGGACCAACCTGTCGGGCGCGACCCTTCGCGGCAGCCGTAAGGAATACCTGCGCAACCAGTTCGGTCTCCTACCTCGCACCGACCACGGCGCTGAGCCCACTGCGCTGGGATGGAAAGGCATCAAATTCGATGACGAGGCTGCTCTCACCTCCCATACGTATTTCATTCGCAACGCCGACAAAGAACTGGTCGCTCTGCACCGGAAATATCTGCACGAGGTGAGACAGAGAGTGCCGCGGCGGCCGCACCCGTACTACTGGGTGAACGAAGACGGCGAACCCTTGACCATGAAGGCAGCGGCTAAGCAGTTCGACTTGGCCTGCAAGCGTGTTGAGAAGCGCTTTGGGGTCAGCCTGAAAGGGTATGGCCTCCACTCACTGCGTCACTCCTACGGCTTCTACTGCATCGACGTGCTGAAGGCCGACCTGCTGATGCTCCAGAAGTGGATGGGGCATGCACAAATCTCGTCGACAGCCGTATATGCGCACATCTCGCCAGAGACTGCCAGGGATGAACTGACCGCCGCTGAGGAGAGAAGGTCTACCGGCTCTCCGGTGAATGGGGTCCTTCCCAGCGTCGTCCAGAGACACGGTACGACGGCATTCGGCGACATCGACACCAAGAAGCTCACGAGGATGATGCGGTGACCTATAGGTACATGAGCACTGAGGCGCCGACCGTCTTTCCCGCGTCCACGTCTTTGGCGCCAGCAGTCCACTTGAACACCGACAAGACCAGGTTCAAGCTGCTGTCCAAGCCTTCTATGCGCGAGTTGCGCGTGGCCATCGACGAGTATGCAGCCGTGCGAGGTCAAGCGCTTTGGACAGAACTCACAACCTTCGAGGAAGGCGACTGCAAGCTCGTTGCTACAGCAGGCAACTCATTCTTGCACGTGAATCGAAGCGCGGTGAACGCTTTGCTGGGCAGCGAACTCACCGTCGCACAGGTGCGTGAGCTGGTGACGGGGAAGGAATCAAGCCGCTCGCTGAAGGCGCTGAAGCCCAAGAGCATCGCAGAGATGGAGGCTCTCTACCGCCTCAATCGAGACCGGGAATCTGCCGTCGGTCACGACTATCTGATGGGCGTCGCACGGGCTTCAGAGACGGCTCTCGACTTCTACGGCACCCTCATCGAGGCCCTGTTTGAGGGAACGCGCGACATCGACCCGGAGAGGGGGAACATTCCGAAGACCTACTATCAAGCAAGGGTCTACGAGTTCCTGGGTTACAGCGCAACGAACGGCTGGCTCCTGTTCCCGTTCGTGCACCCTCAATCAGGGATTCCCGAACACCTCCACCTCTCGCATCGCAGCAACCAGAGCGCCATCTTCGCGAAGGAGTACCGCCCTCGAGAGGCCGACGAGCTGTTGGCCGAGCTCGCGAACATGGAAGTTGCGAAGACGACCGAAGTGAATCGGGAAACGCATCTGCGGAATCTCATGCTCGCTTCCAGCCTGCGGTCCCTCGCGCAGGTCACCACGCCTTTGTTGGCGACGTGCGTTGACTTGGTCCTGGAGGCGAAGGAGCCCATGACGGCTCAACAGGCGAGCAAGCAGCGCAAGACCTACAACGCCCTCCTCAGACTCCACAACTCCAGGTGCGCCGGCGCACCGACACAGGCCCTCCTGTTCCAGAAGCGCGAGACCGTCAAGCTCGATGACTTCTCTTCGTTCGAGCAACTCCGAGCTGAGCACCCTCACATGTCTGAGTGGAGCCAGTGGTTCGAGGAGTTCGTCAAGGAAACCAAGGACACCCAAGGTCAGGTTCGAAAGACTGCATGCTCAGAGTTCGCGGAGTTCCTGTGCACACTGCCGAATCCGCCCCTATCGCCTCTTGCTGTCACTCGGCCCCTCGTCAACGACTACAGCGTAGGCAACACCGCGTGCTATCGCGGTTACCTAGCTACGAAGCTCAGTTCCCCTGCTGCAAGGAACGGACGCCTGACCATGCTCAGCCAGCTCTTCGACTTCGTGAAAGACCGCCTCCTGGCAAGGCACGAGGGGGCCCCGAAAGACGCGCCCTGGTTGGCGCAACCCGTGGATATGAAGCTGGACCGCTTCAGCGAAACGCTGAAGAGCGGCACCACCCGCAAGGCGATTGCGGCGCATGTCATGGAGGAGATGCGCAAGGTCCTGACCGAAGACGACTACGCCTGGCCGAAGTCAAAAGGAGGCTGGACTCACCTTGTCAACGAGAAGACGAAGGCGCTGGAGTACGTCTGGTGCCCCAGCGCGGCCCTCCTCCTGTACACCCTCTTGACATTGCCACTGCGCAGCCTCCAAGCGAGGCTGTTCGACTCGGGCGAAGGCGACTCGCTCATCTTCGACTTCGAACGCCGGGTCATGGTCCCGAACCCGAACCAAGTCACGGTCGACGGCGTCATTGACCCAAGTCGCAGGGAGGGCGTACTCCAAGTGATTCCATCGGGGATGCTCGACGTCTCTGACGTGATTGGCGTCTGGGTGCCAGTGAACAAGACCTCCGACATGGGTTATCACATTCCCTGGGTCAGCGACGAATTGCTTGAGCATCTGCGGTACCAGTACGAATGGATTCGCCTCTACGCCGCCCGTCCCAATCCGCACGGGATTATCGAGGCGCAGGGACACCGGAACCAGCCAGAGGATTGGGTACAACGTCAGTCCAAGTTCTTCTGCCTGTTCCGCGACCCCTCGGCGGACCGCGGGACTGACCCTTCGTTGCCTGTCTCCAAGCAGAAGCTACTGAAGCTCTGGGTCGAACTCTGTGCCGAGACGGAACGGCGAATCAACAGCCAGGCTAAGAGCGAAAGCCAGCGCATGCAGCTCGTCACGACGGCCGGCGGCAAAACTCGCGCGCTGCACGACATCCATACGCTGCGGGTCTCGGGCATCACTGACCTGCTTGACCGTGGCGTCCCATTGAACATCGTCTCGGAATACGTGGCCGGCCATGCCACGTACATCATGACGCTTTGGTATGACAAGCCCTCGCCAGGGCAGATGCGTCAGGTGCTGAAGAACTGCGAGGCCACGGCGGGGAGGTCTACGGCCGCAATCCCGAAGTTCACCGAGGCTGAAGCGCTCGAGATGCGGGACTACCTGGTGACGAACTCCTCATACGAGGGCATGTACACCGGTTTCGACGCGATGACGGAGAACGCTGGCCTGCTGCAGTTCCGCTTGGGAGGCATCTGCCCGGGCACGCGCTGCGAGGAAGGCGGCATCACCACGAACGGTCGAATCACTGCAGTGCCCGTTGGCGACAGAGGCCCGTCGTGCCCCCAGTGCAGGTTCTGGTTGACCGGTCCTGCCTTTTTGCTTGGGCAGTGCATCGAGGGCAATCAGCTGATTCTGAAAATCCGCAAGAAAATTCAAGGCCTCGACAAGCTTCGGGGTTCCATCCTGGAGGCCGAAGACGCTGATAACTTCGCGCAAGCTGACCTGCGGCGTGGCCAGGCCGACGTCGAGGAGCGGCAGCTAAACGACATGCTGACCGAATGGTGGCATCGGATGAAGCTCTATGAAGCCTCAGTGCACAAGCTCGAAGACTACAAGAGGTTCTTGAAAGGGGACCGCGGCGCCGGCGCACCGGCCTCGCAACTGGTGCTGGTGGCTGACCAGGCGAGTGAGGACCTCACCTTCAGCTTCAAGCAGTCGACGCAGCTTGAGCTTGAGCACTTTCTCTCGACATGCGCAGAACTCCTGCCCGACTACGCTCTCGAGTCGAAGGCGGTTGCGCTGGACCTCGAGATGGCCGTTGGCAAGTTCCTAGCTATCAACGAGCACTCAGACCTGACAAGCCTCTACTTCAAGCTCACTGACGACCAGCGCCTATCAGCAGCGAATCTGGCCGTGGAGTTGATGCTTGGCGCGGCCGAAGACCCGTCTCAAGCCTCAGACCTGCTTGAGGGGCGCACGCCCCTTGCGTCCCTCCCCCAACTGCAGAAGGGACTGTCTGAGCTGCTTTTGGCCTCGAGCCAGGCAACTGCTCGGGGCATCTCAAGAACCATCCCTATCAAGGCGCTGAAATGAACAACCCGCAGCTCACCGAACGTAGGGCTTCCGACGTCCTCTACGACGAGATTGCAGCGTCCCGCAACAGCGTCAGGCGCGGAAACATCGCCGCCATCAAGGAAGTGTGCGACTTGATGGAAAGGGACGGTGTTCAGATTGCCGCAGCAGAGGTCGTCCGCCGGTGCGGCCCCAACGGGCCGGCGTATTCGACGGTCAGCAACACCGGGTCCAAGCTTGGTGAGTACATCAAGCTCCGCATCACTGAGCAGGCCTCCCGAGTGAAGGGGGTCTCCAAGAGTGGCAGCCTGGCCGACACTGTCATCGACCCCGTGCTGCAAGCGCAGATTCGGGACAAGGAGAGCGTCGCGCGCTGGCTGCAGAAGGAGAACGATGCACTGAGAACGTTGTTCAAGACGCTGCGGCCTGGCGTTGACATCGACGGGGCAATCGCCAACGCATCCAAGGGCGGCCAGCCATTCCTTCTCGCTTCACCTGTGGACTCCCAGGCGCCTGCTGACAAGCAGGTGGCGGCGGCGCTGCTGAAGCTCATGGACCACTTGGTTGGCGGGCGACAGTACACCTTCCTCAAAGGACGCCTGACCATCAACAAGAAGGTGGTTCTCGACGCGCCTGATGTTGCGGCCTATCGTCGTGGCACCGGCCTGACGGAGGCCGACTGGCAGCAACGATATGAGGCGGAGGGCGCGTCCAATGGCCAGCGGTAGGCAGGTAGCCGAGGAAAACGTCCAAGCCTTCGCCGCTTGGAACGCGAGCAAGTCGGACGACGACTTCCGCTCGCTGGTCCACCGCGGACAGCTCTCGCGCAAGGAAGTCGCCACCGAATGCGGCTTCGCCAAGTCGGTCCTCGACCAGAACCCACGCATCAAGGCGGCCCTGCGTGAGCTGGAGGAGTCGTTGCGAGAACGCGGGGTGCTTCCGCCGGCCATCGAGAAGCCTGCGGGGGAGGCTGCCCCGCCGGTGCGGGAGCCAGGCAAGCTGCGAGGCGCCCTCGACGCCGAACGTCTGCGCCGGCTTGAGACCGAGAACGCGAGCCTGAAGGCCGAGGTCGCGGAACTGAAGCGCGCGCTGGAGAAGCACGCCATCCTGAGCCAAGCTTTGGCACTGACAGGCAGGTTGCCCCGTTGATGCTCGAGCGGACTCTGCGCGTCACCGCGATTCGCAGCCAGAGCCCCAAGGGCTTTGGAGGCTGCATCTTCACTGGAAAGCCTATAGACGACCAAGGCAACGTGCAGGACGCAGCGTCGTACTTCGTGGTGAAGGCCAATGGCTTGGCCCTGGGCAAGACGCTTGTTCAACCAGGACAGTGGTGGAAGGTCTCTGGCGAGGCCGTTGAGCGTTTGTTGGAGGTCAATGGATTCCGGGTGTCGGAATGGCAGGTCGAGGCGTCTAGCGCCCTCCTGATGCGCCCTTCTGGCGAGCACATCGTCTCGTTCCTTGCCGAGAACCCGGCCTTCGAGCGCATCGGCCAGGTTAAGGCACGAAAGCTGTGGGATGCACTCGGTGCCAAGCTGTACGACGTGTTGGACGCCGCGGACGTGGGGACGCTGGCGACGGTGCTTACACCGGAGAGCGCCGCCCAGGTGGCAGGCGCCTGGACGCAGTACGGCGACAGCAGAACCCTGCAGTGGCTTCAGGCGGAAGGCTTCGAGCTTGAGATTGGTCGGAAGGTGCTTCGCTTTTTCGGCCGTGAAACTCCTGAGAAGCTTCAGGAGGACCCGTATCGCCTCCTGAGTTTCTCAGCGTCGTGGCGGCAGGTTGATGCACTTGCCAGGAGCCACTTCGGTGTGGAGGTGGACGACCCCCGACGGCTGCAAGGCGCCATCGAGGAGGCTTGCTATCGGGTGTTCACGGCCGGACATACGACGGCTCTGTCCTCCACCCTCATGGACTACCTCCAGGCTGTCCTGGGAAGCCAGACCAAGACGTTCCGCTGGCGCAACTTGATTCCTAACGCACTGTCGCAGGGACTGTCCAACGGCAGCTTCGTCGTGGGTCTTCATGGCGTGCAGCCGCTCGGTGCACTGGTCATGGAGCAAACGGTGGCCAAAGCGGTGAGCTCGCGCTTAACAGCTGCCGACCAAGCGCTGATGACATCCACAGAGGTCGAAGACCTGTTGCGTGACTACGAGGCGAACGAAGGCATCGCACTGAATGCCGAACAGCGACGCGCCGTGCACCTAGCGTGTAACCACTCCTTCATGCTCATCACGGGCGGCGCCGGCGTTGGCAAGACTACGGTGCTCAAGGCGCTGTACCAGGTCTACGACCAAGCCGGCATCGAGGTAGTCCAGCTCGCTTTGGCAGGCCGTGCGGCAAAACGGATGCAGGAGGCGACCGGTCGTGCGGCCTCCACCATCGCCAACTTCTTACGCGCTGCGAGGGAGCTGTCAGGACCAGTTGTTGTCGTCGTCGACGAGGCCAGCATGGTCGACATCGTTTCGATGCATCGTCTATGCGAGCTCTTGTCGCCCGAGGTTCGCCTGGTGCTAGCCGGGGACCCCGAGCAGTTGATGCCGGTGGGGCCTGGGCTGGTCCTTCATGCCCTGATTCGATTCCCTACTGTTCCCTTGGGTGAGCTCAAGGTCATCAAGCGGTATGGCGGGGACATCGCCAGCGCAGCTGTTTCCATCCGCAAAGGCATCTGGCCTTCGCTGTCGAACGTGGAGACTGACGCAATCGCGTTTATCCCGTGCGCTGACACTCGTACTTCGTCAGGTACCAGCCTGATTGCCGAGACCGTTCTGGACTTGTACAGACTCGACCCAGAGAACACCCAAATTCTCTCCGCACGTCGGAACGGCTCTGACGGCGTGAAGACCATCAACAGCCTCTGCCAGGCCGAGACCACGGCGGGTGCCAAAGCCGTGACGGTATGGAGCACTCAGCACGATACCTTTGCACTCACTGGGCTCAACCTCGGCGACCCGGTCCTTTGCACCCGAAACATGTGGGACCGAGGCCTGCAGAACGGCTCGCTGGGCACCATCGTCGAAGTCGAAGAGGGACACCAGCCCTTGAAGGATGAACAAGGCGACGAGACCGAACGTCCGCTTGCATGGGTGCTTTGGGACGATGGCATTCGTAGGCCCATCGTCGAAGACATGTTGGACGACCTTGAGTTGGCCTACGCCATCACAGTGCACAAGGCACAGGGGTCACAGTGGCCGCGTGTCATCGTTCCTCTCACAGGGCACCGATTGCTTGACCGCACCCTGATTTACACTGCGGTCACACGGGCACAGAAGCAGGTGCTAATCGTTGGCGACGAGGCGGCGGCAAAAGCTGCCGTGGAGAGCCCGCCTCGAGTTCAGAGCAGACAAGTGGCGCTGGACTTACTGATTCGGTCAGCCCTCGTGCCCGGTGCGGCGATAGCCGAAGGCGATGAAGCGGCTTCGCGCTGTCCTCCGGCGTCACTGCGAAGTTCTCATCCGCTGTGGCACCATGACCTAACGCACAGAAACGCAGAAGCATGAGCCGCACCAGAGAGTTCCTCGAAGAAAAGCAGATAGTCATCTATTTCGGCGCCGTGGCACTGGCCGTGCTGGTGGCGCTGACAGTCCCGGGCACGAGCGCGCTGGAGGCAGCCATCAATCCGGCGCTAGCCGCGATGTTGTTCGTCACGTTTCTGCAGGTGCCGGTGGCTGACCTCGGCCGCGCATTTGCTCGCGGCCGATTCCTCGCAGCCCTACTGGTTGCGAACTTCGTCGCCGTCCCTGTTGTCGTCGCCGTCATCGTGCAGTTCTTGCCGCCGGACCCGCTGATACGGCTTGGGGTGCTCTTCGTACTTCTGACACCCTGCATTGACTATGTCGTGACGTTCTCGCACCTGGGACGAGCTGACGCCCGCCTTCTGCTCGCTGCGACCCCGACCCTCCTGGTGCTGCAGATGCTTCTCCTGCCCGTCTATCTGAGGCTGTTTCTCGGAGAGCAAGCCGGCGCGCTCGTTCAACCAGGCCCTTTCGTCCACGCTTTCGTCTGGCTCATTGCGGTCCCGCTTGTACTCGCCGCTGTGACGCAGCTCTGGGCAGCGCGAAGCGAGGTCGGGAAGCGGACATCAGCTGGGCTTAGCCTGCTGCCGGTTCCGGCTACCGCCCTGGTTCTGTTCATCGTCGTAGCGGCCGTGCTTCCGCAGCTTGGTCCCGCGACAACTGCGGCTGCAGACGTCGTGCCGCACTACATTGCCTTTGCGATTGCAGCGCCGCTCATCGGGTGGGCAGTCGGTCGGCTTTTCCGGCTGGATGCCTTGGCCGGCCGCGCCGTGGCGTTCAGTGCGGGAACGCGGAACTCCCTGGTCGTCCTGCCGCTTGCGCTCGCTGTGCCCGGAGCCATTCCTGTGTTGCCGGCCATCATCGTCACGCAGACTTTGGTTGAGCTCGTCGGAGAGCTGTTCTACGTGCGGCTGATAGCGCGGCTAGGCCATGCAAGCGCTGTTGCCGAAAGCTCCTAGCCCCTGCCCCCGCCGTTAGCCATACATGATGGGTGGTCTTTTCGTCGGCCGGCTGCAGTGTGGGCCCGAGGCCAGGCGCCGAAATGGTCAGGTCGTCACCTCCGCGAGCCGCATCCGGGCGACGTTATTTCACCAGCGTCGCAACTATGTTGGTTGCGTTCTCTGCCTGGGTTTTCCGACTGAATCAGGGTGTTTAGTTGGCTCACTAATGCCGATGCCGCGCGAAAAGAAAAACCCCTCAAGCCGAAGCAAGAGGGGTTTGTTCAATTGGGCTTGTGCCTGTTCGCACTTCTGTCGGTTGGTGCTTCATGCGTGCCCGACCACACGGGAGTGTTTCGGACACATGCTCTTTAGCAGCTCCATCTGGTCGTCCAGGATGTGCCGATTGGCCAGAATCAGCCCTTCCTGGTGATTCGGCACATACGGCACGTAGAGCAACTGCCAGCCAAGCTCGTCCAACGTCTGAGACCCCTTGCGCGCGTTACACGATACGCAGCAGGCACAGCAGTTGAGCCATGAATCGGCACCGCCCCTGGAAAGCGGTTTGATGTGGTCGCGAGTAAGTCCCTTGGTGCTCACGTTGCCGCAGTAGGCGCACATGAACTGGTCGCGCCGGAACAGCGCAGCGTTCGAGAGCGGGATTGTCGTGCGCTTGTTGCACTCCGGACTACGCCCCTTCAGCACCAAGATGCTTTTCAGCGTGATTTGCGAGTCGAGACCACTGTCTCGGTTCTTTCCGCCGGTGAACGTGAACTCATGGTCGCCAAAGCCGTAGGCGACCTTGCCGAGAGTCTCCTGACAAATCGCGTCCTGCCACGAGAGCCACCGCGCCGGGAAACCAGAGATGTCGACGGCGAGATGGAGGGACCTCATCTCGCTCTCCCACGAACTGGTGAGCCGAACTGGTGACGACCACGAGTTCTAAAACCGCACGCTTCGCGGCTCCGCAGAGGGCGCAACTCACTCACGCACTCAACTGGTAAAGTTTTTGGGGGCCATAACCGGCAGGCGGTGACGACATTCATCCAGGTGTCTATGCCCTTCTGCGCAAAAGGAACGATGTGCTCGCGCGTCAGGTCTTCTTCGTGAAAATGCTCGCCGCAGTAGGCGCAGACATTGCGGTCACGGGCAAAAAGTTTGCTGTTGGTCAGCCCCGGCTTCAGGTCAAACGGGTTGATATTCGGCACGCCCTTGGTGCCTATGATGCTGTTGACAGTGATGATGGACTGGTCACCCGTGACGGCGTTATGGCCACCGTGAAAGGTTGCCACACGTGCGCCCATTTCCCAGCGCACTTCGTCGGCCGCGTAATGAAGCACGGCTTCTTCAAGGCTGATCCAGGATTGCGGCAATCCCTGCGCAGAGAGCTTCAAGACCTTCAAAACAGACCTCCATCATGGTAAAAAACACATGGAAACGGGGCGTTCGACTGATTGGCTAACTGTGTATCAATATACAGTGAAATGATGACAAACGGTCTGCACAGGCCCATTAAGCGGCAAGCGGCGCTATAAAAACGATAATCGGAGCATGAAAGTCTTTCGCGGATACCGCCAGCCGGGGCTCGCAGCCGAATGCGCCCTGACGATTGGCAACTTTGACGGTGTGCACAGGGGCCACCAGGCCATGCTGGCCCTGCTTAAAAATGAGGCGCAGCATCGCGGCGTACCGAGCTGCGTCATGACCTTCGAGCCGCATCCCCGTGACTACTTTGCAGCCCTGGCGCGCAAGCCAGAGCTGGCACCGGCCCGCATCGCCACCCTGCGGGACAAACTCACCGAGCTGAACCGCTGCGGCATTGAGCAGTGTGTCGTGCTGCCCTTTGACGCACGGCTGTCAAGCCAGTCGCCGGAAGCGTTTATCAACGACGTACTGGTGCAGGGCCTGGGCGCACGTTATGTGCTGGTGGGAGACGATTTCCGCTTCGGCAGCAAGCGTGCGGGCGATTACGCCATGCTGGACGCCGCAGGTGGGCGCCTGTGTTTTGATGTGGCCCGCATGAATAGCTACGAAGTTCATGGCCTTCGGGTTTCAAGCTCTGCGGTACGTGACGCTCTCGGCAAAGGTGAAATGGACAAGGTCGCCGCCCTGCTGGGCCGACCGTACAGCATCTCCGGCCACGTGGTGCACGGACGCAAACTCGGCCGGACTCTGGGTTTTCGCACCCTGAACCTGCGGTTTTCGCACTGGAACCCGGCAGCCAGTGGTATTTTTGCGGTCCAGGTGCATGGCCTGGCCGACAAACCCCTGCCCGGCGTGGCCAACCTCGGCATTCGCCCTTCAATAGATCCCCATGACGTCAATGGTGGCCGGGTGCTGCTGGAGACCTATTGCCTCGAATGGCCCGCCAGCCTTGGGGCCGAGGGGGCGTACGGTAAAATCATCCGCGTGGAACTGCTGCACAAACTGCATGACGAACTGAAGTACGACAGTCTGGAAAGCCTGACAACCGGCATTGCCAAAGACTGTGATGACGCACGTGCTTTTTTTGCCCAGGCGCAGACTTCTGCCATGCACACAGAGACCAGCCGCCAGACGACGCGCGACCGAATTTAGAGTGGCGAAAAGTTTCGCTACGCCGTACGGCTTCGCACGATACTTTTCGCCAGCCCAACTTTCATATCCTCTGCCCATACCTGGATCATGAAAGTTCTTTCACGTTAATCAGCCAGAAAGAGCTTGGGGCGGCCCGGCGCTTTTCTGGAATCCAAAATACAACAAACGCTGCCCTGCAGCGAGGCAGTCCATCAATAATGTCCGATACCAAAACCGATTACCGCAGCACCCTCAACCTGCCAGATACTCCTTTCCCCATGCGTGGCGACCTGCCCAAGCGCGAAGCCGGCTGGGTACAGGAGTGGGAAGACAAGGGCATTTACAAGCGCCTGCGCGATGCACGCCACGGCGCGCCGAAGTTTGTGCTGCATGACGGCCCGCCGTACGCCAACGGCAAGATCCACATCGGCCATGCCGTCAACAAAATCCTCAAGGACATGATCGTCAAGGCGCGCCAGCTCAAGGGCCTGGATGCGATCTATGTGCCAGGCTGGGACTGCCACGGCCTGCCCATCGAAAACGCCATCGAGAAGTTATACGGACGAAATCTTCCCCGTGATGAAGTACAGGCCAAAAGCCGGGCCTTCGCGACTGAGCAGATCGCCGGCCAGATGGCCGACTTCAAGCGCCTGGGCGTACTCGGCGAATGGGACAACCCCTACCGCACGATGGATTTCGGCAACGAAGCACAAGAGATACGCGCCCTCAAACGCATCATGGAGCGCGGTTTTGTGTATCGTGGCCTGAAGCCCGTTTACTGGTGTTTTGATTGCGGCTCGTCGCTCGCAGAGTTCGAGATCGAATACGCCGACAAAAAATCGCAGACGCTGGATGTCGGCTTCAAATCAGCCGAACCTGACAAGCTCGCCGCCGCATTCGGCGTGGGCAAGCTGGAGAAAGACGCCTTCATCGTCATCTGGACAACGACCGCGTGGACCATCCCTGCCAACCAGGCACTCAACCTCAACCCCGAGCTTGAATACGCGCTGGTCGATACGCCGCGCGGCCTGCTGGTGCTGGCCGCCGTACTGGTCGAAAAATGCCTCGAGCGTTACGAGCTTGAAGGCAAGGTCATCGCCACCACGCTCGGAAAGAACCTCGCCAACCTGAACTTCGAGCATCCGCTGTACGACGTTGATGCGGGTTACAAACGCCTGAGCCCCGTTTATCTTGCTGACTACGCCACGGCCGATGACGGCACGGGTATCGTGCACTCCGCGCCTGCCTATGGCGTCGAAGATTTCAACTCATGCGTCGCCAACGGCCTGGCCTATGACGACATCCTCAACCCCGTGCAGGGCAACGGCCGCTATGTTGATGAGCTGCCACTGTTTGGCGGGCTCAACATCTGGAAAGCCGCGCCGCTGGTCATCGACAAGCTGCGCGAGCACGACCGCCTGTTTGCCACGCAGAACATCACCCACAGCTACCCGCACTGCTGGCGCCACAAGACGCCAGTGATCTACCGCGCGGCCGCACAATGGTTTGTACGCATGGACGAAGGCGAAGGCGTTTTCACCAGGGACAAGGCACCGCAAACCCTGCGCAAGCTGGCACTGGCCGCGATTGAAGAAACGAGTTTTTACCCCGAGAACGGCAAGACCCGCCTGCGCGACATGATCGCCGGCCGGCCCGACTGGTGCATCAGCCGCCAGCGCAACTGGGGCGTGCCCCTGCCGTTTTTCATCCACACCGCGACGGGCGAGCTGCACCCGCGCACCATGGAGATCATGGACCAGGCTGCCGACATGGTGCAGGCCGGCGGCATTGAGGCCTGGAGCAAGGCGAGCGCCGAATCCATCATCGGTGCCGATGCGCCCAACTACATCAAGAGCACCGACATCCTCGACGTCTGGTTCGACTCCGGCACCACACACGACCACGTGCTGCGCCACAGTCACGCCGCGCAATCGACCTGGCCGGCAGACCTCTACCTCGAAGGCCATGACCAGCACCGTGGCTGGTTCCATTCATCCTTGCTCACCTCATGCGCGATGTATGACCGCGCGCCCTACAAGGGCCTGCTGACACACGGCTTCACGGTCGACGGCAAGGGCCGCAAGATGAGCAAAAGCGAAGGAAACACGGTGGTGCCGCAAGAGGTGTCAGGCAAGCTGGGCGCGGAAATCATCCGCCTCTGGTGCGCATCGACCGACTACTCGGGTGACCTCGGCATTGACGACAAGATCCTTGCGCGCGTGGTTGACGCCTACCGCCGCATACGCAACACGCTGCGCTTTTTAATGGCCAATGTCAGCGACTTTGACCCGGCAACTGACAGCGTGCCGTTTGAAGACATGCTGGAGATTGACCGCTATGCGCTCAGCCGGGCTTCGCAGTTGCAGGCCGACATCCTGGCGCACTACGAGGTGTATGAGTTTCACCCGGTCGTGTCCAAACTGCAGATCTACTGCAGCGAAGACCTGGGGTCGTTTTACCTCGACATCCTGAAAGACCGCCTCTACACAACGGGACCGAAATCGCTCGCACGCCGCAGCGCACAGACAGCACTGCACGCCATCACCCACGCCATGCTGCGCTGGATGGCCCCTTTCCTCAGCTTCACGGCTGAAGAAGCATGGACGGTCTTTGGTTCATCGGATTCGATCTTTCTGGAGACCTACTCCGAACTCGGTACACCCGATGCCGCATTGCTGGCCAAATGGTCGCGCATTCGCGAGATCCGTGATGTGGTGAACAAGGACATCGAAGTCCTTCGTGCAGACGGCAAGGTAGGCTCATCGCTGCAGGCTGACATCGCGCTGCAGGTCAGTGCCGAGGACGAGGCCCTGCTGGCCAGCCTGGGCGACGACCTGAAGTTTGTGTTCATTACTTCTGCGATCACGCTGGCTTCAGGCACCGCTCTGGCGACGACTGTTCAGGCCAGTGCCAATGCAAAATGCGAACGCTGCTGGCATTACCGTGAAGACGTCGGCGTTGATGCCGCACACCCCACCATCTGCGGCCGATGCACCAGCAACCTGTATGGCGCTGGCGAAGCCCGTCAATTTGCCTGAACATTATTTATGGCCAAAACCACCTTCACCAAAAGTTCAAACGCCATGCTGCCGTGGCTGGGTCTCGCCCTGCTGCTGCTGATTGCGGACCAGTTCACCAAGGTGCTGATCCTGGGGTATTACAAACTCGGTGATGCGACCTACGTCACCAGCTTTTTCAATATCGTCAGGGTGCACAACGCAGGCGCTGCGTTTTCCTTCCTCGCATCCGAGTCGGGCTGGCAGCGCTGGTTTTTCACCGCCATTGGTGTGGGCGCTGCGCTCTTCATCATCTGGATGCTGCGCTCGCACGCCGGGCAAAAGCTGTTCTCGTTTGCGCTGGCCTGCATACTGGGCGGCGCCATCGGCAATGTGGTGGACCGCAGCCTGCACGGCTATGTCGTCGACTTCCTTGATTTCCACTACCGCAACTGGCATTTCCCGGCCTTCAACATTGCCGACAGCGCGATCACCATAGGCGCCATCTGCCTGATCCTCGACGAGCTGTTGCGCGTTCGCAAGACAAAATAATAGAGTCCCCACGTTCGTTCACTGCGTGTAACTCTCTGCCCCCCCCGAAGGGGGCGCTGTGCCTGCGGTCTGGCATAGCCAGTCCCGCGGCCGCTGCTTGCCAGGACCCGCTTCGTTGATCGCCAGATAAGCCGTTCATTTTGTATTTGTCGAGGAAAGCCCGGTGGCGAACGCCCGCTATTGGCACGCTTCTCGCAGGCGTATAGTCTTTCCTGAGACCTATGAAGCATTTACTGAACTTGTTGGCAGCTGTTTCGCTGCTTGTCTGGGGCACCCATCTGGTACGCACCGGCATCCTGCGGGTGTTTGGTGCCAATCTGCGGCGGGTTCTGGCCACCAGTGTGGGCAACCGATTCACCGCGGCACTGTCTGGAATAGGCGTCACGGCGCTGGTGCAGTCCAGCACTGCCACCGCCCTCATCACCTCATCGTTCGTTGCACAGGGCCTCATCAGCCTGCCTGCAGCACTGGCCGTCATGCGGGGCGCAGACATAGGCACTGCGCTGATCGCGGTTGTCTTTTCGTTTGACTTGTCGTGGCTGTCGCCGCTGCTGATTTTTGTCGGTGTGGTGCTCTTCATTCCGCGCCAGGCCTCAACGATCGGACGCATAGGCCGCATCCTCATCGGGCTGGGCCTGATGCTGCTGGCCCTGCGACTGGTGACGGTTTCGACAGAAGTGCTGACAACCTCGCCGGCCATCAAGGCCCTGCTCGCCTCGATCGGCACCGACCTCCTGCTGGAAATCACGCTGGGCATGGTGCTGGCCATCATCTCGTATTCAAGCCTGGCCGTGGTGCTGTTGATCGCCACCCTTGCAGCGTCCGGCGGCGTACCACTTGAAGTGGCGCTCGGCCTGGTGCTGGGCGCCAATCTGGGCAGCGGCGTGCTGGCTGTGCTGACCACCCTGCGCTCGCCCATTGAAGCGCGGCAGGTGCCTGTGGGCACGCTTGGTTTCAAAATACTCGGTGTTGTGGTGGTGGCACCTTTCATAGGTCTCTGGCTGCAGCATGTCAGGCCACTGCTCGGCGAACAGTCAGCCTCTGTGGTGGTGATGTTTCACCTGATGTTCAACGTCGTGGTCGGCGTGGTCTTCATTGGCCTGACCGACCCTTTCGCGCGCTGGACACAAAAACTGCTGCCCAAGCCGCAAAAATCTGTCGTCAGCAACCGGCCCAATCATCTCGATCCCTCTGCCCTTTCAACACCCTCGCTGGCCATCTCGAATGCCGCACGCGAGGCCCTGCATCAGGCCGATGTCGTCGAAAGCATGTTGCTGGGCATGCTTCAGGTCATACGCAAAAATGACCTGAAGCTGGCCGAAGACCTGCGCAAGATGGATGACGAGGTCGACAGGCTCTACTCTGCCATCAAGTACTACCTGACCAAAATCTCGCGCGAGGCGCTGGCCGAAGAAGAAAGCCGCCGCTGGACGGACATCATCAGCTTCACCATCAACATGGAACAGATAGGCGACATCATCGAGCGCGTGTTGATCGACATTGAAGACAAGAAGATCAAGCCTGGCCGCAACTTCTCGGAAGCCGGCATGGCCGAAATCTGTGAACTGCACAGCCGACTGCTTGACAACCTGCGCCTCTCCATGAGCGTATTTTTGAACGGCTCGGTGCGCGATGCCCAAAAGCTGCTTGAAGAAAAAGCCCGCTTCCGCGACCTTGAACGCGCCTATGCCACCAGCCACCTCGGCAGGCTGTCAGCCAACACGGTGCAAAGCCTGGAAACCAGCTCGCTGCACATTGACCTGATTAGCGACCTCAAACGCATCAACTCGCATATCTGCTCGATTGCCTACCCGATTCTTGATTCGGCTGGAGCTCTGGCGCCCAACCGGCTCAAGCAGCAAAGCCTGGCTGAAGACTGATTTTCCGGAAAAATTCCTGCGGTCAGACGTCCGGGAAGGGCAGAAAGCGCGGCGCAGTCGCTACATCCACTGCACCACCGGTGCCAACACTGTAAATGCCGCGCGCCACATTGTGCGGATGCACTGCGGCCTCCGCAATGCTCAGCACAGGGGCGAAACAGACATCGCTGCCTTCAAGCAATTCACACCAGTAGTCGCGCGGCCTGCCCGCGAACAATACCGTGAACCGCTCTTTCAAAGCCGGCCAGGTACTTTTGTCGTATTGCGCCGTGCGGTCCACATCGGCAAGCCCCAGCTTGTCCAAAAGCAAGGCGTAAAACTGCGGCTCAAGCGCACCAAGCGTGATAAACCCGCCATCAGCACAGGCATACACATCGTAAAAAGGCGAGTCATGAAACGGGCTGGGTTCAGGGCCGCCGAGCTCGCCGCTGCTTCGTACCCATTGGGCGATGGACCCCATCATGGCCAGTACATCGACGATGGCGCCATCGACGACGCGGCCCTTGCCGCTGCTGCGGACTTCCACCAATGCACACGCGATACCGAAAGCCAGCCCCAGGGCCCCCGTCGCATCGCCAACAACGGTAGGCGGCACGATGGGCCGCTCACCACGATGCGCTGACAGCGACAGCAAGCCGGTGAGGGCCACATAGTTCAGGTCGTGCCCGGCCGCCTGCGACAAAGGCCCGCTCTGGCCCCAGCCGGTCATGCGGCCATAAACCAGTTTGGGGTTACGCGCCGCGCAGTCTGCCGGCCCCAGGCCCAAGCGCTCCATCACGCCGGGCCGGTTGCCTTCAATCAGCGCATCGGCACCGGCAAGCAAAGCCATCGCTTCGGCCCTGGCATCGGCCTGTTTCAGGTCAAGCAGTACAACCGTCTTGCCGCGTCTGAGCGGGTTGTCGCCCGCACCGCCCAGCTTTTCACTGACAGCACTCTTTTGGGGCCGCGCAATCACGGTCACCTGCGCGCCCATGTCGGCCAGCATGCGCCCGGCCAGCGGCCCCGGCCCTATGCCCTCAAATTCGACAATGCGCACGCCGGCCAATGGAGGGGTCACGTGCCCGGCTTTCTGCAATCAGGTTTTTCATGAGTCCTGTTGTACCACCATCCATGCCCTGTACACGTGCTCACCCACGGCGCGGCAACCGGTCAGGGATGCTTATTCCTTGAAAAACTCGGACACAACCTTTGTGCGGCCATCCTTTTGCTGCACGACCTTCAACCCGTTGAAAGCCACGTAGTCCGACACCACGGTCCAGCGGCCATTTTGCAGTTGCGACAGCCGGGAATACGGGCTCGCCAGACGCTTCGTAGAAGTGAAACTGCCCTCGCTCGTGCCGAACATGTCGCGCGGAACAACCATCGAATCCATCGCCTTGACGAAGCTATCGTTTGTCAGGTCCGGTCCTGCCTTTTGCGCACCACGAATAAAGGTGTCGATGGCGTTGTAGCCATAAACAGAAAACACGGCCGGTTCCTCGTTAAAAGCAGTCTTGTATTTGTTGGCCCAAAAACGCAATGGCTGCGAGGACTCATCCAGATAGGGGTGCTGTGCCGCCATGGTCGCGTACAGCCCGTCCATGGCCTTGCCGCCCAGCTTTGGAATCAGATCGGTATAGGCTGCGGTACTGGCAAGGAAGACCGGATTGAAGCCTGTCTTGCGCGACTCTGCAATGACACCGACAGTCTCCCGAATGATGGTGCCCAGCACGACCATGTCGCAACCCGCAGCTTTCATCTTGGCGACCTGCGATGAAAAATCAGTCGCCCCGCGCTTGAAACTCGTCTTCTCCACCAGTTCCATGTTGTGAATTTTCAGTCCCGCCTCAGCCCCGCGCATCATTTCGAGTCCGGCTTCGTCATCCTGGTAAACAGTACAGACCTTTTTTGCACCATTTTCCTTGACCAGCCTGGACGTTGCGATCCGCAACTGGTCAAAGTAGGGCGTCATGAATGCGTATTTAAGACGCGTGGCGGGTTCAAACATCTCACGCGCGCCCGTGACGGGAAAGAAATTAAGCACGTTTTTTTCAAACTGTACGGGCATTGCCGCCAGGTTCTGGGCAGTGCCCAGATTTCCAACCACCGCAAAAACCTTGTCCTGGTTCACGAGCTTCTGGGCGGCAAGTACTGCCTTTTTGGGGTCGTATGACGCATCCTCCATCACCAGCTTGATCTTGCGGCCATTGATGCCACCCTGCTCGTTGAGTTCATTCACACGCATCAACATGCCGTTGCGCAGTTGTTTGCCAAAGCCGGACACGGGGCCAGACAGGTCAACAATGGCGCCCAGGGTGATCTCATTCTTGCTGATACCCTGGGTGGGGTTCTGGGCAAACGAAAGCGTGGCATTAAAAGCCAGTGCGAAAAGCGTGAGGGTTGATTTCAGTTTCATGGTGATGTCTCCTTACATTGGTTGTTGAATCGAAACTGGCAGGCTGAATCAATGAGATTCAGCCTGCTAGCGGTACATGGCCTCGATCTGGGGCGCATACTTCACCTCCATGAGCTTGCGCTTGAGCTTCATGGTCGGGGTAAGTTCTTCATCTTCCGCAGACAGCTCGGTGTCGAGCAGGAAGAATTTCTTGATTTGCTCCACGCGGGCAAAGTTGATGTTCACGCGGTCCATCTCCCTGCGGATCAGGGCCTGTATTTGAGGCGCCTTCGTCAGGCTGGCGTAGTTGCTGAAAGGCACATCGTTGTCCTGTGCAAACCTCTCCACGTTTTCATGATCGATCATGATGATCACGGTGAGATACGGCCGCTTGTCACCAATGACAACCGCATCGGTGATGTAGGGCGAGAACTTCAGTTCGTTCTCCAGTTCGCTGGGCGTGATGTTCTTGCCTCCCGACGTGATGATGATGTCCTTCATCCGGTCAGTGATGCGAAAGTAGCCCTCCACATCCACGGTGCCCACATCGCCGGTGTGAAGCCAGCCTTCTGCGTCGATGGCTTCAGCGGTTTTCTCGGGCTGGTTGAGATAGCCCATGAAGACGTTTGGCCCGCGCACCAGGATTTCACCGGTGGACTGGTCAATGCCTACTTCGTTGTGGGCGGCCGCCTGGCCAATGCTGCCGGGGCGAATCCCGGCAGGCGGGTTGCAGGTCGATACGCCTCCCGTTTCCGTCATGCCCCAGACCTCCAGCATGGGCACACCCAGTGCCATGTACCACCTGATCAGCTCGGGCGAAATGGGCGCGGCACCGGTAATCAGGAAGCGTGCACGATGGATGCCAATGAGTTTGCGCACGTTGTCCAGCGCCAGCCAGCGTGCAAGCGTGAATTTGAGCCTGAGAAGCAGGCCCACCGGCTGGCCTTCAACGATCCGGGTCGCTGCCTGCATGCCCACGCCAATACTCCAGGCGTAGGCCGCTTGCTGAAGGCCCGTGCCCTCCTTGATCCCTATCATCACGCTTGAATAAAACTTCTCCCAGATGCGTGGAATCGCGAGCAGGACGGTCGGCGCGATCTCACGCACGTTCTCGGGCACGGTTTCCGGCTTCTCGACAAAGTTAAGCACCGTGCCGGTGTAGAGCGCAAGGTAGGCGCCACTGATGCGCTCCGCCGCGTGGCACAGCGGCAGGAAACAGATGCGCTCGTCTCGCGCGTCTTGCGGCAAGGCCTTGCCGAGACCACGCACGCTGTACAGCAGGCCCTTGTGGCTGTGCATGGCACCCTTGGGCTTTCCTGTCGTGCCCGAGGTGTAAACCAGAATGGCAAGATCGTCCGGGCGGCAGGCCTTCACGCGCTCACCCAGCGCATCGGGGTGACTGGCCAGGTACTGACGGCCGAGCGTGCGCAGGTCATCCATGCCCATGATGTCGGGGTCGTTGAGGTCGCGCAAACCCTCCATGTCGAACACAACGATTTTCTGCAGCCTGCCAAGCTGCGCGCGCACTTCGAGCGCCTTGTCCAGTTGCTCGTCGTCCTGGACAAACAGGATGCTGGTGCCCGAGTCCTCACACAGATACTGCACCTGGCTGGCCGCATCGGTGGGATAGATGCCATTGGCCACGCCCCCACACGAGAGGATGGCCAGGTCGGCCAATACCCACTCGATGACGGTGTTGGACAGGATGGAAGCGGTCCCGCCGGGCTTGAACCCCAGGCTCATGAGGCCACCTGCAATCTCGCCCACAGCCTGGCCCACCTGCTGCCAGGTCCAGCTGCGCCAGATACCCATTTCCTTTTGCCGCATCCATATCTGATGGTCGCGCCTGGCAACTGCACTCCAGAACACTGCCGCAATGGTGTCACCAGCAGGTTCCGCGTAAACGATGGGTCGGGTTGCAAGGCCCAAGGGTTTGAACATCTTCATCTCCAGTTCTTTTTCTTTTTCCAGCGCCGCTCGCCGCGCACGCCGGTCTCTTTCATGCCGAGATAGAACTCCTTGACGTCGTCCTTCTCGCGCAGGCGCGCGCAGCTGTCCTCCATCACAATGCGGCCGTTTTCAAGCACATAGCCGTAGTCCGAGGCGTTGAGCGCCATGCTGGCGTTCTGCTCTACCAGCAGGATGGTCGTACCCCGCTCGCGGTTGATGCGCACCACGATCTCAAAGATCTCCTTGGTCAGCCTCGGGCTGAGGCCCAGGCTGGGCTCATCCAGCAGGATCAGGGCGGGGGCGGCCATGATGGCGCGCGAAATCGCCAGCATCTGCTGCTGCCCGCCCGACAGCAGGCCGGCATCCTGCCCGGCGCGCTCTTTCAGTATGGGGAAATAGCCGTACACCGCTTCCATGTCACGTGCCACGCTGTCGCGGTCCCTGCGGGTGTACGCACCCATGAGCAGGTTGTTGTGAACAGACAGCAGTGGAAAGACCTCCCGTCCTTCCGGCACATGCGACAGGCCCTGCTGCACGATGTAGGCAGGGTCCCTGGCCGTTATGCTCGCACCCTGGAATTCAATCGCGCCCTTGTGCGGGTCGATGATCCCCGATATGGTCTTGAGGATGGTCGTTTTGCCCGCCCCGTTGGAGCCCAGCACGGTCGCAATCTGGCCGGGGCGAACTTCCAGGCTGACGCCGCGTATGGCCTTGACCGGGCCGTAAGCGCTCTCCACATTGAGCAGCCTGAGCACGGGCGTCTCGTTTGCTGGTGGTGATACCTGGCTCATGCGTTTGCCCTCCGGAGGCTGGTGACGTCGTCAGCGCTGCCCAGGTAAGCCTCGATGACGCCCGGATCTGTCTGCACTTCGCGCGGTGTACCCATGGCCAGTACCTCGCCCTGGCTCATGGCGAGCACACGATCGGAAACCCTGGAGACCAGCGTCATGTCGTGCTCAACCATCAGCACAGTGATGCCCAGCTCGTTTTTGATGTCGTGTATCCAGAAAGCCATGTCCTCCGTTTCCTCGACGTTGAGCCCGGACGAAGGTTCGTCAAGCAGCAGCAGCCGGGGGGACGTGCAGAGTGCGCGAGCCAGTTCAACCACCTTGCGCACGCCATACGGAAGCCCGGCGACCATGGAGTCACGATGGTGCTGGAGATCCAGGAAATCGATGATCTTCTCCACCTGCTCGCGGGCCTCGATCTCGGCTCTCCTGACCCTACCCGTAAAGAACATGTCGCTCCAGAGGCTGCTGCTGTGATGGGTATGGCGCCCAATCAGCAGGTTGTTCAGCACGCTCGCATGCTCGAACAGCTCAATATTCTGGAAAGTGCGCGCAATACCCAGCGCGGCCATCCTGTTGGGTGGCTGGTCCGTCAGGGGCTGACCCAGGTATTCGATGCTGCCCGTGACTGGCGTATAGATCCGGCTGATGAGGTTGAACACCGTGGTCTTGCCGGCGCCATTGGGGCCGATCAGGGTGAAGACTTCCCCCTGCTTGACGTCGAAGCTGACGTTGTTGACGGCCAGCACACCGCCGAAGCGAACGCTGAGGGTCCTGGCCGAAAGTATTGGTTCTGTCATTTGAGTCTGTCCGATTTCTGGAAGGATTTCTGCCGCTTGAACAAGCCTTTGCGGTAGAACGGAAATAGCTGGAGATACGTGCGGACCTTCAGCCAGCGTCCGTACAGGCCCAATGGCTCAAACAGTACGAAGACCACCAGCACGACTCCGTACACCACGCCCTGCAGGCCCGGTGCCTGGCCGACGGCAGCGGGCAGGTAGTCCTTGATCAGGGAAATCACCTGCGGCATGGAGATCAGGAAAATGGCACCCAGGAAAGCGCCATGCACCGAGCCCAGGCCACCGATCACGACCATCAGCAGCAGGTCCACAGACTGATGGATGCCGAACTGATCGGGTGAGATGAATTTCAGCTTGTGGGCATAAAGCGCTCCCCCTATGCCTGCCAGCGCCGCAGACAGCGCGAACGACAGCGTCTTGTAGCGCGCCAGATGGATGCCCATGCTTTGTGCCGAAATTTCAGAATCGCGAATGGCGATAAAGGCACGTCCGGTTGGCGAGCGCAGCAGGTTGAGGATGGCGAGCGTCGCCAGGATGCAGACCACAAGGCACAGGAAATAGAAGCCGGTACCCGAGTCGACCTTCAGTCCGAAGATATCGGGATGCTTGACGTGCATGCCAGCGTTGCCGCCTGTCACGGATTCCCAGCGCGCCAGCGCTTCCTCGACGATGAAGCCAAACGACAGGGTAGCGATGCCGAGGTACATGCCCTTCACACGCAGCGCCGGCAATCCGATGACGACCCCGACGGCGGAAGACAGGAGTCCCGCCAGGGCCAGCGCAAGGGGAAAAGGCACACCCATGCCGGTAAAGACTGCCTGGGCATATGCGCCGACGCCCATGAACGCGGCGTGACCTATCGAGAACAGGCCCGTGAAGCCGGTCAGCAGCATCAGGCCCAGGCCCACGATGGCGTAAATGAGCACAAAGGTCAGCTGCGCCAGCCAGTACTCGGCAAACAGCCAGGGTGCGCCCAACAGCAAAAGCAGCAGCGTCCCGTACCAGAACACATGGCCGCCGTGCCTGGCCAGCTTGATGTCCTGGTTGTAATCAGTTTTGAAAATAAAGCGCATGGCCGGTTAAACCTTCTTCCTGAGTTTTTCGCCAAAGAGGCCGTTGGGCTTGACCATGAGCATGATCAGCACCACGATGTAGGCGGCTATGTCCTTGATGCCGTCAGGCAGGTAAAAGCCCGAGAGGGATTCGACGATGCCGATAATCAGCCCGCCAACAATGGCACCCGGCAGGCTGCCGAAGCCGCCCACCACCGCTGCGGGGAAGGCCTTCAGGCCGATGAAGCCCATGTTGACGTGAACAAAGGTAATCGGCGCAAGCAAGAGGCCGGCGATAGCCGCTACCGCAGCGGCCAGGCCCCAGACCATGCCGTTCAGCCTCTTGACCGGAATGCCCATGTAATAAGCGGCCAGCTGGTTCTGCGACGAAGCCTGCATGGCGATGCCTATCCTGGTGTACCTGAACACGGCAAACAGCAGCAGACACAAAGCGCCGGTCGCGACGATCACGACCATCTGCTCCACGTTGAACAGCAGGGTGCCTATGCTCCATACCTGGTCCTTGTAAGGGACCGGCAAGGCACGTGTCTCCGTGCCAATAGTCGGGACCATCGTGATCAGGCCACGCGCGACATAGCCGATACCGATGGTCAGCATCACAATGGAAAACGCCGGCTGGCCGAGGATGGGGCGAATAACGATACGTTCGAGCAGCATCCCGAATACAGCCATCGCCACGATGGTGCAGAGCACTGCCGCCCAATACGGGAAGCCGAACACCGTCATGACTGCGAGCGCACCGAAAGCCCCCAGCATCATGAGATCGCCCTGCGCGAAACTGACTGTCTCCGTAGCCTTGTAGATCAGTACAAAGCCCAACGCAATCAGCCCGTAGATGCATCCTTGCGAGATGCCACTGATCACCAGCTGTAAAAGTTGCATGTTGTTTCCTTGATTTCAGTCACCAGACATTTCCAGGTGTGTGAGACAAATTGCGTGAGGCAGGGTTGACCCCCAGGGCATCCCTGGATCTATCCATAGAAAGGGTTACGCCACCTGGCGCGCCGGGCTCACGCGCCCAGTTTTCTCGCGATCAGATCTTTCATGATCTCTGTGGTGCCGCCATAGATGCGCTGCACGCGTGCGTCGGCATAAAGCCGCGCAATGGGGTATTCAGTCATGTAACCGTAGCCGCCGAACAGCTGCAGGCATTCATCGGTCACCTTGCCCTGCTGTTCGGTACACCACCACTTCGCCATGTAAGCGGCCTCCTGGTCAAGCGTGCCATCGAGCAGGCGCTGTATGCAGTCGTTGACAAAGCTGCGCACCACATGGGCCAGGGTTGCGCACTCCGCCAGCTTGAAGCGGGTGTTCTGGAAGTCATACACCGGCTGGCCGAAAGCCTTGCGCTGTCTGGTGTACTCAACAGTCAACTCCACTGCGCGTTCTATAACTGCTGCGGCCGGCACAGAAAGCAGCAGCCGTTCATAAGGCAGCTGGCTCATCAGCTGGATAAAACCGTCGCCCTCTTTCTCACCCAGCAAATGATCAGCCGGCGCACGCACGCGATCGAAGAAAAGCTCCGCTGTATCCGACGCATGCTGCCCCAGCTTTTCAAGCCGCCGCCCGACACGAAAACCCACCAGGCCGTCAGTCTCCAGCACCGCCAGAGACACGCCCCGGCTGCCCGCCTCGCCAGTACGCACCGCGACGACCAGAAGGTTGGCGGTAAACCCATTGGTGATGAATGTCTTCGCGCCATCAATCACATAGTCATCGCCATCACGACTGGCTTTGGTACGCAGTGCCTTCAGGTCGGAGCCGCAGCCCGGCTCTGTCAATGCAATGCCGGCCAGCAGCTCGCCGCTGGCTAGTTTTGGCAGCCAGCGCTGCTTCTGCGCTTCGGTACCGTAGTCGAGGATGTAATGCGCAGCCAGGTTGTGCACACCCGTATTCGCCGGAAACTCGGCCCTGGCCAGTTCATCCTGAACCACCATCTGGTAGGCCAGGGTTGCACCCGCCCCGCCATAAGCTTCGTCAATCTCGGGCAGCAGAAAACCCAGTTGCCCAAATGGCTGCCAGACCTCGCGCGGAATAAACCCCTGGCGCCGCCAGCCGTCGAGGTGGGGAGACAGCTCTGCCGCAATGTAGCGGCGCACCTGCTCGCGAAAAGCCTCAATCTCTTCATCCATCCACTTGTGTTTATAAAGTTGCGGCAGCATGGCTTAAATCCCCGTCAGGCCGCCGCTGCACATCAGCGTCTGGCCACTTACATAATCGGACTCCGGAATACACAGGAGATAGACCGCACCCGCCGCCTCTTCAGGTGTGCCGCCCCGGCCCAGCGGAATGCCGCGCTCCATGGCAGCCATCAGGTCCGGATTCACACCGACCTTGATCTCGCGTCCGTCAATGTTGGCGGTTGAATCGCCCACCGCACTGACCGTCAGGCGCGTCTTGACAAGACCGTAGGCCACACAGTTGACGGTGACATTCATGCGCCCCCATTCCTTGGCCAGCGTTTGTGTCATGCCGGTGATGCCGACTTTGGCGCTTGAATAGTTGGTCTGCCCGGCATTGCCAAACAGGCCCGCTACGGAAGAGATGTTGACCACCTTGCGCACCACACGCTGGCCGGCTTCAGCTTCCGCCTTTCCAAGCGACCGGATCACCGGCTGCGCAGCACGGAGGATGCGAAACGGTGCCGTCAGGTGGCAGTCGATCATCGCGTACCACTGTTCATCGGTCATCTTCTGGATCACGTTGTCCCAGGTGTAGCCCGCGTTGTTGACGATGATGTCCAGGCCCTTGTACTGGCTGACCGCCGTGCCGATAAAACGCTCGGCAAAGTCAGGCGCGGTCACACTGCCTGCGCAGGCCACAGCCTCGCCGCCGGCAGCGCGGATCTCCTCAACAACCTCCTGCGCCGGCCCGTCGTCGAGGTCATTGACGACGATGCGCGCACCTTCACTGGCCAGCTTGAGGGCGATCGCGCGGCCAATACCGCGGCCCGATCCAGTAATGAGGGCAACCTTGCCCTCGAGTTTTCGTGTCATGTCGTTTCCTGTGGATGGTTCAGCGAGGGGTTCAAGGCAAGGCGACGAAAGCTTCGCCGGCGATTTTTATCTGGCCGAACTGGTTGGCACTTTGCAGCTCGATGCGCACGCGGCGCTCGCCGTCCACTTCAAGCTTTTCAAGCACACGGCCGGTACAGCTGATCGCGTTGCCCAGGTGGGTGATGCCCTGGAAGCGCACATCAAAACGGCGCAACTGGCTCTGGGGTGCCCAACTGGTCAGAAGACGGGCCACCCAGGCCATGCCCAGCATGCCCTGTGCAAAGACATCGGGCATGCCGGCGCGGCGCGCCACATCGGTATCGATGTGCATGGGGTTGTGGTCACCGGAAGCGCCGCCAAACAATGCAAGTGTTGTGCGGTTCACGGCGGGAAATTGCATTGCCGGCAGTTCATCGCCTACCTGCACGTTGTCAAAAGTCGGGGTCGTCATGTAGATATCCTGTGAGATGACCATCAGTGCCTGCAGACGAGCACGGTGCGCAGCTCGGCGACCAGTTCGTCCCGCTGGTTGGTGGCGCGTGAGGTCCTGACGACAAATTCGAGCGCACCGTTTTTCTTGTCATAAATGTCAGTCAGCCTGGAGCGCACCGTCACGGTGTCGCCCACACAGGCGGGCTGGTGGTAAGTAAAGCCCTGCTCGCCGTGCAAAAGTTTGGCGATGGGAATCTGCAGGTCATCCAGCAGCCGGTACGAAGCACCCGAGTCAAGTTCGGCAGCGAACAGGAAGGTGGGCGGCGCCGGCAGGTCCGGGTAGCCCGCCTCATTTGCTGCAGCCTTGTCGGTGTAGACAGGGTTGGTCTCGCCCGTTGCCTTGGCAAAAAACTGCAGCCGGCTGCGCTCTATGGGCAGCACCGACGCGGGCAGTTCGTGGCCCAGCCATTTTTTGTCGATCATCGAGGGCTTTCTCAAACGCGTTCGTACAGCGTGACGACACAGGCGCCGCCCAGGCCAAGGTTGTGCTGCAGTGCCAGGCGTGCACCCTGCACCTGCCGCTTGTCTGCGGTGCCGCGCAGCTGGTGTGTCAGCTCATAACATTGCGCCAGTCCCGTAGCCCCCAGTGGATGGCCTTTGCTGAGCAGTCCGCCCGACGGGTTGGTGACGACCTTGCCGCCATAGGTGTTGTCGCCATCGCAGACAAACTTTTCTGCACCCCCCACAGCACACAGGCCAAGCGCTTCGTAGCTGAGCAGTTCGTTATGCGCAAAGCAGTCGTGCAACTCAACCACGTCGATGTCCTGCGGGCCAACGCCGGACGCCTCATACACCTGCTGCGCAGCGTCGCGTGCCATGGTGAAGCCAACGAGCTCGCGCATGTCACGCGCCTCGAAGACCACCGGCTTGTCGGTGGTCATGGCCTGCGCCCTGATGCGCACGTCCTGCTTCAACCCCTGGGCCTTCGCAAATTCCTCAGAGCAGACGATGGCCGCCGCCGCCCCACAGGTCGGTGGGCAGGCCATGAGCCGGGTCATGACACCGGGCCAGAGCATGGGCGACGCCATCACTTCTTCTTCAGTCACCACCTTGCGGAAAAGGGCCAGCGGGTTGTTCTCTGCATGGCGGCTGGCCTTGGCCCGTATCTTTGCGAAGGTCTCAACCCTGGTGCCGAACTCATTCATGTGTGCCAGGCCCGCACCGCCAAAGTAACGCAGTGCCAGCGGCAGCTCGACATTGACCAGTTCGTCAGTGGTCTTGTCGAAGTACTCAAACGGGCTGGGACGATCAGGGAAGACCGTGGCCAGTGCGCCCGGGCTCATCTGCTCGAAGCCCAGTGCCAGCACGCACTCTGCTGCGCCGCTCGCCACAGCCTGACGCGCCAGGAAGAGCGCGGTGGAACCGGTCGAGCACTTGTTGTTGACATTGACGACCGGGATGCCGGTCATGCCGACTTCGTAAACCGCCCTCTGGCCTGCTGTGGAATCACCGTAGACATAACCCACATAGGCCTGCTGCACCAGGTCGTAGCCGATGCCGGCATCAGCCAGCGCCTGGCGTGCAGCCTTGGCGGCCATCTGCGGGTAGGGCTCATTGGCCCCCGGTTTGGTGAAAGGGATCATGCCGACCCCGGTGACAAAAACATTGCGGCTCATGAAAAACTCCTCACTGACAAAAAATAATCCTGCATCGCATCAGGCAACAGCGCGCTCGCGGCCTTGCCAGAAGGGCTCACGCAATCTTGTTTTCAGCACCTTGCCGGCACCAGACAGGGGCAAGGCATCTGCGAAGTCCACGCTGCGCGGGCATTTGTAATTGGCAATCAGCGACTTGCAATGCGCAAGCAGGTCTTCTGCCAGCACCTCCTGCCCCGGCTTGCGCACGACCACCGCGTGCACAGCTTCACCCCATTGGTCGCTGGGGATGCCGATCACAGCGCACACGGCGACGGCCGGATGCTGGGCAATCGCGTTTTCGACTTCGCCTGAATAGACGTTTTCGCCGCCGGTGATGATCATGTCCTTGAGACGGTCTGCGATGAAGATGAAACCGTCGTCATCCATCCAGGCGCCGTCACCGGTATGCATCCAGCCACCGCGCACGGCAGTCGCCGTCAGCCCGGGCTGGTTCCAGTAGCCCTGCATCACATTGGGGCCACGCACGACCACCTCGCCGACCGTGCCGCGCGGTACTTCCCTGTCATCGGAATCCACGATACGCACCTCGGTGCAAAAGCTTGCGCGGCCCGCAGAACGCAGCTTGCCCAGCTTGCGGGCCTCGGCTGTGTGATACCAGGCGGGGTTCACTGTGGCCACCGGCGAGAGCTCGGTCATGCCATAGGCCTGTACAAAACCGACGCCTGGCAATGCAGCCATCGCGCGCCCGATCACCGCCTCGGAAATAGGCGATGCACCATAGATGATGGTTTTGAGCGCACTCAGGTCTCGCGCCTTTTTCATCGCCGGGTGGTCCACCATCATCTGGATCATGGTCGGAACCAGCAGCACCTCGGTCACGCGGTTTTTCTCCAGCATGTCGAGCACCAGTTCAGGGTTGAATGCCGGGATGATGGCGTGTGTGTTGGCGTGCATCCAGTGGGGCATGGCAACTCCCATATCTGCCAGATGAAACATGGGCGCGGCATGCAAAAAGGTACCCCCTGCACTGGACACGCCCTCCGAATGGAGCGCAAGACCGGAGCTGCACATGTTGTTGTGGCTGAGCATTACGCCTTTGGGGAAACCCGTGGTGCCGCCGGTGTAGAAAATGCCGGCCAGGTCCACACCCCGGCGAAAGGCATCGGGCACGGGCACGCTTGCAGCCAGCAGGGCTTCGTAACCGTGCATGCCTGCTGGAGGCTCGCCATCACCGCAATAAATGACTTCACGCAGGGTTTTCGAGTCGCGCCGGAACTGCTCCACGAGTGCCCTGAAAGTTTCATCAACCAGCAGGATGGACGAGCCCGAGTCATCCAGCGAATAAAGAATTTCTGCCGGCGACCAGCGGATGTTGCAGGGGTTGAGCACGCCGCCGCCCCATGGCACGGCCATCTGGTATTCAAGGTAGCGGTCGGAGTTGAGCGACAGCATGGCGACACGGTCGCCCGTCTGCATGCCCAGTTTCTGCAGCGCGCCTGCGAAACGCGCCACGCGGTCGATCATCTGGCCAAACGTCGTCTCGCGGCTGCCGAAGCGCGCAGCAATGCGGTTGGGGTGCTGCTGCGCCGCACGGTGAAGTGCCTGGGTCATGTACATCTTTGTCTCCTCGCACCCGTCAAGTCGCGGGTCTGTGGTTGATGAAGCGTATGGTAGAAACGACTGGCCCGCCGCACAATTGCACATTGCGTCGATTACATGACAAAACACCTCAAACTACCCCGCCTGCCTGACTGATGTTGAACCCACCGCTCACGATACCCATCGCCTTCGTGCGCGGCATGTTGTCAGGCCTTGAGGCCAAAGGCCTGCCATTCGATACCTTTCTGACTGATTCCGGCATCGCCCCTGAGTTGCTGCAGCAAACGGGTGCACGTGTCACGGCAGACCAGTATGTTGCGCTGTTCACACTGCTGACGGACCGGCTTGAAGACGACGGTCTTTGCTTTTTCTCACGTCCGCTCAAACGCGGAAGCTATGCCCTGGTGGCACGCGCGACGCTGAGTGCGCCCAATCTCGAAGTAGCCATACGGCGCACCGCGCACACCTTTCAGCTGCTGCAGGACGACGTGCTGCTGGAGCCGGTGCGTGACGGCAACCTGGCCGGGCTGGCCATACGCTTTATCGACGGGACACAACAACACCCCGCCTTCATGCACGAGCTTCTGCTTCGCGTCTTCTGGCGCCTGCTGGCCTGGCTGGCCGGCGGCCAGCTGACCATTGCAGGCGTTGACTTCGCGTACGAAAGCCCGCCTTATGCAGCGAGCTACGCAAAAATTTTTCCCGCACCGCTGAGCTTCAACCATCGCCACTCTGCTTTCTGGTTTGACGCGGCCCGCCTGAAAGACCCCGTGCGCCGGGACGAAACGGCGCTGCGTGCATTTCTGGCAGGTGCACAGGCCAACATCATCGTGCCCAGGCGCGGCGACCACCTCGTCAGCGCGCGCGTGCGCAGCCACCTGCAGCAGACCTTGCCCACATGGCCCGACCTTGCCGCCACGGCCGATGCCCTGCACACATCCACACCCACACTGCAAAGAAACCTGGCCGGCGAGGGGACGTCGTTCCAGGCACTGAAAGACGAGCTGCGCCGCGACATGGCCATCGTCCGCCTGAACACCAGCGCGGTGCCGCTGGCCACGCTGGCGTCGGAACTCGGGTTTGCCGACAGCGCCGCCTTCCAGCGTGCGTTCAAGGGCTGGACAGGCAGCGCGCCCGGCGCGTACCGCCGCAGCCGGGGCCAGCCGGACCCCGAAAGCCACACAGCTTTGCCGCCCGGATGAGTGGCGACCTGGATGGCTCGCCTCAAACGCCTGCCCATCAACAGGCTTGAAAACGGGATAATTACATAAATCACAACAATATTTAACTATTTATATAATTTTTAAATTATTGGTGCAAATAACGTATCAATAAGGCTTGCTGCTGGAAATTTTGATGAAAAATCGGCCCGAAAATGCATAAAAAGGGCTATTTTTTGGCAATAAATCTGCTGCAGGCCAATAAACACGTGCGTGAGCAGCTACTGATTTGATAGCAAAATCAATTGACTACCCCCATGAACCTCACCCGCAACGTCCGCAGGCTCGCTCGCTACAACGCCTGGGCCAACGCTAGGCTGTTCAGCGCCCTGGCGGCGCTTCCGGATGGCGAGGCCACCGCGCCACGTGCCACCGGCTTCGGCAACATGGTCAACACGCTCAACCACGCCTATGTCGTAGACCTGATCTGGCAAGCGCACCTGGAGGGGCGTGAGCACGGTTTCACATCGCGCATCACCGAAAAAGAACCTTCACTGCCTGACCTGCAGGCCGCACAGACCAGCCTCGAGCACTGGTACGTGGCTTATGCCGATGCACTGACCGACACCACGCACGACGAAATCGTTCATTTCAAATTTGTAGACGGCGGCGGCGGTGCCATGACACGCGGCGAGATGCTGCTGCACATCGTCAACCACAAGACCTACCACCGGGGTTATGTCGCCGACATGCTTTACCAGGCCGGGTCACGCCCGCCGGGAATGGACCTGCCTGTTTTTTTGCGGGATGTCCATCAGCTGCCTGCTTAAATCAGCAGGCCTGCAGCTCCAGCACCTCAGCCAGAATCAGCGCGGCCTCGGTCGTGAACTCATTGCGCTGCATCGCCTGCAGCAAAGCTTCACGGTCCAGCAACGCAAACTGCGCCACCTCTCCATCCTGGTTCACAGGCACAACGCCCTCGGGCACGGTGCAGCGATACCAGGCTATGTCTTCGATCACATAACCCGTACCCCTGCCGTCGGCGCAGGGCCTGCGTGTGGTGATGCGGCCGCCATAGCTGAGGTTTTGCAGGTCGGGCAGCTTCACCCCGGCTTCCTCCCAGGTTTCGCGGGCCAGCGCTGTGTCTACTGTGTCGGCAGCAGAGACCATGCCGCCCATCAGCGTATCCCACAGGCCGGGATCGTTTGATTTTTTCAGCGAGCGCTGCTGCACCCAATGACGCCCGTCTGGCGTCTGGCCGACCAGATGTACGGCTGAGGTTGCGATGCCCAGCGGCCTGACCGCTGCGCGTTCCACCGTGCCCTTGAAGTGGTCGAACTGGTCATGCACCGCAAGCTGCTCGTTGCGCCACTCACCGGCCAGGCCCGCGCCATAAAGCGCACGGGCAAGCTGGTTGAGGCTGGCGGTGACGTTACCGAGCAGGCGCCAGCCCAGCTCGGCCGGTTGTTCCTGCTGCAGCAACGGCTCGAGCACATCGAGCATTTCGTGCAGGGCCTTGTCATTGAGCAATGCGGGCTCGACCGAGCCGATAACCGACTCGCCAGCCCAAAGCGGCACGCGGGGACGCAGCGGCTGCATGACGGCGCGCGTGCGCAGAGCCTTGAGCCACGCTTGATCAAATGCCAGCGGCGCAGCCATGAAGCTCACAGCGTGAGGATGGTGCAGCCCGTGGTCTTGCGCGCTTCCAGCGAGCGATGCGCCTCGGCAACATCGGCCAGCGCAAACTGCTGGTCGATGTGAATCTGGATCTTGCCGCTGGTGACCATGGCAAACAGGTCATCGGCCATCTCCTGCGTCACTTCACGGCTGCTGATGTGTGTGAAGAGCGTCTGGCGCGTGACGTACAGCGAACCCTTGGGTGCAAGGATGCCGGGGGAAAACGGTGCAACCGGGCCCGATGCGTTGCCGAAACTCACCATCAGACCGAAGGGGCGCAGGCAGTCGAGCGACTTGTCAAAGGTGTCCTTGCCGACCGAGTCGTACACCACCTTGACGCCCTTGCCGCCTGTAATTTCCTTGACGCGTGCCGCAAAGTCTTCGGTGCTGTAGTTGATGACATGCGCAGCACCGTTGGCTTTGGCAAGCGCACACTTCGCGTCAGAGCCCGCCGTGCCTATCAGCTGCAGTCCCAAGGCTCTTGCCCACTGGCAGGCGATCAGGCCCACGCCACCGGCAGCGGCATGAAACAGCACAAAGTCACCGGCCTGCAGGCCACCCTGCGGCAACGAGCGGCGCAGCAGGTACTGCGCGGTGAGGCCCTTGAGCATCATGGCGGCGCCGGTTTCAAACGAGATCGCATCAGGCAGCTTGCAGACACACATGGCCGGCATGACGCGCAGTTCGCAATAGCTGCCGGGCGGCGTGCTGGCGTAGGCAGCGCGGTCGCCCACTTTCAGGTGCGTGACACCTTCGCCAACCGCCTCGACGATGCCCGATGCCTCCATACCCAGCTGCAACGGCATGGGGAACTGGTACAGGCCGCTGCGCTGGTAAATGTCAATGAAGTTCAGGCCGACAGCCTTGTGGCGGATGCGGATCTGGCCGGGGCCGGGCTCACCGACGCTGACATCCACCAGCTTGAGTTCTTCAGGGCCACCGTGTTTGTCTATACGTATGGCTTTGGAGCTTGCGGTCATGGGTTTCCTTGGATTCGATGGGTTCAATGAATGAATGGATGGACGGCCAGCGCATGCAGCGGGGCATGGCCTTGGCGACGGTCGATGTTGCCACGAATCAACAAGGGTTGCACGGGGCACCGCCCGCCTCCGCACAAACCCTGATGCAGGCCTGGCACCGGTTGGTGCGGCGTTTGCAGCTATTCAGGCGACTGCATGCGCACCAGGCGTGCGGCCTCTTCGGCGCGCGCGTCGTCGATCTCGCGCATAACTGCGCTCATGTCAACAGCGCCGGCCTTTTGCTCGAAGCGCCCGGTGAGCAAGGTCTCGGGGTAGAGCACACCGCGCTGGTACAGGTCCCAGATCTCAAGCCCAAAGCTGGTGTGCAGCAGCTCAGGCGCGAAACGGCCAAAGAAGGCGCGCAGGTTGGCCACATCGCGCAGCAGCATGCGGCTGGCGTGGTTGTTGCCGGCCGCATCGATGGCCTGCGGCAGGTCGATGATCACCGGACCGTCAACCATGCCGTCGACACCCTCCTCGCTTCCGAGCAGGATGTTGAACTCGGACAGGTCGCCATGCACGACCCCTGCGCACAGCATGCGCACGACCTCTGTGAGCAATGTGGCGTGGTGCGCGCGTGCCTGCTCTGGCGTGAAGTCAACATCATTGAGGCGCGGCGCCGCATCACCGTGCCCGTCGGTCACCAGTTCCATCAACAGCACGCCATCACAGAAGTTGTAGGGTTTGGGAACCCGCACGCCGGCAGCGGCCAGCCGGTACAGCGCATCGACCTCGGCACTTTGCCACGCAGCCTCCTGCGCCTGCCTGCCATAGCGTGTGCCCTTGGCCATGGCACGCGCCTGGCGGGTGTTCTTGACCTTTCGGTTCTCGGTGTAATCGACTGCCTGCCGAAAGCTGCGTTCCGTCGCTTCCTTGTAGACCTTGGCGCAGCGGGTTTCATCACCGCAGCGCACCACGTAAACCATGGCTTCCTTGCCACTCATGAGCTGGCGCACGACCGTGTCGATCAGGCCTTCTTCAATCAGTGACTGCAGTCTTTTGGGTGCTTTCATATGCGCCTGTTTTTGAAGCGGGTGAAGCGGGTGAAGCGGGTGAAGCGGGTGAAGCAGGTGAAGCGCGTGAGGCCGCACCCGCAACACCCGACTAAAACGTACCCGGATAAGCCCCGCCATCAGCCAGGACGTTCTGCCCGGTGATGTAAGACGCATGAACACTGCACAGGAAGGCACAGATGGCGCCGAACTCATCCGGCGTGCCGAAGCGCTGCGCGGGAATGCCCTTGCGGCGCGCATCCATGACGACATCCAGGGGCTGTCCCGTCTTTTGCACGGCACCACTGAAGGTTGCCTTCAGACGGTCTGTATCAAATGCGCCCGGCAGCAGGTTGTTGATGGTGACGCCACTGGCTGCAATTTTGCTGCGCGAGGCGCCCGCCACAAAGCCCGTCAGGCCGCTGCGTGCGCCGTTGGACAAACCGAGGATGTCGATGGGTGCCTTCACCGCGCTCGACGTGATGTTGATGATGCGGCCAAAGCCGCGTGCGGCCATGCCGTCAACCGTGGCCTTGATGAGTTCAATGGGGGTCAGCATGTTGGCATCCACCGCCTTGATCCAGGCGTCCCTGTCCCAGTCGCGAAAGTCGCCGGTGGGCGGGCCGCCGGCATTGGTGACAACGATGTCAAAGTCTTTACGAATGGCAAATACTGCGGCGCGTCCTTCGACCGTCGTGATGTCAGCCGCTACAAACTGAACTGAAACACCAGCGCCGTTCGCAGGGTCTCCAGCGATGGCTTCTGCTGCCGTCTTCAATGCATCGCCACCGCGGGCCACCATGAGCACATTCACGCCCTCGCGCACCAGGGCCTGCGCACAACCCAGACCCAGACCCTTGCTGGCACCACACACCAGCGCCCATTTGCCTGCAATACCCAAATCCATAATAATTCCTTCGTTACACCGACACACACAAGAGGGAGCGGGTCATGATACTGAGTAAATCCGGCCTACGCGCAATACAGGTCATGGTCGGCACCCTGCTGCTCTGCACTGGCGCGGTGTTTGCGCAAAGCGAGGCTGTGCTTGTCAAGCGTGCATCGCAATTACGCGACGCACCGGGCGAGGCGTCCAGAATCCTCGCGCCTTTGCCGGTACAAACATCGGTGGCACGTCTTGGAGAACGCCAGGGCCCGTGGGTCAAGGTACGCATGACAGACGGCACCCAGGGCTGGGTGCACATGTTCGACATCACATCGCCTGCCAGTGCAAGTGCACAGGGCGGCGGTGCCACAGGTGCGTTGCGCAGCATCACCGGTTTTTTCAGCCGTGGAAGTGCACAGGGCAACGCCGGGCCTGCGACGTCCACTGTGGGTATCCGGGGGCTGGGCGCTGAAGACATTGCCAACTCGCAACCCAACCTGACCGCCGTGACACTGCTGGACACCGCACGGCTGGATGCCGGCCAGGCCAGGCAATTTGCAAGCACTGCATCACTCTCCAGCCGGACGGTTGAGCCGCTGCCCGTGCCAGGTCCGCCGCCCCGCACGTCATCTCCATCCACCCCTGCCGGCGGAGGCAACACCCAGTTCAGCGGTGGCGGCTAGGAAGACAACATGAACATTCAAAAAATTCTCATGCCCCTTGTTCTGGTGGCCTGTGTTTGCCCCGCCGCAGCCCAAAATCAGGATGCAAGCAAGGCGCTGAATCTTTTCCAGAACCTGTTGCGCGGTAACCAACCCGCGCAGCCTGCACAACAACAGGCAGCGCCTCAGCCTGCAACACCCGCAGGCCTGGCCGGCAGCCTGCTCAGTGGCTTTGCACCCGGCGCAACGGCGCAAGCCGCACGCCCCGGCGCCGGTGACCTTGTGCAGATGCTGTCGCAGTCGCTTGAACAGATTGACGAGCCAAAAGAAATACAGATAGGCCGCCAGCTCGCTGCGCTGCTGATGGGCAGCAAGCCGCTTTACGGTGACCTGGCCATGCAGCGCTACATCAACCAGTTGGGCCGATGGATCAGCCTGCATTCATCACGCCCGGACCTGCCATGGACTTTTGCGGTGCTGGACGACCCCGGCTTCAACGCCTTCGCCACCCCGGGCGGCTATGTGTTTGTGACCAGGGGCCTGATGGACCGGGTGACTGACGAAGCCGAACTGGCCGGCATCCTCGCGCACGAGATCACCCACGTGACGGCCAAACACCATTTGATTGCAATGAACAAGGCCGCACGCGCCGGCCTGCTGACACAGCTCATAGGTTCACAGCTCAAGAACGATGTCGGCGGCATGCTGTCGGCGCAGCTGCTTGGGCTCGGTAAAAACATGTACACCAAGGGCCTCGACCAGGACGACGAGCTTGATGCCGACCGTACCGGCGTGGCGCTGGCAGCGCGCGCAGGGTTTGACCCCTATGGCCTGGTTGCCGTACTGCAAAACCTGCGCACTGCATCGCCGGACGATGCCTTCTTTGCGCTGTCACTGAGCACACATCCACCCGCACAGCTGAGGCTGAACCAGCTTGAGCTGGCCATGGGTACAAGGCTGGATGCGTATGCAGGCCAGCCTGCAGTGACCGTTGCGCAGCGCATGGACAACCTTGCTGCCGCCAACCGCAGGGCAAATGCCCAGGCCGCCGCTCCGGCCCGCCCCGCACGCCCTGCACCTGCCAAGAAGAACTAGGCGCGCGGGACCTTCCTGCTACTGCTTCTGGTCACGACAAAAATCCCTGCAAGTACCAGCGCGGTGCCAGCGGCGACCAGCGGAGTGAATGATTCGCCAAGAAAAAACGTACCCATCAAAATGGTGGACAGTGGTCCTATCATGCCGGTCTGCGCAGTGAGGCTTGCGCCTATACGCTCTACGGCCATCATCACAATCAGCACAGGCAGAGCTGTACACAGGGTAGCGTTGAGCACCGACAACCAGATGACTTCAGGCACCACCAGCGCAGCACTCAGCGGCCGTAACAACACGAACTGCAAAAGGCAGCAAAGGCAGGCCACCGATGTCGCAAGCCCCACCAGCCGCAGGGCGCCCAGGCGGCGTACCAGTTCGCCGCTGTAGACAAGATAAATCGAATAGCTCAGGGCGCTGAGAAACACCAGTAACGCGCCCCACGCGGTATGCGCGCCCTGTACGGAGAGCTCCTGGCCAAACACAAGCACCACTCCGCCATAACTGATAGCCATGCCAACAAGCTGCCTGATGGTGACACGGCGGCCGTACAGCACGAGACCCAAAAGGGCCACGATGGTGGGGTTGAGATACAGGATGAGCCGCTCAAGCGAGGCACTGATGTACACCAACCCCGCGAAATCAAGAAAACTGGAAAAGTAGTAGCCAATAAAACCCAGGCCACATACACCCATCCAGTCTTTGCGGGTGAGGGCTGCCTTGCCGCGGCTGGCCCACCACGCCATCACAGCAAAAATGGGCAACGCAAACAGCATGCGAAACATGATGAGCGTGACCGCGTCAACGTCGTGCCTGTAGGCCAGCTTAACGATGATAGCCTTGCCGCTGAAAGCCACAGCACCGAAAGCCGCGAGCAAGAGGCCGGGCAACAGGTTTTTGGGGGCTGCCTGAAGTTGCGGGGCGCGGACTTCAGGGTCTTGTTGTTCCGGGTTATTGCTCAAAACTCTCTTGTTCCATTCACGGCCTAGAAGCCGACAGCCTGACCATCGCGGCGGGCATCGCTGGCGGCAACATAACCCTCTACGCCGGGTTCGCCAGCACGCCAGATGAACTGGCCCGCGCCAAAATCCTGATAGGAGTCATTGATGACCTCCATCTGGTGCCCACGCGCAGCGAGTTCACGGACGGTGCCTTGGTCAAGACTGGACTCAACGTTGATCTCAAGCCCGCTGTTGAAGCGCCAGCGCGGCGCATCACAGGCTGTCTGGGGGTTCTGGCCGTAATCAAGCATGCGCACCAGGGTCTGCATGTGGCCTTGCGGCTGCATGTTGGCGCCCATCACACCAAAACTCATGACGGGCTGCCCGTCTTTGGTGAGGAAGGCCGGAATGATGGTGTGAAACGGGCGCTTGCCCGGCGCAACCTGATTCGGGCCTTCACTCAGGCTGAAAGCATGGCCGCGGTTCTGCAGGCTGATGCCAAAGTCGGGTTCGACACAGCCAGAACCGAAACCCTGATAGTTGCTCTGGATAAAGCTCACCATCATGCCGCTCTCGTCTGCTGCGGTGAGGTAAATGGTGCCACCCTTGACCGGGTTGCCTGCACCGAAGTCCTGTGCCTTTTTCATGTTGATGAGTTTGGCACGGGAAGCGAGGTAAGCGTCATCGAGCATTTGTTCGGCCGTCACCGCCATTGACGAAGGCTCCGACACATATCTATAGGTATCGGCAAAGGCGAGCTTCATGGCCTCGATCTGCAGGTGCTGCGAATCGGCGCCGTCCACGGGCATGCCCGCCACGTCAAAGTTGCTCAATATGCCAAGCGCCATCAGCGCCGAGATGCCCTGCCCGTTGGGCGGTATTTCATGCAACGTGTAGCCGCGGTAGTCCTTGCCAATCGGCTTGACCCACTCAGGCTTGTAAGCAGCAAAATCTGCGGCCGTGATACTGCCGCCGTTAAGGGATGAAAACTTCTCCAGGGCCTGGGCAATCTCACCCCCGTAAAAGGCTGTACCGCGACTTTCGGCGATCGCACGCAATGCTTTCGCTGCAGCCTTGAAACGAAACAGTTCTCCCACATTGGGCGCACGGCCCCAGGGCAGGAAGGCCTGCGCGAACCCGGGCAGGGACTTGAGTTCTTCAGTGGCCGCAGCCCATTTCTGCTGCACCACCACAGGCACCAGGTAACCGCGCTCGGCGATATCAATGGCGGGCTCCAGCAGGTCGGCGAAGGGCAGTTTGCCGAAACGCTCACTCATGGCCATCCAGCTGCTGACGGCGCCTGGCACCGTGACCGAATCCATGCCGCGACGAGGCGGCGTATCCGAACCCTCGCCGTGTTTGCGTGTGAAATAGTCCGGCGTCCAGCTCTGCGGTGCACGGCCCGAGGCGTTGAGCCCGTGCAATTCCTTGCCGTCCCACAGGATGCAGAAGGCATCACTGCCCAGACCGTTGCTGACGGGCTCAAGAATGGCCATGGCCGCCGCTGCGGCAATGGCCGCATCGACCGCATTCCCGCCCTTGAGCAGCATGCGCAGGCCAGCCTGCGCCCCCAGGGGATGCGAGGTAGACACCACATTGCGCGCAAAAACGGGAAGCCGGGTGGAGGTGTAGGAGTTATCGAAGCTGAATTTGAGTGTCATGGGGACTGCCAAAAGTAGATGTTTGCCTGAACCATATCAAAGCTGCCTGTGTGATTGTGCAACGCAGGACATGAAAAAAGGCACCCACAGGTGCCTTTTGAGTGAAGTCATGCGTCGCGGGGTCAGGACCCCCGGCGCATGGGGCCTTAATCTTCTACAAAGGCCTCTTCGCGCTTATTCTTGATTGAAGGCAGCAGCACAATGATCAACATCAGCAGCGCCGCACCCAGCAAGCCGGCGGAGATGGGACGCGTAACAAAGACACTCCAGTCGCCCCGCGACAACAACAGGGCCCTGCGCAGGTTCTCTTCCATCATGGGGCCCAGAATAAAGCCGAGGAGAAGCGGTGCGGGCTCACAACCCAATTTGACGAATATGTAACCGATCACGCCAAAGATGGCGACTGTCCAGATGTCAAAGGTGTTGTTGTTGGTCGAGTAAACGCCGATCGCGCAGAACAGCACGATGGACGGGAACAGGTAACGGTAAGGGACGGTCAGCAGCTTGATCCACATGCCGATCAACGGGAGGTTCAGGATGATCAGCATGGCATTGCCGATCCACATGGAAGCGATCAGGCCCCAGAAGAGCTGCGGGTTGCTGGTCATGACCTGTGGGCCAGGCTGGATGTTGTGGATGGTCATCGCACCGACCATCAGCGCCATCACGGCGTTGGGTGGAATACCCAGCGTCAGCAGCGGGATGAAGGAGGTCTGTGCGCCTGCATTGTTGGCAGACTCAGGGCCGGCCACACCGCGAATATTACCTTGACCAAATGGAACTTCGCCCGGCTTGAGCTTCAGCTTCTTCTCCATGGCATAAGCCGCGAAGGCGGCCAGAAGAGCGCCGCCGCCGGGCAGAATGCCCAAGGCTGAACCCAAAGCCGTGCCGCGGAGAACCGCTGGTGCCATGTTCTTGAAGTCTTCCTTGGTCGGCATCAGGCCAGTCACCTTCGACGTGAAGACCTCACGCTCGTCAGACGGCTGCGCCAGGTTGCTGATGATTTCACCGTAACCGAAGACGCCCATGGCGATCACAACGAAGCCGATGCCGTCAGTCAGTTCAGGAATGTCAAAGCTGAAACGGGCGACACCCGAATTGACGTCGGTGCCCACCAGGCCCATAAGAAGGCCCAGCACGATCATGGCGATGGCCTTGAGCAGCGAACCGGAAGCCAGCACAACAGCGCCGATCAGGCCCAGGACCATCAGTGCGAAGTACTCGGCTGGGCCGAACTTGAATGCCAATTCAGTCAGCGGCGGTGCAAATGCTGCCAGGATCAGCGTACCGACGCAACCCGCGAAGAAAGAGCCGAGGCCGGCAGCTGCAAGTGCAGGCCCCGCTCGCCCTTTTCGCGCCATCTGGTATCCGTCAATACAAGTCACAACCGATGAGGACTCACCGGGAAGGTTAACCAGGATTGCAGTGGTGGAGCCGCCGTACTGCGCGCCGTAATAAATACCGGCCAGCATGATAAGTGCAGACACCGGGGGCAGTGCATATGTTGCAGGCAACAGCATGGCAATGGTTGCCACAGGGCCGACACCAGGCAACACACCAATCAGCGTACCGAGCAATACACCCACAAATGCATAAACGAGATTGATGGGCGTAAACGCAACACCAAAACCCAGCGAGAGATTAGTTATGAGATCCATTTTTTATCCTAATACGCCGGGGTTAGCCAGTGATGAAAGCCGGCCACACCGGAAACTGTAGCTTGAGCACAATAACGAATGCAACGTAGCTGCCAACGGCAAGTACCGTGGCCAATACAAAGGTGTTGAGCGGCTTCCAGCCTGCTTCTGCCATGCTGGCAATAAAGACCAACGCATAAATTGCAACGATCAGGCCCATCGCCGGCAATTTGATGCTGGGAAGACCTGCAAGCAAAATGCCGAACATCACATTGGCCAGGATGATGAACACCAGCGGCTTCCATGCCCACTTGCCAATTTTGCCGCCGCCTTCGGTTTCAACGACCAGCGACTGGAAGGTAATCGCCGCCCCGATGATGGCCATCAGGACGCCCAGCATGAGCGGGAAGTAGCCAGGGCCCATACGCGCGCCCTCTCCAACGTTGTAGGTGGTCGCACCCCATGCGAACGCCACGCCGACGCCCATAAACATGAGGCCTGAAAAAAAGTCTTTCTGACTCTTGATATTCACGGCTTGTCTCCAGTAGAAAAATAGAACTTCGCGATTGTTGCATTGATTCATGCCGTTTTGGCATGTGGCTTTCACCTATAAAAATCGCGTTTTCCCAATACGAAATGAGCCAAAAACCACTTTGCGAATCATATGCACACATATGGCCCGGGAGGTCAGTTTGCGGTCAGGTTGAAATCGGGATTTATAGGGGTAAACACCGCCAAGGCCACATATGCGCACCGGTGCCATGCACGTTCCGCACCAGTCGGGTGCCAAAACTATTTCAGATAAATTCTGGAGATCAGGACATGGGCGGCGTGGCCGACAGTATTTCCTCGATGGTGGTCAGTCCTTCTGCCACCTTCAGGGCACCACCCAGACGCAGTGGGCGCATGCCTTCTGATACAGCCTGGCGGCGCAGCGCGTCAATGTTCGGTTCATTGGAAACCTTCGCCTTGAAGCCTTCCGTGACGGTCAGCAGTTCATACAGGCCCATCCGCCCCCTGTAGCCAGTCAGCCGGCAATCGACGCAACCCACAGGTTTGTAGGGCCTGTAGCCGCCATTGATCTGCCAGGGCTTGACCAGCTCTGCGAGTGCCTCGCGCGGAGCACTGTCGTCTTTCTCGCGGCAATTGCTGCACAGGGTACGCACCAGCCGCTGGGCCAGCACACCCAGCAGGGTCGCGTTGATCAGGTAGGAGGGTATGCCCAGTTCCATGAGCCTCGATACAGCCGAGGGTGCATCGTTGGTGTGCAGGGTGCTGAACACAAGGTGACCTGTCAGGGCTGCCTGCACGGCCATTTCCGCCGTCTGGAGGTCGCGGATCTCGCCCACCATGATGATGTCCGGATCCTGCCGCATCAGCGCACGCAGGCCTTCCGCAAAATCGAAATCGAGGTGCGGCTGGACCTGCGTCTGGTTGAACGCAGACTCGATCATCTCAATCGGGTCTTCAACGGTGCTGACATTGACCTCTTCCGTGGCCAGACGCTTGAGCGTTGAATACAGGGTGGTTGTCTTGCCCGAGCCGGTGGGGCCGGTGACGAGGATGATGCCATATGGCCGTTTGACCAGTTGCTCCCAGCGGTCGGCATCGTGTTGCGAGAACCCGAGACCGTCAAGATCCTTGACCGTGGTGTCGGGATCAAAAATACGCATGACCATTTTCTCGCCGAAGGCAGTCGGCAAGGTAGAAAGCCGCATTTCAATCTCGTCACCGCGCGGGTTCCTGGTCTTGATGCGGCCATCCTGTGGGCGGCGCTTTTCAACGACGTCCATACGACCCAGCAACTTGATGCGCGCCGTCATGGCGTTGTGAACGCCCATGGGCAACTGGTAGACAAGATGCAGAACACCGTCGATGCGAAAGCGTATAACGCCCTGTTCGCGGCGCGGTTCCAGGTGGATGTCGCTGGCGCGCTGGTCAAACGCGTATTGCCAGAGCCAGTCCACCACCTGCACCACACCCTGGTCATTGGCATCAAGCTGCTTGTTGGTCTTGTTGAGCTCCACAAGCTGCTCAAAACTGGCGGAGCCGGAATTGCCGCCGGCCTTGATCGCCGCCTTGACGGATTTGGCGAGCGCAAAAAACTCAGCCGTGTATTTGGTGATCTCCAGCGGATTCGACACCACCAGACGTACAGTTCGTTTGGCCTGGCGCTCGATCTCGGGTATCCAGTCTGTGACGAAAGGCTCCGACGTCGCGACAACCACTTCCGAACCCTTGACCTGTACCGGCAGGACCTTGTGGCGCTCGGCGTAAATCGCTGACATGGTGTCCGACACCTTGCCGACCTCGACTTTGAGCGGGTCTATGCGCAGGTATGTCAAACCGGCACGCCCCGCCAGCCACTCGGTCATGGTTTCTATATCCAGAGGGCGGCCGTCAGAAGAGCGGGTCATGCTCACACTCGCCAGCCGTGCCAGTGGCTGCAATGAACTCTGTGCCTGAGAGCAGCGTGCGATGGTTCGCTGCGCTTCCGCCTGGCTGATGATGCCGTCTTCAGCCATCCATTCAACCAGCCGTCGCCAGTCCAGCGGCCCGACATGGGGTGGCTTTGCCGCGCTTTTACGTGAGGAAGCTGGAGGGGTTGGGGGCATCACTGCACTCATGGCTTCACTTTAACGCATGGGGCCAAAAGGGAACAGGCGCCGCACCTGATGCGATGTAAAACCGTCACACCACCGGCCTGAATATGCGCAGCCATTTCTTCGCAGGCAAATCCCAGCGCGACTGAATATCCGCAGCCCGCAGCAACAGCCCGGCCCTGTCCGGACGGGAAGGTTCACGCTGCGCCATTACCACAGTGTTCCCTTCGCGTGTAGGAGTAAAGGCCCACAAAGCCTGCGGCCCGAAGGCCTCCGCGATTTTTTCCAGCGATTTCCGGTAACTCGAATCACGGCCGAACAGGTTGACCGTCATGACACCATCTTCGGCCAGCAGTTCCTGGCAGTCCGCATAAAAATCCGCACTGTCCAGTACAGGCGCAGCCGCTTCATGGTCATACAGATCCACATGCAGCAGGTCAACAGTTTCCAGGTGCTGCGGTTTTTTGATTTCCAGGGAGGCATCGGCCCCAATGACATGCAGGCGCATATCGTCCTTCGGCAACTTGAACCAGCCGCGGCAGGCCGCTATCACCTGCGGATTGATCTCTATCGCGGTGGTCTTCATGCGCAGTTTTTTGTAGCAGAACTTGGTCAGTGCGGCAGAGCCCAGACCCAGTTGCATGGCATGCTTTTTGGACACGCCTGCAGGTTCCGTGAACAGCAGGCCGGCCATCATGCGCTGGACGTATTCAAGCTCGATGTCCCAGGGTTTGTCGATCAGCATGGATCCCTGCACCCACTCAGTGCCCAGGTGCAGATAACGTTTGTCACCGAAGTCTGAAAAATTGACTTCGGGCAGCGGCGCGGTCTTCAATATTTCTCTTTTTGCCATCAGCTCAATCCATGTTTTTCAAAAACTTCACGCCATGCGGCAAGTTTGCGCTCAAAACTCCATGACGCATTGGCAGGGCTGGTGGACGGCAACCTGTAAACCGGCAAACCGGTCCGCATGGTGTGTTTGGCATGCCTGAAGCTTTCGCCGCCGTTATGGGCAATGGCAGCCAGCTTCGGACATGACTTTTCGAGCAGGCTGAAGTCGTTCAGCACAGCATTACGGATGCTTGTATCGAGGCTGCCCTCGCGCTCGCATGAGGCATACACATCCCAGACACCGAGCTTTTTTGACAACAGCCACTCGCCGCGTTCCTGATAATCCGCGCCCATCACGTCCAGAGGCCAGATAGCCTGCAAGATCTTCCAGAAGTGGTTTTGCGGATGACCGTAGTACTGCCGAATTTTCAAAGATGCAACTCCTGGAAAGCTGCCGAGTATCAACAGCCGGGTATCAGCGGACACCAGCGGCGGCAAGGATGTCAACGCGGGTTTTGACAAGGTACTCACGCGGCGATCAGGCCACGCAACTTCGGCAAGGCGGCCACCGCATTGGCATTGGTCGCGGTAGCCAGTGCTTCGGCCGTCATACCCCTCAGGGATGCCACAACTTCCGCAATGCGCGGCAACTCTGCCGGCTCATTGCGGCCCTGCGCATGGCCCTGCTCACGATCTGTGGCAGTTTTATAAAGCCAGTACGGCGGAATGTCCGGCGAGTCGGTCTCCATTACCAGCGCATTCAGCGGCAGATCAGCAGCAAGCCGGCGCAATTGCAGGGCGGGCTCGAAAGTCACTGCCCCGCCAAAGCCCAGCTTGAAGCCTAGCCTGATGAATTCCTGCGCCTGTTGCTCGCTGCCGTTAAAAGCGTGACCTATGCCAGTCCAGCCGCCTTCAGGCACGATTTCCCGCAGGTGCTTGAGCAGCTTGTCAGCTGAACGCCTGACGTGAAGAATGACCGGCAGGCCATGCTTGCGGGCCAGTTTGAGCTGCGCGCGGTAGAAGAACTCCTGCCGCTCACGCATGTGGCCGGTGGTCAGTGCCGGGACGAAATAATCAAGGCCAATCTCACCGACTGCGACCAGCCTCGGATCGTCCTGTGCCTGGCCCAAGGCTTCATCCAGGACCTCAAGATCCACCTCCGTAGCGTCAGGAACGCACAGGGGGTGTATGCCCAGCGCGTAGCTCCAGGAAAACCCATGGGCCAGCACGGCCACCTTGCTGAAATTACCGGCTGCCACCGCAGGTATCACACAGTGCGTGACCCCGGCGGCAACGGCGCGCGCATGCACGGCCGGCGCATCGCCCTCGAATTCGGCCGCATCAAGATGGCAATGTGTGTCTATCCAGAAAGTCATGGTGAAAGAAAATCGGGGTACTGCATGAGGGCAGGGGATATTGACACACAAGCGCCATAAGCAGAATGAATCCCTGTGATCGCCCAGGCGCGTGCACGGATGCAAAAATCGTGATACCTTGCTTGCGTCAGCCCGGTTATTTCCCTGATTTTGACACCAACCTCACAGGTGAACGGATGCGAAGGCCAGCCCTCTACAGCAGTTCTACACGCCCTGCAGCGACGCAGGCCCCGGGCCCCGGCGGTGATCCGCCTCCGGCAGGGCAAGCCGCCATAACCGGCTCCGCCCCATCCCGAATGGCGCGGCTCAGGCGACATCTTTCACCTGGCAACATCTACCTGCTCTGGTCTGTGGTGGGCGTACTGGCCCTCATGCTGGGCATCAGCCTGTTCATGTCCACCCGCCAGGGGGCGCAGCGGCTGACGCAGGAACACATCAACGCTGCGGTGCTTAAAACGCTTGAAAACACCGTGCTCCCCTCCCCCGCCTCCAAAGCCTATGACATCATCGCCCCGTCGGTAGTACGCGTGATCGGACTTGGCGAGGAAGCCGATGACAAGGTAGCCACCGGTGCCAAACCGGGCAAGGACCCCAAAAATGCGGGCAAGGATGCCAAAGACGGCAAGGAAGCAAAAGAAGTGCAGCGCAGTGTAGGTACTGGTGTGGTCATCGTCGACAAGGGCATCATCCTCACCAACCTGCATGTCGTGCAGGGTGCAAAAATCATCAAAATCACATTTGCAGATGGCCTGGAAACGACAGCATCTGTCATAGGTGTTCAGCCTGAAAATGACCTCGCAGTGCTGCAGGCACACAAAATCCCCGACGACATGATTGCCGCCACCATGCGCTCTACAGCAGATTTACGCCCCGGCGACCAGGTCATGGCTGTTGGTTTTCCCTTTGGCATCGGTCCCTCAGCCTCGGCGGGCGTCGTCTCCGGCCTCAAGCGCAGCTTCCGCTCGCCGGAAGGCAAGCAGGAAATGACCAACCTGATCCAGTTTGATGCGGCAGCCAACCCCGGTAATTCCGGCGGCCCGCTGGTCACCATGGATGGCGAGGTCGTCGGCATCGTCACGGCCATCTACAACCCCAACCAGCAACGCACTTTTGTCGGCATAGGCTTTGCCGTGCCGATTGAAAATGCAGCCGGTGCTGCGGGCATGCCACCGTTCTAGTTTTAAATTCGCGGCATTTTTGAACTTTGCCGCCCTGGCCACATCTGTCTGAAACACCTGTTTATTGAAAGATCTCCATGGACTCGTTCAACCCGGAAAACGCATCGGTCAACCAGGATACCGCCCAGTTGATGGAACAGATTCTTTATGAGGTCAAACGTGTGGTGGTTGGCCAGGACCGCTTCCTTGAGCGCGTCATGGTGGCCATTCTGGCGCAGGGGCATTTACTGGTCGAAGGCGTGCCCGGCCTGGCCAAGACGCTGACTGTCAAGACGCTGGCCGACACGGTACGCGGCAACTTCAAGCGCATACAGTTCACGCCCGACCTTGTCCCCGCCGACCTGGTTGGCACCCGTATCTATAACCAGAAGACCGGTGAATTCACCACCTCGCTGGGCCCGGTGTTCACCAACCTGCTGCTGGCCGACGAAATCAACCGCGCTCCGGCGAAGGTGCAAAGCGCCCTTCTTGAAGTGATGCAGGAACGCCAGGTCACCATCGCCGGCGTGACACACAAGGTCCCCTCACCCTTTCTTGTGATGGCAACCCAGAACCCTATTGAAACCGAAGGCACCTACCCCCTGCCTGAAGCCCAGGTTGACCGCTTCATGATGAAGGTGCTAGTCGACTACCCGACTGACGAAGAAGAGTTTGTGATCGTGCAGCGGGTCACCGGCCCTGCCGTCGCCGTGTCCAGCGTGGCCACCACAGAGCAACTCGCAGCGCTGCAGGCGGAGTGCCGCCGGATTTACGTCGATCCCTCGCTGGTCCAATACGCAGTGAAGCTGGTCTCCGCCACGCGCAACCCCGAAAAGCACGGCATCAAGGGCCTGTCGCAATTCATCACCTTCGGCGCCAGCCCTCGCGCCACCATCAACCTCACCGAGGGCGCTCGCGCACTGGCCATGCTGCGCGGCCGCAGTTACGCGCTGCCGGAAGACATGACCGATCTGGTACCCGACGTGCTGCGTCACCGGCTGGTGCTGTCTTATGAAGCCCTGTCAGAAGGGCTGACGGCCGATGCGGTCGTTGGAAAGATCATGGCAAAGGTTCCAGCCCCAGCAAAACCCCTGGCCCATGAAAAACTCGCAGCCTAGGATTGTTAGCCCCCACGCTCCGCCGCTGCGCGGGTCGCTGCCCCCCGGGGGGGCTGGCCTTGCTTGGGGCGGCCCTGCGCTGACTGACAGTGCCCCCACGCTCGTCACTGCGTGTACGTCGCTGCCCCCCGAGGGGGCTGGCCTTGCTTGGGGCGGCCCTGCGCTACGGCCGTCTGGAGTGTTTGCATGAACACACCAACGTCCGGCGCAGCCGGTGCGGAACAACTGCTCAAGCGCCTTGAATGGACGGTGCTGCGCCGCCTTGACGGCCTGTTGCAGGGCGACTATCGCACGCTGCTGCGCGGCACCGGCATGGACCTCGCCGACCTGCGTGAATACCAGCACCATGATGACGTTCGCCACATTGACTGGAACGTCACGGCCCGGCTGCAGATTCCCCACGTTCGCGTGTTCACTGAAGACCGGGAGATGAGTGCCTGGTTTCTGCTGGACCTCAGCCCCTCCATGGATTTCGGCTCCGGCGAACAGCGCAAACGCAACGTGTTGGCAGAGTTTGTCGCCGTGCTGGCCCGCATGCTGACCCGCCACGGCAACCGTGTGGGCGCCATGCTCTATGGTTCGGGCGTCGACACGGTGGTACCTGCACGTGGCGGCAGGCACCATGTCCTGCATTTGCTGCACAAACTGCAGACACGTCCCGAGTCACCACAGGCTGGCACGACCAAACTGCACGAGCTGCTTGAATCTGGCGCCAATCTGATCAAGCGGCGCTCCACCATTTTTGTGGTGTCCGACTTCATCAGCGAGACCGGCTGGGAGAAGCCCCTCGGCCTGCTGGCCCAGCGCCATGAGGTCGTGGCCGTGCGCCTGCTGGACCCGTTGGAACTGCAGTTGCCTGACCTCGGCCTGATCCCGATTCGCGACGCAGAAACTGGTGAGCAGTTGCTGGTCGACACGCATGACGCAGGTTTCCGCAAGCGTTTTGCGCGCATCGCCGCGCAGCGTGAATCTGATTTGCGGCAATCGCTGGTGCGTGCGGGCGTTGATTCGCTGGAACTTTCAACGGATGACGACCTGGTCAATGCCCTGATGCGTTTCACCGACCTGCGCAAGCGCCGCAGCCGCGCATCGTCTGGTGCCATGCCAGCACACCTGAAGCGGGTGGCATAAGCCCGAAGAACAAAAGACAGAACTAAAGGACATTCATGACTTTTCTCTGGCCCGAATTCCTCTGGTTGCTGCTGCTGCTGCCGCTGCTGGTGCTTCTTTATGTCTGGCTGCTGCGCCGCAAGAAAAAAATGGCGCTCCGTTATGCAAGCCTGTCCATCGTGCGCGAAGCCATGGGCAAAGGCCAGACCTTCCGCCGGCACATACCGCCCATTCTTTTCCTTCTCTCGCTCGCAGCCATGCTGGTTGCCTCGTCACGGCCCTTCGCCGTTGTCACCCTGCCCTCACAACGCGAAACCATCATCCTCGCGATGGACGTGTCCGGCAGCATGCGCGCGACCGACGTCAAACCCAACAGGCTGGTCGCGGCGCAAGATGCCGCCAAGGCATTTTTGAAAGAACTGCCGCGCAATGTGAGGGTGGGTATCGTCGCGTTTGCAGGAACAGCTTCGGTGGTGCAGCCGTCAACACTGGCCCGTGAAGACCTTGTGGCTGCGATAGACAAGTTCCAGCTGCAACGCGGCACCGCCATAGGCAACGGCATCGTGGTCTCACTGGCCGAAATTTTTCCCCAAGCGGGCATCAGCCTCGATGCCATGCAAAACGGGCGTGACCGCCAGCGCGGCGTGTCGCTGGACCAGGCCGGCAAGGACAAGGATGCCAAACCTGCTTTTGTGCCGGTCGCACCGGGCTCCTACACCTCGGCCGCCATCATTTTGCTGACCGATGGCCAGCGCACCACAGGCGTCGATTCACTGGAGGCAGCCAAAGCAGCGGCCGATCGCGGCATCCGTGTCTACACCGTGGGCGTGGGTACTGTCGATGGTGAGACGATTGGCTTTGAAGGCTGGTCCATGCGTGTCAAGCTTGATGAAGAAACCCTCAAGGGGATAGCGCGCACCACGCAGGCTGAATACTTTTATGCTGGCACGGCTGCCGACCTGAAGAAGGTTTACGAGACGCTAAGTTCTCTTCTTGCCGTGGAAAAAAAGGAAACCGAAATTTCGGGGTTGATGGCGCTGGTGGCTGCTGCCCTGGCACTTCTGTCTGCCGGCCTGTCGCTGGCCTGGTTCAACCGGATTCTTTAAGCCGCAGCTTGAAGCGCCCGGTTGAGGAAGGCGCTTCAGCTCTTCACATTGCACTCACGCCGCAGCAGGGCCAGGGCGTCATTCAAGGCGTGGACCGAATCGCTTTCAAGCGTCTGCTGCGCTTCTTCCACAAAAGCCGTCCACAACCGCACGTAGTCATCCTGATATTGGGCAGGCGCATGGTCCAGGATGTATTGACGGGCCCGCTCAACATCAAAGCCAGACTTCTGGATTTGGCGAACCAGCGTGGTGGCCGTCTTTTCAGTCAGCAGCGTTTTGGGCACGGCACCAGCAGCCACACATAAAAACAGGGTAAGCAGTGAGCCGTCATCGCTGTTGCCGCCTGTGGCCTTGCGCCATGCGAGTGAGGTTTCACGGTCATGATGATCGACCTCACTCAGACCATCTTCAAGCCAGAAATACCGTCCCATAAAGGCGGGCGTCTGGTCAAAGAGGCGGCGGGGGGGCAGGCTTGCATCAAGCACCTTGATGGCATCGGCCAACACGGATTGCCGTACCGCATTGGCCACCTCGCCAAACTCAACGGGCAGGTTTTTGGGCAGGTCCAGTTTGAATCCGGTCACCTCGCCTGCGTGTTTTTTACGCAGCGTCGCAATCATCCTTTCAAATGCAACCCAGTCGGGCATCTTGCTGCGGCCACAGGCCATGACCAGCAGTGCGGTACGGATCACGGCTTCGGCATCCTTGCCGGCCTCTTCAAGATCATCAGCGTCCATGCCCAGTTCATCTGCCAGCCAGATGGCGGCGTCGATGACATCTGCAACCTGCTTGCGCTTTGAAAGCTCGGCCTGGTAGTCGGCCAGGCTGCGCAGCGACCATTTCGCCAGCAGCGGAATATGCGCATCGGTAAAGCCACCGCGTTCGTTCATGCCGAAGTGGCTGTTCTGCGGCATGGCAATCAGCGCCTTGAGCATGTCCGAGCCGCCCTTGGAACGGGACAAAAAAGAGTTGTCGCGCAGGGACTCTGCAGCTCGCCGCAAGTCGCCAACCGATGAGCTTTCAAGATAAAGGCTCACCAGGTTGACGATGCGCGCCCTGGCGGCCTCAAGCTCGGGGCGCAAGAACTCGCTGCCAAAGTAGCGCGCGATCTGCACCATGCCCTTGGGTGCGTCGGCGCAGATGGCATCAAGTTTTGCCTGATCGATGATGCCGTTCTGCAGGCCATACTGCAGCGCCTTCTCGAAAAAAGGCCGCGCGTCGTAAAGTGAAATCGACGGGGATTGGTCTGCCGCTTGTATTGACATGTTGCAAAACGCCTTTGCTGGACCGGCGCTCGTCAGATCGCCGACTCTTCGTCCGACTCGCGTGCACTCGGAGTCGCCTTGCCGCGATCGGTGTCGCCGGTCTCCACTTTGCCATCGTCTTCCTCGGCCTCTTCTTCGTCATCGACCCCGGCATCATGTGCACTGGCCTTGGCGCGCAGCACCATCAGCATCTCGATGAAAAGATCAGGCAATTCGTAGCGCAGTATCCAGGCCAGCTCCATCCAGTCGGCGTCTGCCACTTCGTCCTGCGAGAGCACGGGTTTGGCATAAGCCGAGGCCAGCAGCGCCGTCTGCGACAGCATCTCGCCGTGGTCTTCCATGGCATCGAATGTACCGGTGCGCGCAAAAGCCTCAACGCGGCTCCACTGGTCCGAAAAATAATCAGCCAGCGCCTCGCTGCCGCCATCAAGATCGCCAATGGCGTTGAGGAACTCGACAGGCTCTGCATCTTCACGAAAGATGATGGAGTTGACCATGCCCCTCAGGTGGGTGCGCGTGAGGTCCTTGTACTGCTTTTCAATCACTACGGCACGCGCAAACTGTTGCGGGCTGACCAGCAGGTTGATGACCGACTCTTTGGAGTTGTCGTACTCGCGGATCACCGCCAGGATGTCTTTGGCCGGCAACTGATCCAGCACCACCATCAGCGCAGAGTCGCCTTCCGCATCAGCCAGTTCAACCAGCGCAGATTCAGCACCCACGATGTCACCAGCGGCAATCAGGGTTTGGGTTTTTGTGATGAGGGCGAGGTGGTTCATGAGTGTGTCCTAGTCTTTGCGGTCAAAGCCCTGGTCTGCAAGCCAGTCACCACTCGCCTCTTCGTCAGAGCGGGCATCGCCATCGATGGCATCGTCGCTGGACCGGCCATGGTCATCATCGAGGTCCTGTCCATTTTCACGGTCATCATCTTCTTCATCCGCATCGTCATCGCTGCCTGATGCCTGCGAAGCGGGCCCGGGCCTGCCGGCCATGTACTCAAGGCCGGCGGCCACGGTCAAAAACCATTCACCGCCTGGCTCCTGCAAGACCACATCGGCCATATCCTGCGCCCAAGGCGCAAGGCCCACTGCATCGGACAGGCTGCTCCACTCGGGGAACTCATCGGCCTCGTGCGTCAGCAGGTGGTCCATCACGGCCGGCAACCTGAAGCTGAAGCCCTGGTGCAACACAACAGCCACCATCTCGGGGCTGAGTTCCATCATCTTGACCAGGAAACCAAGCTCCTGCCGCTTGTCGGCCAGCCGCTGGCGCAGAACGTCGCGCCCCTCAGAATCAAAACGCAGGTCATCGAGTTCCGACATGTAGGCAGAACGCATGTCGGCAAAAAAGGGGGAAATGCTCATGCAGCTTTATGTTTCATGTTGCTGCGGTGTCAAGGCAGGGGATTAAAAGACCTGAAATACGCAGCCCATATTTCACGGGCCGTATCTATGGGGCTGTCCAGCAGGTTGCGGCGGCGGTTGTCGTCATAGGCCTGGCGTTTGTCCGCATCCGACAGCACGTCATAAGCTTCCTGTACCGCACGAAAGCGCGACGCCGCCTCGGGCGCCGCGTTTCTGTCGGGGTGCCAGAAAGACGCCTGCTGACGAAAAGCCTTTTTGACATCCGCCAGGGTGGCGGCGCTGCTGAGGCCAAGAGAGGTGTAGTGGTCTGTCAAAGCTCGGTGGGTAAATTACAGCCCTAATGGCAGGTTCGGCAGGTTCGGCAGGTTCGCACCGCGCACTGAATGGGATCAGGGAGGGGCCAAGGTCAGCACGGGCAACCCTCCATTATCAGGGAAAGGGCCAAAATTTATCTGCTCTGACGTATATCCCCGGCAATTGTCGCCATACACAGGAATTTGACCGTCTGCCTTGCCCCCGTCCTGAGGGTCAGAACTTCTTCATGGAGATGACGCCCTGATAGATTGCATTTTCAACCGTGGACGTACTCAACGACCAGACCGCAAAAAGCTCGCCCTTGCGCCTGATGTTGTAGGTGATGGTGGTCTGGTTCTGGTTGCTGAAAATCGGCAGGGCTTCTGTTTCGTATTCCGACTCTTTAGGGGGTAACCAGGTCTTGAACGCTGCTGTCAATGACGCAGCATCCACTTTTCTTGCATACACGCTGCAAAAATTGCCTTCCCTCGCACCCACGGCGAAGTTACCGAATTCATTCTGCTCGACCCAGACAGACGCATTCGCATCGCCTGCAAAATTGGCTGCCGCCTTTGGCTGGAGCCGCTGCAGACCCAATTGCTGCGCAGACTCTTCTATGGTTTTACGGTCAGCAAGGCTGCTCATGCACAACTGCATGAACCTCTTGACGGCATGCAGGGCCGGGCGGTCATCGAGTGGCTGCGCCTGAGCGTGCACAGACAAGGCACACACGGCCAGCACAAGTGGGCTGAGGTGCATGGTGCACCTGATGGACATGGTCTTCAAACGCCTGGTCAAGGAACGCACAGCTTGTATGCCTCTCAGGCAACTGCGGGCGGGAGCGACAACTTGCCCGACACCAGCTTCAGCTGACGCCCGCAGCGCGCGGCCAGCGTCTCATCATGCGTGACCATCACAAAGGCTGTACCCTTGTCGCGCGCCAGTTGCAGCATCAGGTCAAACACGCCATCGGCGGTTGAGCGGTCAAGATTGCCTGTCGGCTCATCGGCCAGCACACAGGCCGGGTTGGTGACCAGCGCACGCGCAATCGCCACGCGCTGGCGCTCGCCACCCGAAAGTTCTGCGGGCCTGTGATGAATGCGTTCTTTCAACCCCACCGAAGCCAGAATGGCCGTCGCAACCTCGGCAGCCTTTGCCGGGGTCTCGCGGCGAATCCAGAGCGGCATGGCCACGTTGTCGAGCGCGCTGAACTCGGGCAGCAGATGATGAAACTGGTACACAAACCCGAGGTGTTTATTGCGCAGCTCGCCCTGCTGCTGGGGCGACAGCGATGACATCAGTTGACCCTTGAGCTCGACCTGTCCGCTGGTGGGCGCGTCCAGCCCGCCCATCAGGTGCAGCAAGGTGCTTTTGCCCGAACCGGAGGAGCCAACAATGGCCAGCGTCTCGCCGGCATGCACCTGCAAATCCACGCCATGCAGCACGGTCAGGTCGATCAGCCCTTCGTGGAAACGTTTGGTGAGGCCGCTGGCCTTGAGAACAACTTCACTCATACCTCAGGGCCTCTGCTGGGTTGACTCTGCTGGCGCGCCAGCTCGGGTAAATGGTGGCAAGAAATGACAGGATCAGCGAGATCACAACTATCGGCATGATGTCGCTGTACTGCGGCTCGCTCGGCATGCGGCTGATGAGGTAGATGTCTTTGGGCAAAAAGCTGGCATTGAGCAGGCGCTCCAGCGCGGGCACGATGACATCGATGTTGAGCGCAATACCCAGTCCCAGCAGCAGGCCCGAGAAGGTACCGATCACACCGACCAGCGCGCCCTGCACCATGAAGATTTTCATGATGCTTTTCGGGCTGGCACCCAGTGTGCGCAGGATGGCGATGTCGGCGCGCTTGTCGGTCACCGTCATCACCAGCGTGCTGACAAGGTTGAAGGCCGCTACGGCGACGATAAGCGTGAGGATGATGAACATCATGCGTTTTTCAAGCTGCACAGCAGAGAACCAGGTCTTGTTCTGCTGCGTCCAGTCGCGTATCAGCAGGTCGCCGCTGAGCGAGCGGGAGAGTTCAAACGCCACTTCTCGTGCCTGATGCAGGTCTTTCAGCTTGATGCGTATGCCGGTCGGGCCTTCCAGCCTGAAGATTTTTGCAGCGTCGTCCTGGTGCAGCATGACGAGTGCCGAGTCGTATTCAAAGTGTCCTGAATCGAAGGTGCCCACCACCGTCATCTGTTTGAGGCGCGGCACCACACCGGCCGGCGTGACCTGGCCGCTGGGCGCGATGAGGGTGACGGTGTCGCCCTCACGAACACCCATGGCACGAGCCAGTTCGCCGCCCAGAACCACGCCGAACTGGCCGGGCACCAGCTTGGCCAGCGTAGTGACAGACGTTGCAGCAAGGTCCGTGACCTGGCCTTCAAGCGCCGGGTCAATGCCGCGCACCAGCGTACCCTTCATGTCTTCACCACGGGCCAGCAGGGCCTGGGCGGAAATAAAGGTGGCTGCTCCGACGACAGCCTTGTTGGCCTTGATCTCGGCCAGCGTCTTCTGCGGGTCGGGCAGCGCCGCACCGCCGGGCGCGAACACCTCGATATGCGAGATAACGCCCAGCATGCGGTCGCGCACTTCTTTCTGGAAGCCGTTCATCACGCTGAGCACAATGATGAGCGCAGCGACGCCAAGCGCAATGCCGAGCATGGAGACGCCGGAGATAAATGAGATAAAACCGTTGCGCCGTGTCGCCCGGCCTGCGCGCGTGTAGCGCCAGCCAAGAATCAGTTCATAGGGAATTTGCGTGGACATAGAGGGCAATTGTGGCATCCCGGACAATAGCCCCATGCCACCCGCCCAATCCCCCCAGCTTGTCATTCCCTTTGCCGCCTGCGCAGGCGACAGCTGCTTGCAGGCCATGAAGTCCCAGCCTGCGCAAAACCTGAAAAATCTGGGCAAGTTGCTGCAGGGCATGAAGCTGGTGGATACAAGTGCCGGCGAGGCGCTGTCACTCTCAACACCGCATGAGCGGGTACTGGCCAAAGCGCTTGGCCTGAACGATACGCTTGATGGGCTGATCCCATGGGCGGCACTGGAAGCTGTAGAAAAAGGCTTGGCTACCGGCAAGGCCTGGGCCTTTATCACGCCCTGCCACTGGACCATGGGCCGTGAACACGCAACCATGACGGACCCCGCAGCGCTGGGCATGACACCCGAACAGTCACAAACCCTGCTGGCGGCGATGCAGCCCTACTTTGAGACTGAAGGCATCACGCTGCATTACGCCGCGCCTGAGCGCTGGCTGGCCGAAGGCGACATATTCCGCCACCTGGCAACTGCGTCGCTGGACCGGGTGCTGGGCCGCAATGTGGACCCTTGGTTGCCGGGCGCAAAAACGGGCGATGGACGCCGCGCCGGGCAGCTCCAGGCAAGTCCAGCCCCTTTTACTGACGAAAGGGGCAGCGTACCGCCGAAGGCACGCGAAGCGACAAGCGTGGGGGCAATATCCCTGCGTCGTCTTCAGAATGAAATGCAGATGCTGCTCTACACACATCCCTTAAACGACCAGCGCGGTGAAGAACGTTTGAGGCCCGTCAACTCCTTCTGGATCAGCGGCACAGGCGCTTTAAGTGAGCCCGCGCCAACCTCACAAGCCCGTGTCACAGCGCCCCGCACACTGGCACAGGCTGCATTCACAGACGACTGGACTGCCTACGCGCAGGCTTGGACGCAACTGGACGAAGGCGACATCGCAAACCTGCTCGCACAGCAGAACACCGGCCAAACCGTGCGCCTCAGCCTCTGCGGTGAACGCAACGCCCAGACCTTTGAAACAGCGCCGCAGGGCTTCTTCAGCCGCATTACAAGCCTGCTGTCTCCCGCATCACCGCTGGCCGTTCTCGAACTGCTGTAGACCTTAAAAGAATCGATAACGCAATATGAAAATCCAGGTACGCGACGTACCCCCGCGCAGCGTCTGGGCGCTGCAGCAGGCTGGCATACACCCCCTGCTGGCCCAGCTCTACGCGGCGCGCGGCGTGAATTCGCCAGACGAGCTCGACGACGGCCTGGCGCGCCTGCTGCCGCCCGCCGGCATGCTGGGCACCCGCGAAGCCGCGCGCCTGCTGGCCGATGCGATGGCTGCCAACAAAAAGATCTGTGTGGTCGCTGACTATGACTGTGACGGCGCCACCGCCTGCGCCGTTGCCCTGCGCGGCTTCAAGCTGCTGGGCGCCACCAACGTCAGCTACCTGGTGCCCGACCGGGTGGTCGATGGCTATGGCCTCACCGCGCCGATTGCCGACCGCGTCAAGGCCACGGGTGCCGACGTGCTGGTCACGGTCGACAACGGCATTGCCAGCATGGACGGCGTGGCACGCGCAAAGGCGCTGGGCATGCAGGTGCTGGTGACCGACCACCACCTGCCGGCGCTGAAAGACGGCCAGATCGTGCTCCCCGATGCCGACGTGATCGTGAACCCCAACCAGCCCGATTGCACTTTTGAAAGCAAGTCGATTGCCGGTGTCGGGGTGATGTTTTACGTGCTGCTGGCGCTGCGGGCCGAGTTGCGTGAGCGTGGCGTTTTCACTGCCCAGAATCAGCCGAAAGTCGATGTACTTTTGCCATTGGTTGCGCTGGGCACAGTCGCCGACGTCGTCAAACTCGACCCCAACAACCGCCGTCTTGTGGCGCAGGGCCTGCGCCGCATCCGCGCGGGTTACCTGCCTGCAGGGCTGGCCAGCCTGTTCACCGCCGCCGGCCGCAAGGCGAATGTGGCAACGACCTTCGATTTCGGTTTCGCCCTCGGCCCGCGCATCAATGCCGCCGGCCGTCTCAGCGACATGACGCTGGGCATTGAATGCCTGCTGACCGACGACGCAGGTCGTTCTGACGAGCTGGCCCGAACGCTGGACGGCATCAACCGCGAACGCCGCGACATCGAGGCCGGCATGCGCGAGCAGGCGCAGATGGCTGCCGACGCGATGATTGACGTGGATGAAGTACCGCCACCGGCAATCGCGATTTTTGACCCCGACTTTCACGAAGGTGTGGTCGGCATCGTCGCTTCGCGCATCAAGGACAAGCTGCACCGGCCCACATTTGTCTTCGCGGCCAGTCAGGCACCGGGCAGGGAGCATGAGCTCAAGGGCTCGGGCCGCTCGATTGCCGGTTTTCATCTGCGCGACGCGCTGGACCTGGTCGCCAAGCGCCACCCCGGCGTGCTGCTGCGTTTTGGCGGCCACGCCATGGCAGCGGGCTGCACCGTCAACGAAGAAAACTTTGAGACCTTTGAAAGCGCATTGCAGCAGGTCGCCCACGAATGGCTGGACGCCGCCACGCTGACGCGCCGCATGGACACCGACGGCCCGCTGGCTGCCGAATACCGCCGCACCGACATGGTCGACACGCTGCACAAGGAAGTCTGGGGTCAGGGTTTTGCCCCACCGACCTTCAGTGAAGAGCTCGAAGTCGTATCGCAGCGCCTGGTTGGCGAGAAACACCTTGCGCTCAAGCTCAAACACCAGGGCCAGCCCGTCGACGGCATCTGGTTCGGCCACACCGAGCCCCTGCCCGCGCGGGTCACGCTGGCCTTCCGGCTGGACGCTGACGAGTGGCAAGGTGTACGCCGGGTGCGGTTTCTGGTTGAGGCAGCGGAAATCAAGGCTGCTTGACTTCGCAACGCGACGCTACATATTTAATAGCTGCTCACGCTCGTATCTATTGGCCTGGAGGCCGATTTGGCACCTAAAAACACCTCTTTTTGGGCATCTTTGACTGTTTTTTCAGCCCAAAACATCGCCCAGACTCAGCATATGCCCAGGCATATGCCGGAATATCAACGCTTCTGATCCGAATGCTGACTCAATCCAGCAGTTCGTATTCGCCGCCTCGTTCGATGGCCTTTTTGTAGGCGGGTCTGGCGTGAATGCGCTTGAGGTAATCCATCAGTTTCGGGCGGCTGGCATCAAGCCCGCCACGCGCGGCAGCGGCTTCAACCGGAAAGCTCAGCTGCACATCGGCGGCTGAAAACTCATTTCCTGCAAACCAGGTGCTTTTGCCCAGTTCGCCTTCAAGGTAATCGAGGTGGGTGCTGATGTTGGGCGTGATGAAAGCGGCCTTGGTCTTGCCCGAGATGGCCTTGGCAATCGGCTTGGCAAAAAACGGCATGGGCGAGCGCTCTATCTTGTCGAACACCAGCTTGAGCAGGAGCGGCGACATCAGCGAGCCTTCGGCATAGTGCAGCCAGTAGCGGTAGCGCAGGTAGGCGGGCGTGCCGGGCGCGGGTGACAGCCTGCCCTGGCCATAGCGCTCGACCAGGTATTCGATGATGGCGCCGGATTCAGCCAGCACCAGGTCGCCGTCAGTGATGACAGGCGACTTGCCCAGCGGGTGAATGGCGCGCAGCGACGGCGGGGCCAGCATGGTCTTCGGGTCACGCTCATAGCGCTTGATCTCGTAGTCGAGTCCCAGCTCTTCAAGCAGCCAGAGCACACGCTGCGAGCGCGAGTTGTTGAGGTGGTGGACGATGATCATGGGCGGCTCCCTGGCAAGTTCAAAAAACAAAATGGATGCCGCATTGTGCAGCTTCACCACGCCGCCGCCGGGGTAAGCCGGGGCCGCCGGGCAGGCTTGCGGCGCAAAGCCTAAAATGGGCTGGTGACTTCTCCGACCACGCCAGCCGCCAGCATCCTCAACGCCGACCTGCATTGCCACTCGGTGGTCTCCGATGGCACACTCACACCGGAGGCACTGGCCGAACGCGCAGCCGCCAATGGCGTCGAGCTCTGGGCCCTGACCGACCATGACGAAATCGGCGGCCAGCACCGCGCAGCCGCTGCGGCCAAAGCCAACGGCATGCGCTATCTCACAGGGACCGAAATCTCCGTCACCTTTGCCAACGAAACGGTGCACATCGTCGGCCTGGGGTTTGACCCGGATGACGCCGACATGCTCAAGGGCCTGCACGCCACACGCGGCGGCCGCAGCCAGCGCGCGATGGAAATGTCTGACGGCCTGGCCAAAGTCGGCATCAAGGGCGCATACGAAGGCTCGCTGAAGTTTGTCGGCAACCCTGAACTGATATCACGCACACACTTTGCGCGGTTTCTCGTTGAAGGCGGCCATTGCAAGGACACCTCGGAGGTCTTCCGCAAATACCTGACCGAAGGCAAGCCCGGCTATGTGCCGCACCGCTGGGCATCGCTGCGCGACGCCGTGCAGTGGATCACCAGCGCCAAAGGCATGGCCATCATCGCGCACCCGGCGCGCTACAAGTTCACGCCGAACGAAGAGTACGCGCTGTTCACCGAGTTCAAGAACCACGGCGGGCTGGGCGTTGAAGTCGTCACCGGCAGCCACACCGCACAGGAATACGTGAAGTACGCCGAAACCGCAAAGGAGTTTGGCCTGGCCGCTTCGCGCGGCAGCGACTTCCACAGCCCCGACGAAAGCCACACTGACCTGGGCACCCTGCCTTTCCTGCCGGGCGGCCTGACGCCTGTGTGGGAACTGCTGGCGGACCGCATCCAGTGAGCCGGGGGCAGGCGGCAGGGGCCGGCAGGCCCGCGAGCGGCATCCTGCTGATTGTGGCCGGCATGATGTTTTTTGCAGCGCTGGACACCACCACTAAATACGTGACCGCCAGCGTCCCCCTGCTGATGGCGCTGTGGGTACGTTACGCCTTCCAGGCCGTCTCGACGACGCTGCTGGTGCTGCCCAAACGTGGCATGTCTGTCTTCAGAACCGCGCATCCGAGGTTCCAGGTCCTGCGCGGCCTGCTCATCATGACGAGCAGCCTGCTGGCCTTCCTGAGCCTGCGCTATCTGCCAGTGGGCGAATTCACCGCCATACAGATGATCACGCCGCTCATCATCACGCTGCTGGCCTCCACAACACTGGGCGAGAAAGTGTCGCCGTTGCGGTGGGCACTTGTCGGTGGCGGCTTTCTGGGCACGCTGATCATCATCCGGCCGGGCGGTGAAAACTTCACCTGGGCCATGCTGTTTCCCTTTGGCCTGGTCGCCTGCAATTCCTGGTTCCAGGTGCTCACCAGCAAGATGACGCGCACCGAAGACCCGGTCACCATGCACCTCTACACCGGGTGGGTAGGCACACTGGTGATATCACTTGCGCTGCCTTTTGTATGGAGCTCACAGGTTTCGTGGCAGCTGTGGGGCCTGCTCATGGTGATGGGGCTGTTTGCCACGATAGGTCACTTCCTCATCATCCTGGCCTACCAGGGCGCGCCCGCCGCATCCCTGACACCTTACCTGTACACGCAGATCGCTTTTGCAATGCTGGGCGGCTGGCTTGTCTTCTCGCACATCCCCGACAGCTGGTCTATCGCCGGCATGGTGCTGATTGCGGTGTGCGGCACGGGTGGCGCATGGCTGGCATTTCGCGAGAGCCGCAGTGCCCGGCAAATTGAAGTGCAGCCGGTGGAGGCCTGAAAAGGTATTTGATTCATGGCCCAGTTTTTTGAAATCCACCCCGAAAACCCGCAGACCCGCCTCCTGAAACAGGCCGTGGCGCTGCTTGAAAAAGGCGGCATCGCGGCAGTACCTACTGATTCGAGCTACGCGCTCGTGTGCCATCTTGACGACAAGGCCGCTGCCGACAGCCTGCGCCGCATCAGGGGTGTCGATGACAAACACCACCTGACTTTGCTGTGCCGCGACCTCAGCGAACTGGCCAGCTACGCACGGGTCGACAACCGGCAGTTCAGGCTGCTCAAGGCCGCAACGCCCGGACCCTACACCTTCATCCTTGAAGCCAGCAAGGAAGTGCCGCGCCGCCTCAGCCACCCCTCGCGCAAAACCATTGGCCTGCGTGTGCCCGAGCACAAAACCCTGCAATGCCTGCTTGAACTGCATGGCGCGCCACTGCTTGCAACCACCCTGATACCGCGCGGCGAAACCGAACCGCTCAATGACGCGCAGGACATCCGCCACCTCCTGGAGCATGAACTGGCCGCCGTGATTGACGCCGGTGCCTGCCACCAGGAGCCGTCCACCGTGATCGACCTTACGCCCATGGGCGATGGCGGGGAGGCTGTTGTCACAAGGCAGGGCCGCGGCGACGTGGCGCGGCTGGGGTTGTAGGACCCGTCTTCCGGTAAATCGCCTCCGCGCTGGGGATAATGCCCTTATGGACATTTCCAACCTCATCCAGACCGTCGCCATCTATGCGCTGCCGGTACTCTTTGCCATCACCATCCACGAGGCTGCCCACGGGTATGTGGCGCGCTACTTTGGCGACAACACCGCGTGGTCCATGGGGCGTGTGACGCTCAACCCCATCAAGCACATAGACCCGCTTGGCACGATTGCGATGCCACTGCTGCTGTACTTCGCGACTTCGGGTGCTTTCCTGTTCGGTTATGCCAAGCCGGTGCCGGTGAATTTTGGCAACCTGCGCCATCCCAAACGCGACATGATCTGGGTCGCCCTGGCCGGGCCGGCGTCCAACTTCATACAGGCCATCCTCTGGGCGCTGGCGCTGGTTGTCATGGTGGCACTGGGCCTGCAGGAAGAATTTTTCATCAAGATGGCGCAGGCCGGCGCGCTGGTCAACCTGGTGATGTGGGCGTTTAACCTGTTCCCGCTGCCGCCGCTTGATGGCGGCCGCATCCTGGTCGGCCTGCTGCCGCTGAAACAGGCGCTCTGGGTGTCGCGCATTGAGCCCTGGGGCTTTTTTGTCGTGATGGGCCTTGTGCTGGCCGGCGTGGTCGGCACCTACTGGCTGCGCCCGCTGATGTCTTTCGGCTACGCCGTGCTCAACCTCGTCACCTCGCCACTGCTGGCAATGCTTCGCTAATTCATTCATGACAACAGCTCCAAAACCCTCAGGCACGGCCCAACGCTTCCTCACCGGCATCACCACCTCAGGCACACCGCACCTGGGCAACTATGTCGGTTCCATCCGCCCCTCGGTAGCCGCCAGCAAAGGCGCAGGCGCCGAGAGTTTTTACTTCCTCGCCGATTACCACGCACTGATCAAATGCGACGAGCCCGAGCGCATACAGCGCTCTACGCTGGAGATCGCCGCCAGCTGGCTCGCCTGCGGGCTGGACCCTGAGCGTGTGGTGTTCTATCGCCAGTCCGACATCCCCGAAATCCCCGAACTCACCTGGCTGCTGACCTGCGTGACAGGCAAGGGCGTGCTCAACCGCGCCCATGCCTACAAGGCCTCGGTCGACAAGAACGAGGCTGCGGGCAACGACCCTGATGCAGATGTCACCGCTGGCCTCTTCATGTACCCGGTGCTGATGGGCGCAGACATTTTGATGTTCAAGGCGCACCAGGTGCCCGTGGGCCGCGACCAGATCCAGCACATCGAGATGGCGCGCGACATGGCTCAGCGCTTTAACCATCTTTATGGCGACCACCTGGTGCTGCCAGAAGCGCTGATTGAAGAATCCGTCGCCACCCTGCCCGGCCTGGATGGCCGCAAGATGAGCAAGAGCTACGACAACACGATTCCGCTGTTCTCGTCACGTGAGCAGCTGAAAAAGCTGATTGCCGGCATCGTCACCGATTCACGCGCGCCCGGCGAAGCCAAGGACACCGAAGGCTCTGCCCTGTTCCAGATCTACCAGGCCTTTGCCTCTGCAGAAGAAACCACTGCCATGCGCAAGGCCTATGCAGACGGCATCGCCTGGGGCGACGCCAAGGCCATGCTGCTCAACCGCATAGACCAGGACATCGCGCCCATGCGCGAACACTATGAGTCATTGATCAGCAACCCGGCAAAGCTCGAAGCCATCCTGCAGGCTGGCGGCGAGAAGGCGCGTGCGCTGTCTGCGCCCTTTATGCGCGAGTTGCGCCATGCGGTCGGCCTGCGCAAGCTGGCGGCCCCGGCCGCGCCGGCAAAACAGAAATCGGCAAAGGCCGCTACCGCAGGTTTCAAGCAGTACCGCGAAAGCGACGGGCAGTTTTACTTCAAGCTGGTCGGAAGCGACGGCAGGCTGCTGCTGCAAAGCCTGGGATTTGCAGCTCCCCGCGATGCCGCGCAGGCCATCGCATCGCTGCAGCAGCAGGGCGGGGCCGCATTGACCGCACTGGCTGGCCAGATTGCTGCCCTGGAAGGCGTCGGCCCTGACGATATTTCGGCGGCCTTGCAACAACTGCAACAGGCCGCTGATTGAAGCTTGGGGTCTGTCATCCTTTAAATCACCTCCGCGTGGCCCCGGAAAGGGCTGCAATCCAGGCGCGAAACGAAGCCGGGGTAATCCCCGGTGAGGCTTTGCAACAACGAGTGCCATCTTTTCCGGGGATCACCCGAAGGGCTGGGCCGCAAGGCATGCCTCGCGTTGTTGCAGCCCTTGCAGCCTCAGCGCGGAGGCAATCTATAGGATGACAGACCCTACCATTTGGGTTACCAAGAAATAATTAGTTTGCGGCCTCGTTGTTGTAGCGAACTGCAAATGCGACAAAATTCCGGTATTTAAAAATATTAGAGACCATTTAATTTGACTTTGAACGGTTATGCTTGCTTTTTTACCGAGCAATGCACTCTTTTAGACCGCGTTCATGAGCATTTTTGTTATAGACGAGCATCCGCTTATGCGTGAAGCCCTGGTGGCCTTGCTGGCCCGCATGGGTTTCACTGCGGTTGAACTGGGCAATATCGCTGCTGCCGCTGAAGCAGCAAAGACCCATGACACACCTGAACTGATTTGTGTCGACCCCGGCACCGCAAACACGGACGGATCCTCTGCCGTACGCCAGCTGCACAAACAGTTTCCCGACACCGCCATCGTGGTGTTCACCGCATCAAACGCACCCGACGCTGAAAGCCGTGCCCTTGAAGCAGGTGCCCAGGCTTTTCTCCACAAGTCAGCCAGCAGTGGTGACATATCCCAGGCCTTGCAGGCATTTTTGGCCAAGGGAACCGCGAGCGACAGCGCCAATGCCGCCGTACCCGAGAAACTGTCGAAACGGCAAAAACAGTTACTTAACCTGCTCGACAAGGGCATGAGCAACCGGGACATCGCCGAATCGCTGCAGATCAGCGAGCACACGGTGAAAGTGCATCTCTGGCGGCTGTTTCGCCGCCTCAACGTCAAAAGCCGCTCGCAGGCCAGCCACCTCGCACGCACGCAAGGCCTGCTTTAGGGCCTTGATAGTGAAGTGGCCGCCGCACAGGTGACGCTGTTGGGCGGTAACGACAAATAAAGTGACGGGACAAAACGTCAAAGACGTTCATTGGCCAGAAGTAAAAACGGCCTGAGCTATATTTTTTATAGCATCAGACCGTTATATCTATTGGCGGAGAGGGTGGGATTCGAACCCACGGTACCTTGCGGTACGCCTGATTTCGAATCAGGTACATTCGGCCACTCTGCCACCTCTCCGCGAACCCGTGATTCTAGCAGCCCAAAACGGTGACGCCGCCCATGTAGGGCAGCAAGGCTTCCGGCACGCCCACACTGCCGTCGGCGCGCTGGTAGTTCTCCAAAATAGCGACCAGCGTACGACCGACCGCCAGGCCTGATCCATTCAGGGTGTGCACAAACTCATTCTTGCCCTGGGCGTTCTTGAAGCGTGCCTGCAGGCGGCGCGCCTGGAAGGCCTCGCAGTTGGAGACCGAGCTGATCTCACGGTAGGTCTTTTGCGCCGGCAGCCAGACTTCGAGGTCGTAGGTCTTGGTGGAGCCAAAACCCATGTCGCCAGTGCACAGCAGCATGACGCGGTAAGGAAGCCCCAGCCTTTGCAGGATCACTTCAGCATGGCCGGTCATGGCTTCAAGTGCTTCGTAGCTTTTGTCCGGGTGCACGATCTGCACCATCTCGACCTTGTCGAACTGGTGCTGGCGGATCATGCCGCGCGTGTCGCGGCCATAGCTGCCGGCTTCGGAGCGAAAGCAGGGGGTGTGCGCCGTGAACTTCATGGGCAGCTGCGCTTCAGGCACGATCTCGTCGCGCACGAAGTTGGTCAGCGGCACTTCTGAAGTCGGTATCAGGTAGAGCGCTGCATTCTCGCTTTCGCCTTCCTGCCCACCCTTCTTCGCGGCAAACAGGTCTTCTTCAAACTTGGGCAATTGCCCGGTGCCGCGCAGGGAGTCACTGTTGACGATGTAGGGCACGTAGCACTCGGTGTAGCCGTGCTCGGCTGTTTGCACGTCCAGCATGAATTGCGACAGTGCGCGGTGCAGGCGGGCGAGCGAGCCCTTCATGACGGTAAAACGCGAACCCGTCAATTTGGTGCCGAGTTCAAAGTCCAGACCCATTGGCGCGCCCACATCAACGTGGTCCTTTGGCTCGAACGCAAAAGCCGGCGGCCCACCGCCCAGGCCTTCAGCGGGACTCCACTTGCGCACCTCGACATTGCCATGCTCGTCGCTGCCCTGCGGCACGGACTCATGCGGCAGGTTGGGCACGGCCAGCAGCAGTGCCTGCAACTCCGACTGGATCTGTTCAAGCCTGACGCTGGAGCTTTCAAGCTCGACCTTGGACGCACTCACCTGCGCCATCACGGCGCTGGCGTCTTCGCCCTTGGATTTCAGCTGGCCGATCTGCTTTGACAGCGTGTTGCGCTGGTTTTGCAGCTCTTCCGTGCGTGACTGGATGGCCTTGCGTTCAGCCTCCAGCGCCTGAAAACTGTCGACATTCAAAAATGCCTGCGGCGTTTTGCGTGTTTCCAGGCGGGCGATGGCCGATGGCAGGTCTTTGCGGAGAAGGTTGATGTCGAGCATGGCGTGATTGTATTTTCTGAAAAGATGCGGAGAAAGCGCGCGGCGAGCTCTCAAGGCAGTCGCGGCCAGCTACTTGTTCAAGGCAGGAAAGGATCAGGACAGCTGGTGCAACTGGCTGTCACTGACTTCCATGACCTGCGCCTGCGAATCCAGCTTGAGTCCCTTGGGCAGGGGGAACTTGATGGTTTCTTCAATGCCGTCCATCTTGCGGATGGACACAGCCCCCAGCGCCTTGATGCGGTCTATCACCTGCTTGACCAGAATCTCGGGTGCAGACGCACCGGCCGTCAGGCCAACACGGCTCTTGCCTTCAAACCAGGCTTCCTGAAGCTCGCTGGCGTCGTCAACCATGTAGGCGTCCGTGCCCAGCTTGGCGGCCAGTTCACGCAGGCGGTTGCTGTTGGAACTGGTGGGACTGCCGACAACAATGAGGATGTCAACCTGCGGGCTGAGCACCTTGACCGCGTCCTGCCGGTTCTGGGTGGCGTAGCAGATGTCCTGCATCTTGGGGCTGCGTACCTGCGGGAAACGCGCCTTCACGGCAGCGGTTATTTCAGCCGCATCGTCCACACTCAGCGTGGTCTGCGTCACCACCGCCAGCAGTGCGGTCTGGGCTGGCGCGATACGTGCAACATCGGCCACGTCTTCGACCAGGTGGATGCCACTGTCAAGCTGGCCCATGGTGCCCTCGACTTCAGGGTGTCCCTTGTGGCCAATCATGATGAACTCGTAACCCTCTTTATGCAGCTTGGCGACTTCAACGTGCACCTTGGTCACCAGCGGGCAGGTCGCGTCGAATATCTGGAAGCCCCGGCGTGCGGCCTCCTTCTGGATGGCCTGGCTCACGCCATGCGCGCTGAACACCAGCGTGGCACCGGGTGGCACTTCGTCGAGTTCTTCGATGAAGATCGCGCCCTTGTCCTTCAACTCATTGACCACATAGGTGTTGTGCACGATCTCATGGCGCACATAAATGGGTGCGCCAAACTTGGCCAGCGCGCGCTCGACAATCTCAATGGCCCGGTCGACGCCGGCACAAAAACCGCGCGGCTCGGCCATCAGGATTTCTTGTGGCCCGTTTTTCATCATCACAAAACCCCGATCAACTGGACTTCAAACACAACTGGCTGGCCCGCAAGCGGGTGGTTGAAATCAAACTGCACCGCATCACCCGTGCCCCTGACCTGCTGCACCGCACCGGCGTACTGGCCCATGCCGTCAGGCGTGGGGAACTGCACCACATCACCGACCTTGTACTGCTCGTCGGGGTCGCCCAGTTCATTGAGCAGCTTGCGCGCCACCCACTGCACCAGCTCGGGGTTGCGGTCGCCAAAGGCCTCACCGGCGGGCAATTCAAAGCTCGTGCGCGTGCCTTCGGCCAGGCCCAGCAGGCGCTGCTCGATGGCAGGGGACAACTCACCCGTGCCCAGGCTCAGGGTGGCAGGCTTGCCGTCAAAGGTGTTGATGATGTCGGCGCCCGGCTTGCCACCCACCGATGGCCCGGCCATGCGGTAGTGCAGCGTCAGGAAGGAGCCCTGCTCGACGACAGGCGGGGTGGTGGTTTCCACGTTGGACATAAAACTTTCGGCTTCCAGTGGGGTACAGCTGGACTGTTTGTAAACTGCCCCTATTGTAGAAAGTACCGCACAGGGAGGCCAGTTGGCGGATTTTTACCCCTCAAGCCGTCGGGCCGCGGCAAACAAAGAATAAAAAATGCTACTGAAAGACATCCCCCAGGATTCGCGGCCGCGTGAAAAACTGCTGGCCCGAGGGCCTGGCGCATTAAGTGATGCAGAACTGCTGGCGCTGCTGGTTCGCACGGGGCTCAAGGGACGCAACGCGCTGCAGATTGGCGAAGACCTGCTCAAAAGGTTTGAAAGCGTGGCGGGGCTGCTTCACGCCTCGCCCGAAGAAATCAAAAGCATCAAGGGCCTGGGGCCCGCCAAGACCGCCGAACTGATGGCGGTGCTCGAACTGGCCAGACGCGCCCTCGCAGAAGAGCTGAAGGAAAAAACCATGTTCGCCACCCCGCAGGCCGTGCGCGACTACCTGCAGCTTCAGCTGGGCAGCAGGCCTTATGAAGTTTTCGCAGTGCTCTTTCTCGACAGCCAGCACCGCCTCATCAGGCTGGAAGAGATGTTTCGCGGCACGCTCACACAGACATCGGTGTACCCGCGTGAAGTCGTCATCCGCGCGCTGGCCCTGAACGCTGCGAGTGTGGTGCTGGCCCACAACCACCCCAGCGGCACGGCCAAACCTTCGCGCGCCGACGAGGCGTTGACGCAAACCCTCAAATCCGCACTGGCCCTGGTCGATGTACGGGTGCTTGACCACTTTGTAGTGACAAGCGCGGTCGCTGTGTCCATGGCAGAGCTGGGGCTGCTTTGAGCCCGGCCGACTATTTGATTTTCGACAAAAGACTGTCGTAGGCCTGCGCCGAATAGCCCTGCACCTTCTGCCCGCCTGCCATCAGCAAGGGCACGCCCTTGCCCCCTCCCACCTGCGCAAAGCTTGCCATGCCGGCTGGCGTGTCAATGTCCAGTTCAGTGTAGGCAACGCCCCTGCTCGCGAGGTGGGCCCTGGCCTGCCGGCAGTACCCGCACCAGGTAGCCGAATACAGCACATTGCCAGCAACAGGCGCCAAAGCGACAGGGTTGGCTTTGGCCTTGCGCAGCAACTCGGCGTAGGCTGCGGCAACCGGTTGCGGCAGCGGCGTTGAAGGAAGGTTCTGCAACTTCATCTTCTCAACGCGGCCTTCAGTGGGCAGTTTGTCGCTGTAAACAACCTTGCCGTCCGGCCCGACAGACTTGTAAAGCGTCTGGGAAAAAACTGCGGAAGGCAGACAAGACAACAGGACCATGCAGGCGGTCAAAAAGCGTGAGTTGCGATACATCAGATCCCCCATAGCGCCCTTCGGCAAGCCCGCCGACTGTGGGCAGGTTCATGCAACGCATGCTACATGCAACGCTGCGTAGCCTCCGGCGAACCAGATTCGCAGGACATCATGCCCCGCAAACCGCGTGGCCACATCCCTTGATATAAAGTCCCAGCCATGAAAACACCCGCCATCAAAAGTCTGCAGGACCTCAAGGCGGTCAAGAAAGAAATTGAAACCCGCGCAAGGCTGGAACAGGAACTCGCTGCCGCACGCGCAGCCGCCGCAGCAAAGGCGAAGGCGGAGAGAGAACTCTTCTCGCGCACCATAGGCCCGGTCAAATCCTTGCCCCCCAAACACCTGCCCGGCCAGCGCGCAGTGTTGCCCGTGGCGCAGGCGGCACCGATTGCCGTACAGCAGCAGCTTGATGAACTGGCGGTGATGCGCTCTGCCCTGTCAGACGAGTTTGATGTGGACACCCTGCTCGATACCGACGAAGCGCTCAGCTACCGCAGGCCCGGCATGGGGCCGGAGGTGGTGCGCAAGCTGCGCCGGGGCGGCTGGAGCATTCAGGGCCAGCTGGACCTGCACGGCCTGCGGCGCGAGGACGCGCGCGAAGCGCTGAGCCACTTCATCAAGGATGCGCACAAGGTCGGCTGGCGCTGTGTGCGTGTGGTGCACGGCAAGGGCCTGGGCTCGCCCGGCAAGACGCCGGTGCTCAAGGGCAAGGTGCAAAGCTGGCTGATACAGAAACAGGAGGTGCTGGCATTTGTGCAGGCGCGGCCTGCGGAGGGCGGCGCAGGCGCGCTGGTGGTTTTGCTGATGCAGGGCTAGAGCCGGCACCCCCGTTGTAATCACGCCGTCACATGGTTTGCGCACCATGGCGTCCTTTACAACAAGGATTCCTGCATGCGCCTGACCCTCCGCCCTTCCCTCTGTGCCGTCACCCTGGCCGCGCTGGCTGCCCTGCCGGCACACGCACAAACCGCTTTCCCTGCCACGCTGGCCGGCCACGTGGTGATGCCAGCCCAGTCTTTTGTGCAGGCACCCAGGGATGCGCCTGAAGACCTGAAGATCAGCGGCAAGTTCACCACACCACAACGCGCGGACAAAATCGGCTCGGTAGAAGGCCTGTCAGCCGGGCGCCCAACGGGTGTCTCGGTGCCTTTCAGGGGCCAGCCACTGCAGGGCCACTCGGGCATCAAAAAAATGCCGGACGGCAGCTTCTGGGTACTGACCGACAACGGTTTTGGCGCCAAGGCCAATTCGCCCGACGCGATGCTCTACCTGAACCGCTACGCCATCGACTTCAAGGCCGGCAGCATGAAGCGCCTGCAGACCATCTTTTTGCATGACCCCGACAAAAAAGTGCCGTTTCGCATCGTTCATGAAAGCACCAAAAAGCGTTACCTGACCGGCAGCGACTTTGACACCGAGAGCTTCCAGATCGCCGGCGGCGCGCTGTGGATAGGTGACGAGTTTGGTCCCTTCCTGATCAAGACGGACATGACCGGCAAGGTGCTGGCGGTGTTTGAGACGCAGGTGGAAGGCAAGGTCGTTCGCTCGCCTGACCATCCGGCTGTGACCACGCCGGGCGCACCTGGTGGCACGGTGGATTTCCAGGTACGCCGCTCCAAGGGCTTTGAAGGCATGGCGTCGTCAAAAGACGGCAGCAAGCTGTATGCGCTGCTTGAAGGCGCTTTGTACGACGCAGCCACCAAAGGCAACGAGAAGATCGACGGCAAGGACTACCTGCGCGTGCTCGAATTTGACGTGAAATCCCAGCAATGGACGGGCCGCCACTGGAAGTACGTGCTGGAAGGCGCGAGCCACGCGATTGGCGACTTCAACATGATTGACGGCACCACCGGCCTCATCATCGAGCGCGACAACGGCGAAGGCACGGCCGACAAGGCATGCCCTGAAGGCCAGAAGCGCACCGACTGCTTTCATGACATCGCAAAATTCAAGCGCGTTTACAAGGTCGAGCTGAGCGACGCCAACGTCGGCGGCCCGGTCCGCAAGGTGGGCTACATCGACCTGATGGCGATTGCCGACCCCAACAAGCTGGCGCGCAAGCCGCTGAACAACGGCGTGCTGACCTTCCCCTTCTTCACCATCGAGAACGTCGATGTCTTTGACGCCACCCACATCGTGGTCGGCAATGACAACAACCTGCCGTTCTCCAGCAGCCGCGAGCCGAACAAGGCAGACGACAACGAAATGGTGCTGCTGGAGGTGGGCGACCTGCTGAAAGCGAAGTAACTTTCATGGGTTTTAACGTGCACGTTAAAAAATTGACGTGTACGTTAAATTTTTGCCGTATACAGCAAAATCTACTTTTCATGGTGGCCGACAGGCGGCTTCAAAGACCAAAAAGGGTCCGAAAAGGCCAGTTTTAGGTGCCAAATCGGGCTACAGGCCAATAGACACGAGCGTGAGCAGCTATTTATTTAATAGCAAAAAAGCTTCAACCGGCGCGTATGCATCCCGCCAGCAACAGACTTCAGGCCTCACCCCGGTTGCGCATCCAGTCCGCCGTCTGGAAGAACGAGGTGTTCAGCCTGGCCCGCAACTCGTCGTCCACCCCGGTCTCGCGCATGGCCTGGTCCATGCAGGCCAGCCACTCATCGCGCTCCCTGATGCCTATGGACCCCGTCGCGCCGCCCTGCCCCTGCATGTGGCGCATGCGCAGGCGCGGGTGGCCGAAGCGCTCGGTGTAATGCTGCGGCCCGCCCATCCAGCCGCACAGAAACCAGAACAGGCGGTCACGCGCGTTCTCAAGCGTGTTGCCATGCACGCCGCGCAGCACGGCGTAGGCCGGCTCCAGGTCCATCAGGTCGTAAAAGCGGTCAACCAGCGCGCGGATGTGTGCCTCGCCGCCTATCCATTCAAACGGCGTGGCAAAGGGCGGGTTGCCCGGTGGCTTTTCTTCTATCTGCATGTGTGTTTTCCCTCAGGCCGGGGCTGCTGCGGGCGCAGGGTTCACGGCCAGCGCAGTTACGCGCCTTGCCAGCGAGTCAACTGCCGCAGGTGAAAGATCGGCGGTGGATATGACATGCCGCTGCTCCCAGCGCCTGAAGTTGTTGCGCTGCGACCGGTTGTACGCCGGGTCGTAGTGCTGTACGGCCAGTTCGCGGAACAGTGGCGGCAAGTCACGCGCCATCGCCCAGGCCTGCCAGCGGGCAATGGTTTCCTTGCCGTGCAGTTCCTTGAGGATGCCGATGCGCTCGGCCAGCCAGTCCGGCTTGTCGCCCAGATAGTTGTAGTCGCGCAGCAGGTACTCGACGCGTGCGTCGGTGGTGGCTTCTATCTCTATGCAGGGGCTGGAGCGCATGCGCTCAACCAGTTGCACCGGCACATTGATCTGGCCGATGCGGCGGCTTTCGCCCTCAACATACAGGGGGCGTTTGAGGTCAACGCCTTCCAGCACGCTGGCGAGCTGTGTTTCAAAAGCGGTTTGCGAGGGCTGCGGCTGGTCCTGAATCGCGCCCAGAAGCGAGCCCTTGTGGCAGGCCAGGCCTTCAAGGTCAAGCACCTGCTCGCCCTGCGCAGCGAGGGCCTGCAGGATGCGGGTCTTGGCATTGCCAGTAGCGCCGCAGATCACGACAAAGGGCAGGTCGGCTGACAGCCGGTCAATCAGGGCGATCACATGCCGCCGCCAGCCCTTGTAGCCGCCGGGCAGTTGCTGGGCGTCCCAGCCGACAAGGCGTAGCCAGGTGGTCATTGAGCCGCTGCGCATGCCGCCGCGCCAGCAATAAATCATGGGTTTCCATGAGGAAGGCTTGTCGGCAAACTTCTCGCGGATGTGGCGCGCCAGGTTGGCCGCGACCATCGCACCGCCCACACGCTTGGCTTCAAAAGAGCCCTGCTGCTTGTAGAGCGTGCCCACAATTTTGCGTTCTTCGTCTTCAAGCACCGGGCAGTTGATGGCGCCGGGAATGTGATCGATGGCAAATTCAGCCGGGGAGCGCGCATCAATGATGGCGTCAAAGCCGTGGCGGTCTGCCACCGTGATTTGCGGCCTCATGACGAGAGGGGTAAAGAAAGGGTAAGGGCCATGCCGGATTGTCGCGCAAGCGAAAAGGCAGGAGTTTCCCCCCTGTCATCCCGGACTCGATCCGGGATCCATCCCCGCTTCGTTGCCGATGGATTGCGGGTCAGGCCCGCAATGACATCCATGAAACTAATTACCTGCAGTGCGCCTCAGGGTTTCGACCACCGGCGTATTGAGCACCGAACGCAGCCCCCACCAGCCTGCTGCCAGCGCCAGCAAGGCACCGGCAATGCTGCCCATCAACGGCACCGTCCAGGAGCCGGTCCAGTTGAAATCGAACACATAACGCGCCAGACCCCAGCCGACACCGAGTGCCACCAGAGAGGCCAGAAACCCCGCGAGCAAACCGACACCCGCCAGCTCTGCGCGCTGCACCTGCCTGAGCAGCGAAGCCCTTGCGCCGACCGCGCGCATGATGGCGAACTCCTTGGCGCGCTCTTCACGCGTGGCTGTGATGGCAGCAAACAGCACGACAAGCCCGGCGGCCAGCGTGAAGCCAAACAAAAACTCCACCGCACGAATCACCTGGTCCAGTACGCGCTGCACCTGCGCCAGCGTGCTGCTCATGTCCACGTTGGTGACGTTGGGAAAGGCCCGCACCAGCTGGTTGTCAAAACTCTGCGGCGCAGCTTGCCCGGCCACCGCTGCTGCAGGTTCAGGCGCGCGGAAAGCGGTGATGTAAGACACCGGTACATCGGTCAGCGCCGCTACCGGGTACATCACAAAAAAGTTGACCCGCATCGAACCCCAGTCCACCTTGCGCAGGCTGGTGATTTTGGCCTCGCTGATCTGGCCGCCCATGTCGAAGCGCAATGAGTCGCCCAGCTTGAGGCCCAGCGTCTTGGCCAGGCCGTCTTCAACACTCACGGCGTCTTTTTCGCCGGATGTCCAGCGGCCGGCCACCACCTGGTTGTGGCCGGGCATCTCGGTGTTGTTTGACAGGTTGAACTCGCGGTCCACCAGGCGTTTGGCGCGGTCGTCTTCATAGTCATCAGGTGTCACGGGTTTGCCATTGACCGCCACCAGGCGGCCGCGAATCATGGGGTACCAGTCGAACTTCTTGACCCCGCCATCACGCAGGGCTTTCTGGAAAGCCTCGCCCTGGTCGGGCTGCACGTTGATGACAAAACGGTTGGGGGCATCTGGCGGCGTGGCCTTGCGCCAGCTGCTGATGAGATCGGTGCGCAGCAGCACCAGCAGCATCAGCGCCAACAGGCCGACTGCCAGCGCGCTGGTCTGGACCACCGCATACATGGGCCGGGCCGACAGCTGCCTTGTGGCCAGTACCAGCCAGCGCGGCGCGGTGCTCTCATTGACGCTGGCACGCAACAGCTTGACGGCGGCAAAACTGGCAGCTCCAAACACCAGCACGGCACCAGCGAAACCGCAGATAGCGATCAGGCCCAGTTTCAGGTCACTGCTGGCAGCCACCAGCAGCGCGGCAAAACCCAGCACGCCCACACCCAGCACCGCCATGGATGCGGGCTTGAGGTTGCCCACGTCGCGGCGAATCACGCGCAGCGGCGGAACCGACGCCAGTTGCAACACAGGCGGCAGGCCAAAAGCCAGCAGCAATGTCAGGCCCATACCCATGCCGAACAGCACTGGCCAGATGGTGGCCGCAGGCAAGGCGGTTTCGACCAGCCCGGCGAGCAGGGCCACAAAACCGTAATGCACGGCAAAGCCCACCACCACGCCCAACGCACTGGCAAACAGCCCGGCCAGTACAAACTCGAAGGCATAGGCCAGCGCGATCGTGCGTTGCGGCTGGCCCAGCACGCGCAGCATGGCGCAGTCATCCAGGTGTTTGGCCGCAAACCCGCGCGCAACGATGGCCACGGCCACCGCACTGAGCAGCGCCGCCAGCAACGCCACCAGGTTGAGGAATTTCTCGGCGCGGTCAAGCGTCTGGCGCATCTCGGGGCTGCCCGATTCCAGCGACTCCAGCCGCACACCGCGTATGCCGGATTCCGCAAACGGTTTTTTGATCTCTAGATTGGCCCATTTCACAAAGTCGCTGACGGCCTTGTCATTGCCTGCCACTGCAAACCGGTAGTTGGTGCGACTGGCCGGCTGAATCAGGTTGGTGGCCTTGACATCGGCCTGGTTGACCATGGCACGCGGCGAAAAACTGATGAAACCCGCGCCCCGGTCGGGCTCCTGCACGATGATGCGTGTGATTTTGAAACTGCCGTCGCCCATGAGAAGGGTCTGGCCAAGCTTGAGTCCCAGTGAATCCAGGAGGGATGCATCAACCCAGGCCGTACCGGGGGCTGGCACTTCCCGCGTCAGGCTACCGGGGTCTTCGGCTGTGGCCGCAACCTTCATGCTGCCACGCAGCGGATAGCTCTCAGGCACGGCCTTGAAGGACACCAGCTTGCTGGCGCCGCCATCGGCGTCGCTGGCCCGGCCCATGGTAGGGAAATTAACGGTCGAGATGGCCTTCAGCCCCAGCGCCTGCGCTCTGGCGATGAACACCGCCGGCGTCTCGCCATCGCTGCGTATCACCGCATCGCCACCCAGCAGCTGACGCGCATCACGCTGCAAACCACCCTTGAGGCGGTCCGCAAAAAAACCGACGGCGGTTAATGCGGCAACAGCCAGCGTGACGGCAACGATCAGCAGGCGCAGTTCCCCGACGCGCAGGTCTCGCCAGAGGGTGCGCCAGCCGAGTTTGATGAAAAGTGGGTTCATGGTCGGCACCATACCGCAAAGCCCCCAGCCCCCAGTCAGGGTGGGGTTTTGGGGCCCGAGGCCGCAGACGACGGCACGGCGGGTATGACGGCCGCTGGCGGCAGGGCATCAAGCCGCTGTTCCAGTGCCTTCAGGACAGGCGCGACGTCTTTACCCACGCGGATCTGCGGGTTGGAGAAGCCGTCAGGCTTGCCGGCATCGATCTCGCGCTGCCGGATCAGGGGTACCGCTGCTGCAAAAGCTGTCTCGAACGAATGCGTCCTGCGAAGTTGTTCGTCAAACATGGCCCGGCCAAAAAAAGTCAGTTCTGACAGCCTGCCGCAACCATAGGAAGTATGTGTCGCGTCAGCGGCCGTCATGACAAGCGTGTCATCGCTGGCCAGCGGTTCTATCCAGCCACCCGAGAAGCAGGCCGAAATGCCGATCACCCGGTGGCGTATGCCGGCCTCGTCCATCGCCTTGCGCAATATGGCCGGTGTCAGTTCCTCAAGCTGCAGGGGCCAATGCGAGGCCGCAAGCCGGAAGTCTTTCGCACCATGCGAGGTGACATAGACCACCAGAACATCGTTGTCACGATCCATGCGCTGTGCAATGCCTGCGATGGCGCGCTGCAAATTGAGGGGCGTGGCCCAGACCCTGGTCTCTGTGGCGGTCGCATGGTTGAGCAGGTGCAGCACGCGGCCTTCAGCGTCAAACCGGCTGGCGATCACCTGGCTGGCCAGGGTGCTTTCGCGCAGGAAGACATCCTCATCGGCGTAAGGCGCGAACACAAGGGCATACACGTCGGCCACACCCGGCCGCTGTGGTGCAAGCGACCCGATCTGCCGGTTAAGCAGCGCCTGCTGGGCTTCAAAAACGCCTTGCGACAATTGCAGGCGGGGGCGTTTTGCACTGTCATCGCCCTGCGAATAATCCCGCTCCCAGCCACGCGCACTGAATTGCCAGATGGTGAGCGCGCTGCAGGCAGCCAGGACACACGCCGCCACCACGATGCGCCAGCTGTAACCCGCCATACGGGCCAGCAGCGTGACCCCCACAGCGAGTGACCAGACCGTGAACGACAGGTAGACACCCCAGGCAACCAGGGGTGACTGCAACCACGCGCCCTTAAGCCATCCATGCGCCATTGCAGCGCCCACGACATTGGAAGCCAGCTCGGGCACCAGGGTGGCCACAAGCCACAGAACCACCGTGCCCGCCACCCGGGCCGTCCGCGAATCTTGCGCCGCTTGCGGTGCACCATGCAGCCACCAGGCCAGACCGATAAAAACACCGGCAATCCACCAGTAAGACAAAAAGGCCTGGATATCGAAACGCGCCGGACCCATGACCGCTGCACGCGGAACTGCAATGCCGACTGCAAGCACCAGCGCCAGCAAAAGCATCAGCTGACCTGGCAAGGGCGACAGCCCGGCAACGCGCGGCTTCAGGAAAATGCCGGCCCGCGCGCCCTCAATCAGCCAGCCCGAGGTGGATAGAAATGGCGAAGCCACTGTGGACTCCTGCACGGGTATTGGCCCTTCAACAGACATGTCAACGGGTGGAGAAGTTTCAGCGCCAGCCGCCGCTACAGCATGCAAGTCATTCATGGCTGAATCATGCCATGGCAGTATGGCGGCATGAGGTCAGATTCAGGCAACTGGCTCCCATATGGCGCGTCACCAGAACTAGACGACGCCGTGAAACATCATCACATCGACCAGATCGCCTTCAGCGACATTGCCCTGCCCGTGATGCAGCACGATGAGCCCGTTGGCCTGCACCATGGAACTCAGCACGCCCGAGCCCTGGTTGCCGGTCGTACGCACTTCCAGCCGGCCTTCAGGCGAAGTGCTGACGATGCCGCGCTGGTATTCGGTGCGGCCCGGTTTCTTGCGCATGGGCTCCTGGCTGTGGGCGCGCAGCAGGGGCACAGGCTCATCACCTGCGCCCATCATGCGCAACAGGGCCGGCCTCACCAGCGACAGAAAGGTCACCATCACAGCTACCGGGTTTCCGGGCAGCCCGAACAGGACCGTATCGCCAACGCGTCCGACCGCAAACGGCCGGCCTGGCCGCATGGCAATGCGCCAGAACACCACATCGCCCAGCTTGCGCATCATGCCCTTGGTGAAATCGGCCTCACCCACACTGACACCGCCGCTGCTGATGATGACGTCGGCCTGTGCCGCTGCATTGCGAAACGCAGCTTCCAGCGCCACCGGGTCATCGCGCACCACACCGCACTCGATGACCTCACACCCCAGGCGGTCCAGAAGGCTGGTGACGGTGTAACGGTTGCTGTCATACACAGCGCCCTCACGCATGGCTTCACCGGGGGACAAGACCTCATCGCCGGTAGACATATAAGCCACCCGCAGGCGGCGATACACGGGCAATGCCTCCACGCCCAGGCTGGCGGCAAGGCCAACCGCTGCAGGCGACAGCCGCTGCCCCCGGGCAAGCGCCACACCACCCAGCTTTAAATCCTCACCGCGCAGGCGCCGGTTGTCGCCCGCGCCAAACAGGCCTGCCGGTATGTGGACGGTGTCTCCATCCACACGCACCAGTTCATGCGGCGCCACGGTGTCCAGCCCGGCCGGAAGAATGGCCCCGGTCATCACCTTGAGGCATTGCCCGGCACCGACGCTGCCTTGCCAGGCCTTGCCGGCCAGGGCGGTGCCCACGCTGCGAAGAATCAGGGGCTTACCAGGCTTCAGCGCAGCGCCGTCAAAAGCGAAACCGTCCATGGCGGAGTTGTCATGGGCCGGCACGGCCATGCCCGACACCAGGTCTTCAGCCAGCACCCGAGCCTGGCACTCGCGCAGCGGCAGTGTCACCACGCCCTCGACCGGCGTGACGAGCCGGTGAATAAACGCATTGGCGTCGGCCATATTCAGGGCCTGCGGGTCATAACCCTGCAGGGAACGTGCGATGTCTTCAAGCGGGATCATGTGTTTTATGTTTTTTCCAGCGAACGGAGTTCGTCCAGGGTATTGGCATTGGCAAATGCCCTGGGGTCATCAGCCGCGGTATTGAAGGGCACTTGCACCACCCGGTGCTGCGCTGTCCACGCATCAATTTTGCGCCCGCCTGAAGCCAGAAAAGCCGAAAGGCTCTCGTGCAGGCTGGCCTTCAGCAGGCAAAAAACCGGCTGACTGCGCAGCACGGGGTGACCATCCCGTCCGGTTTCAAGCGCTTGTGCCACTGCTATATCCGCTTCCGCCGTCATCAGAGCGTTGAGCAGACGGCTCGCAAGATCCAGCGGAAACAGCGGACTGTCGCAGGGTACTGTCAACAACAGCGGGCTGCTGCAAAGCGCCAACCCGGCCTCAAAGCCCGCCAGCGGGCCGGCAAAATCCTGCACCCGGTCCGCAAAAACAAGCGCGCCGCCTGCGCCAAAACAGGCTTGTGCCTGTTGCAGGTAGAGCTCGGGGTTGCGGTTGGCATTGACCAGTACGCCATGCAAAGGGCCGCCATCCTGCCCTGCAAGGCGAACCAGTGCATGCTGCACCAGCGGCTGACCGCGAAACGGCTGCAGCCCCTTGTCCACGCCCCCCATGCGCGCACCGCGACCACCGGCGAGCACCAGCGCTGTGATGTCGTTTATCCCTACATCCGATACAAGTGGAAATGCAGGCGTCGTCAATAAGGTTGCAGATGAATCAGGGCTTGGCATTGGGGAAGAATAACTGCTCCCCGCCTATCCTGTAACCGGCAATCACCGCCTGGCCTGCCGGTGAGGTCACCCAATCGACAAAGCGGTTGGCTCCCGCAGCGTTGACATGCGGATGCCTGGCAGGGTTGACTGGAAGCACACCGTACTGGTTGAACAGCTTTCCGTCGCCCTCCACCAGCACAGCGAGGCCCGCACGGTTGCGGAAGTTCAGCCATGTTCCGCGGTCGGTCAGCGCATACGCGCCCGTCGATGCGGCGATGTTGAGCGCAGGCCCCATGCCGCAGCCGCATTCACGGTAGCCAGCGATTTTTGAGACGTCCAGATCGGCCTGCTTCCAGTAGCGCAACTCGGCCACATGGGTTCCACTGCGGTCACCACGGGACACAAAAGGCGCGGCACCGGCGGCCGCCTTGCGCAGCGCGGCAACGATGTCCTTGCCGCGCACACCGGAAGGATCAGCCGCAGGGCCGACCAGCACAAAATCGTTGTACATGACGGCCATGCGTTTTGTCGCAAAGCCGTCTGCCACCAGTTTTTCTTCCGCCGCCTGGTCATGCACAAAGAGCACATCTGCATCGCCCCTGCGGCCCATGTCAATCGCCTGGCCGGTACCGACGGCAACCACCTTCACGTCCATGCCGCTGGCCGCCTTGAAGGCCGGCAGCAAATGGGCAAACAGGCCCGACTGCTCTGTCGACGTGGTCGACGCCATCAGCAGCGGCTGGGAAAACACTGCACCCGAGGCCAGTAGCAACACCGCGCCCAGTACTTTGGTGGCCAGCACGGAAAACGGTCTTTGATGGCAGGTATTCATGTCGTCAACTCTCCTTTTAAAAAATGGGCCGCAGCGGCTGAACCCGCCTGCAGGCGTGCGTGGTCAAAAAAGTCTGCCACCGGCAGATCTGCAAGCAGGTGGCCCTGCTCCAGGTAAATCACGCGCGTGGCCAGGCGCTTGACCTGACCGAGGTTGTGGCTGGCAAAAACGATGGTGCCCCTATAAGACTGCACCACGCCCTCGACCAGCCGCTTGGAATGCGGATCCAGGCTGGCCGTGGGTTCATCCAGCAACAAGGCCTGCGGATTGAGCGCAAGGGCCCGCGCCAAAGCCACACGCTGGGTTTGCCCGACGGACAACTGCCGGCCACTGCGTCCCGCAACTTCTTCCAGCTCCGCCCTGCCTAGCGCCTGCATTGCGGTCTGGCGGACGGACCTCCAGGGGGAGCCATGCAGCCAAAGGGCCAGGGCGAGATTGTTCTGCACCGACATGCGGAGCAACACCGGGGTCTGGAACAGCATGGCCTGCTGCAGGCCCTGCCGTCGCCGCACAACGCCTGATGTGGGTACACGCAGCCCGTGCAGTACGCGCAGCAAGGTGGACTTGCCGCTGCCGTTGGCACCCACCAGCGCCACACGTTCACCGGCTTCTATCTGCAGCGAAACGTCCGCAAGGGCCGCCGGTGCATCGCGCCCCGCAGACAGCACCACACGCACCTTGTCCAGCTGATAGAGGGGGCTCATGGCCCGGCCCTTGTGATGGGCGATGCAACAGAAGTATTCAGCGGTGACACCAGTACGCTGAACCACACACGCAAACCCCAGATCAACAGCTGCAGGGCAAGCACCACCAGCAGCAGCACAAGGCCCAGACCCATGGCCAGCGGCAGATCGCCCTTGCTGGTTTCCAGTGCAATGGCCGTGGTCATCACACGGGTAAAACCATCGATATTGCCACCCACAATCATGACCGCACCTACTTCAGAGACAGCACGACCGAACGCGGCAAGTGCCACAGTCAGCAAGGCACTGCGCTCGTCCCAGGCGAGCAGCAATCCGGTCAGGCGCGGACCGGCACCCAATGACCTCAGCTGTTCGCCATGCGATACATGGGCGTCTTCCACCACCTGCCGCACCAGGGCCACGACCACGGGCAAGACGAGGATGACCTGCGCCAGCAGCATGGCCTTGAACGAATACAGCCAGCCCAGGAAACCAAGGGGCCCGGAGCGCGACAGCAGCAGGTAGACCAGCAAGCCCACGACCACGGAGGGCAGGGAGAGCAGCGTGTTCAGCACCGCGAGCACCACCTCGCGGCCGGCGAACCGGCTGACCGCCAGCCAGGAACCCAGAACACACCCGAGTAAAAAAGCGACGCCGCTGGCACTGGCGCTCAAGGCCAGCGAACGTGTCACGATGGACAGCAGGACCGGATCTGCAGACACCACCAGTTGCCAGGCGGCCTGCGCGCTGTCGCCCAGAGAACTCAAACCCCGGCCTGTGCCATGCCGGTGGCAAGCGCAATGTCCAGCTTCAGCCGCTGCGGTGCGCTGAAACATAAAAACCGTTTATTGAGCGCACGGCCTATGGCGCAAAGACCGAGTTCCTGCGCAAGGGCATGACCCATCTGTGTGATGCCACTGCGGGAGATGACGACAGCAATCCCCATCTGCGCGGCCTTCATCACCATTTCACTGGTAAGCCGCCCGGTCGTGTAGAACACCAGGCCGGCCTTGTCCATGGAGGCGTCGCCGGATGACTGCAGGGCCATCCAGCCCGCAATCGAATCTATGGCGTTGTGCCGGCCCACGTCTTCCACAAACAGCAGCGGCTCCTCACCACGGAACAGCGCGCACCCGTGCACGGAACCCGCCGACTTGTAGGTGCTGTCCTTGATGCGCATGGTGTTCACGATGGAATAAATCTCCGACTGCGTGACCGCAGTGGGAGGCAGCACCACGCCTTCAATGTGCGCCATGACCTCTCCAAAAAGACTGCCCTGGCCGCAACCGGTGGTCACCACCCGGCGCGCCGTCTTTTCAGCAATATCGGCAATGCCTTCCCTGGTTTTCACCGCCACGGCACCCACATCCCAGTCGACCGTGATGGACGCGACGTCACCCGCGTCACCAATCAGCCGCTGGTTCAGGAGGTAGCCCAGCGTCAGCCACTCGGGGCGGGAACCCAGCGTCATGAGGGTCACCAGTTCCCGCCTGTCGATATAAACCGTCAGGGGCCGCTCGGCAGGGATGTCCACCTGCTGCAGTTGCCCCGATTCGTCCACGACCTCGATGGCATGCGTGAGAGGTGCACGTGCCTCGGTCAGGAAGGGAAGTTCTCTGGGCATGAAGTTCTGGACGTGACGTACTAAAACGCCTGCGCTGCGCCGGTGCCGTAACCCGTTTTGAGTGCAGGCTGCCCGCCACGGCGTATGGCTACCGCACAGTACTTGAACTCGGGGATCTTGCCGAACGGGTCGAGCGCGGCGTTGGTCATCAGGTTGGCCGCCGCTTCGTAATATGCAAACGGAATGAACACTGCCCCGCGCGGTGTTCCATCATCGCGCCGCACATGGATGGCCACGCGCCCGCGCCGCGACTCCACGGTGATCACGTCGCCCTGCTCCAGGCCCATGGCATTCAGGTCATCGCCGCACATGGAGGCCGTGGCCATCGGCTCGATGGCATCCAGCACAGACGCGCGCCGGGTCATGCTGCCTGTATGCCAATGCTCAAGCTGGCGGCCGGTGATCAGCACGAATGGAAAGTCGGCATCCGGTCTTTCATCGGCAGGAATGATGTCCGCCGGCACCAGGTGCACACGTCCGTCACTGGTTGGAAACCTGTCGATAAACACGGTCGGTGAGCCCGGGTCTTCGGCACTGAGGCAGGGATAGGTCACGCTGGATTCGCGCTGCAGGCGTTCCCACGTGATGCCCGAAATGGCTGCATGCATGGCCTGGCGCATTTCCTCATAGACCGCGGCAACGCCATCACTTTCCCCAGGGTAATCCCAGTGCAGGCCCATGCCGCGGGCAATCTGCTGAAGTATCCACAGGTCGGGTTTTGCCTGGCCGGGCGGGTCAATCGCTTTTTTGCCCAATTGCACCATGCGGTCGGTATTGCTGACGGTGCCATCTTTTTCAGGCCAGGCGGTTGCCGGCAACACCACATCAGCCAGCCACGCCGTCTCCGTCATGAAGATGTCCTGCACCACGAGGTGATCAAGGCTGGCCAGCGCGTGCCGCGCGTGGTTGAGATCGGGGTCGCTCATGGCCGGGTTCTCGCCCATGATGTACATGCCGCGTATCTTGTGAGGGTCACTGTCGGGCGCCAGCGCCTTGTGCATGATCTCCACCACCGTGTAGCCAGGCTTGTCATCAAGCGTCGTGCCCCAGAAGTTTTCAAACCACTGGTGTACGCCGGCGTTGTCCACACGCTGGTAGTTCGGGAACATCATCGGGATCAAACCTGCATCGCTTGCACCCTGGACGTTGTTCTGACCACGCAAGGGGTGCAGCCCGGAACCGGGCTTGCCGATCTGGCCGGTCACAGTCACCAGCGCAATCAGGCAGCGCGCGTTGTCCGTGCCATGCACGTGCTGGCTGATGCCCATGCCCCACAGAATCATTGCCCCTTTGGCGCTGGCAAACGCACGTGCAACCTCGCGCAGGGTTTTTGCGGGAATACCGCAGATGGGCTCCATAGCTTCAGGGCTGTAGCCCTTGACGTTCTCCCGCAGGGCTTCATAGTTGCTGGCGCGGTCACGGATAAATGCCTGGTCTGTCAGGCCCTCTTCAATCACCGTGTGGATAAGCGCATTGAGCATGGCCACATCGGTGTCGGCCTTGAACTGCAGGGTACGCCAGGCATGTTTGCCGATGTCGGTGATGCGGGGGTCGGCCAACACGATTCTGGCGCCCTTTTTGGCTGCATTCTTCATCCACGTGGCCGCCACCGGGTGGTTGGATGTAGGGTTGGAGCCGATCACAAAGATCAGGTCGGAGTGCTCCACATCGTTCACCTGGTTGCTCACCGCGCCGGAGCCCACGCCTTCAAGCAGGGCCGCCACGCTGCTGGCATGGCACAAGCGCGTGCAGTGGTCGACGTTGTTGCTGCCAAAGCCAGTACGCACCAGCTTCTGGAACAGGTAGGCCTCTTCGTTGCTGCCTTTGGCCGAGCCAAATCCGGCCAGTGCCTTTTTGCCATATGTGTCCCGCAAGCCACTGAGCTTGCCGGTGGTAAGCGCCAGCGCCTCGTCCCAGGTGGCTTCACGAAACACATCAGACCAGTGTGCGGTGTCGCGGTTGAGCTTGTCCAGCAGCTCCGGGGCTTTGGTTACGCCGGCCTTGCGGATCAGCGGAACCGTCAGGCGCTGCGGGCTGTGCGCATAGTCAAAGCCGAAACGCCCCTTGACACACAGCCGGCTGTGGTTGGCCGGACCGTCGCGCCCATCGACGCTCACAATCTCGTTGCCCCTGACGTTGTAGGTCAGCAGGCAGCCCACACCGCAGAAGGGGCAGACAGAGTCGACTTTTTTGTCTACCGCCTGTGTGCCCACCTGAGTCTTGGGCATCAGTGCACCGGTCGGGCAAGCCTGTACACATTCGCCACAGGCCACGCAGGTGCTGTCGCCCATCGGGTCATTCAGGTCGAACACGATTTCGCTGTGCGAACCGCGCATGGCGTAACCGATCACGTCGTTGACCTGTTCTTCGCGGCAGGCGCGTACACAGCGGTTGCACTGGATACAGGCGTCAAGATTGACGGCCATGGCCGGATGGCTCATGTCGGCAACCGGCTGTTCGCGGCGCAGGGCCTTGAGCGCCGGGCGCACCGACACATCCATGCGCGATGCCCACTGGCTCAGCTCGCCGTGCTGGAGGGTGTCGTCCGTTTTGCCATCACCGTCATTCCACTTGTAACCCTTGTCAGGCATGTCGGAGAGCAGCATTTCCAGCACCATCTTCTGGCTCTTGAGCGCGCGCTCACTATTGGCCTGGACCTCCATGCCCGCAGTAGCGTTGCGGCAGCAACTGGGCGCCAGCGTACGCTCACCCTTGATCTCAACCACGCAGGCGCGGCAGTTGCCGTCGGGCCGCAGCCCGTCCCTGTAGCAAAGGTGCGGAATGTCAATGCCGTGACGCTTCGCAGCCTTGAAGATGGTCTCGCCTTCAAATGCGTGAATGGTTTTCTCGTCCAGCTTGAACGACACCGTCTGTGGCGTCACTTCTGCAAGTTTGGCAATAGCGTTCATGTCATGCCACCTCGTGGGCAAAGTATTTCTGGACGCAACGCACGGGGTTGGGCGCAGCCTGCCCCAGTCCGCAAATGGACGCGTCGGTCATCACGATGTTCAGGTCTTCCAGGGTGTCGTTGTCCCAGATCGGCGATGCCATGAGCGCGACGGCTTTTGCTGTACCAACACGGCATGGCGTGCACTGGCCACAACTCTCGTGTGCGTAAAAGCGCATCATGTTCAGGGCCGCATCGCGGGCCTTGTCGTGCTGACTCAATACGATCACTGCGGCAGACCCGATAAAACCGCCATGCGGTTGCAGGGTATCGAAATCCAGGGGGACATCCGACAGGCTCGCAGGGAAAATCCCGCCAGATGCGCCACCGGGCAAATACGCGTACAGCGCATGGCCATCCTGCATGCCGCCGCAATACTCCTCAATCAACTCAGCCACCGATATACCGGCAGGCGCAAGCTTGACGCCGGGGAACTTCACACGCCCACTCACACTGAAAGACCGCAAACCCTTGCGCCCGTTGCGTCCAAAGCTGGTGAACCAGCCAGCGCCCTTTTCAACAATGTCACGCACCCAGTAGAGGGTTTCAAAGTTGTGCTCCAGCGTAGGCCGGCCGAACAGGCCGACCTCTGCGATGTAAGGCGGCCGCATGCGCGGCTCACCGCGCTTGCCCTCAATGCTTTCAATCATGGCGGACTCTTCTCCGCAGATGTAGGCGCCGGCGCCGCGTCGCAGCTCAAGCGTCGGCAAACCCGGATACGGTGGGTTGGCCTGCAGCTTGGCGATCTCCGTCTCAAGGATGGCCCTGCAGCCGTGGTACTCGTCGCGCAGATAGATATAGCAGGCATCAGTACCCACCACCTGCGCAGCAACCAGCAGGCCTTCCAGAAACCGGTGCGGATCACGCTCCAGGTAGGTTCTGTCCTTGAAGGTACCAGGCTCGCCTTCATCGATGTTCACCGCCATCAGGCGCGGCGCGGGTTGGTCGCGCACGATGCGCCATTTACGTCCGGCGGGAAATCCGGCACCACCAAGACCACGCAAACCCGAGTCTTCCATCGCGTGAATAACGCTTTCGGTATCCTGCTTTCCGCTTGCCAATGCAGCAGCGAGTGCGTAACCGCCGCCAGCCCTGTAGGTCTCATAACCGGCATAACCCGGCGCTACCTCCACAGCATGCGGATGCGGTGAAACCGCCCTTTCTGCATGGCTGGATGCCATGAATTCAGTGGCGGGTGATGCAGGAGGGTGCATCGTCAAAGCCTGCTTGACAACTGCAAGCACAGCCTCGGCAGTCGCTACAGGCACGGGGTGCTGGTGTACCACCACGGCCGGAGCCTGTTCACAGCGCCCGATACAAGGCGCGGCAATCACACGTACATCGCCCTCGCCCAGCAGTACGGGCAGCCGGGCCAGCAAATCCTGGGCACCGGCCATCTCGCAACTCAGGCCATCACACACCCGCACCGTCAGCTGCGCCACCGTTTCGTCACCCCTGACCACCTCGAAGTGGTGATAAAAAGTGGCAACCTCGTAGACCTCGGCCATCGGGATTTTCATCTCTTTGGCGAGGGCCACAAGATGCCTGTCATGCAGGCAACGGTAGGCGTCGTTGATTTTGTGCAGGTGTTCGATCAACAGATCACGTCGATGCGGGGCCTGCCCGACGAGCGCCCTGACCTCCTCTACCGAATCATCATCCGCCTGCCTGCCCTTGAGCTTGCTTTTGCGGCGGATGCGATCACGCATGTCATCCAGCGTGGCAAGTGCCACCACAGGAACATCGGGGACGAGAGCAGGTGAAGCCATGAATATCCTGTTGTGTCTGTCTGATCAGGCGAAGAACTTGGCCACGCTTTGCAACGTGCGGTAAACGCCCCAGGCAAGCGGAATGCCCACTGCCAGCCACGCAAAAGCAACAAGCACCGGGCTCACGCTGTCAGCGCCACCAGCGGTGCGGTGAACTTCCGATGCAGCCATTTTTTCGTGTGCGAGACGCTTTTCCTCAGCCAGTTCGCTGTCGGTCATGAACCACTTCGGATTCAGGGGTTTGACCAGCAAATTGCAAATCAGCCCCACCACCAGCATGCCCACCAGGATGTACATGGTCTGGTTGTACACCTGCTCACGCGGGATGCCGAGGCCGAGCTGGTACTCACGCATGTAGTTCACAACCACAGGCCCCAGAATGCCGGCGGTAGCCCATGCGGTGAGCAGTCGGCCATGAATGGCACCCACCATCTGCGTGCCAAAAATGTCTGCAAGATAGGCCGGCACAGTCGCAAAACCGCCGCCATACATGCTCAGGATCACGCAGAACGCGCCCACGAACAGCAAAATGCTGCCAGCTGCAGCGCTACCCGGGACGCTGAAATACATCAGGCCGCCAAGCACAAAAAAGACGATGTAGGTCATCTTGCGACCGAGCTTGTCAGACAGGCTGGCCCAGAAGAAGCGGCCGCCAATATTGAACAGGCTGAGCAGCGCGGTAAAACCTGCGGCAACCGATGCAATGGCGGTGAGCTGGGCCTTGTCGAGTTCTCCAAACTTCTTGGCCACGCCTATCAGCGAGCCACCAAATACTTCCTGCAACATGGGCGAAGCCATGCCGATCACACCGATGCCCGCGCTCACGTTCATGCACAGCACCATCCAGATCAGCCAGAACTGGGGAATGCCCCAGACTTTCTTCACATGTACATGGCGCTGCGTGATCATGGTGTTGTTCACCTGCGCTGGTGGAGGCGTCCAGCCATCGGGCTTCCAGCCGGTTTCTGGCACGCGGTAACCAAAGGCACCTGCCATCATGAACACAAAATAGATCAGCGCCATCACCACAAAGGTCTGGAACACGCCCACACTGGTGGGCGTTGCAAAATACTTCATGAGATCGGCTGCCAGCGGGGAACCGATCATCGCGCCGCCGCCAAAGCCCATGATGGCCATACCGGTGGCCATGCCGCGGCGATCCGGGAACCATTTGATGAGTGTCGAGACCGGCGAGATGTACCCCAGACCAAGGCCGATACCGCCGATCACGCCAGAGCCCAGAATCATCAGCCAGAACTGGTGCAGGTAAATGCCCAACGCCGAAATCAGCATGCCGCCACACCAGCACACGGCCGACACCACGCCCGCCTTGCGCGGGCCGGCACGTTCAAGCCAGCCACCCCAGGTCGCGGCTGATATGCCCAGCAGCACAAAAAACAGGGTGTACATCCATCCCAGCGTGGAAATTTTCCAGTCGCATGTGGTGGTGAACAGCTCCTGGAAAAAACCTACTTCAGGACCGCACTTGATGCCGTCCTTGATACCCAGCGCCTTGGACAGTGGCAGCCAGAAAACCGAGAAGCCGTAGGCCATCCCGATACACAGGTGAATGGCCAGTGCAGCTGGCGGTACCAGCCAGCGGTTAAACCCCGGCCCGGCAATGATGCGTTCTTTATCGAGAATTCCTGACATGTGCTTGTCTCCGTGTTATTTGATTTGACCTGCCGTGGAAAGGCAAGCAAGTGTCACGGGCGACCTGTGAGGCGGTCAAATTGAATCGGAACATGCAACGATTCAAAAAATAAATGAAGGGTAAACGCCAACCCCACACCGGCGTCATATAGCCGCACGGGGCCTTCTCCGACGCGCAGGGACGACCAGCGCAGCCGCCCCAGAAACCCTGCAGGTTTAGAGACTGAGCAGACCGCTGTGTGCGGCGGCGTGGCGCAGCCAGCTGGCGTCCTGCGCAAGCGTGAGCGCAGCCTCAAGGGTGCGTGAACGCCGATCACTGCCCTGTGCGATAAAGCCAATCGCAGTACGCACTTCGGGACCTATCAGCGGCAGCGCTTCAAGCTCGCGGTAGCCCCGAACGGCACCTACCAGCGCCCCTGGCATCACCGTACACACATCACCCTCCACCACAGAGAGAGCCAGGGTCAGGATGGAGTTTGTTTCGATAGCAGGACGACTCACAACACCGGCTTCAATGAACGCATTTTCAACAATAGTGCGGTTGTGCATTTCCCGCGTCAACAGGCAAAGCGGGTACGCAGCAGCCTCAGCCCAGGAGATGGGGCCACCTATCTGCAGAGCGCTTTTATGCGCCTTCTGCGCCCTGCGCACAAAGAAGTAGTGCTCTGTGTACTGGGCTATCTGCCTCAGGCGCGGCCCGTTGACACGAAGGCGATCGGTATAGCCAAGCCCCATGTCAAGCGAAAGGCTTTCAAGGCCTGCTTCCAGTTCATTGGAGCTCATGGAGCGGACCTGCGGCGCGATGCCGGGATGACGGGTCTTCAGGAGCGCGCAAAAACGCGCCGCTATTGGCATGGCGGTGGGCACTGCGCCAATGCTCAGCGAGCCCTGGGGCTTGCCTACCACGCTGTCGAGTTCCTGCTGCAGCAGCTCGCGCTCATGCAGCATGCGCTGCGCACTGGCAAGTACGCGCTCGCCCTCAGGTGTGAAACCTTCAAAATTGCGCTCACGCCTGACGATGACGTGACCGAACTCGGCTTCCAGCGCCCTCAACGCATTCGACAGCGCGGGCTGGGTGATGTGGCACGCCTGCGCAGCACGGCCAAAGTGCTTGTGCTCATCAAGCGCGGCCAGGTATCGCAGTGAGGCCAGCAGGTTCATCGCGTGAAATGTTCAGGTGTTTTTCGAGATCGTGATGGTCGGGAATTTTGCGGAAAAGTCTTTTGCCCTTGCCGCCACGGTAACAGCCATCCGGCGCGCGATGTCCCGGTATATTCCCGCGATCTGGCCGTCAGGGTCGGCGGCCACGGTGGGTGCTCCACCGTCGGCCTGCATGCGGATGTTGATGTCGAGCGGCAGCGCGCCTAGATAGTCCATCTGATGCGCCTCTGCCATTCGACGCCCGCCACCCTCGCCAAAAATGTGTTCGGCATGACCACAGTTGCTGCATACGTGCACGGCCATGTTTTCAACAATGCCGAGGATGGGCACGCCGACCTTCTCGAACATCTTGACGCCCTTGGTCGCATCGAGCAATGCAATATCCTGCGGGGTAGTGACGATGACCGCACCCGTCAGCGGCACGCGCTGGCTCAGCGTGAGCTGGATATCGCCGGTGCCAGGCGGCATGTCGACGATCAGGTAGTCCAGGTCTTTCCAGTTGGTCTGGCGCAGCAACTGCTCAAGCGCCTGGGTGGCCATGGGGCCGCGCCATATCATGGCCTGGTCCTGCGGCACAAGAAAGCCAATCGACATCACCTGTATGCCATGACCCAGCATCGGTTCCATGTTCTTGCCGTCCAGGCTTTCGGGCTTGCCCTCGATGCCCATCATCATGGGCTGACTGGGGCCATAAATGTCAGCGTCAAGCAGGCCAACGTTCGCGCCCTCTGCTGCCAGCGCCAATGCCAGATTGGCGGCCGTGGTGCTCTTGCCCACCCCGCCCTTGCCCGAAGCCACCGCGACGATGTTTTTCACCCCGGGCAGAAGTTGCACGCCGCGCTGCACGCTGTGGCTGGCGATCCTGATACTGAGTGCGATATCGACTTTTTCGACACCGGCAACTGATTTGACGGCTGTCGTGAGGCTTTCGCGAAATGCAGCAAACTGGCTTTTGGCTGGGTAACCCAGTTCGACATCAAACGACACATCACCGCCACTGATCTGCAGGTTTTTAATCGCCTTGCTGCTGACAAAGTCTTTCCCGGTATTCGGGTCCACCACGGTCTGCAGGGCGGACAAAACGGTTTGCTGGTCTGGGTTCATTGAGGGGGTTTTCCGGTTGAATCTGGCGCGGTGACACATCAGGTGTGCCCCATGGAACTGCGCTGAAGTCTAACGCTGCAAAGCCGAATCTGTGGTCATAAGGGTTTGGCAGGGCCATACAGGTCGCACCGCCGTAAAATTGCCGGTTAGCTCCCAAAGTCCGAAGAAGTCCATACATGTCCCAGCGCCGCCTGTTCGTCACCACCGCCCTGCCCTACGCCAATGGCAGGTTCCATATCGGCCACATCATGGAGTACATCCAGGCCGACATCTGGGTGCGTTTTCAACGCATGCAGGGCAACGATGTGAACTTTGTAGGTGCCGACGACGCCCACGGTGCGCCCATCATGATTGCCGCCGAAAAAGCCGGGGTGACACCGCAGCAATTTGTGGCCGATATTGCAGCCGGCCGAAAAGAGTACCTGGACGGCTTTCACATCAGCTTTGACAACTGGAGCTCTACCGACTCGCCGGAAAATCACGAGCTGGCCCGCCAGATTTACCGTGACCTGCGCGACAACCCGCAGGGCTCGCTGATAGAAACCAGAACCATAGAGCAGTTCTTTGACCCTGAAAAGAACATGTTTTTGCCAGACCGCTACATCAAGGGCGCCTGCCCGAAATGCGGCACCAAAGACCAGTACGGCGACAACTGCGAAAACTGCGGTGCGGTGTATGCGCCTACCGACCTGATCAACCCGTATTCGGCCTTGTCGGGCGCAACGCCTGTGCTCAAAAGCTCCGAACATTTTTTCTTCAAGCTCTCGGACCAGCGCTGTGTTGATTTTCTTGAAAAATGGACCCAGGGCAACGACGAAAGCGGCAAGCCAAGGCTGCAGCCCGAGGTGGCCAACAAGGTCAAGGAATGGTTCAGCGTGCGCACCAACCCGGACGGCACGCAAAGCGAAGGCCTGGGCGACTGGGACATCTCTAGAGACGCGCCCTACTTCGGCATTGAAATTCCCGATGCGCCGGGCAAGTACTTTTATGTGTGGCTGGATGCACCCGTGGGTTACCTGGCCTCACTGAAAAACCTGCTCGACAAACGCTGCATCGAAGCAGGCGAAGACGGGTTGTCATACAGCGAATACATGGCCGACCCGGCGCTGGAGCAGTACCACTTTATCGGCAAGGATATCGTCACCTTCCACACCCTGTTCTGGCCGGCAATGCTGCATTTCAGCGGCCGCAAGACGCCGAACAACATCTTTGTTCACGGCTTTCTGACCGTGAACAACGGCGAAAAGATGAGCAAGAGCCGCGGCACCGGCCTGGACCCGCTCAAGTACCTGAGCCTGGGCATGAACCCTGAGTGGCTGCGTTATTACCTGGCTGCCAAGCTCAATGCCAAGAATGAAGACATTGACTTCAATGCGGATGATTTCATGGCACGGGTCAACAGTGATCTGGTGGGCAAATACATCAACATCGCCAGCCGCGCGGCGGGTTTTATCGCCAAACGTTTTGGCGGCGCGCTTGGCGAGGTAACAGCGGACGGCACTGCCCTGCTGGAGACGCTGAAAACGCAAAGCGATGTTGTTGCCCAGTTGTATGAAAGCCGCGAGTTTGCAAAAGCATTGCGTGAAGCCATGCTGCTGACGGACAAGGTCAATGCGTACGTAGACCAGAACAAACCATGGGAACTCGCAAAACAACAGGGTATGGATGCACGCTTGCAGGATGTCTGCACCGTTTGCATTGAGGCATTCCGTTTGCTGACCATTTACCTCAAGCCGGTATTGCCGGCGCTGGCTGCGCAGGTGGAAGCTTTCCTGAAAACAGAGCCACTGGTTTTTACAGATGCGACCAACGATCTCGGCAAAGGCCATGTGATCGGCGACTACAAACACCTCATGCAGCGCGTAGATCCCAAACAGCTCGAAGCGCTGTTCGAGGCGCCCCCTTCAGCCGAACCCGCGCAACCTGAAACCGAAGCCACCATCCCGGGCGGTGAGGAACTCGCGCCCACCATCACCATCGACGACTTCGCCAAAATCGATTTACGCATTGCCAGAATCGTGAACTGCGAAGCAGTTGAGGGCTCGGTCAAGCTGCTGCGCCTGACGCTGGATGTGGGCGAAGGCAAGACGCGCAATGTGTTCAGCGGCATTGCTTCAAGCTACAAGCCCGAAGACCTCATCGGCAAACACACGGTGATGGTGGCCAACCTTGCGCCGCGCAAGATGAAGTTCGGCATCAGCGAAGGCATGGTGCTGGCCGCCAGCCATGGCGACGAAAAGGCACAGCCCGGCATTTATGTGCTGGAACCCCTGCCCGGCGCCCTGCCCGGCATGCGCGTGCGCTAGGAGCGGCCCGCCAGACCTAGATCAACTCGCCGCCATCCAGCGGCCGGGATTGGGACGGGCCGGCGCTCTTGTAGTGCATGAACCGCAAGGCTTTGCGAGGGGTTTTGGCAATTTCATCAAGCAGGTCGCCCAGATGCCGGAGCAGCCTTTCGCCGTCATCCTTGGGTAAGGGGCAGCTCACACAGGCCACATGCAACTGCAGCATCAGGTCACGTGGCAGGTTGCGGCCCGGACGCAAGCCTTCTGCAATGATGCGCTGTGCCACATCGGTGACCTGCGACTCCGTGGTTTTGCTTTCAATCAGCAGCACAAAATCCCCGTCGTTGTGCCGGCCCACGGTGTCGCTGACCTGTACCGGCATGGCAACGCAGGCACCCGCGCGAACCAGTGCGGCCTGCGCCAGCGCAGCACCATAAGCGGCACGGATTTCAGCCCCATTGACCATGCGCACACGCAAAACCGCACCGACCTGCGGGTCTCGCTGGTGCCGCTCCAGAAGGTGCTCCAGCCTGTCCATCAACAGGCGATGACTGGCAACACCGGTCAGCGGGTCCACCCGGGACAGCGCGCTCAATCGCACCTGGGTATCACGCCGGTCGCGGCTGCGGAAGTACAGCGCCACCAGCACCAGTGGAATTTCTATCGCTGCACCAATCTGCGCGCCAAACTGCGAATAGAAGTTGATGGGAATGACATCCAGATTACGCAGTATGGGGAACAGCGAGCCGATAAAAAGGCAGAGGAAGCCGGCAAGCGCCCACAAGCCTATGGCGGGCCGGCGGATTGAAAACCAGACCAGGCTGCCGAGAAGCACCGGCAGGAAATAAAGATAGGCCAGGTTGGATGTGTAGAACAGTTTGGAGCGCCCGATCAACAGGAAACCCGCAACGTAGACCAGGGACACGAGCATGATGCTTGCGAGCAGGGCACTGACGACATGGTTGCCACGCTCGACTACCAGCCGGTGTACCAGCAATGCAGCCCAACCAGCAGACGCCATGGGTACCACAACGGCAGCGATGTCGTTCCACCATGCATGGTGTGGCCAGAAATATTCACCTGCGAGCCCGGTCAGGGACAACTGGCCGACGCCGAGAATCAACACATAGATTGCATACACCAGATGTATGGGGTCGCGCCAGTTCCAGGCGTTGACGCAACTGAGCACCACGACCAGGATCACAAAACCGAGGTAGGCGCCCAGCACCATGTGCAGCGTGCTGCTCTGGCGTTCAAAACTGGCGCGGTCCCAGAGTTGCCAGTAAACACCAACGGGGCTGCTATGGCGCACTGCCAGGTAGACGGCACGGGGCTCACCGGGTATCAGTTCCAGCGGAAAAGCCGGATGCAGGTAAGGCCTGGACCACTCTGCCACAGGCACGGAATCCCCCGAACGCTGCACATGCCAGTCACCGCCTGGCAGAAGGTCATGCAGCGACACGGCATCAAGCCCCGGGTGGACCACAGTCAACAGGACATCGACAGGTGATGTGACGGCAGGCAGTACGATCCGCAGCCAGCCCGTGCTCTTGCCGCCAAAAGGCAATTGCTGGTTGCCCGACAAGGCCGCGCCCTCGCCGCGCGCAAACCGGTTACGGATGAACTCAAGGGACTGCTCCCCCGATTCGTCCATCAGCACTTCGGCCGGATACTGCACGCCTTTCCAGACTGGCGCAGGTGTATGCGCGGAGTACGCCAGCGATGCAATGCCCAGAATGAGCGCTGCACAGATCGGCAGAAAGGTTTTGACTCCGGGGATTTTCATGGGGCGTCAGGCGCGTGCACATCTCAAAGTGGAAAGCATCAGGGCAAAAGCATGGGTTCAGTATGTATGAATAAACAGCGAAAATCCAGCGCAGCAACGGCCACAATAGGTTTCCATGCCCCCCATCCCGAATTTCGCGCACTTCAGGCCACGATTGCTGGACAGTTTGCACAACTACTCCCGCGAGCGGTTCGTGAAGGACCTCGGGGCAGGCATCACCGTCGGCATCGTGGCACTGCCTCTGGCCATGGCCTTTGCGATAGCCTCGGGACTCAACCCCCAGGCGGGAATCTGGACGGCGATCATCGCCGGTGCGCTGATTGCCGCGCTGGGTGGCTCGGCAGTGCAGATAGGCGGGCCTGCGGGCGCCTTCATCGTCATCGTTTACGGCATTCTTGAACGCTACGGCCTGGCCAACCTGCTGATTTCAACCGCCTGTGCTGGCGTGCTGTTGTTTTTGCTGGGCTTTTTGAAGTTGGGCACGCTGGTGCGTTATGTGCCTGTCAGCATCGTCATCGGTTTCACCAATGGAATCGCCGTACTGATCGTGCTTTCGCAAATCAAGGACCTGCTGGGTCTGGACATTGCCAAAGTGCCGGTTGATTTTTTCTCGCAGTTACGGGTCATCGGCAGCCATCTTCAGAGCCTGAATCCCCATTCTCTGGGTCTGGGGCTGGCCTGCCTGCTCGGCCTGTTCGTATGGCCAAGGCTGTTTGACCAGCGAGCGCGGGCCAGCCAGGGATTTACCACCCGCCTGCTCAAGATGATGCAGGCGGTCGAAGGCCTGCCGCTGCAACGCGCCACCCGCATGGCATCACGCATGCCCGGCCCCATCGTGGCACTTGTCACTCTGACGGCTTTTGCCTGGTTTTTGAGCCTGCCGGTTGAAACCATAGGCTCACGTTTTGGCAGCATTCCGCGGGCGCTTCCGGCTTTTGCGTTGCCCGATTTCTCGTGGCAGACCGTGCGCCTTCTGGTAGACCCGACCCTCACCATCGCGCTGCTGGGCGCGGTTGAATCACTGCTGTGCGCGCGTGTTGCCGACCAGATCTCAGGCCAGCCCCGGCATGACCCCAACCAGGAACTGATGGCACAGGGCGTGGCCAACTTTGTCGTGCCGTTTTTTGGTGGCATGCCCGCCACAGGCACGATTGCCCGCACGGTGACCAATGTGCGGGCCGGCGCGACCTCGCCGGTTTCGGGCATCGTGCATGCCGTGACGCTCATGGTCATTGTGCTGGTGGCAGCACCGCTGGCCGTTCATGTGCCGCTGTGCGTGATGGCGGGCATTCTTTTATATGTGGCCTGGAACATGGGCGAGTGGCGCGAATTCACCAAGCTGCGGCAGGTGGGCAGCCACTCGGCGCTCATCATGCTGGGCACCTTCCTGCTGACCGTCATTTTTGATCTGACGGTGGCGCTGCAGGTCGGCCTGATCCTGGCCTGCATTCTGTTTATCCGCCGCATGAGCACGCTGTTCCAGGTCGTTGAGGTCTCACGCACGCCTGAAAGCGCGAACTTCCAGCTTTACGGATCGCTGTTTTTCGGCGCGGTTGCCAAACTTGACCCGATATTGACGCTGGTTGAAAGCGCGCCCCAGGGTCTGGTCGTGCGGCTGGATTTGCAATCGCTGCAATCGCTGGACGCTTCAGGCCTGGATGTGCTGGAGCAGGTGCACAAAGCTGTGGTGCTGCGCGGCGGCAGGCTGGTACTGGCCGGGCTCAATGCCGAGCCCAGGGCCGTGATGGAACGCTCGGGCTTTCTGGAAAAGGTCGAATCGCTTTAGCTGGGCACTATCAATCCGTTCGGGCTGAGCTTGTCGAAGCCTTGTATCGCTGTTAACTGCCCTTCGACAGGCTCAGGGTGAACGGAATAGAGAAGCCAAGATCAGCCCCCCTTGGGATTGGCCAGCTCTTCCTGCACCGAAGCCGTGCTGACCACCTTGAGGTCGCTGTCAAACACCACGGTAAAAATCATCGCCGTGTTGGGCGGGTTCAGGTAGCGCCAGTCGTAATGGGTCTGCTGCCGGCCAGCAAAAGGCGTGATTTTCATGGGTTTGCCCAGTGTCTTGCGTACCTGCTCCATGGGCAGGCCCGGCACTATCCTCGCGAAGTTCTGCGGGGCCAGTACCTGCCGCAGGGCGCTCATCCTGCCGTCCGGCCCTATGGTGATCATGTAATTGACCATGCCCTGTGGCTGGCGGTTGTACTCAAAGGTGCGGGCGCCGGGGGCAGCCGCAACACCTGGCGAGGGGGTGGAGGCCATGTCGGACGCCCCCCAGACCTTCTCGGGCTCACCGAAGCGGGCCCTCACATCAACTTCGGTCGCCACGCCTTCTTCAAGCTCGGCAATGTTTTGGGAGTCACAGGCAGTCAGGCCCAAAACAAGGCCCAATCCCAGGATTGAAGAGAATAAAAAAGATCGCAAGGCAGTCCCCGGTAAAATCAGGCTCAGTTCGTCAAACCCTATAAAGAACAGTTTAGACCCATGTCCCTCCTACGCTTCTTCCGGCGCGCCGACTACACCTCGGATGCCACCCAGTTCATCGACGGGCTCAAGGCCGCCAAGCCGACCCTGGAAGCCGAACAACGCGCCGGCCGGGCGCTGCTCTGGGACAAAAACCTCAACCGCACAGAACAGGCTGATTACCTGGACGCCAGGGTTGCCCAGAAGCCTTACGTCTACGGCACCGCCGGCCACCCGAACAGCAAATAAGGCGACGAGCCGGCTTTTTTCTGACCCCGCTTCACCGCCGGCCACCTGTTCATGTCCCAGCCCCCCACTTCACCGCCAGAATCCGGCCAGTCGCCCCTACCCGGGTTGCCGGGCATGCCCGACATTTCCGGCATGGCCCTGGCGGCTGTGCCCAGCCCCGACATGCCTGCCGTCATAGACCAGGTGGCGCTGGCTCGCCTGTACGGCGAACCGCTGTTTGCGATGCCGCATGACCTGTACATACCGCCGGACGCGCTGCAGGTTTTTCTCGAAGCGTTTGAAGGCCCGCTGGACTTGCTGCTGTACCTGATACGCAAGCAGAACTTCAACATCCTCGACATCCCCATGGCGGCCGTCACGCGGCAATACCTGGTGTATGTCGATGAAATCCGCGCCACCAACCTTGAGCTTGCTGCCGAGTACCTGCTGATGGCCGCCATGCTGATCGAGATCAAGTCGCGCATGCTGCTGCCGCCCAAAAAAGTGGCCGAAGGCCAGGAGCCCGAAGACCCGCGCGCCGAACTGGTCCGCCGCCTGCTCGAATACGAGCAGATCAAGCTGGCTGCCCACAAGCTCAACGAGATGCCGCAGTTCGGCCGCGACTTTCTGCGCGCCCAGGTGTATGTCGAGCAATCGCTGCAGCCGCGCTTCCCGGATGTCAATGTGGTTGACCTGCAGGACGCCTGGCGTGACATCGTCAAACGGGCAAAGCTGGTGCAGCACCACGTCATTTCCAGAGAAGAACTCTCGGTGCGCGAGCACATGAGCATTGTTTTGCGCAAGCTGCAGGGGCGCAAGTTCCTGGAGTTTGAAGAACTGTTCGACCCCACACGCGGCATGCCTGTGCTTGTGGTGACGTTCATCGCGCTGCTTGAGCTGTCAAAGGAAGGCCTGCTCGAAGTCACGCAAGCCGAGGCCTTTGCGCCCATCTATGTACGGCTGGCCTACACACCCGCTTGACCGACACCTGGCCCGGCGTCGCCGCCGGCCACTTTCATCGATTTCCGGAGATACCCAGAATGTTCCGCACCCTGCTCAAATCAAAAATCCACCGCGCCGCCGTGACCCACTGCGAGCTCAATTACGAAGGTTCATGCGCCATCGACGAAGACCTGCTGGACGCTGCCAACCTGGGCGAAAACGAGCAGGTTCATATCTGGAACATCAACAACGGCGAGCGTTTCATTACCTACGCCATTCGTGCCGAACGCGGCAGCCGCATCATCTCGGTCAACGGATCGGCCGCACGCCGCGCTGCGGTGGGCGACCTGGTCATCATTGCGGCCTTTGCGCAGGTTGAAGAAAAGGAAGTCAAAGGCTTTTTGCCCAAGCTGGTTTTCGTCAACCCCGACAACCGCATCAAGGAAGAACGTTCGACCATCCCTGTGCAGCAGGCATAAGCTTGGCCACAGGGTCAGCAGGCCCTGCCGATATAGCGTTTTTCAACAACTGCTATGCAGAATGCGCGCAGACCCTAAGGCCAAACACGCGTACCGTCGGTGGGCTTGCGCCGCACGGCCGCACCCGCCACGCCCCCCCTTATTCCCCGGAGACCACATGCCCACCTCGAACATCCATTTCCTGCGCCGCCGTGACCTCGTCGCACTCGGTGGCCTGGCAGCAGCCGGCCTGTCTTTTTCTTCGCCATCCTTTGCGCAGGCGCGCACCCTCAAAATCGGCAGCACCTTCGACGACAGCGGCGCCGAAAAAGCCAACGGCAATGGCAACTTCCGCGGCGCAACGGCCTGCTTCAACGCCATCAACAAGACCGGCGGCATCAACGGCGCCAAAGTCGAAATAGTCAAGGCTGACGACCAGTTCAAGCCCGATATTGCCAAGACCAATGCGCTGGCTTTCCAGGCTGACAAATCCATCCTCGCCATCATCAACCCGCTGGGTACGCGCCAGACCGCGTCCATCATGGAAAGCGTACAGGACATGGCCATCGTCGGCCCCAACACCGGTACCTCAGGCCTGCGCAAGACCAGCCCACCCAATGTGTTCTGGATTCGTGCAAGCTATGACGCCGAAGTCGAGAAACTCATCAGCACCGCCATCACGCTGGGCATGAGCAGGATCGGCATCGTCTACCCCAAGGACCCCCTCGGCATGTCCGTGCTGGCCGCCTTCCAGAAGTCGATGGCCGATGCCAAACTCCAGCCGGTGGTAATGGCCACCACCCCCGGCACGGCCAGTACTGAGGTCGAACCCGCCGCGCAGGCGATTGCAAAGGCGCAGCCGCAAATGGTCATCATGGTGCTGGGCGGCATTGCCCCCATATTCATGAAGGCCCTGCGCGCAGCAGGCGGCACCAGCACCGTCTACGGCCTGTCGATCAGCGCCAGCCCCGCCAACATCACGGCCATGGGCGACAGTGGGCGCGGCACGGGCTTTGCCCTCGTCGTGCCTTCGCCGTTTTCGACCAAGAACGAACTGGTGCGCCGCTACCAGATGGACATGGCGGCCAGCGGCTGGACCGACTACTCCACACCCACGCTTGAAGGTTATGCCAACGCACGGGTGCTGGCAGAGGGCCTGCGCCGCGCCGGCAACAACGTCACACGTGCGTCGCTGATCACCGCCCTCGACAGCATCACCGGCTTCAACATGGGCGGCATGACGGTCAGCTTCGGTGGCGGCAACCGCGTGGGCGGCAGTTTTGTGGATGTCGGAGTCGTTGGCACGGGCGGCAAGATCGTCAGCTGAGCTTTTTTCGCTGCGGACGGCGGCGCGGTTAGACTCCCGGGACAGGCAAAAAGGGGCTCCTTTCATCCCCTCCTGACAACCGGTCATTGCCTTTCCAATTACTGCCCATGAGTACTGACAACACCTCTTCCGCAACGCCCCCCACGCCGGGCACCCCCTACGGCACGCTGCCGCCCGCATCCACACCTTCGGCCCGCAAGCCTATGAGCCTGCCGCGCCTGCGCGAGATGCATGCCCATGGCGAAAAAATCACCATGCTCACGGCCTATGACGCGACTTTTGCCGCCGTGGCCGATGCCGCCGGTGTCGAATGCATCCTGGTCGGCGACTCGCTGGGCATGGTCTGCCAGGGCCTGACCAGCACCGTCGGCGTGACGCTCGAGACGATGCGCCACCACACCGAAAGCGTAGCCAACGGCCTGCGCCGCTCGCAGGGAACGGCCTGGCTGATCGGCGACCTGCCCTTTGGCAGCTATCACGAGTCCAAAGAACAGGCCCTGCGCAGCGCCGTCGTACTGATGCAGGCCGGGGCGCACATGGTCAAGCTTGAAGGCGGCGGCTGGACGGCAGAGGTCGTGCGTTTTCTGGTCGAGCGCGGCATCCCGGTCTGCGCGCACCTGGGCCTGACGCCGCAAACCGTGCACGCGCTGGGCGGCTACCGTGTGCAGGGCAAGTCCGATGAATCAGCAGCCCTGCTGCGGCGCGAAGCCACCGCCCTGCAGGATGCAGGCGCGGCCATGCTGGTGCTGGAGATGGTGCCCGCCGCCCTGTCGGCCGAGCTGACAAAAACACTCGCGCACTGCCCCACCATTGGCATAGGCGCGGGTGACGGCACCTCCGGCCAGGTGCTGGTGCTGCACGACATGCTGGGCATGAACCTGGGCAAGATGGCAAAGTTTGTGCGCAACTTCATGGAAGGCCCGGACAACAAGACCGCCAGCATTCGCGGCGCCATGGAAGCCTATGTACGCGCCGTGAAGGACGGCAGCTTTCCGGTCAACGCCAGCCACGCCTGGTAAAAATAAATAGCCAAGGGAGACAAACAATGACAATGCACATCGTCCACACCATCGCCGAACTGCGCGAAAAACTCAGCGGCTACAAACGCCCGGCCTTTGTACCCACCATGGGCAACCTGCACGACGGCCACATCGCTCTCGTCAAACAGGCCAAGCCGCTGGGCGACGTCACCGTCTCCAGCATCTTCGTGAATCGCCTGCAGTTTGCACCGCATGAAGATTTCGACAGCTATCCGCGAACGCTCGACACCGACGCGCAGCGCCTGGAAGCCGCCGGCTGCAACGTGCTGTTCGCCCCGCGCGAGCAGGAACTCTACCCCCAGCCGCAAACCTACAAGATGCACCCGGCCACCGACCTGAGCGACATTCTTGAAGGCCACTTCAGGCCCGGCTTTTTCATAGGCGTCAGCACCGTCGTGCTCAAACTCTTTTCCTGCGTCTATGCCGGCATGCCATCAGGCATCGCCGCCTTCGGCAAGAAGGACTACCAGCAGGTCATGGTGGTGCGCCGCATGGTGCAGCAGTTTGCACTGCCCATCGAGATCCTCGCCGGTGAAACGCAGCGTGCCGATGACGGCCTGGCGCTGTCGTCACGCAACGGTTACCTCAGCGAGGCCGAGCGCAAGGAAGCCGCCGAACTCTCAAAAGCCCTCAAGGCACTGGGCGCCGCAGCCAGGGCCGCCACGCCGGGCGACCTGCCAGCCCTTGAGGCACAAGCCATGCAGGCCCTGGCGCGCCGCGGCTGGAAGCCCGACTACCTCACCGTGCGCCGCCGCGCCGACCTGATGCCGCCTCAGGTATCGATGGAAGAACCACTGGTGGTGCTGGGCGCAGCGAAGCTGGGCAGCACGCGGCTGATTGATAACCTCGAGATCTGAGCCGCAGGCCGCCATGAGCCCGCTGTGCTTTCTGCAATCGGCGCGGTCATGAAGATGTCCGTCCGGCAGGCCGCCCCTGACGATGTAATACCCGTCGCAGCCCTGTTCAACGCATACCGCCAGTTTTATGACCAGCCGGACGACCTGAGGCTGGCCACGCGCTTCATCGGCAACCGTGTGTTGAACCAGGATTCAGTAATTCTTGTCGCCGAATCTGCCGACAGCCCCAACAGCCCGATTGGCTTTTGCCAGCTCTACCCCGGCTTTTGCTCTGTGCTGCTCTGTGCTGGCGAAACCCATTTACACGCTGTACGACCTGTTTGTGACGCCCGGTACACGCAAGAGCGGCGCTGGCCGGGCGTTGTTGCTGGCTGCGCATGAGCACGCGCGTAACCACGGCTTTGCGCGGCTGGATTTGAGCACCGCCAAAAACAACCAGGCCGCGCAGGCCCTGTATGAATCGCTGGGCTGGGTGCGTGAAGAGGTCTATTTCAGCTACAGCAAAGCCGTTTGACAGCCCATCTCCACACCATAACGCCTTCCGTGACGCCATTTGCCACCCTGCAACTTCCCGCTGAACGCACGGTGGTTGCGCCGGATGGCTCGGATGTGCGGGTACTGCTCGCGCTCAGGGGCGGCAGCATGGCGCACTTCTCATTGAAAGCCGGGCAGACCTCTGCGGCCGTCACGCACCGCACAGTCGAAGAGGTCTGGTATGTGCTGCAGGGCGGCGGCGAAATGTGGCGGCGCAGCCAGGACGGCGTGGAAGAAACCATCACGCTGGAACCCGGCCTGTGCCTGACGATTCCTTTGGGCACGCACTTCCAGTTTCGGGCAGCTACAGACCACCCTCTGGCAGCGGTCTGCGTGACCATGCCACCCTGGCCTGCAGACCCGGGGGCAGAGGAGGCGGTACCCGTGCAGGGGCCGTGGAAGGCAGGCGCTGCCTGAGCACTTCAGGCGCGCATGCGGGACTTGTTCGCGCAGCAACAGGTTTCAGCCTCGTTTGCACAATGCAATTGCTATTAAATCGATAGCTTCTCACGCTCGTATCTATTGGTCTGAAGGCAGATTCGACCATCCAAAACAGCTGTTTGAGCAGGCGAAAGTTAATATAGGAGTTAACATTTTGCGCAGTTCCGCTCCAAAAATCAAAAAAGTTAATATGCAAGTTAACTTTTGAAGAATTTCAAGGCATTTTCAGGCATCAAATTGGGCTGTAGACCAATAGACACGTGCGTGAGAAGCTACTAAATAAATAGCAACCGCGGTATCAACGGGGATCAGGGCAACTCGGCCGTGGGGTTGCGCCCCATCAGCAACGCCACGGCTTCGGGCGGCGTGAGTTTGCCGTCCAGCAGGGCGACGACGGCCTGCGAGATCGGCATCTCGACACCCAGCCCTGTGGCGCGTTGCACCACGGTGCGGGCGCAGTAAACGCCTTCAGCCACATGGCCCAGCGAGGCCACAGCTTCGTCAATCGTCTTGCCCTGCGCCAGCGCCAGGCCGACCTTGCGGTTGCGGCTGAGGTCGCCGGTGGCAGTCAGCACCAGGTCACCCAGGCCTGAGAGCCCCGTAAAGGTTTCTGCGCGGGCACCCAGCGCGACGCCCAGCCGCGTCATTTCAGCCAGGCCTCTGGTAATCAGGGCAGCGCGGGCATTCAACCCCAACTGAAGGCCGTCACACAGCCCCGTGGCAATGGCCAGCACGTTCTTGACAGCGCCGCCGACCTCGACGCCGACGATGTCGTCGTTGGCGTAGACACGCAGCGTATTGCCGTGAAAGGCGTCAACCAGCGCGGCGCGCACATCGGCATGCTCGCTGGCGGCGACAAGTGCCGTCGGCTGGCCATTGGCGACTTCCTGCGCAAAGCTGGGGCCGCTGAGCACACCGGCCTTGAGCGCCGGGGCGACCTGCGCGCGAATTTCATGAACCATCAGGCCATGACTTTGGGATGTATGGGCTGCAGCCGCTTCAAAACCCTTGCTGAGCCAGGCCACGGGCACATCGGCCTGCGACAAATCACGCAGCAGGCCTCGCACACCCGAGACAGGCGCGGCAATGACAAGCAAATCCTGGCCCTTGATAGCCTCCAGCAGCGTGTCTGCGCCGCCAGCGATCTTCAGGTTGTCGGGCAAGGCAACGCCGGGCAGGTAGCGGGCATTGCTGCGCGCGGCCTGAAGCTGTGCAGCCGTGGCTGCATCACGCGACCACAGGGTCACGCGGTGCCCGGCGCTGCGGCGCGAGGCCGCATTGACGGCCAGCGCCGTGCCCCAGGCGCCGGCACCCAGAATGGTGATGTTCATGGGGTGTGAACCGGTAAACCGTGCATGGCGCGCCTGCTGGCGGGCAGCAAGATCAGACGATGATTTGCGGGGCGGCCGGCTCGGCAGCGGCGGCGGCCTGCTGCTGTTCGTACATGGCCTGGAAGTTGATTTCAGCCAGGTGCACCGGCGGGAAACCGCCGCGCTGGATCACGTCGGCCACATTGCCGCGCAGGTAGGGGTAAACGATTTGCGGGCAGGCGATGCCGAGCACGGCATTGAGCTGCTCTTGCGGCATGTTGCGCATTTCAAAAATGCCGGCCTGCTTGGCTTCGACCAGGAACACGGTCTTGTCGCCGATCTTGGTGTGCACCGTGGCCGTCACAGCTACTTCAAAAATGCCGTCGGCGACAGGGGTGGCTTCGACGCCGAGCTGGATGTCAACTGCAGGCTGCTCCTGGCTCATCAGGATTTCGGGCGAATTGGGCTGCTCGAGAGAGGCGCCTTTGAGGTAGACGCGCTGGATCTGGAATACGGGGTCCTGGTTGGCTTCAGCCATGGTGATCTTTCGGGTTGCGGTGGTGAACTAAAACGGCCTGCGGCAGGCGCAGGCTTGGAACTGATTATCTCAAGGAATGGGGCCCCCACGGTCGCTCACTTTGCGTAGCGCCCTGCCCCCCGAGGGGGCCGCTGCGCCTGCGGCCTGGCAAAGCCGGTTCCGCGGCCCCTGCTTGCAAAAACCCCGCTTCGGCAGATTTCTACAAATGGGTGTCAGGCTGCGTTGAGAAGCGGCATCAAACCGCCCTGGCCGTCGAGTGCAACAAGATCGTCACAACCGCCGACATGGGTGTCGCCGATGAAAATCTGCGGCACCGTGCGGCGACCGGAAATCTCCATCATCTTCTGTCGTTCGCCGGGCACCAGGTCCACCCGCACTTCATCAAGCTCTGCGCCGCGCGCTTTCAAAAGCTGCTTGGCATGTATGCAGTAAGGGCAGGTGCCGGTGGTGTAAATCTTGACGGTTTGCATGGTCGATTCCTGTTCTCAAGTGGTGCAAGCTGGCGCGTATTCCACTGCCCGGAAGCAGTTGCGCCTCAGGCTTTCTCAAGGGGAAGGTTAGCGTCTTTCCATGATTTCAGCCCGCCGCCCAGTGCTTGGGCCTGCTCGTAACCGAGTTTTTTGGCAACAGCGACAGCGCGGTTGGCCCGGGCGCCCGTGGCACATACCAGGATGAGCGGCAAAGCCTTGTTCTTGACGGCCAGCGGCAGCTTTTCTTCCAGCTCGCTGAAAGGCACGTTTTTGGCACCGCCCACATGGCCGGCAGCGTATTCATCGGCCTCGCAGACATCAATGACGACTGCCCTTTCGCGGTTGATGAGCTGCACGGCACCGGCAGCGCTCAGGGCGCCGGCATTCATGCCGCTGGCAATCGTCGGCCAGAGCAACATGCCACCGGAGGCAATGGCAATCGCGAACAGCATCCAGTTATCGATCAGAAATTTCACGTTGAACCTTTGGTGTTTTCGGGAGGCAAATGGGAAGGCAAGACCGTGATTTTAGAATGGAGGTGCAAACGGGCCGGATCAGCCCCATCTTTTGACCTTACCAAGCACTTTCCAAAATCTTCCCAGAACCCCGAAAAATGTACAAACTCGTCCTTATCCGCCACGGTGAATCGACCTGGAATCTTGAAAACCGCTTCACCGGCTGGACCGACGTGGCCCTGACCGACACCGGCATTGAGCAGGCCAAAACCTCCGGCAGGCTGCTCAAGGCCGAAGGCTATGACTTCGATGTCGCCTATACCAGCGTGCTCAAGCGTGCGACCCACACACTCTGGCACGCGCTGGACGAGATGGATCGCACCTGGCTGCCCGTGGTGCACAGCTGGCGCCTCAATGAACGCCACTACGGTGGCCTGCAGGGGCTTAACAAGGCGGAAACTGCCGCAAAGTACGGCGATGCGCAGGTGCTGGCCTGGCGCCGAAGCTACGACGTGCCGCCGCCACCGCTGGACGCGGGCGACGAGCGCAGCGAACGCGCCGACGTGCGCTACACAAAACTGCAGCCCGAACAGGTGCCCCTGACCGAATGCCTGAAAGACACGGTCGCGCGTGTGCTGCCCTTCTGGAACGAAGCCATGGCACCCGCCATCAAGGCAGGCAAACGAATCATGGTCGCCGCCCACGGCAATTCAATCCGGGCGCTGGTCAAGCACCTCGACAACATCTCGGATGACGACATCGTGGGGGTGAACATTCCGAACGGTATTCCGCTGGTATATGAACTAGACGCCGACCTGAAGGCCTTGCGCCACTATTACCTCGGTGATGCAGAGGCAGCCGCCAAAGCCGCCGCCGCAGCCGGTGCGCCGGGCAAGGTGATGAGCACCAGTTAGGCCGCCCAATGTAAACGCAGGGTAAAACCCTGCTCAAAACTGCTTGATTGGCGTCTATTTGCGCTTTTTTTGCGTACAACTACCGGGACCCAAAGGAACTGAAGCGCTCGGTCTTTGTCCTAGGTGTATATTGTTCAGACAAGAGTGCGAAAGCACTCCCCCACAGGCTAAAAAGGTATTTTTGTATGGGTCAAAAGCTGAAAATCGCTGGCTGGATTTCAATTGGCGCCATGGCCGGCGCGCTCACCACAGTACAGCTGCAGGCAGTTGCACGCGGTGGACTGGCCCCCTTGCCGCTTGAAGAACTGCAGCAGCTGGCTGCAGTTTTTGGCATGGTCAAGACCGATTACGTCGAGCCGGTGGATGAAAAGAAACTGATCTCCGACGCCATCTCGGGCATGGTCGCCAGCCTGGACCCCCACTCTGCCTATTTCGACAAAAAATCTTTCAAGGAATTCCGTGAAGGCACCAGCGGCCGCTTTGTCGGCGTCGGCATCGAGATCAGCCAGGAAGATGGCCTGGTGAAGGTGGTGTCGCCCATCGAGGGCTCACCGGCCGATCGCGCCGGCCTCAAGCCCAATGACCTGATCACCAAGATTGACGACACTGCCGTTAAAGGCCTTTCGCTCAACGATGCCGTCAAAAAGATGCGCGGCGAGCCCAAAAGCAAGGTCGTGCTGACCATTTTTCGCAAGGATGAAAGCCGCACCTTCCCCGTGACCATCATCCGCGAGGAAATCCGCACCCAGTCCGTGCGCAGCAAGGTGGTTGAGCCCGGTTACGCCTGGATTCGCCTGAGCCAGTTCCAGGAACGCACGGTTGACGACTTCGCCACCAAGATGGAAGCCATCTACAAGCAGGAACCCAACCTCAAGGGCTTGGTGCTTGACCTGCGCAACGACCCGGGCGGCCTGCTTGATGCAGCCGTGGCAATCTCTGCTGCCTTTCTGCCCGAGAACGTGACGGTGGTGTCCACCAACGGCCAACTGGCTGAAAGCAAATTTGTCTACAAGGCCTCGCCAGAGTTCTACCTGCGCCGCGCCACCAGCAATGACCCGCTCAAGCGCCTGCCGGCCGCCATGAAGACCGTGCCTTTGGTGGTGCTGGTCAATGAGGGCTCGGCGTCCGCCAGCGAGATCGTTGCCGGCGCATTGCAGGACCACAAACGCGCCATCATCATGGGCAACCAGACCTTCGGCAAGGGCTCGGTGCAGACCGTGCGGCCGCTTGGACCCGATACCGGTATCAAGCTGACCACTGCCCGCTACTTCACGCCCAGCGGCAAATCCATCCAGGCACGCGGTATTGTTCCTGACGTGATGGTTGACGAAACCCTGGAAGGCAGCCCGTTCGCGGCACTGCGCACCCGTGAAGCCGACCTTGAGAAACACCTCAACAGCGGCCAGGGTGCAGAGGTCAAGGATGCAGCGCGCGAAAAAGCCCGCGAGGAAGCCCTGAAGCGTCTTGAAGAAGACGCCAAAAAGCCGCCGGAGCAACGCCGCCCGCCCGAACTGGGCAGCGACAAGGACTTCCCGCTGATCCAGGCGCTCAACAAGCTCAAGGGCCGGCCTGTGATGGTCAGCAAGACCGCCGTGGTTGAAAACAAGAACGAGAAAAAAGACAACTGACAGACTGCCGGTCATGCGTCAGCTGTGATGTGATAACTTCGTGAACCAGCCGTGAACGACACGCAGTTGCTGCGTTATTCGCGGCACATCCTGCTCGATGAAATTGGCATAGAAGGCCAGGAAAAACTCCTGGCCTCACATGTCCTGATAATCGGCGCGGGTGGCCTCGGCTCACCTGTGGCACTCTATCTTGGGAGTGCCGGTGCAGGTCATATCACCATCGTCGATCACGACACGGTCGATGCCACCAACCTCCAGCGTCAGATAGCACACAGGCTTTCAAGCGTAGGGCAATACAAGGCCGGGTCCATACGGCAGGCGATTGCGGACATCAACCCCGACGTGCAGGTGACAGTGGTGACGCAGCGCGCGGATGATGCGCTTCTCGACACACTGGTAAAGCAGGCGGACATCGTGGTGGACTGCACCGATAACTTTGCCACCCGGCACGCCATCAACCGGGCAGCAGTCAGGCGTCAAAAACCACTCGTCTCTGGCGCGGCCATCAGGTTCGACGGGCAGATCGCCGTGTACGACACACGTCACGCATCGTCACCCTGTTATGCCTGCGTGTTTCCTGAAACACGGCAGGTGGAGGAGGCCCAGTGCGCGACCATGGGCGTTTTTGCGCCACTTGTTGGCATCATTGGCAGCATCCAGGCTGCAGAAACACTCAAGGTGCTTTGCAGCGCTGGCGAGACACTGACCGGCCGGATGCTGATGCTGGATGGCCGCAGCATGTCGTGGAATGAGGTCAGAATGCCGCGTGATCCGCACTGTGCGGTTTGCGGTCAGCAGGCCCAGACCCCCGCCATTTAGTTCACTGCCTGGGCTGGTGGTGCGACCGGCGTGGAGACTTCGGTACGTTTTTTAGGCTGAACGGCAACCACTGGCGAAGCGGCTACCGGCTGGGCTTTTGCCTTGGGATCTGCAGCGATAGCAAGCGCACCGCGGCAGTCGGCGTCTTCACCCGGGCCTGTCTCTATGGTTGCGGCCAGAGCCAGCAATGGATTGAGGAATGCCAGCCCCAGAGTCACGCCGGCGCGGGCACCCAGCGCCAGTTTGTCAGGCCCGGCCGAAGGCGATGCAAACGTTCCCCCAATCTTCAGTGGTGAGCGAAAACTCAGAATACTTCGGTCCTTGGGTTGCGGGTTGAGGGTGATGTCCAGCGTTTCGTTCGCCAGATTGATCTGTCCGTTCCCGTTGATCACCGTGTCAGACGTGTCGAGAACGATCACTTTGCTGCTCATGAGCCCCTGCTTGACCTCAAACGCAGCAGCTGAACAAAGCAGCTTGACGTTGCGGTCCCCGCGCACGAAGAATTTGATCACCTCACCGCCATCCAGACCCATGAACTCCAGCAATATGTTGCTGAGTTCACCCTTGCCCATCAGCACGGCGACATCACCGGAGGATGATGCCAGCATCTGCGCAGCAGAATTTCCACGCCCGGTCAGGTTGACCTGACCGCTAACCTTCCCAAATGCGCTTTTTGTGGTTTCTATGGTCGGGAAGAGCTGGTTAAGCTGCACTGCGCGTAGCGCAAGATGCGCATCGAAAGCTGCAGGCGCCACATTCACATCCACGCTGAACTTGCCGGCCAGAGATCCACCAGCCACCCCAAGCATGAGCGGGTCAAGCTGCAGCACGCCGTTGGTCAGCTTGACGTGAACGCTGCCCTTGTCGAGCGGGAGTTCCTCCACATGGCGTATCTTCGCGGCGCTGTACACCACATCCGCGTTCATGGATTTCAGGCGCACCAGATCTAGCGTTGCAGTCGGCAACACCCTGCGGGAAGGGTCGGCCTTTGTCACAGCTACAGGCTTTGCAGGTGCAGGACCGGCAACTGGCGCGGTCGAGCCTTTGGCAGTCGTTACAGCTGCCTTCACCGGCAAACCTATCACCGGCCTCAGGTCCTCAAAGTCGAGCAGCCTTGACTGAACCTTGCCAGTGAGCAAAGGCACAGCCGCCGAGGTATCGAAGCTCAGGTCACCGCTCAGGTCAGAGCTGCCCAGTACGCCCTGAATCTGCCTGGCAGACCAGAGATCACCGTGCTTGTCCAGCCGGCCGCGCAACTTGTAGGGCGGCGTAGAGGGCAAAACCACGCCGGCAAGCCCATAGAGCTCTTCCAGATTACGGCCCTGAATATCGAAGCTGGCGTTCAACCCGCTTAATTCCTGCAGGTTTTCAATCGTACCTTTGGCCTTGAGGGTGGTGTTGCCTGCAGCGGCGTTGACCTCAATTGGAAAAGCCGCCTGGAAATCCTTGCTGAGCTGAAGCACGCCACCCGCACGGCCATTGGCGGAAAACGGGGCGTTACGCCACTTGCCTGCCACCTTGTAACTCAGGGGCATGCTGGACGAGGGCGTGCCGTTTGTCCCCACAGTGGGCGTGGTACCTTCCGCCACAAGCGAGAACTGGGCAATCATGTCTGCGCCCTGGGCCGGGGCGCGGTATTTCAATGTGCCAGCATCGACAGTCAACGCGCCTATCACCGGCACAGAGCCTGTGTCCGAGGTGTCACGCGACAGCGCCCATGTCCTCCGGCCATCTGCTTCGACCTGCAGGCCTATTTGTGGTTCTATCAGCGCAATCCGGGGCAACTCGACCTTACCCCTGAACAGAGGCCACAAACGGATGTCAAATTCCGCCGCCTTTGCCTTGACCAGATAGGGCTCGCTGGCCCACTCGGGATTGGCCAGTTCAAGGCCATCAGCACGCACAGTGACCGTTCTGCCAAGATCAACTGAAAGGTGCTGGGTAATCTCAAAACGGCGTCCAAGCTGATCCGAGACATAACGGTTGATGGGGCCGCGCATGGCATCCCACGGGAAAAACACGACCAGCAATACCAGCGCTGCGACAAACAAAACCAGCCCCGTGAGAATTCGCCTGATAACCATTTTTCGTGCCACGGGGTCAGGAAGTTCTGTTGAGGGATTTTTAGACATTCCCAACTGTCTGCCGAACAGGCTCTTGAGACCATGAGCCATCGCCATTGAAAGCTGTGGGCCTCTGCCTACAGTGCCGGGTAGGAAACATCCTACAGCCCGTTCACCCGGGTGCTGTCAGAATCAAAGCAAATGAAGATACATTAGGAAACAGACCTTGCAACTTGATCTTCACCAGCAAGGCACCACGAGCCATAGCCAGCAGCAGCGACCCACCTGGACCTGATCCCGTGAGATTGAAAACCTTCATCGTCGAAGACAACCCGACCATCCGCGAAAACCTGATTGCGACCCTTGAAGAATTGGCAGGCGTTGAAGCCGTTGGGACCGCAGACACGGAAAACGAAGGCAAGGCCTGGCTCACAACAAGATCCGGTGATTGGGATCTGGCCATCATTGACCTGTTTCTCAAACAAGGCAGTGGGCTGGGGGTGCTCAGCGCCTGCCGGAACAGAAAACCCTCGCAGAAGGTTGTGGTTCTGAGCAATTACGCGACAGCCGACATACGGCAGCGCTGCGCCCAGATAGGCGTGGATGCCGTGTTTGACAAATCCAATGAAATTGACGCGCTGGTGGACTATTGCATTCAGCTAGGCGGCACCAACGGGTGAAACCGCGCTGCAAACGCGGTTTCGGGGAACAGGCGGAATCAGTCGATCAACTTGTTCTTCAGGGCGTAGTAAGTCAGGTCGCTGTTCGACGCAAGACTCATCTTTTCCATCACCCGCGTCCTGTAGGTGCTGACGGTCTTGACGCTGAGCGAGAGGGCCTTGGCGATGTCGCCAGCCGTTTCACCCTTGGCAAGCTTGAGGAAAACCTGGAACTCGCGCTCCGACAGCTGCTCGTGCGATGCCATGTCATTGGGCCTGTTCAGCTGCTGGGCAAGAAGCTCCGCAACCGTCGGTGTGATGTAGCGCTTTCCAAGGGAAATGACGCGTATTGCATCGACAATTTCAGCAGGGTCGCATTCCTTGTTGAGGTAGCCACTGGCTCCCTGACGGATGAGGTTGACCGCGTAGTGCTCTTCAGGGTAACCGCTCAAAATGAGGATGCCAACGTCAGGTGCCTTCGCACGTATCATCGCCAGAGCGTCAATGCCGCTTTGACCGGGCATGGACAGATCCATAACCAGGATATCCAGTTCGACATTGCGCACAAGGTCTATGGCTTCGCGGCCACTGCCCGCTTCACCGACGACGCGCAAATCCACCTGGTCGGAGAAAAATTGCTTGAGCCCGGACCGCACAATCGCGTGGTCATCCACAATTCCAATTTTGATCATGTCGCTGTCTTTCTAGGAAAGCCTGCATTGCAGGCAAACGGTGTGACACAGGCTAACCAGCCGGCTGCCCACATTTATTTCAGTGCCTATTATTGACGAATAACATCGGGAAGTATCCTACTGATCTTGTCATGAAGAAATTTGCACTTCCCAAAATGGCCATCAGCCTGCCTCTCGCAGTGCTGGCAGCTGCCATCCTGATTTTCATTAACGAGCTCAGTTTCAGCCAGTCTACCGCTGCTGCGGCCAGTATTGAAGAGGCCCAGCAAACCAGGGGGGCACTCAATAAACTCATGCAGCATGTGCTGGATGCAGAGACAGGCCAGCGCGGCTATCTTCTCACCGGGGAGGCCCGCTACCTCGAACCCTACAGTGCTGCCACCGCAGAGATCAACCAGAACCTTGATGTACTGCGGCGACTCTTTGTTCCCTACCCGGACCAGCTGACCGAATTTGCTGCCATGTCGCGTCACGTATCGAGCAAGCTGGCAGAGATGGATCTGAGCGTAAGGATGCGCCGTGAGGGCAATGAAGACGCCTGGAAATTCGTGATGACGACAGACGTGGGACAGGAGCACATGGAAGCGATTCGTGCGCGCTCCGTCACACTTGCTGCCAGCAGCATCACGCGCATGGAAAAGGCCCAGTCGCAGATCAAGCAGACATTGCAACTATCCCGGATCGGCGTCGCCATCATGGCCATGGCGGGTTTGCTGGCCTTCTACATGTACCTTCTGCAAACCCAGGCCTTGCTGAAATCCGGCGAACGTGAGAAAGAGTCGCTGCAGCGTGAACGGGACCAGCTTGATCTGCAGGTCAGGGAGCGCACGGCCAACCTCGCTGAGCTGGCCACACACCTGCAAAACGTTCGTGAGGATGAACGAGGGCATCTTGCCCGCGAACTGCACGATGAGCTCGGTGCGCTGCTCACGGCTGCAAAGCTTGATGTGGCAAGGCTGAAATCACGCCTGGCTGGTAACCTGCCAGAAGCCGCCGACCGGCTGGCGCACCTCACCGAAACGCTCAACAGCGGCATAGCCCTGAAGAGGCGTATCGTGGAAGACCTCAGGCCGTCGTCTCTCTCCCACCTCGGACTGGTTGCATCACTGGAAATCCTCGCGCGCGAGTTCGAGGAACGCTCGGGCCTGTCCATCACCACAGACCTCGAAACTGTAGATCTCGGCGGGTCGGCACAACTGACTGTGTACCGGCTGGTGCAGGAATCGCTGACCAACATTGCCAAATATGCTGAAGCAAGTCAGGCTGTCATCAGCCTCCAGAACATGGAAAGCTACACGCTGATCGAGGTTCATGACAACGGCAAGGGCTTTGAGGTCAGTAATGTCTCAAGCAGCAGCCATGGCCTTGCTGGAATGCGCCACCGCGTCGAAGCGGCTGGCGGGCGGCTTACCGTTGACAGCACGAAGGGTACAGGCACCCGGATTTCCGCCGTGCTGCCAAAAACCGTGTGATACGCCCGGCAGTAGTGCCGGGCATCACGCGCCTTTTTCAAACTCATGATGCGCAGTCCCGCATCACAGGTAATGGCACACCGCAGCAAATTGTCAGCATCATCCTACAGTGCATGAACAAGGCTGCTGACAACCGTGCGGCACGACAGCCGATGATGCAAAACCGCATCAGTCAATAAGCTTGCAGCATGTTTCGGACGGTCCCAATCAATGACATTTGACTGAGTGCACAGGGACCTGGAAACCCATTCTTCAAGGAACTCACATGCTGCACTACTCTGTTGTATTTCTGGTTATCGCCTTGATCGCCGCAGTTTTTGGATTTGGTGGCATAGCGGCGGGTGCCGTCGAAATCGCAAAGATCCTCTTTTTCATCTTCGCCATCATGGCTGTCGTCAGTTTTGTCGTCAGCCTGCTGCGTAAAAACTGATTTATCCCTTTGCTGGCCAGGCCAGCAAGCAGATATTTCGACTTGCAAGTTTTCAAACCAACCTAACCCAAGGAATTTTCATGCCCATCACCACATCCCGTACCAACGATGCACTGCCAGGCGTTGCCGGCGTGAAACAAGCTTCCAGCGACGCGCTGCAAACTGCAGAAAAAGCAGTTGACAACACCCGGGCGTATGCCAACGATGCCCTGGATCGCGCGGAAGACAAGGTTCGGGAGCTGCGAGGGAATGTGGATCCGATGATTGAGGCCCTGGCGACGAAGGCACAAAAGCTGGCTCGCCAAAGTCTTGACATGGCGGCCGAGGCAAAAGAAAAAGCGCAGCAGTCATTGTCCAGGTATGCAAGCGCCACAACTCAGTATGTGTCGGAACAACCGGTACGCTCGGTATTGATTGCAGCGGCTGTCGGTGCCGCTGTTGCACTGCTTGTCTCGGCCAGCCGCAATCGCAATCGTTATTAATTTGCCCCGAGCATGAACTGCAGGCACGACATCATCTCCACATGAATTTCGACGAGCCTGGCTTTAAAACAAACAACTGTACCGACCCATGCTTCACCCCCTTTTTTCCACAGTCATACAACGTCCGGATCTGGTCGTAGACCACATATCGGCGTACGCTGCCCTGTTCAATCAGGAGGTGAAAGCGATAGGCACGAATTTCCTTGAGCGAATTGCGGCATGGGTTATGGTTGTGTTGTGCGGGTTTCTTTTTCTGTCTCTGGCAGGCATGGCACTGATGTTGGGATTTATCCACAACCAGTTCCACTGGGCACTCATAGCCGTGCCAGGAGTTGCACTGTTGTTCATGGTGATTGCATTTATGAAAACCAGGCGAGCTCCGGCACAGGAACATTTTCCAGAACTGAAGGCGCAGCTCGACAGTGACGCTCACGCGCTTCGCATGGCAGCATGAGGCTGATCATGAATGCACCTGAACTTACCCCACAGCAGCGTCTCGCCGCCAGCCGCAAAGCCATAGTCCGCTACATGAAGCAGGAAGAAGATTCTGACGAGAACGCCGGAAACAATGTCGGCTCTGACGGACTAGAAGGTTATGGGGAACCCTCTTCGCGCGCAGGATCCTGGTCCGCAATCAAACATGCGGCCAGACTATGGTGGCAGCACCATCCTGCGCAGCTGGCGCTCAGCCTGGCAAAACCGGCGCTTGGCCGATACGCGGAAGAAAAACCCCTGCAGCTTCTTGGAATTGCTGCAGGTGTAGGGGCTGCTGCGGTTGTATTTCGTCCATGGCGACTCGTATCAGTAACCGGGCTTGTTTTCGCAGCGCTCAAGACATCAGACCTGCCCGTTTTGCTGATGTCAATACTGTCGCCTAATCCGGAAGCAGCCCCTGGCTCAAGGGACGGATCCTGATGAATGTGTGTTTTTTCAAACAGCAATTTTCAAACTCAGGACTTGACTGAATATCGACCATTAACCACCGGTTGATCGGCGTTGTGCGACCGATCAACAGGCTTTTTAACTGCAGCACTGACAGACTTCAATCATCAAAGGAAATAATATGAAATACGCTCGCGCAATCGCATTTGCCGCCCTGGCCGGTATCACCATCTTGTCCACAGGTTGCGCCGTTGTGCGTGGCCAGGAAACCGCAGGCGCTTTTGTTGACGACACCGCCATCACGACTGCAGTGAAGGCAAAGTATGTTGAGGACAAAACGGTTGCAGCAACCTCTATCAATGTTGAGACTCTGAACGGCACGGTGCAACTGTCCGGTTTTGCCAAGTCTCAGGCTGAAAAAGAGAAGGCAGAAGCCCTGGCACGCGGTGTAAAGAACGTACGCGCTGTGCGTAACGATATCGCCGTTCGTCCTTAAGGATGGAACTTCCGGGGCTTTGCTCCCGGACGTTAAAAAGCCTCCCTCACGGAGGCTTTTTAACGTCAACAGTAACGGTCAGGCTACGGGCTGATTGACAGCCGTACCGCTGCCGAAATGGCTTTGCATTGATTCAGGGAAAGCAGCTGCCGTGGCGTTTTCTGAAATCACGCGGAATCTCGGGCGCCTCAAGGGCAAAAATACCAATTCGGGACTGGCTTGAGGTTTGTTGCTCTTGCGCATAAGGACCGCGGTAGTTGCGGTAGCCGTAAGACCACGCGTGTCCGTGAATCACCATCCACCGCCCGATGTCTTCATTCCCCATGTCGACCCGCGCCAGCAGTCGGCCATAGTCATCGACCCGCTGATAAGTGATGGCGACCATCTGACCCAGCACCTTCCTGCGCAAGACTTCGCGCGCCTGCACACCATGTGGTTGACAGATTTCCGGCGCATCAATGCCTGCGATGCGCACCTTCAACAATGTGCCGCCGCTATTTAGCCAGACCGTATCGCCATCGACCACACGACTCACAATGCCTGTCTTTACCTGTTGCGCCGCCGCAGCCAGTGAAGACACTGTCAACATCGCCAGCAGGCAGACAAAAGCCGTCACCGCTTTTCGCACAATGCTCGCCGCTGCATGCGGGACCGACCTCAACTTCAATCCCCACCTCTGTGTGCGGAATGGTTCTCGGCAGTCTTGTGGCCATTGTCTGTATGTCGTCATGTCATGCCGTGATGATCCATCCCTCAATGGGATCAATATCCGGTGGAAGTCCATAAAGCGACCCGCCCTCCTCATGCCGGGTTTGCGCCCAGGCGGCCTGCATCAGACAAAGGGTGGCATCCAGTCTGTCACCTTTCGCATCATCCGCCAGACTATCGCGCTGGGCATGCGTCAATTTGAGCCGGAGCGACAACCGCGTCTGCCCATGCTCCAGTGCGGTGATCATGTCCTTGCGCGCAATCAGCCTGTCCGGGGTCTGCCTGGCCTTGTCGTCACTTTTGTAAGAGCGTTGGCCCAATATTTCACGAGCCAGCAATCCGGGATAGGCTTCCAGCGCAACACGCGTACGGTCACCTTCATGCAATCCAGGCATGTGCACGCCGGCCGCGAGCAATCGCGGTGCACCCGCATGCAACATGTAGGCAACGGGCGGGTTGACCCATTTCATGGAAGGGCTGGCGCCGGCGGGAATATCTGAGGCGCGGTGTGCAAATTTGCCACCCACCGGGCGCGCATTACAGAAGGCTGCAAAGGTACGACGTATATCCGGTCGCTCCATTCGCGAGTAGTGTCTGATGAGTTCCGGCCATGTCTGCGGCCACTTGAGCTGCATCACCAACTCGCGCGGCAGGCCGAAAGGGAAGTCAAAAGCACCCAGCCAGTGCTGCGGGCGAGCAAGCCACTCTCCAAAAGCATCAAGCGAGTCCAGATGCTCGATACCGGACAGCTGGACCCGCCCTGCCGAGCAGTTTCCCAAAGCCATCACAATTGGTTTCTGGCGGGTAGGTGAACTGGAAAAATCACACCCAACCAGCAATCGTATAGATGAAGTCATGCGCTGATTGTCATGCAGCACCCAAAGGCGTCAACCCAAAGCAAGACTCATCACACCGGCAGCGATCAGGACCGCACCCAGCAATCGCTGGACACGGTCTCCCTCACCGAGCAGGTGCCCTCCAACAAGAGCGGCAAACAGCATGGACACCTCACGCGCGGGAGCCACATGTGACAGCGGCGCAACCTGCATGGCATAAAGCACCAGCACATAAGACAAGGGACTGATGGTGCCTATGAGAAGGGCATATTTCCACTGGCTGCGCCAGAGCGTCACACCTGCGGGTCGGTCCTTCAGGAACGAAGGGGCCAACAACACGACGCGTACAAAATTGCCAAAATAGTCGACTAGTATGGGCGACATCAACAGGAACTTGACGGCATACCCATCAACAACCGTGTAGCTCGCGATGAAGGCACCCGTCAGCAGGCCATAAAGCATGCCCTTGTGGACGCGCCTTCGTTGGGCAGGTTCGTGGGCAGCCCGCAGAAGTGCAGGGCCACCTGCAACCAGGAACACACCGCTCACCACCCCGACTATTCCGGCAAATCCAAGAGCAGAAATTTTCTCACCCAGAAAAATGATGGCCACAAGGGAAGACAACAAGGGGCCTGAGCCACGTGCGAGTGGATAGACCACCGTCAGATCGGCCTTGCGGTAGCCGCGCAGCAGGATCACGTAATACAGCACATGAAGCACACCGCTGACCACGACCAGCGCCCACTCACGCCAGCCCCATCCCGGGATAACGCCCGAGGCGGCCCATAAACCCGCAGGCGCCCAGACCAGCATCACCATGATGCTGGTAAAAAAGGCAAACCGGGAGTCACCTCCCGTCTTTTTTGCTGCGATATTCCAGCTGGCGTGAATCAGCCCGGCAAGGATGACCAGGGCAAACGCAGAAAGCGGCATGGCATAAGCTGCCCATCACGCCAGTCGGCGCAGAGCAATTTGCAAGGGGTCAGGTACGGCCCATGATGGAGGCGGTCGCCATCAGCTCTTCAAGCAATGCCAGCGATACCTTGCCCGACACGGAGTAAGGGTCAAGCTCGGGCGTCTCCGAGTACTTCAGAAGGATTGAAGTGTTGAGTTTGGCAATATTGACCTGGCCCATGGTCCAGCTACCAAAACGGCGCTCGGAAATTTCTTCGTAGTGAAGAAGGATGACGTCCTTGTGGCGGATGTCTTGCTGGATGTGTCCATACAACTCGCTGACCTGTGTCCTGCCACCTTCCAGGGCCTGCAGGAAGATGCCGCCACCGTAACAGAGGATGCCGGTAATGCCGCAGGCAGGGTTGTGGCTGCGTGACTGAGCCAGGATGGCATCTGTTGCTGCGGGAGTCTGGTCTGCAGCGCGGCTGGCGTAGAGAAGGCGTACCAACATGTTTGAATATCCTCAGTTGCCGTTGTTGTTCTTGGGAATCAGCGAGAGGAATTCGCGGCGCAGGTTGGGGTCCTTCAGGAACACACCTCGCATGACCGAGTTGATCATCTTGCTATCCATATCCTTGACACCACGCCAGCCCATGCAGAAGTGGGTGGCTTCCATGACGATGGCCAGGCCGTCCGGGGAAGTTTTTTCCTGTATCAGGTCAGCAAGTTGCACCACTGCCTCTTCCTGGATCTGGGGACGGCCCATCACCCACTCTGCGAGGCGCGCATATTTGGAAAGGCCGATCACGTTCGTGTGTTCGTTGGGCAGAACACCGATCCAGAGTTTGCCAATGACAGGGCAAAAATGGTGAGAGCAAGCGCTTCGAACAGTGATGGGGCCGACGATCATCAGCTCATTGAGATGCTCGGCGTTGGGGAATTCGGTAATGGTTGGCCCCGTGACATAACGGCCCTTGAACACCTCATTGAGGTACATCTTGGCAACGCGTCGCGCGGTATTGTTGGTGTTGTGGTCGCTCGCCGTGTCAATCACCATGCTGTCAAGCACGCCCTGCATCTTGACTTCGACTTCGTCCAGCAATTTTTCGAGCTCGCCGGGTTCGATAAATTCGGCAATGTTGTCGTTGGCGTTGAAACGTTTGCGGGCGAGGTTCAGGCGTTCCCGGATCTTCACGGATACCGGCGTGCCTTCGTCTGTGCTGTCGCGTTGTGGCGTATCGGATTTCATAAGCATGGCCAATGTTACCAGCCTGCCCAAAAATCAGGCATGTCCGGGGTTTTGGCCCCAAGCCACCCCCAAACCGGCGGTCATCAAGACCTTTTAGCTATAACTTCAATAGCAACTCAAGACTCTCCAGCGTGTCTGCATCATGCAGGGGCTTGTCGTCGCGTATCCTGAGCATTCTGGGAAACCGCACGGCAATACCGCTTTTGTGCCGCGGGCTGCGATTGATGCCCTCAAATCCCAACTCAAACACAAGGGTGGGTTTGACACTTCGGACCGGTCCGAATTTTTCGAGGGTGGTTTTGCGAATCACGCTGTCTATCCGGCGAAATTCTTCGTCGGTCAGACCAGAATAGGCCTTGGCAAATGCCACCAGTTGCAACGCATCAGGCAAAGCAGGTTCCCGCTTTTCAATCGCCCGAACAACTGCGGCGGCTTCTTCTGCACTGATTGGCCGGCGATTCCAGACCGCAAACGTGTAGTCGGTGTAAAGCGACGCACGCCGGCCATGGCCGGCTTGCGCGTATATCAGGACGCAATCGACCGTCATGGGTTCTATCTTCCACTTCCACCACAGTCCGTCAGCCTTGGTACGACCCGTACCATAGGCCGCATCGAGCCGCTTGAGCATGAAACCCTCAACACCGCGTGCGCGCGATTCTGTACGTAGCGCTTCATAGGCCGCCCAGGAGGGCAGCCTTTCCACAGGAGAGATTTTCAGCGCTGTACCAGCCAGCAACTCTTCAAGCTTCTGGCGGCGATCACCCTGGGGTTGACTGCGAATATCCTGATGCTTCAGCTCAAGCACGTCATACGCCATAAAGGTCACAGGCGCATCACTCAGGATTTTCTTGCCCAGGGTCTTGCGCCCGATACGCTGTTGCAACAGGGCAAAGCTGGCAGGCCTGCCGGTTGAAGATTCAGATGTATCAGCATCGTTGGCCCACACCATGATTTCTCCGTCGAGCACCGTACCGTCAGGCAGTGACTGGGCCAGCGCAACGATCTCAGGGAAGCGCTCGGTGACCAGTTCTTCGCCGCGCGACCATATCCACACTTGCCCTGCCCGCTTCACGACCTGTCCACGAATGCCGTCGTACTTCCACTCTACCTGCCAGTCACCCACAGGGCCCAGCCTGGCATCCAGTCCTTCAAGAGGCGTATCCAGCTGGTGTGCAAGAAAAAAGGGATAGGGCTGCCCCGCGTCCTGAACATCCGCTGTACCCGCTTGCGTAACTGCAAGCAGTGCCTCGTACCTGTCGGCGGTGGGCATCGCCTTCGCATCCCCATAACCCATCATTCGCTGTGCAATCCGTTTGGAGTCAACGCCCGAATGGGCCGCCAGCGCGCGCTGCACAAGCAGCTTGCTGACACCCACACGAAAGCCGCCACCGACCAGCTTGGTCAGCAGAAAGCGGCCCTGGGAATCAAGCTCACGCCAGTAGGCACGTATGCGCGAGGCGACTTCGGTTTCGGGCAAACCGCGAAGTGGCAAAAGCCGGTTTTCCACCCACTCCGCAAGACCCAGGTCTGACTCATAAAATTCCAGCGGAAGAATGTAGGCGATGGTCTCCGCCAGATCGCCGGTGGCCTGGTAGCACTCTTCAAACAGCCAGTCCTCAATACCCGCCGCATCACAGGCCAGGGTGCGCAATGCGGAGGTCTTGACCACTTGCCTGGGCTTGCCGCCGGAAAGAAAATAAACAGCCCAGGCAGCATCGACTGCCGTCGCCCTGGCAAAGTATCTTTGCAGGGCATCTACCTTTGCAAGAGTGGATGTTGTTGCGTCGAGTTCGGTAAACAGCCGGGCGAAATATTTCATGAGGCCGTATCCGGCAATGGGGTGGCGGCAGGAGGCGCAGCGTCAAACTGGGTATCTGCGGATTCGTCGCCGTACTCTGTCTCAAAAGCCTCTGCCTGGAGACCTTGTTCAGTGAGGTAGCGGACAAGCACTGGAACGCTACCGTGCGTGACAATGACACGACTGGCACCGGTCGCCCCTATGGCGCCCATCAGACCCGGCCAGTCGGCATGATCGCTGAGCACAAATCCCCTGTCATAACCGCCTCTCCGACGCGCACCGCGCAATTGCATCCACCCACTGGCGAATGCATCGCTGAAATCGCCAAAACGCTTGATCCAGGGCCCTCCCGCGGCGCCCGGCGGGCACAGCACCAGAGCACGCCTGAATTCAGCCGGATCCGTGACATCGCTGACCATTTGTGTGTCGGGCAAGTGCACACCCGCGGCGCGGTAAGCGGTATTGAGGGTCTGCACTGCGCCGTGAACGATGATGGGGGCTATGCTGGCGTCAACACCGCTCAGAATGCGCTGCGCTTTTCCGAAGCTGTAACACAGGAGCACGCTCGCCCGGCCGGCCGCGGCATTGCCCGACCACCATGTGTTGATCTCGGCAATGAGTTCTGCATCAGGACGCCAGCGATAGATGGGCAGGCCGAATGTGGATTCAGTGATGAACACATTGCAGGGCACGGCCTCGAAAGGCACGCACGTCGCATCCGGTGCGACCTTGTAGTCGCCACTGGCGACCCAGACCTGCCCCCCGTGCTCAAGCCGGACCTGCGCAGAACCCAGGACATGACCGGCGGGATGGAGGGACACCTTCACGCTGTTGTGCGTGATCTGGTCGCCATAGTCCAGCGTTTGGAGGTTGATGCCTTCGCCAAGCCTGGACCGCAACACGCCTTCGGATGGCGCGCTGGCCAGGTAGTGGCCATGTCCTATACGCGCATGGTCTGCATGGGCGTGGGTGATGACTGCACGGTCAACGGGCCGCCAGGGATCGATGTAAAAGTCACCGGGCGGGCAATACAGGCCTTCCGGCCTCTGAACAATCAGATCCTGCATTCAAAAGATGTGGGTGAAATTATCCAGACCATAAACAGATTCCAGCTTAGGAAGGCCGCCTGCGAAGGGCTGTAGGCGGCTCGATAAAAGCGGCGTCCGCAAGCGTCCCTTTGCGGCCCCCCCTTCCGACGGAAGGCTCAAGCGGTGCGCTGAGCGGCCATTCGGGAAAGCATCAGCACCGCCTCGGCATTGGAAGGCGAAAAACACCGATCTGCAGCTTCAAGCCAGGGCAACCACTCGAACGCCGTGTGTTCGCGCGGATTGAGCTGCACCGACAGCCTCTCGGGCACGCACAGCCCGAACACATGCTCGGTGTTGTGCGTCACCCCCGGGGCGTAACGCGCGCGCCAGGCGGGGTAGATTTCGTAGATGTTGGATATCTCCCAGTCGGCCAGTTGCCCCGACGCGCCGCGAATGCCGGTTTCCTCGAACACCTCGCGCAGGGCCGTCGTCCCCAGCGGCTCCGACAGCGAATCGCGCGAACCGGTCACTCCCTGCCAGAAACCGGGGTGGTCGGCGCGCTCGATCAGCAGGACATTGCGTTCGGGGGTGTAAATCACCACCAGCACGGATTCGGGAAGTTTGAAAGTGTTCAAGAGGCCATGCTAGCGCAGCAGGCGCTGGGCAGGAACACGGCAGGATGAGGGGAGCCGCAGGGGAGTGCGCGCATGACCCGTACACAGAACGCGGGCGGGTCAAAACTCAATCCCGAACAACTTGACGGAAATCGCTATCAAATAAATAGCATCCCACGCACATATTCATTGGCTTGCAGCCGTTTTATATGCTCAAAAACGGGGTTTTTCGCAGTTTTTCCGGCATCCGGGCCCCAAAAAAGGCGCCATGTCCGCCAGAATGTAAAGTCGACTTTACATTTTGGCGGCGCCGCCGTTCAGGCCGGCTGAGGATTGCGCAGGCGGATATGCAGCTCGCGCAACTGCTTTTCATCGACCGGGCCCGGCGCATGCGTCAATAAATCCTGTGCGCGCTGGGTTTTGGGGAAGGCAATCACGTCGCGAATAGACTCCGCGCCCGTCATCATCGTGACGATGCGGTCCAGGCCGAACGCGAGACCACCATGCGGAGGTGCACCATACTGAAGTGCGTCCAGCAGGAACCCGAACTTTTGCTGGGCCTCTTCGGGTCCAATTTTCAGCGCACTGAAAACCTTGCTCTGCACCTCGGCGCGGTGGATACGGACAGAGCCTCCACCGAGTTCCCAGCCGTTGAGCACCATGTCATAGGCCTTGGCAATGCATTTGCCGGGATCGGTGTCCATCCAGTCTTCATGGCCGTCCTTTGGCGCTGTGAAGGGATGATGCACAGCGCTCCAGCGCTGGTTTTCCTCGTCGTGCTCGAACATCGGGAAATCAACCACCCACAGAGGCTTCCAGCCAGCGGTAAAGAGACCCGCCTTCTTGCCAAAAGCACTGTGGCCGACCTTCAAACGCAAGGCACCTATGCTGTCATTGACGATTTTTTCCTTGTCAGCGCCAAAGAAAATCAGATCACCGCTAGCGGCGCTGGTGCGTTTCAGAATCTCAGCAATGGCTGCATCGTGGATGTTCTTGACGATGGGGCTCTGCAATCCGTCACGTCCCTTGCTCACATCATTGACCTTGATCCACGCCAAACCCTTGGCGCCGTAAATTTTTACAAACTCGGTGTAGCCGTCAATTTCGCCGCGGCTCATCTCCGAGCCCCCGGGCACGCGCAGTGCGACAACGCGGCCGCCAGGCGTTGTCGCCGGTGCGCTGAAGACCTTGAAGTCCACATCACCCATGATGTCCGTCAACTCGGTGAATTCCAGGTTCACGCGGAGATCGGGCTTGTCAGATCCGTAACGATGCATGGCTTCAGCATAGGCCATCACCGGGAACTCACCAAGGTCGGTATCCAGCACGTTCTTGAAGATCTTGCTGATCATTCCCTGGAACATGTCGCGGATATCCTGCTCACCCATGAACGACGTTTCGATATCAATCTGCGTGAATTCCGGCTGGCGGTCTGCACGCAGGTCTTCATCACGAAAGCATTTGGTGATCTGGTAATAGCGGTCAAAGCCTGACACCATGAGCAGTTGCTTGAACAGCTGGGGACTTTGCGGCAGGGCAAAAAACATGCCCTCATTGACGCGGCTGGGCACCAGGTAATCACGCGCACCTTCAGGGGTGCTTTTTGTCAGCATCGGTGTTTCGATGTCAATAAAGCCGTTGGCATCAAGGAACTTGCGGGTTTCCATCGCGACCCGGTAACGCAGCATCAGGTTGTTCTGCATATAGGGGCGACGCAGGTCGAGCACCCGGTGTGTAAGGCGGGTGGTCTCCGACAGGTTGTCATCGTCCAGCTGGAACGGCGGGGTCACGCTGGGGTTCAGAACCGTCATCTCATGACACAGCACCTCAATCTTGCCGCTCTTCAGGCCGTCATTCGTCGTGCCTTCTGGCCGTGCACGAACGACACCCTTGACCTGTACGCAAAACTCGTTGCGCACGCTTTCTGCCGTCGCAAACATGTCGGCGCGATCAGGATCACAGACCACCTGGACATAACCTTCACGATCGCGCAGATCCACAAAAATAACGCCGCCGTGATCGCGCCTGCGGTTGACCCAGCCGCACAGGCTGACGGTTTCACCCATCAGGGCTTCTGTCACCAGCCCACAGTAATGGGAACGCATTTGTGATTTGACTTGGGACACCATGGACATAGATAAATTCGCTTTTAAATTCGATTGCATTTGCGGAATGCGCAATTGGCGGCCATACCGCGCTTCAGGTTTATTTGGGTTTGTAATTGGCGGCACTTCCAGGCACCACCACACCCATGGAAATCACGTACGTCAGCGCTTCGTCAACGCTCATCTTCAGTTCTATGCAGTCTTCACGCTTTAGCATGACGAAGTAGCCACCAGTAGGGTTGGGTGTCGTCGGCACGTACACGCTGAGGTAATCACCGGGCAAATGGTTGACGACATCGCCACCCGGGGTACCGGTCTGAAAACCAATGGTCCAGACACCTTCACGGGGCCACTGAACGAGAAGGGCTTTGCGGAAGGCATTGCCATTCTCGGAAAAAAGTGTGTCGGAAACCTGTTTGACGCTGGAATAGATAGAGCGCACGATGGGGATGCGGTTGAGCAGGATGTCCCACCAGCTGACCAGTTTTTTGCCCAGGAAATTGCTGGCCAGCGCACCTATCAGCAACACGATAAACAGGGCCAGCAACACGCCAAAGCCGGGAATGTGAAACCCGATCAGTTTGTCCGGATGCCAGGAGCCAGGGAGAATCAGCAGCGTCTGGTCCAGCGTCACCACGATCCAGTCAAGCACCCAGACAGTAATGCCTAGTGGCACCAATACCAACAGGCCCGCGAGCAACCACTTGCGGATCGCAGACATCAGGCCCCATCCTTGCCGGAAGATGGCTTGCTGGGAGCGGGGGCCGGGGGTGCAGCCGGGGCAGGTGCGGCGGCGCTCGCGGCAGGGGCTGAGGCCGACTCGCCGGATTTTGAAGATCCCGAAGATGCGGACTCACCCTGGCCCGATGGTGCGGTCGCGCCGGTAGCCTGGCCTCCGCGAAAATCAGTGACATACCAGCCCGAACCCTTGAGCTGGAACCCGGCGGCCGTCACCTGTTTCTGAAAGGCAGGGGCGCCGCAATTGGGGCAGACGCTGAGGGGAGCATCGGACATTTTTTGCAAAACATCCTTTGCAAATCCGCAGGACTCGCATTTGTAGGCGTAGATTGGCATGGCTCTTAGGTAATTTCGGGTGAGGCAACGGGAGTTCGCACCCAAGGTGCAAAGCCCTCAATTATAGGCGTTGCCCGGATATGCACGATGCCAGCAAAGACCCAGGCAACTGCAGCCCGGTGGTAGACAGTTGCCTAAAAAATATGCACTCTCATGACAACCTGCATGGCGATCAGCCCGAGCAGAAAACCCGCGCCGCCGTAAATAATGCTCTGGAGCAGTTTATTGGTACGTTTTTGCTCGGCCAGAAGCTCCAGCAGTTCCCGATGATGTGAGGCTGGCCTGTCTTTGAGGTATTGCGACAAAAGTCGGGGGAGACCGGGCAAGAGCTTGGCATAGGCAGGCGCTTCAGCTTTCAACTGGGCCAGCAATTTTTCCGGGCCCACCTGCTCCAGCATCCACTTTTCAAGGAAAGGTTTGGCGGTGCTCCACAGGTCCAGGTCCGGATCAAGCTCGCGGCCCAAACCCTCGATATTGAGCAGGGTCTTTTGCAGCAGCACAAGTTGCGGCTGTATTTCGACATGAAAACGGCGTGAGGTCTGGAACAGGCGCATCAGCACCAGGCCCAGCGAAATTTCCCTGAGCGGACGGTCAAAATAGGGCTCGCAGCAAGCACGAATCGCGGCTTCAAGCTCATCAACACGTGTACTCGCAGGGACCCAGCCGGATTCCAGATGCAGCTCGGCCACACGTTTGTAATCCCGCTGGAAGAATGCGCTGAAATTCTGCGCCAGATACTCCTTGTCGATCTCGGTCAGTGTGCCGACGATGCCAAAATCCAGGGAAATGTAGCGTCCGAAAGTCGCAGGCTCCAGGCTGACCTGGATGTTGCCTGGATGCATGTCGGCATGAAAAAAGCCATCGCGAAACACCTGGGTGAAAAAGATCGTGACACCGTCACGTGCCAGCTTTTTCATATCAACGCCCGCATCTCGCAGGCGCTGTATCTGGCTGATGGGTACGCCCTTCATGCGCTGCATCACCATCACATCGGGCATGCAGTAATCCCACACCATCTCCGGGATCATGACCAGGTCAAGGTTCTGCATATTGCGGCGCAGTTGGGCTGCGTTGGCGGCCTCACGCAGCAGGTCGAGCTCGTCATGCAGGTATTTGTCAAATTCGGCCACCACCTCTCGGGGTTTCAGTCGCTTGCCGTCAGCGGATGCACTCTCAACCCAGCCCGCCATCATGTGCATCAGCGCCAGATCCTTTTCGATCGCCGGTTTCATGTTGGGACGCAAAACCTTCACAGCCACTTCCCGGCCGTCAGGCAACGTGGCGAAATGGACCTGCGCAATCGAGGCGCTGGCTACCGGCACAGGATCAAAAGTGGCAAAAATCTGCGCCAGCGGCCTGCCAAAGGCTTTTTCAATAATCGCAATCGCAATGGCGGAGTCGAAGGGCGGCACCCGGTCCTGCAGACGGGCCAGTTCATCGGCGATGTCGGTCGGCAGCAGATCTCGACGGGTTGACATGACCTGCCCGAATTTCACGAAGATGGGACCCAGACCTTCAAGCGCCTCCCGCAAACGCATGCCCCTGGGGGCCCTCAGATTGCGGCCCACCGAAACGATACGCGTCAGCAGTCGTATCCAGGGCTTCTCAAAACTTGAGAGCACCAGTTCATCCAGGCCAAACCGCAGTACGGTCCAGATGATGAACACCCCACGAAAAATCCGGCTCATGCAGCGGCCTTGCCGTCGCCAGAAGCAGGCGTGACCGCAGGTACCACCGCAGTACCCGGCGCTCCGGGCCGCATAGCGATGAACTGCCTGAGCCCCACAAGGATTTTGCGGCCCATGTCGGCCATTGCATGGGCAGGGATATCACCCACAACCCTCGACAAATCTTCTTCTGCGTCCCACCTGAGGTTCTCGGCCAGCCAGCCCAGTTCCGCTGCAAGCTGAACGTCACCTTCAATCTTGACTGGTGGCGGTTTGCCGGCAAATACCGATTGGGCAACCGCGAGGGGAGATTCGGCAGCTACGGCAACCGACAGATCAGACTTGGCTGATGCAGGTGCCCGGTCAAATAGACCAGCAGGCGTGACCAGCAAGTCCAGCGAAAAAACACCCCAGCTAACGTGAATGACATTGCCTTTTTTTCGCATCAGCCGGTTCTGCGCTTCTTTTTCCTGCATCAGCACATGGTTCAGGAAAAGCACAAGCCGCTGCTGCCCCTCATCAACCATCCATGCAGGAGGCTGAAAACGGCTTGCAAGGGATTCCAGAAATGAAAATGGGGACGATGTATTCATACGTCCCCGATTTTGACCGATAAACAGTGAATCGCCGACAGGCTTAATCACGCATATGGGTTGCTCATCGTAGCGATGTCTTTGCAAGTCAAGCCATGGAACCGGCTTCGCCGGGCCATAGGCGGGCGGCCCCCTCGGGGGGCAGGGCGCTACACGAAGTGAGCAACCGTGGGGGCTACTGAAGTGCCTGCACGCCCGCCACCAGCCAGCCGCTGCCACCGTTACGCGGCTTGGTCATGTTCCACACCTCACGGAACGGGCTTGCACCAGCAGAAGCATCTTCCCGGATCATGCCGGAGAACTCCACGCTGGCCATGTACACGTCGTTGAGTTCCTCAATGCCGAGCAACTGCGCGTTGAGCATGACCACATCGGTCTTGTTGGTGCCGCCACCGGTATGCGACTCGCGGTCGGCCAGCTGGACCTTGATCTGCTCCAGCATTTCGTCGGTCATCATGGAGCGCAGGCTGGTGATGTCCGAGCGGTCCCATGCATCCTGCAAGGTCAGGAAATTGGTCTTGCTGGCGTTGAGGAAACCATCGGCGTCAAAGCCAGCCGGCACGCCCCAGTTCTGCGAACCCAGCAAGGCAGAACCAATCATTGAGCCAGAAGCATTTTTGCTGGCGTCAAAAGCCATGCTGTTGCGCTCCCATGGTCGGGCGGATGCATCGTTGCCGACATTCTCGGGACTGTAGTTTTTAGGCGTCGTCGCCGTACTCGCATCACCAGCGCCCTGAAATGCATAGGGGGTTTGCGCCTGCCCGCCGGACTGGCCCTTGAGCTTGCGCATGACAAAGCCGATCACCAGCATGACCACCAGCGCCAGCAGGGCGAACATGATGATCTGGCCGAATGCGCCACCCAAACCGAGTGATGAAGCCAGCCAGGCCAACCCCAGTCCAGCAGCCAGGCCACCGAGCATGGCGCCCCAAGGGCGTTTTGGTGCTGCGGCAGGAGTTGCAGCCGCAGGTGCAGCGGGTTTGGCCGCTGATGTAGCACCGCCCGGTGTTGCTTCACGTTGCGTCACGTTGGATGACTGCTTGCCTATGGACTTGCCGCCGCCCATGCGTTTGGCCTGCGCATCTGCGCCCGCCAGAGTAAGCGTCAGCGCCAGCATGGCGGAAAGAACAATGGACCAGATTTTCATGAAAAGTCTCCTTGGGGCAATTTGTCTCGTTTGGTTTTTTGAACTGTTAGCGTTTAGCACTTGATTCCAACATGCAATGCCACGATGCCGCCAGACATGTTGTGATAGTCCACATGGCCGAAACCACCTTTGAGCATCATGGCCTTTAGTTCGTCCTGGTCAGGATGCATGCGGATCGACTCGGCCAGGTACTGATAACTGGAATCGTCATTGGCAACAAGCTTGCCGATTTTTGGCAGCACCTTGAATGAATACCAGTCGTAAATCTTCGTCAGCGGTTTCGCGACCTTCGAGAACTCCAGCACCAGCAGCTTGCCGCCGGGCTTGAGCACACGGTTCATCTCAAGCAGGGCTGCATCCTTGTGCGTCATGTTGCGCAGGCCGAAGGCCACGGTCACAAGGTCAAAGTGCGCATCAGGAAACGGCAGATGCTCGGCATCACAGACCAGCGTAGGCACGCTGACACCCGCGTCTAGGAGACGGTTGCGGCCTTCGCGCAGCATGGCCTCGTTGATGTCGGTGTGCACTACCTTGCCATGGATACCGACCTTGGGCGCAAACGCCATCGCAAGATCACCGGTACCGCCCGCGATGTCCAGCACATGCTGACCATCTTTCACATTGGCCACAAGAACCGTATAGGCTTTCCAGGCGCGGTGCAGTCCCATGGACATCAGGTCGTTCATCACGTCGTATTTCGGAGCGACGGAATCGAACACGCTGCGCACGCGGCCTGCTTTTTCCCGCTCGTCTACCGACTGAAATCCGAAGTGAGTGCTTGACATCCCCCAATGCTAGGGGTCAAAGCCGCCAACGACCGCGACAACCCTTTACGGGTTCGGGGCATTCAAAGGTTTTATGCTGGAAAAACAACACTGGCACATGGCTGGCGATCAGATGCGGCAATCAGCTGGAAACTCAGTGATTCCCGCAGGCGTGACCATCGGCGACAACCATGGGCGCATCCCGGCTCATGCCTGCCGCACTCAGGCGGCTTTCATAGTCGGCCCACAGCTTCTCCTGCCCGGATCCCAGTTCATACAGGTAGTCCCAGGTGAAGATGCCGCTTTCATGACCATCGGAGAACAAGGGTTTCACGCCATAGTTGCCGACAGGCTCCATGGCATTGATGCCCACTTCGCGCTTGCCGGTTTGCAGGGTCTCCTGACCTGGGCCATGGCCTTTCACCTCCGCAGACGGAGAATAAACGCGCATCAGCTCAAACGGAATTCTGAATTCAGCGCCATCCGAAAAAGCAACCTCAAGAACTCGGGACTGGCCATGCACCGTCAGCGCAGTGGGCGTGGGGGAATCCTTGCTCAAGCCAGCCATCAGACGAGAACCCGCTCAATGCCGCCGGTATTGGCAGCCTCGACATAGGTAGGCAGCCAGTCAGCACCCAGGATCTGGTTGGCCATTTCCACCACGATGTAGTCAGCTTCGAGCAGCCCGTTGTTCAGGTCATTGCCGTAACGCGACAGGCCCTGCAGGCAGCTTGGGCAGCTCGTGAGGATTTTGACGTTCTCTTTGCTGTCAACAACACCCATGGTGCGCAACTGGTCTTCCCCCTTGCGCAGCTCTTCTTCCTTGCGGAAACGTATCTGCGTCGAGATATCGGGCCGTGTGACGCCCAGGGTGCCCGATTCGCCGCAGCAACGGTCATTCTTGAGCACGTTGTCCCCCAGCAGCGCCTTCACCGTTTTCATCGGCTCCTGCAGCTTCATGGGGCTGTGGCAGGGATCGTGATACAGGTAACCAGCGCCGGGCATGTCGGTACGCAGCGTGATGCCTTTTTCGAGCAGGTACTCGTGGATGTCGATGATGCGGCAGCCCGGGAATATTTTCTCGAACTCATAACCCTGCAACTGGTCGTAACAAGTACCGCAGCTCACCACTACAGTCTTGATGTCCAGGTAGTTCAGCGTGTTGGCCACGCGGTGAAACAGCACCCGGTTGTCGGTGATGATTTTTTCAGCCTTGTCGAACTGGCCGCTGCCGCGCTGTGGATAACCGCAGCACAGGTAACCCGGTGGCAGCACTGTTTGCACGCCCGCATGCCACAGCATGGCCTGCGTCGCCAGACCGACCTGGCTGAAGAGGCGCTCAGACCCACACCCGGGGAAATAAAACACCGCTTCGGTTTCCGAAGTTGTGCTTTTCGGGTTGCGAATGATGGGGACGTAGTCCTTGTCCTCGATGTCCAGCAAGGCGCGCGCTGTCTTCTTGGGCAAGCCGCCCGGCATCTTCTTGTTGATGAAGTGGATGACCTGCTCTTTTACCGGCGCACGGCCCACGGTGGCAGGTGGCCGTGCGGTCTGCTTGCGTGCCAGACTGCGCAACAAATCGTTGGCCAGGCGCTGCGCCTTGAAGCCGACATCGACCATGGCGCTGCGCATGAACTTGATGGTTTGCGGGCTCGTCGCATTGAGGAAAAACATTGCCGCTGCGTTGCCCGGCCTGAAGGACTTCTGGCCCATCTTGCGCAACAGGTTGCGCATATTCATGGACACTTCTCCGAAGTCGATATCGACGGGGCAAGGCGTCAGGCATTTGTGGCAGACCGTGCAGTGGTCGGCCACGTCTTCAAATTCTTCCCAGTGCTTGATGCTGACACCGCGCCGTGTCTGTTCTTCGTAAAGAAAGGCTTCTACCAGCAGCGAGGTTGCCAGGATCTTGTTACGCGGGCTGTACAACAGGTTGGCACGCGGCACATGTGTCGCGCACACCGGTTTGCACTTTCCGCAGCGCAGGCAGTCCTTGACGCTACCGGCAATCGCGCCAATGTCGCTTTGCTGCATGATGAGCGATTCATGCCCCATCAGGCCAAAGCTCGGCGTGTAGGCATTGGTCAGATCAGACAACAGGTCTTTCAGCGGACCATTTGGCTCGGCGCTCAATTTATGCGTCGCAGCGAAGACACCGTTGCGCAGCAGCTTGCCCTTGTTGAAGCGCCCTTCGGGATCAACCTTGGCCTTGTAGTCGGCAAATGGCTGGAGTTCTTCATCACTGAGGAATTCCATCTTCGTGATGCCAATGCCGTGCTCGCCCGAGATCACGCCATCAAGCGAGCGTGCCAGCGCCATGATGCGGGTGACCGCCTCATGCGCCGTCTGCAGCATGTCGTAGTCATCACTGTTCACAGGCAGGTTGGTGTGCACATTGCCGTCACCGGCATGCATGTGCAGCGCGGCCCAGACGCGGCCCTTGAGCACACGTTTGTGGATGGCAGTGCACTCTTCAAGAATCGGCTGAAAAGCGCCGCCCGTGAATATCGCCTGCAGCGGCGTGCGCAGCTGCGTCTTCCAGCTGGCGCGGAGTGTGTGGTCCTGCAGGTCCTTGAAAAGCGGCTCAACGTCGCGCAGCCAGCCGGCCCACAACTCGCGCACTTCAACAATCAGCGCCAGCGCCTGGCCGACGCGATCTTCCAGCAGTTCGGCTGACGGGATTTCATTGGCATCATCAGATTTTCCCAGGGGCAGGTTGCCGGTGCGGAAGAACATCTCCAGTTCGTCACAAAGCCTGATCTTGTTGCGCAGGCTCAACTCAATGTTGATGCGCTCGATGCCGTCGCTGTACTCAGCCATGCGCGGCAGCGGGATGACGACGTCTTCGTTGATCTTGAAGGCGTTGGTGTGGCGCGAGATCGCGGCAGTGCGCTTGCGGTCCAGCCAGAATTTTTTGCGGGCATCCGGGCTGATGGCGATAAAACCCTCGCCTGCGCGCGAATTCGCGATGCGCACCACTTCAGAGGTGGCGCGAGCCACGGAGTCAGCATCATCGCCAGCAATATCGCCGAAGAGCACCATCTTGGGCAGGCCACCGCGCTTGGATTTGGTGGCGTACCCCACGGCGCGCAGATAACGGTCGTCAAGATGCTCCAGCCCGGCCAGCAGCACCGGCGAGCCCAGCGCCTGGGTGCGCTTTTGCTCGGCGAACATGAAGTCCTTGATTTCGACAATGCTGGGCACCGCATCCTTGGCGTTGCCGAAAAATTCCAAGCACACCGTACGCGTATGCACCGGCATGCGGTGGAGAATCCAGCGTGCACTGGTGATCAGGCCATCGCAGCCTTCTTTCTGAATGCCGGGCAAGCCGCTCAAAAATTTGTCTGTTACGTCCTTGCCCAGGCCTTCTTTGCGAAAGCTCTTGCCGGGGATGTCCAGCCGCTCGGTACGCAACAGCGTCTTGCCGTCTGCTTCAAAATAATTGAGTTCAAAGCTCGCCATCTCGGCATCGTGAATCTTGCCGAGGTTGTGGTCGACACGTGTGACTTCCAGCCACTGCGAATCAGGTGTCACCATGCGCCATGAGGCCAGGTTGTCCAGTGCCGTACCCCAGAGCACCGCTTTTTTGCCGCCGGCATTCATGGCGATATTGCCGCCTATGCAGGAGGCTTCGGCTGATGTCGGGTCCACAGCAAATACAAAACCACCGCGCTCTGCTGCGTCAGCCACGCGCTGCGTGACCACACCGGCTTCCGTCCAGATGGTGGCCACCGGCTCGGCGATGCCGGGCAGCCTGACCATCTCGACCTCGGTCATGGCTTCGAGTTTTTCGGTGTTGATGACGGCCGACTTCCACGTCAGCGGAATCGCGCCTCCCGTGTAACCAGTGCCGCCGCCGCGCGGAACTATCGTCAGGCCCAAGTCGATGCAACCCTTGACCAGGCCCGCCATTTCAACTTCGGTGTCCGGCGTCAGCACGACAAACGGGTATTCGACACGCCAGTCGGTGGCGTCGGTCACATGCGAGACGCGTGACAGGCCGTCAAACTTGATGTTGTCCTTGAGCGTCAGCTTGCGCAACTTGCGCTCTGTCCGCTGGCGCAATTGTGCAATCTCTTCAAAAGAATCAGAAAAGCGCCCCACCGCGCTGCGGGCTGCCTGCAGCAGTTCCTGCACGATGGCATCACGTTCACTGTCAACATCGGGGGTGCGGCGCTTTTCGACCTCGTTCAGCCTGTGCTGCAGCGCCTCGACCAGCAGCTTGCGTCGTTTGGGGTTGTCCAGCAGGTCATCCTGCAGATAGGGGTTGCGCTGCACGACCCAGATATCGCCCAGCACCTCATAGAGCATGCGTGCCGAACGGCCCGTGCGACGCTCATCGCGCAGGCGGTTCAGCAAGTCCCAGGAATGCTCGCCCAGCAGGCGAATCACCACTTCCCGGTCTGAAAACGAAGTGTAGTTGTAGGGAATCTCGCGTATGCGGGCCTCGCCTGCCTTGGCATCGGCGACGAGCTGGTTGAGTTCCTGGAATGTCGTTGGGGCGTTCATCGTGCAATTTCGGCGGCCCGGGCAGTCGCGAAACCGCTGTCCTGGCGCTCTTGTCCTGTGTCACTGCTATGTTAACGCAGCGCAGCATTTGCCCCGGGGAGCGAAGACCAAGCCCTCATGGGAAACCCGCTTGTTAAAACGCCCCCGAATCGCTTAAATCGCCCTGTCACAAACAGTTTGCATACTGTTTTATTCACCATACGCAACCGTTATCAGGAGTCTTCATGAACACCAACCCGTCAAAAACCCGCCTTTCCGGGCTGGCTATTGCCGCTGCCGCCCTGCTGGCCCCGCTTGCCAGCCAGGCCCAGACCGAAGTCCAGTTCTGGCATTCCATGGTGGCCGTCAATGGCGAATGGGTCAACGACCTGGCCAAGGACTTCAACGCCAGCCAGAAAGAGTACAAGATCGTTCCGGTCTTCAAGGGCAGCTACGACGAGTCCATGACCGCCGCCATTGCAGCCTACCGCGCTGGCAACGCGCCGCATATCCTGCAGGTGTTTGAAGTCGGAACCGCCACCATGATGGCCAGCAAGGGGGCCGTGGTGCCCGTGGCCCAGATCATGAAAGACGCCGGTTACAAGTTTGACCCGACGGCTTACGTTTCCGCCGTCGCCGGTTACTACACAGCCCCCAACGGCCAGATGCTGAGCTTCCCCTTCAACAGCTCGACCACCATCTTTTATTACAACAAGGATGCCTTCAAGGCAGCCGGCCTGCCCACCGACAAGGCACCCCAGACCTGGCCGGAAGTGGTCAATGCCGCTGCCAAGCTGAAGGCGTCGGGCCACAAATGCCCGTTCACCACCGCGTGGCAGGGCTGGACGCAGCTTGAGAGCTTCTCAAGCTGGCACAACGTCGAATTTGCGACCAAATCCAACGGCCTTGGCGGCATGGACGCCCGGATGAAGGTTGACTCTCCCCTGCACCAGCGCCATATCGAAAATCTGGGCAATATGGCCAAGCAGGGCCTGTTCGTCTACAAGGGTCGCGGCAATGTACCCGAAGCAAGTTTTGTCTCAGGCGAATGCGCCATGATCAACACCTCCTCAGGCTTTTACGGCAACGTGGCCAAGAACGCCAAGTTCGCCTACGGCCTGGCGCCCCTGCCCTACTACCAGGATGTCGCCGGCGCACCCCAGAACACCGTCATAGGCGGTGCCAGCCTGTGGGTCATGTCAGGCAAGAAGCCTGCTGAATACAAGGGCGTGGCAGCTTTTTTCAACTACATCTCCAGCCCTGAGGTGCAATCGGCCAGCCACAAGCGCACGGGCTACCTGCCCGTGACGACAGCGGCCTACCAGTTGACTGAAAAGTCCGGCTTCTACAAGCAGAACCCCGGCACCGACGTGGCCGTGACGCAGATGATCCGCAAGGTCACCGACAAGAGCCGCGGCATACGCCTGGGCAACTATGTGCAGGTGCGCGCGATTGAGGACGAAGAACTCGAACAGGTCTGGAGTGGCAAGAAGACCGCCAAGGAAGCGCTCGACGCCATCGTCAAGCGCGGCAATGAGCAGCTGGAGCGCTTCCAGAAGGCAAACAAGGGCTGATCTCCTGACGCTGCGGTGCCCAGGCCGCAGCGTTACAGGCCATACTTGCTGACCTACCTGCCGATTTATGGAAAAACGCGTTCTCTTTCGTTCTGCCTGGCTGCCGTGGCTGCTGCTGGCGCCGCAGGTCATTGTCATCAGCGTGTTTTTCTTCTGGCCCGCCGCGCAGGCTTTGCTGCAGTCCTTCCAGGTGCAGGATGCGTTTGGCACCTCCACCGAATGGGTCGGCTTCGCCAACTTCAGGCAGCTGTTTAACGACGAGGGCTACCTCGCGTCATTCAAGACCACGGCGCTGTTTTCGATTCTGGTCGCCGTTCTGGGCATAGGCCTGTCGCTGATGCTGGCGGTGTTTGCCGACCGCATCATCAAGGGGGCGCTGTTCTACAAGACGCTGCTGGTCGTGCCCTACGCCGTGGCACCTGCGGTTGCTGGCGTGCTCTGGGTTTTCATGTTCTCGCCTTCGCTCGGGGTGGTGGCCTATGCACTGGGCAAGATCGGCATCAACTGGAACCACCTGCTTGATGGCAGCCATGCGATGACGCTGATCGTGATGGCTGCGGTGTGGAAGCAGATTTCATACAACTTTTTGTTCTTCCTGGCCGGCCTGCAGTCGATCCCGAAATCACTGATTGAAGCGGCGGCGATTGACGGCGCGCGGCCGTGGCGGCGGTTCTGGAGCATCCAGTTCCCGCTGCTGTCGCCGACCACCTTCTTCCTGCTGGTGATCAACATGGTGTATGCCTTTTTCGACACCTTCGCCATCGTCGATGCGACCACGCACGGCGGGCCGGGGCAGGAAACCTCCATCCTGGTCTACAAGGTTTATTACGACGGTTTCAAGGCGATGGATCTGGGCGGGTCTGCGGCGCAGTCTGTCGTTCTGATGGCCATCGTTGTGGTACTGACGGTGCTGCAATTCAGATATGTCGAGAAGAAGGTGAATTACTAGATGAACTCCAGGGAACTGATGTGTCTCAGGCAAGCAGGGTCCGCGGAACCGCCTTTGCCGGGCCGCAGGAGCGGCGGCCCCCTCGGGGGGAGGGCGCTTGCGCGTTGTGAGCAACCGTGGGGGCTATTCAATGGTTGAGCGCCGCGCAACTCTGGGAATACTGGCCCACGCCGTGATGATTCTCGGCGTGCTCATCGTCGCCTTCCCGCTCTATCTGGCGCTCGTGGCCTCGACCCACACCGCGCAGGAAATCGTGCAGACCCCCATGCCGCTGCTGCCCGGCAGCAACTTCTGGGAAACGTACAAGGCCGCGTTGTTCGGCAATGCCAACGGGCAAGGCTCAACGGCACCCGTGGCGCACATGATGTGGGTCAGCCTGGTAACAGCTCTGGTCATCACCTTCGGCAAGATCGCCATCTCGCTGCTGTCGGCGTTTGCCATTGTTTACTTCCGCTTTCCACTGAAAAACTTTTTCTTCTGGGCGATTTTTGTCACGCTGATGCTGCCAGTGGAGGTGCGGATTGGCCCGACCTACAAAGTGGTGTCCGACCTCGGCATGCTCAACACCTACGCAGGCCTGACGGTGCCGCTGATCGCCTCGGCCACGGCGACCTTTTTGTTCAGGCAGTTCTTTCTGACGGTGCCCGATGAGCTGGTCGAAGCCGCACGCATGGACGGCGCCGGCCCGATGCGCTTTTTCTGGGACATCCTGCTGCCGCTGTCAAAAACCTCGATGGCGGCGCTGTTTGTCATCCAGTTCATCTACGGCTGGAACCAGTACCTCTGGCCGCTGCTGGCCACCACCAGCGAAGACATGTACCCGGTCGTCATCGGCATCAAACGCATGATTGCCGGAGGCGATTCGCAGAACGAATGGAATGTGGTGATGGCCACCGCCATCCTCGCCATGCTGCCGCCCGCGTTTGTGGTGGTGCTGATGCAGAAATGGTTCGTCAAGGGCCTTGTGGACACTGAGAAATGAGAACTCCCCCGAAGCGCCTGCGGCGCTTCCCCCTCAAGGGGGCGGCACCTGCGGCCCGGCAAAGCCGGTTCCGCGGTGCCCGCTTGCAGCAAACCGAAATCTGAGAACTCCAATGGCATCCCTTTCATTCAAAAACGTCGTCAAGCAATACGGTTCCGGCAAAACCGCCGTCAAGGTGCTGCACGGCGTGGACGCCGAGATCAATGACCATGAATTCATCGTCATCGTCGGGCCTTCAGGTTGCGGCAAGTCGACACTGCTGCGCATGGTCGCCGGGCTGGAAGAGATCAGTGACGGCCAGATCAGCATAGGCGGCCGGGTCGTCAACGACCTGGAACCGTCCGAGCGCGACATCGCCATGGTTTTCCAGAACTACGCGCTCTACCCGCACATGACGGTCTTCGACAACATGGCTTACGGCCTGAAGATTGCCAAAGTGCCGGTCGCCGAGATCAAGACCCGCGTCGACAAGGCCGCAAAGATCCTGGAGCTGGGCCACCTGCTGGACCGCAAGCCCCGTGCCCTGTCCGGCGGCCAGCGCCAGCGTGTGGCCATGGGCCGCGCCATCGTGCGCCAGCCACAGGTGTTTTTGTTTGATGAGCCGCTCTCCAACCTCGACGCCAAGCTGCGTGTGCAGACCCGGCTGGAGATACAGAAGCTGCACCGCGAACTCGGCATCACCTCGCTTTTTGTGACGCACGACCAGGTCGAGGCCATGACGCTCGCCCAGCGCATGATGGTGATGAACGCCGGCCGCATGGAGCAGTTCGGCACGCCGGAAGAGGTCTACAACCGCCCCGCGACCACCTTTGTAGCGAGTTTTATGGGTTCACCGCCCATGAACCTCCTCAGGCAAGCGCCCAACGCCGACTTTGGCGGCAAGCCTGGCGCCATCCTCGGCATACGGCCCGAGCACCTGCAGGTCGGCAGCACGGGCTGGGCCGTGCAGGTCGACACAATTGAAATGCTGGGCGCCGAGCGGCTGGTGTACTGCCGGCTGGGCGATGAATTTTTGATTGTGCGCACCGATGAAAGCCTATCAGTTGCACCCGAGATTGGCTCGACGATTCATGTCGCACCGCGCCCTGATCGCCTTCACTGGTTTGATGCTGAAAGCGGCAAACGCCTTTGAATATGGCCCCCACGCTTGCCACTTCGTGTGCTGCGCTGCCCCCCGAGGAGGCTGTGCTTGCTTGGGGCGGCCCGGTGCTGTTACGTGTAGCCCCCACGCTTTTCACTGCGTGTAATACGCTGCCCCCCGAGGGGGCTGTGCTTGCTTGGGGCGGTCCGGCGCTGCGCACGTGACCAGCTGGCCCTATCCCCGCTGGATTGCGCACCGTGGTGCGGGCAAGCTGGCCCCTGAAAACACCCTCGCCGCCTTCAAGCTGGGCGCCAGCCACGGTTACCGCATGTTTGAATGCGACGTCAAACTCAGCGCCGACGATGTGCTGTTTTTGCTGCACGACGCCACGCTGGAGCGCACCAGCAGCGGCAAGGGCGATGCCCGGGCGCTGGACTGGCAGGCGCTTTCAAAAATGGACGCGGGCAGCTGGCATTCGGCCGAATTTACCGGCGAGCCCCTGGCCAGCCTGGAGGTGATTGCGCGCTACTGCCTGGACAATAATTTTTTTCTGAACATCGAGATCAAACCCACACCGGGGCTTGAAGGCGCCACCGGCACCGCTGTGGCCGACGCGGTCGCCAGGCTATGGCCGGCGGGCGTCACGCCGCCGCTGCTGACATCCTTTCAGCCGGCGTCGCTGGAGGCAGCCCGCATCGCCCAGCCGCAACTGCCGCGCGGCCTGCTGAAGGACAACCTGGACCCGGGCTGGCTGGACACTGCGGTCAGGCTGGATTGCGCCGCCGTCGTCTGCAATTACAGGCTGTGGAACCAGGCTACCGTGCGGCAGGCGAAAAAGGCCGGGCTTCGGACGCTGTGCTACACCGCCAACGAGTCAGCGGCGGTGCAGGCCATGCTGGCGCTGGGACTGGACGGCATCATCACCGACCAGGTTCACGTCTTCAAGCCTGATGATTAGGGCCGGGCAACCCGGGCCGGACACGGCTATAGCCAACCAGTTTTATTTGCTATATTTTTTATAGCTGCTCACGCTTGTATTTATTGGCCTGCAGCCCGATTTGGCACCTAAAACACGCTGTTTTTGGCCATTTTTGGCGGATTTTTGGACCGGTCTGGCCTGTCAAAATTTGAATTTAACGTAGATGTTAAATTTTTAACGTATACGGCAATTAATTAACGTATACATTAACTTTCCCCATTTGGTGTCCTTCCTGGATCGATCCGGAAAACTCAGGCCTTCCAGCCCCGACCCAGCACCCAGTGGCAAAGCGCGCCGCCAACCACCAGCGCCGCATAGGTCGCCATTTTTCCGTCGACGCCAAATACCACCAGCCCGGCCACCACAATGGTCAGGTTCACGACAAAAATGATGCCCAGTTGCGCACGCCAGCTGTAGCTTGAGGAGCGTTTGCGCTTATAAAACCGGCCGAAAAACTGCGCCAGCAGCATCAACAGCAAGGCCACCGCCGCTGCGGGCAGCATGAAATTGAGCAGGTGGTCGGCGAGCAGGTAGGCGGTCATGCGGGTTCCATCGTCCGGTGAAAAAGGTCGCAGAAAACGCCCCGAAAAGTGCTGTCGCACGGCTATTGATGCAGCCCAAAGCCCGCCGGGGTGCTTCAATTTTATAATCAGGGGATGTCAGTCTGGGCCCTTGGGCTAAACCACAACACCGCACCTCTCGATTTGCGTGGCCGATTTGCGTTCTCCATGGACCAGATTGAGCCGACCCTGAAGGGTTTACGTTCATCCCTCGCCCGCCAGCCCGAAGCCACGATTCTCTCGACCTGCAACCGAACCGAGATCTATTGCGCCGGCGAAAATACCGACCTCGACAACACGCTTGAATGGCTGGCCCACAGCGGTGGCGTCTCGCCCGCCCTGCTGCGCTCGCACGCCTACACGCTGCAGGGCGACCAGGCCGCACGCCACGCGTTCCGCGTCGCCAGCGGGCTGGATTCCATGGTCCTGGGCGAACCGCAAATCCTCGGCCAGATGAAAGACGCGGTGCGCGCTGCGGAAGACGCCGGTGCCATGGGCACCACGCTGCACCAGCTCTTCCAGCGCTCGTTTGCAGTCGCCAAGGAGGTGCGCAGCAGCACCGAAATCGGCTCGCACAGCATCAGCATGGCCGCGGCAGCCGTACGGCTGGCTGGCCAGCTGTTTGAAGACCTCAGCGACATCCGCATTCTTTTTGTAGGCGCGGGCGAGATGATCGACCTCGCCGCCACCCACTTTGCCGCACGCAAACCAAAATCGATGGCAATCGCCAACCGCACGCTGGAGCGCGGCGAAAAGCTCGCCGGCCGCTTCGGCGCCGAAGTCATGCGCCTGGCCGACCTGCCGACGCGCCTGCACGAGTTCGACGCGGTCATCAGCTGCACCGCCAGCACCCTGCCCATCATCGGCCTGGGCGCGGTGGAGCGCGCTGTCAAGCTGCGCAAGCACAAACCCATGTTCATGGTTGACCTGGCCGTGCCGCGCGACATCGAGCCCGAGGTCAAGGAACTGCCGGACATTTACCTCTACACCGTTGACGACCTGGCGCAGGTGGTGCAGACCGGCAAGGACAGCCGCCAGGCCGCCGTCGCCGAAGCCGAGGTCATCATTGACGCCGGTGTACAGAACTTCATGCACTGGCTGGGCCAGCGCGGCACCGTGCCGCTGATCCAGCAGATTAACGCGCAGGCCGACGAATGGCGTGCGCTGGAGATTGCCCGCGCCAAGAAGCTGCTGGCCAAAGGCGAGTCGATTGACGATGTTCTTGACGCCCTGAGCCGCGGCCTGACACAGAAAATGCTGCACGGCACCCTGGCTGAACTGCACGCTGGCGATGCCGCCAACCGCGAAGCCACGGCGCAGACCGTGTCCAAACTGTTTTTGCGCGGCCAGTTGCCCAGACTGCGGCCTGAGGACAAAGAGCGTTAGCGGCGATTCATCACCGCCCTGATTTGTCATTGCGGACCTGATCCGCAATCGACGAAGCCGAACCTTAAAACGCAAGCAAAGTCATGGATCCCGGATCGAGTCCGGGATGACAGGCAGATACAGACCATCCACTCATGAAACCCTTTCTCCGCCAAACCCTGGAACGCCAGCTTTTAAGACTGCATGAGCTGGACGCGCTGCTGTCCGCCAGCGACGTGGTGAGCGACCTGGACCGCTTTCGCAGCCTCACGCGTGAGCACGCAGAGGCCAGCACGATTGCCGAGCAATACCGCAAGCTCACCAGCCGCGAGGCCGACCTGGCCAGTGCGCAGGCCATGCTGGGCGACGCCGGCAACGATGCCGAGATGCTTGAGATGGCAGAAGAAGAGATCACTGCAGCCAAGGCCGATATCGCGCAGATCGACGAAGCGCTGCAGCTGATGCTGATACCCAAGGACCCGGACGATGTACGCCCGGCTTTTGTCGAAATCCGCGCGGGCACGGGCGGCGACGAATCTGCGCTGTTTGCGGGCGATTTGTTCCGCATGTACACGCGCTATGCGGAGCGCAAGGGCTGGCGCACAGAAATCATCAGCGAGTCATCGAGTGAATTGGGCGGCTACAAGGAAGTGGTGCTGCGCGTGGATGGCGCAACAGACGCGAACGGCGTGGGCGTTTACGGCAAGCTGCGCTTTGAATCGGGCGGCCACCGCGTTCAGCGTGTGCCAGCGACCGAGACCCAGGGCCGCATCCACACCAGCGCCTGTACCGTCGCCGTGATGCCCGAGCCGGATGAAGCCGTGGCGATACAGATCAACCCGGCCGACCTGCGCATTGACACCTACCGCGCCAGCGGCGCCGGCGGCCAGCACATCAACAAGACCGATTCAGCCGTGCGCATTACCCACCTGCCCACCGGCATCGTGGCCGAATGCCAGGACGGCCGCAGCCAGCACAGCAACAAGGCCCAGGCGCTCAAGGTGCTGACTGCGCGCATCCATGAAAAAGACCGCTCTGAACGCGCCGCCAAGGATGCGGCACTGCGCAAGGGCCTGGTCGGTACCGGCGACCGCAGCGACCGCATACGCACCTACAACTTCCCGCAGGGTCGGCTCACAGACCACCGCATCAACCTCACGCTCTACAAACTGCTCACCATCATGGAAGGCGACCTGGAAGACGTGGTCACCGCCCTGCAGGTGGCCAGCGGGGCCGAGCAGCTGGCAGAGCTGGAAACGGCATCCCAGAATTGAGCGCTGCCATGGCCATGACTTGCGCGCAGGCATTGCAGGCCGCAGCCACGATGGGCCTGGACAGGCTGGATGCGCAGTTGCTGCTGCTGCATACACTCGGCCGGCCCGACAGTGACCGCGCCTGGCTGCTGGCACATGACGGTGATGCGCTGGACGAAACCTTGAACCAGGCTTTTCACCAGTACTGCCTGCGCCGTGCAGGCCAGGAGCCGCTGGCCTATATCGTTGGCCGCAAGGAGTTTTTCGGCCTGAGCCTGAACGTGGATGCCCGCGTGCTGGTGCCGCGCCCGGACACCGAGACACTGGTGCAGTGGGCGCTTGATATTGCACTGCAGTGGGCGCTCACCCAAAAAATCAGGGCGCTGGATCTGGGCACGGGCAGCGGCGCGATCGCGCTGGCGCTGGCGCACACATGGCAGCAGGAAGGCCGTCAGGTTGACATGTCTGCCATCGACGCGAGTGCCGGCGCACTGGTTGTCGCACACAAAAACGCAGAACAACTTGGTCTCACGGTGCAGTTTTCCGAAAGCACCTGGCTGGAAAAAGTCAGCGGTCACCTTCATCTGATAGTCAGCAATCCGCCATATATCGCTGATGCCGACGGCCATCTGGCCGCCCTCAAGCATGAACCCCTGCAGGCATTGACGGCCGGAACCGACGGGCTGGATGACATTCGCCAGATCATTGAACAGGCACCCCACCACCTCCACGCGGGCGGATGGCTGCTGCTGGAGCACGGCCATGACCAGTCAGGCAGGGTTTGTGAATTGCTGACCCGGCAAGGTTTTACGCAAGTGCAAAGCCGGCAGGACCTGGCGGGCATCAACCGCTGCTCGGGCGGGCAATGGCCCGGGACAACCGGGAAATCCGTAACAGCGGGATAATCAGGCATTGAATTTTTCGGGTCAATCGGCATCTATCGCTGACAGGCCCACCCACCAGATCAAGGACAGACCATGAGCGACACCCAGCAACGCATTGACCAGATCGTTAAGTCCAGCGACGTTGTGCTGTTCATGAAAGGCACGGCGCAGTTTCCGCAATGCGGTTTTTCAGGCCGCGCCATCCAGGTGCTCAAAGCCTGCGGCGTGAGCAAACCCGCCACCGTGAACGTGCTGGAAGACCCTGAAATCCGCAACGGCATCAAGGAATACAGCAACTGGCCGACCATCCCCCAGCTCTACGTCAAGGGCGAATTCATCGGCGGTTCTGACATCATGATGGAGATGTACGAAAACGGTGAACTGCAGCAGGTGCTCGGAACGCCCGCAGCCTGACCCGGCCCTGGCGGCTGGCGGCGCGTTTAGCGTGTGTAGCCGGTGCAGACACCGGCATTGACCGCGCCCTTGCACTCAATCTTGAGCCTGGCCCGTCGCTCTGCACGGGTTTCTTGCGAACCCGGCATGAATTTGACCTTGGCCGACTTTGACTTGTCGGCCTTTTTCTTTTTTGCAACGGGCTTTATCGGCACTTCGACTTCTGCAGCCAGGGCGCCCCCGCACAAGGTTGCGACCATCAATGCGCCCAACAACCCCAAACGAGCGCGCTGAAACACGGATTTCCGGTTCATTTGTTTCCTCCCTGATTTTTAAGAACCCACGGCTCTTGACGGCCGCATCACGACAAACGTCCAGGCTTTATGCCTGGTCACTGAAACCTGGGGTCGACCGAGAACCCGTCATCCGGCGGCGTATCGGCCGGCATGCGAAAACTCTCGCTGGCCCAGGCGCCCAGATCCATGTTCTTGCAGCGCTCACTGCAAAATGGGCGAAACGCATTACTGGGCGCATAAATACTCTTGCCCTTGCAGGCAGGGCAAACAACAACTTTGGGGGCTGGCTGATCTGGTGTCATGGCTGGCTTCATGATTTGCAGATGGTGATAAATACCTGGCTGGACAAGGGCTGCAGGCCCATCAGTTCAGGAGCAGAGCGTCAGTTCAAACGATGCATCATCGGTAGAGGCGTGCAGGCGGTCGTCGCCTTCATGGCGCATGAGCCGCACTGACACCATCAGGCGGTTGCCACTGATCTCGGGAATCAGGCCCAGCGACGGGTCCATGCGCAGGCGCAGCAACTGGAAAGTGCGCCCCTGGGGCAGGTTTTGCTGGTACTGGCCGCTGGATGCCATCACTTTTTGTGCGGCGCCGGAGTCGCGCAGCAGCTGCAGCAACAGTCGAATCGATTCGGCCAGTGGCACAAGCGTCGAGATCCAGCGCTGCAGGTCCTGCTGGCGCGTGGCAGCGTCAAAGTGTTGCCACGCAAAATAAGCAGGCAGATCAAACTCGCAGGTGCCGCCCGGAATGCCAACGCGGCTGCGTATGCTCATCAGCCAGTCGTTTTCGGTCAGCGTCTGGCCCGCCTTGCCCGCCAGGCCATTGAGTGCAGAAAAACAGCCTTCAAGCTGTGCAGTCACTTCATCCAGCACGGTTTCAGCTATCGCAGGGTTGCCGCGATAGCTGTTGAGAATCTGTTTCTGTTTTTCAAGGTCTTTCAGCACGTCCATCTTAAGGTCGGCACGCGCCGCAACGTCCATCACTTCAAAAATCGTGGTGATGGCGTAGTGATGGTCGGTGGGTGTGTCCCTTGCAGCCAGCTCCCCCAGACGGTGGAAGAGGTGCTCGAGCCGCAGGTAAGTGCGTATGCGTTCGTTGAAGGGATACTCGTAAAGGATCACGGCACTGTCTTTATCGGCTCATTGAGGGATGTCTGCGCATCATAGCCCGAAGCTGCGCGAAATCTGCCTGACCGCCAGGCCCAGTTCTTCGAGCGAGAGGCCATCGTTGTAGATGCAGATGTCAGCCGCTGCACGCCGTGCCGTGCGTGTCGCCTGGCCCGCCATCACCTTCTGCACGGCCTCCGGTGTCCAGCCGTTGCGTCGCGTGACACGCGCGACCTGGGTGGTTTCGCTGCAATCAACGACCAGCACCTTGCCCAGTTGCTGCCGCCAGCGGCCTGACTCCACCAGCAGGGGAATGTCAAACAGCACGCAGGCGCTGCCTGCGCGCGTGGCCTGCTCTGCCTTCCGCGATGATTCAAGAACGACCAGCGGGTGGATGATGGCTTCCAGTTCGAGGCGCGCGGCGGGATTGTCAAACACCAGTTGCCGGATGAAGTCACGGTCCATGGCGCCTTCGGGCGTAATGGCCTGCGGGCCGAACTGCGCAGCCACCGGTGCGATGGCCGCGCCGCCTGCCGCAGTGACGGCGCGCGAAATGGCATCGGCATCAATCAGCAGGGCGCCGCAATCGACAAGCATGCTGGCAACGGTGCTTTTGCCGCTGCCTATTCCACCCGTCAGGCCGACCCGCATGTCAGCGCATCACAAAAGGAAAGGCAAACGGCAATAATGCCCGCACCTGTTCCGGGCCAAGCATCAGACACACCAGTCCGGCGCCCGCGAGGAAGGGGCCAAAGGCGATGGGAACATCCTTGTTGGCCAGACGCCCGGCAACCAGCATGGCGCTGCCCAGCGCAGTGCCGACGACCGCAGACACCAGCACAATGGCCAGCAGATAGTCGGCACCCAGCCATGCGCCCAGGGCAGCCAGCAGCTTGAAGTCGCCGTACCCCATGCCTTCCTTGCCTGTGGCCAGGCGGTAAAGGTGATAGATGGTCCACAAAATCAGGTAGCCCGCAACGGCACCCCAGACGCTTGACGCCAGCGGCACCGTCAGGCCCAGCAGGGAGGCAACGAGTCCCATCCACAGCAGCAGGTAGTTCAGGCTGTCAGGCAACAACTGGGTATCAAGGTCGATCATGAACTGGCAGATCAGGATGGCCGCGAACGCACACCAGGCAGCCGCCGTCAGTGTGAGCCCCCAGCGGTGCGCGCACAGCCCGAACAGAACGCCCGTGGCAATCTCGACAAGCGGGTAGCGGATGCTGATGCGTTTCCCACAAGCGGCGCATTTGCCACCCAACGCCAGATAACTCAGCACCGGGATGTTCTGGTACCAGACAATGTCAGAGCCGCAGTGGGCACAGCGCGAGCGGGGTTTGGCGATTCCGAGAGCAGGCAACGCCTCCAGTGCCTTGCCGGCAGCTTCGGCACTGGTGTAGAGATGCTGCGGAGGCGCGGTTTTGCCGCCAAAAATGAGATCCCACAACGACACATTGACGCCCATCGCAGGGTCGGCAGCCATGAGGTTGTCGCTGGATTCGCGCAGCCACTGCCGGTACATGATGAGCGGCGTCCTGTGAATCACCACATTGAGAAAGCTGCCGATCAACAAGCCAAATACCCCAGCGATGCCGGCAAGCATCCAGGCGGACAAGCCGGCCACCCCTGCCAGCATCAGACGACTTGGCCGAGCTTGAAGATGGGCAGGTACATGGCCACCACGATGCCGCCTATCAGACCGCCAAGAAACACGATGATGATGGGCTCCATCAGGCTGGAAAGCCCGGCCACCATTTCGTCTACTTCGGCTTCGTAGAAGTCTGCCGCCTTGCCAAGCATGTGATCGACGGAGCCGGACTCTTCACCGATTGCACACATCTGAAGCACCATGGTCGGGAACAGGTTGGCATTGCTCATGGCTGCCGTCAGGCTGGTACCGGTCGAGACTTCCTGCTGTATCTTCTCGGTCGCATCGGCATACAGCGAATTGCCGGAAGCCCCACCGACGGAATCGAGGGCCTCAACCAGCGGAACGCCAGCCGCAAACATGGTGGACAGGGTACGCGTCCATCGGGCAATGCATGACTTTTCAATCAATGCGCCAAACACAGGGATCTTGAGCATGACCCGGTCCATGACGCGTTGCATCTTTTCACTGCGCCGCCATGCCTGGAAGAAGAAGTAAAGGCCGCCGCCGGTACCGCCAAAAATCAGCCACCAGTAGGCTACAAAAAATTCACTGATGGCAATCACAAACAGGGTTGGCGCAGGCAGGTCGGCGCCAAAGGAGGAGAACACCGACTTGAATGCCGGAATCACAAAAATCATGATGACGGCCACCACCACAAACGCCACGATCACCACCGAAATCGGGTACATCAGGGCAGACTTGATCTTGGACTTGATGGCCTCGGTTTTCTCCATGTAAACCGCCAGCCGGTCCAGCAGGGATTCCAGAATACCTGCGGCTTCACCGGCTTCAACCAGGTTGCAATAAAGCGCATTGAAATAAAGCGGGTATTTGCGGAAAGCCGCACTCAGGGACGTACCGGTCTCAACATCGGTACGCACGTCGTTAAGCAGCTTGGTGACGCTGGCATTCGCATTGCCACGGCCCACAATGTCAAAGGACTGCAGAAGGGGAACGCCAGCTTTCATCATGGTGGCCAGCTGGCGGGTAAAAATGGCGATGTCCTTGGGCTTGATGGACTTGCCGGAGCGCATGCGGCGACGCTTGATCTTGGTAGGCAGCACGCCCTGCCTGCGCAGCGCCGCCTGGACCTGGTTCTCGCCGGCCGCACGTATCTCGCCCCTGACCGCCTTGCCGCCACGGTCCTTGCCTTCCCATTCAAAAACGAATTCCTGAACACCCTTGGATACTGCTGTTGCCATAAATTTTCTCGTTCAGAGAGCGGGGTTACCGTGAAGCGTGACCTTCGCGCACCTTGCCAGGCACAGGAAACTCCAAGCGTCAGACATTGGTGCAGGCCAGAACTTCCTCGACCGACGTCATGCCTAGTTTAACTTTATAGAGTCCGGCCTGGCGCAGGCTGCGCACGCCTTCGGACTGCGCCTGTGCGGCGATCTCAAGCGCGCTGCCATCACGCAGGATGATGCGCTGGATTTCTTCGGTAATGGGCATGACCTGGTAAATACCAACGCGTCCCTTGTATCCGTTGGTACACATCGAACAACCCACGGGGCGGTAGGGCGTCCACGAACCATCAACCTCATCATCGGTAAAACCTGCTTCCAGAAGCGTTTCACGCGGAATATCCTGCGGCTTCTTGCAATTGGGGCAAAGACGCCGGGCCAGCCGCTGGGCGGTGATGAGGATCACGCTGGAGGCGATATTGAAGGGGGCAATACCCATGTTACGCATACGTGTCAGCGTGGTGGGCGCATCGTTGGTATGCAGGGTAGACAGTACAAGGTGACCTGTCTGCGCAGCCTTGATGGAAATGTCCGCAGTTTCAAGATCCCGGATCTCACCAACCATGATGATGTCCGGATCCTGTCGCAGGAAAGCCTTGAGCGCGACCGGGAACGTCATGCCGGCCTTGTCATTCATGCTGACCTGGTTGACGCCAGGCAAGGTAATTTCAGCCGGGTCTTCCGCCGTGGCAATGTTGACGCCCGGCTTGTTCAGGATATTCAGGCAGGTGTAGAGCGAGACCGTCTTGCCGGAACCGGTCGGCCCGGTTACCAGCACCATGCCGTAAGGCCGGCTGATCGCGTCCAGCAAGCGCGCCTTTTCTTCAGGCTCATAACCCAGTGCATCAATGCCCAGCTTGGCACTGCTCGGGTCAAGAATCCGGATGACGATTTTTTCGCCATACATGGTCGGCAGGGTGCTGACCCGGAAATCGATCACACGGTCGGGCCCAATCTTGAGCTTCATCTTGCCGTCTTGCGGAACGCGTTTTTCGGAGATGTCCAGCTTGGAAATAACCTTGATGCGGGCGGCAAGCTTTTCCTTGATGGCCACCGGCGGCGAGGCGATTTCGCGCAACTCGCCGTCAACCCGGAAACGCACGCGGTAGGTATGCTCAAAAGGCTCGAAGTGCAGGTCAGATGCCCGCATGCTGAAGGCATCAAGCAGCATTTTCTGCAGGAATTTGACGACCGGTGCGTCCTCGACTTCTGCAACACTGGTGTCGGTGCTTTCGCTCGACATCTCGGCGCTGGACTCGTCGAACTCAAAGTCATCCCCGATGATGCTTTCCATCGCCTCGGCAGCGGTGGTCGTAGATGCTTCCACCAGCTTGGACAGCTTGTCATATTCTGCAATGACCCAGTCCACACCCATCTGGGTCGAGAACTTGATTTTTTCTGCCGCCTCCTGATCGGAAGGGTCGGCAGTTGCGACGATCAGGCGGTTGTTGCGCTTGCTCAGGACAACGATGCGGTAGGTCTGGCAGATCTTGCCGTCCAGCAGCCCCTTGGGCAGCCGCTGTATATCAATGGCGTCAAGGTCAAGCAGGGGCGCGGCAAAAGCCGACGACATGGTGTGGGCGAGGTCGGACGCAGAGACCGCGCCGGAGCCTGTCAGTTCGGCAATAAAGCTTGTACGGCCGCTCTGGGCCTTGCGAAAGATGTCTTCGGCGGCTTTCTGGCCCAGCTTTCCCGCCATGACCAGGGCCCGGCCCAAACCGGGTAATGCCATGGAAGGAGCTTCGTTCAATACGGTTTCAACAGCGGCCATAGTCCTGTAAGTCCTGCCCTGTCGGGGCAACGGGTAGCATCAAGTGGATATCATCGCCCATCGCGCCATGGGTGTAAATCGAAAATACACGCTGGCCCGGCCCATGTGGGGAAAGCGGCAAAAAGGCAGGTCCACGCGCCAAAAGACAACAACTGCGTTGCGCCACCTGCGGCCTTTGAGGATGGTCGGGGTGAGAGGATTCGAACCTCCGGCCTCTACGTCCCGAACGTAGCGCTCTACCAGGCTAAGCTACACCCCGACAGGTGCCCAGTCCGGCGTCAGGAACGACGCTGCAGCAGCTGGGATGCCAATTGTAGCAAGGCCTCGCTGTAGGGGTTGCCCCCTAGTGCCGCCAATGCCTGGACAGCACGCTGAGCCTCCGCGGCTGCTGCATCCCGGGTCGCCTGCAGGGCACCGGTCTTGCGAACAATGGCCACAATTTCGGCCAGCTGACCCGTCCCGCCGGTCTCAATGGCCTGCCGGATGGTGACCTGCTCGTCCGCGGTGCCGCGCTGCATGGCGATGATCAGCGGCAGGGTCGCCTTGCCCTCGCGCAGGTCGTCCCCGAGGTTTTTCCCCATTTCCTCGGCGTCGCCGTCATAGTCCAGCACATCGTCAATCACCTGGAAGGCGGTTCCCAACGCCTGTCCATAGTCGGCGCACGCAAGCTCTATGTCAGCCGGCGCCTGCGCCAGCAATGCAGCCAGCCGGGCGCTCGCCTCGAACAACTTGGCGGTTTTGGAGCGGATCACGCGCAGATAGCCTTCCTCGGACAGGCCGGCATCGTGCATGTTCATCAATTGCAGCACTTCGCCTTCGGCAATGATGTTGGTCGCCTCGGCCAGGGTCTGCATGATGCGCATGTCGCCGGCATCGACCATCATCTGGAAGGCCCGCGAATACAGGAAGTCGCCGACCAGCACACTGGCCGGGTTGCCAAACGAGGCATTGGCCGTCGCCCGGCCCCGGCGCAAGGCGGACTCGTCAACCACGTCATCGTGGAGCAAGGTCGCCGTATGTATGAATTCCACCACAGCGGCCAGATTGAAACGCTGCTCGCCCCGATAACCCAAAGCGCCACACATCAGCAGCAGCAGCGCAGGACGCAGGCGCTTGCCACCGGCAGCGATGATGTACTGCGATACCTGGCTCACTAACGGCACCTCGGTGCTCAGGCGGCGCGCGATCACCGCGTCCATGGCTTGCATGTCGTCGGCAATCAGGGCCAGTGCGGCGGCGGTGCTAGAAGAATTTACAGACAAAACGGTCCAGACATGAGATTTCAGGAATTATAGAAAGCAAGCCCCCAGCCCGGCACACCCAGCGGCGCCGAATGGAAGTCCTGTGACAAATAATGGCGCCGTGCTAGAATCTAGGGCTCTGTGGAAATCCGTCCGCAGAACTCACATACGAGGTCTCACATGTACGCGGTCATAAAAACCGGCGGCAAACAATACAAAGTTGCCACTGGTGAAAAAATTAAAGTAGAACAGATTGCTGCGGACGTAGGCCAAGAGATCGTTATTGACCAGGTATTGGCTGTCGGAAGCGGCAGCACAATCACGGTTGGTACGCCCTTGGTGTCCGGCGCTACTGTTACGGTAACTGTCCTGTCTCACGGCAGGGGCGACAAAGTGCGCATTTTCAAAATGCGTAGGCGCAAGCACTACCAAAAACGTCAAGGTCACCGTCAGAACTTCACGGAACTGCAAATCGGCGCCATCGCCGGTTAAGCAGCGACGCACCAAGGAGTATTGAAAAATGGCACAGAAAAAAGGCGGCGGCTCTACGCGAAACGGGCGTGATTCACAGCCCAAAATGCTTGGCGTCAAGAAGTTTGGCGGCGAGATCATCAGCGCAGGCAGCATCATTGTTCGCCAGCGCGGCACCAGGTTCCACCCTGGCGTGAACGTCGGCGTGGGCAAGGACCACACCCTGTTTGCACTGGTGGACGGCCAGGTGTCGTTCGCCACCAAGGGCGCACTGAACAAGCACACTGTCAATGTGACCCCGGCGTAAGCTGATCACTTCGATTAAGTCGCTTGACTGAAACGGAGCCCCGACCTGTCGGGGCTTTTTTATTTGTAAACTGTTTTGCCTGACCCGATGACGGTACTTTCGCCGCCTCAGTAAACACCAGAGCCACCTCATGAAATTTGTAGACGAAGCCTTTATTGACATTGCCGCAGGCGATGGCGGGGCGGGCTGCGTCTCGTTCAGTCACGAGAAGTACAAGGAATTCGGCGGCCCCAACGGTGGTGACGGCGGACGTGGCGGCCATGTTTACGCGGTGGCCGACATCAACCTCAACACCCTGGTGGATTACCGGTTCTCGCGCCGCCACGAGGCCCGCAACGGCGGCCACGGCATGGGCTCGGACATGTTCGGCGCCAAGGGCGACGACATCATGCTGAAGATGCCGGTCGGCACCATCATCACCGATGGCGAAACCGGTGAGGTGCTGTTTGAACTGCTGGTTCCCGGCGAAGAGATCATGATTGCCAAGGGTGGCGACGGTGGTTTCGGCAACCTGCGCTTCAAGAGCTCGACCAACCGCGCGCCACGCAGCAAAACGCCGGGCTGGCCTGGCGAACGCAAAAACCTGAAGCTCGAGCTGAAAGTCCTGGCCGATGTGGGCCTGCTGGGCATGCCCAATGCCGGCAAATCGACCTTCATCTCGGCCGTGTCCAACGCCCGCCCGCGAATTGCCGACTACCCTTTCACCACCCTGCACCCGAATCTTGGCGTGGTACGTGTCGGGCCCGAGCAGAGCTTTGTGGTTGCCGACCTTCCCGGCCTGATTGAAGGCGCATCGGAAGGTGCCGGTCTGGGCCACCAGTTCTTGCGCCACCTGCAGCGCACCCGTCTGCTTTTGCACATTGTTGACCTGGCACCGTTTGACGAAGGTGTGGACCCCGTCGCACAGGCCAAAGCCATCGTTGGCGAGCTGAAGAAATACGACGAGGCGCTGTACAAGAAACCGCGCTGGCTGGTTCTGAACAAGCTCGACATGGTCGATGGCGACAAACGCGCCGACATCGTCAAGGACTTCGTTAAGCGCTTCAAGTTCAAGGGCCCGGTGTTCGAGATTTCCGCACTCACGCGTGAAGGCTGCGAGCAACTGATCAAGACCATCTACAAACACGTCAAGGAAGTGCAAAAGAGCGAACAGCCGCCGGAAGACATTGATCCGCGGTTTGTCGAACTGCCGCCCGAATAACCATAAAGCGCCACAAAGGCGCAGCCCGTCCATTGACAAGTAACCTCGCCACCTTGTGTGGCCAGAAATAAATCCAAGCATGTCAGACACCGCAAGTTCTACTGTCCTGCGCAACGCCAAACGCATCGTGGTCAAGGTGGGCTCCAGCCTGGTGACCAACGAAGGGCGCGGGCTGGATTTTGACGCGATCGGTGAATGGTGCACACAGCTCGCAGCGCTGGTGAAAGATGGCCGCGAGGTCATCATGGTAAGCAGCGGCGCGATTGCCGAAGGCATGAAACGCCTGGGCTGGGCAAGCCGGCCCAAAGCCATACATGAACTGCAGGCGGCGGCAGCCGTCGGGCAGATGGGCCTGATACAGGCTTATGAAACCAAGCTGCGCGAAAACGGCATTGGCAGCGCGCAGGTGCTGCTCACCCATGCCGACCTTGCGGACCGAGAACGCTACCTCAACGCGCGCTCCACGCTGCTGACACTCTTGAGCCTGGGCGTGGTGCCGGTCATCAATGAAAACGACACCGTCGTCATTGATGAAATCAAGTTCGGTGACAACGACACTTTGGGCTCACTGGTGGCCAATCTGGTAGAAGCCGATGCACTCATCATCCTGACCGACCAGCGCGGCCTGTACACCGCTGACCCGCGCAAGAACCCCGACGCAAAGTTTGTTGATGTGGCCAAGGCCGGTGACCCGGCGCTTGAGGCCATGGCCGGCGGCGTGGGCTCCAGCATAGGCAGCGGCGGCATGATCACCAAGATTCTTGCGGCCAAACGTGCTGCGGGCTCTGGCGCGTCTACCGTCATCGCCTGGGGCCGCGAGCCGCAGGCCCTGATACGCCTGACCCAGGGCGAAGCCATAGGCACCCTGCTGGTGGCGCAAACCCAAAAGATGCAGGCGCGCAAGCAGTGGATAGCCGATCACCTTCAGATGCGGGGCTCGGTCACCGTCGATACAGGCGCGGTCAGCAAGGTGCGCGATGAAGGCAAAAGCCTGCTTCCCATCGGCATGACTGCGGTGCAGGGCGAGTTTTCGCGCGGCGACGTGATTGCCGTTCGTGATGCGGAGGGTGTGGAGATTGCGCGAGGTCTCGCCAACTATTCAAGCGCGGAAGCCCGGCTGATTTGCCGCAAGGCTTCTTCAGAATTTGAAAAGCTGCTGGGCTACACGGGCGAAGCCGAGATGCTGCACCGGACCAACCTGGTGCTGACCCGATAAACGGCATCAGCGCACACCACCAGCAAGCGCTATTGGTCGCGGTAGAGGTGGCGGCTTTTGACCTTGGTGATGATCTCGCCAATCGATCCAGCCGTTGCGCGTGCATCGCAGGCACCGGCTTTCGCAAATGCAAGCGCGTGACGTGAGGGCAAAGGGTCAAACACCGACTGCCATTGCGGATTGCTGACTGGCTGCCATTTGCCCACCACCTCGCGTGCATAGACCTTCACTTCGCCCGTAGCGCAATGCACGCCTTCATACAACACATTCTTCACGCCGCTGGGGCTGGTGGCCACCATCACGTAACGCACCACACCGTCTGCATTGGAGATGGTGATGGAAGCCGGATCCACGCCATAGACAAGTGACGAACTGCCGGCAACCTCAAAAGTCACAAGCTTGCGGACATCGTAGGCAGGCGGTGGCGGAACGTCGGCTTCCTTCCAGTCGGGGTTGTCCTGGAAGAACTGGGCATGGCCCACCGCTGGCGCAAGCAGCGTCACCGCCAGCAGCATGGCCGGGAGGCAAGCAACGGAAGCCCTGAAAACCGATTTGAATCTCATCATTCTTTCCTGGGGGTATCCGGACCAAGGCTGGTCTGCGGATCCGGTTCAAAAGTAGCACCGGGCGGTAGCTCGAAGGAAGCGCCCGGCCGGCCAGGACCATCCATGCCATGCGGCGCAGACTGGTCGCGGGGATGTGCATTGCCCCTCAGATAGCGGTTGCGATGGTCAGGCCTGTGGTCAAGTCTCGGCACAAACCGCGCCAGCTCCGTCAGGGCCATTTCGTAAACGCCACGCTTGAATTCAACGACCACATCAAGCGGAACCCAGTAGTCGTTCCAGCGCCATGCATCGAATTCAGGGTGGTCTGTGGCACGCAGGTTCAAATCCCAGTCGTGACCAACCAGCTGGAGCAGAAACCAGATCTGTTTCTGCCCCTTGTAGTGTCCGCGCGCATCGCGGCGGATGAACCGGTCAGGCACCTCATAGCGCAACCAGTCTCGGGTTCGGGCCAGCACCTGTACGTGCTGTGGAAACAATCCCACCTCTTCATGCAGCTCACGGAACATGGCCTGCTCGGGATTTTCGCCCCGGTCAATGCCACCCTGCGGAAATTGCCACGAGTGGGTACGGATACGTTTGCCCCAAAATACCTGACTTCTCTGGTTGAGCAAGATGATGCCGACGTTGGGCCGAAAGCCGTCCCGGTCAAGCATAATCAAACCTCAAATTTTTTAAACTGAGTCCATTATGCACAGCGAAGGCAGCGCAGCCAAGCTGGCGCAAGGACTCCGGCCCGCATCCCGCGCCGTTCCAACCCCGAATTCCAGAAAAAACGCACATGAAAGCCTCGCAGTTCTTCATTTCCACCCTCAAGGAAGCACCCGCAGACGCCGAAATCGTCAGCCACCAGCTCATGATGCGTGCCGGCATGATCAAAAAGCTGGGCGCCGGCATCTACAACTACATGCCCATGGGCCTGCGTGTCATACGCAAGGTTGAGGCCATCGTCCGCGAAGAAATGAACCGCGCAGGCGCCGTCGAGATGACCATGCCGGTGATCCAGCCCGCTGAGCTGTGGCAGGAGACTGGCCGCTTTGAAAAGATGGGCCCCGAACTGCTGCGCATCAAGGACCGCCACGGCCGCGACTTTGTGGTGCAGCCGACCAGCGAGGAAGTCATCACCGATGTGATGCGCCAGGACATCAAGAGCTACAAGCAGCTGCCGAAAAACCTGTACCAGATCCAGACCAAGTTCCGCGATGAGCGGCGCCCGCGTTTCGGCCTGATGCGCGGCCGCGAATTCATCATGAAGGACGCCTACAGCTTTGACCGCGACCAGGATGCTGCCAAAGCCAGCTACCAGGTCATGGCCGCTGCGTATCGCCGAATCTTTGACCGCTTTGGCCTGACCTACCGCGCTGTAGCAGCCGACAGCGGCGCGATTGGCGGCGATTTGAGCGAAGAGTTCCAGGTGATTGCCGCGACGGGCGAAGACGCCATCGTTTATTGCCCCGGCAGCGACTACGCCGCCAACATGGAAAAAGCCGAATCGCTCCCGCCGCAGGGCGAACGCAAGGCCGCCTCACAGCCCCTGACCAAAACCGCCACGCGAGGCAAGGCAACCTGCGCCGAAGTGGCCGAGTTGCTCGCCATCCCGCTGACGTCCACCGTCAAGTCGCTGGTCCTGGCGACCGACGAGCTTGATGAGACCGGCAAGGTCGTCAAAACACAGGTCTGGCTGCTGCTGCTGCGCGGTGACCATGACATGAATGAAGTCAAGGTCGGCAAGGTAGAAGGCCTGGCCGGTTTCCGCTTCGCCACGCTGCCCGAGATTGAAGACCATTTCGGCTGCAAGCCCGGCTACCTCGGCCCGCTCAATCTGAAGAAGCCCGTGAAGCTGGTGGTGGACCGCGAAGTCGCCGTCATGGCGGACTGGGTGTGCGGCGCCAACGAGATCGACTTTCACACCACCGGTGTCAACTGGGGCCGCGACCTGCCCGAGCCTGAGCTGGTGTCCGACCTGCGCAATGTCGTCGCGGGCGACCCGTCGCCGGACGGCAAGGGTGCGCTGGCCATCGAACGCGGCATCGAGGTAGGCCATGTGTTCTACCTCGGCACCAAATACTCCAAGGCCATGAACGCGACCTTCCTCGGTGAAAACGGCAAGCCGCAGTTCCTGGAGATGGGCTGCTATGGCATAGGCATCACGCGCCTGCCAGCCGCCGCCATCGAGCAGAACCACGACGCCAGGGGCATCATCTGGCCCGACGCGATTGCGCCCTTCACCATCGTGCTGTGCCCCATCAGCCCGGACCGCTTCCCTGAGGTCAAGGCCGCTTCAGACAAGCTTTACGCAGAGCTGATCGCCGCTGGCGTTGACGTGATGCTGGACGACCGCAACGAGCGCCCCGGCGCGATGTTCGCCGACTGGGAGCTCATAGGCGTGCCGCACCGCGTGACCATAGGCGACCGCGCACTCAAGGAAGGCCAGCTTGAATACCAGCATCGCCGTGATGCCGAGTCGACCAAGGTCGATGCGGCCGGCGTGCTGGATTTCCTCAAGGCAAAACTCGGCATTTAGTCTCCCGCGACGTCCATGCAGCCAGACCACGCGAACGACCTCAGCAACGGGCCATCATCAAGAAGAGCCTGCCTGCTGACGTCATCCGCCCTGCTCGGCTCGCTGCTGCTGACGCAGCAGGCACACGCCGGCGGGCAACTCGAAGAGCCGCTGATCGACTCCGTCCGCACAGCACTCAGCTCTGCCATCGCCAGTCAGGCGCCACCCGTGCCCGAGTTCAAGGACACCGAAACCCGCCTGGCCTACCTCCGATGGCTGGGTGCGATGAGCGACCGTTTGAAAAAGAAAAAACCCGAATGGCAGATCCGCAAGGAGTTTCTGCAGACCGTCTGGTACGAAAGCAAGCGCGCCGGGCTGGACACCACGCTGGTGCTGGGCCTGATTCAGGTCGAAAGCAACTTCCGCAAATTTGCCGTCAGCCCAGTGGGTGCGCGCGGCTACATGCAGGTCATGCCCTTCTGGACGCGCGTGATCGGCGACGGCGATGCGAGCAAGCTGTTTCACATGCAGACCAACCTGCGTTTTGGCTGCGTGATTCTTCGCCACTACCTGGACCGTGAAAAGGGCGACCTCTTCCTGGGCCTGGGCCGCTACAACGGCTCGCGCGGCAAGGCGCCCTACCCCAACGCGGTGCTTGGCGCGAGCAGCAACTGGGAATTCAAGGGCTGAGCGCCTCTGTCACCCCGCCGACAAGCGCGCCATGAGCCCCTCCAGAGTCACCGGCCTGCTGTCTGCCTTTTTTGCTGCGGCCGTCTTCTGCAGCCAGCCGGTCACCGCCCGCGCCGCCGAGTTCACGCAGCTGCCCGCCGGCACCTTCGGGCCCCTGGCCATCGGCATCTCTGGCGAAATAAAGGACGGCGACTTCGAGAAGTTCAGGACCTTTTTGCTGCGGCCGGGCAACCTCAAGGGCTATACCAACTACATCTGGCTGGACTCGCAGGGCGGCAACGTCATCGAAGCCCTGAAGTTTGCCAGCCTGTTTGAAAAAAGTAATGCCAGCGTGGTGGTCGGGTCTGAATCTCGTTGCTACAGCGCCTGCTTCATCCTGTTTGCCGCCGGTAGCGACCGGGTGCTCTACCCGTTTGCCGAGCTGGGCGTGCACCGGATTGCCGCCAACGACCCCGGCATCAGTGCAGCCACACGCACCGAGTTGCTCCAGGCCGTCAGCAGCAGGGTGTACGGCTACCTGCTGGCCCAGGGCATGCCGCAGGCCGTGCTTGACGAGATGCGGGACACACCCGCCTCCGGCATGTTCATCATTGACAGGCTCATGCTGCAACGCAAGGGCTGGAACCGCAGCATGCTGATGCAGCCGGCCTTCCTGGGCATGGTGGAGAAAGCCTGCGGTCCGCATCCGGAGCCGGACAAATCACTGTTCGAGCAGCAGCGCGACGACAAGGCCCGCGAACGCATGAAACCCTGGACGGCCTGCAAGCAGGACCTGCAGGCCCGAAACACCCGCCAGTTTGTGGAAGCCGAACTCGCACTGGTCGAAGCCGGCAAACCCTCGCTGCTGTTTGCAGCTGGCAAGGCCAAAGAAGCCGCCATAGCCTTCGGCGCCCTGAAATAAGGCTTAAACCGGAGTTTTTTAACGTACACGTTAAAAAATGGCCAAAAGTTAACATAGGTATTAACATTTTGGGCCAAAGCCAACTTTTGAAGCCGTCAGAACCCGAAAAAAGCCTCGAAAAAGGCTTTTTAGGTGCCAAATACGGCTGCAGACCAATAACTACGAGCGTGAGCAGCTATTAAAAATATAGCAATTGAGCACTCATCACGACTGCCCGAGCAGGAAATTGCCATGCTGGAAGCCCGTCACCTGCGGTGCGCTGGCCGACTCATCCTTCAAGCCCACGCCCGACAGCTGGCGCGCCTGCATTCCCGTCAGCAGGTAATGCACCTTGGCCGCCGCTTCATCCCACGGCAGGCCCGCCGGGCGGATGTTCGAGACGCAATTGCGGCTGGCGTCCGTGAGGCCCACGCGCGGCGCCCAGGTCAGGTAGGCGCCCATGCTGTCAGGCGAGCTGAGGCCCGGCCGCTCGCCTATCAGCAGCAACACCAGCCGCGCACCCAGCAGTTCACCAATTTCGTCGCCTATCGCGACGCGTCCCTGCTGCACCACTGCGGGCGGCGCGACGCGCACATCATCCGCCAGCAGCCTGCGCAACGCCACCAGCAGCGGCACGGCGTTCTGCGCCACCGCCAGCGACGACAGCCCATCGGCGATCACGATGGCGATGTCCCAGCCCGCCCCAGGCGCGGGAGGAAGCGACTTCAGGCGTTCGCGCGATGGCGCATCCAGGCGGCGGCCAAGGTCGGGGCGTTGAAGGTACTGCAGGCGATCAGTCACCTCGCTGTGCAGCACGCAGGGTTCCTGCAACCCCGCCGCCACCATGTCCTGCAGCAGCCGCGGCACATCCAGCGCCTGGTGCACGGCGTCCCGCGCCTGCGCATGGGCGAGCTGGAAAGCGAGCTGCGGCTGCGTCGGCAGGCTGGCACCCGTGCGGCCAAGCGCGATGCGCGCATCGGTGAACTGGCGCAGCTGGCCCCAGAGGTTGGCGATGACGACGGGCTTTGGGGACGTCATCGCTAGCCAAGCCTTTTGATGGACTCGAGAAACGCGGGAGGCAGATCTTCCGTCAGTTGCATGTACCCACTACCGCCAGCGGTGATCTGCATGCGCTCAAGCCAGGCCTCGAACTCCGGCGCAGGCCGCAGGCCGAGCGCGCGGCGCGCATACAGCGCATCGTGGAAAGACGTCGTCTGGTAATTGAGCATGATGTCGTCAGAGCCCGGCACGCCCATCACAAAGGTGCAGCCTGCCACGCCCAGCAGGGTCAGCAGCACATCCATGTCGTTCTGGTCGGCCTCGGCGTGGTTGGTGTAGCAGACGTCGCAGCCCATGGGCAGGCCCAGCAGCTTGCCGCAGAAGTGGTCTTCAAGACCGGCGCGGATGATCTGCTTGCCGTCGTACAGATATTCGGGGCCGATAAAACCCACCACGCTGTTCACCAGCAGCGGCTTGAAGTGCCGCGCGACCGCATAAGCCCTCACCTCGCAGGTCTGCTGGTCCAGTCCATGGTTGGCATTGGCCGAGAGCGCACTGCCCTGCCCGGTTTCAAAATACATCACGTTGTTGCCGACCGTGCCGCGTTTGAGTGACTGAGCCGCATCGTGGGTTTCGGCCAGCAGTTTGATATCAATGCCGAAACTGCGGTTGGCGGCTTCGGTACCCGCGATGGACTGGAAGACAAGATCCACAGGCGCGCCGCGCTTGATGGCTTCAATCGTGTTCGTCACATGCGTGAGCACGCAGGACTGCGCGGGAATGTCGTAGCGCCGGATGATCTCGTCCATCATGCCGACGAGCTTGACCACCTGCGGCACGTTGTCGGTGGCGGGGTTGATGCCGAAGACTGCGTCGCCGCTGCCGTAGAGCATGCCGTCCAGCAGGCTGGCCGCAATGCCTGCGGCGTCATCGGTCGGGTGGTTGGGCTGCAGGCGCGTCGACAGCCGGCCCGGCAGGCCTATGGTGTTTCTGAATGCCGTGACGACACGGCATTTCTGCGCGGCAAGAATCAGGTCCTGGTTGCGCATCAGCTTGCTGACGGCCGCCGCCATTTCGGGTGTGATGCCGGGCGCGACTGCGGCCAGCGTTGCACTGTCTATATCGTCACTGAGCAGCCAGTTGCGAAAGTCGCCGACCGTCAGGTGGCTGATGGACGCAAACGCCGCTGCATCATGACTGTCGATGATGAGGCGGGTGACCTCGTCGTCTTCATACGGCACGACCGCTTCATTGAGGAAGGTGGTGAGCGGCACATCGGCCAGCGCCATCTGCGCGATGACGCGCTGTTCGTCAGTAGCGGCAGCAACACCAGCCAGCACATCGCCGGAGCGCAGCGGCGTGGCCTTGGCCAGCAGGTCTTTCAGGTCATGAAAGCTGTAGGTGGCGGTACCGGCGGTGTGTGTGAATCTGGCGCTGGGCATGCTGCATCTTGTGCACTTTTCATGCCCGGCGCAATCAGCTGGCGCTTACAAACGACAAAACTCAGGCAAGTGTGGCCGCGGCAAAGCCGCGTTCTGCGGCAAACCAGTCCAGCACTGGGATGGCGCCGGGCAGCACCGGCTCCACTTTCACCGGCAGCGATTGCCACGCAAAGGATTGCCCTTCGCGCATCTGCAGCTCGCCCGACCAGTCGAACACCTTGCAGAAGTGCAGTTTAACGAGGGCATGTGGGTAATCGACCATCTCTATCTTCCAGTCGTGCACGGCGCCTATGGTGATACCGATTTCTTCCTGCAGCTCGCGGCGCAGCGCCTGCTCCACCGTTTCGCCAGCTTCGAGCTTGCCGCCGGGGAATTCCCAATAGCCTTCATAGACCTTGCCAGCCGGGCGTGAGGTCAGCAGGAAGTCTCCGTTGGCCTTCAGCAGCACGCCGACGGCCACATCAACGACCTTGCGCTCCTTGCCGGGCTCCATGCCTTCGCGCGGCCTGTCGCCGTGCGCTACCAGGACAGACATGTCAGTAATCCTGCGCCTTGTCCGCCGGGTCGCGCGGCTTGTAATCGGCGACCGGGGTGATGGCAGGTTTTCCCACGTTGTCACGACCCGCATAGTCGCGCGCAAACTGGTAGGCCACGCGGCCGCTGCGCGAGCCGCGCTCCAGCGCCCAGACCAGCGACTCAGGGCGGGCTGCCGCCATCGCACCTTCGGGCACGCCAAAGGAGGACAGCCACTGCGTGACGATGGTGAGGTATTCGTCCTGGCTGAAGGGGTAAAAACTCACCCACAGGCCGAAACGCTCGGAGAGTGAAATCTTTTCTTCAACCACTTCACCCGGATGCACTTCACCGTCTTCGCTGTGCGTGTAGGTGAGGTTTTCGGTCATGTACTCGGGCAGCAAATGGCGGCGGTTGCTGGTCGCGTAGATCAGCACATTGGGCGTGGAAGCTGCTACCGAACCATCAAGAATCGATTTCAACGCCTTGTAGCCGGGCTCGCCTTCTTCAAAGCTCAGGTCATCGCAAAAAACGATGAATTTTTCAGGCAGGCCTGAGACCACATCGACGATATCGGGCAGGTCCACCAGGTCGGTCTTGTCGACCTCGATCAGCCGCAGGCCTTTGGGCGAATATTCATTCAGGCAGGCTTTGATAAGGGACGACTTGCCAGTGCCGCGCGCGCCGGTTAGCAGCACGTTGTTGGCCGGTTTGCCATTGACGAACTGCTCGGTGTTGCGGCGAATTTTTTCTTTCTGGTCCTCGATTTCCTTGAGGTCACCCAGGCTCATGTTGCCGATGTGGCGCACAGGCTCAAGTGAGCCGTGCCCGGAGCTGCGCTTGCGATAGCGGTAGGCGACAGAAGCCGTCCAGTCGGGGGCCGTGAGCGGCTGGGGAAGTATGGATTCGATGCGCGTGATGAGCGAATCGAATCGCGTGATCAATCTCTCAAACTGCTCGTTCATTTTTTTGTATCTGTTCCGGAATTAACTGCGGTAGTCGGCGTTGATCTTGACGTATTCGTAGGAGAAGTCGCAGGTCCAGACCGTATCGCTCGCCGTGCCACGGCCCAGCACCACACGCACGGTGATCTCGCTTTGTTTCATCACGCGCTGGCCGTCGGCTTCGACGTAGCCGGGATGACGGCCGCCATTCTTGGCGACCAGCACATCATCCAGATACAAATCTATTTTTGTCTGGTCGAGGTCGTCAATGCCTGCGTAACCCACCGCTGCCAGGATGCGTCCGAGGTTGGGGTCGCTGGCAAAGAATGCCGTCTTGACGAGTGGCGAATGGGCGATGGCATAGGCCACCTTGCGGCACTCTTCACCGGTCTTGCCGCCTTCAATCACCACGCTGATGAACTTGGTCGCGCCTTCGCCGTCGCGGACGATGGCCTGCGCCAGCTGGCGGGCGATGTCGAGCATCGCAGCGCGCAAAGCCTTGCCTTCAGCGCTGTCCAGCGAGGTGATGGCAGCGTGTTTTGCCTTGTTGGTGGCCATCACCACAAACGAATCGTTGGTGGAGGTATCGCCATCCACCGTCACGCGGTTGAACGAACCTTCTGCCAGTTCGCGGGCCAGTTGCGCCATCAGCGGCTGCGCCACGGTCGCATCAGTGGCCATAAAGCCCAGCATGGTCGCCATGTTGGGGCGGATCATGCCGGCGCCCTTGCTGATGCCGGTGATGGTGACTTCAGCACCGCCAATGCTGACCTTCTTCGAGAAGGCCTTGGCCACCGTGTCGGTGGTCATGATGGCTTCTGCAGCATTGGCCCAGTTGTTTTCTTTCGCGTCGGCGATCGCTGCGGGCAGGCCGGCTTCGATGCGCTCATAAGGCAGCGGCTCCATGATGACGCCGGTTGAAAAAGGCAGGATTTGTTCGGGTGCAAGATCCAGGTCTTTTGCCAGCGCGATGCAACTGGCTTTGGCCCGCATCAGGCCGTCTTCACCGGTGCCGGCATTGGCATTGCCGGTGTTAATGACCATGGCGCGTATGCCGAAGTTCTGTGCAAGGTGCTCGCGGCACAGCTGCACGGGCGCCGCGCAAAAGCGGTTCTGCGTGAAGACTGCGCCTACCGAAGCGCCCTCATCGAGCAGCAGTACGGCGAGGTCCTTGCGGTTGGCCTTGCGTATGCCCGCTTCGGTGATGCCCCAGCGCACACCTGGCACTGGATAAAGGTCTGATGCAGGTGTGGCGACGAGATTGACGGGCATGTTTTCCTGACTCCAGAGAGTAGACCAGCAGACTGACAAGTTTTTCCGACGGGCCGCCCCTGGGAAAAAGCGCCCCCTCGGGGGCCGAGAACTGGCGCGTTGTGAGTGAACGTGGGGGCTAAGTCAACTGCCCGTGGCAGTTTTTGTATTTCTTGCCCGAGCCGCAGGGGCAAGGGTCGTTGCGGCCGACACGCGGCACTTCGCCTGCGGGAATAGCCTGTGCCCGGCGAGTCGGCTCGTCTTCCATGACGACTTCCACTTCGCCGGTCTCTGTCGGTGCGGTGTAGGTCACGTTGGCGATGTTCTCGGCGCGGTTTTCCATTTCTTCGGCGGCCTGCTCAAGCTGCTCGCCGGACTGGATCTTGACCGTCATCAGCACCTTGGTGACTTCGTTCTTGACGCTGTCGAGCAGCTGGCCAAAGAGTTCGAACGCCTCGCGCTTGTATTCCTGCTTGGGCTGCTTCTGTGCATAGCCGCGCAGGTGAATGCCCTGGCGCAGGTAGTCGAGCGAGCTCAGGTGTTCACGCCAGTGCGTGTCTATGCTTTGCAGCAAAACGATGCGTTCAAACTGCAGGAAGTTTTCTTCACCGATTTTGGTGACCTTGTCGTCAAAAGCGGCATTGGCCGCAGCCAGCACTTTTTCAAGGATGTCTTCATCGGTGATGGCAGCCGAGCCTTCGATTTCCTTGCCCAGCGGCAGGTCGATTTGCCATTCGTCAAACAGGACTTTCTCAAGCCCCGCAACATCCCACTGCTCTTCCACTGTTTCGGCGGGCACGTACTGGTGCACAAGATCGGTGAAACAGCCTTCGCGCAGCGAGGCAATCTGGCCCTGCAGGCTGGCGGCGTCCATGATGTCATTGCGCTGCTGGTAGATCACCTTGCGCTGGTCATTGGCGACGTCGTCGTACTCAAGCAGTTGCTTGCGGATGTCGAAGTTGCGGGCCTCGACCTTGCGCTGGGCAGATTCAATGCTGCGCGTAACGATGCCGGCCTCAATGGCCTCGCCGTCCGGCATCTTGAGCCGCTCCATGATGGCCTTGACGCGGTCGCCCGCAAAAATACGCATCAGCGGGTCGTCCAGGCTCAGGTAAAACCGCGATGAGCCCGGGTCGCCCTGGCGGCCGGAGCGGCCACGCAGCTGGTTGTCGATACGGCGCGACTCATGGCGCTCGGTAGCGATGATGCGCAGCCCGCCCAGCTTCTTGACCTGTTCATGCTCCTCTGTCCACTGTGCACGCAGGCGGGCAATTTCTTTTTCTTTTGCGGCGGCGTCTATGGACTCGTCAGCCTCAACAGCCTCGACCAGCTTTTCAACATTGCCGCCCAGCACGATGTCGGTACCCCGGCCCGCCATGTTGGTGGCAATCGTGATCATCTTGGGGCGGCCGGCCTGCGCGACGATATCGGCCTCGCGGGCGTGCTGCTTGGCGTTGAGCACCTGGTGGGGCAGGTTCTCCTTGATCAGCAGCTGGTCGATGATTTCGGAGTTTTCAATCGAGGTGGTACCCACCAGTACGGGCTGGCCGCGCTCGTAGCACTCGCGAATGTCCTTGATGGCCGCCTCGTATTTCTCGCGTGTGGTCTTGTAGACACGGTCCAGCTGGTCATCGCGCTTGCTGATGCGGTTGGGTGGGATGACCGTGGTTTCTAGCCCGTAGATTTCCGAGAACTCATAGGCTTCGGTGTCGGCCGTGCCCGTCATGCCGGCCAGCTTGCCGTAAAGGCGGAAGTAGTTCTGGAAGGTGATGGATGCCAGCGTCTGGTTTTCAGCCTGGATGGGCACGCCTTCTTTCGCCTCAACGGCCTGGTGCAGGCCATCGCTCCAGCGGCGGCCCGTCATCAGGCGGCCGGTGAATTCATCAACGATGACAATCTCGGGGCCCTGCTCACCCGCCTGCACGACATAGTGCTGGTCGCGGTGATAGAGGTTGTTGGCACGCAGCGCTGCATACAGGTGATGCATCAGCGTGATGTTGGCCGGGTCGTACAGCGTGGCGCCCTCGGGGATCAGGCCCAGGTTGAAAAGAATGCGCTCTGCGTTCTCATGGCCCTGCTCGGTCAGGAAAACCTGGTGGGTTTTTTCGTCCAGCGTGAAGTCGCCCGGCTTGGTCACACCCTCGCCGGTGCGGGGGTCGGCTTCGCCTTCCTGGCGCGTGAGCAAGGGGACCACCTTGTTCATCGCGATGTACATCTCGGTGTGGTCTTCAGCCTGGCCGCTGATGATGAGCGGGGTGCGCGCTTCGTCGATCAGGATGGAGTCCACCTCGTCGACGATGGCGTAGTTCAGGCCGCGCTGCACGCGGTCGGCCACTTCATACACCATGTTGTCGCGCAGGTAGTCGAAACCGAATTCGTTGTTGGTGCCGTAGGTGATGTCGCTGCGGTAGGCGGCCTGCTTTTCCTCGCGCGGCATGTTGGGCAGGTTGATGCCGACACTCAGGCCCAGGAAGTTGTAGAGCTTGCCCATCCAGCGCGCATCGCGGTTGGCCAGGTAGTCATTGACCGTGACAACGTGAACGCCGTTGCCGGTCAGCGCATTGAGGTAAACCGGCAGCGTCGCCGTGAGGGTCTTGCCTTCACCGGTACGCATTTCGGAAATCTTGCCGTTGTGCAGCGACATGCCGCCCAGCATCTGCACGTCGAAGTGCCGCATCTTCATGACACGCTTGCTGCCTTCGCGAACTACGGCGAACGCCTCGGGGAGCACATCATCCAGCGTCTCGCCCGCCGCTACCCGCGTCTTGAACTCCTCTGTTTTGGCACGCAGCTGATCATCGTCCAGCTTCTCGTATTGCGTTTCCAGCGCGTTGATGCGCTCTATGGTTTTGCGGTAGGTTTTCAGCAGGCGGTCGTTGCGGCTGCCGAAGATTTTGGTCAGGATATTGGAGGCCATAAATGCGAGGCCGCCATGCAGCCCTCATGGGTTGCAACGCGGCCAGAATCCCTTATTGAATACGGACTGGTACTGCAGTGCTCAGGTATGGGCGCGACAGCCAAGTTCAACTGTGCGCCAAACCTGCCATTTTACCTGTGACGCCAGTCCTATTTTGGACGGGGTATTTGCGCCGCCTGCACGGGCTGTTTGGCGGGGTTGGCGACGGCCATGTTGATGGCCGGCACGTCGCGGCCCGCCGTCAGGAATTTCTGGGGATCCTGGAAAACGCCCTGCACCAGCACCTCGAAGTGAAGGTGCGGCCCGGTAGACCTGCCGGTGGTGCCGACTTCGGCAATCTTCTGGCCGCGCTTGATCAGGTCGCCTTTTTTGACCAGCACCTTTGAAGCGTGGGCGTAACGGGTGATCAGGTCATTACCGTGGTCGATCTCAACCATGTTGCCGTAGGCGGGGTGGTATTCCTGGGTCACCACAATGCCGCCAGCTGCTGCCACGATGGGCGTACCGGGCTCTGAGGGGAAATCCAGGCCTGTATGCAAGGCCGAGCGACCATTGAGGGGGTCAATGCGCCAGCCAAAGGAAGAACCCAGAACGCCGCCGGCAACGGGTTGCTGGGTCGGCACCATGAGCTTTTTGATCTTCTGGTCGAAAAGGCGTGACTCCATGACGGTCATCAGGTCCACCCGCTGGTCGGTCAGCTTGTCGAGATCGGCAAGCGTCGCCTGCAGTTCTTCCATGGTCAGGGAGCGGCTGCCTACCAGCGCACCGCCGCTTCCCATGGTGGATTTGATCTCCGCAGGGCTCACGCCCGCCAGCCCGGAGACGCGCTCGCCCAGCGCTTCAAGCTGCATCATCTTGGCCTGCATCTCGCCCAACCGCTTCGCCATGACGTCGAGGTTTTCCCGCATGAAGCGGTCGCGCTGGTCGAACTCGTCCTTGACCATGAGTTTGACGAGCGCACCAATCACAGGCCAGCCTTCGCGTGCACCCTTCAGGAACACCCAGTGATAGAGGCCGGCAGCCACCAGCATCAGCGCGAATGAGGCTACAAAACCGGCAACCACCAGTTTTGTACCGCTCAGGTAAATCGCCCGGCTCTTCGCGAGCCACGCATCCGTGATAATCAAATGCACTTGTAGTCCCTCACAAAACCAGGCCATTCAGACCAGACTGTCCTCGTGACCCAGAATTCATATCCCGTCAGACCCGCACAACCCGTGAGGTCAGTGACAGCCCATCAGGCTGTCGAAAATTCACCCACGCTCGGGCGACTCACTGAGCTGGTGAAAGAGTCCAGCGATCGGCTCAAGGCCATAGAAACGCTAATTCCCGAGGGTCTGAGATCAGCCGTCAAGGCCGGACCCATTGAAGGCGACACCTGGTGCCTGCTCGTCAGCGGAAACGCTGCTGCTGCAAAACTCCGCCAACTGACGCCGCTTATCCAGTCCCGCCTTCTTGGCAAGGGATGGAAGGTTACATCAATTCGGCTAAAGATACTAATAGGTAAAAAGTAGTATTCGAGTTTGTGGCCAAGGCCGGAAGAGCGCCGGGGCGCGGCTGGCCGCTATGTTTTGGCTAGCGCAGCGTCTTGAGGCAAGCCTTTGGACGCTGCGAAACTGATGGAGGGATGGTGCCGATTATCGGAATCGAACTGATGACCTACCGCTTACAAGGCGGTTGCTCTACCAACTGAGCTAAATCGGCACGGAAAACTATTTTACTTGACGCGTTTGAGTGAGGGCCTGCCGCCCTGTTTTGGTTTTGGCGGGGGCGGGGGCTCGGAGTCATCACCTGCGCTGGAACTGTTGTCAGCAGGTACCAGTTGCACGATTTTGGCTTCGGCCGGGGGGGCAGGTGCCAAAGGTGCAACTGACAGCCCTGCAGGCGCAGGCACTGGTCTGGTTTCGGTCACTGCAGTTGATGGCGGAGCAAGGATTTCCGACGGGCCTGATGCAACAGCCAGCGGGAAAGCCATGCCCTGGCCGTTCTCGCGGGCGTATATTGCAATCACACGGCCAATCGGCACCATGATGTCGCGGGCACTGCCCGCAAAACGCGCCTTGAACTCGATGAAGTCATTACCCAGCTTGAGTGACGAAGTTGCATCAAAGCTGATGTTCAGCACAATCTCGTTATTCTTGACGTACTCGCGCGGCACCTGGACGCTGTCATCAACAGCCACGGCGACATAAGGCGTGAGCCCGTTGTCAGTGCACCACTCATACAGCGCCCGTATGAGATACGGCCGCGTAGAGGTGGAATCCAGCGCGTTCATGAATTCAGCCAAGATAAGCCGCCCGGACTACCGTGCAGGTACTCTCTTTGCAAGCCAGGGCCGCGGAGCCGGCTTCGCCGGGCCGCAGGCGCAGCGCCCCCTCGGGGGGCAGCGCAGTACGCGAAGCGACAAGCGTGGGGGCCATATTACTTGCGCATGACCTTTTCTGACGGCGTCAGCGCTTCGATATATGCAGGACGCGAAAAGATGCGTTCTGCATACTTGAGCAGAGGCGCAGCATTCTTCGACAGGTCGATATCGTAGTAATCAAGGCGCCAGAGCAAAGGTGCAATTGCCACGTCCAGCATGGAGAAGTTGTCACCCAGCATGAACTTGTTCTTCAGGAAGATGGGGGCCAGCTGCGTCAGGCGGTCCTTGATATGGGCGCGGGCTTTTTCGAGCGCCTTCTCGTTGCCCTTGGCGGCACGCGACTCCAGCGTGCTGACATGAACAAACAGCTCTTTTTCAAAGTTGAGCAGGAAGAGGCGAACACGTGCGCGGTCAACCGGGTCGCCGGGCATCAGTTGCGGATGCGGGAAGCGCTCGTCAATGTACTCATTGATGATGTTCGACTCATACAAAATCAGGTCACGCTCAACCAGGATGGGCACCTGGCCGTAGGGGTTCATGACATTGATGTCTTCGGGCTTGTTGTACAGGTCTACATCGCGGATTTCGAAATCCATGCCTTTTTCAAACAGCACAAAACGGCAACGATGCGAGAAGGGGCAGGTCGTGCCTGAATAAAGGACCATCATGATTCGAACTCCTGAAAACAAAAGAGTGGAGGCCAAGATTTGAAGCTCGGGACCCTCCACTCCGAAGGTGCCGGCGAGACCTGCCGGAAGCAGGTTGCAAGCCGGCAGAAACGGCTAAAAATTACTTGACGTCTTTCCAGAACGCCGCATTGAGGCGCCACGCCACAAAAGTCATGCACAACAGGAAAAGCAGTACCCAGACGCCCACGCGCAAACGGGTGTTTTGCGCCGGCTCGGCCATCCACTGGAGATAGCCGACCAGATCGCCCATGGCCTGGTCGTACTGCAATGGAGTCATGGTGCCTGGCGTGACCTGCTGCCAGCTTTTGAAAACAGAGACCTTGTGGCCATGCTCTTCGCGCTCTTCAAAAACCGGCTTGCGCTCGCCCTGAAGCTCCCACAAAACGTGCGGCATGGCGATGTTTGGATATGCTAGGTTGTTCCATCCGGTGGCCTTGGTCTCATCACGGTAGAAGGTACGCATGTAGGTGTAGATGTAATCCGCACCCGTGCCGCCAGCGCCTGAACGCGAGCGGGCAATGACGGTCAGGTCGGGCGGGTTGCCGCCAAACCAATCCTTGGCCTGTTTGGGGTCAATGGCAGCCTTCATCGTGTCACCGACTTTTTCAGTCGTGAACATGAGGTTGTCCTTGATCATCTGGTCCGTCAGTTGCGCGTCGCCACTGCTCAGGTCTTTCAGGCGGTTGTAGCGCATGAAAGCAGCTGAATGGCAATTCAGGCAGTAATTGACGAACAGCTTGGCGCCATTTTGAAGTGCCACGACATCATTGGTCTTGCTGGGCGCCTTGTCCCAGGCCATGCCGCCTTCGCTGGCGTGGCTACCTGCCACGAAACCAAGCGCGGCGATCAACGTGAGTATCAGTTTTTTCATTGTTGTTATCTCCAGCTTAGTGCCCGTGGAAAATGATACGGTCGGGCGGCGTTCCCGGCGTACCCAGGCGGCTCCACCATGGCATCAGCAGGAAGAAACCGAAATAAAAGAGGGTACCGACCTGCGACACGCGCTCGCCGATTGGCGATGGCGGCTGCACGCCCAGATAGCCAAGAATCAGGAAGTTGATGACAAAAATGCCATACAGGTATTTGTTCCAGCTCGGGCGATAACGAATCGATTTGACGGCGCTCTTGTCCAGCCATGGCAGGGGGAACAGAATCATCACAGCGCCGCCCATAACGACCACGCCCCAGAATTTCGCATCGATCAGCAGCATGGCTGCAATCACGACGACCGACGCACCGACGATCACGGCCTTGAACAGGGTGGCAAGTTTTGTTTTGATCACGGCAAATGCGGCAGCGGCGATCACGCAGGCAATCAGGGCATACATCATCTCGCTGGTAATCGCACGCAGCATGGAATAGAACGGCGTGAAATACCAGACCGGTGCGATGTGCAGCGGCGTCTTCAGGGGATCAGCCGGGATGAAGTTGTTGTACTCGAGGAAATACCCACCAAACTCTGGCGCCAGGAAAATGATGGCGGTGAAGACCATCAGGAACATGCAGACGGCAAAGATGTCGTGCACCGTGTAATAAGGGTGGAAGGGGATGCCGTCCAGCGGGTGGCCCTGTGCATCCTTGGGCGCATTCGGGCCCTTGATTTCAACGCCATCCGGGTTGTTCGAGCCAACTTCATGCAGGGCAATGATGTGGGCAGCCACCAGGCCCAGCAGCACCAGAGGCACGGCAATGACGTGGAAGGCAAAAAAGCGGTTCAGCGTGGCGTCGCCGACCACATAGTCGCCGCGAATCAGCAGCGCCAGGTCAGGGCCGACGAAAGGAATCGCGGCAAACAGGTTCACGATCACCTGGGCGCCCCAGTAGCTCATCTGGCCCCATGGCAGCAGGTAACCCATGAAAGCCTCGGCCATCAGGCACAGGAAAATTGCGCAGCCGAAGATCCAGATCAATTCACGCGGTTTGCGGTAGCTGCCATAAATCAGGCCGCGGAACATGTGCAGGTAAACCACCACAAAAAACGCAGATGCGCCTGTGGAATGCATGTAACGGATCAGCCAGCCCCACGGCACGTCGCGCATGATGTATTCGACAGAGCCGAATGCCAGTGCGGCATCGGGTTTGTAGTGCATCGTCAGGAAGATGCCGGTGGTGATCTGGATGACCAGAACCAGCATGGCCAGCGAGCCGAAGATGTACCAGAAGTTGAAGTTCTTCGGCGCGTAGTACTCGCTCATGTGCTCTTTGTAGAGCTTGCTGGCGGGGAAACGGTTGTCGATCCAGTTCATCGCCTTGTCGGCGAGCGGTGCATCGGGGGAAATTTCTTTGAATTCAGCCATAACTGATCCTGGTTCGGTGGGGTTCTTTTGCGAGCAACGGGTGCATGCTTGTCTGCAATTGCCTTAGTTGCTGGCTACAAGGTCTTGTGAGGTTGTCCGGGTTTGCGAAACGCCTCAGGCCTTTTTGTCTTCACCAATCAGCAGACGGGTGTCTGAGAGGTACATGTGCGGCGGGACTTCAAGGTTGTCGGGTGCGGGCTTGTTCTTGAAGACACGGCCAGCCATATCGAATGTGGAGCCGTGGCAGGGGCAGAGAAAACCGCCGCCCCAGTCCGACTGCATGCCGCCAACCGCGCCGGGCTGGAACTTGTCTGAAGGCGAGCAGCCCAAGTGGGTGCAAATGCCGACAGCTACAAAAACTTCGGGCTTGATGGAACGGCCTTCGTTGCGGGCGTAAGCAGGCGTCAGTTCGTCCTGCTTGCGCTGGGATTTGGGATCAGCCAGCTGGCCGTCGAGTTTTGGCAACTCGGCCAGCTGCTCCGGGGTGCGCTTGATGATCCAGACCGGCTTGCCGCGCCATTCAACAGTGATTTTTTCGCCGGGTTTGACGGCGGAGATATCCACTTCAACAGCCGCGCCGGCCGCTTTGGCCTTTTCGGAGGGCTGAAAGGTGCTTACAAAGGGGACTGCGGTGGCAACTGCGCCAATGCCGCCAACGGCAGCGGTGGCAACAATCCAGTTTCTTTTATCTTTATCCAAAGGGGCACCTTCTGGGGCGCCATTCGCGCTTGCGTGAGTCATGAGAGTCCTTCAAGAACCGGCTTGAAATAGGCTTGGTGGGGTCAACCCGTAATTGTAGCGGAGCGCGAAGTCGCTTTTCAAGCGTGATGGATGGGGCTGCGCACGATTGCGCCCTGCCGGGATGGCGCATCTGCCTTCTTTTTAAGCAGGCAGCGCCATGTTCCGTGTGCTTGCACAAAGATCAGGGAATGCTGCGGCAAACGCTCCATAATGTCCGCGAAACCAGAGCGCAAGGATGCACTACCCGGATGCACCTTCAATTTCACCGGTAAAAAACACTCAAAGGAGAAGCCAGCATGGGCATGATGAAGGAATTCAGGGAATTTGCGATCAAGGGCAATGTGATCGACCTGGCGGTTGGCGTCATTATTGGTGCGGCCTTCGGCAAGATTGTCGATGCGGTCGTGAGCGACCTCATCATGCCGGTCGTGGGTCTTGTTTTTGGCAAGCTTGATTTTTCCCAGATGTATGTGTTGCTCGGCACCGTCCCGGCCGGCACTGACATGTCGCTGGAAGCGTTGAGAAAAGCAGGCGTTCCGGTGTTCGCCTACGGCCACTTTCTGACCATTGTCCTTAACTTCTTCATCCTGGCGTTCATCATTTTCCTGATGGTCAAGGAGATCAACAAACTCAAGCGCAGCCAGGCAGAACCTGCAGCTGCAGCGCCAGCGGCACCACCGGAAGACATCGTGCTGCTGCGCGAGATTCGGGACAGCCTCAGGAAATAAGGCCCCCACGTTCGCTCACTGCGTGTAGCTCTCTGCCCCCCGAGGGGGCGTCGCTTGCTCGGGGCGGCCCGTCGCTGCGCGTGGCCCCTGTTGCCGCTCACCTTGTGTAGCGGCCTCTCCCCTGCAGGGGACGGCGCCTGCGCGCCGGCAAAGCCGGACGCGCGGCCCCAGCTTGCGAAGACACCTTGCTTTTCGCCATCAACGCAGTTGATGCTCGCACTGATCGTCCTGGACCTTCTGCTCTCAGGATGCCAGCTTTCGCGCCATGCGCACCGCTGCAATCAGGCTTGAAGCATCAGCCTTGCCAGTGCCGGCAATGTCAAACGCGGTGCCGTGATCAGGGCTGGTGCGCACCAGCGGCAGGCCCAGCGTGACATTCACGCCCTGCTCCACCCCCAGGTATTTGACGGGAATCAGCCCCTGATCGTGGTACATGGCCACCACCACGTCAAATTCACCGGGCTTTGCCGATGTGTGGCGGGCCCTCATGAAGACCGTGTCGGGTGCGAACGGCCCATGAACATCCAGGCCCGCCGCGCGTGCTGCGGCGATGGCCGGGGCAATGATGGTTTGCTCTTCAGCGCCAAACAGGCCACCCTCTCCGGCATGGGGGTTCAGGCCGGCAACACCTATCCGGGGTGCGCGGCCCAGGGTAGAACTCAAGGCCTGGTGGGTAATGTGAAGGGTCTGCAGCACATTGTCAAAAGTCACCGCATGGATGGCCGCCTGCAGCGACATGTGAATGCTCACCAGCACCGTTTTCAGCTCGTCATTGGCCAGCATCATGCGTACGGGTACATCCTTGACGCTTTTTCTCATGAAAGCCGCAGCTTCTGCCTGAAGCATTTCCGTGTGTCCGGGGAAGTTGGCAAACTGGCAGCCGGCCGCCGCCAGGGATTCCTTGTGGATGGGCGCAGTCACCATGGCCGCCGCACGCCCGGCCAGTACCTCGCGTGCCGCCCACACAATGCACTGCGCGGCTGCACCGCCGGCCAGTTCGTTGACTGCGCCGAAAGGTATCAATTCAGCAAGGCCGCCCATTTGCAGAAGTGGAACGCAGTTGGGCGGCACTTGCCCAAGACCAGACAGGTCAGACAGTTGAACGACGGGAAGTTGCGGGGTCGTTGCGACCAAAGACGCCGCACGTCGCAAGGTGGCTGCATCGCCAACCACCACAGAACCCGCAAGATCTGCCGGTGCCTCACGGAAAGCGCGCGCAATCGTCTCAGGCCCGATCCCGGCGGCATCGCCCATGGTGATGAGCAGCGGTTTTTTCATGGCTTGCTTCCTACCCTCTTTCGCACGTCAAAAAAACACCCCATAATGATTCGCACAGGCACATGGATTGCGGGGTATTGCCCCTTGTTGTCCATTGAGCGCGTCTGGCAGGAGAGGCAGGTTCATGCATATTCCAGGGTTCTTCGCGCCAGCAGCAGCACCCCTGCTTTTCAGGGACAGGGGCCATGCGGACTGCTGAAATGATGATCTGGAGCGCCGTGGTGGGCTCCATGGGTCTCATTGTATTGCTGGCACTCGCCGATGCGCTGTACAGCCGCACCCGCTCCAGTGTCAATGCCCTGGTTTATGTGATGGGCGGATGGCTCTTTGTAGCCTTGCTCAGCGGCCTGGCAAGCGCCGTTTTCACGCAACTTCAGGGCGAACCCATTCATGTCCTGCAGGTGCTGATCGGGCCGCTTTGCGCCAGCATGGGCAGCTACGGTGCCAGCCGCTGGCTGTCGGCCCAACAGCGTGACCGCATCATGAAAACCTGCATGCGCACCATCAGTGTTGTCGGCCTGATCGGTGCACCACTTTGCCTTCTGCTCGACCACGACCTTCAACTTCCTGTTTCTGCAGCCATCACGGTCTGCAGCCTGTGCATGCTGATCTGGCTCGGCGTGCGTGCAGCGCTGCTGGGCGACCGGATGGCCTGGGGGCTCACCGCCGGCTTTGTGATCACATTTCCCCTGCAATTGGGGATGTACTGGCTGGCAACGGGAAACACCCGGCCATCCATCGCGTGGCAACTGGCCATTGCGCTGGCAGGACTCACCAGCCTGACGGTCACGGCGGTGATGGTCTGGCTGCGCAACCGGCATGAGCAGCAGTTCCAGAATGAAGGCAGGTCGCGGCGGGACCGCATCACGCAGCTCTACAGCAGCGTCGTGATCGTGCAGAAAATCATCCACGCCCAGCGACGGCTGGTACGCACGCGGCGTGACGGCGCACTGATGGCCGTCATGCTTTTTGGCTCTGACCAGCTGGTCAGCCAGGTCGGCCAGTACGGCATGAATGAAATCTACATCCAGCTGGCGCGGCGCATGCAGCGCCAGACCGGGGTCGTCAACCCTGCAGGCCGCTACTACGACCGCTGTTTCATCGTGCTGATGGAGACCATGCATTCGCCGAAGCTGATTCGTACTATCGGATTGCGTGTGGCCTCAAGCCTGCGGCGGCCCATTGACGTGATTTCGCTGAACGGCGAGCGCATCAAGGTTGCAGCAGACATCGGGGTCGGCATCGTGCACCTGTCCGGCGCCAGAATGGATGTGGACCAGATCCTGCACGAGGCGCAGGTTGTGGCAGAAGCTGCGCGCCACATGCGCTCGCGTGCGGCGCTTCTCGACCCTGAAACCCGTCACGCCATTCCTGTTGAAAGCGCCGAGCTGGGGAGCACCTGGCGAGCCCAGCGCGCGCAACTCGCACATCTGACACATGCGCCCAAGGTGCCCAAGACCTCCAGGGCGGGCCGCTTTCGCAACAAGCCGGCCTGAGAAAACAAAAAACCTGCCTCAGGCCGGGTTGTCGATGTCGATGAATTCGTGCACCAGACCAAATTGCGAGGCAATGTGCGCGGCCACCGCGGGCGCGCCGTAACGCTCGGACGCATGGTGCCCACAGGCAATGAAACTCACGCCCATCTCGCGCGCGTAGTGGGCCTGGGGTTCGGAAATTTCACCTGTGATGAAGGCATCTGCCCCTGCCGCAATGGCGGCTTCAAAGTAGCCTTGCGCCCCGCCGCTGCACCAGGCCACATTCTGGATGGCACCTGGCGAACCCTGCACGAGGGTCACAGGCCTTTTTAAAGCCGCAGCGATGCCATCTGCCAGGGATTCAGCACCTTCAAATCCGCTGCCATCGGGTCTGCCGCCCATAAATCCCAGGCTCTGCTCACCGAAACGCCCTTTCTCTCCTTCATGGGCGGACAACCCCAACTTCAAGCCCAGTTGCGCGTTGTTGCCCAGTTCGGGGTGTGCATCCAGCGGCAGGTGGTAAGCAAACAGGTTGATGTCATGCGCCAGCAGCAAGGCCAGGCGCTGCTTCATCCAGCCCGTGACACGGCCATCCTGGCCACGCCAGAACAGGCCGTGGTGAACAAAAATCGCATCGGCATTCGCTTTGACAGCAGCTTCGATCAGCGCCAGGCTGGCTGTGACACCGGACACGATCTTGCGCACCTCAGGCTTGCCTTCAACCTGCAGGCCGTTCGGGCCATAGTCCTTGAAACGCTCGGGCTGCAGCAACTGGTCAAAAGCCCCGAGAAGCAATGCGCGCGGCGCAATAACTGCGTCCTGAACGGTCACGGTAAAAAGCCTTCGACGGAAAGGTAGCGCTCACCGGTGTCGTAGTTAAAGCCCAGCACCACGCTGCCCGCCGGGATCTCAGGCAGCTTTTGTGCAATCGCCGCCAGCGTGGCCCCTGACGAGATACCGACCAGCAAGCCTTCTTCTGCCGCACTGCGGCGCGCAAAGTCCTTCGCGGCATCGGCCTCGACCTGAATCACGCCGTCGAGTACAGAGGTATCGAGGTTGGCAGGGATAAAACCCGCGCCTATGCCCTGGATGGGATGAGGCGATGGCTTGCCGCCGCTGATGACTGGCGAGGCTGAAGGCTCCACCGCAAACACCTTGGTCGCAGGGAATTTTTCTTTCAGCACACGCGCCACGCCGGTCAGGTGGCCGCCGGTGCCTACGCCGGTGATGAGGTAATCCACCCCGTCCGGGAAGTCCGCCAGGATCTCTGCCGCCGTGGTGCGTACATGCACCTCGATATTGGCCGGGTTTTCAAACTGCTGGGGTGTCCATGAATTGGGCGTTTCAGCCTGCAGCTCTTTGGCACGGGCGATGGCGCCGTTCATGCCCTTTTCGCGCGGCGTGAGGTCAAAGCTGGCGCCGTAGGCCAGCATCAGGCGGCGGCGCTCGATGCTCATGCTCTCGGGCATCACCAGTACCAGCTTGTAGCCCTTTACCGCCGCCACCATGGCCAGCCCGACGCCGGTGTTGCCCGAGGTCGGCTCAATGATGGTGCCGCCCGGCTTGAGTGCGCCCGACTTTTCAGCAGCCTCGACCATGCTGAGCGCAATGCGGTCCTTGATGGAGCCGCCGGGGTTGCTGCGCTCCGACTTGATGAAAATCTGGTGCGACTGGCTGGAGGCGCCGAAAAGCCGGTTGATCCTGATGTGCGGTGTGTTGCCAATGGTGGCGAGGACGCTGTTAGCTTTCATGGCGGTCTCCTGATGTTGCCTGGTGTTGAATGCCTGGGGAGTGAATTTACCGCTTTTAATGGTCATCACCTTGAATACGTCACCTGTAGATACAAACTGGGCGAAAATCCGTGCAGTCCATGACTCGCAGGTCACTGGGCCTTCTCACTGGCATTTGATATCACTGGCGGCCTGTTCGCCCCCCAACCTGACCATGCGCAAATTCTGGCTCCTGTTTTCCCAAACCGTCACCGTCTTCCTGGCGGCTTATTTTGTCGTCGCCAGCCTCAAGCCCGAGTGGCTCAACCGCCGGCCCGGCATGAACGCCGTCTCCGTCCTTGAGGCGCCTGCCAGCAGCGTGCAGCGCACGGCCGGACCGGTGGGCAGTTTCAGCTCTGCTGCAAAGATCGCATCTGCAGCCGTGGTCAGCATCAACACCAGCAAAACAGCCACCCGGAATCCGCAGTCCGAAGACCCCTGGTTCAAGTTCTTCTTCGGCGACCAGGGCCGGGCCGAACCCCAGGGCGGCCTGGGCAGCGGCGTGATCATCAGCGACAGCGGCTACATCCTGACCAACAACCACGTGGTTGAGGGCGCTGACGAGATCGAGGTCATCCTCAATGACAAACGCAAGGCCAAAGCCAAGGTCATAGGCACCGACCCGGACACCGACCTGGCGATTTTGAAGATCGAACTCGACAAGCTGCCTGTGATCGTTCTGGGCAATTCCGACCAGTTGCAGGTGGGCGACCCTGTTTTGGCGATTGGAAACCCCTTCGGCGTGGGCCAGACCGTGACCGGCGGCATTGTGAGCGCGCTGGGCCGCAACCAGTTGGGCATCAATACGTTTGAGAACTTCATCCAGACTGACGCTGCCATCAACCCCGGCAATTCGGGCGGTGCGCTGGTCGATACCGCCGGCAACCTGATGGGCATCAACACCGCCATCTACTCGCGCTCGGGCGGCTCCATGGGCATTGGTTTTGCCATCCCCGTATCGACTGCCAAACAGGTGCTGGAAAGCATCGTGAAAGACGGCCAGGTCACCCGAGGCTGGATTGGCGTGGAACCCCAGGAACTCAATGCCGAGCTGGCGGAAACCTTTGATGTGAAAGCCAAAAGCGGCGTGATCATCACCGGCGTGCTGCAAAACGGGCCGGCTGCGCAGGCTGGCATTCGCCCGGGTGACGTGATCACGGCTGTGGACGGCAAGGGCGTGAGCAGCGTGACCGAGTTGCTGGGCGCGGTATCGGCACTCAAGCCGGGCGTTCCGGCGCCGCTGACCGTTGTGCGCAAAGAGGGCAAAAGCGACATCGCCGTTACGCCGGGCAAACGCCAGCGGCCCAAGGTTCAGCGCTAGGCCTGGCCGCTGCGGGAACGAAGGTTGGCGTCAGCCAGCCGGGCGTGAATTACAAATTTTGTCGTGTACATTAAATTTTTAACGTATACGGCAAATTCTTCTAAAAAGTTAACTCCTATATTAACTTTTGGCGTTTGAGGCCGCTGAACAGATCAAAATCGCCTGAAAAAGTCCGAAAAAAGCCATTTTTGAGTGCCAAATCAGGCTGCAGGCCAATGAATACTTGCGTGACCAGCTATTGATTTGGTAGCAACGCTGCAACCAGTAACGATGCGACGTCATGGATTTTGCGGGTTCAGGCCCGCAACGGCGACGGGGCCGATGCCTGTCGCCGCCCCAGCCGTATGCCTCGAGGTCTAGGGCGTTTCGGACTTCGCGACTTCGGTGTCGGTTTCAGGCTCGACCGGCGCTTTGGTGTGCTTGACGAACATCTGCGCAGCAATGATGCCCACCTCATACAGGCCACCGACCACGGCCAGCAGCATGATCATGGAGCCCGCATCGGGCGGCGTGACCAGTGCCGTGCCAATAGCGGCCGCAACCCAGAAATAGCCGCGGTATTCGCGCAGCTGCGCCACCGTAAGAACGCCCATGCGCACCAGCAGAATCACGGCAATCGGCACTTCAAATGCCAGTCCGAACGCCAGGAACATGCCCAGCACGAAGCTGAGGTATTCCTCAATGTCCGGCGTGGCCGTGATGGACTTGGGCGCAAAACTCTGGATGAAGTGGAAGACCTGGCCGAAGACGACGTAATAACAAAACGCCACGCCGACAAAAAACAGCAGGGTGCTGGACACCACCAGCGGCATGACCAGCTTCTTTTCGTGCGAATAAAGGCCGGGCGCAACGAAAGCCCACACCTGGTAAAGCACCACCGGCAGCGCAATCATGAAGGCCGCCATGAAGAGAATCTTGATGGGCACCACAAACGGCGAAATCACGTTGATGGCGATCAGTTTGGAGCCCGCCGGCAGCGAGTTGATCAGGGGCTGAGCCATGATGTCGTAGAGCGCGGCAGGGCCGGGGAAAATCGCAAGGACTGCGGCCGCCACGCCAATGGCGATCACCGCCTTGATCATCCGGTCGCGCAGCTCCATCAGGTGCTGCACAAAGGGCTGTTCAGTGCCTGCCAGTTCGTCTGGCTTGTCGGTGTTGGAATCGCTCATGGGGGAAGTTGCGCTTTATGGGTTGCGCTGGGGTCGCGCGCCGGAAATGATCAGGACCGCGGACCCGGCTGGGGACGAAAACGTGCCACGCGCGCCGCACCCGATTGCGCCTTGGTACGCACGCCCGAACGGGCCTTGTACCACTGCGGCGTGGCACCAGTTTTCAGGCGCCACTTCTTTTTGGGGTGTTTGTATTCAGGGTAAACAATCATGCCGGGCAAATCGCCGTAGCTGTCCTGGCTGGTCGCGTCGGACCATGATTTTTCAAAATCGCTGGAGTGCGTCTGGATGGAGTTTTCAACATCGCGGGCTGCGCCCTCGACGGTTTCCTTCATCTTCTTGAGCTCATCAAGCTCCATGGAGCGGTTGACCTCGTTCTTGACGTCAGCCACATAACGCTGCGCCTTGCCCAGCAGTGTGCCGACCGTGCGCGCGACACGCGGCAGCTTTTCAGGGCCGATCACGATCAGCGCTACCGCGCCTATGAGCGCGATTTTTGAGACGCCGAGATCAATCATGGGCGTAGCTGTCCTTGCACGAAGATCCCATGCAAGCAGGGGCCGCGGAACCGGCTTTGCCGGGCCGCAGGCGCAGCGGCCCCCTCGGGGGGCAGGAAGCTACACGCAGTGAGTGACCGTGGGGGCTCACGATTTCTGGCGGGCTTCGACGTCGATGGTGGTTTTGTCCGCAGTTGCGCCAGTAGCGACCTGCTGAGGTGGCACCGGGGTTTCAGGTGTGGCGGAGCCGTCCTTCATGCCGTCCTTGAAACCCTTCACGGCGCCGCCCAGGTCGCTACCCATGTTCTTGAGCTTCTTGGTGCCGAACACCATGACGACGATGAGCAGCACGATCAGCCAGTGCCAGATTGAAAATGAACCCATGATTTGCTCCTAAATCTATATGCAGTGGTTGCAGGTGAATTTAACGATTCTAAAGGCCCAGCCATTCCAACGCAGGTTACACCTTACCTTCTGGTGGGGTTAGTCAGACATTACCGCTATAAAAACAGCGCTTCCCCGTTTCGCAAGCAGGGGCCGCGGGACTGGCTTTGCCAGACCGCAGGCGCAGCGGCCCCCTCGGGGGGCAGGGACCTATACGCAGTGAGCGACCGTGGGGGCTAGTTGGCTAGCCTTTCAGCCATGGTCGCGGCCCGCCCATCACATGAATGTGGAGGTGATGCACCTCCTGCCCGCCTTCAGCCCCGGTATTGGTAACGATGCGAAAGCCCCCTTCGGGGTAGGGCCGGCAGCCCTGCTCCAGCGCCAGTTTGGGGGCCAGGGTCATCATGCGGCCCAGCAGGGCCTCATGTTCACGGCCAACCTGCGCCATGGACGGAATATGCGCCTTGGGAATCATCAAAAAATGTACCGGTGCCCAGGGCGCGATGTCATGAAACACAAAGATTTCTGCGTCTTCGTAAACCTTGCGGCTGGGAATGGCGCCTGCGGCGATTTTGCAAAAAATACAGTTATCGGAATGACTCATGGCAACTCTGGCAATGTGGGCTGGTACAGGTCAGACGGCGCTGTTCAACAGGGGCAGGCGTTGCGAGTTAAAACGCATCCAGCCCAACACGCAGCGGTACAGGTACCAGAGCCAGATGATGAAATACGCAATGGCACCCGGAAAGAAAAACAGCAGCCACAGGGGCGAAGCCACCACCAGCCAGAGCATGGTCCACCAGAAGGTGCTGATCATGTAGTTGTGGTGCGATAGGTAAAGCGGGTCGGTCTCGTCGGCGCGACGTATGTAGTTGACGATCAGCGCGATGATCGCAAACACGCCGCCACTGAACCACGCCAGGGTATGCAGGCCGTAGAGCACATGCATGACGGTGCGGTCGCCGTCGGTCTTGGTTTCAAAATCGGCGAAGTTGGTTTCACTCATCGCATCTGCTCCTGCCGGGTTACGGCCGTCAATATCAACACTTCCATCAGCGCGTCCATCAGCGCTTTTCAGCTACATCACGGCCCTGCGCCTTGCGCAAGGCCTTCTCTTCAATGCCACTGGTGCCCTCACGGCGTTCCAGCTCGGCAATCACATCGGCAGGGCTCAGGCCGTAGTGCGCCAGCGCAATCAGGCTGTGGAACCACAGGTCGGCCACTTCGCCAACCAGCTTGCCTTTGAGCTCGGGCGTCGCGCCGCCGTGATCAATATCCTTGGCAGCCATCACTGTTTCGGTCGCCTCTTCGCCAATCTTTTTCAGGAAGGCGTCCGGGCCCTTGTGCAAGAGGCGGGCGACATAACTTTTCTCCGGGTCGCCGCCGTTGGCAACCTTGCGGCTTTCTATGGTTTGCGCCAGGCGCTGGAGGGAATCATTCGTGGTCATGTTTGCCGGGGGTTTGTTTGTACATGCTTTTCGGGTCTTTCAGGACCGGCTCTGTCACCAACCACTGGCCGTCCTTGTAAAGACTGAAAAAACAGCTGTGGCGGCCGGTATGGCAGGCTATGCCGGGTTCATGCCCAAGCTGCGTGACCTTGAGCAGGATCACGTCGTTGTCGCAGTCCATGCGGATCTCGTGCACGGTCTGCTGGTTGCCGGATTCCTCGCCCTTGTGCCACAGCCTGCCGCGCGAACGGCTGTAATACACGGCCTGGCCCAGTTCGGCGGTTTTTTGCAGCGCCTCGCGGTTCATCCAGGCAAACATGAGCACGTCGCCGCTGGCAGCTTCCTGCGCAATGACAGGGACCAGGCCCTTGTCGTCCCAACTGATGTCGTCTAGCCATTTCATGGGGTCTATTGTCCGGGATTTGCAATAGCATCCAGGATTCCCAAGGCAAGGATATCGCGGGACCGGCTCCGCCGGACCGCAGATATCGCCCGGACAGGGGGGAAGGCGAAGCCGACGGGGGTTACAACCGTACGGGTATCCCGCGTTTTGCCATGGCCTGCTTGGCCTGCTGCACGGTGTATTCACCGTAATGAAAGATGCTGGCAGCCAGCACCGCATCGGCCCCGCCCAGCTGTATTCCGTCGGCCAGATGCTCCAGGTTGCCAACGCCGCCCGAGGCGATCACCGGCACACTGACAGCATCACTCACGGCACGGGTGAGTGCGATGTCAAAACCGGACTTGGTGCCGTCGCGGTCCATGCTGGTGAGCAGGATCTCACCAGCACCCCGGCGTGCCATTTCTGTCGCCCACGCCACGGCGTCAAGACCCGTGTTTTTACGGCCTCCATGACTGTAGACATCCCAGCCTGCACCACGCGTTTTTGCATCTTCTTCAGAGCGGCGCTTGGCATCAATCGCCACGACGATGCACTGCGCACCGTACTTTGCCGATGCGTCTTCAATCACTTGCGGATTGGCCAGCGCAGCAGAATTAAAACTGGTCTTGTCGGCACCCGCATTGAGCAGGCGGCGGACATCGTCAACCGTGCGCACACCGCCGCCAACGGTCAGGGGAATAAACACCTGCGAAGCCACGGCTTCAATGATGTGCAGGATCAGGTCACGGCCATCGCTGGTGGCTGTGATGTCGAGGAACGTGAGCTCGTCCGCGCCCTGCTCGTTGTAGCGCGCAGCGATCTCCACCGGATCGCCGGCATCGCGCAGCTCGACAAAGTTGACGCCCTTGACGACACGGCCACCAGTGACGTCCAGGCAAGGGATGATTCTTTTAGCCAGCAAAATGCAAATCGGAGAGTGGTTCAAGCCGAGGCCACCGTGGAACCGGCTTTGCCGGGCCAACAGTGGCGCCCCCTCGGGGGGAGGCGGCCAGAGGCCGCTTCGGGGGGTTACCCATTTAATTCGTCGGCTCTGGCCTGCGCCTTTTCAAAATCAAGGTCGCCGCTGTAGATGGAGCGCCCGCAGATCACGCCTTCGACGCCTTCGTCTTCCACCTCGCACAGCGCTTCAATATCGGCCATGCTGGAGAGGCCACCCGAGGCAATCACGGGTATGGTCAGCGCCTGCGCCAGCTTGACGGTCGCTTCCATGTTGATGCCGGTGAGCATGCCGTCGCGGCCGATGTCGGTATAAATGATGCCTTCGACGCCGTAATCCTGGAATTTTTTGCCGAGGTCAATCACTTCATGGCCGGTCATCTTGCTCCAGCCGTCAGTGGCAACCTTGCCGTCTTTCGCATCAAGCCCCACGATGATGTGGCCGCCAAATGCGGTGCAGGCATCCTGAAGGAACCCCGGGTTTTTGACAGCTGCGGTGCCGATGATGACGTAGCGCAGGCCGGCGTCAAGGTACCGCTCAATGGTGTCGAGGTCGCGAATGCCACCGCCCAGTTGAACATCGACTTCACTGCCGACTTCAGCCAGTATTTTTTTGATCGCCGCTTCATTTTTGGGCTTGCCCGCAAATGCCCCGTTCAGGTCAACCAGGTGCAGGCGGCGCGCGCCCTTGTCTACCCAGCTGCGGGCCATTGCCGCCGGATCCTCGCTGAAAACGGTGGATTGATCCATGTCGCCCTGCTTGAGGCGTACGCAGTGGCCGTCTTTCAGGTCAATCGCGGGGATAAGTAGCATGTTGCGGTCAGAAAACGGGGGAAGTCAGCGGTTTAACGAAAGGGAGAAGGGTAAATCACGGCTTCCAGTGCAGAAAATTGCGATACAAGGTCAGGCCCTGGTCAGCACTCTTTTCCGGATGAAACTGTGTTGCAAAAATATTATCGCGTGCAATGGCAGCGGTAAAGCGTGCGCCGTACTCCGCTTCGCCTGCAGTGTGGCGCGCATCAGACGGATGGGCGTAAAAGCTGTGCACAAAATAGAAATAAGCGCCGTCAGGCACGCCAGCCCAGACCGGATGGGCCTTCCCGGCTGATGCACCATTTTGGAAAACCTGGTTCCAACCCATCTGGGGCACCTTGTAGCGGCTGCCATCGGGCTGGGTTTTGCCTGCAAGGTCAAATTTGATGACTTCGCCGGGAATCAGGTTCAGCCCCGCCGTTCCTGCGCCGCCATCACCGGGAACACCTTCCTGACTGTGGGTGAGCAGCATCTGCATGCCCACGCATACCCCAAACAGGGGTTTGTGCGCTGCAGCGTGAAGCACGGCATCTTTCATGCCGGACTCGGCCAGTTCACGCATGCAATCGGCAATTGCCCCCTGGCCGGGCAACACAACGCGCTCAGCATTCATCACGTCTTCGGCCTTTGAGGTCACGATGACTTCAAGACCGCTGCCTTTGGCAACATGCTGCACGGCCTGTGATACAGAGCGCAGATTGCCCATGCCGTAATCGACCACGGCGACTGTTTTGGGTGTTGCCATCAGCTTATGAGCCAGGCCCAGGCCTAGAGCGAGCCCTTGGTCGAGGGAATGACGCCTGCAGCACGCGGATCAATTTCCAGCGCCATTCGCAGCGCCCGCGCAAAAGCCTTGAACACTGTCTCGGCCTGGTGGTGCGAGTTGTCACCGCGCAGGTTGTCGATATGCAAGGTCACAAAAGCGTGGTTCACAAAGCCCTGGAAAAACTCATACGCCAGTTGGCTGTCGAAGGTGCCTATCATGCCGCTCTTGAAGGGCACATGCATCTCAAGCCCGGGTCGACCCGAAAAATCGACCACCACACGCGACAGCGCTTCATCCAGCGGCACATAGGCATGACCATAACGACGCAGGCCTTTTTTGTCGCCCACAGCTTTCGCCACCGCCTGGCCCAGCGTGATGCCGACGTCTTCCACCGTGTGGTGGCCATCAATGTGCAAATCACCCTCGGCATGGATATCGAGGTCTATGAGGCCGTGACGCGCGATCTGGTCCAGCATGTGGTCAAAGAAACCAATGCCCGTCGACAGGCTGGCCTTGCCGGTACCGTCGAGGTTAACCTTCACGGTGATTTTGGTTTCCGCAGTGTTGCGGGAAACCTCTGCGATGCGTGGGAAGACGATGGTAGGGGTAGTCATAAAGATTCTTTGAGCGCCGCCAGCATTTCTGCGTTCTCGTCTGCGGTACCGACCGTCAGGCGCAAACAATTGGCCAGCAATGGGTGCATTTTAGAAACGTTTTTGACCAGCACCTTGCGGGCCTTCATGCCGTCAAAGGTTTTTGCGGCATCCGGCACGCGGATCAGGATCATGTTGGCGTCGCTTTTCCAGCTCTTCACGCCCTTGAGCGCCTCCAGTGACAGCATCAGTTGCGCACGCTGTTCGACCACGTCCCTCGCCTGCAATGCAAACTCGGCCTCGTGCTCCAGCGCAAACAGGGCGCACTCGTAATTGAGCACGCTGATGTTGTAGGGCGGCCTGACCTTGTCGATCTCTGCAATCAAGGCCTTGGGTCCAATCATGTATCCGATGCGCACGCCGGCCAGGCCGAACTTGCTCATGGTGCGCATCAGGAGCACATGGCCGTGTTGTGCAATATGGTTGATGTAGCTCTTGCTTGAAAACGGCTGGTAAGCCTCGTCAAACACTACCAGTCCAGGCGCGGCATTGACGATTTTTTCAATGACCGCGTCGTCCCACAAATTGGCCGTCGGGTTGTTCGGGTAGGCGATGTAGATGATGGAGGGCTGGTGCTCTTCAATGGCAGCCAGCATCGCTGCCTCATCAAGTTCAAAGTCTGCCGTTAGCGGCACGCCTATGAACTTGAGCCCCTGCAACTGCGCACTCATGCCGTACATCACAAAGCCCGGCAATGGCGCCAAAATGGATCCGCCTTCCACATCGCTGGCCATGGCCAGCAGCGAGATCAATTCGTCCGAGCCATTGCCCAGCATGAGGTCAAAGCCTTCAGGCATCTGGGCGTAGTCGGCCAGTGCCTTGCGCAGATCGTTCACACGACCATCGGGATAACGGTTCAGCGCCAAAGCGCCCAGGCGCTGGCCAAGGTGTGCCTGCAGTGCCGCAGGCAGACGGTGCGGGTTCTCCATGGCATCCAGCTTCACCATGCCTGCCGAATCCTGGATGGCATAGGCGTGCATGGACTGCACGTCCTGGCGAATCAGTTTTTTGAGATTCGGAGCGAGGGAGGTATCGGGCGCTGTCATTTGGCTTTTCTCATGTCGGGTACTTTCTCCAGGCGCATTTCGGCGGCGCGCGCATGGGCCTGCAGGCCTTCGCCATATGCCAGCTCGGCAGCGATCTTGCCGAGCACCTGCGCGCCGGCTTCGCTGACTTCGATCAGGCTGGAGCGCTTCTGGAAGTCGTAGACGCCCAGCGGCGAACTGAAGCGCGCTGTGCCGCTGGTGGGCAGGACGTGGTTTGGGCCGGCGCAGTAGTCGCCCAGTGATTCGCTGGTGTAGGCACCCAGGAAGATGGCGCCGGCGTGTTTGAGCAAAGGCTCCCACTTGTGCGGGTCGCGGCTGGAGACTTCGAGGTGTTCGGGTGCGATGCGGTTGCTGATCTCGCAGGCCTCTTCCATGCTTCGGGTGTGAATCAGCGCACCGCGGCCGGTGAGGGACCTGGCGATGATTTCGGCGCGCGGCATGTCGGGCAGCAGGCGGTCAATCGCAGCCTGCACTTCATCCATATACGCGGCGTCGGGGCACAGCAAGATGCTTTGCGCGAGTTCGTCGTGCTCAGCCTGGCTGAACAAATCCATGGCCACCCAATCGGCGGGCGTGCTGCCATCGGCGAGCACCAGGATTTCAGACGGGCCGGCAATCATGTCTATGCCTACGGTGCCGAAGACCCGTTTCTTGGCGCTGGCGACATAAGCATTGCCGGGGCCGGTGATCTTGTCGACCCTGGGCACGGTCTGCGTGCCGTAGGCCAGCGCTGCCACGGCCTGCGCGCCGCCAATGGTGAAGGCGCGTGTGACGCCTGCCACATAGGCGGCGGCCAGCACAAGGGCGTTCTTGTCGCCCTTGGGTGTGGGCACCACCATGATGATTTCACCGACACCGGCAACATGCGCGGGAATGGCATTCATCAACACCGATGAAGGATAGGCCGCCTTGCCGCCAGGTACGTAGATGCCCACGCGGTCCAGGGGCGTGACCTTCTGGCCCAGCAGCGTACCGTCTTCATCACGGTAACTCCAGCTCTCGCCACTCGCCTTCTTTTGTGCCTCGTGATAACTGCGCACCCGGCGCGCTGCGGCTTCCAGCGCGTCGCGCTGGGCCGCTGGGATGGACTCGAACGCAGCCTTCAGTTCAGCCTGTGTAAGCTCCAGCGCCTGCATGGACGCAACATCCAGCCCGTCAAATCGTGCTGTGTACTCAAGCACCGCCGCATCGCCGCGTTGTTGCACGTCAGCCAGGATATCGGCCACCCGCTGTTCAATCGCTGCATCAGTATCTGCCGACCAATGCAGGCGCGCCTTGAAATCAGCATCAAACGATGCGGAGGCGGTGGAAAGGCGGACGGGAGCAGCTACCAGGTTCATTGTTTTGGATGAAATACTATTTTTTAAGTGCACTCGCAAATGCGTCTATGAGTTTGCGGATCGGAGCCTGCTTGAGCTTGAGCGCGGTCTGGTTCACCACCAGGTGTGAACTGATATCCATGATTCGCTCGACCTCGACAAGATGGTTGGCCTTCAAGGTATTGCCCGTGGAGACCAGGTCAACAATCGCATCGGCAAGGCCGGTCAGTGGTGCGAGCTCCATGCTGCCATAGAGCTTGATCAAATCGACGTGCACACCCTTGGTTGCGAAAAATTCGCGTGCAATGGCCACGTACTTGGTAGCCACGGTCAGGCGTGAGCCCTGCTTCACGGCTGCAGCGTAATCAAATCCTTCACGCACTGCCACGCTGATGCGGCATTTGGCGATCTGCAGGTCCAGCGGCTGGTAGAGGCCCTGGCTACCCGATTCAAGCAGGGTGTCCTTGCCGACCACACCGATATCGGCACCGCCGTACTGCACATAGGTCGGCACATCTGTTGCCCGCACCAGCACCACGCGCAGATCTGGCTGATTGGTTTCGAGAATCAGCTTGCGTGATTTTTCCGGGTCATCGAGAACTTCAATGCCTGCGCTTTTCAGCAGGGGAACGGTGTCATCGAAGATGCGGCCTTTTGACAAAGCAAGCGTAATCATCACTTCACCCTCTCGATGTCTGCGCCGATTCCGCGCAACTTGGCTTCCATCTGGTCATATCCGCGATCCAGGTGGTAGATGCGGTCAACCAGCGTCTCGCCGTCAGCAACCAAGCCAGCAATCACCAGGCTGGCAGAGGCGCGCAAGTCGGTGGCCATCACTGTGGCACCAGACAAACGCTCGACGCCCTCCATGACGGCAACCTTGCCCTCAATCTGGATCTTCGCGCCCAGGCGGACCATCTCGTTGACGTGCATGAACCGGTTTTCAAAAATCGTTTCAGTCACGGTGCTCGGGCCTGTCGAAATCGCATTGAGCGCCATGAACTGGGCCTGCATGTCGGTGGGAAAACCCGGGTACTCTGTCGTCTGGAAAGACTGCGCAATCAGCCGTCCGCTGGCCTGAATGCGGATAAAACCGTCACCGCCGGTCACCGTCGCACCGGCCTCCCTGAGCTTGTCAACAACCGCAGCAAGATGGTCGATGCGGCCATTTTTCAGAACAACATCACCGCCGGTTGCCGCAACGGCACACAAAAAGGTGCCCGTTTCGATACGGTCTGCCACCACCTGGTGCGTGCAGCCATGCAGGCGCTCAACGCCCTGGATGACGATGCGGCTGGTGCCGTGACCTTCGATCTTCGCGCCCATCTTGATGAGCATCTCGGCCAGGTCGCCAATCTCTGGCTCCTGTGCGGCATTTTCAAGAACCGTCTCGCCCTCAGCCAGGGTGGCGGCCATCAGGAAATTCTCGGTGCCGGTAACGGTCACCATGTCGGTGGTGATGCTGCAGCCCTTCAGCCTTTTCTGGCCAGCAGGGAGTTTGGCAATCATGTAGCCATGCTCGACGGCAATCTCGGCACCCATGGCCTGCATGCCCTTGATGTGCTGGTCGACAGGTCGTGATCCGATGGCGCAACCGCCCGGCAAAGACACCGTCGCCTCGCCAAAACGCGCCAGCAGCGGTCCAAGCGCAAGTACCGATGCGCGCATGGTCTTGACCAGTTCATACGGCGCCTCAGGCGAACTCAGAGCACCGGCATTGAGGACAACAGTACTTGGCGCCGCATCGCTGCGCTCGGCCGTCACGCCCATGTTTCGGATGAGCTTGAGCATGGTGTTCACGTCCTGCAGGCGCGGGACGTTCTCCAGCGTGACGGCATCTGCCGTGAGCAGGGCTGCGCAAAGCTCCGGCAGGGCCGCATTTTTGGCACCCGAGATGATGACCTCGCCGGCCAGGGTTTTACCGCCCTTGATCAATAACTTGTCCATGGTTCTTGTTCTGGTTTAAGACTGGGAATTGGCTGCCCATTCGGCAGGGGTATAGGTTTTCATCGACAGGGCATGCACCTCATCGGTCTGCATGCGCGTGCCCAGAGTGGCGTAAACCTTCTGGTGGCGCTGTATGAGGCGCTTGCCTTCAAATGCGGCGGACACAATGGTCGCGTACCAGTGACGGCCGTCACCGGACAGTTCGACGTGCTCGCAGGGCAGGCCTGCGGCAATGATTGTTTTCAGTTCTTCGCTGGTCATAGGCAAGTGCGCAGCGCAGGGCCGCCCCAAGCAAGCAGAGCCCCCTCCGGGGGCAGCGTATTACATGAAATGAAAAGCGTGGAGGTCATATTTCTAGTGTCTTATTTTGTAGCCGGTCTTCAGCATGGTGACTGCGATGGCGCTCACGATCAGCAATGCGCCGCCCACAATGCCCAGGCTGAGCCATGGCGAGACGTCGCTCACCCCGAAGAATCCATAACGAAAACCGTCAATCATGTAGAAAAACGGATTAAGGTGGCTGACTTTTTGCCAGAACGGGGGGAGCGAGTGGATGGAATAAAACACGCCACTCAGGAACGTCATGGGCATGATGACAAAGTTCTGGAAGGCCGCCATCTGGTCAAATTTTTCAGACCATAGACCGGCCACCACACCAAGCGCGCCCAGCATGGCGGCACCCAGCACTGCAAACAGCAGTATCCAGAGCGGCGCGACGAACGACGGCATGCCGAAAAATGCAGTCACTGCAAACACGCCCAGGCCGACCAGAAGGCCACGCGCTATTGATGAGCACACGTAGGCAAAAAACCAGTGCCAGTGTGACAGCGGGGTGAGCAGAACGAATACCAGGCTGCCCATGATCTTGCTCTGGATGAGTGATGACGAGCTGTTGGCAAATGCGTTTTGCAGAACGCTCATCATCACGAGACCAGGCACCAGAAAAGCGTTGTAGTTGACCTGCCCGTAAATCAGTTCCTTGCCCTGCATGACGTGGCCGAAGATCAGCATGTACATCACAGCCGTCAGAACGGGCGCACCCACGGTCTGAAAACCAACCTTCCAAAAGCGCAAAACTTCCTTGTAAAACAGGGTCTGCCAGCCAGTCATAGCGCCACCCCGGACAGGTTCAGTGCCACAGGGTCTTTCACGGTCTTTTCAGCCATCAGGTCCAGAAAAACATCTTCGAGGTCGGCCTTGCGGATTTCAACATCCTCGGCGACCAGCCCTGCCTCACGCACAGCGGCCAGATATTGCTCGATTTCATGGGCGTTATGCGCGGGGAACTGCACAATCCGCCCGGTGATACGGGCACGCTCGGCCAGCTGTTTCGGTAGCTCGCTGTCAATCTTGAAGCGCAGCACATTGGATGAAGCTGCCTTGAGCAGTTCCGACGTTTGCGCCAGCGCCACGACCCTGCCCTGCTTGAGCATGGCAATACGGCTGCACAGTGCCTCGGCCTCTTCAAGGTAGTGGGTGGTCAGCAGCACCGTGCTGCCCTGCTTGTTGAGTTTGGCGATGAACTGCCAGAGCGTCTGCCGCAGTTCCACATCCACGCCGGCCGTCGGCTCGTCAAGCACGATGACCTGGGGTTTGTGCACAAGCGCCTGCGCCACCAGCACGCGGCGCTTCATGCCGCCTGAGAGCTGGCGCATATTGGCATTGGCCTTGTCCGCGAGGCCGAGGCTGACGAGCAACTCGTCTATCCAGTCATCATTTTTCTTGATACCGAAATACCCGGACTGGATTCGCAAGGCCTCGCGCACCGTGAAGAAAGGATCGAACACAAGCTCCTGCGGCACGATACCGAGTTTGCGCCGGGCGGTGGCGTAATCGGTCACGACATCGCTGCCCTGAACTTCTACCGAACCACTGGTCGCGCGTGAAAGCCCGGCAAGAATGCTGATCAGGGAGGTCTTGCCCGCGCCATTGGGGCCGAGAAGGCCGAAAAATTCACCTTGTTGAATGTCAAAGCTGACATCGTCAAGCGCCTTGACCACAGGCCCCGAGGCAGCCCGCGTAGATGAATAGGTTTTGGAGACGGACTTGAATGAGATGGCAGGCATTAGCCCACCATTTTAAGGGGCTGGCGCATTTCACTGCCCCGATGGCTGCAAAGCCCTGCGCGCGAGGGTTCAGGCAGTGGCCGGAATCAGTTCTGCAACGCCGTACAGGCCAGCCAGCTGGCGCAGCCGGGGAGGCAGGCCGCTGACCGAAAAACCCTTGCCCGCAGCCATGGCCTCACGGCGGCAGGACAGCAGGACCGCCAATGCCGACGAGTCAAACTCAGCAAGGGCACCCGCATCGGCCACCACCTGAGCGCCCTGCTGACTGACAAGCTGTTTCAGCCCACCGGAAAAGCCGGCAGCCTCGGCATGCGTCAGGACGGGTGGCAGTGTCAGCATGGACTGATGTCCGCTCAGGATTTCTTGGCGGCGTTGGTCTGGTTGCGCTGCACCAGGGATGCAATCAGCCCATCCACGCCCTTGGCGTTGATTTCCTGGGCGAACTGGGTGCGGTAGGTTTCCACCAGCCAGACACCGAGCACATTGAGGTCATAAATCTTCCAGCCGCCAGCAGTTTTTTCCATACGGTAATCGAGCTGGATGGGGTCGCCACGGCCCAGAACCTCTGTGCGCACGGTGACTTCGGTATCGGCGGCTTCCGCACGAAGAGGCTTCACGCTGACGCTCTGGTCCTTGACCTGCGCCAATGCGCCAGAGTATGTGCGGATCAGCAGGGTCTTGAACTCATCCTGAAGCTTCTTTTGCTGATCAGGTGTGGCCTGCCGCCAGTTGCGGCCCACGGCGGCCGCCGTCATGCGCGTGAAGTTCACGTTGGGCATGATCTGGCTGTCGACCAGCGCCAGCACCCTGGTGAGGTTGCCGGCCTGCACATCCTTGTCGGACTTGATTTTGTCGAGCACATCAGTGGAGACACGCTTGATCAGCGCATCTGGCGCCTCATCAGCGGCGCGAACGGCGGGGGCAGATGCCAGCAGGGCCACGCTGCAAACTGCGGCGAACATATGGGCCAGGGTTCTACGGTTCATATCTTGTCCTTGTCCTTCTTGCTTTTCACGTCGAAATCATCGGGTGCTTGCACATCTTCAGCGCGCCAATTGCACTTCTGGTGTACAGGCGCCCGGCTTGCCAGTTTCAAATGGCGGCCACGACTGGATTCTCAAGTGCCACAGAGGTAAGAACGGTTAAGTTTTACCCCTGTATTTGTAAAGCATGTAAGCCTGTCGGCCCACATGGGCTCCTGACTTACCTTGCGGCTGGCGGCACGTTGCCTGCGGGTGTTGCCGGCAGGTCGTAGCGCTCTTCCTTCTCGGGTGCATTGTCGCGGATCAGGCTCTCACGGCGCTTCAGATACAGGTCACGGGTAAAGCTGTATTTATCGAGAGCGGCCTGGTCCAGCACATCGCCTGCGCTCAGGAAATTCGCTCGCGTATTGACCACACGCAGTGCCGCCAGCGAATTGCGCACCGGGACCCTGTCGGTACGGTTAACCAGGTCTGTATTGGCATCAACGGCGGTACCTATGCCATCGCGGAAGTTTGATGGCCCAAGCAATGGCAGAACCAGGTAAGGACCGGAGCCCATGCCCCAGTAGCCCAGGGTCTGGCCAAAATCTTCTGAATGCTTTTCAAGCCGCATCTCGGTGGCAATGTCAAACACGCCGGCGAAACCGAAAATCGTGTTGAAGCTCACACGCATCAGTGTCTCGACCGACTCCTTGGGCTTGCCCTGAAGAATGTTGTTGACCAGCGACCAGACATCGCCAATATTGCCGAAGAAGTTGGTCACACCCGTGCGCACAGGCGATGGCGTGATGTCGCGGTAGGCGGTGGCGACCGGCTTGAGGATGGCGCGGTCCACGCCTTCATTAAAGCCGAACACGCCGCGGTTGAATGGCTCGAACGGGTCGGTCGGATTGGGGTTGGGCCCAGTCGCGCAACCCTGCACCAGAACCAGCGCCAGGCCTGCTGCGACCAGGCGCAGCGCCTTTTTCATCGTGTTTTTTGTGTTCATTTTTTATCGCTACTCCCTGAATTACCTGCTGGTGGCGCGGCGGCCGCTGGCGCTGGATTCGAACCGTCCGCAGCCTTGTTATAGAGAAACTGGCTGATGAGGGTCTCAAGTACCACGGCCGACTGCGTGCTCTTGATGACGTCGCCGGCAGCCATGTTTTTGTCGCTGGCACCAGCTTCAATGCCGACATATTGTTCGCCGAGCAGACCGCTGGTCAAGATCTTGAGCGAGCTGTCTTTGGGGAAAACATATTTGCTTTCCATGGCGAGGTTGACGCTGGCTTGGTAGAGCTTGTCGTCGAACACGATGTTGTCGACACGGCCCACCACCACACCCGCACTTTTGACAGCTGCACGCGGCTTGAGGCCGCCTATGTTGTCGAACTTGGCCGTGACCTTGTACGCCGTATCGAAATTGAGCGTCAGCAGGTTCGCCGACTTGAGCGCCAGGAACAGGATCGCGGCAGCGCCTGTCAGGACAAACAAACCAACCCAGAGGTCATTTTTCGAGCGTTGCATTGTTTTCTCTTGTCTGCCTTCAGGACACCGTCTACGGGGGTTCAGGTGAAGGAAAAATGTTACAGATATTCTCGCACGGCTTGCAAAAACCGGCCGGCGGGCGATTGGACGGTCTGGCTCAATTGTTGGTTAAACGCTGAACATCAGGGTAGTCAGCAGGAAGTCCAGCCCCAGCACAGCCAGCGAAGCCACCACCACCGTGCGCGTGGTGGCGCGGGAGACGCCTTCCGGCGTCGGCTGGGCCTCAAAACCCTGGTACAGGGCAACAAACGTCACCGTCACCCCAAATACAAAACTCTTGACGATGCCGTTGCCCACATCGCGCCAGACATCCACGCCAGACTGCATCTGGCTCCAGAAGGAGCCGGCATCGACACCAATCATGACCACACCGACCACCCAGCCGCCGATGATGCCGACAGCGCTGAACACTGCCGCCAGCAGGGGCATGGCGATGATGCCGCCCCAAAAACGGGGTGCCAGCACACGTTTGACCGGGTCAACTGCCATCATTTCCATGGCCGAAAGCTGCTCACCGGCCTTCATGAGGCCGATTTCAGCTGTCAGTGCCGTGCCGGCCCGGCCCGCAAACAGCAGCGCGGTGACAACCGGCCCCAGCTCGCGCACCAGGCTCAGGGCGACCAGCAGGCCCAGCGCCTCGGATGAACCATAACGCTGCAGCGTGTAGTACCCCTGCAGTCCGAGTACAAAACCCACAAACAGGCCGGACACGGAGATGATGGCCAGCGAATAGTTGCCTAGAAAAAAAATCTGGTCGCGCACCAGGCCGAAACGGGCCAGCGCCGGGCCGCTCATGGCCAGCAGGCGGCCAAACAGCCGGGTGGCGTAGCCCAGGGCATCGAGCTGGCTGCGAACGGCAAAACCCAGTCCGGACAGCAGCCGCGCAGGGCTGTAACGGTGGCCGCTCATGATCGCCCTCCCCGGCCTGGCGCCTGGTTACCGAAGTCATCGGCCACATTGGGGCCCGGGTAATGAAATTTCACGGGGCCTTCACTGAGGGCGTTGACGAACTGGTGCACCAGCGGGTCTGTGGAATGGCGCACCTCATCGGGTGTGCCCTGGGCCGCAATGCCGCCATTGGCCAGGATGATGACCTGGTCGGCAATGCGGAAGGTTTCTTCGAGGTCATGCGACACCACAATGCTGGTAATACCCAGCGTGTCGTTGAGCTGGCGTATCAGCTGGGCCGCCGTGCCGAGTGAGATCGGGTCGAGGCCGGCAAAGGGCTCGTCATACATGATGAGTTCAGGGTCCAGCACCATGGCCCTGGCCAGCGCCACGCGCCTGGCCATGCCGCCCGAGACTTCGCTGGGCATCAGGTCACGCGCACCGCGCAGGCCGACCGCGTTGAGCTTCATCAGCACGATGTCGCGAACCAGCGCTTCATCGAGCGCCGTGTGCTCGCGCAGCGGGAAAGCGACGTTGTCGAACACGCTTAGATCGGTAAACAGCGCTCCGAACTGGAACAGCATGCCCATGCGGCGGCGTGCGGCGTAAAGCTCGACCTGCGTCATGTTGGCGACGTTTTTGCCATCAAACAGCACCTGGCCGCTGTTAGCCTTCTGCTGGCCGCCTATCAGGCGCAACACAGTCGTCTTGCCACCGCCGGAAGCGCCCATCAGCGCCGTGACCTTGCCGCGCGGAACGGAAAAATTCACCTTGCTCAGGATGACGCGGTCTCCCGCAGAGGCGGGGTAGGAAAACGTCACGTCCCGGAATTCAACCAATGAAGCGGCTGAGACGGGGTTTGCGGGGTAAACAACAGGGGTGTCAGGCATGAGGATCAGGGTGCCAACAGGCTGTTGGATCGTATGGACGGGTCACTGAATGATAAAGGCATAGTCCTGGCCTGATCCGGCAGGCAAGCTCCCAATTCAGGGGAGCCGCGATATGCTATCAATTCAGTAGCTGCTCACGCACATATCTATTGGTCTGTAGCCTGATTTAAGGGTCAAAATTGGCTTCAAAACCGAAAAATGTTAACTTCCATATTAACATTTTGATTTTTGCCACCGGTAGCAGGCTGAAATGTTAACTTCCATATTAACAATTTGATTGCTTTACGGGGTCAAACATGCCTTCAGGTCAATAAATACGAGCGTAAGCAGCTATATCTTTTATAGCAAAAAGAAGGGGCGCTCTTTACAAGCGCCCCTTGGCGTGATTTGAAAGCAGCCTGGGTCTCAGCGCGGCAGATCGCTGTAACCCATAAGGAATTCGTCAACCGCCCGTGCAGCCTGACGCCCCTCCCTGATAGCCCACACCACCAGGCTCTGCCCACGGCGGATGTCGCCCGCTGCAAACACCTTGGGCACGTTGGTGGCGTAGCCGCCCGTGAAGTCGGTGGTCGCTTTGGCGTTGCCTCGGTTGTCTTTCTCGATACCGAAAGCTTCGAGAACGGACGACACAGGCGACACAAAACCCATGGCGAGCAATACCAGATCAGCCTTGAGCAGTTGTTCAGAGCCAGCCACTTCAACCATCTTGCCGTCTTTCCACTCGACGCGAACGGTCTTCAGGCCGGTGACCTTGCCTTTTTCACCCATCAGTTCCTTGGTGGAGATGGCGAATTCGCGCTCGCAGCCTTCTTCGTGGCTGGACGAGGTGCGCAGCTTGATCGGCCAGTAAGGCCAGGTCATGGGGCGGTTTTCTTCCTCGGGTGGCTGGGGCATCAGCTCGAACTGCGTGACGCTGGCTGCGCCGTGGCGGTTGCTGGTGCCGACACAGTCAGAACCGGTGTCTCCACCGCCGATCACGATGACATGCTTGCCGTCGGCGCGCAGCTGGCCCTTGACCTTGTCGCCCGCATTGACCTTGTTCTGCTGCGGCAAAAATTCCATCGCAAAGTGCACGCCGTCGAGGTCGCGGCCGGGTACCGGCAGGTCACGCGACTGCTCCGCGCCGCCGGTCAGGATGATGGCGTCAAAATCTTTCTGCAACTGCTCGGGGGAAATCGTTTCTTTCGCCCAGTTGGTGACTTTCGAGTCTTTCGGCAGGCTGCCAACCATCACGCCGTTGCGGAATTTGACGCCTTCGGCTTCCATCTGCTCGACGCGGCGGTCGATGTGGACCTTCTCCATCTTGAAGTCCGGAATGCCATAACGCAGCAGGCCGCCCACGCGGTCGTTCTTTTCAAACAGCGTCACGGCGTGACCGGCGCGTGCCAGTTGCTGCGCTGCAGCCATGCCGGCAGGGCCGGAGCCGACAACGGCCACCTTCTTGCCTGTCTTGTGTTTGGGCAGCTGGGGCTTGACCCAACCTTCAGACCAGGCGCGGTCGATGATGGCGTGCTCGATGGACTTGATGCCGACGGCTTCGTCGTTCACATTCAGCGTGCAGGCGGCCTCGCAGGGTGCGGGGCAGATGCGTCCGGTGAACTCGGGGAAGTTGTTGGTGCTGTGCAGCGTGTCGATCGCGTTCTTCCAGTCGGCACGGAAAACCATGTCGTTGAAGTCCGGGATCACATTGTTGACAGGGCAGCCGTTGTTGCAGAACGGCGTGCCGCAGTCCATGCAGCGCGCTGCCTGCTTGTTGGCCTGCGCGTCGTCCAGCCCGATGACAAATTCCTTGTAGTTCTTCAGGCGCTCGGGCACGGGCTTGTAGCCCTCCTCGATGCGCTCGTATTCCATGAAGCCGGTGATTTTTCCCATGATCGTGGTCCTGTCGATTCTTTTATCTTGATGCCTGAGTGACTGGGGTGTTGGCAAGCCGCGATTACTTCGCAGCCGCCGTTTCCTTGTTGGTCGCTACCTGGGCGCTGGTGGTTTCGGTTGAAGCCTCCAGGCGGCGCTCCTTGCGCTCTATCAGGGCACGCTTGTATTCGTTCGGGAAAACCTTCACAAACTTCAGGCGCGACTCGCTCCAGTTGTCGAGCAGTTCGCGCGCACGCTTGCTGCCGGTCCAGCGGTTGTGGTCCTGCAGCAGGCGCTTGAGCAGCTCTTCATCGCTCTGCTCTGCATGCCAGTCAGACTTGTCATGCGTATGCTGCTCGGCCGTGGTCACCACTTTGTCCATGGAGACCATGGAGGTGTTGCAACGTGTCGCGAAGAGGCCATCTTCGTCATAGACGTAAGCCACGCCACCGCTCATGCCGGCTGCAAAGTTGCGGCCGGTCTTGCCGAGCACGGCAACGGTGCCGCCCGTCATGTATTCGCAGCCATGGTCGCCCGTGCCTTCAACGACGGCTGTAGCACCCGACAGGCGCACCGCAAAACGTTCGCCAGCCACACCACTGAAGAAGGCTTCGCCGGTGGTCGCGCCGTAAAGCACGGTGTTGCCGACGATGGTGTTCTTCACCGCGTCGCCCCGGAAGTCAATGCTTGGGCGCACAACAATGCGGCCGCCTGACAAGCCCTTGCCCGTGTAGTCGTTGGCATCGCCGATGAGGTACATGGTGATGCCCTTGGCCAGGAAAGCGCCAAACGACTGGCCGCCCGTGCCTTCAAGCTGGATGCGCAAAGTATCGTCAGGCAGGCCTTGCGGATGGTGCCGTGTCAGCTCGCCCGAGAGCATGGCGCCCACGGTGCGGTTGACGTTGCGCGCGACTTCAATGAACTGGACTTTCTCCCCCTTTTCAATCGCCGCTTTTGATTTTTCAATCAGGCGCATGTCGAGTGCTTTTTCCAGGTTGTGGTCCTGGTTCATCACATGCAGGCGCGGCACGTCGGCAGGCACTGCCGGCTGGTGGAAGAGTCGGCCGAAGTCCAGGCCGCCAGCCTTCCAGTGGGCAATGCCTTTTTGCGTGTCGAGCAGGTCGGCACGGCCGATCAGGTCGTCGAACTTGCGCACGCCGAGCTGGGCCATCAACTGGCGCGCTTCTTCGGCGACGAAGAAGAAATAGTTGACGACATGCTCTGGCTTGCCGCTGAATTTCTGGCGCAGCACCGGGTCTTGCGTGGCGACGCCGACCGGGCAGGTGTTGAGGTGGCACTTGCGCATCATGATGCAGCCTTCGACCACCAGCGGTGCGGTGGCAAAGCCGAATTCATCAGCGCCCAGCAACGCGCCGATAACGACGTCACGGCCGGTCTTCATCTGGCCGTCGGCCTGCACGCGAATGCGGCCGCGCAAGCGGTTGAGCACCAGCGTTTGCTGGGTTTCAGCCAGGCCGATTTCCCATGGCGAGCCGGCATGCTTGATGGACGACCAGGGCGAGGCGCCCGTGCCGCCGTCATGACCTGCGATCACAACATGGTCAGCCTTGGCCTTGGCCACACCGGCTGCAATCGTGCCGACGCCGACTTCGCTGACCAGCTTGACGCTGATGCTGGCGCGCGGGTTGACGTTTTTCAGATCATGAATCAGCTGTGCCAGATCTTCAATCGAATAGATGTCATGGTGCGGCGGTGGCGAAATCAGGCCCACGCCAGGCACGGAGTAACGCAGCGCACCGATGTATTCGGTGACCTTGCCGCCGGGCAACTGGCCGCCTTCACCAGGCTTGGCACCCTGGGCCATCTTGATCTGGATCTGGTCGGCAGACACGAGATATTCAGCCGTCACACCAAAGCGGCCGGAGGCGACCTGCTTGATGCGTGAACGCAGCGAATCACCATCGAGCAGTGGCAGGTCAACCTCGACCTGTTTCGGGCCGATGACACTCTTGAGGGTTTCGCCTTTTTTGATCGGGATGCCCTTGAGCTCCTGACGGTAGCGCGCGGGGTCTTCACCACCCTCACCCGTGTTGCTCTTGCCGCCAATGCGGTTCATGGCTACAGCCAGCGTGGCATGCGCCTCGGTGCTGATGGAACCCAGCGACATGGCGCCGGTGGCAAAACGCTTGACGATTTCCTTTGCCGACTCGACTTCGTCAATCGGGATGGCTTTGGACGGGTCGATCCTGAACTCGAACAGGCCGCGCAAGGTCATGTGGTTGCGGTTCTGGTCGTTGATGAGCTGTGCGTACTCTTTGTACGTATTCCAGTTGTTGGAGCGCGTGGAATGCTGCAGCTTGGCAATCGCGTCAGGCGACCACATGTGGTTTTCACCGCGCACGCGCCAGGCGTATTCACCACCGGCGTCCAGCATGTTGGCCAGCACGGGGTCATCACCGAAGGCGGCGTTGTGCATGCGCAGGGCTTCCTGCGCAATCTCGAACACACCCATGCCTTCGACCTGCCTGGCGGTACCTGTGAAGAATTTGGCGATGGTGTCACGGTTCAGGCCTATGGCTTCAAACAGCTGTGCGCCGCAGTAGCTCATATAGGTCGACACGCCCATCTTGGACATGATCTTGGACAGGCCCTTGCCAATCGCCTTGATGTAGTTGTAGATCGCCTTGTCGGTGCTGAGGTCGCCCGGCAAGCCCCTGGACAGCTCGGCCAGGGTTTCCATCGCGAGGTAGGGGTGAACCGCTTCTGCGCCGTAACCGGCGAGCACGGCAAAGTGATGCACTTCGCGGGCGGAACCCGTTTCAACCACCAGGCCGGCGGTTGTGCGCAGGCCTTCTTTCACCAGGTGCTGGTGAATGGCAGACAGCGCGAGCAGCGCGGGAATCGCCACCTGCGTGGCGCTGACGCCGCGGTCGCTGATGATCAGGATGTTGTTGCCGCCCTTGATGGCATCAACCGCTTCTGCGCACAGCGAAGCAAGCTTGGCTTCGACGCCTTCATGGCCCCACGCCAGCGGATAGGTGATGTCGAGCGTATAGCTGCGGAACTTGCCATGCGTGTGCGCTTCGATATCGCGCAGCTTTTGCATGTCGGCAGGGTTGAGCACCGGCTGCGCGACTTCGAGCCGCATGGGCGGGTTGACCTGGTTGATGTCCAGCAGGTTGGGCTTGGGACCGACGAAAGACACCAGCGACATCACGATGGCTTCGCGAATCGGGTCAATCGGCGGGTTCGTCACCTGCGCAAAAAGCTGCTTGAAGTAGCTGTAGAGCGACTTGTTCTTGTTGGACAGCACGGCCAGCGGGCTGTCATTGCCCATGGAGCCGGTGGCTTCTTCGCCGTTGGCGGCCATGGGTGACATCAGGAACTTGATGTCTTCCTGCGTGTAGCCAAAGGCCTGCTGGCGGTCGAGCAGGGTAGCGCCGGAGTCGGCAGGCTGGATGGCTGCGGTTTTTGCCGCGACATCGTCAAGCTTGATGCGCAGGTTTTCAATCCACTGCTTGTAGGGTTTGGTGTGCGCCAGCGTCGCCTTGATCTCTTCGTCATCGATCATGCGGCCCTGTTCCAGGTCGATGAGGAACATCTTGCCCGGCTGCAGACGCCATTTGCGGACGATCTTGTTTTCAGGCACCGGCAGCACGCCTGACTCCGACGCCATGATGACCAGGTCATCGTCAGTCACGCAGTAGCGCGAAGGGCGCAGGCCATTGCGGTCCAGCGTGGCGCCGATCTGGCGGCCGTCGGTGAACACGATGGAAGCCGGGCCGTCCCAGGGCTCCAGCATGGCTGCGTGGTACTCATAGAAGGCCTTGCGGCGCTCGTCCATGGTGGTGTGCTGTTCCCACGGCTCGGGGATCATCATCATCACGGCCTGGCTGATCGGGTAACCCGACATGGTCAGCAACTCGAGGCAGTTGTCGAAAGTTGCGGTGTCGGACTGGTCGGCAAAGCTGATGGGATACAGCTTTTGCAGGTCTGTGCCCAGCACGGGCGAGGACATTACACCCTCACGCGCCTTCATCCAGTTGTAGTTACCCTTGACCGTGTTGATCTCGCCGTTGTGTGCAACATAGCGGTACGGGTGGGCCAGCGGCCACTCGGGGAAGGTGTTGGTCGAAAACCGCTGGTGCACCAGGCCCAGGGCCGAGACGCAGCGGGTGTCGGTCAGGTCCATGTAATAGGTCCCCACCTGGTCAGCCAGCAGCAGGCCCTTGTAGACCACGGTACGGCTGGACATGCTGGGAACGTAATACTCCTTGCTGTGCGTTAGCTTGAGGCGCTGGATGGCCGCGCTGGCGGTCTTGCGAATCACATACAGCTTGCGTTCCAGCGCATCCTGCACGATGACGTCATTCCCGCGGCCTATAAAGATCTGGCGCAGGATGGGTTCTTTTTCGCGCACGGTGGGCGACATCGGCATGTCGCGGTTGACCGGTACATCACGCCAGCCAAGCAGCACCTGGCCTTCGGCCTTGACGGCACGCTCCAGCGCCTGTTCGCAGGCCAGGCGGGATGCGTGCTCTTTCGGCAAAAACACCATGCCGACGCCGTACTCACCGGGCGGCGGCAACTGCACGCCGGTCTTGGCCATCTCTTCGCGATAAAGCGCGTCAGGCAGCTGAATCAATATGCCAGCGCCGTCGCCCATGAGCTTGTCGGCACCGACAGCACCCCGGTGATCCAGGTTCTCAAGAATCTTGAGGCCCTGCTGGACGATGGAGTGCGATTTGTGGCCCTTGATGTGTGCCACAAAGCCGACGCCGCAGGCATCGTGTTCGTTGGCACCAGAGTACAAACCGTGGTCTTGAAGATCTTTAATTTCAGCTGCCGTTGTCATGGCGCACTCCTAGTCAATTTATTCGCGGGGATGGGGATGATAAAGCGCAGCAACAACAATGCCAAATCTATTAATTGGGGTCAGATTCCAATTAATTCCTCATAAATATTGTCGGAATTTAATTAGGGACACATTAAAATCACAAAAAAGACGAATCAAATCAAATGTCTTTTTTGATTTCAATGCGAGATCGGGAAAGGACTGGTCTACCGCCCCGCATTTTTTGAACGCGGCGGACAGTCTGTTTTTGCAGATCAGCAACAAAATCAGGCTCTCCCAAGGCCCAGCCGCTCAGCACAGAGTGGGTCAGGGCATCCCGCTGAGGAGCAGATACGCCAGCGCGCACCAATTCGGCGTAAGCAGCTTCACGGGCGAAAGGCGTATTGCCGAGAGTCCAATACAGGGAATGCGGCGTCACCAGCCTGTCGCTACGCAAGCCACCATAGTGGCCATAGCTTGACCAGGGATAGTCGCCCGCCTCTGCGGCGAAACCGGCTCGTACGGGGTTGAGGTCTATATAGGCCATGCAGGCCAACAGGTAGCGGTCTGTCTGGATCAGCGTTGAACGATAGCGCCCTTCCCACAGAGTGCCTGATCGCTCATGGAGGTCATTGAAATACCGAACGTAACTCCGGCCAACGGCCTGCATCATGCCCGGCAGCCCTGTGTCCGTCTTCGGCGTTACCAGGAGGTGAAAGTGGTTGCCCATCAACACATAGGCGTGAACGGCAACGTCGAATTTTCTGGCATTGTCGTAAAACAAGCCAAGCAGGTACTCGTAATCGGCCGCGCTCTTGAAGATGGGCTGGCGATTATTGCCGCGCTGTATGACGTGGTGCGGATAACCGGGCAAAGTCAGTCGGGGAAGGCGAGCCATACGGATGTATCCTGGGTTGTGCTGACGCCAGTTTAATTGGAATCTGACCCCGATTAATTCCGATTAATTACCCCATCCCGAATGGGGATCTATTCGAGACTGGTCTGGCGGACTGCGCGCCTGCCCTGCTATGTCACATTGGCGGAAGGCAGCGCATTGATTTTCAGCGCAAGACCTTGCCGTCGGGCGTGATAGTCACGAGATCAACGGCCCTCACGGACTCATATTTTTTGGCGCGCAGGTTCACACGAAAACCGCTCATGTCGTAATCCGTCATGCCCTCAAACGCCTTTTGCAAGCCGGCGCGGTCAGGTTTGGCGCTGCCGGAAGTGCTGCGCCTGACACCTTCGGCAAAAGCACGTGCCGCGACATAACCTTCAACACTCTCATAGCTGGGCGTCTGATCGGTCTGGTTCAGCACGTCGAGGTATTCCTTGATCAGGGGCGTGCCCACACTGCGCGGTGAGGGTACGACCTGCGAGATCACCACACCGCCGATTTCCTTGCCCAAAGCGCTGAACAACGGGTCAATGCCGACGACGGAGAAATTGAGGAACTGGCCCGCGTACCCCGCACGGCGCATTTTCCGGATAAAGGCGGCGGAAGAGTTGAACAGGCTGACCTGGATGATGGCCTGGGGTTGCGCCTTCATCAACGCAGCAACGGCAGCATCTACCTTGTCACTGTTGACTGGAGACAGCGCGCTGGCTACCAGGGGTGGTCTCTTGAGGTCAATCAGCGCCTGGTTGACAGCAGCCAGCCCAGCCCGTCCCATGGCGTCTTCTTCAGCAAACACGGCGATCCTGTCCTGGCCGAGGGTGGCGCAGTGGCGCACCACCTTGTAGGCTTCATCTGCAAGCGCAGGCCGCACGTGAAACACGCTGGTGAGCGCTGCGTCGTGCAGAGCATCAGAGGCTGCGAATGGTGCAAAGAAGAGGGTATTGGAAGCCTTTGCGACCGCGTATGCAGCATCACAGCTGGCGGTGCCTGCAAACCCGAAGAGGCCGTCAACACCCTCGTCAATCAGTTGTCTGGCGTTGGCCGCCGCCTTCGCAGCGCTGTATCCATCGTCGAGCGCCTTGACTTCAATCCGGTAACCACCCGCACCATTTTTGGCATTGATGGCATCAAAGTACATTTTTGCACCATTAAAGTAAGCCAGCCCGATCTGGTCGGCGGCACCGGTAAGGGGTACCGACTGGCCCACTACCAGCTTGCGCCCCTTCACGGTCTGGGCCCAAAGTACAGGGCTGGCTATGAATGTGCCTGAAGAAACACTGCGCAAGAGTACCTGGCGGCGATTGATGGTCATGGCGTCCTCCCTGTTTGGAAAATTCTGCAAGCATGTTTGATGCCCGTCGAAGAGCTTGCGCGAAGGCAGACTCTGGACGAATCACAAGTCCAGCAGAGTAAGGCTGAACTGCCGTGGAAAACACAGATATGGATGCCGAGATGTCATAAGCCCATGCACCGGGACTGCATGGATTCATCAAGCTCGCAATCAGGGCTACCGCAACCGTTCGAGTTCGGCCCTGATCAGCAGCGCCAGCCACAGACCGGCGATGCACAGGACCGCACTGACGCCGCCCGTCCATTGCCAGCCTCCGGCAAGCACGGCCACCCATGCCATCAGTGGGGGAACTACAAATTGGCCGGCAGACGACCACTGCTGCAGCCAGCCCACGGTCGCCGAGACAGCTTCGGGCCGGGGTGCCAGCCTGATAGACAAACTGAACAGGGTTGCGGGAATCAGCCCACCCACCGCAGAAAAGGCCATGATGGCGATGTACTGCCACCACGGTCCAATATTGGTGCCAAAAGCCAGCAGCGCGCCAGTGCCCATCACAAGGAAACCTGCCGACAGAAGAACAGGCGCAGCAACACCTTTCTCCAGCAGGCGCCCCGCCACCACATTACCTACCATGTTCAGGGCTGCAGCCAGCGCCGTGAGCCAGGCGGCAATCGTACTCGCCACACCTGCCCTGGCATAAATGGTCGGCAGGAATCCAACCACCGCCAGCCATTGCCCGGCATAGACCGCAAATGTAAAGGCCATCAACCAGACGGGTCTGGCGCGCAGTGTCAGCACCAGCAATGTCCGGGTCGCAGGTTTTCCTGCGGCGCCGGGCTCTGCCGGCCCCTGCACGCTACGGTCGGAGGGCACCAGCAACAACACCAACACTGCCATCAGCAGGGCGACAGCCGCCAAAAGGCACCACCAGATGCGCCAACCGCTATCGTGCGTTCCCAGAAGCATGGCCCAGGGTCCCAACAACAAGGCCAGAGAGGTTCCCAGCGGCATATATGTGCCCCATACCCCCATCATGCTGTTGATGCGTTCACGCGGTACCAGCGTACGCAGCAGACCGGGCCCGGGCAGCACTACCCAGAGAAAGCCGAGTCCCTCAAACGCACGGGTGACAAGCAACCACGTGGCACTCTCGGCGAACGAGCCAAGCACGCTGGCTGTACCAAGGAGGAGCAATCCGCACACCATGCTGCGCTTGAGCCCCACGCGCTGCACGGCCAGGCCAGTCATGAGGCCCAGACACATGCCGGCAAATTGAACCAGCGACAGCAGAAAACCGGCTTGCAACAGGGTGATTCCAAGCACCCGTTCCAGCACCGGTACAGCAGGCGGCAGCTTGCCTATGTGCATCGCAGCACCGAGGGCGGCCGCCACAATACAGAATGCCGTCGGCATGCCTGGCTGGACACCACGCTGGCCCGCGATTTTGCTCATGCGGGAAATGCCGCTCGCCCGACAAGCCGCTCATGCTCTCTCGATGCGAAACGGTCTGTCATGCCTGCGATGTAGTCGGCCACCACACGTTCAGGCCGGGCGCCCGCAGAATGCGTCATGTCAACACCATCGAAACGGTCAGTGTGTGCCTGAGGCATCTGCAGGGGGTCCGCCATGTAGGCAGCAAAAAGTTCACGCACCACCTGCTTGGCAGACTCGGTGGTCTCGGAAACCTTTGGATGTCGATAAAGATTTTTCAGCAGGAACTGCTTGAGCAGCGCTGATTGCTCAGCCATCCCGGCACTGAAACAAATCAGCGGCGGCCCCTGCCGGACTGCATCCACATTCACAGCGCCCACACGTGCAACAGCCTGCGTAGTTGCGTCGATCACGTTGTAGACCTGCGCACTGAGCATGCGGCGTATGGTCTCGAACAGAAGCCTGCGCCCTCTCAGCAAAGGGTGGGCAAGACTGGTTTCACGCCGGTAATAACTGAACAGCTCCACCTCTTCAAGCTGCTCCAGCTGCAGCAGGCCAGAGCGCACGCCATCATCAATATCGTGGGCGTTATAGGCAATTTCATCGGCCAGGTTGGCGAGTTGCGCCTCGAGCGACGGCTGTTGTCTGCGCAAGCCGGTACTTTCTGCCGCCTGCAGGAAGCGGTTTGCAACCCCGCCCGGCTCGCGCGCCTCAATGCGCAAGGCATTCCGGCGCGAGCAGTGTTTGAGGATGCCTTCACGGGTTTCAAAAGTCAGGTTGAGTCCGTCGTACTCCGGGTAGCGCTCTTCCAGCGAATCAACCACACGCAGACTCTGCAGGTTGTGCTCAAAGCCTGCACTTTCTGGGTTGTGCGCCTTCAGGCAGTTGTTCAAGGCGTCCTGGCCGGCGTGGCCAAAAGGTGTATGGCCAAGATCATGTGCCAATGCAATGGCTTCGACCAGATCTTCGTTGATATGCAGCGCACGGGCAACGGAGCGGCCCAGCTGCGCCACCTCCAGCGAATGCGTAAGACGGGTCCGGAACAGGTCCCCCTCATGGTTAAGGAAAACCTGCGTTTTATAAACCAGCCGGCGAAATGCCGTCGAATGCACGATGCGGTCACGGTCACGCTGAAAGTCAGAACGCGTCGGTGCAGCGATTTCGGGAAATCTGCGCCCGCGGGACGAGGCAGGGTCGCAGGCATAAGGTGCCAGGGTCATGGCCGGGGTCTGGCGGGAATTAGCGGCAGCAAGCGTCTATGACTTCGCGAACCAGTGCATCGGGCGCAGCACGAACCACCGCCCGGCCAGGTGCTTCAATCAGCACAAACCTGATCTCGCCCGCCTCTGACTTCTTGTCTACCCGCATCAGCTCAAGATAGCGGCCTGCATTGTCCTGCCCCGACAACACGGGCCCCTTCACCGGAAGACCAGCCATCGCAACAAGGCGAACAAGTCGCTCTACAAATGCGCTATCTACCAGACCCAGGCGCTGCGACAGATGCGCGGCCATCACCATGCCGCACCCCACGCCTTCACCATGCAGCCACTCGCCGTAACCAAGGCCCGACTCAATGGCGTGCCCGAAGGTATGACCGAAATTCAGGATGGCGCGCAATCCCAGCTCCCGCTCGTCCTGGCCGACGACCCAGGCCTTGATTTCACAGCTGCGTTTGACGGCATGCGCAAGGGCTGCAGGGTCGCGCGCCAGCAGGGCCTCCATATTTGCCTCAATCCAGTCAAGGAAATCAGGATCAGCAATCGGCCCGTACTTGATGACCTCGGCCAGCCCTGCACTCAATTCCCGGTCTGGCAAGGTTTTCAGTACATCAAGATCACACACGACCAGTTGCGGCTGGTAAAACGCGCCGATCATATTCTTGCCCAGTGGGTGGTTGATGGCTGTCTTTCCGCCGACAGAGGAATCAACCTGGGCCAGCAAGGTGGTGGGCACCTGCACAAAGGGTACGCCACGCATATAACTCGCGGCAGCAAACCCGGTCATGTCACCAACAACACCACCGCCGAGCGCAAACAGGACGGTTTTCCGGTCACAGCCGTTTTCCAGCAGCGCATCAAAAATCAGCTGCAGGGTTTGCCAGTCCTTGTGCACCTCGCCATCCGGGAGGACGACCAGCAGCACTCTTTTGTAGCGCTCCTTGAGCGCCGCCTGAAGCTGCTGCGCGTAAAGGGGGGCAACGGCGGTGTTGCTGACAATCAGCGCCGTTGTCGCCTGAGAAAGCTGTCCGTAAGTGGCGGAATCACCGAAAAGCTTCGGGCCAATGACGATCGGATAACTGCGCTCTCCGAGCTTGATTTGAACCTGGGCGCCTGCTGGCGGAATATTTGCTGACATAAGCTTCAAGTGTAGGGGCTTGACGTCCTGTGAGGGCGACGGACGCAAGGCAGCAGGCGGCAGTCAATGTGGCTGTACAACACCGGCGAGCTCCAGCTGCATCAGAATGGTATTGACCAGTGTCGAGACGGACGGACGACCCGTTTCGATCACAAAGCGAGATGTTTCACGATACAGGGGATCGCGCGCGGCATAAAGCTCCTTCAGCCGCGCCAGCGGGTCTGAAACCTGCAGCAGCGGACGATTCTGGTCATTGCGCAGACGCCTGAACACCTCTTCAGGTGCCGAATGCAGGTAGACGGATAGTGTTCGCTCACGCAGCCGTATACGGTTGGCCTCGCGCAAAATGGCGCCCCCACCGGTGGACAACACACACGCCCCCTCCTGGGTTAACTCGTCAATCAGCTCCGCCTCAAGATCGCGAAAGGCAGCCTCGCCTTCACGTTCAAAGAATTCGCGGATGGAGCAACCTATGCGCTGCTCTATGACCTGATCGGAGTCGACAAACCTGATGCCCAGGCGTCGGGCAAGCTGTCGCCCGATAGTCGACTTGCCCGAGCCCGGCAAACCGACGCAGGCGATTCTGGCGGGGTGGTTGTTCACGTTCTGATTTTAGGGCCTGTGAATCGACCGCATACATGGCTGAAGTATTCAGATGGCGGGAGTTGCAAAGCACCCGTGCATGCTCTGGCGATCACAAACCGGCCTCCAGCCTGCGGACATCGCCCGTCAGGCCAGACGCAGAAATCAGCGCAGCGTAGCTCCGCTCGTGAGCATCTTGGGCGTGATAAACACCAGCAGTTCGTTGCGGGTGGCTGTTTTGGTTCTCTGCTTGAAGAGGTTGCCAATGCCGGGCAGATCACCGAGAAACGGCACCTTGGTTTCGTCTTCACGATCGTTCTGTTCGTAAATGCCACCCAACACAACTGTTCCGCCGTTTTCAACCAGCACCTGGGTCTGGATGTGCTTGGTATCAATGGCAAACCCGTTGTTTGTGATGCGGCCAACACTGTCCTTGTTCACATCCACATTAAGGATGATGTTGCCTTCCGGGGTGATCTGGGGCGTAACTTCAAGCTTGAGGTTGGCCTTGCGGAAAGCTATCGATGTTGCACCACTGGATGTAGCCTGCTGATAAGGTAATTCAGTGCCCTGCTCAATCACGGCCTTGACCTGGTCTGCCGTCACGATGCGCGGGCTGGACACAATCTTGCCCTTGCCATCCGCTTCGGCGGCAGAGATTTCAAGATTGAGTAATCGGGTAAGGTTGGAACTGAACAGGGAGATGGCAAATGTCGCGGCAGGGAAACCATTCTGGCCGACCGCAGGGAGGTTGAGAAAGTCGCCCGCATTTGTTCCAAAGTTCCCACCGGCGACGGGCGCTGTACCTGCTGGAACGTTGGGGGCGATATAACTGTTTCCAAACATTACGTTGGCGTTGTTGTTCACCGTAAAAGGTCTGCCACCCAGGCGCACACCCAGTGAACGGCCAAAGGTGTCCGCCGCCTCCACGATACGGGCTTCAATCAGGACCTGGCGTACAGGAATATCCAACTTGGCAATCAGTGCCTGAATCTGCTCGAGTTTGGTCGGTATGTCAGTGATGAAAAGCTGGTTCGTACGCGACTCTGAAATAACGCTTCCACGGGTGGACAGGATTCTTGTAGCCCCCGCACCCGTTCCCACCAAACCGGCAGAAATATCGGAAGCCTTCGCGTAATTAAGTTTGAAATCCTGCGTGCGCAAAGGCTCCAGACTCTGAATGGCATTTCTGGACTCAAGATCGAGCTTTTCCTTGGCAGCAAGCTCATCCTTGGGCGCGATCAGCAATACATTGCCTGATTTGCGCATGCCCAGGCCACGCGCCTGCAGGATGATGTCAAGGGCCTGGTCCCAGGGAACATCCTTCAGGCGCAAGGTGACGTTGCCGGTCACCGTATCAGACGTCACCACATTGAAATTGGTGAAATCAGCAATAACCTGAAGCAGGGAACGTATTTCAATATTCTGGAAATTGAGCGACAACTTTTCACCATTGAAGCCCTGGCCCTGCGTCAGTTTGCCCGGATCAACCTTTTGCTGGCGGATTTCAAGCACAAACTGGTTGTCGCTCTGGTAGGCACTGTGCTCCCACAAGCCCTTCGGCTCCACGATCATCCGGACCTTGTCTCCAGCCTGGAAGGTAGTGACGCTTTGCACGGGCGTGCCGAAGTCGGCGACGTCAAGGCGACGGCGCAGTCCCTCAGGCAACGCAGATTTCAAAAATTCCACGACCAGTGTCTGCCCCTGCGGACGTATGTCCACGCCGACCTGGTTATTGGGCAGATCCACGACGATCCGCCCGGAACTGTCAGTGCCACGCCTGAAGTCCAGATCCTTAAGCGGCAGGATGTCCCTGTTCCGATTTTCCGCAAATGCTGCCGGCGCTGCACTGGAAGGGGCTGACGCAACAATCGGGTCCAGGGAAATAAGAAGAGACTTCCCCTGAATCTCTGCCTTGTAAGCCGTAGATGCCTTCAGGTTCAGCACAACACGCGAACGTTCGCCGGCCTGAACAACATTGGCCGAGCGCAGGTTTCCGAGATTGATATCGACCGTTGATCGACCCATGGCATTGCCAACACCCGGAAAATCAAGTGCAATGCGCGCGGGTGTCTGTATGCTGAAACCGGTAGGTATGGCGGTCAGGGGTTCCGCAAGTTCCACCCGTATGACCTCTACACCGCCCTGCACCGAGCCGGTAACGGACTGGATGGAATTGCCAGAGGCAGGCGCCTGGGCATGTACCGTCAGCGATGCCGACACCACCAGCAGGGCAAAAAGGTAAGCCATCTGCCCCGATAAACCAGCAAGCAAACTGCGCATGCCGCCCGCCGGGCCAACTGCTTGTCGTGTCAATGTCTGCTTGTTCATTTTGATACCTCTTGAAGCTGTAATGTCGCCGTGCGCTCTATCCATTCGCCGCCGGCGTCCTGCACGATTTCGCGCAGCGTCAAACCGGTGTCGGAGACTTTTGTAATGCGTCCATAGTTCTGGCCTAGATAGTTACCCGCCTTGACCTGATAAAGCAGGTTCTCCACGCGCACAAGTGCTACCGGCTGACCAACCTTGATGAGGCTCCCCACCATGGCCACAGCATCAAGAGGATATGCCTCCAGGGGTTCCTTGCGCCTTGCAAGCTCCGGTGCAATCAAGGCAGCATTTGCAGTGGACTGCGTTGATTCGCGCCTGAGTGCCTGGGTCAGTTTCTGGCTGCTGAAGGGCTCTATAGCACCCTCATCGGCATACGGCTGGGGGGAAAATTTGGTGGGCTCAGGTATGCGATCCACCCTGGATTTGGTCTGATTCCGCTGCTCCGTCATCCAGCCCTGCAGCTGCTCCTCCTCCGACGCGCCGCAACCAGCAAGCCCCAGGGTTATGGCACCCAAAACTGCCGCCAGACAGATGTTTTTGCAGAAAATCATTTCTTGGGCCCCGCGACCTTGCGTTGCGCTGACACTTCTTCATTATCAAGATAACGGAAGGTTTTTGCGGTCGTATCCATGGAGAGGGTTCCGTCTTTCCCAGCAGGTGCAATTGTCAGATTGTTCAACGTGACGATCCGGGAAAGATTGGCTATATCCGCCGCGAACAGGCCGATATCGTGGTAACGCCCGGTCACCCGAACCGAGATGGGCAATTCGGCGTAGTACTCTTTCACGCTGACCTGCCCGGGGCGAAAAAGCTCAAACTGCAAACTACGGCCGAGACCAGCCTGATTGATATCAGACAGGAGTGCGTCCATCTCAGCCTTGCTCGGTAGCTGTTTTTCGAGCTGCGTCACATATTGCTGAACCTGTTCGCGCTGCTTCTTGAGCGCATCCAGGCTGGCGGCTTGTGTCAGCTTTTTCGAGAAATCACCCCTCAGCTGGACTTCCTTGGCACGCTCTGACGTCAACTCTTCATCGGAAGAGCTCAACCATACAAACCACAATGCCACGACCACAAATGCAGTAACACCCACGCACAGGAGGTATCGTGGCAGGGCCGGCCATGAAGGCGGATCGTTCGGATTAAGCCCGACAAACTGGGATTTGAGGGCCGCCTGGGCTGCTGCGAAATCAATATTTATTTTAGGAACTTTGGCCATAAGCTACCCGCTTCAAACTTTTGCCTTTGACGCCGGTGCGGCCGGAGCGACGGCAGGCACGGAGCCCGCTGGAGCAGAACTGACCGGTTTAGGCTGGTCGCTTGCTCGCCTCAGACCGATACGCATGGAGAAATTCGAGACCCGGCGCTGATCGCGGGCGCTCAACGCCACGCTTGATGCCGTGATCTCAATCAATTCGGGGCGCGTCAACCATTGACTGTTATTGGCCAGGTTACGCAATAGCTCGGACACGCGCTCATTGGACTGCGCTACACCAGTGATCAGAACCGTCTGGTTTTCCTGCCGCATGGTAGTGATGTAAACGCCATCCGGCAGCTGCCGGACGAGCTCCGACAGCAAATACACCGGCAGATTACGGTTGCCCTGCAAATCCTCTACCGCGTTCTGACGGGCACGCAGTGCAGCGATCTCCGCCTGCAAACCGGCAATATCCTTGATCTGGCCTTCAAGCTTTGTAATTTCCCTCTTCAGCAGCGCATTCCTGTCCTTTTGCCCCGAAATCTGGGTCTGATACCAGGAATAGATGGCACCGCAAATCAGGCCACCTATGAGGGCAGCAATGCCCAGCGCCGTAAAAAACAGTTCCCGCTTGCGCTTGCGTGCAGCTTCGCGGTGGGGGAGCAGATTGACAAGAATCACCGCAGGAACCTCCGCAGGGCGAGGCCGCAAGAGGTCAAATAGGAGGCGGCTTCACGACGCATCTTTTTCTCGCGGATATTGCTGCCAATCGTCATGCCCTCAAACGGATCTGCGCACATGCTGGCAAAAGAGGTCTGCTGGGTGACCGCTTCGGTCAGGCCCGGGAGCGCAGACGAGCCACCTGCCAGCATGACGTAATCAACCTTGTTATGCGGGGTGCTCGTGAAAAAGAACTGCAGTGCACGCCCGATTTCCTGGGCCATGCTTTCAACAAAAGGCTTGAGCACGCCAGACTCGTAATCCTCGGGCAGATCGCCGCTGCGTTTTTTGCTTTCAGCCTCTTCAGGTGAAAAACCATACTGCCTGACGATCAGCTGCGTCAGCTGGGCACCACCAAAAGCCTGGTCCCGTTCATACAGCACTTCATCGTTCCTGATAACCTGCATGCTGGTGGTGAGCGCACCCACCTCAAACAGGGCCACCATCGTATCCACACCCTTGTTGGGCAGGTTTTCAATCAGCCTCGCAGTAGCCAGCCTGGATGCGTAGGACTCGACATCCACCACCACGGGCTTGAGGCCGGCAGCCTCGGCCAGACCTTGACGATCCTGGACTTTTTCCTTGCGGGAGGCAGCAATCAGCACTTCAACGTCACCCGCCGATGTGGCGCTTGGCCCAACCACGCAGAAATCAAGACTCACTTCGTCCAGTGAAAAAGGAATGTACTGGTTGGCTTCGGACTCGACCTGTATTTCGAGTTCGGACTCGTTCAGACCACCGGGCAAAATAATTTTCTTGGTAATAACCGCAGAAGCGGGCAGCGCCATGGCGACCTGTTTGGTCTTGGTACCGCTTTTTTTAACCAGCCGGCGAACCGCTTCGGCAACCTCTTCAAACTTCTCTACATTGCCGTCGGTGATCCAGCCGCGTTCCAGCGGTTCAATGGCGCAACGGTCAAGAACGAGATTGCCCGCCTTGTCACGGCTCAGCTCAACCAGCTTTACGCTGGAAGAACTGATATCAAGGCCGAGCAAAGGCGGATCCTGACGGCTGAATAAAGACCCCAAAGAGATCAAAACGGTCCCCAAAAGACGGCTAATGAGTAGCCCTACGTACTTAAGAAATCACTTGAATACTATCAGTAAGCTCTTTGTACAGTAAGGATTTTTCCCGTTTTGAGCATTATTACCGTTGCCAAAAGCCGACGCTTTTTGGGGAAGCCGGAACAATCGGGGCTGTGGCAAGTGCTTTGCCCGAAAGCCAACAGTGTAAGTGGCTACTTGTCTGGCACACTTTGAATATGCCACCCATTTTTATAATGCGTGTGCGTCCCAACGATTGTTTACATGCCGCCCAATACCCCTCCCGAAACCTCCCCGGCCTCCAAACCCGCCTCGTCCGGCCAACGCCCCTGGTTGCGCGTGTTGGCAAAGTTGTCACTGTGGGCCGGGGGTATTGCGCTGGCCGTGGTCTTCAGCGCGGTGATGGTGGTAGCCGTCGCGCTGGCCGTCGCTTACCCCAACCTGCCCGATATTTCGGACCTGTCGGACTACCGCCCCAAGCTGCCCATGCGGGTTTATTCGGCAGACGGCGTCGTGATCGGGGAGTTTGGCGAGGAACGCCGCAGCCTGACGCCCATCAAGGACATCCCGCAGGTCATGAAAGATGCCGTGCTGGCGATTGAAGATGCCCGTTTCTTTTCCCATGGCGGGGTGGACTACCTGGGCGTCATACGCGCCGGCCTTGCCAACGTCGGCCGGGCAAAGAGCCAGGGCGCATCAACCATCACCATGCAGGTGGCCCGCAATGTCTACCTCTCTTCCGAGAAGACCTTTACCCGCAAGCTCTATGAAATCCTGCTGACCTTCAAGCTGGAGCACCTGCTGACAAAAGACCAGATTCTCGAAATCTACATGAACCAGATTTTCCTGGGCAACCGCGCCTATGGGTTTGCGGCTGCGTCGGAAGCCTATTTCGGAAAGCCCCTCAAAAACATCAGCATTGCGGAAGCAGCCATGCTTGCCGGCCTGCCCAAGGCACCGTCGGCCTATAACCCCATCAACAACCCCAAGCGGGCGAGGTCCAGGCAGCTCTACATCATCGAGCGCATGGAAGACAACGGCTTCATCACGGCCGCCCAGGCTACGGCCGCAAAAGCCGAGGAGCTGGCCGTCAAGTCAGGGCCGGATGCGGGCAGGGTGCACGCTGAATATATTGCCGAAACCGTGCGCCAACTGGTGTTTAACCAGTACGGAGAGCAAACCTATACCCGCGGCCTGAACGTCTACACAACGCTCAATGCTGCCGACCAGACCATGGCCTACAAGGCGCTTCGCAAGGGCATCATGGACTATGAACGCCGCCAGATCTATCGTGGTCCCGAGCAGTTCATCGACATTCCGGCAGACCCTGCACAGGCCGATGAAGCAATCGACGATGCCCTCACGGAGAACCCCGACAACGGCGACGTCATGTCTGCGGTCGTTCTCGAGGCCAATCCCAAGCGCATCCTGGCGATACGCCAAAACAGCGAAAGTGTCGAGATCACGGGTGAAGGCCTAAAACCGGCACAGTCAGGACTGGCCGACAAGGCCGCTCCCAATATCAAGATACGCCGGGGCGCGGTCATCCGCGTTGTCAAGACGCCCAAAGGAGCGTGGGAAATCACGCAGATCCCCGAAGTCGAAGGCGCTTTTGTCGCGCTGGACCCCAGGGACGGTGCCATACGTGCGCTGGTGGGCGGCTTTGATTTCGAGAAAAACAAGTTCAACCATGTCACGCAGGCCTGGCGTCAGCCCGGATCGAGCTTCAAACCTTTCATCTACTCTGCGGCGCTCGAAAAGGGCTTTACTCCGGGCACGGTAGTCAACGATGCCCCGTTGTTTTTTGATGCTGGCGTGACCGGCGGGCAGCCATGGGAGCCCAAAAACTACGACGGCAAGTTTGAAGGCCCGATGAACCTTCGGACCGCCCTCAAAAAGTCCAAGAACATGATTTCCATCCGCATACTGCAGGCAATAGGTGCCCCGTATGCACAGGACTGGATCACACGTTTCGGGTTTGAGGCTGAGAAGCACCCTGCTTACCTGACGATGGCACTCGGTGCCGGCTCCGTCACGCCAATGCAGATGGCCACGGCCTATTCGGTATTCGCCAATGGCGGCTACCGCATCAACCCATACCTCATCACCCGCATCACAGACCAGAAGGGCAAGGTCCTGGTTGACGTCAAACCGCCCAAACCGGATGAATCCTCGCGCGGCGTGGACGCACGCAATGCCTTCATCATGTCCAGCCTCCTGCAGGAAGTCGCACGCTCAGGCACGGCAGCACGAGCCCAGGCCACCCTGAAGCGGCCCGATCTTTATGGCAAAACCGGCACAACCAATGACTCGATAGACACCTGGTTCGTGGGCTACCAGCCCACCCTGGCTGCAGCTGTGTGGATGGGTTATGACACGCCGAAAAATCTTGGCGACAGGGAAACCGGTGGCGGCCTCAGCCTGCCGGTGTGGATCGACTTTATGGGCTATGCGCTAAAAAATGTCCCCGTATCCGAGATGCCAGTGCCCGAGGGCGTCGTGAATGTGGGCGGTGAGTGGTACTACGACGAATACACCAAGGGCGCGGGCGTCAGCAGCGTGGGCCTGCAGGACCCTTCAGCTGCAGCGCAGCAGGCGGCTCCCGGCGCCTCTCCAGGTACACCCGGAACACCGGGCACGCCGATTTCCGTGCTGCCGCCCGCTGACGAAAAAAAGCGCATCCTCGACCTCTTCAAAAACTGAAGCCGGCGAACCGCTGGCTTCAGGAGCCCAGGATCTCCAGGGATTTCATGGGGTGAAGGTCAACGCCTGCCCCGCCTGCTCGCCGGCATAACGCGACAACTGGGTAAAAAACTCACTGGCGTCTTTGGTATCAAGCCACTGACTGCCATTGAGCCTGTAATGGAAGCCGCCGGCTTTTGCAGCCATCCAGATTTCCTGCAGGGGCTTTTGCAGGTTGATGATGATCTGGCTCCGGTTTGAGAAAGTCAGCGTGATCATGCCACCCGTGCGCTGGTTGTCGATGTCCGCGTCGGTGTCATCGTTGATCCGGTCGCATGCCAGTTCAACCGCCTTCAAGGCAGCCTCGGCGTGCTCCAGGTATTCAAGCTCGGTCATTACAATCCCATGATGGTTTCTTCACCCCAAATTCTAGGCTCCGCACAGAGCACCTCATCACGCCATGGACTTGTGCTGTCAGTCCTTGCATTGTGTGCGCTGGCAGGCTGCGGCCAAAAAGGCCCGCTGTTTTTGCCCACCATACCTACACCACCGGTGCTCAGCGTCTCCGTACCACAGACCCCCGTCGTCGAGCCTCTGGTGCCTGCGTCGGCCGCCCGATGAGCGCGTTGCAGGAAGACCCTGGCCAGCAACTGCCTGGCCAGCCATTTGTGGCATACCGCGATGGCTCGCTACATGTAGAAGACGTAGCGCTGGACGCAGTGGCGCAGGCTCACGGTACCCCTCTTTTTGTCTATTCAAAGGCCTCCATGCTGTCAGCACTGTCGGCCTACCAGCGGGGATTCGCTGGCCGTGATGCGCAGATCTGTTATGCCATGAAGGCCAACTCATCACTGGGCGTGCTGCAGGTGTTTGCCAGGGCAGGTTGCGGTTTTGACATCGTTTCCGGCGGTGAGCTCGACCGGGTGCTGGCAGCGGGCGGTGACGCCAGAAAAGTTATTTTTTCAGGCGTTGGAAAAACACGCGCAGAGATGCTGCAGGCCCTGTCGGCCGGCATAGGCTGCTTCAACGTCGAAAGCGAAGCCGAACTTGATGTACTGTCTGAGGTCGCCGCAAGTCTGGGCTTGCGTGCACCGGTCAGCATTCGCGTCAATCCGAATGTCGACCCCAAGACACATCCCTATATTTCCACCGGGCTCAAAGGCAACAAGTTCGGCGTGGCGCATGAAGACGCATTGCGCATCTACCAGCATGCGGCCTCGCTCACGGGCCTGAAAGTGGTCGGGATTGACTGCCACATCGGCTCGCAGATCACGGACACCACGCCTTACCTTGATGCCATGGACCGCGTGCTGGATCTCGTCTCGGCCATTGAGGGCGCAGGCATCACACTTGACCACATCGACTTCGGCGGCGGCCTCGGCATTAATTACAACGGCGATACCCCGCCTGAAGCAGATGTGCTCTGGCAGCAACTGCTGGCAAAGGTGGATGCACGCGGCTACGGCAATAAAAAACTCATGATCGAGCCGGGCCGCTCGCTGGTAGGCAACGCAGGTGTCTGCGTGACCGAAGTGCTTTACGTCAAGCCCGGCGAACAAAAGAATTTCTGCATCATCGACGCGGCCATGAATGACCTGCCGCGCCCGGCGATGTACCAGGCGTTCCATGCCATCGTTCCGATTGAGCCGAATACGAAGACCGCCAGGGCAACGTATGACGTCGTCGGCCCGGTATGTGAAAGCGGTGACTGGATAGGCCATGACCGTGAGCTGGCTGTGGCGGCTGGAGACAAACTGGCCGTTCTGTCAGCCGGCGCTTATTGCATGAGCATGGCCAGCAACTACAACACGCGGGGTCGAGCAGCCGAAGTGCTGGTGGACGGTGCCCAGGTGCACCTGATCAGGCAGCGCGAGAACTCACAGGACCAGATGCGTCACGAGCGCCTGGTCGGCTAGGCGCACCCCGCGCAGTCAACTTATCTGGCGGTGGCCTGTGCACCTGTGCGCGCAGGTTTGGGTTTCTTTTTCCTGATGTATTGCACGACGCGCCAACCCAGCAACACGGCGATGATCGCGGCGTAAACAAATACCTCGGCAAAGTTGTTCTTGCCTGAACGCATCCAGAAAAAGTGCAGCAGGCCCAGCCCGGCAATCACATAAACCAGCTTGTGCAGCGTCTGCCAGCGTTTGGCGCCCATGGCCTTGATGGCGGCATTGAACGAGGTCGCAGCAAGTGGCGTGAGCAACACAAAGGCCGCAAAGCCCACAAGAATGAATGGCCGCTTCGCGATGTCTTTGGCAATGTCGGCTACGTCAAAGCCCATGTCGAACCCGCTGTAGCTCAGCAGGTGCACCACCACATAAAAATAGGCAAACAGTCCCAGCATGCGCCGAAAGCGCGTAAGCGTCGGGGTGTTACTGATGACACGCAGCGGCGTAACTGCCAGCACTATGCAGATAAAGCGCAGCGTCCAGTCGCCGGTGGCGCGAATCAGGTATTCCGCAGGGTTGGCGCCCAGTACGTTGACATTGCCCATCTGGGCTTGCACAACATTCCACGCCAGCCACGCAAAGGGCAACAGGCAGATTACAAAAAGGATGGGCTTTGCCGCGGGATGCAGCAACAGCTTCTGACGCGACACCATTGGCGCAGATCTAGAAAAACTTTTTCAGGTCCATGCCGGCATAGAGCTGGCCTACCTGCGCTTCGTACCCGTTAAACATCAGCGTCTTGCGCTTCTTGGCGAACAGGCCGTCCTCACCGATGCGGCGTTCGGTGGCCTGGCTCCAGCGCGGGTGATCGACGTTGGGGTTCACGTTGGAATAAAAACCGTACTCCTGCGCAGCAGCCTTGTTCCAGGCGGTGCGCGGCTCCTTGTCGGTGAAACGGATCTTCACAATGCTCTTGCCACTCTTGAAGCCGTATTTCCATGGCAATACCATGCGCACCGGCGCGCCGCTCTGGTTGGGCAGCACCTCGCCGTACATGCCGAATGTCAGCAGCGCCAGCGGGTGCATCGCCTCATCCATGCGCAGTGCTTCCACGTACGGCCACTCCAGCACACGCGAGCCGACAAAAGGCATGGTCTTGGGATCAGCCTGGGTGATGAACTCGACGTACTTCGCACTGCCCAGCGGTTCGACTTTTTTGATCAGTTCCGACAGCGAATAACCCACCCACGGAATCACCATGGACCAGCCCTCGACGCAGCGCAGGCGGTAGATGCGCTCTTCCTGCGGGCTGAGCTTGATGAGGTCTTCAAGAGTGTATGTTTTGGGCTGCTTGACCAGGCCTTCAATGGCTACTGACCAGGGTTTGGTCACCAGCGTACCGGCGTTCTTGGCCGGGTCGGCCTTGTCGGTGCCGAACTCATAAAAGTTGTTGTAGGTGGTGACGTCCTTGTAGTCGGTCAGTTTTTCCATGGTCACTGCACCAGACACCGCAGACTTCGCGCCCGGCAACGCCGCCAGCTTGCCAGGCTTGGTCACAGTCTGCGCCATCGCCTGCCGGCTCGCCCAGCCTGCAGCGGCCACACCGGCTGCGCCTGTGGCCATCAGGCGGATGATGTCGCGACGGCCCTGATAGATGCCTTGTGGCGTGATCTCGCTGGCAACCGGATGGTGAAAGCCGCTGGTGTGAGTCCTGATAAGCATTGCTTTGTCCTTGAAATTTGCTGTTAGTCGTTATACGCAGGCTACTCTTACAAGGATTCAGCCAGCGGCTACAAGGTTCCGTAACTGTGCAATCCGGAAAGGAACATATTGACGCCCAAAAAGGCAAATGACGTCACCGCCAGCCCGACCAGCGCCCACCATGCCGCCACGGTGCCGCGCAGGCCCTTCATGAGGCGCATGTGCAACCAGGCCGCATAGTTCAACCAGACAATCAATGCCCAGGTTTCTTTCGGGTCCCAGCTCCAGTAACCGCCCCAGGCTTCTGCCGCCCAGAGCGCACCCAGAACGGTGGCAATCGTGAAGAAGGCAAAACCGACGGCAATCGCCTTGTACATGACGTCGTCAAGTACCTCAAAGCTCGGCAGGCGCGCAGCGATGCGTTTGCGGCCCAGCAAAATGCCTGCTGCGATCAAGCCCGATACCAGCAGGTAACCCAGCCAGTAGTTGCTGCCGCCAGCTTCAACGGGCGACTTGCTGCGAAACACAATCGGCACAAAACAGAGCACCACGCCCAGCAGCCACAGCGGCGTGAGTTTATACCAGCTCTTTTCGTCGGCCTGCTGCTTGATGAGGTATGACAGCGCCACCATGGCCGACAGCGCAAACATGCCATAACCGATGAAGTTTGCGGGCACATGCAGCTTCATCCACCAGCTCTTGAGGGCCGGCACCAGCGGCTGGATTTCATGCGCTTCACGAATAACCGTGTACCAGAGCAAAAACCCGACCGCCGCGCTGACCACCAGCATGACGAAGGCGCCCAGTGCGCGCGTGTTGTACTGCGCTTCAAAGTAAAGGTAGAAGGCCGCCGTCATCCAGCAGAACAGCACAAACACTTCATACAGGTTGCTGACCGGAATATGGCCGACGTCCGCGCCAATCAGGTAGCTTTCATACCAGCGCACCATGGTGCCGATAAGCGCCATGCCCACGGCCACCCATGCGATTTTGGAACCCAGCGATTCAAGCGTGTCGCTTTGGGATTTTGCGAACATGCCCAGCCAGTAAAAAATCGTGCTCATGAAAAACAGCACGCTCATCCACAAAATGGCAGACTGGCTGGACAAAAAGTATTTGAGCCAGAACACCTGATCTGCACGCGCCAGATTGCCCGCACCACCGACCTGGTAGGACGCAATACCCAGCAGGGAGAAGGCACTGACCACTACCATCAGCACACGCAGCGGACGCCAGAACCAGCCCATGGCAATCGCTGCAGGCACGGCGGCGATCAGGATGCCTTTTTCATAGACATCCATGAAAGCGCTGTAACGCGAAAACGCAAACAGCCCGCCCGCCACGACCAGCGCCGCAAAAATCCAGTCCAGCACATTGCGCCTGACGAAGTAACCTTCATTGAGGCTCAGTGTCTGTGCTGCGGCCCCGCGCCCCGCCGACAGTGTCGTCGTGACGTTCTTGTTGTCCATGCTTGTGGTGTTCATTGGGGCGCCTGCAGCAATTTTGTTTTCAACATCTCGAATTCCCTGTCGCCATCCATGGTCTTTCGGTTGGTGGACAGGGCCATGGTCGCGTGGCTGGAACTGGCCATGCCGTCCGCTGTGGCCGGCACGCCGTCATCATCCTGATTTTCGGCCTTGACGCCGCCCGGTGCAAGCCATACCCATACACGGCGCTCACGCACGTACAGCATGGCAAATACACCGATGATCAGGAAGGCACAACCAAGGTAAACAATCGTTTTTCCGGGCGCCCGTGCGACCTGGAAAACGCTGGCCTGAACCTGGGTGAAGTCCTTCAGTTCAAACGCCATGGGCGCCGGGTAGTGGTGTGCGTCAGACAGGCTCAGCACCATCTGCGCCATGAAACCCTGGGTTTTTTCGTCCTGCGGCAGCGGTTTCAAACCGGCCTGCTGGCGCGTCATTTGCGTCAACTCGAACAGCACGCCGTTCAATATGCGTATCAGCACTTCACCGGCACGGCTGCGTTCGGCTTCGGGGACGTTGGCTTCCATGAAGCCGGAAATCGCCTGCAGCCCTGCCGTTTTTTTCGATGCCTCTGGCGAACCTTCAGGCCATTCACCGGCAAACAGGGCCAGCGCGCGCGAAGCCGACGCCGCAAGCTGCTGTACCAGCTCGGGCCTGTCAGCACCTATGGCCAGCGTGGCATAGCGCTTCACAGCCAATTCACGTTGCACCGGATCTGCCAATGCCTTGCGCATGCGCAAAAACGTCTCCATGCTGCCTTCGCCATCAACCGGGATGCGCAGGTACTGAAAGGTATCGGCCGGGTTTTCACGCACGCCCAACAGGTACACCGCCGGGCTGTTGTCGCCGTCGGCCATCTTCACCGGCAGCATGTAATTGTTGTACTCGCGCGCCTGGCCGGCGGAATCACGCAGCTTGTAACTCACGCTGGGGCCGACATTGCGCAGCTCTTTCTGGGTGACCGTCTTGTTCGCAGCACCCAGGCGCGAATCTATGGCCTGGCGCAGGTCCACCTTGCGCACATCAACGCCATTCCCCTCGCCCATGGTTTTGCCGGATGCAAAGTTCTCGACGTTGATGACACGCAGGGCCGTGTATTCCAGCGTCATCTTGTCGGCACCGTTGGTCAGCGCACTCGTGCTGCCGATCGTGCCCTGGATTTCAAACGGCTTGCTGGTGGCGCCAGCAGCGGTACCCATGGGCACAGCCTTGAGCGTGACGCTGGAGCCGCCATCGTCAAAGCTGGACTGGTAAATCTCTACGCCCTTGTGACGGGCCGGATGGTTGACCTCAACGCGTGCCGGAATCTTTTCGCCGGTTTCCTTGTCGTGGATGATGATGTCGCTGGCAAACAGCTTGGGCATGCCGGTCGAGTAGTACTCGACGATGAATTTTTTCAGCTCTATCGAGAACGGCAGTTCCTGCAGCAGCACGCCACCGGGCTGGTTCAGGATGGCGGTACCGGATTGCGAACCTTCAGACACCAGCAGGTTGGCGCGAAAGGTCGGGTTGCTGTCACTGAGCCGGTGCTTGAGCGGCACATCGGCAATCAGGCCGCCACCCGTGTAGGTGGACTTGTCATTGAGCAGCATCTGCAGGCGCACGATCATGTCGCCATCCAGCAGGCCGCCTATGCACACCAGCACGATGGCGCTGTGCGCGGCGATGTAGCCCAGCTTGTTGGCAGCACCCTTCTTGGCAGCCACCATCCAGCCGTCACCGCCAGCAGAAGGACGTTGCTGGAGCTTGACCTTCCAGCCGCTTTGCACCAGCGTCTGGCCTATGCGGCGGGCGGCCACTTCAGGCGATTCGGCCAGTGTGTTTTCAGCGCGGTGGCCAAAAGCCTTCAGGCTTTGCTCGCGCAGGTTTTCCTTGAGCTGGTTCAGGTCGGTAAGGATCTTGGGCGCGTTGCGTGCGATACACAGCGAGGTCGACACGACCAGGAAGGCGAGGATGAGCAAAAACCACCACGCGCTGTAGACGGTGTTCAGGCTGGCCAGGCTGAAGACCTGCGCCCAGAACGGGCCAAACTGGTTGACGTAATTGCCCAGCGGCTCGGCCTGCTTGAGCACGGTACCGATGATGGACGCGATGCAGATCACCGTCAGCAGTGATATCGAAAAACGCATCGACGACAGCAGCTCGACCGACGCCCGCACGGTGCGGGAGCCCCAGTTGACCTTCATGCCTTGGGTGGAAACTGTCATGCGCCTGGATGATGATCTGGTCTGGCCTGCAAACGCGGTCTGCCGGCGGGTGCTGTAAAGAACAAAGGCGGACTTTCCGTGAGAAAGGCCGCCTGGTTGTGACTGGTTTTACGCCCTGAGGTTCAATGCAAAAGCATGTAAGGGCGCATATAAGGCAAGTTTTTGCCTGAAATGCTTAACGCAAACCGGCGATGTAGTCGGCCAGCGCGCGGATTTCGCGGTCATTGAGTTTGGCTGCGACCTGGTTCATCTGCAGGCTGTTGCCGCGTACGCCGTCACGGAAAGCGGTCAGCTGCGTAGCGACATATTCGGCGTGTTGGCCACCCAGGCGCGGGTACTGGGCGGGGATGCCGGCGCCGTTAGGGCTGTGGCAGCCTGCGCAGGCGGCGATCTGGCGGTCAGCCACGCCGCCGCGGTAAATGCGCTCACCGAGGGCAACGAGGTCTTTGTCCTTGGCGAAACCGGGCTTGGCCTTTTTGGATGCAGCCCAGTAGGCGATGTTTTTCATGTCGTCTTCGGACAGCGCAGATGCAAAGCCCTGCATGACGGCGTTCTTGCGCTTGCCGGACTTGAACTCCTGGAGCTGTTTGACGAGGTATTCAGGGTGCTGTTGTGACAGCTTGGGGTTAACCGGGGTACCCGAGTTGCCATCGGCACCGTGGCAGCTGGCGCAGACGGCCGTGAAGCTGGCCTCGCCCTTGACCAGATCAGGCTTGGTGACCTTGGGTGCGGCGGCGGCAGGTGCTGCGGCAGCGGTATGAGCGGCTTCTCCGGCAGCAAATGCGGGCAAAGCAGGCACAACCAGGAAGGCGGCCAAAAGGGAGGTAACAAACAGCTTCATATCGGGGGATGTTTTAATGGGTTGGCGCACAAAACTTATAACTTTCTGATTTTACAATGGCTTCAGGGCCTTGCCAGAATGTTCTGCATATCCCCACCCGGTCCGACTCAGTCATATTCGGGATTTGACAGCGTTAACGCGCTTCACCGCCACCGCCCCGCAGCGCCTGGCACCCACCGACAGGCCCGCCAGTACATGACCACACCCACTTCCAGCCCCCCCAGCACCGGCGCCAAGCCAAAAATCATCGCGACCGGGCCCAACCCGAAAATCGCGATGGGCTGGCTGCACACGGCAAAATTCCTGACCACCGCGCCTGAACTCAAGCACCTGCCCCGCCTGGATGTGCCGGAAATCGCCTTTGTCGGCCGCTCCAACGCCGGCAAATCGACCTGCATCAACACTTTGACGCAGCAGCACCGGCTGGCCTATGCCTCCAAAACGCCGGGCCGCACACAGAGCATCAACCTTTTCACGCTCGGCAAGCAGGGGGTGACTGACGCCGTGCTGGCTGATTTGCCCGGTTACGGTTATGCCGCCGTGCCCAAGGAAGCCAAATACCGCTGGCAGCAGGTCATGGGCAACTACCTGCAGACGCGTGACAACCTGAAAGCCGTGGTGCTGCTGTGCGACCCGCGCCTGGGCATGACCGAGCTTGATGAAATTTTGCTCGACGTGATTCGCCCCCGTGTCGAAGAGGGCCTGAAGTTTCTGGTGCTGCTGACCAAGTCCGACAAGCTCAACAAGACCGAAGCCGCCAAGGCCATGCAGATCACAAAACTGCAGGCGGGCGGCGGTGATGTGAAGATGTTTTCAGCCCTGAAGAAGCGCGGCGTTGAAGAAGTTGCGCAGCACCTCTGGGACTGGGCACACCCGGCTGAAAAGCCGGCAAAAGCCGGGAAGGAAGTCGCGCCTGCCAGCGACGAAGCCGATGGCGAAGACCACGGCGACGCGTAAAGCATGATCGCGTCAAGCCTGCGCGAACTGCCCCACGGCATCACGCTGTCCTGCCGCACCAGCGGCGAGCCCGGCCGGCCGGTGCTGGTGTTTTTGCACGGCTTCCCCGAGGCGGCGTTTGTCTGGGACGGCATGCTGGCGCACTTTTCAAAGCCCGAGAACGGCGGCTTCCGCGGCATCGCGCCCAACCTGCGCGGGTTTGAGCTTTCCAGCGCACCCACTGACGCCCAAGCCTACCGGCCCAAACATCTGGTTCAGGACATTGCGGCGCTCATCGCGGCCGAAGGTGGAAAGCTGGAGTGTCTGATTGCCCACGACTGGGGCGGCGCAGTCGCCTGGAACCTGGCGGCCAGCCACCCTCAGTTGATGAAAAAGCTGGCCATCATCAACTCGCCGCACCCCGGCACCTTTCTGCGTGAGCTGCAACACTCGCCCGCCCAGCAGGCGGCCAGCGCGTACATGAATTTTCTGATCCGGCCTGACGCCGAAGAGCTGCTGGCAGCAGACGACTACCGCAGGCTCTGGACTTTTTTCACCAGCATGGGCGCGGCCGACGGCAACAATCCATGGCTGACCGACGAGCGGCGCGCGCAGTACCGCGCCATCTGGGAGCGCGGACTGACGGGGCCACTCAACTACTACCGCGCCTCACCGCTGCGGCCAGCCCGACCCGGTGACCCGGCCGCCGCTGCCGTGACGATCCCGCGCGAGATGCTGCAGGTGAACCTGCCCACGCTGGTGATCTGGGCCAAGCAGGACACCGCCCTGCTGCCCTCGCTGCTCGATGGCCTGGACGACTTTGTGCCGCAGATGCAGCTCAAACGTGTTGAAAACGCCACCCACTGGATAGTGCACGAGCAGCCGGAACTGGTCGCCCACCATCTGCAGCAGTTTCTGGCCTGAAGCGGTAACGCAACTCAAGTGGATTTGCTATAAAAATAGTAGCTGCTCACGCCCGTATTTAAAGGGCTACAGGCCTAAAACACCCCTAAAAATGGCCTCAAAAAGGCATTTTTCAGGTTTTTGCGGGCTGTCTGATCGCCAAAAAATACCGGCCAGAACCTAATGCGTCATAAATGAATCATTAAGCACTTAAGACTTCATTTATGACACATTATGTATAGGCCAGCTAATAAACCGACGGCTCACCCTCAGGGCGCGTCTTGAAGCGCTTGTGCACCCAGTAGTACTGAGCTGGCTGGGTCGCAATGTAGCCCTCAAGCTTCCTGTTCATCAACGCGGTGTCAGCCACCACATCGCCGGTCGGAAAGTTCTCCCAGGCAGGCATCACTTCCACTTCATAACCCTGTGCGGTCAGGCGATTGACGATGGGCACCACCTTGGCCCGTCCCAGCCTGGCAAAGCGCGACAGAGAGGGCACTGTGGCGGCAGGCACGCCGTAAAACGGCACAAAAATCGATTCCTCGGGGCCAAAGTTCATGTCGGGCAGCAGGTACAAGGGCTGGCCCTCGCGCAGCGCGGCAATGATGGGCTGCACGCCTTCTATACGTCCAAACAGCCGGGCACCGCCGCCCGGCCGGTTCCAGAAACGCCGGCGGCCGCGGAATATCCAGCGGTCCAGCAGGCGGTTGGCCTGGTCGGTGTAAATGGTGGTGAAGCTGCGCGCCAGTTGCTGGGTGATGGCCGTCCAGCCGGCATCCAGCCCGAAAAAGTGGGGCGCAAAGATGACTGTGGGCTGGGTGCCCTCCAGCTCATGCACGGCGCCGGTCAGCTTGAGCCGCCGCGCCACCACATGCGCCGGTGCGTGCCATATCCAGCTTCGGTCCAGCCACGCCTGCGCAAAGTACACAAAGATCTGCCGCGTCAGCACCTTCCGCTCTTCTTCCGTCAATTCGGGAAAGCAAAGCCGCAGATTGCTTTGAACCACATGCCGGCGTGACGAAACAGCCAGGTACAAAAACCAGCCCAGGCCCTTGCCCATGGCACGCACCAGCGCGAGGGGCAGCGCTGCCAGCACCTGCATGAAGATGATGCCGCCTCGCGTGAACAGGTAGTTGAGCCATTGCCGCGTCGTCCTCATGCGGCGTCTCCTGCTGCAGCTTCCTTGCGCGGTGTCTTGTAGCGGCCGTAGCCCCAGAGGTACTGGCCCGGCTGGCTGCGTACGATGGTCTCGATGGCTTCGTTGATGCGGGTCACGGCGGAAACGAGGTCGACCCGGGCTTCACCCGGCCCGTCATTCACGCCAGCCACGGGCGGCCGGATCTGCACGACATAACCCCTGCCATGGGGCAGGCGCTCACAGCTCACCGGCAACAGCACCGCGCCGCTTTGCAGCGCCAGGCGCGCCGCCAAAGTCATGGTGTAAGCCGGTTTGCCGAAAAACGGCGCCCAGACGCCCAGGCCCTCGGGCGGCACCTGGTCGGTCAGCAGGGCCACGGCCTGGTTGGCCTTGAGGGTCTTGTGCATCAGGCGTATGCCGCTGAGCGACGCCGGCACCACCGTCAGTTGGGGCCGCTGGCGCGTGGCCAGTTCAATCTCGGCCAGCCAGGGCTTGCGGGCGGGGCGATAGATGGCGGTGATCGGCCCGTAGACCTCGGCCAGCGCCTGCGGACCCAGCTCGAAGCTGCCGCAATGCGGGCCGAAGAAGATCACGCCTTTGCCCTTCGCAAAAGCGGCCTCGGCGTGGGCCTGGCCCTCCATGCGCACATTGCCCAAACAGGACTCATCCTGCGGCCGCATCCAGAGTTTGGGCAGTTCGGCCACAAAACGCCCGGCCTCGGCAATCGCCGGCCGCGCCTCGTCAAACGGCAGCCCCGCCTGCGCGACGTTGGCGCGGAACTGCCGGCGGTAGCCCGGGCTGGCAGCCCACACCAGCCAGCCCAGCGCACCGCCCAGGGCGTGCAGGGCGGCCAGCGGCCAGAGGGAGAAAAACCGGAACAACCAGAGCATCTAGCGGGAATGTTGGGGAATAGTTGGGAATAGAAATGGGGAAATCAGCCGGGGGCCGCACATCATATAATTGCGGCTGTCGCTGAGTTATTGAACAACTTGCAGAGCGACATTAAACCAAACTGCTAAAGCGTTCGCCGGGACACACCAGACGGCAACGCGCCGATAAACCCAATGGAGTGTACGCAATGGCGAACGATTTTCTCTTTACTTCCGAATCCGTCTCTGAAGGCCATCCCGACAAGGTAGCCGACCAGATTTCAGACGCAATCCTCGACGCGATCTTCAAGCAGGACCCGCTCTCGCGCGTCGCCGCTGAAACCCTGACCAACACCGGCCTCGTTGTGCTGGCAGGCGAGATCACCACCAACGCGCATGTCGACTACATCCAGGTAGCGCGCGACACCATCAAGCGCATCGGCTACGACAACACCGAATACGGCATCGACTACAAGGGCTGCGCGGTCATGGTCTGCTACGACAAGCAGTCCAACGACATCGCCCAGGGCGTTGACCACGCGTCTGACGACCACCTGAACACCGGCGCCGGCGACCAGGGCCTGATGTTCGGCTACGCCTGCGACGAAACGCCGGAACTGATGCCAGCGCCCATCTATTACGCACACCGCCTCGTCGAGCGCCAGGCCCAGCTGCGCAAGGACGGCCGCCTGCCTTTCCTGCGCCCTGACGCAAAAAGCCAGGTCACCATGCGTTACGTTGACGGCAAGCCGCACAGCATTGACACCGTCGTGCTGTCGACCCAGCACAGCCCCGACCAGTCGGAAACCGCCAAGAAGATGAAGGCCTCGTTCAACGAAGCCATCATTGAAGAAATCATCAAGCCGGTTCTGCCAAAGGGCATGATCACCAAGGACACCAAGTACCTGATCAACCCGACCGGCCGTTTTGTCATCGGCGGCCCACAGGGCGATTGCGGCCTGACCGGCCGCAAGATCATTGTCGACACCTACGGCGGCGCCTGCCCGCACGGCGGCGGCGCATTCAGCGGCAAGGACCCTTCCAAAGTTGACCGTTCTGCAGCCTACGCAGCCCGCTACGTGGCCAAGAACATCGTCGCTGCCGGTCTCGCCAAGCAGTGCCAGATCCAGGTGGCCTACGCGATTGGCGTGGCCAAGCCGATGAACATCACGGTCTACACCGAAGGCACAGGCGTGATGTCTGATGAAAAACTCTCTGCACTGGTGCAGGAACACTTCGACCTGCGTCCAAAAGGCATCATCCAGATGCTGGACCTGCTGCGCCCCATCTATGAGAAGACGGCAGCCTACGGCCACTTCGGCCGTGACGAGCCCGAGTTCACCTGGGAAAAGACCGACAAGGCAGCGGCGCTTCGCGCGGCTGCAGGCCTGAAGTAATCTTCAAGGTCCCCCATAAAAAAAGCCACCGCAAGGTGGCTTTTTTGTTGCATCGGGGATATCGGTCAGCGGTTGAAGTAGTCCAGCGCAAACTTGCCAGACATGCTGGCCACACCGCTGACCAGCGTGCCCCAGGCCATGTCCAGAATGCTCAGGCCCACAGGCCAGTTTTTGAGCACGGCCATCGCGGTCAGGTCGTAAGTGGCATAGGTAAAAAATCCGAACAGCGCACCCATGACAGCAACCTTCATCAGGCTGGCCGACTCGCCCGGCAGGATGGCAAAAATCATGAGCCCAATCGGGAACATCAGATAGAAAGCGGCTGCAGCCACCAGATTGGGTGATTCAGCCAGATGCTCAGCCATGCCCTGTTGGTACCAGGACACAGCAATGACCCGCAACCAGACCATGTCGATGATGAACATCGTCAAAAAAACGGCGAGATAAACGCCTGCGTACTTCAGCATGGGGGCCTGGCTCCAGTAGTGGGGTTAGCCGCGTGTATACGGCGTCTTTGGAATGTACTTGGTTCTTGTGCCCTGCAGGTCATCCGAGGGCTGGGCATCAGCGTCAGGGGCGGGCACAGTCTTGTTGGTGCCCTCTTCGCCAAATTCCGCGCTGCCGCCTCTTTCAGCCCGGTTTTCTGTTTTCGGCGCCGGGACAGGCGCGTCTGAAGACTTTTTCGCCATGCCGATCAGGTCACAAAGCTGCTGGCAATGCGCTCGCGACGAACAGATTCCGAGCCATGGCAGGAAACATCACTCTTGACAGGAAACGGCCACGGGTGGGCCGACAGGCGCTTGACAGCTTTCACCGAAGCCAGAACGTCAGGCTGGAAAGCACTGGCGTGCCCCGTATGCGCGGCGACAGCAGGCGTATTGCCACGCACATTGTTCATATCAAATAAAACCATGAAGTGCCTCTGTCATGCCCGTGAAGGCTCCAGTTTTTGAGATTTTGACGGCCGCCCAGGAGCGGGGGCTTGTATGACTCTAGATACCGCGCTTCTCATCACAGGTCAGTTTTTTCAGAGAGATTCTGTAGGACAGACCGCGGGAAGTAGGCATGAAACCAAGGGTTCGCATGCGGGACGCATGAATACTCAAGCGTATTTTCAGTTTAGGCACGACGCCTAGATGAAATGACAGCACGGCTGACGAACATTCATTCATCAAGTCAAACCAAATGTGATGGACTTCATCAACTTTGAAGCACTGGTCGTGAAGTCCGGTAATTTGCTGGCCGTGGATCCTGCTGCGGAATGACGATGCTGCAGTCAAGAAGATTCGCCACAACCGTGACAAGGCACGCAAGGAGCATCGGCGGCAGCTTGCGAGTCGCTACAGCAGAGGCCCAAGCTAAAGCGCCCCCGTGCAGGCAACCCCTGCAAAGTGCATTGGCGTTGAGGGGATACACCCCTGTCAACATTTGTAAACGAATGTATCCTTGCCGCACTACTACGGCGGATATATGAACTTTCTAACAAGAATATGGACTTTTTCAAAGTCAGGTAGCGGAGCAGCAATTCTCGGGATTGGGGGACTGCTTTTTGGTTTTTATTCGCTATTTGTCTATGAGAAAAAGGGTGAGCTAGCTATTTCCGTAAACGCAATTACACGTGTTTTTGATATACGTCAGCCAGTTGGCGGTTTAGAAGTCTCCTACGCTGGAGAGAATTTAAGGACCAGCAAGAAGGCGCTTTGGGCTGTCAATTTTTCCATCAAAAACATTGGAAATGCTGAGGTCAAGAAGGGCGACTTTGATGATGAACAACCCTTCGGACTTCGGTTTACCGGTGCTCAGGTCGTAGAAACGCCCACAAAAAAAGCAAATGAAGATTATTTGGAACGCGGCAGCAAGTTGTGGACGTCAACGGACACGGTTGCTATTGCGCCGGTAATTTTTGAAGTGAGAGACGAGCTGCAGGTAAGTGTTTTGTTACTTGGGTCAGACGTTACACCTCCGGGTGTAAGCGCGGTAGGGAAGATCGCGGGCACCAAATCCATCCAGGTGTTCGATATTGACAAGCAGTCTGACCAAAGTTTGTGGTACTCCGCCTTTGTCTCCGACCGTTGGCCAGTTCAAGCCATGCGCTTGCTATTTTATGGAGTGCTTTTTATTTTCTCTGTGGTTGCAGCACTGGCTATTTTTGCGTCGATCACTTCACAGTTCGACAAAATTAGTAAAAAGCAGGCTAAAGAGAAGCGACGACAGCAGGTGGAGGAACTAGGGGCAACAGACGATTTGCAGAAGAGAATTTATGAGGTCTACGTAGAACATGGGGCCAGTCTGCTTCTGCGCTGTATGCAGTTTTTTCCAGATATGGCTGAAAAATTAGAATCTGGAACGAAAGTTGTCTTGAGAAAAGAAACGCATTACCGGATGGCTCCGGACGGTACCTTACTAGGTGCTAACGCACTCAGGTTACTAAAGGAGCGCGGACTGGTGCTATCTGAACCTTCGCGATTTGTAGACGGTTTTTACGGGGCAATAGCGGTGGTAGCAGAAAAAATTGACTTGTACAGCCAAAACGAAGTAGTGCATTTCCAGGACGACGATTTCTGGCCAGGTGCGCCCCACGAAAAAGCTGCACTGGCTGAGGAAATGGAGATCAGGAAGAATTTGGCTTAGTCCGCTTGGTTGTCGTCTCGCGGGTCAAAACCGCTCATGGCTGCCCTCAACCTTGCACCGCTGCGCTTCTGGAGCCGTTTCGCATCCACCACGGCGGGCGTACCCACATGCTTGACAACCCATAGCACTGAAAAAGTGTTCGTCTTGGATTTGTAGCCTACACGTTCGGCCACTGTGATTTAACCCGAGCGGACCGTCAGTCCTCATCGCTTTGACTACGATCCTCAAAACTTCGTGAGTCAACTGTCGCCGCAATGATCTTCTTCTCCCTCATAGCGGCAACGAAACCTGGTCCGTCACCGATTAAATGACTGCCATCCTCGCGCTTCTGCCCGTGAGATTCTTCAGCAGTTAGTGTCGAGAACTGATAAACCTCATTGAAAAATTCAAGGCAGCGCTGACCGATCCCCAGCCTCTTGCAGTTTTCCAGCGACAAATTCATAACGTGATATGTCTGATCCTCATCGCGCGATTCCAGGGAGATGCTTCCAATCTCTACCCCGCTCCTGAAGACTACGACCCTGACGTCGAGGTCTTCCTCAAGACCAATTTCATATGTAAGGCCATCTTTGGCTATGAACTCCGTTTTATTTTCCATGCCGTAATCCCCCTTTTAATCCGTCACTTCATCAGGATCGCCTAAAACATCGCGGTAATAAGCCATCTCGTCCTGCAGCCCGCGTTCAAGAATCGCATCGTCAATCTTCGGCCAGTTTTTCTGAACAAAAAATTTCAAGCCAAAGCTTGCCTGATGTATTTCAAAGGCGACATCTTCTAACAATGAAGCCGGGAACTCACCTCGGTGAGCACCTGACTTGTTTCGTCTAATAGCTATGACCCCGTCACCCGGTTTATCTTTTCCCAAGACGTGGGTAATCAGGTCGTGGTAATCCTTTGTCCAATAGCCATGGATTACCGTGTTGCGCTTCTTCGCCGCTTCGTCCAACTTATCAATCAAACCCTTAAATTCAACCTTGAGTTTGCCAGTAAGCACTTCCATGCCGAGATTATTCAGAAGCTTTATGCGGTTGCCCATCATCATATTGCTGGTGATGTGAAAACCTTTTTCCCTACCAACGTCCAGCAAGCCCCAAATCACTTCCTCGATCACCTGCTCGGCGTAAGTTGCTTCCATGGCTATAGAGCCAATTAAAGCCAACCCATCCTCAGGTAGCACACGATGGGATTGCAAAAAGATCTCCCGACGCCGTTTGCTTTTCCGCTTTTGCTCGTCCTGTTCACTCTTGCCATTGTTAATTGATGTCATCACCCCTCCTTCTCTGGAAAATCATACGGCACGCCTGCGGCGAGCCTGCAGTCCCCGCCCTCCACCATTTGGGTGACTGCCATTCCTGCAATCTAAGAGGACTTCAATCGCATTAAAGAAGTAAGTGCTGCTTTTGAATGTCTTCCAGCTGGGTTTTTGAGAGTCCTGCTTGCTCCGCAAAATCCGGCCATTGTTTGATAGCGTCTCGCACCTTGGTAATGACTGACTTTGCTGTTCCGATGGCAAAGCGATCAGCGACTTCCAGGAGGTCTTCTTCGCGGAAATCCTTGAATTTGCCGTTGACGGACATGAGGTGCTGGCTGGTCCACTCGCCTTTTGGATTGTGGGCGAAAGTGATGTCGTAGGCGGGGGTCAGTTCCCACGGATGCCCCTGACGTAGCCGAAACGACAGGTTCTTCGTGTGATCGTCGCAGTTTCGTCCCATGACGTTGAACACCATGCGCCGGAAAGCCTCTTCCTTTTGCGCGTAGGGCAGAGCGAGCTCCTGAATGGTCGAGAAAAGTTGGCTGTACGAGTTCACACCCTTCTTTTTGTAGTCCAGATGGCTCATGGCGCACAGCGTTTGAATGTGATGCCGCACCCCACCACTGTCCCTGTCGAACCGCTTGGTCATGAAGTGAGAGCGTCCGTTTTCATGGAGCAGGCGGCACTCCATCATGTCCAGTCCTGCAGCTTTGGCCATGAGGTAGTACGCATACTCGATGCGGCCGTAGTCCTTTGACGCGCCCAGCTCGTTGTCACGCCCCATACCGTCGAATTTCAGAAGCCAGTGTTCAAAGCCGTCCGGTGCATCCAGCTGGCCGGCTTTGATCTCATTGGTCTCACGGTTCCAGGCGATCACGGCCTTGGCGCGCGCGCCGCCAGCAGAAGTTCCCACATCAATGATGCTGCGCAGGGCCGCATTGGCGTGGTCTTCGTCCTCTATGGAGCCATCTACGGCCTTTCTGGCCTCGGTGACCAGGTCGCTCATGACAATGGACGTTGACTTGTGTTTTGGCCCCCTTGTGGGCTTGAATTGCAGCGCACCCATGGCGCGGTTGCTCATATAGGCCAGTCGGTCCAGCGCTGTGACCTCGGATGCTGAGATGCCGTTGTCTGCCATGTAGCGGTTGATCAGTGCATTGCCGAAGTCGTCAGGCAGTGCGTCGCTCAGCATGGCAGGCAGGCGTTTGTATGTATCCACCGGCAGATCTGTGAACAGGAAAACAGGGCCCTTGGCGGTGGGCATCTGCAGCGGCGCCGGCTCGATACCGCTCGCCATGAACTCGGGCGTATAGCTGAAGACGTAGAACCCATATACAGGGTCCAGGGCGACGGCGCCTATCCGTTTGCCCCATTGGTGGACGTCGATGACGTTGACGTGCCTGTAACTGGTCCTGGGCTTCTTAGTTGCCATTGAATGCTTTGCGGCTGGCGCGCTGGCGTTGGTGCGCAGCGCGCGGCATGTTCAGTGGGTTGATGGTGGCCACAGGAGCGATGGTAGACAGCCATTCCTGACGACCAAGGACGCGCAGCACGGCGATCAGGGTTTTGAGAGTCGATCCGGAGCCACTTTCCAGGTTTTTGAGCGCGCCGACGCTGATGCCGGCGCGTGCAGCCAGCGTAATTTGATCAAGGTTTTGATTCAGGCGGAGCAACTTCAGGCGCTCGCCAAGTTGCGCCTCCTGCTCAGTGATAGTGTTTGCCGTTATTGTCATACTCTATACATAGTAGCCAATCTTATGGCTATAAATTGACAAATCTACATTTTGCAGTCATTTAACTGGCTATTGCCACCACATACTAAATCAGTTAATACATGTTTGCAGATATCTAATTGGCTATTGTGCCGTTTTTTGTATTTTATAGCTATAAATATGAATATTGTGTCATTCACTTAAGGCCGTAACGATGCCTCATGTGGACCCATTGATACGTAACGCTTCTCCGGCAGTTCAAGGTACCTTCGATGGGCAGCAGATGCAAATCCGAAAGCACGGCAGCGTTACGCTGTAGATTTTTACGCGCAGTCTTGAAACGGGCACCAAATGCCTCTATGATTAGCACTCGATGGCTATGAGTGCTAACAAAGCGCCTCAAAGCCTCAGATTGCCAAACGCCAGCTCGTCTGCAGTTGGTGCTTTTGATTCTTAAAACCATTGTTTAAAAACAAGGAGCTCTCATGAAACTTCGCCCATTGCACGACCGTGTGATCGTCAAACGCGTTGAAAACGAAACCAAAACCGCTTCCGGCATCGTCATTCCTGACAGCGCTGCTGAAAAGCCGGACCAGGGCGAAATCCTGGCTGTTGGCCCAGGCAAGAAGAACGACAAGGGTGAAGTTCAGCCCGTCGGCGTCAAGGTTGGTGACCGCGTCCTGTTTGGCAAATACAGCGGCCAGACCGTCAAGGTCGATGGCGATGAGTTGCTCGTCATGAAAGAAGAAGACCTGTTTGCTGTTGTTGAAAAATAAAGCTACTGCGCGGCCGCCATGCGTCGTTGCCTGACAGCCGCTGGCTACGCTTTCTTTTCCAACAACCCGGTTTTAGTTTTTTAAATATTTTTAGGAGCCACACATGGCAGCAAAAGATGTAGTTTTCGGCGGCGAAGCCCGCGCACGCATGGTCGAGGGTGTCAACATCCTGGCCAACGCCGTCAAGGTGACCCTGGGCCCCAAAGGCCGTAACGTCGTGCTGGAGCGCTCTTTCGGCGCCCCTACCGTGACCAAGGACGGTGTGTCCGTCGCCAAGGAAATCGAACTGAAGGACAAGCTCCAGAACATGGGCGCGCAGATGGTCAAGGAAGTCGCTTCCAAGACGTCCGACATCGCTGGTGACGGCACCACGACCGCTACCGTTCTGGCACAAGCCATCGTGCACGAAGGCATGAAGTACGTTGCTGCCGGCATGAACCCGATGGACCTGAAGCGCGGTATCGACAAGGCTGTCACGGCCCTGGTCGAAGAACTGAAGAAGGCTTCCAAGGCCACCACCACTTCCAAAGAAATCGCACAAGTCGGCTCGATCTCTGCCAACTCTGACGAAACCATCGGCAAGATCATCGCTGACGCGATGGACAAGGTCGGTAAAGAAGGTGTTATCACCGTTGAAGACGGCAAGTCACTCGAGTCCGAGCTGGACGTCGTTGAAGGCATGCAGTTTGACCGCGGCTACCTCTCCCCTTACTTCATCAACAACCCTGAGAAGCAATCGGCGATCCTGGACAACCCGTTTGTCCTGCTCTACGACAAGAAAATCAGCAACATCCGTGACCTGCTGCCAACGCTGGAACAAGTCGCCAAGGCTGGCCGCCCACTGCTGATCATCGCTGAAGAAGTTGATGGCGAAGCCCTGGCAACGCTGGTGGTCAACACCCTGCGCGGCATCCTGAAGGTTGTCGCAGTCAAGGCCCCTGGCTTTGGCGATCGCCGCAAGGCCATGCTGGAAGACATCGCCACCCTGACCGGCGGCAAGGTCATCGCTGAAGAAGTCGGCATGTCGCTTGAAAAAGCAACGCTGGCTGACCTCGGCCAAGCCAAGCGCATCGAAGTGGGCAAGGAAAACACCATCATCATCGACGGTG
>JAZKAY010000008.1:0-158165 GCA_040388905.1 Pseudomonadota bacterium
CCCTGTCGGCCTTCTACCATGACAGCACCGACATCAACAATCCCGAGCACCGCGATATTTCGGCCATCCGCCTGATCGCCAAGATGCCGACGCTGGTCGCCATGGCCTACAAATACACCGTGGGCCAGCCCTACATGTACCCCAAGAACGACCTGAGCTACGCCGGCAACTTCCTGCACATGATGTTTGCCACGCCGTGCGAAGAGTACAAGGTCAACCCGGTGCTCGAACGCGCCCTGGACCGCATCTTCATCCTGCACGCAGACCACGAGCAGAATGCGTCGACCTCGACCGTGCGCCTGTGCGGCTCGTCAGGCACAAACCCGTTTGCAGCGATTGCCGCGGGTGTGGCCTGCCTCTGGGGCCCGGCACACGGTGGCGCCAACGAAGCCGCCCTGAACATGCTGGGTGACATCCAGAAAAACGGTGGCATCGAGAAAATCGGCGACTTCATCAAGCAGGTCAAGGACAAGAACTCCGGCGTCAAGCTGATGGGCTTTGGTCACCGCGTTTACAAAAACTACGATCCACGCGCCAAGCTCATGCAGGAAACCTGCAAGGAAGTGCTAAAGGAGATGGGCCTTGAAAACGACCCGCTGTTCAAGCTGGCGATGGCCCTGGAAAAAATCGCCCTGGAAGACGACTACTTCGTCTCGCGCAAGCTCTACCCCAACGTCGACTTCTACTCCGGCATCGTGCAAAAGGCCATCGGCATCCCCGTGCCGCTGTTCACTGCCGTGTTCGCCCTGGCCCGCACCGTGGGCTGGATTGCACAGCTGAACGAAATGATCAGCGACCCCGAATACAAGATCGGCCGTCCTCGCCAGCTGTTCACCGGCTCTGAAACCCGCCAGGTCAAGCCTATCGCCCAGCGCTAGGCTGCGTCACAGGCACCCGGCAGCGCGAGCTGCCAGCCAAGCCCGCCAGATGGCGACATCGGCGGGCTTTTTTTCGCCTGCCCGAAGCAACTGCGCCCCACACTTCTTCAAAACCAAAGTTTCAGAGCGGCAGTCAGCTTCTAATTACTATCAAATTCATAGCTGCTCACGTACGTATTTATTGGCCTGCAGCCGTTTTTACGTCTCAGAACGGGCCTTTTTTGACCCAAAAAAGCTGATTTGAAGCATCACCGACAGCTGTAAAGTGGTTTTTTAACGTATACGACAAAAAATTAACATATACGTTAAAAATTGGCTGACAAACTGAAATCGCTCACGGCAAGTCGGTCATCGTGGATTGCGATGACAGACGACGCCTGGTCAGGGCAAAATATCAACCATCGTCTTGAAAGGCGATGCCCTCACGCCATGTCCATCAAAAGCTCAGAACGCAACTTCGCGCGCCGCATAGACCTGACCTCGCTTCAGCTCTTCGTGGCGGTGTGCGAGCTTGGCAGCATCGGCAAGGCCGCCGAGCGCGAGTTCATCGCCGCTTCGGCCGTCAGCAAGCGCCTGAGCGACCTCGAAGCCACGCTGGACACCCCCTTGCTCTACCGCCACACCCGCGGTGTCGGCCTGACACCCGCTGGCGAAAGCCTGCTGCACCATGCCCGCTCCGTGCTCTTCAGCCTTGAAAAAATGCAGGGCGAGCTCAGCGAATACGCCGACGGCGTGCGCGGCCACGTGCGGGTGCACGCCAGCATCTCGGCCATCGTGCAGTTCCTGCCTGAAGACCTGGGCGCTTTCATCGCCGGACACCCGCAGATCAAGATCGACCTGGAAGAACACCTGAGCACCGAGGTCATGCGCGCCGTACAGGAGGGCGCAGCCGACCTGGGCATCTGCAACACCGGCGTCGGGCCTGGCGAACTCCAGACCATGCCTTACCGCAGCGACAAACTGGTGCTTGTTGTCCCGAAGGGCCACGCCCTTGCGGCGCTGGGCCCCATCCATTTTGAAGCCGCACTCGACTACGACCAGGTCGGCCTCCACTCCAACAGCTCTATTTACCTCGCCATGCGGCAGGCCGCCGCCGACGTCGGCCGCACCATCAAGCTGCGTATCCACGTGACCGGGCTGGACGCCATGTGCCGAATGATCCAGAACGGGCTTGGCGTCGGCGTCATGCCGCAGCGTGCTTTCGAGCTCATGCACGGCATGGGCGAACTCGCTGCCGTGCCGCTGCTCGATGAATGGGCCACACGCGACATCCAGCTGGTGGCGCGCGATTTTTCAACGCTGCCTGTTACGGCCCGCCTGCTGGTCGAACATCTAACGCAGCCGGCGGACAATGCAGCGCCGGCGAAAAACAAATCTGCAGCGCGCGCCGCCAAACCGGCTCCCGCGACCGCCTGACACACCGGCAAGAATTACCAAAACCACAATCACCACGACTGAAAGCAAAGGAAAACACCATGGGACGCACCCTCTACGACAAGATCTGGGACGAACACGTCGTTCACACCGAAGAAGACGGCACATCGATTCTTTACATTGACCGCCACCTGGTCCACGAAGTCACCAGCCCGCAGGCGTTTGAAGGCCTGCGCGAAGCCGGCCGCAAGGTCTGGCGCATCAGCTCAATCGTTGCCACCGCCGACCACAACACGCCAACTACCGGCTGGGAGCTGGGCTACGACGGCATCACCGACCTGGTCAGCAAGGAACAGATCACCACACTGGACGCCAACATCAAGGAATCCGGCGCGGCCGCGTTCTTCCCCTTCCTCTCCAAACGCCAGGGCATCGTGCATGTCATGGGTCCCGAGAACGGCGCCACGCTGCCCGGCATGACCGTTGTCTGCGGTGACTCGCACACCTCCACCCACGGCGCTTTCGGCGCGCTCGCGCACGGCATAGGCACCAGCGAAGTCGAGCACGTGATGGCGACCCAGACCCTGCTGGCCAAGAAGGCCAAAAACATGCTCATCAAGGTCGAGGGCAAGCTAGCGCCTGGCCTGACCGGCAAGGACATCGTGCTGGCCATCATCGGCAAAATCGGCACAGCGGGCGGCACGGGCTATGCGATTGAATTTGGCGGCGCGGCGATTCGTGCGCTCAGCATGGAAGGCCGCATGACGGTCTGCAACATGGCGATTGAAGCTGGCGCACGCTCGGGCCTGGTCGCGGTGGACCAGAAGACCATCGATTACGTCAAGGGCCGCCTGCTCTCGCCCACCGGCGTCGAGTGGGACATAGCCGTCAAATACTGGAACACGCTGCAGTCGGACGCCGACGCGAAGTTTGACGCCGTTGTCGAACTCGACGCCAGCCAGATCCAGCCGCAGGTTACCTGGGGCACCTCCCCCGAGATGGTGTTGCCCGTGACCGGCAAGACGCCCGACCCCGACAAGGAAAAAGACCCCAACAAACGCGGCGCCATCGAGCGTGCGCTTGAGTACATGGGCCTGCAGCCTGGCAAGGCACTCGACGATATTTACGTCGACAAGGTCTTCATCGGGTCGTGCACCAACAGCCGCATCGAAGACATGCGCGAAGCTGCCGCCGTCATCAAGAAGATCGGCCAGAAAGTCGCCAAGAACGTGAAGCTCGCGCTGGTCGTGCCCGGCTCGGGTCTAGTCAAGGAACAGGCCGAACGCGAAGGCCTGGACAAGATTTTTGTTGCCGCCGGTTTTGAATGGCGCGAACCCGGCTGCTCCATGTGCCTGGCGATGAACGCCGACCGGCTGGAGCCGGGCGAGCGCTGCGCCTCGACCAGCAACCGCAACTTCGAAGGCCGGCAAGGCGCGGGTGGCCGCACCCACCTCGTCAGCCCGGCGATGGCAGCGGCCGCCGCAGTTCACGGTCACTTCGTTGACATCCGGAAATTTGCGTGACACCCCTGTCTCGACTCACAACGCGCAAGCCGAACCCCCTCAAGGGGGCAACACCTGTGGCCCGGCAAAGCCGGCTCCACGGTGTTCCTTGTCAAGACATCGCTTTGATTTATTAAAAGAGAATTCATCATGCAGAAATTCACCGTACACAAAGGCCTGGTCGCTCCGATGGACCGCGAGAACGTCGACACCGACGCCATCATCCCCAAGCAGTTCCTGAAGTCCATCCGCAAGACAGGTTTTGGCCCCAACCTGTTTGACGCCTGGCGTTATCTTGATGAAGGATTTCCGGGCCAGGATCCGGCCAGCCGCAAACCCAACCCCGAGTTCGTGCTGAACCAGCCGCGCTACAAAGGTGCTTCGGTGCTGCTGGCACGCAAGAACTTTGGCTGTGGTTCGTCACGCGAACACGCACCGTGGGCGCTCGACCAGTTCGGCTTTCGCGCCATCATTGCGCCCAGCTATGCCGACATCTTTTTCAACAACAGCTTCAAGAACGGCCTGCTGCCCATCGTGTTGCCAGAGGCTCAGGTTGCTGCATTGTTTGACGAAGCGCTGGCATTCCCGGGCTATGAACTGACCGTTGATCTGGAGCGTCAGGTCATCGTCAAGCCGGATGGCAAGGAACTGCCGTTTGATGTGCAGGCCTTCCGCAAATACTGCCTGCTCAACGGCCTGGACGACATAGGCCTGACCTTGCGCCAGAGCGACAAGATCAAGGCCTACGAAGCCGAACGCCTGGCCACCAAGCCCTGGCTCAACCACATGGCCACGCCTGGCTTTACCGGCTGAAAATCCGGGCTCGTGACAGTTATCGCCATTTAAACAATCGCTACAAGAAGACAGTAAAAAATGAAAATCGCAATCCTGCCGGGTGACGGCATTGGCACAGAAATCGTCGCTGAAGCCGTCAAGGTCCTGAAGGTCCTGGACCTGAAGTTTGAAATGGAATCCGTGCTGGTTGGGGGTGCAGCTTATGAAGCCCATGGCCACCCACTCCCGGAAGCCACGCTCAAACTCGCGAAGGAGTCAGATGCGATTTTGTTCGGTGCTGTCGGCGACTGGAAATACGACAAGCTGGATCGTCCGCTGCGACCGGAGCAGGCCATCCTGGGCCTGCGCAAGAACCTGGGACTGTTCGCCAACTTCCGCCCCGCCATCTGCTACCCGCAACTGGTCGATGCCTCCAGCCTGAAGCGCGAACTGGTGGCGGGCCTCGATATCCTCATCATCCGTGAACTGACAGGTGACATCTACTTCGGCCAGCCGCGCGGACGACGCGTCTCACCTGACGGCCACTTCCCCGGCAGCGAAGAAGCCTTTGACACCATGCGCTACTCGCGCCCGGAGATCGAACGCATTGCCCGCGTCGCTTTTGACGCTGCACGCAAGCGTGGCAAACGCGTTACCAGTGTCGACAAGGCCAATGTTCTGGAGACCTTCCAGCTCTGGAAAGACGTTGTCACGGAAATCGGCAAGGAATACCCCGACGTTGCGCTCGACCACATGTACGTCGACAACGCCGCCATGCAGTTGGTCAAGGCACCCAAGAAGTTTGATGTGGTGGTCACGGGCAATATGTTTGGCGACATCCTGTCTGATGCCGCCGCGATGCTGACCGGCTCCATCGGCATGCTGCCATCAGCCAGCCTGAACGACAAGAACCAGGGCCTTTACGAGCCCAGCCACGGCAGCGCACCAGACATCGCCGGGAAGGGCGTGGCCAATCCGCTGGCCACCATCCTGAGCGCCGCCATGATGCTGCGCTTCAGCCTGAACCAGCCTGAGGCGGCTGAGCGCATTGAAAAAGCCGTGGATGCTGTGCTGACGCAGGGCCTGCGCACGCCGGATATCTACAGCGAAGGCACCACCAAAGTCGGCACGGTGGAGATGGGCAATGCCGTCGTGAAGGCGCTGGGCTGACCCATTATTGATGCTTTTTCGCAGCAGATCTGCCTGCAAACACGGTTCTCAGACAGGTTTGCCAGCGCTTTCGGCAAGTACAAACACCAGCCTGGCTACAATAAGCACCATGTTTAAAAACCCCGCACTCATAAGCTCCGTCGCCGCTTCGCGCGCGACCAGCGCTGCGCCGGTTTTTACCCAGATCACCAAAACGACCACCATTAAGGGCTAGCAAGCCTGGTTCGTCGTGCCCTGCCGGCTCGATGAGCCGGGCCAAAAAGCCTGATTTTTGACTTTTTGAAGGGCAACATCATGAAACTCAAGGGCAATCTCACGGGACTCGTCGGCTGGCGCGGCATGGTCGGCTCGGTGCTGATCGACCGCATGCAGGCCGAAGGCGACTTTGACCTGATCGAACCGGTTTTCTTTTCGACCTCCAATGCTGGCGGCAAAGCCCCCGCACAAGCGAAGAACGAAAAGACCCTGAAAGACGCCTACGACATCGAGGCCCTGAAGAAATGCGACGTCATCATCACCGCCCAAGGCGGCGACTACACGTCTGAAGTCTTTCCCAAGCTGCGCGCTGCGGGCTGGGATGGCCACTGGATAGACGCCGCATCGACGCTTCGCATGAACAGCGATGCCATCATCGTGCTGGACCCGGTCAACCTGCCCGTGATCCAGAACGCCATGAGCAAGGGCGGCAAGAACTGGATCGGCGGCAACTGCACGGTCAGCTGCATGCTGATGGGTGTAGGAGCCCTTTACAAAGCAGGCCTTGTCGAGTGGATGACCAGCATGACCTATCAGGCGGCGTCCGGCGGCGGCGCGCAGCACATGCGCGAACTGCTGACCCAGTACGGCACGCTCAACAGCGAAGTTCGGGCCCTGCTCGACGACCCGAAATCGGCCATTCTTGAAATCGATCGCCGCGTTCTGGCAAAACAGCAGTCGCTGACCGCAGATGAGACCGCCAACTTCGGCGTGCCGCTGGGCGGCTCGCTGATTCCCTGGATCGACAAGGACCTGGGTGACGGAATGTCCAAGGAAGAATGGAAGGGCGGCGCGGAAACCAACAAGATCCTGGGCCAGGGCCCCGCCTTTGGCACGGCTGCCACGCCTGTCGACGGGTTCTGCGTGCGCATAGGCGCCATGCGCTGCCACAGCCAGGCACTGACCTTCAAGCTGAAGAAAGACGTTCCGCTGGCCGATATCGAGGCGATGATTGCCTCGGACAACCAGTGGGTCAATGTGGTGCCGAACACCCGGGAAGCATCTATCAGGGACCTGACACCCGTGTCCGTCACCGGCACCATGCAGATCCCTGTCGGCAGGCTGCGCAAGCTGGCCATGGGCCCTGAATACCTCGGAGCCTTCACGGTTGGCGACCAGCTTTTGTGGGGCGCAGCGGAACCGCTGCGCCGCATGCTGCGCATCCTGCTGCAGGCCTGAGGCCCGGAAATTGCTGCGTCTGGGCGATTGCCAGCGTCAATCGCCAACGGTAAGCACTTGTGAACAGCCGTTGTCGTCAGACAACATTTAAAAGTTGTAAGTGCGGCCTAACCGGCTGTGTCAAAACTTAAGTGGTGTCTTAGCTTGTCAGCGTAATGCCTTGATGTTAAGGTTGTTTTTCGAAAATACGCATCGAGGTTTTTGTGCGCTTAAGCAGAATAAAGTTACATGCAGACCGAGCACAGGAGGCTCAAAACCCCATGAATAATCCCGGTCATTTGCGCATGGGGGCACTGGCAAGCGCGGTCGCATTGCTGGCAGGTCTGGCAAGTTTTGACGCAGCAGCCCTGGGATTGGGCCGTATCACGGTCCAGTCTGCACTTGGTGAGCCCCTGCGGGCAGAAATTGATATTTCAGAAATTAACGCCGATGAAGCGAACAGCCTGCGTGCTGGCGTGGCTAGTCCGGACGCGTTCAAGCAGGCCGGTCTGGAATACACCCCAGCTGTTGTGGGCCTGCAGGTCAGCCTGCAAAAACGGGCTGACGGCCGCCCCTTCCTGCGTCTTAGCAGCACAAGGCCAGTCACCGAGCCTTTTGTAGATCTGGTTCTGGAGGCCAACTGGTCATCAGGCCGCATCGTGCGTGACTACACCATGCTGTTTGACCCGCCCAACTTGCGGCAGGCTGCAGCGCCCGTGTCACCGACAGCCCCCATATTTTCCCGACCTGCAGCGCCTGTACCACCGCCCCCGGCCACAGGCATGGCCAGCATTCCGTATTACCCCACCAGCCCGCCGCCTGCCAGGGTGGTGCCAGCACCAGTTGCAGTTGCGCCCGTGCAAAGGCCTGCGCCCCCCCCCCGTCCACCTGCTGTCGCGCGCGCCCCCGCCAGCGGCCAGCAGGTTACCGTCAAAGCTGGCGACACAGCTGGCAAAATCGCCGCGCAAAACAAGCCAGTCAGCATTTCGCTGGACCAGATGCTGGTGGCATTGCTCAGAAGCAACCCGGACGCATTCATAGGCGGCAATATCAACAGGCTGAAATCCGGTGCAGTGCTGGACCTTCCTTCAGCTGACGATGCCGGGGCGGTGGCGCCGGGCGAGGCATCCCGGACCATAGTCGCCCAATCCAGAGATTTCAATGACTTCCGCCGCAAGCTGGCCGATGGTGTTCCCGTCACACAGGCTGACAGCTCCACCCGCCAGGCCAGTGGCAAGGTTCAGGCCAGAGTCGAAGACCGTGCGCCGGTCACTGCAGCCCCCGACAAGCTGACTTTGTCAAAGGGCGCCGTCCAGGGCAAAGCCGCAGCTGAAGACAAGATTGCGAAGGAACGTGAATCCAAAGCCGCCTCTGACCGCGTTGCCGAGCTCTCCAAAAACATCAGTGACCTGAGCAAGCTCGCTGGCGGGCCAGCCGCGACCGCAAGCGCCGCCAAAGGCGTGGGCGTCGCGGTGGCAACTCCGGCCGTTCCTGCCTCTTCTCCATCTGTGGCCAGCACCGCAGCATCGGTACCCGCAAGCGCACCCAAACCAGCTGCGAGTGCTGCCATTGCAGCTGCCAGCGCGCCAGCATCGGCATCCCTTACTGCCGCTTCGGCACCGATGGCAAGCGCCAGCGTACCTGCCGGTCCGGCATCCCAGACTGCTGTCACGGCAGCAACTGCGAGCCCGCCTGCAGCGCCAGTCGTCAAAAAACCGACAGCACCGCCTCCCCCACCGCCGCCTGAACCCAGCCTCATGGACGAGTTGCAAGACAACCCGTTTGTTCTGCCGGGCATTGCTGCGCTGCTGCTGTTGCTGGCGGGTTTTGGCTTCTACCGCTACAAAAAACGGAACAACGCCGTTCAGGTGGACAGCTCATTCCTCGAAAGTCGCCTGCAGCCGGACTCGTTCTTTGGCGCAAGCGGAGGCCAGCGCATCGACACCAGCGAGGGCGGTGCCACCGGCTCGTCACTCGTCTACTCGCCCAGCCAGCTGGATGCTGCTGGCGACGTGGATCCGGTCGCGGAAGCAGACGTTTACCTCGCCTATGGACGCGATCTACAGGCCGAGGAAATCCTCAAGGAGGCCATGCGCACGACCCCGACGCGTGTGGCAATTCACTCCAAGCTCATGGAGATCTACGCCAAACGCCGCGATACCAAGGCGTTTGAGGTGGTGGCCATCGAGGCTTACAACCTGACGCGTGGCGATGGCCCCGAGTGGGCATACATCGCGGAGATGGGGCGCGATCTGGAGGCATCCAACCCGCTTTACCAGCCAGGTGGCCAGCCACACATGACTGAGCGGGGTGGTGCCGAATCCACCAGCGACGCACCGGGCTTCGGCTCCAGCACGATTCCGCAAATGATTGAGGCTCAACCAGAAGAGCCTGCCGGTTCGGTGGACTTCGATCTGGACCTTGACTTCTCACTCGGTGATGAGCCTCCAGCCGTCGCGGCCCTGCCTCCATCTGCCGCACCGGTGGCGCCTGTACCAGCCTATCAGCCGGAACCCACTGTTGCCATGCAGGCGCTGCCCGCAGATCCGATCTTTGATGGTCTCGAGATGGACTTTTCAACTGGCACGGTCGCGCTGAAACCAACACCGGGACCTGCACCGATTACCCCCGCCGAAGACAATTCGGCAGAGATGGCCTTGTCGGCCAGCGGCCTGACGTTCACGACCGATGAGCCAGCCCCCACCCCGGCACCTGTAAAAGCAGCAGCTCCACCCGCGCCCGTGGCCGCCGAACCTGACAGCGGCATGCTGGAGTTTGACCTGGGCTCGCTGTCCCTGGATCTGGGTGGCCCGAGTACAGAAAGCCCAACCCTGTCACCGGCTGAAGAATCAGGCGCGGGTGACGACCCGCTGGCAACAAAGCTCGCCCTCGCTGAAGAGTTCCAGGCGTTGGGCGACTCGGATGGTGCACGTTCACTGGCAGAGGAAGTTGCTTCCCAATCCAGCGGACCGCTCAAGAGCAGGGCGCAGGCGTTTCTTAACGGCCTGTCGTGACCGGCCGTTGAACGCAGCGATGCGTTCGCGGGTCACTGCAGATCAGGCTATTGAATCACCGTGAGAATAGCTCTTGGCGTCAGCTACAACGGCAGCGGTTACGAGGGCTGGCAAAGCCAGCTCTCTGGGAAAACTGTTCAGGACAAGCTCGAGTCTGCCCTCGCAAGATTTGCCGCCCAGCCTGTGCGAACCCTTTGCGCTGGACGCACCGATGCTGGTGTGCACGGACTGATGCAGGTCGTTCACTTTGACACCGGCTTGAAACGGGATACGGCCTCGTGGGTGCGCGGGACCAACGCCTTCCTGCCCCGGGATATTGCCGTGCAATGGGCCAGGGAAGTCTCAGACGACTTTCACTGCCGGGGTAGCGCAATTGCACGCCGTTATGCCTATGTGGTTCTAGAGTCCCCGGTACGCCCCAGTGTGGAAGCTGGCCGGGTCGGCTGGGTTTACAGGCCACTGGACGGCAACACGATGAAAAAAGCAGCGACATACCTTGTCGGGGAACATGATTTCAGCTCCTTCCGGGCGGCGCAGTGCCAGGCAAAATCCCCGGTTAAGACCGTTAACAGTATTCAAATCAGCCAGCGGGTCGGCGAAGGCGCCAGTTATTGGCGTTTTGAATTTGAAGCCAATGCATTTCTGCACCACATGATCAGGAACATCATGGGCTGCCTGGTTGCGATTGGCCAGGGCGCTCATACACCCGAATGGCTGGGCGAGGTCATGCGAGCGCGACGGCGGGACGCTGCCGCGCCAACTTTTTCACCAGATGGCCTGTATTTCCTGGGACCAGTCTACGAAGACCACTATGGCCTGCCGAAACGCACTGCGGCCTATGATTGGCTTCCCTGATCACGAGCCCACCCTACAAACATGAATATCCGGACCCGCATCAAGATCTGCGGACTGACACGCGAAGAAGACGTCGATGCAGCAGCAGCCGCGGGCGTAGATGCAATCGGATTTGTGATGTACGGGCCAAGCCCGCGACACGTCACGGTTGAGCGCGCCTCCCTGCTAGCCGGCAGGCTGCCCTCCTTCGTCACGCCGGTATTGCTTTTTGTAAATGCAGAGCTGGCTGACATTCAGGCTGCATGCGAAAAAATACCCAATGCCCTCATCCAGTTTCACGGCGATGAAACGCCGGAGCAATGCATCCGTGCTGCCCGCCCTTTCCTGCGCGCCGCACGCATTCCCCTTGATCAAGCGGACCCGCGCTTCAATCTCGTAAAATACGCAGAAGACTTCAAGGCAGCCCAAGCCATTCTTCTCGACGCACATATCGAGGGGTATGGCGGGGGCGGCAAAACATTCAATTGGTCACTTCTTCCTCCAAACGTCAACGCTCACCTCGTTTTGTCTGGTGGACTCACACCTGCAAATGTGACCGATGGCATTTTGCAAGTCAGGCCGCGTTGTAAAACGCTGGCCGTTGATGTCAGCTCGGGCGTCGAGATTTCAAAAGGAATCAAAAGCGCCGACAAAATCAACCAGTTCGTGGCCGCCGTGCGCGTAGCCGATGAACAATTTGCAAAGAATCCAGATCACCATGTACGACTATCAACAGCCTGATGTTTCAGGGCATTTCGGTATTTACGGCGGCAGTTTTGTTTCAGAAACGCTGACCCACGCAATTACCGAACTGAAAGAGGCTTACGCCAGATACCAGCATGACCCCGAGTTCCTGGCGGAATTCAATTCAGAGCTCAAGCACTTCGTAGGCCGGCCCTCCCCCATCTATCATGCAGCGCGCATGAGCCGCGAGCAGGGCGGCGCGCAGATTTACCTTAAACGCGAAGACCTCAACCACACTGGTGCGCACAAGATCAACAACACCATAGGTCAGGCCATGCTGGCCAGGCGCATGGGCAAGCCGCGCGTCATCGCAGAAACAGGTGCCGGACAACACGGTGTGGCCACGGCCACCATTTGTGCACGCTACGGCCTGGAATGCGTGGTTTATATGGGCAGCGAAGACGTCAAGCGACAAAGCCCCAATGTATACCGCATGAAGCTGCTGGGCGCCACAGTCGTACCGGTTGAGAGCGGCAGCAAGACGCTGAAGGATGCGCTGAATGAAGCGATGCGCGACTGGGTAGCCAACGTCGACAACACCTTCTACATCATTGGCACGGTAGCAGGTCCGCACCCTTACCCCATGATGGTGCGTGACTTCCAGAGCGTGATCGGCACCGAATGCATTGCGCAAATGCCTGAGTTCACCGGGGGCCAGCCTGACGCCGTCATCGCATGTGTTGGCGGAGGCAGCAATGCCATGGGGATCTTTCACCCCTACATCCCGCACGGGAACACGCGCCTTATCGGGGTCGAGGCTGCAGGCGAAGGCATGGACAGTGGCAAACATTCTGCGTCGCTGCAGCGCGGCGTGGCTGGCGTCCTCCACGGCAACCGGACCTATGTACTGCAGAACGAAGATGGCCAGGTGACCGAGACACACAGCATCAGCGCCGGCCTGGACTACCCCGGCGTCGGCCCCGAGCACGCCTTCCTCAAGGACATAGGGCGGGCCGAATACGTGGGAATCACTGACAAGGAAGCACTTCAGGCTTTTCACTACCTCTGCAGGACAGAGGGCATCATCCCCGCACTCGAATCAAGTCATGCCGTGGCCTATGCCATGAAACTTGCAAAGACCATGCGCACGGACCAGAGCATTCTGGTAAATCTTTCGGGCAGGGGTGACAAGGACATAGGGACGGTCGCAGATTTGTCGGGTGCTGATTTTTATGATCGCCCCTCAATGCGCGGACTTTCTGTCAAGGGCGGCGGGGTCAATTCATGAGCCGCATTGCACCCGTTTTTGCCAAACTCAAAAGTGAAGGCCGCAAGGCCCTGATTCCCTTTGTGACCGCGGGGTTTCCTTTCGCAGATGTCACGCCCGAACTGATGCATGGCATGGTGGCGGGTGGTGCCGACGTTATTGAGCTGGGTGTTCCCTTTTCGGATCCGAGCGCCGACGGTCCGGTGATCCAGAAGGCCGGTGACAAGGCTCTCGCCAGCGGCATCGGTTTGATGCAGGTGCTTGAAATGGTTCGCACCTTCCGCACCCAGGACAAAACAACACCCGTAGTCCTGATGGGCTACGCAAACCCGATAGAGGCTTACGATATCAAGCATGGCGGAGGAAACTCCAAAGACAGCGCCTTCATCCGCGATGCTTCAGACGCAGGTGTCGATGGCGTGCTTGTCGTTGACTACCCACCAGAAGAATGCGTGGAGTTTGCTACCCGACTTCGCGCCAGGGATATGGACCTGATCTTCCTTTTGGCGCCGACCAGCACAGACCAGCGTATGCAACAAGTGGCACAGGTCGCGAGCGGATATGTTTACTATGTGTCACTCAAAGGCGTGACGGGATCAGGCGCGTTGGACGTGGATGCCGTAGGCGCCATGCTGCCGCGCATACGCGAGCATGTCAGCGTGCCAGTAGGCGTCGGTTTCGGCATCCGGGATGCCGCGACCGCAAAAGCCATCAGCCAAGTGGCCGATGCTGTGGTCATAGGTAGCAAAATCATTCAGCTGATTGAACATCAGCCACGTGAAAAAGTGGCTGCTAAAGCACAGGAATTCCTCAGGGAAATCCGTCTGGCCCTGGACTGACACCCAGCCGGTTCAACGCCGCATGCCGCCAGAGCATAATTGCAATTTTGCAGAACACTGTCACCGTACAGTCCGTCCGGATGCCTCTTAACAAGGACCTTAATCCATGTCTTGGCTAGAAAAACTACTTCCCCCAAAAATCACTCCTACTGACCCTACCGAGCGCCGGAGCGTGCCTGAGGGCCTGTGGATCAAATGTCCAAGTTGCGAGGCGGTGCTTTACAAGACGGATCTGGAAAAAAACCAGAATGTTTGCCCCCAATGCAGCCACCATCACCGCATCGGTGCACGCGCCAGACTTGACGCTTTCCTTGATCAGGAGGGCCGCTATGAACTGGGCCAGGAAGTCCTGCCGGTTGATGCTCTCAAGTTCAAGGACAGCCGCAAATACCCCGAGCGCCTGAAAGAAGCGCTGGAAACCACGGGGGAAACTGATGCACTGGTCGTCATGGGTGGCGCAGTTCACAGCATTGGTGTGGTCGCCTGCTGTTTTGAATTTGACTTTATGGGTGGCAGCATGGGCAGCGTAGTGGGCGAACGCTTTGTACGCGGAGTTCACGCCGCCATCGAGCAGAAAGTTCCGTTCATCTGTTTCACCGCTACCGGCGGTGCGCGCATGCAGGAGGGCCTGCTCAGCCTCATGCAGATGGCAAAAACCAACTCTGCGCTGACGCGGCTCGCCAAAAAAGGCCTGCCTTACATCAGCGTGCTGACTGATCCAACCATGGGCGGTGTGAGTGCTGGATTTGCTTTCGTCGGTGACATTGTCATCGCCGAACCCAAGGCACTGATCGGCTTTGCAGGTCCGCGCGTGATCGAATCGACAGTGAGGGTCACCCTGCCAGAAGGCTTTCAACGTGCTGAATTCCTGCAGACAAAAGGCGCAGTGGACTTCATATGTGATCGCCGGGAACTACGCAAAACCATAGCGAGTTCATTGGCCATGCTGTTGAAACAACCGGCTGACGCGGTGGAGTGACCTGCGAGGCCGACATGGCCAGATTCAGCTTTTGTAGAACGTCGCACAAATGCAGTCGATGCATTTATGCAGTTGTGTAACTTTTCCAGTTAAGACGTCTGGATTTCAGACAACTCCACAAAATCTGCACGGCGAATATCTTCGGCAAGCAATGGGAAACGTCTTCGTGGGATGATGTCGGCATGTTCATCCAAGGCATGCACCAATGTCTGAAGCCCTGACCCTGTTTTCGCTTCCCCTATTTCCGCTGGGTACAGTTCTTTATCCCGGTGGTCTTCTCCCTCTCAGGATTTTTGAGGTTCGTTATCTGGACATGATCGGCAAGTGCCACAAGATCGGTGCACCTTTTGGAGTTGTGTCCTTGATTCAGGGATCCGAGGTACGCAAGGTCGATGATAAGCAGTCAGGCGGTGGGTTTGCTCCGGAGGAGTTCAATGCAGTTGGAACCCTGGCCACCATCACGGAATTTTCCGTGCCACAGCCAGGTTTGATGATGATTCGCTGCGAGGGTGCCCAGCGTTTTGAAATATCGAATCGCGAAAGACTAAAACACGGCCTGTGGATTGCAGATGTCACGCGCCTTGACGACGATCAGGCGGTCAAAATCCCCGAGGATCTTCAGGGCACCGCGAATGCCCTGGGCAAGGTCATTAAAAGCCTGCAGGACCGAGGTGCTCCGAACGATCAGATGCCTCTTGTAGCGCCATACCGGCTGGATGATTGCGGATGGGTCGCCAATCGCTGGTGTGAGCTGCTGCCCATACCGGTTGAGCTCAAACAACGATTAATGGAACTGGACAATCCCTTGGTCAGGCTTGAACTGGTAAGCGATATCCTCGAACGGACAGGTATAGCACTTTAGGGCCAGCCAGCATCACGGCGAGCATTAGGCCTGCGATTTGTATTCAGGCAAATGCCCCGTCAGCCAGGCCCTGACATCACTGCTGGAAGGCGCCGGGCCAGCCGACTCAATCCAGTCCTGAACACTCCCGATGTGAACAGCCTGCTCCCCCGATGTCTTGGCCACCCTCAGTTTTGGATGCGGCGTAGACTCTGTTGTCTCATCGTCAGCAAGCAGCTCCTCAAAAAGCTTCTCGCCGGGCCGCAAGCCTGTAAAGGCGAGAGGAACTTCCTGCTCTGTTTTTCCAGAAAGCTGGATCATCATTCGAGCCAGATCTGCGATCTTCACCGGGTCGCCCATGTCGAGCACAAAAATCTGGCCGCTCTTGCCCATCAAACCCGCCTGCAAGACAAGCTTTGCAGCCTCCGGAATGGTCATGAAATAACGCACGATATCCGGATGCGTCACCGTGATGGGGCCGCCCTTGGCGATCTGGTCAGTAAAGAGCGGAACCACCGAACCACTGGAGCCCAGGACATTGCCGAAACGTACCGAGACAAACTCCGTGCGGGTGTATTCAAGCGCGACACTTTGTACGACAAGTTCGGCCATACGCTTGGTCGCGCCCATGATGTTGGTCGGGTTAACCGCCTTGTCAGTGGATATCTGGACAAACTTGTGCGCACCGCATTCGCCAGCAATTCTTGCCGTGTGAAGGGTCCCGAGAATGTTTGTACGAATGGCCTCGATTTCATTATGTGACTCCATCAGGGGCACATGTTTGTACGCCGCCGCATGAAAGAAAACCGAAGGTTTGTAGTGCATTGCGATGGCGCGCAAGCGGTCTTCTTCGCGAATATTGGCCGTGTAATACAGGCCTTTCATCTGCGGATGGGTTTCACGCAACTCCTGCTCAAGCTTGTAAATTGCAATTTCCGATGCATCCACACATACCAGCCGCGCGACACCAAGACGCGCTATCTGTCGGCATAACTCGGATCCGATGGAGCCCCCCGCCCCCGAAACCAGCACGGTCTGTCCGGAAAAAAGTTCTGCGAGTCCGCGCATATCCAGCTCAACCGCTTGCCTGCCCAACAAATCTTCCAGTTCAATCCGCCGGGGACTGCTGCTGTCGGACTTGAGCCACTCGTCCGGCCTTGGCATGGTCATCAGCGTCAAACCTGCCTGGCTGGATTGAGAAAGAACTTCACGCCGCTCGTCCGATCCCGGAGGACTCGCAATAAGGGCGGTGGACGCGCCCGTCGCCTGTGCAATGGATACAACAGACGAAGGGGACCCCAGTACAGGTACCTGGTTCAAATAGGTACCCAACTCCCCAGGCAACGGAGAGACGATACCCACACAATGCCATTGCCTGGAGCCCTTGATGGCTCGCAAGGCATCGGTTGCCTCCCTCAGGGAACCAACAATCAAAAGAGGTTTTGAGCCGTCTGCAGGCGCACTGTGCTCAGTCAGCGTCCGCCAACCCGCGCGCACCGCACTCAACAGGACCAGAGCAATCAGGGGATGAAGCAAAAGCACTGAACGGGGGAAAAACTGGTACCGCATCATCAGCACAATCGCCGCGGAAAGCAGGCTGGCGAGAAGCACACCTCCCGTGAGTTGCCGCAATTCTGGCAACCCGATATACCGCCAGACCTGCCTGTAAACCCTGGCAATGCCAAGGCCGGCTGTATAACAAACCAGTATCCAGGGCAGACTCAGGGCGATCAGGGTTTCAAACGTGTCTGGGATCTCGAAATTAAATCGCAGCCAGAATGCGACCCACCATGCTGCGCCTACGAGCAGCAAATCTATCCCCCACAGCGGCAAAACCTCTTTACGCAGACGCACGATGGTCCTCCAGCGTGTTGATGGCATTCTTCAAATGATCAATAACCCTGTCCTGCTGAAGCTCACTCATGTTGGAGCCTGAAGGAAGGCAAATGCCGGACTGAAACAGGTTTTGGGAGATGTCATTGTTGGGTTGATGCGGGAAATACGGCGCATTTTCAAATAGTTTTTGCAGATGCATGGGTTTCCAGACCGGTCTGGCCTCTATCAGATGCCGCTCCAGGGAGTTCATGACCTGACGGCATTTCTCGCTGGAATTTTCTCCTGCAAGTGTGAAGCAGGTCAGCCAGCGCGTTGAGCGGTAATTCTCCGGTTCAGGCATCCACTTTATTTGAGGAAAATCCGCAAACGCCTCCACATAGCGTTCAAACACCCGACGGCGCTGCTCCACGCGTTGATCAAGCACCCTTAACTGACCGCGACCAATGCCGGCAAGGACATTGCTCATGCGGTAGTTGAATCCCACTTCAACATGCTCGTAATGCGCTGCGGCCTCCCTGGCCTGGGTAGACAATTTGCGCGCACGCACCACGATATCGGGATCGTCTGCCACGAGCATGCCACCGCCGGACGTCGTGATGATCTTGTTGCCATTAAAGGAGTAAACCGCCACGCGGCCGAACGTCCCACTGGATCGGCCTTTGTAATGGGCACCCAGGGATTCCGCAGCATCCTCAAGAACCGGCACGCCATATTTTTCGCAAATGGGTAGCAAGGCGTCCATGTCGGCGCTTTGACCATAAAGATTGACCAGAATCACGCAGGCCGGCAGGCGACTCTCGCGTTTGGCCCAATCAAATGCACGCTCCAGCGCATCGGGTGACATATTCCAGGTAGAGAGCTCGGAGTCAATGAATACAGGCCTGGCACCACAATAAAGAATGGGGTTGCAACTGCCGACAAACGTGAGCGATGAGCAAAAAACCGTGTCGCCCGGCTTGACGCCCAGCAGCAGCAGGCCGAGGTGAATTGCAGCCGTACCCGAACTGACTGCGGCTGCATGGCCTACACCCACATGGGCGGCAAGCTCGGTTTCAAATGCATTGACGTGCGGGCCAAGCGGCGCAATCCAGTTGGTTTTAAATGCGTCTTCCACAAACGCAGTTTCTTCATCACCCAGATGGGGAGACGACAGCCAGATACGCTGGGACAATTCCCGTCGGATGATCATGTCAATCGGGCGTCCGCGTGGATCGAGCACAGGCACGTGGTCAATCTGGTGATGGTCCATCAAGTGAAGAACACGCGCAGCATCTGCATCTTCGTTGACCGTGACGGACCGTACAGCAGGCAACTGCCCAAGCGGGAAATCATCTCCGGCATGATTGATGATGGCCCGGCGCAGATCTCCGTCAGTAAGCGTCCTCGTCAAGCTGCCGTCACTGCCTACCACCAGTAATATTCCGCGCCCTGCCTGGTCCATGCGAAGCAAGGCATCCCTCAGCGTCAATTCAGGCGGGACGCACAGCAGGCCAAGATCGGCTGAACTCATTGAATTTTCCTCACGGGACTTCCGGCATAAACACCGGGCTCCAGCAAATCCTGATTGACCACTGCGCCAGCGCCAATCGTGACATCGTCGCCTATGACTTTTAGTGGCAGCACCACGGCACCGGCGCCAACAAGCACACGCTGACCGGTTTTGACATGGCCGCCCAAAGCCGCATTGGGCGCTATGTGTGAAAACGCGCCCACTTCTACATCATGATCAACCACGGCACCATGGTTGATGATCACGCCGGTGCCAACGCGGGCAGCGGGCCCAACGATTGCACCCGCTGCGACAAAACACCCCCGGCCGATATCGGAAAAATGAGACACCGTCGCAGCGGGATGAATAACAGATACCAGCCGGTCAAGGCCACACGTGGCAGCCTCCTGCTGCCTCGCCTGGTTGTTCCCAATGGCAATATGCACACCGATATTCGCCGAACCGGATGCGTCCACCTGACGCAGCTGGACGCCAGGCAAAAGATCGCCGTGGCAAGAAGAGGCATTCCTGTCCGACGCAAAGACTTCTGTCCAGAGCCCCTCACGCAATGCAGCGTCGGCAACAACACGCCCATGCCCACCTGCGCCGAAAATCATCAGCGAATCAAAAGCAGAAGGTGTGGAAGATGCACTCATGGGCGAAGTAAACGGTGGCCTGATCAATAGGTATTGGTCTTCTCGATTACAGACCTGTCCAGAGACAACGACACCAGATATTCGGATATTCGTCTGCCAGCATGGCCATCTCCAAATCTATTGTTACACGGCCACCTTCCGTGGCGGAGAGCCTCTTCAACGGCGGTATGGATAGCACCAGTATCAGGATTGACGTCCTTGACATTGGTGTTCCGTTCGCGCGATCTCTGGCGATCGCCGACATTGACCACAGGCGTGCCAAAAGAAGCAGCCTCAATGATGCCCGCAGACGAGTTACCCACCATTACCGCACAGTGTTTCATGGCCGTGCAAAACAGGGGCCTGGCAATATGCCGTACAAGACTGGACCCGTCCGGCAAAGCCACCATTGCCAATGCCCGGTGGATTTCACGCGATCCAGCGTCCGAATTGGGCTCTAGCCAGACAACGGGCAAACCAATGCGCTTAAGCGCCATGAGGATGGCTTCCGTCTGTGCAAAAGCATCGCCAGCCTGCTGGACTACCGGATGAAACACTGCCAACACGAAACGCGAAGCCAAAGGAATTCCGAGCGCCTGCGTGCAGTCCTCCAGAGACAGGTTGGCATCTTCCACGATGCCATCCAGGCCGGGGGCACCTGTTACCTCTATACGCAAGGGCATCTCACCCATGCGGATCAGGCGCTCACGGGACTCCTGCGTTGCTACGAGATGATAGTGGCTGAGTTTGCTGATCGCATGCCTCACAGGCTCATCCACCGTGCCGGAGCGTTCGCCCCCATGGATGTGCACGCAGACGATTCCCAGATGCAATGCGGCAATGGCGCCGGCAAGCATCTCACCCCGATCACCCAGCAGAAGCAGGATGTCAGGCTTTTCAGCACTCAACAAACCGGTCAGGCCCAAAATACATTGGCCCACACCTGCCGACATACCCTCAGGTGTACGGGTCGTGCTGTCTATCGGTATCTCGCCGCAAATACGCAACGATGCGGCACGGATTTCTTCGGCCGTATCCCCAAAATCGGCATGAAGATGCATGCCGGTGACCGCCACGCTCAGGTCGGCAAGAGATGCAAGTTGCTGCAGGGTGGACTTCATGAGTCCAAAATCCGCGCGCGTACCGCTCAGGTAAATGATCTTGCGTCTGGCTTTGCTCATGATCAGTGCGCGGGCGCTTCAACCAGCTGGTTCCACTGCAATATCGAACCAGCTACGATATCCACGGCTGCGAGGCGGCCAGGCAACTCGGGCAGGTAGCGGGGTTCAATGCCCGTGGCTGGCCTGCGGCAAAGCAGCTTGTCCGCAGTGATGATTTCACCAGCTGAAATATCCACTGCCGCTACGACGCTGCGTCGTGCAACCCTTGCGGTGTCGAGTTCTTCGGGGAGCGGCGCCTTCACCCCATCGCCCAGCATGGCGCTGACCCGGCGTATACCACTGACCATCCGGGCAAACTCACCTGGTTCAAGGGAGGCACTGTGATCAGGACCTGGCATGTCCCGGTCAAGCGTCAAATGTTTTTCAATCACCACGGCGCCGAGTGCTACAGCAGCCAGTGGAGCTTCGATACCCAGGCTGTGGTCCGAATAACCTGTCGAAACACCCAGATCGCCGGCCATACTCACCATGGCCCGCAGGTTAAGCGTGTCGTCAGGCGCCGGGTATGCCGATGTGCAATGAAGGACGACAACGTCCTCCAGGCTGCCACGCGCCGCCTGAACCCATCCAACGGCCTCGCTGATTTCGTCCATGGTGCCCATGCCGGTAGACATCAGAATCGGCAACCGGGTGGCAGCCGCATGCTCCACAAGCGCACGATGGGTAAGCTCTCCTGAAGACAGTTTGAGCCGCCGTACCCCGAGGCCCACCAGCATGTCCACTGCAGCTACCGAAAACGGCGTAGAAAAAAATTCAATGCCGATGGCCTCGCAGTGAGCCTTGATCAGTTCATGCTGCTGCTGCGATAACTCCAGCCTCTCAAGCATCATGAACTGGTCCTGGGCCCCGGTCTGGCGCTCCTGATATTTTGCTGTGGGTGCACCACGTACGACCAGGTCTTCTGCGCGGAAGGTCTGGAACTTCACGGCATCGGCGCCTGCACTTTTGGCGGCATCACACAGCCGCAATGCCAGCGAAATGTCTCCATTGTGATTAACGCCCGCTTCAGCAATCACGAAGACATGCTGGCCGCTCACCACGCTGTCCACCCGCCGTCAACAACCAGGTTGTGCCCCGTCACATATTTGGCTGCGTCGCTGCTCAAGTAGCGCATGGCCTGAACGATGTCGTCAGCTTCGGCCATGCGGCCCAAGGGTGCCCGGCGGGAATAATTCTCTACAAAGGTGTCGTTCTGGCCGCTGAAAACACCGCCCGGCGTAATGGCATTCACACGTACACCGCGGTGACCCCAATAAGCCGCAAGATATTTTGTAAGCCCCCACAAACCGGCCTTGCTTGCTGCGTATATGGCCGGCGTGTTGATGGCACGACCCATATATTCGGAGCCTTCGTAAATCCGCTGGTCCGGCGCCACAATGCCGTAGATGGAGAGCGTGTTCACAATGCTCCCGGAACCCCGCTTCGCCATCGGACTGCCAAAAACCTGAGCACACAGCATCGCACCCGTCAGATTCACTGACATGACGTCATTCCACTCGTTCACGGGGAATGTCTCGAACGGCTCGAAAAAATTGTCGGATTTGGTCGCTGCGTTATTGAGCAGAGCATCTGCAAGGCCCCACTGGGACTCCAGCACTGCATGCGCCTGCATCAGCGAATCGCGGCTGGCCACGTCGGCCACGCAGGTGATCATGGCACTGTGGGATTTACCCAGGCGTTCCTCAAGCAAACCAGGGTCACGATCCAGTGCAAACACGCGCGCACCGGCTTCAACAAAAGCCTTGACTACCTGGGAACCAATGATGCCAGCAGCCCCGCTCAGCACCACGACCTTGCCGTCCAGTGAAAACGCATCCTTCATGCAAACCCTCTTTTTTTCATCATCAACTCGACCAGGTCAAAGTCAATGGGGTGATCGATGTCAATGGACCGCTCCCTTGGCATCACATGCAGCCTGATTCTTTGCGCATTCCACAATGAAGAAGACAGTGTATGGCGATGCCATGCATAAATCGACGCGTTCATGGCATACACGGGCGGAGCCGACTGCCTGCCAAGCACTTCGCTCGCAGGTGGGCAAACACGCTCGAAGAAACCGTTCGGTTTGCACTCCACCATGTTGAAGTACGGGTTTTTGTCCGCCTCATAACCCGTGATCACCACATCAGTCTCAGCATCCAGCATTTTGAAGCAGGTCTGTATGTCAGTGACATCGCGCAAGGGGGATGTAGGGTCAAGGTCAACAATAGACCTTACCGGACCGCGATTTCCGTCCACCCACTCAACCAGATGCTGGATTACAGGCAATTTCCCGGCAGTCGCGGTAGCCAGCTCTGCAGGGCGCAAAAAGGGTACTTCTGCGCCTGCTGCTATTGCTGCGTCTGCAATGTCCTGACTGTCGGTGGACACAAACACATGGTCGGCGATGCCGGCTTCCAGGGCCTGGCCAATAGTCCACGCAATCAGAGGTTTTCCGCAAAGCATGCGGATATTCTTTCCCGGCACTCCGGCAGAGCCGCCCCGGGCACAAATGGTGATGATGTTCATGCGACAGCCTCGTGTACGGCCAGCATGAGACCAGCTGTCTTCAGGCCGTCAGCCAGCGAAGAGGTTAGCTTGTGCCCCTGATTGCCTGCTGCTGCAAGCCAGTCCAGCATTTGCAGGTGATAGGTTTGCGCAACATCGAAGTCTTCGAGCTTGTCATTGATGACACGACTGCCCTCGCGCGTCTCAATCATGATATTTTTCTTCATCAGATCAACAATAAACGTTCCCGCCGTCGTCACCAGTGCATACCTCCTGACGGGCAACTGGGAGACATAGTCGAGGCTGACCACGACAGGCGCTCCCTGCGTTGTTTTGAGCAGGGCCACGTGGACATCATTCGATTCAATCGGCAAAGAACTCAAATGCCCGCCGACAGAGGCCCGCACCGACAGCGGCCCCAACAGCCACTGGGCCATGTCGATCTCATGCACCAGATCAAACAGAACTCCACCACCCAGTGAAGCGAAGGCGCTGTAGCTGTCTTTCAGTTCCCTGCCCGGCCTCCACTGGGTCAATTCCTGCCCGACCTCCAGGTGAGCCCTCAGGATACGGCACGAGACATCACGTGCAAGCTCAATGCGAAGCTTCGCAAGCGCGGGAAGGTAACGGAGATTGCACCCCACCACAACAGCTGGTGAAGCGGTACCTTTTTGTGCAAGCGCGCATAAATGCTCGAACTGCACCCGGTCTGTGACAAGCGGTTTCTCGACCAGGCACGGAATTCCGCGCTCCAGGCACAGGGCAAGCTCTGACGAATGTCTCGACGAGATACTGGCAATCACTACGGCGTCAGGCTGCCAGGCAAAGCCCTCATCAATTCCACCCAGCACCTTGCAAAGGCCAAAAACCGGGTCAATCTCACCAGCCCCGGAAATGATGGCGATTTCCACACCCGGGATCAGCTCCCTCAGATGACGCACATGCCTTTGGGCGATGGAGCCGCGTCCGGTGACAAGGACACGCATGAAGTCTAAAGCTCCAGAAAACCGGAAAGGATGGTCAGGCCGTGCGCAGCACTCCGCTCCGGGTGAAACTGGCAGCCATAAATGGAGCCACGCGCAACTGCAGCACAAATGCGGACACCGTCATAGAAAGTGTCTGCCAGCCTGTGCTCCTCGTTTTCAGGGACCGGCGCAAAGGAATGCACAAAATACATAGGCTCGCCAGCGTTCACGTGGGTCAGGACAGTGCGATCCCATGATGCACGGGCGGCAGGCAACGCCAGCGAACTCCAGCCAATATGCGGAATGCGGTGAGGTTTTCCGTCAATGCCTGCAACAGCCACAGGCATGACACGACCCGGTATCAGGCCGAGTCCGGCATGTTCACCAAACTCTTCACCGACATCAAAAAGCATCTGGGCACCGACGCAGATTCCCAAAAACGGCCGCTCCGTCTGGGCGTAGCTTTTCACCAGGTCGTCAAAGCCCCGGGTTTTCAACTCCATCATGCCATCAGCAAAAGCGCCAACACCCGGAAGTACCAGCCTGTCGGGCAACGCCTTCACCTGCGTCGCATGGTCGACCACGGTCACCTCTGCTCCGCAATGCCGAAGTGCTCTCACGACATTGAGCAGATTGCCAATGCCGTAGTCAATCACGGTGACAGGCTTGCCTGATGCTGCGCTCACAGCCTGACCTCCAGGCCGTATTGCCTTGCCTGCTGCTTGACTTCGCCAACCGTGGTCCGCTTCCAATGCAGGGCGTCGGCAATCGCAATGGCCGACGTGCCGACATCGCTGGCCCGCTTCAAATCGGCGGGATCACCAAAACCGCCACTGGCGATCACCGGCACATTCACCCGTGCGTTCACAGCACGCATCAGCTCGATATCAAGCCCCTTGCGGGTCCCTTCCTGATCGACGGCTGTGACCAGTACTTCGCCGGCGCCCAGGCTGACTGCGCGGGCAATCCAGTCCACAACATCAAGACCGGTATGTTCCCGTCCGTTATCCGTATAGGCTTCCCACTTTCCGGGCCCTGTACGTTTGGCTTCGACCGAAAGAACCATGCACTGCGAGCCGTAGCGGTTTGAAACCTCGGAAATCAGTTCAGGACGTGCAATGGCAGCGGTATTGATGGCGACCTTGTCTGCACCCGAACGCAGCATGGTGTGAACATCATCAATCGAACGGATACCCCCACCCACGGTAATCGGAATGTAAATCTGGTCAGCAGCCCGCTGGATGATGTCGGTCAGGTTGTTGCGCTGGTAAAGGCTGGCAACAATGTCCATGAAGATGATCTCGTCCGCCCCCTGGGCATAGTATTTCAGCGCGAACTCATGGGGGTCGCCCACCACACGCAGGCCTTCCAGACGTATGCCCTTGATGAGGTTGGCGCCCTTGACATCCAGACGCGGAATGATGCGCAGGCCTGCCATCCTTGATCAGGCCGGTGTATTGAACACGGAGTGCCGCAATTTCCACTGCCCGTTTTCATGCTTCCACAGATGGGGTGACCTGAAGTTGTCTGTGAGTCGGCTGAAGTAATCCCGGTCCAGGGTAGGGCTCTCGAACATCTTGTGCGCTTTGGGGAATTCTTTTGCGGGAATGCTGAGATAGCGGAATATCTCGTGAGCAAAACGCTCGGGGAACTCGCCGTCGTAGCGTTTGACCAAGGCCACGCCTTCATCGCGATTGATGTCTCTTGAGCGTATTTCCTGCGCGGCATCATAGGTTGCACGGCCAATACCAAACTTGGTGAAGGTCGTGTAGTAATGAAAGTCGTCTATCCGGTCGTCAATGCTGTTGTACTTGCTGTAGGTACCCGGCGTGCGCTCGGGCGATGCCTCGAAGCCGCCATGCTCGACCGCGTAGTAATAACAGCTCTGCGGGTGCCATTTCAGGTAATAACCCAGGTAGTGCACCTCAATCTGCTTTTTCTCTATCTGCACCGGGTCGGCAGGCAGATAGGGAAGCAGATCCTGCTCTTCAACACCGAAATCGTCGTACAGACTCTGGATAGGCGTTCCGCCCAGGTGAATCTTCGATTTGTCGTTGGAAGTGAAATAAGACCAGTCGCGTTTGGCGCTGTTGGTGTCACCGATGGGGTTGCCGTATTCAGCCTCGTTTTCGCCATAAATGACAAAAGGAATGTCATGCAGGATGGCCATCTTGGGAGCCAGCGACTTCTGGCCGAACATGAAGGCCTGGAACGGGTGAAACAGGTTATCGACCGCAAGCCTTGTCAGCAAGCGATGCACGCGCCCATTCGGCGTCATCAGGTAGTTGTCAAAACCGGCATGCAGCCAGGACTCAAAATTCTTCCATCCCCATTCGGTGTACACATGGGGAGCCCAGGTCACCGTAAGCGGGTGCATGTTGAAACGCGTCTTGAGGATGTGTGAAGCGTAAAAGCTGTCCTTGCCGCCGGAGCCGGGCACCAGGCAGTCATAACCGGACTTGCTCCGGAACTTGTCGCACAGGGCTGCCAGCTGGTCTTCCCGGGTCTTCCAGTCAATGGTGTTGTGCTTTTGCTCCGCAAACAGGCAGGCATCACAAATACCGTCTTCATTGAAGGCAATGGTCGCCTTTTTGCTGTCCTTGGTGTGCTGGTATTCGACTGCTGAATTCGGGCGCTGGTTTGAAATCACACATTTCTTGCAGAAATGCACGTAACGGGGCAAACCATATTTGACCTGCGCATCATCATCACTTGCTGAAAAAATGCTTAGATCAACGGGCAATGGATTCTTGATGAGTGACATGAACGTCCGGAAGGGTTTGCTGGCGTGCTGCGGCCCCGCCGCAACTGCATGCCGTGATTATAGGAATCCACGAAGGACATCCAGCACCCTGGCAGTCGCATTCCCGTGAACTTGTTCCGGCTGGCGGCGCGGCCGGTGAACACAACGGTCAAGCGCAGCACCAATGCCCTCTTCCCGAACGGCCTCATCCGCGATACCGTAGCGTTTCAGGGGCATGGCATCGTCAAACACCGATCCGAGTACCTGCACCAACGCGGTTCCTGCCAGATGCCCTTCAAGCCCGACCGTGGAATTGAGCGTCACGACAAGATCGACGGCCTGCAACAGCGCAGGCAGGCTGGTCTCCTGACCGGCAAAGACGATGCGCGGGTCATCCGGCACTGCGGTCAAGGCCTCACCGGCACGCGGCCGGATGCAGAGTACGCAGTCATCACGTGACAAAACCCAGCGAATCACGTTCGCCAGCGCGCGCGCTGGCAGATTGACATCGCCCGGCAGGCCGTTGAAGGGGTGATAGGCCGGCTCGACCTGTGTGGGCCATAGAAGCACATATTTGCCCTTCCACTGCCTTTCCAGCCTCAAGCGGCGACCCTCCAGGACATGGACAGGGTCACCGAGGGTATCGAATGCCGGGTTGCCCGTGACCACGATCTGCTCTTCCCCCCTGCCCGCCGCAACAAGAAACTTTTTGACGGACTCATTGAGTACGCACACGCGGTCAGCGTAGGCTGCATTGCCTATCCACTTGACCTCATCGAGGCAAAAAAGGTCCACCATGCACACCGACGGCAGGCCAAGACGCCTGGCGGCCGTGATGGCAGCACGTTCAGAACGTGGGGAGTTGGTGGCTACAACCAGTGCAGGGACCACTTTTGCCACCATGCGTTCCAGTGTTTTCAGGGGAAGAAAAGCCTGCCGACCGTCTCTCAAATACAAGCGCTCTGCCTCTGCAGGGCCAACATCCTGCACCAGTTCCGCGTAACACAGCCCCAGGTAAGCCACGCTTTCCTGCGGGTCAGACACGAGACCCTTGAGGTCCGCCAGCAATCGCCTGCCATGCACAAGTGCAGGCTCATCGTCAGCAGTCAGGAAGTCCCTGAACTGCAAAACCTCTAGGCCTGCAGCCCTGACCACAGGCGCAGCAGTTGTCAAAGCCAGCACTACCGGGCGCGCCAGACCACTTTCCGCAAGCGCCCGGGCCACCGGCACCACCATGCGTACATGGCCACTGCCGTAGGTGACAAACAGGATGGTCTTCATGGGTAGCAAGTCAGGTCACGCGCGCGGCTGCCCGACATGCAAGGAGGTCTAGAAAAAATCAACGTAACGGCGGAATTCTGCCGGCGACACGCTGAGCAGCAGTTCATCGCTCTCCGCCCGCTTGACCTGTGCAAATTCCTGGACAAAAGCCTGCCCCAGGCCCTCGCACAACGCCTCGTCCGACTCCAGCGCATCAACCGCATCAGACAGCGAGGAAGGCAGGCGCTTGATGCCCCGTTTGTCCAGTTCATCGCGACTCAAGGTGTAGAGATTTTCGTTGCAGGGCTCACCCGGGTCCAGCTTGCGGCGTATGCCGTCCAGGCCAGCATGGATGATGGCGGCGGTCAGCAGGTAGGGGTTAGCCGCTGCATCGGGCACACGCAACTCCAGGCGGCCGCCAGGGCCACGCACAAACGCGGTACGGTTGTTGTTACCGTAGGCGATATTGACGGGCGCCCAGGTGGCGCCTGAACGCGACCCACGGGAAACCAGGCGTTTATAGGAGTTGACGCAAGGCGCGGCAATGGCCGTCAATCCGCGCGCATGTGTCATCAGGCCGCCCAGAAAGTGATACGCCATCGGACTCAGGCCCAATCCGCGCTTGTCCGAAGCATCTTCAAATGCGTTGTCGCCAAACTTCTTGCCAGCCGACATGTGCATGTGCAGCCCGCTGCCCGACCTCTCGATGAAAGGCTTGGGCATGAAGGAACACAACATGCCGTGTTTTTTTGCAATAGCCTGGGCAGCCATTTTGAAATACGTCAGGTTATCGGCAGTACGCAGGCCATCCGCATAGGTGAAGTTCATCTCGAACTGTCCGTTGGCATCTTCGTGGTCGATCTGGTAAACGTCTATGCCAGCTGCATCCAGTGTCCCGCGCAACTCCATCAAAAAAGCCGAGATGGAAGACAGGTGGCGGAAGTCATAGCAGGGTTTGTCCAGCGATTCGGACTCGGTTGCGACCACATAGCCGCCTGAATCATCCTTGCGCAGCAGGAAGAACTCCGGCTCCAGGCCGGAATAAAACTCCAGGCCCGTTACCTCGCGAAAATCTGCCAGCGCCTTTTTTGCGATGACGCGCGAATCCAGCGCATGCGGCTTGCCCAGCACATGGCCGTCACACGTCGCCACAGCAGTACCGGGCATCCAGGGCACGGGGCGGACGTCCTTCGGATCGCCAATGGCCATGAACTCCTGGCCGTGCGGGCCCATGCCCATGCCCGCAATGGCGAAGCCGGCAAAGCCCGCACCGGCGCCAAAAATCATGTCCTTGTGCTTGCCGGGCACCAGCTTGGCCTTGGGCCTGCCGTGGATATCGACGAACTGGGCCAGGTAGTAATCAAAGTCAGCCATGGTGCAGTCTCTGTCTGTTATTGCTGTTGTGGGAAGAATTCCTGCAGCCAGAGCTTGGTCATCAGCAATGTACGCAGTTGTTTGGTGTGGTTGTGCAGGCCGCTGCGGTGTTCTTCGAGCATGACCTGGAGTTCATTCTGGTCAAACCGCCCGCCGTCAGGCAGGGCCAGGGTTTCACGCGCCCACTGGTGCAGTGGTCCTTTGATCCACTCGCCAATTGGAAGGGTTGGCATGGTCTTGGGACGAAACACGAAGTCGTGGTCGAAATAACTTTCGGCAGCCTGCTTCAGGAAATGCTTGCCTATGCCATCGCGGAATTTGGAAGTGACTGGAAGACGCGCAAACATCTCGCTGACGCGGTGGTCAAGAAAAGGCGCACGGCCCTCAATCGACCAGCAGGCCCCCATACGATCACCCTTGACGCAATTGTTGCCAGGCATCAGTGAATTGAGTTCATACGCCGCTACCTGCTCGGCAGGTTCGAGGTCACCGAATGGTTCGATGATCTCCATGAATTTTTCGAGTGCGCCCTGCGTGTGCGGGAAGAACGCGGGGCTCATCATGCGCTGGCGGTCTTTCTCAGTGCTGTAGCTGATCAGGTCGAAATAGTTGCGCATCGGAAAGTTGGTGCGCGTCATTTCAGAAAAGAACTGCTCGTTGTGGCGAAAGCCCAGCATGACTTCATCTGGTCCGTCGCCGGTAAACATCACGATCTTGCCCTGCCTGTGCGCCTCACGCGAGAGCAGGAAAAACAGGAAAAACGAGAAGTCGCCATGCGGCTGTTCGGCATGGCGAACAACGGTTTGTGCGATTTCAGGAATATCGCCGGGCTTGATGTCCAGAGGGTCCAGCTTGATATTCAAGTCATCGGCCACACGCTCGGCATAAGAGTATTCTGAAAATCCCTTATCTTCTATGCGCAGGCCAATCGCGTCGAGTTGAGGACGGTTCCATTGCGGCACCAGACGATTGGCAATGACGGATGAATCGACGCCACCCGATAAAAACAGCCCGCCGTCCACATCAAACCGCATCTGCAGCTTGACCGCTTCGTTGAGCGCGTCCTCAAGCTCCTGCTGGCTGGCCTCGACGCGCGGGCCCTCCAGCGGCCAGCTCCAGTAGCGTACGGGCTCCGAAAATTTGCCTGCGCCGTAGCGCATGAAGGTGCCCGGCGGCAGGTGGCGAATGCCTTCAAAGCAGGTTTCAGGCGGGGGGCAATAGTTGAAGGTGAAGACATTGCCCAGCGCAGCTTCATTGACCTTACGCTCGAATTTGGGCAAGGCCAGGATGGCCTTCATCTCGCTCGCGAATGCCAGGCCGCCTTCATAGGGCGCATAAAAGCAGGGTTTGATACCCTGGCGGTCTCGCGCCAGCATGCCTGTCTCAGTGCGCTGGTCCCAGATGAAAAAGGCAAACATGCCGACCAGGTCGTCGAGCATCTTTTCACCCTTCTCGCACCACAGGTGCACCAGCACCTCGGTGTCGCAGCGGGACTTGAACTTGTAGCCTTTGGCCTTGAGCTGCTCGCGCAATTCGATGAAATTGAAGATTTCACCGTTGAACACGACCCAGACCTTGCCGTCGGTGCTGGACATCGGTTGCATGCCGTTTTCAGGGTCCACCACCGCCAGGCGCGCATGGCCCAACAAAGCCTTACCGAGGTCTTCAACGCCCTGCTCATCCACTCCGCGGTACTTGATGCAGTCGATCATCTTCCAGACATCGTCTTTGGTCGCACCTAGAGCGTTGACCACGCCCACTATTCCACACATGGCAAATCCTTTAATTATCCAAAACGATACGTGCCGTCTTGCGGCTGACCGGGGCACTCTCAACCAGCGCCTGGTCATTGGCGTCTTCATTGAAAACACGCTGGAATACTTCGACCTGGTAATCCAGGCTGGCTTTGGTTTCGGTTTCCGTCGGTTCAATCAGCATGGCTGACTTCAGGTCACCCGGAAAATACACACAGCCCGCACCCACCAGAGTGGGCGGGTGTATGCCGTAGTCGATCAGGCGCTTGGCAAACTGGCGCGCCGAAGTATTGAGTTTTTCACCGGACAGGAGGGTCTCGTGTTTGCAGAACTGGTCATACACAGGTGGCAGCATGGGCGCGAGCTGGTGCTGCAGGTAATTGGCATTGAGCACCGCGTTTTCAGACGCCTGGCGAAGGCCAGCAGCACCCATGGTACGCAGATAGCCGTAGGCGCGCAGCAGCACTGCCACATGGCCGTGAAAACTCTTCATGCGCCCAATGGACAGCGGCCTGTCGTCGTCGCGCTGAGCCACGCCGTTGCGACGGACGGCCACAGGGCTTGGCAGGTAAGCCGCAAGCGAGGCCTTGACCGCCACAGGGCCCGCGCCCGGCCCACCGCCGCCGTGCGGTGTGGAAAAGGTCTTGTGCACATTGACATGCACCACGTCAAAACCCATGTCGCCGGGCCGGACTATGCCCATCAGGGCATTGAGGTTCGCACCGTCGTAATAAAGCAGTGAACCGTTGGCGTGCACGGCATCTGCGATCTCGACGATCTGGTCTTCAAACAGCCCCAGCGTGGACGGGTTGGTCAGCATGAAGGCCGCCACATCGGGCGTCAACATCTCGCGCAAGGCAACGATATCAACACGCCCCTTGATGTCAGACGGCACGATGCGGCAGTCAAACCCGGCCATGGATGCAGAGGCCGGGTTCGTGCCGTGTGCAGAGTCTGGCACCAGCACGATGGGACGCCTGTTATTGAGTTTTGCAAAGTGCGCGCGTATGACGAGCAGGCCTGCAAGTTCACCATGCGCGCCAGCAGCCGGTGCGAGGCAGCAGGCATCCATGCCCGTGACTTCACAAATCATGGCCTGCAGCCGCTCGTACATCTCCCAGACACCACCCAGCGTGTCGGCATCCTGCAGCGGGTGCGCGTGGGCAAAGCCGGGCAAGGCTGCAAGCGCATCGTTGCGTTTGGGGTTGTACTTCATGGTGCAGGAGCCCAGCGGATAGGGCCCGTTGTCCACACCATGGGATTCCTGGCTCAGGCGAGTGAAGTGGCGCACTACATCAACCTCGCTGACCTCGGGCAGGCCCGTGGTCATGCGGCGACGGGCAAATGCGGGAATGGCGGGCGGCGCGCCAAGACGCGCAGCACCTGCAAACACATCGCTCGCAGCACCTGCACGATGCAGGTCGGTGATCATGGGTGATGGAGATGTTGCGGCCATGTCAGCGCACCTCCAGGCAGAGCCTAGCCTGTCTTGCGTAAGCTTCCAGATCACCGCGGTCTTTGGTCTCGGTGACGGCAATCAGCAGACCGCGTTCGTGCCCGGCCAGATCCACCGCAATGGGTACACCAGCAAAAAAACCAGCCTCGCGCATTTGCGCACAGAACTGCGCTGCCGTGACGGGCAGTTCGATGGCGAACTCGTTGAAATGCACGCCACTGCACAGCTGCTTCACTCCGGGAATCGCCAACAGCAATTCAAGCAGCATCGCGGCGTTGGCCGCATTGACTTCAGCGATACGCATGAAATTGCTCTCGCCCAGGCATGAGAGGTGAATGGCCGCGCGGATGGCATTGAGCGCCTGGTTTGAACAAATATGGCTGGTCGCCTTGTCGCGGGCCACATGCTGCTCACGGTCTTCCTTTATGAGCGCGTAACCCAGCTTGCCGTTCAGGTCGTGCACGCGACCCACCAAACGACCTGGAAGATATCGCTCCAGCGGTTTGGCGCAGGCGATGATGCCGACATAAGGGCCGCCAGCACTCAGGGGCAAGCCCAAAGGCTGGCCTTCACACACAACGATGTCAGCGCCCAGCTTGCCGGGCGCCTCAAGCCAGCCACACAGTAACGGATTGACGCAGGCTGCCAGCAGCGTTTTATTCTGTTTGCAGACCTGTGACAGCGCGGACACGTCTTCGATGACGCCCAACGCATTCGGGCTTTGCAGCACCACACCGGCGACGTCGCCGGTCGCAACGAGCGCCGTCATGGCAGCCACATCGGCGAGGCCCGTGAAGGCATCCTGCGCCACATAGTCAATTGTCACGCCACGCGGCGTGAGGTAGGTGGCCAGCACCTCGCGGTATTCGGGCCAGATAGCCTGGGCCACCACCAAACGGCGTTTGCCTGACGCCGAACACATCATCCAGCAGGATTCGGCCAGCGCCGTCGCGCCGTCATAGACCGAGCAGTTGACCGACTCCTGGCCCAGCAGGCGGCCAACGAGAACCTGGAATTCAAACAAGGCCTGCAGCAGGCCCTGGCTCATTTCGGGCTGGTATGGGGTGTAGGCGGTGAGAAACTCCCCGCGCGACACGATGGCATCGACCACTGCGGGAATGTAATGTTCGTAAGCACCGCCACCGAGAAAGCTGGCGTGGGTCAGTGTGGTACTGTTTTTGTCCGCCATGTCGCGTACATCGCGCATGAGCTCCCATTCGCTGAGGGCCGGCGGCAGGTCAAGATCGCGGCGCAACCGGACCTGTGCAGGGACATCGGCGAACAACTGCTCTACGGACGACAGCCCCATGACTTCGAGCATGGCCTGCACATCGGAGCCCGTGTGGACGTTGTAGCCCACCGGCTTTTGCTCCAGCACTGAGTCGTGTTGTCTTTGGTTCACGTAGTTTTCAGCTTGTTGGTGACCGGGTCTGGCAGGGCTTGAACACCCCGGATTATAGGGCGCACCCCCTCTGAAGGGAGGGTCACAACGGTGAAGCCCTTCAATTGGAATGCCGCCCGCCAAGCTGGCAAATCGTCCACCAGAAAATACGCAGATCCAGCCACACGGAGACGTTTTTGACGTATTCCAGATCAAAGGCCAGCCGCTGCCCGAACGATGCCTGTGACCGGCCCCTGACCTGCGCCAGCCCGGTGATGCCGGGCCGCACGCTGCAGCGCAAGGTCCAGTCGTCAGGTGTGTAGAGCGATTGCTGCGCGGGCACATCGGGCCGGGGGCCGACCAGGCTCATATCGCCCCACAGCACATTCAAAAGTTGCGGCAGCTCGTCAATGCTGGTGCGGCGTATGAAGCGCCCTACGCCCGTGATGCGCGGGTCGTTGGCCTGCGTGAAATACGGACCGGTCGCAGTTGCGTCGATGCGCATGCTGCGAAATTTCAGGATGCCAAAAGGCTGGCCGTCCCGCCCCACACGCGTTTGCCTGAACAACACCGGCCGGCCGCTGTCGAGCACTATCCACAAGGCCACAAACACAAGAACCGGCGACAGCAACACCAGCGCTGCCAGCGACAGCACCATGTCCATCAGGCGCTTCATGCAGGCACTCTCAGCCCGTGTGACAGCTCTCGAATCAGGCCCGCTACGCGTACCCTGTCGTCCTCGGTCTGGCCGGGCGTGCGCAAGGTGAGCCCGGTTTCTGCAGTACGGATGGCAGATACAGCATCTTCAAAGGATGTTTCACCACCGAGGCGGTTGAAGGTCCTGGACAAAATGACAGCCTGCGACCCGAGCCGGATGTGCTCGGCCAGTACATCGCGCCCGGGCAGCACGCCTTCATCCACGCGTGCAATGCCGCCAAAACCCATGCGCAGGCCGTGGCGCCTTGCGGCAGCGGCCACACGGTCCACATGGCCCATCAGCAGGGGTTCAAACATGAATTTGCAGCCCAGGGAGAGGTGCAGGTCATTGAGGCCCACCAGCACTTCGTAAATACCGGGTGTGTCCAGCCATTCGTCAAGGGTGGCCAGCGCCCCCGCTGTCTCCAGCAGGGCCACGATGGGTGCACGCCCGGCAACGATATCTGCAAATGCCCTGATCTGGCGTGCCTCGGCGAACATCGGCAGCATGAGCAGGTCTGCACCCTGGGCAAGAACCGCATCCACCTCGGCCCTGGCCAGTTCGGGCTTGTCGAGCTGGATGGGATTGACGCGCACCATCAGTTTTGTTTTTGTAAGTACGGCCTTGATGCGGGACACGTCCTGCACATGATGTGTGCTGATGAAGGTGTCCAGGCCCTTCTGGCGCTCGGCCTTGCCGTCGCGCTCCAGGTCCACAAAAACCCGCATGCCCCCGAGCTGGTCGCAGCGCGCCGCCAGTGCCGGGTCATTGGTGATGGTGAGTAAATCAATCATTGAAAATTTCGGCGGATCTTCGGGAACTCAAGGCGCTGCGGCTCGCCCAGGCCGGGCAAAAAGCAGCCTGCGCAGTTGCGGGCTTGCCAGAACGGCGCTTCCCACAACCAGCAGGCCATACACACAGGAAGCCATCATAGTGAACTGGATGCTGCGGCCACCCCACACAGGCTTGAGGCCGACCAGCAGAACAGCGACGGCCAGCGATACCAGGCAGGGCAGCCACGGGAAGGCATGGACCACGGTCCGCCGCTCTGCAGCCATGAGCACAAGGGCGACGCCTGCCAGCACGCCATCAAGCAGCCACATCACCGCAGCCCCCTTCTCCGGGCCCCAGTCGGGCATCAGGCCAAAGATGAGCAGCACTGCAAGGGCGGCGACGTAAGACCACACCGCCACATGCATGCGCTGCGAGATCGCCATCACGGTCAGCATGACGGCAATCAGCGCCTGTGGCAGCAGCGACCAGATGCCGATGGCGCTCCAGCGGGCGATCACCTGCAGGTGCTCTTCACCCATACGGCCCCAGCCGAACAGCAGGCCGGCCAGCGGCAACGGGAAGGTGGCGATGATGGCGGCCGCCGCACAGGCCAGCGCCCAGGCCAGTGCGAATGCCACACGCAAGGCAGCTGCGCGCTCTGGCGTGCCCTGCCCGGTCCGCGTGATCGCCGGAAAAGCCAGGCTGGCCACCAGTTGCACCGTCAGTACAAGTGGCAGTTCCACCAGTTTCCAGGCGTAGTTGAAGCTGGCCAGCGCGCCCTCGCCCCCCTGCGAGGCAATGCTTCGGCCTGCCAGCGGCAAGAGCAGCAACAGGCCTGACGACAGCCCGGCCCATATCCAGATGCTGGCCCGAGGCAGGGTTGAAGGAACTGTCTTGAATGCAGCAGCGTCAGCGGCGGGGATTCCCGCGCGGGCAAACCGCAAACGCCAGCCCAGCCAGCCCATGCGCAGAAGCATCGCAAACACCAGAAACAGGCCAAGGGCAGCAACAGCGCCCACCTGCCCGACCCAGGCGACCTCCAGCAAGCCTGCAATCAGCACGACGTTGATGACCAGGTTTCCCGCATACATGCCCACAAAGTCACGTTCGTGTTGCAGGCGCGTGGTCCACAGCGCCGCAATCATGGCCATGGGCAGGACCAGCGCACTCCAGGCCAGCGATGCGGCACCCAGGGTTTTCATTTCTCCGGCAAGGCCGGGGGCCAGCGCCTGCGCCAGCACATCGCGCAGCAGCCAGATGCCCAGCCCCAGCGCCGCACCAGCCAGCAGCAGAAAGGCTGCCACCTTCTTCTGGCTTGCGTTCTGCCCGGCTGCATCCTGCTGCGCCCAGTGCGGCAACAACACATAAGCCAGCGCGCCGCTGATAAAGATACCGACCAGCAAATCCGGCAAGGTGAACATCACAATGACCACGTCGCCCAGGCCGGTCACCCCAAACGCCGCTGCCTGCACCGACTCGCGGGCCAGGCCCAGCACGCGGCTGAGCAGGAGCAACCCCAGGGAAAACACACCGGCGCGAAGATACATGGCCCGGATTATCCCGCCTGAAAACACCGTTCCCGGCCCATAAAAGCCAAACCCGTCCCGTAAAAAACTAAAATCGGTGGTTTGAATGAGATTGGTCACATTCCGGCAGGCTCCGCGAGCTGCCTGGAAACCGGTCCGCAGTTCAGGCAAACGCCCCGCATGACTCTGTCCTGCAGCCTTGCCAGCCACCTTCCCCAGCACAAAAAAGCCAAAGTCCATGACAACGAATGCGCCCACCAACAACCCTGCTCCAGCCACCGCACCTGCGCCGCAGGACGAGAACCAGCTGATCATCGAGCGCCGCGAAAAGCTCAAGGCCCTGCGCAGCGCGGGTATTGCTTTCCCCAACGACATCAAGCCCGAACACAAGGCCGAAGCCCTGTTTGCTGCCTACAGCGAAAAAACCAACGAAGAACTTGAAGCCCTGGACATCCAGGTACACGTCGCCGGCCGCATGATGCTCAAGCGCGTGATGGGCAAGGCCAGTTTTGCCACGCTGCAGGACTCATCTTTCGGCCCCTCTGGCGGTCGAATCCAGCTTTACATCAAGAACGACGATGTCGGCGAAGCCGTGCATTCGGCCTTCAAGCACTGGGACCTGGGCGACATCATCTCGGCCACGGGCAAGCTGTTTCGCACCAAGACCGGCGAGCTGTCGGTTCACGCCACCACCCTGCGCCTGGTCACCAAAAGCCTGCGCCCGTTGCCTGACAAGTTCCACGGCATGGCCGACCAGGAGGTCAAGTACCGCCAGCGTTATGTCGACCTCATCATGGACGAGGCAGCGCGCAAGCGTTTCATGTCGCGCAGCAAGGCCGTCACCAGCATCCGCGAGTTCATGGTTGCCAACGACTTTCTTGAAGTCGAAACGCCCATGCTGCACCCGATTCCCGGCGGCGCCAATGCCAAGCCCTTCAAGACGCACCACAACGCACTCGACCAGGAGATGTTCCTGCGCATCGCGCCCGAGCTGTACCTCAAGCGCCTGATCGTCGGCGGCTTCGAGCGCGTGTTCGAGATCAACCGCAGCTTTCGCAACGAAGGCATCAGCGTGCGGCACAACCCCGAGTTCACAATGATGGAGTTCTACGCCGCCTGGTGGAACTACGAAGACCTGATGAGCTTCACCGAAGACCTGATCCGCCATGTCGCCACCCGGGTGACCGGCGGCACGCAATTGAGCTACCAGGGCCGGCCGGTGGACCTGGGCCAGCCGTTTGAACGCCTGACCATCCGCGAAGCCATCCTCAAACACACCGACGCCGGCGCCCACGTGGACGACGCCGCCTGGCTGCTCGCCGCGCTGAAGAAACTCGGCAAGTTCAGTGCCAAGGACAGGCTCGACGCCCGCTCGCTGCCCAGCCTGCAGGTCACCTATTTTGAAGAGCTGGTCGAGGAAAAACTCTGGCAGCCCACCTTCATCATGGAGCACCCGACCGAGATCTCGCCGCTGGCCCGCGCCAACGACGCACGGCCCGAGGTGACCGAGCGCTTTGAGCTCTACATCACCGGCCGCGAGTTCGGCAACGGGTTCAGCGAGCTCAACGACGCCGAAGAACAGGCCGCACGCTTCAACGCGCAGGTGGCGGCCAAGGAAAGCGGCGACGACGAAGCCATGTTCTACGACCACGACTTCATACGCGCACTCGAATACGGCATGCCCCCCACCGGGGGCTGCGGCGTCGGTATTGACCGCCTGATGATGCTGCTGACCGACAGCCCGAGCATCCGGGATGTGATTCTCTTTCCAGCGCTCCGAAGAGAGGCCTAGCCACCGGGGCCGCAAGCGGTCCTGTCGGGCTTGATCGATTTGTCATGACGCCGCTCAAATACCTCACCGCCTACCCCGCCAGCCTGCAGTTGCAGGTCCAGCAGTTGCTCGACCAGGGCCAGCTGGGCGCGATGCTGCTCAAGAAGTACCCGCAGGCGCACGGCGTTCGCACGGACAGGGCGCTGTACGACTATGTCATGACGCTGAAAAGCGACTACCTGCGCAGTTCGGAGCCGCTCTCAAAAGTGGCGTTTGACAGCAAGCTGCATGTGATCGCCCATGCGCTGGGCACGCACACCACCGTCTCGCGGGTGCAGGGCAACAAGCTCAAGGCCAAGCGCGAGATCCGCGTGGCGACGCTGTTTCGCGAGGGGCCGGAAGAGTTTTTGCGGATGATTGCGGTGCACGAGCTGGCGCACATCAAGGAGAAGGCCCACGACAAGGCCTTCTACCAGCTTTGCACCCACATGGAGCCCAATTACCACCAGTACGAGTTCGACCTGCGCGTGTACCTGACGCATATGGATGTGGCGGGCAAGCTGGACTGGCCGTCAACGTGAGTGCCGCCTGGGCATCAAAAAGACCAAAAATAACCAAAAGTTAATATACAGGTTAACAATTTAGCAAAAAGTTAACTTCCATATTAACTTTTCAGAATTTTGCCGCGCTCAAGGCTCAAAAATCAACAAAAACAGCCGAAAAAAGGCCATTTTCAGGCATAAAAACGGCTGCATGCCAATAAATACGTGCGTGAGCAGCTACTGAATTAATAGCAAGTACAGCTCCCACACAGTTCCGATACAACTGACGGCCTCCCGCAATTGAGGCGACTCACCCCACTCAGGGCAGCAAGCCCATCGCGTGCATGTAGGCGGGCTGCAGCATCAGGCTGTCCCAGTCGTGGCCCGGCGTTGTGGGCAACAGATCAAGGCGGCGCATCTCGCTGGACTCCAGCGCCTCCCAGTGGCCCTTGAGCAGCGCTTCGGCCATGCCGTCCAGCAGTTCATCCACCGCCCTGCCCTCGCCGACGGACTGGTTGCACAGCAGCACCATGTCGCAGCCCGCGTTGAGTGCTGTCACTGCAGCCTGGGTGTAGCTGACTTCCTTGCCGTCAATGATGCGGGCGCCCGCCATGCTGAGGTCGTCGCTGAAAATCGCACCGCCAAAACCGAGCTGGCCGCGCAGGATGAAGGTCAGCCACTGCTCCGAGAAACCGGCCGGGCGGCTGTCGACCCTGGGGTAGATGACGTGCGCCGGCATCACGCTGGTCAGCGTGGTGTTCAGCCATTCATACGGCGCGGCGTCATCGGCCAGGATGGCTTTGAGGCTGCGTTTGTCGACCGGGATGTCGGTGTGCGAATCGGCCTTGACGAAACCGTGGCCGGGAAAGTGTTTGCCGCAGTTGGTCATGCCGGCCTGCAACAGGCCGTGCATCAGGCTTTTGGCCAGCAGGCTGACCACACGCGGGTCGCGGCCGAAGGCGCGGTCGCCGATGACGCCGCTGGCGCCAAAATCCAGATCGAGGACCGGGGTGAAGCTGAAATCCACGCCGCAGGACCTCAGTTCGGCAGCCAGCACATAACCGCAGGCGGTCGCTGCGTTGGTAGCCGCCATCTGGTCTTTCATCCACAGCTCGCCCAGGGCGCGCATGGGCGGCAGGTGGGTGAAGCCGTCATTGCGAAAGCGCTGCACACGGCCGCCTTCATGGTCAACGCAGATCAGCAGGTCCTTGCGTATGCCTTTGATCTGGGCGCACAGCGCGGTGAGCTGACTGCGGTTTTCCCAATTTCGGCCGAACAAAATAATGCCGCCAGTGAGCGGATTCTTCAGGCGCTTGCGGTCGGTCTTGCTGAGCTCAAGGCCGGCGATGTCGATGATGAGGGGGGCGTGCTGGGTCATATGTATTGGAATGAGGGGCTGGGGAAGGGGATCAAAAAGTCAGGGAGAGTTTCTCTCTACAACGACAAAGCTGGCGGCGTAATCGGTCTCGTCGGTCACGCTGACATGGGCGCTGAGCTGGCGTTCTTCAAACCAGGCCTTGAGCACACCATGCAAAACAATCTCGGGCTTGCCGCTGGGGGCCTTGGCGATCTCGCAGGTGCGCCAGGTCATGGGCATGCGCATGCCGGTGCCGATAGCCTTGCTGAAGGCTTCCTTGGCTGAAAAGCGTGTGGCCAGGTAACTGACGCCGCGGTCAGGCCAGCGGGCGCTGCGGGCTTTCCAGGTGGCGAGCTCGCCATCACTCAGGATTTTTTTGGCAAAGCGCTCGCCGTGGCGATCCAGGCTGGCCCTGATACGACGGATGTCGCAGATATCCGTGCCGATACCGAAGATCACTTGATCCCCGGGGCGAATGCAGCATCGATACAGCGCAGATAGTCTTTCACCGTCGCGTCGTAGCCCATTTCCAGGGCATCGGCAATCAGCGCATGACCGATGGAGACTTCCCGCACCTGGGGAACAGCGCGCAAAAAATCGGTGAGGTTGTCGCGGTTCAGGTCATGGCCGGCGTTGACGTCCAGCCCGGCAGCGGCAGCGGACTTGCCGGCTTCTGCAAACAAAGCCAGCACCCTCGCCTGCTCTGGCGTGCCCCAGGCGCGCGCATAACTCTCGGTATAAAACTCGACGCGGTCTGCGCCAACTGCCCGGGCGGCAGCCATGGCGGCAGCGTCAGGGTCCATGAACAGGCTGACGCGCACGCCGCGCGACTGCACTTCTTTAATCAGCGGCTTCAGCCGTTCAGCATCGGCCGGAAAGCTCCAGCCGTGGTCGCTGGTGAACTGGTCTTCGCTGTCAGGCACAAAGGTGACCTGGTGCAGCGGCAGGCCGCGTGCAGACAGGTCGTGCGCAATCCTCATCAGGTTCTGCATCGGGTTGCCCTCGACGTTGAACTCTCGGCCTGGCCACTCTTTCATCATGGCAGCGATCTCGAACACATCATCATCGCGGACATGGCGCTGGTCGGGCCGGGGGTGCACGGTGATGCCACTTGCACCGGCTTCAAGGCACAGGCGCGCCGCACGCACCACATCGGGAATGCCCAGGTGCCGGGTGTTGCGCAGCAGCGCAACCTTGTTGACATTGACGGAGAGCGCGGTCTTGCCGCTGGGATGAAAGGGGTGCTGGTCTGCGGTCATGGCCTGGGTAGTTTAAAAAGCCTGCAACTCGCGCATCATCTGGCGGGTTTTGAGTATCTTCACATCGCAATGGTAGTGCAGCAGGTTGCGCAGTTGGCTCTTGAGCTCGGGCAGGTGGTTGACGCAGGCATGCATGGTGTCGGCAAAAGGTGCATCGCCGTCCAGCGCCTGCTGCAGTGCCAGCCATTGCGCACCCTTGAGCGAGGCACGGTCATCGTCATGCGCCTCACGCAGGCCGGCTTCGGCGAGCAGTACGTAAGGAGTATCGGGGTCCAGCTCTGAGAGCGTGGCAGTCTGCGCGTCGAGTGACGGCAGCAGGCCGATGTCGCGCAGCAAACGCAGCTCGAAAGCGCGCAGCGCCACCTGCAGCGTGTCGTTGCTCTGGCTGGCAATCAGCTGAACGGTGGCCGCATACGCATCAAACAGCGCCGGGTGCGCATCATCACGCGCCAGCAGCCGCATCAGCAGTTCGTTAAGGTAATAACCCGACAGCAAGGCATCGCCAGTCGGCATGACATGGCCGCCCTGCCATTCGGCGCTTTTGAGGGTACGGATTTCAGCATCGCCGCCGAATGAAACGTGCAGCGGCTGCAGCGGCAGAAGAATCGGGCGGAAGCTGGAACTGGGCTTTTTGGCCCCCCGCGCCACCAGCGCGACACGGCCATGCGTGCGGGTGAAGACTTCCAGGATCAGGCTGGACTCGCTCCAGTCGTAGCGGTGGAGGACATACGCGGGCTCGTCGGTGATTCTTTTGATGGCCATGATGCTTCAGCCGGCGTTCAACGGAGAGGGGCTTTTACAAGCAGGGGCCGCGGGATCGGCTTTGCCGGACCGCAGGCGCAGCGGCCCCCTCGGGGGGCAGGGAGCTACACACAGTGAGCGACCGTGGGGGCACTACTCATACCCGAAGGTTTTCACGCGCGCTTCGTCATCGGCCCAGCCAGACCTGACCTTGACCCAGATTTCCAGAAACACCTTGCCGCCCGTGAGCGTTTCCAGCTCATGCCGGGCCTCGGTGCCTATGCGTTTGAGCTTTTCGCCCTTCTCGCCAATGATCATGCCCTTGTGGCCGTCGCGCTCGACGACGATGGTGGCTGCCACCTTGCGCAGGTTGCCCTCTTCCTCGTACTTGTCGATGATGACAGTCGAGGTGTAGGGCAGCTCGTCGCCGGTCAGGCGGAAGAGTTTTTCGCGAATGATCTCGGCGGCCATGAAGCGGTCGCTGCGGTCGGTGAGTTCTTCCGCACCGTACATCCAGGGCTGCATGGGCAGGTATTTTTCGCAGATGCCGAAGAGCCGGTCTACATCTTTCGCGTTGTTGGCCGACATGGGCACAAACTCTGCGAAGGCGTGGCGCTCCTGCATGTCGCGCAGCCAGGGGGCGATTTCAGCGCGGCGGTGTATCAGGTCAAACTTGTTGGCCAGCAGGATGGCCGGCGTCTTTTCGGGTAGCAGGGCCAGCACCTTGGCATCGGCCAGGTTGAACTGCCCGGCCTCAACGACAAACACGATCAGGTCCACATCATTGACAGTACCGACAACCGTACGGTTCAGGGACCGGTTCAGGGCGTTGCCGTGGCGGGTCTGGAAACCGGGGGTATCGACAAATACGAACTGTGTTTCTTTCACCGTCCGCATGCCGGTGATGCGGTGGCGCGTGGTCTGCGCCTTGCGCGAGGTGATGCTGATCTTCTGGCCAACCAGCGCATTGAGCAGCGTCGATTTACCGACGTTCGGCTTGCCGACGATGGCAATCAGGCCGCAGCGCTGAGTCTCGACAGGTGGCGCATCGGCGGCCGGCGTGGTGCTGGTGCGCACTGAAAACGCCTTGGCCAGCATGTCGTCAAGCGACTGCGCCTGCATGGGCTGGCTGTCAGCCGGCTCGCTGGGCGTCTGATCGGATGAAGGTTTTTTGGAAGCGCTGGTCATGGTCTAAGGGTCCGGCTAGGTCTGGTGATGGCTGGGCTACTGCCTGGTGCAGTCTGCCGCCAGGTCAGGCATCAAGGGTTTTAACAAAAGCCAGCATGGCGGCCGCAGCCGCCTGCTCACCCGCGCGGCGCGAACCGCCTATGCCGCGCTCGGCACGGCGGTACTCGACAATTTCGCACTCGACATCAAAAGTCTGCTTGTGCGCCGCCCCCTGGGTGCCCACCACTCTATATATAGGCAGGTTCATCTTGCGCCCCTGCAGCCATTCCTGCAACTCGGTCTTGGGGTCCTTGCCTATGGCCTGCATCTGCGCGTTGATCTCTACGTCCTTGAACAGGCGGCGAACCAGTTGCGACGCCACTTCAAAGCCGGCGTCCAGGTAAACGGCGCCCAGCACGGCCTCAAGCGCATCAGCCAGTATCGAGGGGCGCTTCTGGCCACCTGATTTGGCCTCACCTTCACCCAGGCGAAGCAGGTCAGGCAGGCCCAGTTCTACAGCCACTTTGTGCAGCGTGTCCTGCTTGACGAGGTTGGCGCGCACCCGCGAAAGATCGCCTTCAGGCAACTCGCTCAGGGCTTCATAGAGCAGCGCGGCCACAGCCAGATTCAGGACGGAATCGCCAAGAAACTCAAGGCGCTCGTTGTGGTCGGACGAAAAGCTGCGGTGCGTCAGCGCCTGCACCAGCAGCCGCGGATTTGAAAAATCGTGCTGGAGCCGTTTTTGCAAAGACTGCAGATGCGGACTCAGTGACGCGCCAGTGGGATGCTGCATGCTTGACGGTACAGATAAAACCGATGGATTTTTGTTCATGGCAAGGCGCAAACTACAGCCATGGCACCGCTGTGGCGCAGATTTGCAACGCAGACAGGGGCAAAAAGACGCGGTTTTATGTACCTGATAGCGTGCAACACCACACTACCTTGCACTTATTTGGATTTGCCGGCGTACTTGATCAGCAGGTAGGCAGGGCCGCCGATGTGGATTTCCTTGTTGTACGCAAAGGACACGACTGTCTTGTCGCCCTCCTTGGTCACTTCAAGGTCCTTCCCACTGATGGACTTGATGTCATCGATTTGCGCAATCTTGTCGAAATTCGTGCGCACTTCCGCAACCGACTTTCCTTCAGCCGCAGCCTTGCTGGCGGCTTTGGTAATGGTCTGGAACTCCGTCATGGTCGGGAAGGCCTGTGCAGCAATGACGCCGATAAAGGCAAACACGCCCACCACGAACAGCACGCCGATGAATGAAATACCCAGTTGTTTGTTTTTCATGTATTTCTCCTGCTCAAGACCCAACCCCAAACTGCAACAGGCCGGATACGCCCACCGGTCACAGGCCTGAATGCATCAATTAAAAGCGCCTATGCGCTTGAGGTTACCGAAATTCATCCAGACAAAAAAGGCTTTGCCCACGATGTTTTTCTCCGGCACAAAACCCCAGTAGCGCGAATCAAGCGAATTATCGCGGTTGTCGCCCATCATGAAGTACTGCCCTTCGGGAACCTTGCAAACCACGCCCTCGCTACTGTAACGGCAATTCTGCTTGAACGGAAAGTCCTCGGTACCCGGAATAAAGGCCGGACGGTCGTCATCATTGAGGATGCGGTAAGGCTTGCTGCCATTGGTTTCCTGGAACTGCCTGGCGTAGCGCATGGAGTCTTCATCAAAAAAATCAGGCAGCGCAGTTTTGACCAAAGGCTTGCCGTTGACGGTCAGTTTTTTATTGAGGTAGGCCACCTCGTCACCAGGCACACCCACAACACGCTTGATGTAGTCGAGGCTGGGCTTGGGCGGGTAACGGAACACCATGACATCGCCGCGCTGCGGGCTGTTGTTGTCCAGTATCTTGATGTTGAGTACAGGCAGACGCACGCCGTAATGGAATTTGTTGACAAGGATCAGGTCGTTGATCAGCAGCGTCGGGATCATGGAGCCCGAAGGAATCTTGAAAGGTTCAAACAAAAAGGAGCGCAGCAGGAAAACCACCACAATCACCGGGAACAGGCCGGCGGTCCAGTCCAGCCACCAGGGTTGCATGATGAGGCGCGTACGTGCGTCGCCGGTGTTGTCATCAACCTGCATGATGCCCTTGCTGGCCAGTTCCGCGCGGCGCGCGGCAGCGTTGTCATCCAGCACGGCCACCGCCGTGCGGCGCTGCGGCAGGAAATAAAAGCGCTCGGCCAGCCAGTAGATGCCGGTGACCACCGTGGCAATGAAGAGCAGGAGCGAGAAGTTACCCTCAACCGCCCCGAAATACCATAAAGCGCCGTAGCCGACAAACATGGCCAGCACGACGGCTGTGATTGAACCCATCAGATTACGCATTAGTCTTCTACCTGCAAGATGGCAAGGAAGGCCTCCTGGGGCACTTCAACCGAGCCGATTTGTTTCATGCGCTTTTTACCCGCTTTTTGTTTTTCAAGGAGCTTGCGCTTGCGGGAAATATCACCGCCGTAACACTTGGCAATCACGTTCTTGCGCAGTGCCTTGATTGTCTCACGCGCGATGATGTTGGCACCGATGGCGGCCTGTATGGCCACGTCAAATTGCTGGCGGGAGATGATCTCGCGCATTTTGGCAACGACTGCGCGGCCGCGATAGGCGGACTGGCTGCGGTGCACGATGATGGAGAGCGCATCAACCTTCTCGCCATTGAGCAGGATGTCCACCTTGACCACGTCGGATGCCCGGAACTCCTTGAAGGTGTAGTCCATTGAGGCGTAACCACGCGATACGGATTTCAGCTTGTCGAAAAAATCCAGCACGATCTCGCCCAGGGGCATCTCGTAAGTCAGCATGACCTGCTTGCCGTGGTAGGCCATGTTGAGCTGCACACCACGTTTCTGGTTGGCCAGGGTCATCACGGCACCTACATAGTCCTGCGGCATGTAAAGGTGCACGGTGACGATGGGCTCACGGATCTCATTGACTTTACCGGCGTCAGGAATCTTGGACGGGTTTTCCACCATGATGGTTTCACCGTCGGACCTGAGCACTTCATACACAACGCTGGGCGCGGTGGTGATCAGGTCCTGGTCAAATTCACGTTCCAGCCGCTCCTGCACGATCTCCATGTGCAGCAGGCCCAGGAAACCGCAGCGAAAGCCAAAGCCCAGCGCCTCGCTGACCTCGGGTTCGTAATGCAGGGAGGCGTCGTTGAGCTTGAGCTTTTCAAGCGCATCACGCAGTGACTCGTATTCGCTGGCCTCTGATGGATAAAGCCCGGCAAAAACCGCAGGCTGGATTTCCTTGAAGCCCGGAAGTGCCTCGGTCGCGGTAAAAGACGCACCACCGGTACCCGGTTTGATCAGCGTGATCGTGTCGCCAACGCGCGCAGCCTGGAGTTCCTTGATGCCAGCGATCACAAACCCGACTTCGCCGGTTTCCAGTGCAGGCCGCGGCTCGGTGTGCGGGGTGAAAACCCCGAGCTGTTCGGCGTTATACATCGCCTCGCTGGCCATGAGCTTGATACGGTCACCCTTGGCGAGCCGTCCATCCACCACGCGCACCAGCATCACCACACCGACGTAGGCGTCATACCAGCTGTCGATGATCATCGCGCGCAGTGCCGCAGAGGGATTGCCCTTGGGATGAGGAATCCTGGCGACTACGGCCTCCAGGATTTCATCGATGCCCATGCCGGTCTTGGCACTGCAGGGAATCGCGTCCGTGGCATCAATCCCGATAACTTCTTCTATTTCTTTTTTTGCGTTCTCGGGATCAGCCTGCGGCAAATCCATTTTGTTGAGCACCGGAACAACCTCGACGCCGAGGTCGAGCGCGGTGTAGCAGTTGGCAACTGTCTGCGCCTCAACGCCCTGGCTTGCGTCAACAACCAGCAGCGCACCTTCACATGCAGACAGCGAGCGGCTGACTTCATACGAAAAGTCAACGTGACCCGGCGTGTCGATGAGATTGAGGTTGTAAACCTGGCCATCAAGTGCCTTGTATTGGAGCGCAGCGGTCTGCGCCTTGATGGTTATCCCACGCTCTTTTTCAATATCCATCGAGTCGAGCACCTGCGCGCTCATCTCGCGATCCTGCAAACCACCACATCGTTGTATGAGTCGATCTGCGAGCGTCGACTTGCCGTGATCAATGTGGGCAATGATCGAAAAGTTTCTGATGTGATTCATCAACGAGAACGCCTAAGTGCTTGAAAGTATTGCGAAGAAACAGAAGGCCATTCGTGATGGCCATAAAAAAGGGCGCGTCGATTGCGACGCGCCCTGAACCAACAATCTATGGCAACTGCGATAGTTGGAAACTTCATTGTAGGCAAAAAGCCGGAAGCCAACAGTCCCAAAATGCCCATATTTTTCTCGTTGCAGCCTAGCAACAAGAAACTTATGCACAACTTATTCACAATTTTAGCCTGCTTGGCTCTGGACAACATGTGGGTGATCTGTGAATCAAGCTGGAATAACCTGATTTGAGGGATGAATGCATTTGCGCACGACTTGCATATATGAAAAAGCCGCGTCAAAGACTGCTTATTCTAACCAAAGCTGGCATTCCATCGAAACGAAAGTCAGCGAACACTAACAAAATAAGGGTGAGGCTGGCCTGAAATATTTTTCAAATATTTATTTTGGCGAGATTTAAAGCCGATTCCCAAAGAAAAACCCCCAGCCCCTGCGGGTTATGGGGGTCTCGTTTACGGGGCAGAAATACCGGCGATTTCAGCGGGTCGGTCGGATCAGTGCGTATTGCGCCCACTCGCCACGGCGGAACAGCACATTGACGGCCTTGCTTTTATCCACTTTGGCTAGCGCCGCATCAAACTCTTTCACCGTCGCAACCTCGGTATTGGCCACAGCAAGAATCACATCGCCCTCACGCAGGCCTGCGCGTGCCGCAGCACCTTCAGCGCTGTCGACCTTGACGCCACCCTTGACCTTCAGTTCCTTTTTCTGTGCATCGGACAGTTCGCTCACGGCGAGGCCCAACACCTGGGCTGCGCCTGCCACCGGCGCCTTGGGCTCGGAGGCGGCCGCCCGGCGTGCCGGTTTTTCAGGCTCGACTTCCGCGATGACCACGGTGAGGTCCTTCGATGCGCCGCGCCTGAACACCGTGACTACCGCACGTGTACCGGGTTTGACATTACCCACCAGACGGGGAAGGTCACTGGATTTTTCAATCTGCTTGCCATCAAACCTGGTGATGATGTCGCCAGCCTCAATGCCGGCTTTCTCGGCTGGCGCACCGCTTTCAACACCCCTGACCAGCGCGCCCTGGGGTTTGCCGAGACCTATGGACTCGGCGACTTCCTTGCTCACCTGCTCTATCTGTACGCCGATACGCCCTCGCGTTACGCGGCCAGTGCTGCGCAACTGGTCCGACACGCGAGCAGCCTCGTCGATCGGTATGGCAAAAGAAATGCCCTGGAAGCCGCCCGACCGTGAATAAATCTGGCTGTTGATCCCGATCACCTCTCCGCGCATATTCAGCAGCGGACCACCCGAGTTACCAGGGTTGATGGCGACATCCGTCTGTATGAAGGGCAGGTAATCGCCGGTGTCGCGCTGCTTCGCGCTGACGATGCCTGCGGTCACAGTATTTTCAAGGCCAAAAGGCGAACCGATGGCCATCACCCATTCGCCGACTTTCAGACGGTTGACGTCGCCGATCTTGACGGCCGGCAATCCGGTAGCCTCAATCTTTACTACAGCGACATCACTGCGCTTGTCGGTGCCGATGATCCGGGCCTTGAACTCGCGCTTGTCAGTCAGCGTCACGATCACCTCGTCGGCACCCTCGACGACGTGGGCATTGGTCATGACAAAACCGTCTGTCGTGAGAATGAAACCGGAGCCGACACCGCGAGGCTGGTCTTCATCAGGCTGAGGCTGACGCTCGGGGCGTGGTGAACGCGGGGTACCAGGCGGCACAGGAATGCCAAAGCGGCGGAAGAACTCCAGCATCTGCTCATCGATGCCGCTGGCGGCACCGACCTTGACTTTTTCAGATGTGCGGATGTTTACAACTGAAGGCCCAACCTGTTCCACCAGGTCGGTGAAATCGGGCAGGGTACGGTTTTGCGCCCACACCGGCTGGACGGGAAAGGCAACAGCTACGGCCCCCAGGGCCAACATGCCTGCAGCCAGGTAGGAGCGCACGGGTTTCAGGGTCAATTCATTCATCATCGGCCTCTTCAGTAAATATGGGTGCAGTGGGGTGCCAGTGGAAACCGCCCAGGACGATTTAAGGACGAACACGCATAACGCAATACCCGGGGACGATGGCCTCGCAGGCCCGCCCCGCCTACTTCTTTCGTTCAAGCCCGCCGGCAAACAGCTTGATGGTTTTCATGGGTACCTCACCCATGACAGTCAACCAGTAAGGGCCCAGCTGCTTTGTCATGGTCTGGGTTGCCCCCATGGACATGCTGGCCTCCTTCTCATGACGCTGCTTGTCATAAGGCTCCACAAAGAGGGATACCGAAGCCAGACCATCGGAAAAAATCCACTGCAGGGGCTCGTCAGCACCGGGGGCAGAAGAAGCCACACCCGGGCGCTTGTAGCAACTCATGGGCGCAAAGCCGGCAACGGGCGTCTTCAGCACCCAGCCCTCGGCGCTGGCAGTGGTCTTGACCAGAACAGGTTTTTCAACCTTGTACCCATCGACCTTGCCCATCATGTAGAGCAGCTTGTCCATCTTGACAGGGGCATCAAGCTGCAACTCCGAGAAAGCTGCCTGCTCAAGCACCTGGCCGTCTGCATCAAGCGTCTGCAATTTCACGACCATGCCTTTTTTCTGCTCCGTCCAGACGCGGTAGCCAAAACGCATGGCATCTTTGGGCACGAGCACAACGACATCCGCCTCAAGCCCTGCGACACGTTCGACACCTTCCTGCCTGGCCTTGTAAAACTCGGCGATGCGGTTGTCTGTGGACTGCAGCAATTCGGGGAAAAGGCCCAGTGACTCACGCTTTTCTGTCCGCACAACCTTGTGTTCGGGCATAAAGGTGACCACACGGTCGTTATGCCTGAAAATTGATCGGGGAGCGCCTGTGAGCGTTTCCACACGCTCGACCTGCTGGTTACCTTCACATACGTGCCATATCTTGGCGCTGGAAATGCTGCCGCCAGAGGACACCACATAAGTGCCAATATAGGCCTGCTTCTTGGAGGCTTCATGCATGCGCATCAACCAGTCGTTGATGCCTCTTGCTTCGGCCGAAGAAGGAGTCTGCGAAGGTGCGGGAGCGACAGCGGTCGTCTGCGCAGCCACGAAATTCATGGCCAGCAAGGCAGCCACAGCGCAAGCCCAGCTACGCAAGGTCAGGCATTCCGCGCGTGCGGCCTTTTCAGGCTGATCACAAGCTGTTTTAACGGCCTGCATTTTGCGGGGTTTCAAACGCTGCGTTGAGGAAACCCGATGGCGCCTGCAATACGGAAGCGCCGCCCAATTGCCTGTGGGCAGCCAGAAGTTCTTCAAGCCGTGCATCGCGCACCATCGGACCTTGCGGGGAAGCCACGACGAGTACCGGCAGCGCGGATTGATTGACCACAGGCGCCTGCGCCAGCTGCGCGCCCGGGGGCGACGACATCATGGCAGCGCTGCTCCACGCAATCGCGCCCACCGCTGTCAGGGACGCAAAGCCCGCAGCAAGTTTCCATCTGAAAATACTGTCGTTTGCCGCCGGCTCACGACGAGCGACATTCAGCGAAACCGGAACAGGTTCCTGAACCATGCGGGTCCGCTCATCTTCAAGACGCTCGTTCAGGCGCTGCAGAAAAGCCGGCGAGGAACTGCCAGCAGCAAGTGCCGGAGAACGCAGTACGTCGCCAATAACGTGATATGCGCCCCAATTGCCTGCGGCCGCGTCATCGTCCTTGCAGGCCTGCAGCAACAGCAACAGCTCTTCCTTGCCCAGCTCTCCATCAGCCAGGGCAGAGAGGCGTTCGCAGGTTGTCGTCGGGAATTTAGTGATGGTCATGACTGTCTCGCTGCCGGCTTGCGCCGTATTTGTGTAAGGTGGCCCGTTTTTCCTGTCAATACGACTGTCCGGTTTGTCCTGAGAGAAATTCGCATGGTTTACCAACGCTTGCCGGACTGATTTTCAAGCAAAGGTTTTACTTTTTCAGATATCGCTTCACGTGCCCTGAAAATCCGGGAGCGCACTGTGCCTATCGGGCAATTCATGACCTCCGAAATTTCTTCATAGCTCAACCCTTCGATTTCGCGCAAGGTAATCGCCTGCCTCAACTCTTCCGGCAATGCCTCCATGGCGGCATTGACCATCTCCGCAATTTCCTTGCTGGCCAGCACGGCGTCGGGTGTTTCCGAACTGGTTAGTTCGTTTTCCAGCGGGGAAGTTTCATCACTTTCGTCGCTTTGCCCTGATTTGAACGAATTTTCAGATACGGTCGGATCCCGTTTGAGGTCCATCAGGGCTTTTTTGGCCGTATTTACTGCAATACGGTAAAGCCAGGTATAGAACTGCGCCTCACCGCGAAACTGGGCCATCGCCCTGTAGGCACGAATAAAGGTTTCCTGCGCGATGTCCTCGACCAGGTCCACATCGCGCACCATACGCCCTATCAGGCGCTGAATGCGTCTCTCGTACTTGATGACCAGCAGTTCAAACGCCTTCTGGTCACCTGCCACCGTGCGCTCGACCAGCATGGCATCGCTGTCAACGGCCTTGACCGGATCTGCCGGGGTGAGATCTTCAGTCATGGCTTATCTGCACGGGGGGCGGCATCTGCATGGCCTGATACTGCCACAGCACGGGGGTTGGCCGCGTATCTGCCAGGAGAAAAAAGCGCGCGACGAAAGTCCAGCCAGCGCTCGGGAAAAGCACTACGCTCACACCAGATGCACCTGCTTTGTTGGGGGTCGCCGTGTATCCTGAGCAGCAGCAGGCCCTGAAAATCAGCCATCACCGAGACGCGCTGTCCGGCGATCCCGGACTGATAGGCCAGGCCTTCCCAGCGCCAGGATTGCCCATCCCATGCCATTTGCCCTGGTTTGGTGTTTTTCCATCCGGCGAAGGCTGCAAGTCCAGCGCCTGCAAGTGTCGCAACAGACAGGACAACATGCCAGGGGGCTTGCTGGCTGGCGTACAGCCAAAATGCGATCGAAGCAGCACCGGCAAACCACAAACAAACAAGCAGCAAGGCCTGGAAACGCGAACGCCCCAGCGGATAAACAACCGGCGGGGCGCTATGTGCAATCAAGGCAGCTGGCGTATTGGATGATCAGGCAATCTGTATCTTTGACAAGCGCCATCAGACGCGCTTGAATACCAGCGTGCCGTTGGTACCGCCGAAGCCGAAGTTGTTTTTGACTGCGTACTCCAGCTTGGCATCCCGCGCCGTGTTTGCGCAGTAATCAAGATCGCACTCGGGATCCTGGTTAAAGATGTTGATGGTGGGCGGAATCTTCTGGTGGTGCAGGGAGAGCACCGTAAATACCGACTCTATCCCTCCTGCGCCGCCCAACAGGTGGCCGGTCATGGACTTCGTGGAACTGACCACCAGCTTTTTTGAGTGGTCGCCGAAAGCGGCCTTGATGGCATTTGTCTCATTGAGGTCGCCCAGTGGCGTGGACGTGCCGTGCGCATTGAGGTACTGGACCTCATCGGCATTGACACCGGCATTCTTCAGGGCCATGGCCATGGAGCGGCGGGGACCGTCAATATCAGGCGCCGTCATGTGGAATGCATCTGCACTCATGCCAAAGCCGGTCAGCTCCGCATAAATTTTTGCCCCACGGGCTTTGGCGTGTTCGTACTCTTCAAGTACCAGCACACCCCCCCCCTCACCCAGCACAAAACCGTCACGGTCCTTGTCCCAGGGGCGCGAGGCTGTTTTCGGGTCATCGTTACGCGTTGACAGCGCTCGAGCCGCAGCGAAACCGCCTATGCCCAGCGGGGATACAGTTGCTTCAGCGCCGCCGGCAACCATCACATCGCAATCACCATATTCAATCATGCGAGCCGAAAGGCCTATCGCATGCAGGCCGGTGGTACAGGCCGTCACCACCGCGATATTGGGACCCTTGAACCCAAATTTGATGGACACATGACCCGAGATCATGTTGATGATGGACGCGGGTACAAAAAACGGGGAAATACGGCGCGGACCCCGATTAACCAGTTCGCCGTGCATTTCCTCGATCAATGGCAGGCCACCTATGCCTGAGCCAATGTTGCAGCCAATACGGGTAGCCATCTCGCCGTCAAGCGCCTCGCCGGTCGGCAAACCGCTGTCCGCTACGGCCTGAAAGGCAGCCGCCAACCCCAAGTGAATGAAGCGGTCTATGTGACGCGCTTCTTTTTCGGGGATGTAATCGGCAATATTGAAGCCTTTGACCTCGCCGGCAAATCTGCAGGCAAAGGCGCTGGCGTCAAACCTGCTAATCAGGTCAATGCCGGAATTCCCGGCCAGGAGATTGGACCAGGACTCAGCAACCGTATTGCCCACGGGGCTGACACAGCCCAGACCTGTCACAACGACACGACGACGACTCATTCAGTGATCCTGAAAAATACCCGGAAACCGTTTGAGAGGCGTTCCGGGTTTGGTGGCGGAGTGTTCCAGGAGCAAATGCCCCCGTACATCAGGCCTTTTGATGGGTGTTGGCGTAATCAATCGCGTTCTGGACGGTCGTGATCTTCTCGGCGTCTTCATCCGGGATCTCAATGCCGAACTCATCTTCCAGAGCCATAACCAGTTCTACGGTGTCAAGCGAGTCAGCGCCCAGATCAGCCACGAAGGCTTTTTCATTGGTGACTTGACCTTCTTCCACGCCGAGTTGTTCGGCAATGATTTTCTTAACACGTGCTTCGATATCGCTCATAGTTCCCTCTGAGGGTTGTAAATTAATCCGTGATTTTACCGCGTTAGAGTCTCATCTCTAAGCATCTGGCCGGACGGAGACAAACCGGCGTCGATTTCCTGTGTTTTACCACCGCCGACTTACTGTGAGTACGGCGTCTGGTCAAACGGCATGTCCGCTTACATATACATGCCGCCGTTGACGTGAATTTCCTGTCCGGTGATGTAGGCCGCCTGAGGACTGCCTACAAAAGCGACGGCATGGGCAATATCCTGGGGCTTGCCAAGATGACCCAGCGGTATCTGGCCCAGCAAGGCTTTTTGCTGCTCTTCGGGCAACTTGGCTGTCATATCGGTTTCGATGAACCCGGGCGCAATGCAGTTGACTGTAATGTTGCGTGACCCAAGCTCCCGGGCAAGCGCCCGCGTCATGCCAGCGACTCCAGCCTTGGCCGCAGCGTAATTTGATTGCCCTGCGTTGCCGGAGGCGCCGACCACCGAGGTAATGCTGATGATGCGCCCATAACGCTGCTTCATCATGGTGCGCATCACGGCGCGGCTCATGCGGAAAACAGCCTTGAGGTTGGTATCCATCACCGCATCCCAGTCATCATCCTTCAGGCGCATGGCCAGCATGTCGCGGGTGATGCCGGCATTGTTGACCAGTAGCTGCAGACCGCCATGTTCCTTGACGATGGCATCAATCAGGGCTTCGGCAGCTGCCGCATCGTTCACATTGAGGTTCTTGCCCGAGCAACCCGGAAACGCAGCCAGCGCCTGGCTGATTTTTGCCGCGCCTTCATCGCTGGTTGCCGTACCTGTCACTTTCAGGCCCTTCTGGGCAAGTTCAAGCGCGATCGCCGCGCCTATACCGCGTGAGGCGCCCGTGACAAGCGCAACTTGTCCCTCAAACTTTATTTCGCTCATGCCAGTATTCCTTTCACGTCGGCCAGGGAGGCCGGATCAAACAACGGCGCACCGGTCAATTCAGGATCAATACGTTTCACAAGGCCTGCCAGTACCTTGCCGGGGCCACATTCAACAATCGTGGTCACACCGCGTGCCTTGATGGCCTGGACACATTCAACCCAGCGAACCGGCCCAAAAGCCTGGCGGTACAAGGCCTCGCGAATACCGTCAGCGTCTGCAGCCACGGCCACATCAATATTGTTAACCAGCGGAATCTGTGGCGCCGCAAAAGGCACGCTCGCCAGCTTTTCTTTCAGCTTGTCTGCAGCTGGCTTCATGAGGGTTGAATGAAACGGTGCAGAAACCGGCAGCGACAGGGCGCGCTTTGCACCGTTTGCCTTGAGGATTTCACATGCCTTTTCAACGGCGGCCTTGCTGCCCGCGATCACGGTCTGGCCGGGGTCATTGAAATTGACGGCCTCGACAATCTCAGATGTGCCCGCGCCAAAAACAGCGGTAGCTTCAGCACAACCGGCAATCACTTTGGCCGCGTCCATGCCGAGGATGGCTGCCATCGCACCAGTACCGACAGGCACCGCATCCTGCATGGCCTGGGCGCGAAAACGAACCAGCGGGGCAGCCTGCGCCAAAGTCAGGACACCAGAGGCCACAAGTGCAGAATATTCGCCAAGGGAGTGACCAGCCACGACGACTGGTGTCGAGCCAGTCTCAGCCATCCAGACACGATAGGCTGCAACAGCAGAGACCAGCATCACAGGCTGCGTGTTGGTGGTCAGCGCGAGCGCTTCTTTCGGACCTTCCCTGATCAGCAGGGCAACATCTTCACCAAGGGCGTCGGATGCTTCAGCCAGGGTTTGAGCCACCACAGGATGGTCACCCCATGCATCGAGCATGCCGACTGACTGGGAACCCTGTCCGGGAAAAACAAAAGCAAACGGTTTCAAATATTTTCTCCAGTGATCAGTGCGCCGGAAGGCCGCGCTGAATTTTATCGTTACCCATTGACCGCAACGGGACTGCCGGGTGATGGTTTTGCGCGATGTCGCAGCTTTGTAATTCCGGCCCACAGGCAGTGCACAAAAGCGCTTGACGCCAGCCAGGGATCTAGGAGGTAATCCCACAGGTTGGTGGACTCCATCAGTCCTGCGGCCCATGCCAGCAGAGCAGCCGAAATGAACAAGGGCAACAGCCTCAGCCCCCGCAACCAGCAGCCGGCACAAAGCACAAGCAAGGCCAGCAGCATTGTGGGCGATCCAAAACCCGGCCTGTAGGTGTCAATGTCACCCCAGCCCAGCGCCGCCGGGTACAGCAGTAACGCTGCCAGGGCAACAACCATGAATACAGATGTACTCTCAGGTCCGGCCACCACGGGCAAACCCCGCAGACGCCGCATCAGCCCCAAACATGCAAGGAGCACCAGCGTGACACTCAAATCGGAGCTCACACCCCGCACGTAGGCAAGTGCCGGAATATGCGCCGGCCCGACCGGCAGCCACAAAACTATAAAAATGACCGCAAGCAACCAACGCATCCATGGCTGCATCACCTGACCACGACACAACAGGCGCGCACATGCAGCGCACAACACAAGGTTGATGCCCAGCATGGCGACGAGATCAGTCATGTGTGGCAGTTGCATCAATTTTCTTCAGTTGGCTGCAAGCGCCGCCTGTGAAGGGTCAATCCGTACATGCTTGATGCGCGTGCGGTGCCATGTGTAAACCAGATGAAGGTAACCATCACGGGTCTGCAAGAGGTAGGGGTATGAGTATTCCTGCGCGCAATTTTCAGCGCCGCACAACTGGCGGCGTGCGCTGGCGACGTACGCACCTGTTTGCGCTTCATTTGTACCCCCGGCTTTCAGCTCATCACCCAGGAGTCGTTCATAAGCTGCCACGGACGGCGCCGCCCGCTCTACCAATGAGCCCTCAACAATGCGGGGAGCAATGCCCTCAAAACTGCCGCTCTTGCCGACGCCCAGCAACGCGAGGGATTGCCTTCCAGTCATCGACGGATTCAGCGCCAGCCATTGCCGCCCATCCTGACCGGTCACGCCAGCCAGGGCGGAATCGGGATTGGGCAGGCTGGAAGTGCGCGCGGCCGACCATGTCCTGCCCGCATCTGCAGTCACAGATGTCGTGACCTTGCCGCCCTGCCCTGCCCGCATGTACGCGGTTGCATGCACCCCATCTGTTGCCAGCAGCACAGGTTGAAGACTGGTGTGGCTTTCGGGAATTCTGGTTTTATCCAGCACCTCGCCCCGGGGGTTGATGCGAAGTACCTCCCCAAACTTGGTTACGAACTCGTGATAGACAGGAAGCCTCAACTGGCCGTCGGACATCAGCACAGGTGCGCCCTTGACCAGCGTACTGACATTGAGAAAAGGCGACGTCACCAGACGTTTGGGCTGGCTCCAGCTCAAGCCCTCGTCCGTAGACCGTGACCAGGTAATCGCGCTGCCAGCCCAGCCGCCAAGCGACACATTGACCATCCATAGCGACAGCGAGCCATCGGTCGCACGCGCAATCACAGGGTTGCCCAGCTTTTTGACGTAGCGCCACAGCCCTGCCTGGATTTGCTGCCGGTTGAACACCGTGCTTTCAGGTGACCAGCGCTGGCTTGTAGAGTCCATGACCGCCGTCTGGATCGTGACATCGCCGGCACCTTCACGCGACCCCGAAAACCAGACTGCGCGCAGGTCACCATTTTTCAGTTCAACCAGGGAAGCTGCATGCACAGCCTGTCCCGCTGACGAGGAAACAAACTGCGCGTCAAATTTGAGATTTCCGCCTGGTATCGGGGCAGATAAAACTGGCGAAGGGGCTGCAGCTGGCTGCGCAACGACAGCAAAATCAGCAGCAGGCATGCGCATCCAGACTTTCCATCCGGCCGAGATAAAAGCCAGCAGGATAAAAAGTTTAAAAAGCGCTTGGTGGCGCCCCGAAACTGAAAAATTCAGGCGGCCGGTTGTCATATTCGGCCCAGCTTATTGGGAGATGCGGCCATCTCAAAAATTGAGAAGCACCGCACCCCAGGTGAAGCCGCCACCCACGCCTTCCAGCATGAGGGTGTCGCCTTTTTTGATCTTTCCGCTTCGCACGGAAGCGTCCAGCGCCAGCGGTATGGACGCAGCAGAAGTGTTGCCGTGCTGGTCTACCGTGACGATAAGTTTTTCCAGCGGCAACTTCAGCTTTTTGGCAGTACTTTGCATGATGCGGATATTGGCTTGATGGGGAATCAGCCAGTCAATATCTGCGTCGGTCATGTTGGCCTTGGCCAGCGTGGCGCGGGCAGCACTCTCAAGCACGCCCACGGCCAGCTTGAACACGGCCTGGCCGTCCATCTTGAGAAGAGCGTCTCCCATCACCTTGCCTCCAGAGACATTGCCGGGTACGCAAAGAATGCCGACATGCTTGCCGTCGGCGTGCAGGTCGCTGGCGAGGATGCCCGGGGTGTCGGAGGCTTCAAGCACGACGGCACCGGCGCCGTCGCCAAACAGCACACAGGTGGTGCGGTCGGAAAAATCAAGGATGCGCGAGAACACTTCGGCACCTATGACCAGCGCCTTGCTGGCGGAGCCGGTTTTGATCATGGCATCGGCAACGGTCAGCGCATAGACAAACCCGCTGCAAACGGCCTGTACGTCAAACGCGGCACAACCGGCAATGCCCAGTTTGTTCTGCAAGATGCAGGCGGCTGACGGGAACACCATGTCCGGCGTGGACGTGGCGACGATGATCAGGTCAATGTCGGAGGGCTGCAAGCCGGCCGCATCAATGGCGCGCTTTGCTGCCTCGACGCCGAGATCGCTGCTGGACACATCGGGCGCGGCGAAATGGCGTGCATGGATGCCGGTTCGCTCCACTATCCATTCGTCGGAGGTTTCAACACCCTTGGCGGCCAGCTCGGCTGCAAGGTCTGCATTGCTCAGGCGCCTTGGCGGGAGGTAGCTGCCGGTGCCGGTGATGCGTGAATATTGGGCCATCAATTTTTTAGGTTTTACCTGTATCAGTGCGTCAGTGTCGGCGCGGCTGCAGTTGCCAGCGGGTCTGGCGCAACCATCAACTCCTCATGAGACACGGAACGCGCAGCCACCAGAAGTGGCGCAGCGCGTGCAATGCGCTCTCGAACCCGCTCAAGCAGGTTGTTACGAGCCGCATCATAAGCGCGATTAAGGGCTCTCTCGAACGCAAATGCGTCTGCAGAACCATGACTTTTGAACACCAGCCCCTGCAGACCAAGCAAGGCAGCGCCGTTGTAGCGTCTATGGTCAACACGATTTTTAAATGCAGTTAACACTGGATAAGCAATGATGGCGGCAATTTTCGTGAAGATATTGCGCGAAAACTCTGCCTTGATAAAGCCACCAATCATGCTTGCCAGGCCTTCGCTGGCTTTCAGAGCAACGTTGCCAACAAAGCCATCGCAGACCACGAGGTCGGTTGTTCCCTTGAAAATGTCATTCCCCTCGACATTTCCATAAAAATTCAGATCACCGGAGTTAGCAGCAGATCGCAGCAATTCACCTGCTTTTTTAATCATTTCACTGCCTTTTATCGCCTCTTCACCAATATTGAGAAGGCCGACGCGAGGCGTGGGGTTGCTTGTAATTGCCGCCACCAGGGCTGAACCCATGACTGCAAACTGCAGCAGATGATCTTCCGTGCAGTCGACATTGGCACCAAGGTCCAGCACGGTCGTCGCACCACCCAAGGCATTGGGCAGTTGCGTAGCGATGGCCGGACGGTCTATGCCATCCATGGTTTTGAGCACATAGCGAGCAATTGCCATCAATGCGCCGGTGTTGCCGGCAGATACCGCCGCCTGGGCTGCGCCTTCCTTGACCTGGTTGATCGCCAGACGCATGGATGAGTTCTTTTTGCGGCGAAGCGCGATTTCAATCGGGTCGTCCATGGTGACGACCTCGCTGGCCGCAACAATCTGGCAACGCGGATTGGCTTGCAGTGCGGCAAATTGCGGGTGAGTGGCAAGCACTTCTGGCTGGCCAACGACGATCACCGCTGCATCGGGGTGTCCATCGAGAAACGCCAGACTGGCGGGAATGGTCACTGACGGACCGATATCCCCACCCATGGCATCAACAGCAATCCTGATCATGAGAAGACCGGTGCCAGTGAAAGATTAAGACCTGAACAAAAGAAAGGCCCGCAGGATGAGTGCGGGCCAGTACTTGAAGCGATGACTTACGCTTCAGATTTGGTTTTCAGCACCTTGCGGCCACGGTAGAAACCGGTGGGGCTGATGTGGTGGCGCAGGTGGGTTTCGCCGGTGGTGGATTCCACTGCGATGCCTGGCACGGTCAGTGCGTTGTGCGAGCGGTGCATGCCGCGCTTGGAAGGTGACTTTTTGTTCTGTTGGACGGCCATGATCCGCTCCTGAGGGGGTATAGGGTTGGTAAAAAGCGAACCAGATATCCGATCATGAGTGGGCGGGGTCGTATGGAACCACCTGCCAGTCATCACGAGACCAGTACGCGAAGCCTTTGATTATAGCCTGAGAAGCGCCATCTGGCCAATCCCCCTATGAGGACGGCGCAGACACACCCCTGCAGGCCCAAATACAAACAAAAGTATTATTTTTTGTCTTTTGAATTTTTCAGCTGGGCCAGCACGGCAAACGGGTTGGGCTTTTCTTCTTCCGCCTCATCCACCTCATCAGCACCAGCACTGAGCTTTGGCGCCACAGGACATTGCTCATGCATGGGCACCAGCGGCAAGGCCATCAGCAGCTCATCTTCCAGCACGGCGGTCAGGTCAAACTGCGGCTCCAGCACCAGCAGGTCTTCTTCGGACTCATCGTCTTCGGCCATGGCGATTTCTTCGGTCGCCACAAAGCGGTACCACTGGTCAACATCCAGCGGCGCCTGCATGGCCGCCATGCAGCGCTGGCAGGTCAGTGTCACGGCTGTCTTGGCCTGCAAATGCAGCCAGATATCTTCATCACTGCCCGAGCCGCTGCGCAGCTCGGCATCCGCCTGCCAACTGACGGTTGAATCGGCCTCGGGCTCCCTAAGCTCTGCGGCAAGGCGCTCAAATTTCTGAAGTGGCGTGATGGCGACGAGGGGCTCGCCTTCTTTGGCAAAGGCCTGGATGTTCAGGCGGCTGGCTTGTAGCTGTCGGGTCATGGCTGGCAGTGTAAGAGAATCGGGTGATGACTTCTGAGCCTTACACAGCAAACCCTTCAAACCTTTCCAGAGCACTGGTGCTAGGTTCCACCTCACCCTATCGCCGCGAACTGCTTGATCGCCTGCACATCCCGTTTGAGGTCGCGGCACCCGATGTGGATGAAACTCCCCATGACGGCGAAGCCCCCCGCGCACTGGCAGAACGGCTGGCGCTGGCCAAAGCCCGCGCCGTGGCGAAAAAATTCCCCGAAGCCGTAGTGATCGGTTCCGACCAGGTCGCCGACCTCAACGGCCAGCCACTGGGCAAACCCGGCACACATGAAAAAGCAGTGGCGCAACTGCGCCAGATGCGCGGGCAAACGGTGATCTTCCAGACTGCGCTGGCCGTGGTCTGCCTTGCCACGGGTTTCGAAGCGCGTGACGTCGCAGCAGTGAAAGTCACCTTTCGCGACCTGCGCGATGACGACATCGAGAATTACCTTCGCATCGAGCAGCCTTACGACTGCGCCGGCAGCGCCAAAAGCGAGGGCCTGGGCATTGCCCTGCTCTCATCCATCGAAAGCGATGACCCGACGGCACTGGTCGGCCTGCCGCTGATACGCACCTGCCAGATGATTCGTGCCGCCGGCATCTCCCTGCTCACACCGAAAGCCAGCGCATGACCTCCAAAGGAAAGCTCTACCTCGTCCCGGCACCGCTGGATTTCGGCTGTGAAGTTCAGGCACCACTGGCAGATGTGATGCCACTGGAAACCATTCGGGTTGCAGCACAGTTGCCCTGCTGGATTTGCGAGAACGCCAAGAGCACACGTGCCTACCTCAAACGCGTCAACGAACTCCAGCCCCTGGCGCAACCCGTGCAGGCTCTGCAGATCCAGGAACTGCCGCGCGAGGTGCACAAGAAGGGTGACCACAGTGGCCACTTTGATGCGCGGCCGCTGCTGATCGCCGCCATGGAAGGCCGCGACATGGGTCTCGTCAGCGAGGCCGGCATGCCGGCGATTGCCGATCCGGGCTCATCTGTCGTGCGCGCCGCCCATGACCTGGGAATACAAGTGGTAGCGCTGACGGGGCCCATGTCCCTGATGCTGGCCCTCGCTGCAAGCGGCCTGAACGGCCAGAACTTTGCATTTGTTGGCTACCTGCCGCAGGACGGCAGTGACCGCTCACAACGCATTCGCGAGCTGGAATCGCTGGCGCTTAAAACCGGCCAGACGCAAATTTTTATCGAAACGCCCTACCGCAATGCCGCGCTGCTGCAGGCCCTGTTGCAATCGCTGCAGGCCAATACCCGGCTGGCCCTGAGCTGCGGCCTGACCATGAGCAACAGCTGGTCGCGCAGCTCGCAGGTCAGCCAGTGGAAAAAAGACAAACCGCAGGTACCGCTGGATTTGCCGGGCGTTTTCTGCATAGGCCGGTAAGCAATTCAGCATATGCCAAGGCATATGCTGAATTTAGGCGCTTCAAAAAAGCAAAAAGCCCCGAAAAGGGGCTAAATATGCCTTTCTGGAGGGCCAAATCGGCCTCCAGGCCAATAAAAACGTACGTGAGCAGCTACTAAAACAATAGCATGCCCCGTGTCAGCCAGACTACCTAACGAATCGCTGGAATCGACTTCAGCGCCTTCATCGCACCCTCACCCATCGCCGCACCAAACTTCTTGGCCAGGCGCTCCGCCACGTTGTCGCGGCGGGTGTAGTCGATGATTTCTTCGGTTTTGACGATTTCGCGGGCCACATACTCCACCGTGCCCAACTGGTCGGCCAGGCCCAGCTCAATCGCCTGCTGGCCGGTCCAGAACAGGCCGCTGAAGGTCTCTGGCGTTTCTTTGAGGCGTTTGCCACGACCGGTTTTGACCACGGCGATGAACTGCTGGTGAATCTGGTTCAACATGGCCTGCGCAAAAGCACGCTGTTTTTCGGTCTGGGGGCTGAACGGATCAAGAAAACCCTTGTTCTCGCCAGCCGTCAGCAGACGGCGCTCGACGCCGAATTTCTCCATCAGGCCGGTAAACCCAAAACCGTCCATCAGCACACCAATGCTGCCGATGATGCTGGCCTTGTCGACAAAAATCTGGTCTGCCGCCACGGCGATGTAATAGGCGGCTGAAGCGCAGCTTTCTTCCACCACTGCATAGACCGGCTTTTTGTACTTGGCCTTGAGGCGCATGATTTCGTCGTTCATCATGCCGGCCTGCACCGGGCTACCGCCTGGGGAATTGATCAGCAAGACCACGGCCTTGGCGCCTTCATCCTCGAAAGCAGCGCGCAGGGCAGCGTTGACGAATTCGGCGCTGGCATCTGCGCCTGCAGCGATCTCGCCCTTGATCTCGACAACTGCGGTGTGCGGAACGGTGGCATCGCTGGCAGGCGTGCCGCGATGCAGCGCCATCCAGAGCAAAAAGACAAAAAAGCCGAGCCAGGACAGGCGAACAAAAGTCTTCCAGCGACGCGTGGCTTTCTGCTCATTCAAGGAGGCAAAGGCCAGTTTTTCAAGCGTTGTGCGCTCCCAGCCCGGGGCGCTGGTCGGGTCCGATTTGGTTACCTTTTTTTCTGCCTCCGGCTGGCTGCCAGGCGAGTCGAAAAACGGGTCGGTGGGATCGGGGCGGTTGGAATCATTCATATCAGCTAGTTTAGAGGGGGATCAAAAGGCAAGTGGTTTGAGGTTGTAAGCAGAGTGCCAGTGAACAACGCCATCTTTTTCCGACATTGTGATCTTCACCAGCCCGCCGTGACACGGCCCGCCGGCGCATTGCCCGGTGTCGGGCAGGTAGGCCGCGCCGTGGCTGCCGCAGAGCAGCCACTGCCCGCTGTCGTCGAAAATACGGTTGGGCTGCCAGTCCAGTTCCATCGCCACGTGGGTGCAGCGATTGAGGTAGGCATGGGGCTGGCCTTTGTAGCGGACGGCAAAGGCACGGCAGGTCTGGCCAGCATAAATGACATCAAACGGCACGGCATCGCCGCCATCGGCCAGATCCCGGCTGTTACAGAGCGGCTGAAGTTCGTCCATGACCGCCTCCTGCTTTCTACGCGTTGGCGATCAGCCAGTCGCGCAAATCCTGCACCGAGTGGGCAATATGCAGCGGGTTAAGCACCGCAAATGCGTCTGGTTCGTGCGCGCCATAGCTCACGCCCACGCTGGGGCAGGCGGCATTCACAGCCATCTGCAAATCATGCGTCGTGTCACCCACCATCAGCACACGCGTCGCAGGGATGTTGAACTCCTCCATCAGCTCATGCAGCATGCGCGGATCGGGCTTGCCGGCTGTCTCATCGGCCGTGCGGGAGCTGTGGAACAGGCCGCGCAGTTCATCGCTCTTGAGCGCTTCGCTGAGGCCGCGACGCGACTTGCCTGTCGCAACAGCCAGCAAATGGCCGCGCGCCTTGAGTTCTGCCAGCATGGGCAGCACACCGTCGAAAAGGCTGAGGTCGTTGTAATGCGCGCTGTAGTGGTGGCGGTAGCGTTCACCGAGCGCAGGGTACTTTTCGGGCGGCACATCGGGCGCGGCATGGGCCAGCGCCTGCATCAGGCCAAGACCTATAACGTAGCCAGCGTCCTTGTCGCTGGGCACGGTGCCCCCCACATCTTTCACTGCCGCCTGTATGCAGCGGATGATGATCTGGGTGGAGTCGAACAGCGTGCCATCCCAGTCGAAGGCTATCAGGTCGAAATTTTTCACTTTCATGCTGCTATTGTCGCCGGGACACATGACAGCAGACTGTCTGCAGGGTCAATCCGGAGACACAGCTTCGATGACCGGCGCGGGCAAAAACTGCTGAAGTTCAGATGGCAATTGCGCTTGCAGGTGCACGACCTTGCGCAGTTTCGGGTGGTTGAACTTCAGGCTCCAGGCATGCAGAAACATGCGCTTGAGGGACGGCGCGCCAGGTACGGTTTTTTGCAGCGCCTTGTTGAGCTCGAAATCGCCGTATTTGTCGTCACCGGCAATCGGGTGGCCTTCGTTGGCCAGATGCACACGAATCTGGTGGGTGCGGCCGGTCTTGATGGTGACTTCCAGCAAGGTAAAGGGTGTGACCGGTGCTGCAGGGCTGGCAGGGATCTGCGTTTTAACCTTCACCAGCGTGACGGACCGCATGCCGTCCGGGTGCTCATTGGCCACCACTTTCACGCGGCGTTCACCGTTTTCAAGCAGGTATTTGTGAAGCGCCTTGTCGATCACGCGCTTGTTCGGCGCCCAGTCGCCGCCAACGAGCGCGAGATAGACCTTGTCGGTCTCACGCTCACGAAACTGCTCCTGCAAGAGCTTGAGCGCCATGCGCTTTTTGGCGATCAGCAGCACGCCACTGGTTTCGCGGTCCAGCCGGTGAACCAGTTCAAGAAAGTCCGACTCCGGCCGCGCCATGCGGAGCTGCTCGATCACGCCAAAGCTCACGCCGCTGCCGCCATGCACGGCCACACCTGCCGGTTTGTCGATGGCCAGCACAAAGTCGTCTTCAAACAGGATGGGGAACTCTGCCGCCGGGGCATACCCGCCTACCGTGGAGCTGGCACCGTGGCGGGCAACCTCCTGCGCCATTGCCTGGGCTTTCTGCTCTGCCCGCTCCGACGTGCGGACCGGCGGCAGGCGCACGACATCGCCCGCTTCAACCCGGGTATCGGCCTGCGCCCTGCCCTTGTTCACGCGCACCTCGCCGCTGCGGATGATGCGGTAAACATGGGTTTTCGGCACACCTTTGAGCTGGCGTATCAAAAAATTGTCCAGCCGCTGACCGGCGTAGTCTTCGTCGACGGTTACAAATGTGGCCTGGGCCGCCATGGCCAGCACGGTTGCCGGGGTGGACAAAGGTGGGTCTACGGGCCTGGATACGGGCTGGGCAAAGGCGGGCAGCGGCCGTTTGGCGCCTGCCGCCGGCCGCTTGCCGGAAGCTGTGGTTTTGCGCGAAGCTGCCCCTATAATGTGTTTCACTAGCGATGCGCTGTAAGTGGTTGATTTGTCTGGAGTTTAGTCCACGCGAGTCAGGAACCGGTCCAAAGACCTGAATCCCAAACCGCAAACAGCCGCGCTGGAAGGTCGATGCCCATGCCGGTCATTGCCCGCAGGCGACGAGTGCCAGGCACCTCGCGGCGAGCGTATGAGATGGCAGACAAGTCGACGTTTTGCGAATACAACTTACGGAATACCAAGCCTGCAGCCCAGGTCAAACCAAAGGCTGCATGCGGATCCAGCCGAGAACAAGTCCTTTAACAGGTAGCTCCTTGACAACAACTCTGGTCAGTCTGATTTTCATGTGCCTGCGGCGCTTCATCGTAGCGATGAGCCCTGCATCCCGCACAAATCAGCCGCCGGTTTTTGGTCAGCGGGCGCAAGCAGCGTTCAACCCGATCGCCCTCACCTGTTTGACCCCTGCTCGCTCCATCCACGCGCCTACGCTTAAGAACCACTCGGTTGACTGAAACATTTCAGTCGGCCCGGTAGCGTCGCAAGCTCTCCGGCAATTCCCCACGTTCGCACAGCGTCCTCTTCGGCATCGTTGGCCCATTTTGGGTTTGAGAGACGATAACGAAAAAGGAAGAGCAACCATGAAACGGATGCTGATCAACGCCACGCAGGCTGAAGAACGCCGCCTGGCGATTGTCGATGGACAAAAACTCCTCGACTACGAAATTGAAATTGAAGGGCGCGAACAGCGCAAGGGCAACATCTACAAGGCCGTCGTCACCCGCGTCGAGCCATCGCTTGAAGCCTGTTTTGTCGACTACGGCGAAGACCGCCACGGTTTCCTGCCCTTCAAGGAAATCTCCAAGAACTACTTCACACCCGGCGTGCCGGTCAGCCAGGCGCGCATCAACGATGTGATCCGCGAAGGCCAGGAACTGATGGTCCAGGTCGAGAAGGAAGAGCGCGGCAACAAGGGCGCAGCCCTGACGACGTTTGTGTCGCTGGCAGGCCGTTATGTGGTGCTGATGCCGAACAACCCGCGTGGTGGGGGCGTCAGCCGCCGCATTGAGGGCGAAGATCGCGCCGAGCTCAAGGAAAACATGGACCAGCTGGAGTACCCGCAAGGCTCCAGCATCATTGCCCGCACCGCCGGCATTGGCCGCAGCGCCCCGGAACTGCAGTGGGACCTGAACTACCTGATCAAGCTCTGGACGGCGATTGAAGGTGCCGGCAAGGGCGGCAAGGGCGCTTTCCTGATTTACCAGGAATCCAGCCTCGTCATCCGCGCCATCCGCGACTACTTCAATAGCGACATCGGTGACATTTTGTTCGACACCGACGACGTCTATGAGCAGGCCAAGCAGTTCATGGCCCACGTGATGCCCGAGCATGAGCACCGCGTCAAACGCTACCGCGACGACGCACCGCTGTTCTCGCGCTTCCAGATCGAGCACCAGATCGAATCGGCCTATGCACGCACCGTGCAGCTGCCATCCGGCGGCGCCATCGTCATCGACCACACCGAAGCACTGGTGTCGGTTGACGTCAACTCGGCCCGTGCCATCAAGGGCGGCGACATTGAAGAAACCGCCACCCGCACCAACCTCGAAGCCGCCGATGAAGTGGCGCGACAGATGCGTTTGCGTGATCTGGGCGGCCTGATCGTCATCGACTTTATCGACATGGAAGAGTCGCGCAACCGCCGCGACGTCGAAAACCGCCTTCGCGATGCGCTGCGCCAGGACCGTGCACGTGTGCAGTTCGGCACCATTAGCAAGTTCGGCCTGATGGAAATGAGCCGTCAACGCCTGCGCCCTGCGCTGAGCGAAGGCGCTTCGATTCCCTGCCCGCGTTGCGGCGGCTCTGGCCACATCCGCGACACCGAAAGCTCGGCGCTGCAGATCCTGCGGATCATCCAGGAGGAATCCCTCAAGGACAGTACGGCCTCGGTGCTCTGCCAGGTGCCTGTCGATGTGGCGTCTTTCCTGCTCAACGAAAAGCGTTCGGAAATCAGCAAGATCGAGATGAAGCAGCGCATCAACGTGCTGCTGGTGCCCAACAAGACCCTGGAAACGCCAAACTACAGGCTTGAACGTCTGAAGCACGACGATCCGCGCCTGGACAACATCGAAGCCAGCTACAAGATGGCTGAAGAGATTGAAGACCCCACACTGGTCACGCGCCGCAGCCAGGAAAAACACAACAAGCAGGAGCCTGTCATCAAGGGTGTGCTGCCTGACGTTCCTGCACCGATCGCACCGCCAAAGGCCGAAGTTGCGGCACCTGTCGCAGCGAAAGCCCCACAACGTACAGCAGTGCCGACACCACCCGCAGAAAAAGGCTTCTTCGGCTGGATCAAAGGCCTGTTCGGCGGTGCAGAAACGCCTGCCGCTGCGCCGTTAGCGACGGAAGTGAAAAAAGATGCGCGCGGCGGCGAAGGCCGTCGTGACGGACGCCCTGAGGGCCGCAACGGTGAGCGCTCCGAGCGCGGCGGTGAACGCGCAGGCCGTGATGGCCGCCGTGGTGGCCGCAACCGTGGTGAGCGTGGCGAAGGCCGCAGCGAACCGCGCGGGGATCGTCCGGAAGGTCGTGAACCCCGTGAAGGTGGTCGCACAGAAGGACGCCCAGAGGGACGTACCGAAGGCGGACGTGGCGGCGAACGCCGTGAACGCAGCCATGAAGGTGCACGCCAGGAACGCCCTGCCGGTGAAAACCGCGAAGTCCGCGAGCCTCGTGAACCGCGTGAGCCACGCCCTGAAGGTGCCCGCAGCGAGCGTCCGCGCCGCGAACGCGGTGACCGTGCAGAGCGCGGTGATCGCATCCCGCGCGATGCAGCCGAGCAGGACCTTGCACTGGCCAACCAGGCAGCCATGGCTGCAGCGATGAACGGTGAAGCCGTTGAGCCACGCCAGGACCGCGCAACACCGGAGGCCCGCGAACTGCGTGAACCACGTGAGCCACGCGAAGGTGGACGCCGCGACCGCAATGGACGCCGCAATGACCGCCGTGGTGAACGCACAGAAGGCGGCGCACCGGAAGGCGCGCCATCCGAAGACAACGCTTTCAATCCTGAAGCGGCACCGCTGCTGTCAGCCGAAGGCCAGCCGCAGGCAAGCCCCGCCGGCGAACAGGGTGAAGAGCAGCGCCAGCCACGCGAACGCCGCAGCCGCGACCGTTACGGCCGTGATCGCCGCGAACGCGGTGAAGGCGGAGAGCGTGTTGAACGCACCGATGGTGGCGAGCAGCCGCAGCCAGCCGACGCAGCACTTGCCAGGACTGAGGCCGCACCAGTCGCGATACATGAAGAGAGCGCACAGCCAGTCGCACAAATGCCAGCCCCTGCTGTTGCGCAGACTGCAGCGCCAGCTCCTGCCCTACGTGCACCTGAAGCAGCGCCGGCTATGGCCAAAGCGCTGCCGAAGGTCCAGTCCTATGCCCTGCCCATGCAGGACCTGGTTCAGGTCGCAGAGACCTCCGGTCTGCAGTGGGTGAACTCCGACGCTTCAAAGATTGCTGAAGCACAGGCTGCGATTGCGGCGGAACCCAAGCCCATTCACGTGCCGCGCGAACGTGTATCCGTGGTGGTATCGGATGATGGCCCGCTGGTTCTTGTTGAAACGAAACGTGACCTCGGCAACATGAAGCTGCCGTTTGAAAACCCTCCAGTCTGAGGATTTTTCGCACCATCAAAAAAGGCCCTGTGAAGGGCCTTTTTTTGTGCTCTTTGAGTCACGCCAACTGCATGTAGCGGACCAGAGCCGGGCAATCAGCTTGACGCTTGACGTTCAGAGTTGCGCGGCCTGCTTGTAGGCGTGTGCGGCAGCTTCTGCATCGTCACGCTGTTCGGCCAGCACAGCCAGCGCACGCCACGCGTTGCGGTGCAGCCCGGCATCCTGCAGGCCCAGAGCAGCTTGCGACAAGAGTTGCCGCGCCTTGCCCCAGAGCTGCCGGTTCAGACAGGCCATGCCAGCCAGGTACTGCAGGTTCGCATCCCGCGGGCGGCCGTTTTGTGCAGCTTCGATGCGCGCCAGCCATGCGGCATCCATGGAAGCCAGATCTGATTCGAGCACACCAATAAGTTTGATGCGCAAACTGTCATTGATCTCGGAGCGCGGCTGCATGGCACTGTCCCAGACTTGCAGCAACCAGCTACGCGCCATATTGACATCACCGTGCAATGCCATCAAACGAGATGCCGCGTGAATGACCAGCTCGGGCATGGCGCGCTCGCTGTCGTCCAGGGACATCCAGGCTTGCTGGAGCTGGGAGGGGTCATGTGCGTCATTGAGCAGTTCAAGTGCAAGCCCGCGTACGATACTCTGTGCCGCCGAGGGTGAAAATGCCCGGTGTTTGGCCAGCAGGCGCGCTGTTTCAAGCGCCTGCAGCGGCTGCCTCAGCTGCCGTGTAGCGCGCAGCTTCATGCGCAATGCCAGGGTACGGCGTGCAGCCCCCTGCGGGAGCTGCGTCAACAAATCGAGTGCGGCACCGGCATCCCTGTCATCCAACGCCCAGCGCGCGGCACGAAACTGCACGCCCTCACGCACCTCTTGCGCATGGCGCGGCATGGAACTTTGCAGCGCGGCCTGCAGGTGCTGGTCACGCAGCGGCTTGTTTTGCAATGACTGGGCACTCTCGGCCACCAGCAGATGTGCCAGAGACTGCAGTTGGCTTGAACGCGCCGCGCTGTGACTGGTTACCTGACCCGAGTGCTCAGTCAGCAAGCCCAGGCTTTGCTCCTGCGCCAGCGCGTTTTGCGCAGAGCGGGTGGCGCGTATATATCGGCCTGCGAGTTGATGGGCCAGCGCATCCATCAGCGCGCCATACATGGCTCGCTCCTTTTGCTGCGCACGCCAGCGCTTGGCTTCCAGCGGCAACGAGAACACGGCAAAAAAAGCACGCAACGCGACATATAGCAGCGTGAACAACGCGACCAGCATCAACACCATCAGGTTGAAGGAGATATCAACGCGGTGCGGCGGCCAGAAAATGGTGACCACTGCCTGGTTGTTACCGGCAAACAGGGCGCTTGCAGCCGCGACTGCGAAAAGTGCCAATAGCCAGAGTGCAGCGCGCATGGTCTGCCCTCAACGACCCGCAGCTGCGGTCGCAAGCGCAGCCATGGTTTCGTCGAGTCTCGGCAATTCACTGCTCTTGAGCTGGCCCTGTACCTGTTGCAGCAACTGCGTGGCGGCCTGCGTTTTGCGCGATACCGGGTCAAAATATTTACCCAGCCAGGTACTGGCGGTAACAAGGTCCGCGCGCGCAGCGTCTGTCTGGCGGGACAGCAGGGCCAGGCGCGCGTTCAGCAGTCGCAGCTTGAGGTTTTCGCGCATGAAAAAAGCCTGTTCAGGGGCCAGCAGCGCGGCTTCAGGTTGATCAATGCGGCTAACCCGCAACAATCGACGCGCTTCATCACGCACGCTGTCCAGGAGGCGTTGGGACCAGGCCTGCAAGATCTGCCTGTCAAACAGCGCGGGCATGGACCGATCATCTTTTGCGCCGGCGGCACGGGGATTTGACGCGGCGGGAGCGGGTACAGCCGCCCTCGGAGGGTTGCCTGCCGCCATCGCATTGGCCACAGGCAACTCATCGACAAGGCGGCTCAACTCGTCCAGCTTGATGAGCAGTACAGGCACGTCAGTCAGGCTTGCCGACCGGATACGGTCCATGTCCCTAGCAATTGCACGCTGCAGCGGGTTCAACCTGGGCTGTGCAGCCCGCGCAAGGCGCAGGTCGGCAGATTTGAGGGCCGCGATCAGGGGTTCAGCGCTACCCGTCAGCTGTGCCTGCTGCTGCGCCAGGCGAAGCGCAGACTCGACATCCACGACCAGGTTTTCGTCACGCGAGCGCGACAGGCTCTGCATCAGCTCTTCGAGCTGGGTGCGCTGCAGCGAAACCTCACCAACTCGCGTTTCCTGAATGGCGAGCCGGGCAGACAAATCGCGCATGCCGTCCTGCGCAGCCTTGGCCAGCGCACGAGCTTCGATCGCCTGGGTGCCCGAATCCATACTACGGCGGGCGAGTTCTTCCTGGATATTGCCCAGTTTTTGCCACAACAGGCCGCTCGTCAACAGGCCGGCAGCGGCCAGCCCTGCAACAAGCCACGCCCATTTCACGGGCAATTGCACAAAGTCAGGGGATACAGCAGGCGGCTGCGTCTCGGCCACTATCAGTGCGGACGGGTTTGGCGGAGCGGAGGAACTGTCACTCATGTATGCCTGATTCTATCGAGCGCAAGGTGGTCACGATGTCGGCCAGCGCCGGGCGTGACTCCACAACAACACCCCATCCAGCGGCGCGAACGGTTTCAGCAATGCGCGGATGGGTGGCGATGGCGATCGCGCTGCTCCAGTCGCACCCGGGTACCCCCTTCGGTCCGGTCAGGTTAAGCACCGCCTCAGAACTGCTGAAAAGCCAGACCGACGAATCCACCGCCGCCTGCCTGGCCAGTTCGATCTGCGTGCTGGTCAGTACCGGTGCTCGCCGCTCATAAACACTTGTAAATTCAACGTCCGCGTCAGCCTCACGCAGCTTTTGTGCAAACCAGTCGCGGCCAGCACCTTCAGTGCTGCCGCTGGCAGCGGCATCTGCATGATTGGCGCCGCGCACAATCAGGACCCGTAAACCCGCCCATTTCCTATGACGCACAAGCTGCCACAGTGCTTCAGAGTCAAACTGCAGGGCATCTGAAGGCGGCACGTCGATCTGCGCGGCCGGGATGCCGTGCGCCAACAACGCAGTTGCAGTGCCGGGGCCGGGTGCCATGAAACGCTGCCCCGTCCATCGCCCGGAAGCTTGTGGGCGCAAAAAGTGTTCAACAGCATTGCCGCTAACAAACATGAATGCATCAAATTGCTGTGCCCCGTTGATGGGTAAAGCGGGCAGCAATGCGGCAATCTGAATCAGGGGCAGCGCCTGCGCATTGAATCCGTGCTGGTCAAGCTGCCCGACCCAGGACCGGGCATCCCGCTCAGGCCGCGTCACGATGACGCGCAGGGCGCGGGCCTGGCTAGATGGCATCACGCTGAAGGCGTAGCGCCGGAATTGGCGGCCCAGACGGCCCCGTGCTTGCGCAAATCCTCTGCAACAGCCTCGCCCAGAGCTTCCGCGTCTTCAAACGTGGCGACCTGTGCAGTCTTTTGTGCATGAACCAGCGGTCTGGCGACAACCGCGGCTGAGCCGATCCCCGCATCGACGGGGTCACCCCACACCGCTTTCAGCAACATGCCATCCTGCCCGGGGCCGGTGGTGAAGGCCGCCAGCGGCATGGAGCAACTGCCGCCCATGGCACGCGACACAGTGCGCTCTGCGGTCACCGCCAGCCATGTAGGCTGGTGGGCCAATGTGGCCAACGCAGTCACCAGATCGTCGCGATCAGATCGCACCTCAATGCCAAGTGCGCCCTGCCCCGCTGCGGGTAGCATGTCGCCCATTGCAAATATTTCACGGATGCGTTCTGTCAACCCCAGCCGCTTGAGGCCGGCCGCTGCCAGCACGATGCCGTGGTACTGGCCTTCATCAAGCTTGCGCAAACGCGTGTCAAGGTTGCCGCGCAGGGGTTCTATCTTCAGGTCGGGCCGCAGAGCCCTGAGCAGTACCAGCCTGCGCAGGCTGGAAGTACCGACCACAGCCCCTTGAGGCAAATCCGCCAGTGAACGGAAATCGTTCGAGACAAAGGCGTCGTGCGGGTCTTCGCGCTCCAGGACACAGCCCAGCGCAAAACCGGTGGGCAAATCCATGGGCACGTCCTTCAGCGAGTGCACGGCAAGGTCTGCGCGGCCTTCGCTGAGGGCGACCTCCAGTTCCTTGACGAAGAGGCCCTTTCCACCGACCTTGCTCAGTGAGCGGTCCAGTATCTGGTCGCCCTGGGTCGTCATGCCCAGAAGTTCTACCTGCCATCCGAGCCTGGATTCGAGCAGTGCCTTGACGTGCTCGGCCTGCCAGAGGGCCAGACGGCTTTCTCGCGTGGCGATTACCACCTTTTTACTTGTTGAAAGGGCTGCTGTCACTCGTAACCTGCTCGTAATCCTTGGGGGAAGGTGATGCTAGCATGCGAGCTTCAGAACAGAGGGACACATGGTTACTTCCGCACGCACAAAAAAAAACAACGAAGCCGTCAAACCCGGGGCTGAAAAAGACAAACCTGCCGGCCGTTCAAGAGACAACGAAAGACCCCTGGTCGAAGACATACGCCTGCTAGGCCGAATCCTGGGGGACGTCATCCGTGAACAGGAGGGCGTTGCCGCCTATGAGCTGATAGAGCAGGTGCGCAAGCTGTCAGTCGCCTTTCGCCGCGATGCCGACCAGGAAGCCGACCGCGCGCTCAAGAAGCTTCTCAAGAGCCTGTCCGGCGACCAGACCGTCAGCGTCATCCGCGCCTTCACGTATTTCAGCCATCTGGCCAACCTGGCCGAAGACCGTCACCACATCCGCCGCCGCGCGATCCATGAACGTGCCGGCGACACTCAGGAAGGCAGCATTGAGGTTGCGCTGGCCCGCCTGCGCTGGGCGGGCATTGCGCCCAAGACCATCGCCAACACGCTGGCCCACAGTTTTGTGTCACCCGTGCTGACGGCCCATCCGACAGAAGTGCAGCGCAAAAGTATCCTCGATGCGGAGCGCGATATCGCGCAGCTACTCACGGCACGCGACGACATCAAGGCACTGGCACTGGCCGTCACTGCGGTCAGCCCGGCCCGCGCAGCCCGCGATGCGCTCACGCCACGGGAACTGGCCGCCAATGAGGCCCAGCTGCGCGCACGCGTGATGCAACTCTGGCAGACACGTTTATTGCGCTTCTCAAAACTCACTGTGGCAGACGAAATCGAAAACGCCCTGAGCTATTACGAGGCGACCTTCCTGCGCGAAATCCCCAAGCTCTACGCGAACCTCGAACGCGAACTGGGCAACCGCACTGTTCACAGCTTCCTGCGCATGGGTCAATGGATAGGCGGCGACCGCGACGGCAACCCCAATGTGAGCGCCGAAACCCTGAACTACGCACTGGGGCGGCAGGCCGAAGTAGCCCTGCGCCACTACCTGACAGAAGTGCACTTTCTGGGCGGAGAACTGTCCCTGTCAGCCATGCTTATCGATGTCAGCCCGGAGATGAAGGCACTGGCCGAAAGCTCTCCCGACACCAGCGAACACCGCAAGGACGAGCCTTACCGCCGCGCCCTGACGGGGGTGTACGCGCGGCTGGCGGCGACATTAAAAATGCTGACAGGTGGCGATGCTGCGCGCCATGCGGTTGCACCACAAAACCCTTACCTCAAGTCGGAGGACTTTCTTGCCGACCTGCGCACCATAGATGCATCGCTGCGCGCGAATCATGGCGAAGCGCTGATAGCGCAGCGCCTGCACCCCCTGATACGCGCAGTGGATGTTTTCGGGTTTCACCTTGCCACTGTTGATTTGCGCCAGAGTTCTGACAAGCACGAAGAAGTGGTTGCCGAATTGCTGGCCGTTGCACGGATTGAGCCCGAATACTCTGAACTGCAGGAGACCGCAAAGCGGGCGCTGCTGATCAGGCTTCTAAATGACGCCAGGCCATTGCGCGTTATCGGCACCAGCTATTCGGCACACGCACAGGGTGAACTCGCCATTTTCGAAGCAGCACTGGCCGCGCGCGCGCGCTTCGGCAAGGAGGCCATCCGTCACTACATCATCAGTCACACAGAAACCGTGAGCGACCTGCTGGAAGTACTGCTGCTCCAGAAGGAAGTAGGCCTCATGCACGGCACGCTGGACGACCATGCCACCAACGACCTCATCGTGGTGCCGCTGTTCGAGACCATTGAAGACCTGCGCAATGCTGCACCCATCATGCGCGAGTTCTATGCCCTGCCAGGCATTGCCCAGCTTGTGCAACGCAGCGGCGCAGAACAGGACATCATGCTGGGCTACTCGGACAGCAACAAGGACGGCGGCATTTTTACCAGCAACTGGGAGCTCTACCGTGCAGAAATTGCGCTCGTGGAGCTGTTCGACCAGCTGGCCAATACGAACAACATCCAGCTCAGGATGTTTCACGGGCGTGGCGGTACCGTGGGCCGTGGTGGTGGCCCCAGCTACCAGGCCATTCTTGCCCAGCCACCCGGCACAGTGCGCGGACAAATCCGGCTAACTGAACAGGGCGAAGTCATCGGATCAAAGTATGCCAACCCCGAAATCGGCCGGCGCAACCTTGAGACGCTCGTCGCCGCCACGCTTGAGGCCACCCTTCTCCAACCCACCAAGCCGGCCAGCAAGGATTTCCTTCAAACCGCCGCAACACTTTCCAGCGCCAGCATGGCGGCTTACCGCGCGCTGGTCTACGAGACGCCCGGCTTCACCGAATACTTTTTCTCTTCAACGCCGATACGCGAAATCGCGCAACTCAACATTGGTTCACGCCCTGCATCCCGCAAGGCGACACAAAAGATTGAAGACCTGCGCGCCATACCCTGGGGATTCAGCTGGGGACAATGCCGCCTGACCTTGCCTGGCTGGTACGGCTTTGGATCTGCAATTGAAAGCCTGCTCAACCAGGGCGGTACCCCTGCGGCCCGAAAGGATGCATTGGCCCTTTTGCAAAAGATGTACAAGCAGTGGCCGTTCTTCCGGACGCTGCTCAGCAACATGGACATGGTTCTTGCAAAAAGCGATCTGGCTCTGGCCTCACGCTACGCCGAACTGGTGGGCGATGCTAAACTGCGCAAGAGGATTTTCACTGCGATAGAAACCGAATGGCATCGCACCGTGGGTGCACTGGCCCTCATCACCGGTGAAAAAACCCTGCTGGCCGGCAACGCAGCGCTGCAGCGCTCTATCCGGCACCGCTTCCCTTACATCGATCCCCTGCACCACCTGCAAGTGGAACTGGTCCGGCGTTATCGCGAAGGCCAGGCTGACGAGCGTGTGCAACGCGGTATTCACATTTCAATCAACGGTATTGCAGCTGGCCTGCGTAATACCGGATGATGTTTCTTTCTCCGGCCTGTCTGTAGGTCGGGTCCTATACAAAGTGCGGTGTCATCCGATGCCCGCACCAAGGGTTTGCCCGTAGGATGGTTTTCAGGGCGATTGCATGTGGCAACACAGCTACCGCTTCTGTAGAACCTACCAGCCTGCGGAGCATTTTCATGTCAGCGACCCTAGATAACCCTGCACCCTTTCCCACAGTTACAGCGACGCCTGTGCCTGACTTTGTTTCCAGCGATATCGCCTCCCTGGCATCGCATATGAACCGGTGCGCCAGCACCCGAAGCCGCATGTTCGGCGTGCATGCCGCACTCGAATCTGTCCATTCATTCATCTTTCCGCGCATGGTGACTGCAGCCGTGATTGCGGTGGTCCTTGTGGGTCTGGTCAGCACCGTCTGAAGGTGTGGCAAACGGCGCCCTTGACCGGCTTTCCACCTTAAGCCCTTACGCCCGGAAAATCCTCGGCACCGGAAGTCGCGAATCAGAACCGCTGATACGCGCAGAACTCTTCGGTGCGCAACGCTTTGAGCAGCACGGTCGCAGCCTCGCAAAAGCACAGGACATCAGGCAAACCTCGGGATGGGGGCAAAGCACCTCGTTTTTCCCCCGCGTACATGAGAACATAGCTGCACTTCGCCAGGCCTATGACTACATAGCCACCATCTCGCACAACGGCCAGTACGTAACGCCCGCTGCGGAGTGGTTGCTGGACAATTTTCACCTTGTTGAAGCGCAGTTACAGCAGATTCACGAAGGCGTGCCAAGGCGCTATTACGCGCACCTGCCCAAACTTGCCAACAAACCGCTGGAGGGACTGCCGCGCGTTTACGGCATTGCGTGGGCATATGTCGCGCACACCGACAGCGTGCTGGATCCGCTGCTTTTTACCGCTTTTCTTGATGCCTATCAGGAGGTCAGTGAGCTGAACCTTGGTGAATTGTGGGCGATGCCGACCACCCTGCGTGTGGTGCTGCTGGAAAACCTGCGCCGCGTGGCCGACCAGATTGCAGACGGCAAGGCAGCACGGGAAGCCGCACATGCGGTTTGGGATACGGGCACGCACCTGAGCGAAGCGCAGCTCGACGACCTGCTGGAGTCCATGCGGCATCGGGGCCTTGAGCGCAACTTTCTCACCCAGCTCTGGCAACGCATGCCCGACCAGCCCTCCGACACGTCGGCACGCCTGGCGCACTGGACAGCCGGCCACTGCCCCAATGGCCTGTCGCTGGTAGCCGAAAGCCAGACAGCGCAGGTCTCGGCCAACCTGACTATCAGCAACATCATCAACAGCCTGCGCCTGATCGGCCAGGTGGAATGGATAGACCTGATAGAGCCGGTCAGCCGCTCGCTGCGCGTACTCAAGCAATTGCCAGGCTTTCAGATGGACAGTGAAGGCACCCGCCAGCAAATCACCCAGTCCATGGAAAAAATTGCACGCGACACGGGTAAGTCCGAACTCGCCGTTGCACAGGCCGTGGTCAGCCGGGCCCGAGCCTCACGCGCGTCAGCGCCGGACGGTGAAGAAACGGCGGGCTATCACCTCATAGGTCCCGGGCGCGACGCGCTTGTTCTTTCACTCGGCAGCAGGCAAGCATCCAGAGCATCGCCGGCTGTAGCCAGACCGGCTGGAAAACACAACTGGAGACTGGCCCTTTACCTGGCGGTGTTGCTGACAGGCACACTCCTTGTACTGCTCGCAGTTGCCCGTTATCCGCACGGGGCATCTGATGTGCACCTGATGGGGCCGGGGAGCTGGAAAGCCTGGCTTGCCCTTTTGCTGATGGCCATTCCCGCATCCGAAGCAGTGGCCGCCCTCATACATCGCGTCGTTGCTGAATCGACCCGGGTCAGGTCCATGCCGCGGCTTGATTTCTCCGGGGGCATTCCCGCAGAACATCGCGCGCTGGTGGTCATTCCATGCATGCTGACATCCGTCACAGCTATCCGTGAACTCACGGATCGTCTGCGCCTCCACTGGTTGGCCAACCTTGAGGACAACGCCCAGTTCGCACTGCTGAGCGATTGGTCGGATGCGCCCCAGGCGAGTATGCCCGGCGACAGCGTACTCCTGAAAGAAGCCTTGATGCAAATCAGGGCGCTGAACGATATTTACCCGGTCCCGGAAAACAATGCTCCGCGCTTCATCCTTATTCACCGGACGCGTGTCTGGTGCAGCACGGAAAGCCGCTGGATCGGCTGGGAACGCAAACGCGGAAAACTCGAATCATTGGTACGGCTCATCGCCACGGGTGAAACTTCGGGGCATACATCGGCAATCCCCGCAACCACGACATCACGCAAGATGGCTGCAGGTGATTTTTATTTTGCCGAAGGCATGCGTCTGGCAACCAGCATCCGCTACATCCTCACGCTAGACAGCGATACCGGCCTGCCACCTGCAGCGCTGCGGGAACTCGTCTCGATCGCAGCCCACCCCCTCAATGCGCCTCACATAGACACGGCCAGCCGTCGCGTGACCGGCGGCTACGGAATATTGCAACCGCGCGTCGTCACGCCGCTACCGGAAGACGAAGAACGCTCCGCTTTCCACGCCATGTTTGCGGGCCAGTGCGGCATAGACCCCTACAGCAGCGGTACCTCTGACCTGTATCAGGACCTGTTTGGACTCGGCACTTTTACCGGCAAGGGCCTGCTGCACGTCGAAGCGGTACATGCTGTCCTCGACCAGCGTTTTGCCTCCGAGTCAGTCCTCAGCCACGATTTGCTGGAAGGTACGATTGCGCGATGCGCCTATATCAGCGACGTGGTGCTGGCAGAAGACCATCCACACCATGCAGGCGTGGATGCCTCACGACTGCACCGGTGGACACGCGGTGACTGGCAGCTGCTGCCACTGATGTTGAATGCCAGCGCTTACGGCATAGACCGGCTTGGCATCTGGAAGATGCTGGACAACCTGCGCCGCTCGCTGGTCGTGCCGACATCCCTGGTACTGCTGGCCTGGATCATCTTTACCGGCGCGCTCCCCATCTCAAAAACCATTGCTGTGGTGTTGGCGACCTTTCTGGCAGGCCCGTTGCTGGGTGCCCTGGCAGGCCTGATTCCTACACGCCGGGGAATTGTGCTCAGGCACTTCTTTCACCTTGGCATGGCTGACCTCTGGCGCTCGTTCGCCGCCACTGCATGGCTCTTCACGCAGCTTTTCACACGCGCAACATTCATGCTTGATGCGATTTTGCGCTCGATATGGCGCCTGACCATCAGCCGCAAGCATCTGCTGCAATGGACCACAGCGGCACAGGCTCAGGCGTCCGCAAAGTACGCTCTCAAATCCTTCCTGCGGGAACACGCCCTTTCGATGATTTTTTGTCTGGTTCTGGCAGGGCTGGCACTGCGTGGTCCTCACCCCCTGGTGGGCGCGGCCCTTTTCCTGATCTGGGCTACGGGCCCCATTGCAGCGTGGTGGGCCAGCCTGCCCCTGCGCATCGCAAAAGGCAGTCGCATCAAAACCAACGACCACGCCTACCTGCTGGAACTGGCGCGAGACACCTGGCGCTTCTTCGAACGGGTGGTGACTGCACAGGACAACCATCTGCCGCCCGACAACCTGCAGGTAGACCATGAACCCACAATCGCACACCGCACTTCACCCACCAACATAGGGCTCTACCTCCTGTCCGTTGCGTGTGCGCGCCAGTTCGGCTGGCTGACCACGGCGCAGCTTATCAAGCGCCTGCAGGCCACACTGGCAACCGTCGAACGCATGCCCAAACAGGACGGTCATCTCCTGAACTGGTACCAGACAGAGACGCTGGAAGTTCTTCAACCCGCTTATGTATCTGCAGTAGACAGCGGCAACCTCGCCGGCCACTTGATCGCCGTGGCAGGCGCCTGCTACAGCCTGGCACGCAAAGCCGATTCGACGGCAGACGAAAAGAAGGTGCTGTCCCTGATTGCGGAGCAGTGCGAACGCATCGCGATGGCCATGGATTTTCGGGGCCTTTACAACCCCAAGCGCCACCTGTTCCACATTGGCTTGCGGGTGCATGAGCACGCGCTGGATGCCAGTTATTACGACCTGCTGGCCTCCGAGTCGCGGCTGGGCAGCTTTCTGGCAATTGCCAAGGGTGATGTGCCGCGCCGCCACTGGATGTCGCTGGGTCGGGCGTTCCTGTCGGTCGGTGTCACGCCCGGGCTCAAGTCCTGGTCAGGCTCAATGTTTGAGTACCTCATGCCCTCGCTGGTCATGCAGGAACCCGACCAGGGCCTGCTTCGCATGTCAGGCTTGGCTGCGGTCGCCGAACAACAGGCTTATGGCCGCCATCACAGCCTGCCCTGGGGGGTGTCCGAATCGGCCTATTTTGCGCAGGACCATTCGCTGGCCTACCAGTATTCACCATTCGGCGTACCCCGCCTTGCGCTCAGGCGCACGCCGCTGTCCGAGCATGTTGTCGCACCCTACGCGACCATCATGGCCACCATGTTCATGCCCCGTGAGGCGGTGGACAACCTGCACAGGCTCGAAAAACTCAAGGCCAGGGGTGAATACGGCTTCATGGACGCCGTTGACTTCACTGCCTCACGCCAGCCGCATGCAGAGCCCTTCAGCGTGGTGCAGAACTACATGGCGCACCACCAGGGCATGTCGCTGGTGGCACTGTGCAATGTGCTGTGCGGTCACGCGCCTCAGCGCTGGTTCTCCCGCATGCCGCTGGTACGTGCTTACGAAACCCTGCTTCACGAGCGCTGCCCGAGGCAGATCATCAGCAGCGCCAATCCTCGCAGCCTGCCAGAGTACGCCGAAGACCCTCAGCTCAACCCCTTCCAGGCGCGCAAGGTCAACCCGGTCGACGGCCAGTGGCAACCGACACACCTGCTGTCAAATGGTCGTTACAGCGTTGCCTTGCGCGCCAATGGCGCGGGCCTGAGCCGGTGGAACCAGCACCACGTCAGGCACAACATCAGCCGCTGGCGTGATGATTTGCTGCGCGATCAATACGGCACCTTCATCTACGTACGGCCGGACGGCGCTGCCAGCCTGCATTCACTGACGTCCCATCCGGCACCGCATCCCCAATGGCAGTACAAGGCTCGCTTCCTTGCAGACAGGGTGCAGTTCAACACGCGCGGCAAGGACCTTGAAACCTCCACCACGGTACTGGTCAGCCCCGAAGACGACACCGAGATACGCTCGGTGGTATTGCAGAACATGACGGACGTCCCGGTCATTCACGAGGTCATCTCGTGCTTTGAGGTCGTGCTGGCAGACGCGAGGGCGGATGAAGCCCACCCCGCGTTCTCAAACCTGTTCATTGAAACCGCGTGGCACCCCGAATGGCGGGCCATGGTGTTGTCACGCCGCCCGCGCCTGCATGGCGAACCGGTTCTGTCAGCGGCACATTTCCTTGCCGAAGCCGACGCAGACATCCTGTCTGTGGACTGCATCGCAGACCGCCACACCTTCCTGGGCCGCAATCACGAACGCTCACAACCACAGCCTGGCACGCAGTTGTGGACGGACGAACACACCCCTGTCAATGGTCTTGACCCCGTGGCCTGCCTTCGCATACGCATACGCATACCCGCGCGAGGCGTGGCACGTCTGGGTTTTGCCACGGCAGCCGCACAGGACAGGGACGACCTCATCGCCCGCATCGACAAATACCTCCAGCCCATGCATGTGGAGCGAGCCACCCGCATGGCGGCCACACTGGCACAGGTCAGACTGCGCGACCTTGGCATCAATGTGGAAGAAAACGCAGCACTTCAGGACCTGACAACTGCCCTCCTTTACAGCAGCGCCCGCACAGCGCGTCACGCCGCAGCCCCTACACGCCCCGACGCTGCCCCGGTAGACCAGCGCCAGCTCTGGCGCTTCGGCATTTCCGGCGACAAACCCATCGTGCTGGTACGCATACATTCCAGCGAGGGCCTGGCGCTGGTGCAGTCACTGTTGCGCGCCCAGCCCTGGTGGAGTTTCGGCGGGCTTCCCACAGATGTTGTTGTTCTCAACAGCGAGGCCAACTCCTATCTATCCCCATTACAGAGGGAAATACTCGCACAACGCGACCGGTTGAACCAGAAGGTGCAACACAGCTTTCCCCCCAGTGACGCCGCCGGTTTTTATTTGCTGCGTGACCATGAGGTCACTGATTCCGAGAAGGCGGCGCTGGCCGCGCATGCACGTGTGATTTTTACTGCAGACGGCAGGCCTCTCGAAACCCAGGTGGAATCGCTGCGTACGGTATGGGGACGGCAGGCCAGCGTTGCCGGTCCTGCCCCTGACGCAACCAGGCCAGCATTAAGCGTGCCCGTTCTTCCGGCTCCCCGCACCACACCCAGAGGGCTGTTTGATGCTGCGACAGGCGAGTTCAGTTTTGACATACACGCAGGTCAGCGCCCACCGCGCCCATGGGTCAATGTCATTGCCAATCCGTCATTCGGCTTCCAGGTGTCCGAAGCCGGCAACGGTTATACATGGGCCACCAACAGCCGCCTTCATCAAGTCACACCCTGGAGCAACGATCCGGTACAGGACCAGACGCATGAGCACTTCCTGCTGCAGGACGTCAACTCCGGTCATCTGCTGCAGCTGGTGCCTGTGTCGGACGTTTCCACACCTGGCAGTTCCAGCACGGGCCATCGCATTCGACATGGCCAGGGCTACACCGTCTTTGAGTGCGAGCATGAACACATGCGCATGCAGACCACGTTTTTTGCAGACCGGACGGATCCTGTCAAGCTCGTGCATGTGCAGTTGCGTAACGGCGGAACCGAGGCACGCTCGCTGCGCGCTCTGGGCATGGTCGAATGGCAGATGGGCGCGTCCCATGCCGAACGCCGCACTTTGCAGACATGGAGTCCAGGTGACCTTCCGTTGGTCATGGCCCAGCAGCGCGAAAGCCGTGCAGGTTTTGGGGGTTCAACGGCCTTCCTCGCTCTGGCCGGCATGCAGGGAATGGTGCAATGGACGTGTGACCGTGGTGAATTCTTCGACCAGGCTGGAAGGCTGAGCCTGCCCAACACGCTGGGCCAACGCCACGGTGGTGGCCTGGACCCCTGCGGCGCCCTTGCCAGCAATTTCAGCATCCCGCCCGGCAATGTCGTGAGCTTCAGTTTCCTCCTGGGCCACGCTGCTGATGCGGCCCAGGCGGAGCGGCTGGCAACGGCCTGGCTCGGGAAAGACATGCCCGAAGCGCTGGCGCACGCAAAAGGCTTCTGGAACGACCTGCTCCGCAACATTCAGGTACGTACGCCAGACCCGCTGTTCGACGCACTGGTCAACCGCTGGCTGCTCTACCAGACCCTGACATCGCGGCTATGGTCCAAAGCCGGCTTCTATCAGGCCGGCGGCGCGTTCGGCTTTCGTGACCAGTTGCAGGACAGCATGGCCTTTGCCGTCGTTGCGCCCCAGCGTCTGCGCGACCAGATTGTGCTCAATGCCTCAAGGCAGTTTGCAGAAGGCGATGTACAGCATTGGTGGCATGACCCGGGCGGTGAAGGCGTACGCACGCACTTCAGTGACGATTTGCTGTGGCTGCCGTTCGCCTGCGCACACTACGTCGATGTAACAGGGGACATCGCCATACTTGACGAGTCAGTGCCATTTCTTGAAGGAGCGGCCATCCCTGACGGTGCTGAAGACGCCTACTACGCACCAGGTATCAGTGACCATTGGGCGTCGGTGTACGAACATTGCGCCCGCACCATAGACCGCAGCCTGCCTGTCGGACAGCACGGCCTGCCACTCATGGGAACCGGTGACTGGAACGACGGCATGAACCGGGTCGGCCACGAAGGGCGAGGCGAATCCGTCTGGCTTGCCTGGTTTTTGTGCAGCGTGGTTCAGGGCTTCGCGCCTATAGCCACAGCAAGAGGCGACCACGAACGGGCGAAGAAGTGGCTGGCGGCACGCGAAGGCTGGATCACGGCTCTGCACAGCCACGGCTGGGACGGGGAATGGTTTCGTCGGGCATTCTTCGATAACGGCGCAGCGCTCGGTTCGTCTGCCAATGACGAATGCCGCATTGACCTGATTGCACAGGCATGGTCTGTACTCTCAGGCGCATCGACCGACACCTTTATCCAGTCAGCAATACAGTCCATGAACCAGCAGCTCGTCGACGAGCACGCCGGCCTTCTGCACCTGCTGGCGCCACCACTTGAGAAATCTGCCAACAACCCCGGTTACATCCAGGCCTACCCACGCGGTGTTCGGGAAAACGGCGGCCAATACTCGCACGCGGCCGTCTGGGCCATGATGGCACAAGCGCAGACCGGCGATGCCGACGCTGCATGGGAAAGCTTCAAGGCCTTGAGCCCGGCGCACCGCACTGAACACCCCACCCGCGGGCCGGTCTACGAGCTGGAGCCCTATGTGATGGCCGGAGACGTTTACGGCTCAGCACCCTATGTGGGACGCGGGGGCTGGAGCTGGTACACCGGCTCTGCGGCCTGGCTGTATCGCGCTGCGCTCGAAAGTATTCTCGGCCTGCGCGTTCGTCGGGGTACGGTATCGCTCGCACCATGCGTGCCGTCAAACTGGCCATCGTTTGAAATAACGCTCAAGCTCGAAGGCCGCGAGACGCTGTTGCGCTGGGAGCGTGAAGAAAGCCAGACACCTGATGCGTTCAAGCCAGACCGGATCATCGCACCAGGACAACAAATTGCCCTGTCAGACCTGCCGCAGAAAGCGACCGTTCTTGTCAAGGCAACATCCGGCCAGGACAAGTCCGCGCCATAAACCTTGCGGGTTTCAGCCGTGCCCAATGACCTCGGGAATCGTCGTCGCGGGCGGCGTATTGCGGCTTCGCCCGCTACGCACCAGGCCATCAATCATGACCATCCCAACACCGGGAATATCACCTCGCTGAACGCTGTCCAGAAGGTCTATGCCGGCCGTGTGCTGGGCTTTATCCATAAATACAAAATCTGCATCGCGCCCGACTTCAATCAGCCCGCAATTGAGCTTGCGAATCTTCGCCGTGTTGCCGGTTGCAAAACAGAAAACAAGCTCGGCAGGAATGTTGCCAAGGCTGGACAACAAGGCGATCAGGCGCAGGATACCCAACGGCTGAACGCCTGACCCGGCCGGGCCATCAGTGCCCAGGATCACGCGGTGCGGGCACTTCAGTTGCAACGCTGCCTGCGCCGCTGCAATGGCCACCTTTTCATTACCGTTGTGCACGATCTCGATCGCACGTGATGATTTTTCGCACAGTTCGCACACATGTTGCTCGGACAAAGCGGTGTGGCCGCCATTGATATGGCCTATGACATCAGCATCGGCTTCAAGCACCACGTCCTTGTCAATCAGGCCAGAGCCGGGAATCGACGGACCTCCAGTGTGGATGGTGCTCTGTATGCCGTACTTGCGCGCCCAGGCCACCATTTCTTTGGCTTCATAGCCAGCCTTGACCGAGCCCAGGCCCACTTCACCCAGCAGGCCGACGCCTGCCTCCGCCAGCTCCTTGAAGTCCTGCTCGACCATGCCTTTTTCAATCACGGGCGCACCCGCCAGAACCTTGACACCGCCAGGCCGAAAGTTGTCGAATGCACGCTGCGCCGTAATGGCCAGCGCCTTCAACCCGACAATGTCCTTGGGTCGACCCGGCAGGTGAACTTCGCCCGCAGAAATCATGGTCGTCACACCGCCATGCATGGTCGAATCGATCCAGCCGATCTGGTTCTGGCGCGGCGTCCAGTCACCAAACACCGGGTGTACATGGCTGTCAATCAGTCCCGGGCAAACACAAGTCTGGTGCGCGTCAATCACGGTCTGTGCGTGCTCGACATCGCAGTCCTTCATTTTGCCAATAGCCACAATCAGCCCGTCATTCACGACGATGGTATCGGCATCCAGTATGGGTTTGTCGATATCACCGGACAAGAGCAAGCCAATGTTCCTGATCACGACTTTTCCGGACTTTCCAGTGGATGCAGCTTCTGCCATGGTGCTGGCCTTTCTCGTGGGTTTGTATTTATGAGGGTTTCAACATCACAGTGCGCAGCACCGTCATGATGATGAAGTCCTGCCAGTCGGCCATGGCCTGCGGTGCCTGCAGGTCCTCACCGAGGAAGGCCGTGAGCGTGTGGCGGTTGGAGATATAAAAGTAACCCGTCGCAGCAATCAGCAGGTAGACGTTGCGTGCGGACACGTCATCGCGAAATACGCCCTTTTTCACCCCGCTTTCCAGCAGCTGGCTGATGATGGCGATCGCCGGGGACGAGTATTCACGCGCCCGCCGTGACTTTGAAATATGTTTGCCGCGGTGCAGGTTCTCGGTATTGAGCAGCGTGATGAACTCGGGATTTTTTGCGTAATAAGAAACCACAAACCGGATCACATCCTTGAGTGAGTCAACAGGCTTGTCTATGTCGAGTGACAGCTTGAGCTCTGCATCGTTCATGCGACGGTACATGTCCTCCAGTACCTCGATGAACAGGCCTTCCTTGCTGCCAAAGTAGTAATAAATCATCCGGTCGAATGACTTCGCCGATTTTGAGATTTTTTCGACGCTACCGCCGTCATACCCGTAACGCGCAAAAACCTTCGTCGCCGCCTTCAGAATGTTGTCGCGTGTGGTTTGGGCAGCCTGCTCGCGAACGCCGGGCACTTTGGCTGGTTTGGCCGTTGCGCGCCTGAGCGCAGCCGGTCGGGGACTGGTGGTCTTTGCTGCTGTCATGTTGCCTGTTGGTGAATCCGTTTACAACATCCTACTTGAGGCCTTCCGTGTGGCGCATCAATCTTCTACTTTTCTGCAAAAGCACGCTCAATGACAAAGTCGCCTGGCGTAGACGTAGTGCCTTCCTTGAAGCCTCGCGTCTCCAGCATGTGCTTGAGGTCTTTGAGCATGTGCGGGCTGCCGCAGATCATCACGCGGTCGTTGGCGACATCCAGGTTGGGCAGCTTGAGGTCTTCAAACATCTTGCCGGTCTCCATCAGGTCGGTGACCCGGCCCATGTTGCGGTAGGACTCGCGGGTCACCGTCGGGTAATACAGCAGCTGCTTCTGGATCATCTCGCCGAGGAACTCATGTTTGGGCAGGTGGTCAAGCACCAGGTCGTGATAGGCCAGCTCATCGGCCTGGCGCACGCCGTGGACCAGGATGACCTGCTCGAATGCTTCGTAGGTCGCCGGGTCACGGATCACACTCATGAAGGGCGCCAGGCCGGTTCCGGTTGAGAGCAGATACAGGCGCTTGCCCGGCAGCAGGTAGTCGATCAGCAGGGTGCCCGTGGGCTTTTTGCCGACGATGATGCTGTCGCCGACCTTGATGTGCTGCAGGCGCGAGGTGAGCGGGCCGTCAGGCACCTTGATGCTCAAAAACTCGAGGTGCTCTTCATAGTTGGCGCTGACGATGCTGTAGGCCCTCAAGAGAGGCTTGTCATTGACCTTCAGGCCGATCATGGTGAAGTGGCCGTTTGAAAACCGCAGCGCGGGGTCCCGCGTGGTGGTGAAGGTGAAAAGCTTGTCGGTCCAGTGATGGACCGACAGCACCGTTTCTTCGTTGAATGCGCTCATGGTGTTGTCAGGTGGGTCTGGTTTGGATAAAGGATATGTTTGTGCTGCGCTTTAATGCAGCGATAAGTTAATGCCTGGGTCATGGGTTCTTGCAGAAAAAAACAGGTAACGCGGGCCGCTACGCAAAGGGAATGTGCCATAAAAATGTAGTGAACACAACATTTAAATGTAGGGTCCGCAACATTTTATGCAAACCCTGATATCGGGTAAAAAACTGTTGCGCGGGAAATCAGGATGCGCTACATTGAATTTAAATGTAGCAAACGCAACATCAAAATTAAGTGCATGCTACACAAAATGAAGTTCCCGACGCTGCAGATGCGAAAGTAACCACGATGACAGAACACACCAAGACTGACGGCTTGCCAGGCATGGACGGCTCCGCGCTGGTTCAGGTCATGGAGCGCGCCAGGCCGCGCAACGAACGCATGGCCGGAGAGAAAATCGAATGCAACGCCTGCCCGGTGCTGTGCCAGATATCGGATGGGCGCAGCGGCGCCTGCGACCGCTACGCCAACCAGGGCGGCACACTGGTTCGGGTAGATCCCGTCGTGCTGCTTCGCCGTACGCTTGATGCAGGTGGAGCCTCTCTGATTCCATTTGCCGGCCGCACGAGCGGCGAAGAAGAACAGCCCTCACCCTGGAACGGCGACCTCGTGCTGGCCGACGAGGTATTTGTCACTGGCGTAGGCTCATCCACGACTTACCCGGACTACAAGCCCGCCCCTTTTATCGTCTCGTCCAAAGCCGCCGGCGTTGACATGGTCACCGTGGTTACCGAGGGTATCTTCAGCTACTGCAGCCTCAAAGTGAAGATAGACACCGACCGCTTTCTTGGTGCCGAGCAGGCCAATGTTCGATGCAAGGGTGAAGTGGTCGGACACGTTACGACAGCTGAATACGGCTCGCAGATGCTGTCACTGGGCGGCGTGCATCACCTCACAGGCGGCAGCAAAAAAGAGGGCCGCGTCACCGTCATGATGATGGAAGCCCTGGGCAACAAGGAGGCCGTGGAATTCACCATTGACGGCGGTGCGCAGATTGTGGTGCAGGCCGGCCGTGCGCCCATCGTCAACGGCGTTGAGGAGCGGCGCATGCGGGTAGGCTGCGGCTCGGCGACCATCGGGATTTTCGCAAAGCAGCTTTTCGGCAAGCTGGACGAAGTGGTTGTAGTGGACGACCACATCACCGGCGTGCTGACAGAACACCAGGCTGGCCGCTGCCTCGACATGGCGCCATCCGGCATCAAAATGCGCGGCCGCAAATCCACACCAGGCCGTTACTTTCAGGTTGCCAACCCCGGTATTGGCTGGGGCGGTACCGACATTGAAGACCCGCTGTCCATCATCGAGAGCTGGGACGCGGAGACCGCACGCCCAGGCATGCGCCTTCTTATGACGTCAACCACGGGTGAGCACGCAAGCTGGTATGTACTCAACGATGATCTGCAACCGGTTGAACAGGAGATGCCTGACGAGGTTCGTACCATCGTCGCCCGTATCGGTGAAAACTGCGAGCCGTCCCTTTGCACCGTGTTGTTCCTTGGCGGTGCGGGTGGCAGCCTGCGTGCTGGTGTCACTGAAAACCCCGTGCTGCTCACGCGCGCCATCAAGGAGGCGCTGGTCAATGTGACCTGCGGCGGCGCGCCGGCCTATGTCTGGCCTGGCGGCGGCATCACGGTGATGGTTGATGTCATGCGCATGCCGGACAGGAGCTTCGGCACCGTTCCCACGCCAGCAATAGTGGCGCCCATCGAGTTCAGCATGAAGCTTGAGGATTACCGCACGCTCGGCGGCCATATGGAGTACGTACGTACGCTTGAAGATGCGCTCAAGCGCGGCGCCTGGCACAACGAAGGAGCGCCGCAGGCGCTTAGGTGGGCAGCATTGCCCGCAGTCAACCCCTGGCCAATTGCGCGCCCGCCCCTGCTGGGTTAAGAAGCAGCATGACAGCCCAACGCATGCAACTCGATGAAAGCCGCTGGCATTTCCAGCATGGTCCCATCGACGTCGTGATTGGCGCCAAAGGCCGGCCTGATGCCACCGAGGCCGGGCACGCACGCGCATGGGCACGCTTCACCAGCATTCTTGATGAACTGGTGAGTGAGCTGGGACAGCTAAAGCAAGCGGTGAACGGGCCCTGCGCCTTGCACGGTGTTGTTGCACGCCGCATGTGGCAAGCCTGCCGACCTCACTGCACCGTCTTCATCACGCCCATGGCAGCCGTGGCCGGGTCTGTTGCCGAAGAACTCATCGCATGTTATGCCATTGACGGCATAACCAGTGCATGGGTCAACAACGGTGGCGACATTGCCCTGCACCTCGTACCCGGCCAAGCCTTGCGCATCGGCCTGTATGCAGACCTTAAAAACCTGGATGCGCGCGAGATTCGTGATGGCATCAGCACTGACGGGCAGTTTGAAATCTCAAGTGCCATGCCCGTACGCGGCGTTGCAACCAGCGGCTGGCGAGGCCGCAGTTTTTCTCTGGGCATTGCCGACAGTGTCACGGTCCTGGCGCGCACCGCTTCCGAAGCCGATGCCGCCGCCAGCATCATCGCCAACGCCGTGAATATCAATGACCCCGGCATCAAGCGTCAACCCGCCTGCGATATGAAGGACGATTCCGATCTGGGCAAACTTCCTGTTACGGTAGATGTCCCGCGCCTGGCCCCGGAAAAGGTACAAATAGCGCTTGCCGCAGGCTGGACCAAGGCCGAAGAACTGCGTACCCGAGGCCTGATATGGTCAGCGGTTCTGGTCTGCCAGGGACAGGTGGTCACAAGCCAGCGCAGCGACGCAGAAATACCGGATTTTTCAGAAGTTAGACAGCAAGTTGGTTCAGTATTTGCTTAACAAAACAGATGGACTCGGGACATGATTGAAATCAGGCGCATATTCACCCACGTTGAGCAGATTCGGCACGAATTCGGGCCGGTCGCTGACGTACCGCTCATTCGTGGGGCAATCGGCCTTGTCATGACCAACCCTTTTGCAGGCCGTTATGAGCCCAACATCCTCCCCATGATGGATGCACTGCAGCCGGTCGGCATAGACATGGCAGAAAAGCTGCGCGCCGCGATGGGTGTGCCGGCAGAACGCATCGAGGGCTACGGCAAGGGTGCTGTCATCGGCGCCTCCGGGGAGCTTGAACACGGCGCGCTGTGGCATGTGCCGGGCGGCTATGCGATGCGTGAGTTGCTGGGCTGGAAAGGTGACCGCAACGCCTATGCCAAGGGCCAGGCTGAAGAGAAAACCGGCCAGCCCGGCAATGCCCTCTCCATCGTGCCATCGACAAAAAAAGTCGGCGCACCCGGTACAGCTCTTGATGTACCCATGACCCACGTCAACGCGAGCTATGTGCGAAGCCACTTTGATGCCATAGAGGTACGCGTGCCTGGTGCACCGCTGCATGACGAGATCGTTTTTATCCTGGCCATGAGCACGGGTCCGCGCGTGCATGCACGGGTGGGCGGTCTGGCTGCGGGCTCCATCAGCAAATGGGACGGCCTGCGCTAGACCTCGCCGCTTTACATTTAAAAGAAGACAGGACAAACATGACCGCCAAAATCAGAAAAATCGTTGTTCAGGTTGACGAAGTGCTTATGGAGATGGGCCAACCCGTCACACCGCACACGCGGCGCGCCCTTGCGATGGCCGTGATCGAAAACCCCTTCGCCGGGCGCTTTTCAGAGGATCTTGACGAGTTGATCGCCATAGGTGAAGAGCTGGGCGGCATGCTGGGCCAGAAGTGTGTGCAGGCCCTGGGCATTGAGCCCGGCAAGGCACAAAGCTATGGCAAGGCCGCCATCGTCGGCGAGGCCGGTGAGCTTGAACACGCTGCTGCGATACTTCACCCCAAGCTGGGCGCGCCTTTGCGGCTGGCTGTTGAGAAAGGGGCTGCACTGGTACCGTCGAGTAAAAAACGTGGCGGCCTGGGTACGGCAATTGACGTGCCGCTTGGCCACAAGGATGCGGCCTTTGTGCGCAGCCATTTTGATGCCATGGAAGCGCGGGTGGCAGATGCACCGCGCGCCAATGAAATTGTGGTCGCTGTCGTCGTTACAGACAGTGGCCGGCCACTACCGCGCGTGGGCGGATTGCAGGTCCACGAAATCAAGGGCGAGGACGGTCTCCGGTAACTGCCGGGCCGCATGATTAACCGATTCACTACGGGAGTTTTTATGAAAATGCGACACAAGCTGCTGGGCCTCGTGGCCTGTATGGGATTGCTGGGATCTGCGGTCACCGCGCAAGCCCAGGCCGTGATCAAGATCGGCGAGGTCAACAGTTACAAGGCACAGCCCGCCTTTCTTGAACCCTACAAAAAGGGCATGGAGCTCGCCGTTGAACAGATCAACGCCGCCGGTGGCGTGAACGGCAAAAAGCTTGAACTCATCACGCGCGACGACAACGCCAACCCCGGCGATGCGGTTCGCGTAGCCGAAGAGCTCGTCTCGCGCGAAAAAATCGATGTGCTGACCGGCACTTTCCTTTCCAACACCGGGCTGGCCGTAGCTGACTTCGCCAAGCAGAAGAAGTTTTTCTTCCTGGCTGGCGAGCCGCTGACAGACAAGATGACCTGGCAAGGTGGCAACCAGTACACCTTCCGCCTGCGTCCCGGTACCTACATGCAGGCTGCCATGCTGGTGCCTGAAGCCGTCAAGCTGAAAAAGAAACGCTGGGCCATCGTCTACCCCAACTACGAATACGGCCAGTCCGCGGTCGCAGCCTTCAAGCAGCTGCTCAAGGCAGCGCAGCCCGATGTCGAGTTTGTCGCCGAGCAGGCCACCCCGCTGGGCCGTGTCGATGCAGGCCCGGTCGTGCAGGCTCTTTCTGACTCCAAACCCGATGCCATCTTTAACGTGCTGTTCGGTGCCGACCTTTCCAGGTTTGTCCGTGAAGGCAACACTCGCGGCCTGTTCAAGGACCGTACTGTTGTGAGCGTGCTGACCGGCGAACCTGAGTACCTTGACCCGTTGAAAGAGGAAACGCCCAACGGATGGATCGTCACCGGTTACCCCTGGTACGGCATCCAGACGCCCGAGCACAAGGCCTTCTTCCTGGCTTATCACAACAAGTACAAGGACTACCCACGCCTTGGCTCGGTTGTCGGCTACGCCATGATCAAGTCTGTTGCCGCCGGCATCGCCAAAGCCAAAAGCACTGAATCGGCCAAGCTGGTCACCGCCTTCAAGGGGCTGCAGGTTGATACGCCTTTCGGCAAGATCACCTACCGCACAGAAGACCACCAGTCCACGATGGGCGCATTTGTCGGCAGGACGAAGAACGACAACGGCAAGGGCGTGATGGTGGACTACACCTACTTCGACGGTGCCAAATACCAGCCGCCTGCAGCTGACGTCAAGAAGTCGCGCGCAGCAGACTGACGCCATGAACTGCCGCCTGCCACTCCGGGTTTTGACCTGCAGGCAGACGGGTTCCCCATTTCCATGTTTGTCCCATCCAGGATGCGCCCGCCGGGCACATCCGGGGTGATACACGCCTCCAGCGCCCTTGCACAAGGATGACTTCCTCATGAGTTTTTCAGGCTTCATCGTTCAGCTGCTCAACGGGCTGGCAGGCGCGTCATCATTATTTTTTGTAGCCGCCGGGCTGTCACTGATCTTCGGCGTCACCCGCATCGTCAACTTTGCGCATGGCTCGTTTTTTATGGTCGGCATCTACATCGCCTACACGATGGTCGAACGCCTGGGCAGCGGCCTGGGCTTCTGGCCTGCCCTTTTCTTGTCCGCAGTGGCGGTGGGTGTGATCGGTGCGCTGATCGAGATCGTGCTGCTACGCCGCATCTACAAGGCGCCCGAACTGTTCCAGCTGCTGGCCACTTTTGCACTGGTGCTTGTCATCAAGGATGCCGTGCTCTACCTCTGGGGCCCTGACGAACTGCTGGGCCCACGCGCGCCCGGCCTGTCGGGCTCGGTGCAGATCCTGGGCCGCCAGTTTCCCAGTTATGACCTCTTCCTGATTGTCGTCGGCCCTGTCGTGCTGGGCCTGCTGTGGCTGCTGCTCACCCGCACCCGGTGGGGCACGCTGGTGCGAGCTGCCACACAAGACCGCGGCATGGTCAGCGCACTGGGCGTTAACCAGGCCTGGCTTTTCACGGCCGTGTTCGGGCTGGGTGCGATGCTGGCAGGCCTGGGCGGCGCGCTGCAACTGCCCCGCGAACCCGCCACGCTGGAGATGGACCTCAACACCATAGGCTCGGCCTTTGTGGTGGTGGTTGTCGGCGGCATGGGGTCGATTCCCGGTGCCTATGCAGCAGCGCTGCTGTTGGCCGAAATCAAGGCCATCTGCATCTGGCTGGGCGTGGTCGAAATATTCGGCTACAGCATCTCGTTTTCAAAACTCACGCTGGTGGTTGACTTCATCGTCATGGCTGTTGTGCTGGTCTGGCGGCCTTGGGGCCTGTTCGGCAAACCGCAGGCCATAAGCCGCCACATCGGCATGCAGGAAGAACCCCTGCGCAAAGGCGGGCACATCTACTTTGTGGTGGCTGCGGTTCTAGGCCTTGGGCTGGCCGCCGCGCCCGTGCTTGCGGCCGACTCGCCCTACACGATAGTGCTGATGATTGATCTGCTGGTTGCCGCGCTGTTTGCCGCCAGCCTCCACTTCATCATGGGGCCGGCCGGCATGCATTCCTTCGGTCATGCGGCCTATTTTGGGCTCGGTGCCTATGGCGCGGCGCTGCTGGTACGCAGCAGCGGCATGCCCATGGAAGCGTCCCTCATCGTGGCCCCGTTGATCGCTGCTTGTGGCGCCTTCATTTACGGCTGGTTTGCGGTGCGCCTGTCGGGCGTTTACCTCGCCATGCTGACGCTGGCTTTTGCGCAAATCACCTGGGCCATCACCTGGCAGTGGGATTCCTTCACAGGCGGCAGCAATGGCCTGACGGGCGTCTGGCCATCTGAATGGCTGTCCGACAAACGAGCCTATTACTGGCTGACGCTGGTGCTCGTTGCAGCGGCCATTTTGTGGCTGCGGCGCGTGCTGTTCTCACCATTTGGCTACACCCTGCGCGCAGGCCGCGACTCGGTATTACGTGCCGATGCGATTGGCATAGATGTCAAGCGTATGCAGTGGACGGCCTTTGTGATTGCTGGCGCAGCCGCAGGGCTTGCAGGCGCGCTGTATGCGTTTTCAAAAGGCAGCATCTCGCCCGAGAGCCTGAGCGTCGGCAAGTCCGTGGACGGACTGGTCATGGTGTTGCTGGGCGGCGTGCAGACCCTGGCCGGCCCTGTAGTGGGCGCTGTCACCTTCACATGGCTGCACGACACCGTCGCCCGCAACACCGACTACTGGCGCGCCATGCTGGGCGCCATCATTTTGCTGCTGGTACTGCTCTTCCCACAAGGGATTGCGGGCTTTTCGAAACAGCTGTTTGACCGGCTTCGCAGAAAAAAATCCGCCGCCGAAAGCAACAAAACAACGGAGGTGAAAGCATGAGCAGCGCCCCGCTCCTTCAGGTCAGCAACCTCGGAAAATCATTTGGCGGCGTCAAGGCCGTTGACGGCATCAGCTTTGACCTGGCTGCCGGCGAACTTCTTGCCCTCATAGGTCCCAACGGCGCCGGCAAGACCACCACCTTCAACATGGTCAACGGCCAGTTGCGTGCGGACCAAGGCAGCATCATGCTTGGCGGCAATGACCTTGTGGGTCGCGCGCCCCGTGCCATCTGGCGTATGGGCGTGGGCCGCACCTTCCAGATTGCCGAAACCTTTGCATCGCTCACGGTGGCAGAGAACGTGCAGATGGCACTGCTGTCGCATGACAGCAAGCTGTTTTCGATGTGGCGCCGTGCGGCCGACTACAAACATGGCGAAGCCCTTGACCTGCTCGACCAGGTCGGCATGAAGGCGCAGGCCGACAGGCCCTGCAGCGAACTGGCCTATGGCGATGTCAAGCGCGTCGAGTTGGCAATTGCCATGGCCAACTCACCCAAGCTGCTGCTGATGGACGAGCCCACCGCTGGCATGGCGCCCAATGAGCGGAACGCACTGATGGCACTGACCAAAAAACTGGTGATGGAGCGCGGCATGGCCGTGCTGTTCACCGAGCACAGCATGGACGTCGTCTTTGCCTATGCCGACCGCATGATCGTGCTGGCGCGCGGCCGGCTGATTGCCCAGGGCAAGCCGCTGGAGATTCGTGATCACCCGAAAGTTCAGGAGGTTTACTTCGGCAGCGGCAAGACGTTTGAGAAAAAACAGGTCCTTGTAGCCGCCGCAGGAGAAACATCATGAGCAATGACGTTCTGCTTGAAGCCAGATCACTGGCAGGCTGGTACGGTGCGGCACAGATCCTGTACGACGTTGACCTGCAAGTGCGCCGCGGCGAGGTTGTAGCCCTGATGGGCCGCAACGGCGCAGGCAAATCGACCACGCTCAAGGCACTTATAGGCATGCTGGCCAAGCGGCGCGGCGCGATTCGTTTCATGGGCACCGACATTTCGAAGAGCGAGCCGCATGTGGCGGCACGCCTGGGCCTGGGTTTTGTGCCTGAAGACAGGCGCGTCTTCACCGACCTCACGGTGATGGAAAACCTCGAAGTCGGCAAACAGCCCGCACGCAAATGGCCTGACGGCGTTGAAGCGCCGGTATGGACGCCTGAGCGCCTGTTCAAACTCTTCCCCAACCTCGGTGAAATGCCTGACCGCCCAGGTGGCCGAATGAGCGGTGGTGAGCAGCAGATGCTGACCGTCGCACGTACCTTGATGGGCAACCCTTACCTCGTGCTGCTCGACGAGCCATCAGAGGGCGTGGCGCCCGTCATCGTCGAGCAGATGGCGCAGATGATCCTGGAACTTAAAAGCCAGGGCGTGAGCATCCTGCTGTCAGAGCAGAACATGCATTTTGCGGAGCTGGTCTCTGACCGCGCCTATGTGCTTGAAAAAGGCCAGATCCGTTTTGAAGGCAGCATGGCCGACCTCGCAGCGAACGAGGATGTGCGCCGTGCTTATCTGAGTGTCTAGAGCGAGTGTTCAGGATTTAACAAACTTTCAGGGAGCTCCACATGGTCATCACCAATCGCCGAATGATTTTGAGGTCTACCGCTGCCGCCGGCCTGCTCGGCGGCATAAGCATGTCGGCCTCGCTGTTTGCAGCGCCGACTATCAAGCCCGGCCCGAAGGCCGCACTGCTGGTGGTTGACGTGCAAAACTGCTTTCTCGATGGCGGCACACTCGCCGTCAAGGGTGGTAACGAAATCGTGCCCGTCATCAACAAACTCTCGCAGGCGTTTGAAAACATCGTCGTCACGCAGGACTGGCACACCGCCGGCCATGCGTCGTTTGCGAGCAGCTACCCGGGAAAGAAACCTTTCGAGACCACCAAACTGGCTTACGGCACGCAGGTGCTGTGGCCGGACCACTGCGTGCAGGGCACGGAAGACGCGGCCGTCAGCAAGGACCTCAAGCTGCCGACCGCACAAATCATCATCCGCAAGGGCTTTCACAAAGACACCGACAGCTACTCGGCTTTCGAGGAGGCCGATCACAAGACCTCTACCGGCCTGGCCGGCTACCTGAAACAGCGGGGCATCAACACGGTGTACCTCGCCGGGCTGGCCACCGATTTTTGCGTCGCCTGGACGGCAATGGATGCGCGCAAGCTGGGCTTCAAAACCTATGTGATTGAAGACGCCACGCGCGCGATTGACCTCAACGGCTCGCTCGCTGCGGCCTGGAAGCAGATGGCGGCCAAAGGCGTCAAACGCATCCAGTCCGGCGACATCGGCTGAACCTGCCTGCTGTACGCGCATGAAAGCAGGGGTCGTCACGCTCACGGTCAACCAGGCGCAGAAAAGCCTGGCACTGGGCAGCGAGGCCTCCCTGCTCATGGTGCTGCGCAACGACTTTGAACTGAACAGCCCCAAGTACGGCTGCGGCCTGGGTGAATGCGGAGCCTGTACAGTGCTTGTCGATGGCATGGCGGCACGCTCGTGTGTGGTACCGGCCTGCGGTGTTGAGGGCCGTGAAATCACCACACTGGAAGGCCTCGGCTCGCCGGAAAATCTTCACCCGGTGCAACAGGCCTTTATCGAGGCACAGGCCGCGCAGTGCGGCTATTGCCTGAGCGGCATGATCATGATGACGACCGCCCTGCTCTCGCGCAACCCTGACCCGAGCGATGACGACATTCGCCGTGAACTGTCGGGCAACCTCTGCCGCTGCGGCGCGCATCTTGAAATCATGAAGGCCGTGCGGCGTGCAGCCGTTCTCACACAACAACGCGCGAGTACACGCGCATGACCCGCCACGCCGACCAGGCCCTCACGCGGGCAGATTTTCACGCCGCCCCGGGCTGCCTGCTGGTCACGCGCGAACCACCTCCCCCGCCACCGCCCGCCAAAGGCCAGCCGGCACTCGTCAGCGCCAACCTTGAAGAAGGCGTAGAGATACTCATCGCCGTCTGGAATGACGGCAGCGTCACCGCGCTCAACGGCCATGTGGACCTCGGCACAGGCATACGCACCGCCCTTGCGCAGATCGTGGCCGAAGAACTCGATGTGGCCATGGACTGCATCAACATGGTTCTGGGCGACACTACGCGCGCGCCCAACCAGGGCGCAACGATTGCCAGCGCGTCGATACAGATACACGCTGTGCCCCTGCGTGCAGCAGCCGCACAGGCGCGCGCCTGGTTGGTAGCCAGGGCGGCGGCGCTGCTACAGGTCGATGCGGCATTACTGGTGACGCACAACGGCATGGTGTCGGTCAATGGCAGCGATACCGCTTCTGTCTCCTATGCCTTGCTGGTGGGCGCTGAACATACCGAGCTGTCCCTGGCGCTAGACACACCACTCAAGTCGCCCACCGACTACCGCATCGTCGGCACCAGCACAGAGCGTGTCGACATTCCCGGCAAGGCCACGGGCCAGCTGACCTTTGTGCATGACATGCGTGTACCCGGCATGCTGCATGGCCGCGTGGTGCGCCCGCCCTATGCAGGGGCCGACCACGGCGACTTCATCGGCAACACACTTGAATCGGTGGATGAATCGTCCATCGCGCACATCCCCGGCATTCGGGCTGTGGTGGTGATACGCGACTTTGTCGGCATCGTGGCCGAGCGTGAAGAGCACGCCGAGCAGGCCCTGCGTGAACTGCGTGTGCAGTGGAAGGCCTGGCCGGGCCTGGCCAACCTCGACAAGCTTGAACACGCGCTGCGTGCCAACCCGTCCGTACAGCGCAAGCTGGTGGATGAAGGCGATGTCGATGGCGCGATGGCGAATGCTGCACAGGCCATGCCGCGCACCTACATCTGGCCTTACCAGATGCACGCGTCGCTTGGCCCTTCCTGTGCAGTCGCCGACTGGCAACCCCAGCGTTTGACAGTCTGGGCAGGCAGCCAGAACCCGCACGTTCTGCGTGCCGACCTCTCGCGCCTGACGGGCCTGGCAGATGTCAACATCGACGTGATCCGCATGGAGGCAGCGGGCTGCTACGGCCGCAACTGCGCTGATGACGTTGCCGCCGATGCCGCCCTGCTGTCAAGAGCCGTCGGCGCACCGGTGCGCGTCCAGCTCACCCGCGAGCAGGAAAACGCCTGGGAACCCAAGGGCGCGGCCCAGCTGATGGAAGTCAATGGCGGGCTCAATGCTGACGGCTCTGTCGCGGCCTATGACTTCCAGACGTCTTACCCATCCAACGGCGCGCCCACGCTGGCGCTGCTGCTGACACGCACGATTGAGCCCACTGCGCAGGCCTTCGAGATGGGCGACCGCACCGCGCGCCCGCCTTACGACTACAGCAACCTGCGCGTCAGCGTGAACGACATGGCACCCATGCTGCGCGCGTCGTGGCTGCGCGGCGTGTCGGCACTGCCCAGCTCGTTTGCACACGAGTCTTATATCGACGAGCTGGCCCACGCCGCCGGTGTCGACCCGGTGGAGTTTCGCCTGCGTTACCTCAAGGAGCCACGCGCCGCCGAGCTGGTGCGCACCACGGCTGACCGCGCCGGCTGGGTCGCGCACACAGCCGCTCAGCAAAACACAACCCAGCCGGGTGATTCACCCGATATCGTGCACGGCCAGGGCGTCGCCTATGCCCGCTACATGCACAGCAAGTGGCCGGGTTTTGGCGCAGCCTGGGCGGCGTGGGTGGCAGATGTTGAAGTGAACCGCAAGACGGGTGAGGTCTACGTCAAGCGCGTGGTCGTCGGGCATGACGCAGGCACGGTCATCAACCCCGCCGGCATAGAGCACCAGATTCACGGCAACGTGCTGCAAACCACCAGCCGCACACTGGGCGAACAGGTCACCGTATCGCCGCAGACAGGCGCCGTCACCAGCCTTGAATGGGGCAGCTACCCCATCCTGAGCTTTCGTGATGTGCCGATGGTCGAGGTCGTCAGCATGCCAAGGCCCGGCGAGCCGCCACTGGGCGCGGGCGAATCGGCATCAGTGCCTGGCACGGCGGCGATTGCCAACGCGATTTTTGATGCGACGGGTGTGCGATTTCGCCAGCCGCCTTTCACGCCCGAGGTCGTGCGCGCGGCGCTGAACCCCGAACCCATACTTGCGCCGGAGCCAGCCCCAACACCGCAACGCCTCGCAGGCGAAGCCCTGCCCGCCACAGCCCTCTGGCCCAAACGCCTGGGCTGGTGGTCACGCGCAGGTGCGCTGGCCGCTGGCCTGTTCGGCGTGGGCTGGGCGCTGCTGGGCGCACGCCCCGCTATGGCACCCATCACTACCAGCGCCGCATCGGTCTACACCGCCGCCACCATTGAACGCGGGCGGCAACTGGCCGCAGCCGGCGACTGCGTGGTCTGCCACACGGCACCCGGCGGCGTGCCCAATGCCGGCGGCCGCGCGATGGACACCCCCTTCGGCCAGATCATCACCACCAACCTCACGCCCGACCCAGAGACAGGCATAGGCAGCTGGTCGTTCAGCGCCTTCCAGCGCGCCATGCGTGAAGGCATCTCGCGCGACGGTCATAACCTTTACCCCGCCTTCCCCTACACCGCATTTGCCAAAACCACAGACGAAGACCTGACGGCCATCTACGCATACCTGATGGCGCAGCCGCCCGTGCGCCACCAGCCGCCCGCCACGCAGCTCGCCTTCCCGTACCGCGTTCGGCCGCTGATGGGCGCGTGGAACGCGATGTTTCACGACTCAACGCCCTACCAGCCAGCGCCCACACAAACGGCAGAGTGGAACCGCGGCGCCTACCTGGTCAACGGCCTGGGCCACTGCGGCGCCTGCCACACGCCGCGCAATGCGCTGGGCGCGGAACAAGGCGGCAAGGCGTTTTTGAGCGGTGCAGTCATCGACGGCTGGGAGGCCCCCGCCCTCACCGCCCTGTCGCGCGCCCCCGTGCGCTGGAGCGAGCAGGAGCTCTACCGCTACCTTCGCAAGGGCCACACCGAACAGCACGGCGTCGCATCCGGCCCCATGGCCCCGGTGGTGAAGCAGCTTACGGCCCTGCCCGACGCGGACATACGGGCCATGGCGACTTACCTCGCGTCTTTCAACCCGCCAGTCACCGAAGCCGACAGCCAGCAGCAGGCCAAACAGGTCGTGCTGGCGGCGCAGCAGTCAGCCACCCAACTCGATCTGCAGGGCCCCGGCCAGCGCCTCTTCAACGGTGCCTGCGCGTCCTGTCACCACGACGGCAACGGCCCCACGCTGCTCGGCATCAACACGCCGCTGGCGCTCAACACCAACCTGCACAGCGACAAACCCGACAACCTGATCCGCGTGATTCTGGGTGGCATACGCGAGCCAGCCAATGCCGACATCGGCTTCATGCCCGCTTTCCGCCACAGCCTGGACGACAGCCAGATCGCCCAGCTGGCCAGCTATATGCGCAGCCGGTACGCGCCCGCCCAGGCGCCGTGGACAGACCTGCCGGAGAGCGTCAGGCGGTTGCGCAGCGCGCCAGACACGCACTAGCGTCAGCCCGCCAGCGATCGCCTAGCCCCTGAATGCTATATTTTTAATAGCTGCTCACGCTCGTATCTATTGGTCTGGAGCCCGATTTGGCACCTGAAAATGGCCTGAAATCGTCCTTTTCTGGGAAATTTTTCGACTTCCAGACACCAGACACCTGCTACCAAAGACATAATGCGTCATAAATAAAGCATTAAGCACTTATGGTGCTATTTGTGACGCATTAACCAAAGGGTGCCTCTATGGAAGAAGAACTGATCATCGAAACCCAGCACCTTGGCAGGCTGCTCACCCAGCTGCGCCTGGCGCGCAAGGTCAAACAAAGCGAGGCATCCCTCAACTCGGGTGTGTCACGCAGCACCATCTACCGCATTGAAAAAGGCGATCCGGGCGTCGCCCTCGGCCAGATCCTGCGCTACCTCAAAGCCATCGCGCCCGGCAGCACTTTGCAGGATTTGCTCAACGCCGCAGACCCGGCACTGCAGGGACCAGCAGGCAAACGCCATCGCGTGCGGGGCGGCGGCCCGGCGGAACTTTGATGCCCATCGCGCAAATTCAGGCGCTGGGTTTTGGCTACGGCAGCCTCAAGCTGTTCGACAAGCTGACCGCCACCATCAACCCCGGCATCACCTTCATCCAGGGCGGCGACGGGCGCGGCAAGACCACGCTGATGCGTTTGCTGGCAGGCGAGTTGAAGCCAGACAGCGGCAGCATAGCCATCGGTGGCAACGGGTGTAGCCAACTGTTCTGGCTGGACCCGCGCACCGAAACCTTCGACCAGGTTGTTGCCAGCGATTTTTTCAGCCAGCAGCGCGCGATCTACCCGCGCTTTGACGATGCGATGCTCGCCAGGCTCGTCACCGGGCTGGATCTCGAGTCGCACATCCACAAAAAACTGTTCATGCTGTCGACAGGGTCTAAACGCAAGGTATTCATCGCTGCAGGGCTTGCCTCTGGCGCGCCGGTCACGCTGCTCGACATGCCGTTTGCGGCGATCGACAAGCCTTCGAAGGATTTTTTGCTGGCGCAGTTCAGGCTTGCAGCTGGGAGCAGCGACCGCGCGATTGTTGTTGCGGACTATGAGCCGCCTGAGGGGGTGCGGCTTGCGGGACTGATTGACCTGGGTGATTGAATGCCGTGAGCCTGACTGGCCTTGAACAGGTATCAGCGATGCCCCATCTGCTCCTCCACAAACCCAGAAAACGCATCCAGCAGCGGCCAAAACTTTCCAGCATCACCTTCAAGCTGAGCCAGCGCAGCACAGGTAGCCTCCAGCGTAGATAGCTGATGCGGCTTGTGGGCCTTCCGTATCCGGTAGTTTGACGCAGGCAAGTCCACAAGGGAGAACCGAGGCATCTTATGCAGCACAGGGTTGAGATGCAGCATCTTCAAACTCTTGCGCCAGGTGCCATCAAGCACGACGAGGCACAGGCCATTCGTATCAGCCAGATCCTCAGGCGATAGCGCCTTGACTGCAGGCAAACCGGCCTGCGGCGCATCAGGGTAAAGCAGCACATGCCTGCTACCTTCAAACAGGCTTTCATCAAACACCTCGCCTGTCACCAGCCGACTACGCGGCAAACTCATGTGCAGCAGGCGGGCTGTTCCTTTGGCGTGGTTCACCTCCAGCGGGTGCTGCAGTATCAGCACCTCAACCTCATGTTCAACCGGTCTTACCCACTGGCAGATGCAGGCACTTGCCGGACGCAGGCATGCCGCGCAAATCACCCGCTTCTGCGAGACCTTGTTCACACAGCCCGCATCATTTGCCAAAGCCACGAGCCAGGAAGGCCGCCGCCAGCGGAATAAGCGGCAGGATGTGCGCCTGAATCATCACCAGCTTGCGTGTGGCCTTGATCTGCGCTTCATCGGGCAGCGTGCCTGTGGCGCGCAATTCCTTGCGCCAGCGGATGAAAGTGATGGTGGGCTTGATGGAGAGCAGTCCGATCACGATAAAAAGCGTGACCTTCACATGCAGCAACGGATTCGTCCAATACCAGCCGGTGCCCTTCACGCCCCACCAGGTGCGCGCAATGCCGGTCAGCAGCACCGTCAAGGCAGCGATGCCATACACAGCATCAATTTTTGCAAGCCGCTCGACCACAGCCGCATTGAGCCACTGCACGCGGCACAGCGCGGCCTCACTGGCGAGAAAGACCACCATGGTCAGGATGGCGAGTATGTGGATGTAGGCCAGAATGGCTTCAAGGGTCACGGGCTGGCCTTTGATGGTTGCAGAGGGAGCTGAAACTCTACTGCAAAAAGGCACGTGACCCCTCAGGGCAAAATGCGGGCATGAGTTCTTCACCCGACCAAAACGATATAGACCAGCGGCTGACCAACCTTGAGATCAAGGCCAGCTTTACCGAAGACCTGCTGGAGCAGCTAGACAAGGTGGTGATACGCCAGCAGCAACAGATTGACCTGCTGCTGCGCGAAATCGCCGAGCTGCGTCAGCCGGTTGCTGATGGCAGCGTGACCACCACGCGCAGCCTGCGCGACGATCTGCCGCCGCACTTCTGAAACCAGCGTCCTGCTGCCGGGCGGGGCTGTTTATTCGGGGCTGGTTATTTCCTGCCAATGGCGTTGTACAGCTCGGCCACCATCACCTTGCGACCGTGAAGCGGCAGGATCTGCTCGACCTTGAGGTTCAGTCGTTCGATGTTCTGCACAAGGTTCACATGCAGGTCATTGGGCCGAGCGGGTGCTGGTGCATTGGGCGCGCCGGGTGTGTAAGCATCGGCTTCAATGAGGATTTTCTCGTTGGGCAGGTAAACCATCATGAAGCCTTGGGCGTGCACGCTGCCTTCGATGTAATACACCTCCACCACACGCTCGCCGTCGGTGAAGCTGCGTTTGCCATTCACGCCAGTGACCACTGCTTTTTTGCCTGAGCGTTCCATGGCATCAGGAGCAATACGGTTGGGGTTGGCCAGCACGGTTTCAAAATAGGGGCGTGCCATCTCGCTGGTGACCAGCGTGGCGCCTTCGGCAACCGCACTGCGCAGCCCGCCCGAATGATCGAAATGATGGTGTGAGTTGACGACATAGCGCAGCGGCTTGCCTGCGCCAAGTTTTTTCACCTCGGCCAGCATGGGCACAGCGCGGCCGTCGAATAGCGGGCTTTCGACCACCATGATGTGGTCCTTCATTTCAATGGCGACGCTGTTGTGCGAGCCACCCGCCAGAAACCACACACCCTTTGCCGCCTGATCGGCGGTCACCCGCTCGACAGCGGCTGTCACCGGTGCAGGAATGTCTATGGCCGCGGCCACATTCGGTTTCACGTCGTTGACCGCCAGGTCGAGCACGGGGAAGCCGCCCATGCTCTGCGCAATGCGCATGGGGAACTTCACGCCGCCCACGTCACGGTAGTCTGAAAAACTGATCACCGATGCGGTGTCGCCGGTGACCGGGTGGGGCTGCAGCGATTCAATCTTTTCCACCAGTCCGGCGTCATTGATCAGGGCTGTCGCACTGAAGCGGCCCGCGACGTCGAAGGACACGGCGGTCAGCATGCGGCCACCTTCACTTCGCATCGCGATGCGGGGTTTGCCGGCCAGCGCAGCCTTGATGACACCGTGAGGCGTGGTCCACAGGTCATGTATGCGGCCAGAGACGGCGATGGGGGCGGCGGCTGGCGTTGTACCCGCCAGATTCCACGCCGTTTCGCCCTTTAAAAGACCCGTGGTGCGCTGCTCGCCTGTGCCCATGAGGGGCACTGCGCCGCCACCGTTAGGCTCGGCCCGACTGCGGGCGGCGTCTTCACGGAAGGCGCCAGCGCTGTAGTCTGCAACCCGCGAAAAACTGCTGTAAGTGATTTTGGGCCAGGCCATACCCGGCTGGTAGGCCTGGCCGAAGGTGGCACCCGTACCGGTACCGGTAAACGAGATGCTGCGCAGAGCGACACCACCCATCGCCGTGTTGGCACGGGTCAAGGCCGACTCGGCACTTTCGGTCGGCATATTGGCGCAGGACGCCAGGCCCGCCATCAGCCCGGCCAAAGTCAGAGCCCGCGTGAGCAGGCGTAAAGATGCTGTTGTCATGATGTTCCTCTTCCCCGGATATGAAGACACGCGGATCGCGCGTCGTTATCCTAAAGACGGCCCGCGATTTGGTGCCTAGGGGAAAACACCGCGGATTAAGCCGCCCGGGAAAGGAACTTTTCAACGGGCATGCTTACCCGGCGCAGTATGCGCGCCAAAACGCACACAGTGTTATCCGGACTGTTGGGGCAGTGGCGCTCTAAGGGGTCGTTCTAAGGGGTGCCTGCGCCGTCGTCGGCGGCAACACCATCCAGCAGTTCATCACGCGCCGGACCTGAACGGCGGGGATCATGCTTTTCGAAAGCAGTGGTCACCGCCCTTTTCAGCTTGCCAACCGCACCATTAATGGCCTGGTGCGCCGTAGCCGCATGGTCCTTCACGACCACGGGCTCCTGCCCGGCCACGCGCGCTTCCAGCGTGCAGTGAATCTCATCGGGCGTCGTCTTGACATGGCTGTTCGCATCAGAGAGGTGGGCCTCAACACGCGTGATGTGGTCGCCAAAACGGTGCAGCGCTTCTTTCACCACGCTGGTGAGGTGAGTGGCCATTTCCTGGCGGCCGTCTACATGGTGGTCGGTATTGAGTAGAACCTGCATATGCTGTCTCCATAAAAGCGTGAGATGGCTGGCCAAATCCAGTAAGCCTGTGCCAAAGTGTCTTCAGTGTGCGCCTTCACGCATCACCCCAACAGCGGAACGGGGGGCTTGCGCCCGTAGGCGTGGGCCTACAGTGCTTGGGCGGGCGGAGGGTGGCTTGGCCGGCGAACGGAGGCGCAGGGAGGGCCCAGGCAATTTGCTACATTTTTAATAGCTATTCACGCCCGTATATATTGGCCTGCGGGCATATTTGGTAGTTAAAAAACGGCCTTCTGAGTCATCTTGAAAGGTTTGGGTCTTCAAAATCGGCTGAACTGCAGTTACCGGCTCCAAAAGCACGCAAATGTTAACCTGCAACTTAACATTTGAATCAACTCGCAGTCTTTGCTGCGCTTGCCTCGCTTACCCACCTTGCTCGCCTTCGCTGCTTTAGGCGGGCTGCCGCACAGCAAATCGCCAAAACGCTGAATCACCGGCGTGTGCTGGTCACGCCGCCAGACCAGGTCGACCGGCATGCGCACACATAGTTTAAGGAACTCGAGTGGACCGGCTTTTTTGTACCGGCCTCCACCTCAGCGGCCACCGTGCAGCAATTGCAGGCAGCCACCGCGAAGGTCATCGGCATCAAGGAAGTGTGCGAAGCCCTGCTCAAGATCGGCACAGAGGCCGACTACGCCCCCGCAGAAATGCTGGAGAAGCGCATTGCGGATGATGTGGCGATATCGAGGCCTTTGGTTAAGGCTTCTAGGTTTAGTGCGGATTAGTCTCTTTCAGTTGAGACGCAGACTTAGACAACCTGCTACACAGCGGAAACTAAATATGAGAGATTTACTTATTAGATTGCCGCTTCGCGGCTTGGCTCAACTACTGTCGCAGTCTTTGAAGACGACTCTGGAATCGGTGCGCCAATATTGATGGAATCGTCTACAGCTTTTAAAGCCTTAAGACAGTTGCTCAAAATATTGCCGGCAAGTCGTCTCTGGTTTTCCTCGGTTTTACTCCCGAAGTCATATTGCGTTTTCATGGTTTGCATAAGGACTTGAAATTGCTGCTGCAATGCACTAGCCTCTACCAGCATGAGGGCGAGTTGAGGCCAGAGTTTTCCAATCATCAGGATGCGCGACTCATTTGTGTACGGCAGTCCATTAACGATGCTCAAGTAAACATTGACGAAGTGCAGGGTAAACGCCTCTTCGCCGTGCTTACTCATTCTATTTTCAATAGATGTAAGCAGACCAATAGTCGGTCTCAACATCTGTTTAATGTTACGTAAAACGAGTTCTGCCGCAGCCCTTTCATCAGAAAGTCTGTCTCGTATTCCTTGCTGGTACAGAACGTAGGGCACAGCAATGGCGATTCCCAATGCGACAAGCGATCCCACCGCCTGCATCCATCCCGACCACTCCCCTTTTGTCATGCAAACAGCCCACCAGTCCCATCCAAAAAGGCAGAACTCAGTCGAGGCTTGCGTGTTCACGTTGAAGGTAAGGATCATCAAAAACTCGGACACTAGGCAACTACAGCCTCATATCTGTCATCGAAAAGGAGTTTTTCGCGGCACAACACGCTCTTCATTGGTTTGAATCTTTTCAATCTCAGAAAGGTATGTCAAGCCCGGTTGCTTCAGCGATGGCCGCTAAACCGTTTTCTCTCAGCTTTTTGTCTAGAAATTCTTTACCAATCTCAGGAATAGTTGCAAGCTTCTGAATCAGGCTACTAAAACCGCTCGCGTCATACGCCTGTCTGTTTTTACTCGCAAAGTGAACCATTTTGCCTACCGAGTCGGGTGTGAAGTCAGAAGCGTTTGTGTTGATGTATTGGAAAATCTTGTTGGCTTCTGCGAAGCTCGGACTGTATTCAAGATATTCAGCAAGCCGGACTTGCAAAATCGATGGGAGCATGAAAAATCCGCCGTTCATGATCTCAGCACGCGTTGCCTTTGCATATCTCTTATTCACGACGTCTTCGAATAGTTTGTCCTCCAAAAGGGTGAGTTGGTCGAAAACTTCTGAAGGTGCGTGAAGGATAAAATTCTTCAAGCGCTCTTGCTGAACTGGCGTGAGGAAGTCCCACAACACCAGGTTTGGCTTGTCAAATGCCCTTACAAAAGCAATTAGGGCAGCGTCATCTACAGCACGTTCGCTAATCTTTCCGAATTGCTCTTTCACTGACCGCTCCCACTCGTCGGGGTGCATGGTACGAGAAGCAAGCAGTACAAGATTCAGTTTGTTTCTTTGCTTGTATTCAGGCTTTTCAACAAATACTTTTTTTATTGCGATTTGAATAAAGTTTCGAATCAATGCTTGCCTAGCTCGTCTTAGAGGCCCAGCATTGAGGCGATCAAGAACTTTCTCGGATGTCAGGGGAAAGCTTGCTGATTCAATGTCATTCCAAAGCCGTTCTAGTACTGCTTTTCCTTGAGCTGGCTCATGCTGCAATAGGTGGCAAACCGCATTACGAATATGAAGACGCGCCAACTCGGAAGGAACTTCAAACACTTCCGCATCATTGTTTTGCGTCGGATGGGCGCACCTGTTTCGATCAACCTTCAGGCGTTCTAAATCAATTTTCTCAGTGTTCGATACAAATTCAAACTCTAGTGCCAGCTCTGGTATCCCTGCTTCAAACTTCAGCGATGCCGCTATGTCATTGGATGCCACATGCTTCGCCACCTCTTTTGCCTTTGCATCGGCTTGAAGATCGCCGGCGCCTGCTAACTCCCTAAGCTTATCCACGATGTCAAAGCAGACGGCAATCCAGGTGGCGACGACAGCGGCCCTGTATGCGCCAGAGCGGTAGCACCGCACAGCCTCATCAATGTATTTTTTGGCACGCTCATCTCTGCACTTCATCACCAGTTCGTCTAGATCTGCAAGCATATTTGTGCCTCTGTTATTTACTATCTGGCTACACAAACTCGCCCAAACTGACCCCCTAGGGCTGTTACGCTCACCATTTCACGCTCTATATTTAGCTTTTTGGATTCGTGCGCGTCATATTGCCGTTGATATGCAAGGACAACCGGATCTGCTTCTAGTTCGATGTAAATGTCCGCATTCGCGTAGGCAAGTCCTTTAGGAATTTCAATTAGACCCAGGCGTGACAAGTTGTCCAGGTAAGCAGGTACTTGCTCAGGGAATTCTGCTTTGATGACCCTATCGAAGTGAGAGAAATGTCGTTTCAGCACAGCCTTCTTGACAGACTTTCTCTCCATCCATCCCACATCTATTAGCGGAAAGCTTTTCCCTTTAACCAAAAAATGCTGGATAAGGCGAGCTTCATCTGGCGTAATTTGTTTAAGTATTTCAACAAAGGCTGGATGCGTTCCATCTGCGGTGGATTTATCCATCGCCGACGCAAGCAAGTTGGCATACAGATCGCCTAAGGTTTCCTCATGGCCTGCATACCTTAGGGCCTCAAGCGCTGGGCCTGCAACGCTAATTCTCGGGCTGATGATATTTTCCGCAGGCACTGCCTTCAACTTTTCGGCAACTTTTGTTTCTACGAAGTCTTTTAGCTTTTCATATCCCCACACCAATGCGCTGACCGGGGCGAGCGCTAAGTGGACTGTTTTGGCCACAGTCCCTAGCGCCTTCCCAAGTTCTTGCGCGGCCGGCTGCAGTGCATCTTGATAAATTGGTACGGCTGCGGCTAGACCAGCAACAGCGTCGACAACGTCACGCGTTTTGTTCTCCTCACCCATATCGCCTCCTGGTTGTCATGCCAGTCTACGTCAAGCAAGACGATGGCCAAGGGTTAGATTTGGCTCTTGACTGCACTACGGTCTCATTGCCGAGCTTAATTTAAGAGTGCAGCGTTTGATCCCTGGGTATAACCAGCTTGAACTGCATTGCTTCGGATAATTTCAAACAAGCCGCCCCATGAAAAAAGCCGCTTACTGAATCTCAGTAAACGGCCTTGATCGTTATAGTGGTGGAGCTGGGGGGATTTGAACCCCCGTCCGCAAGCCTTGTTCGGGCAGATCTACATGTTTAGCGGTCTGATTTGAGTCTCGCCACCTGTATCGCGCAGTCGCACGCTACACAGGACGCCAGCACCCTATTTTCTCGCCCCGGGTTAAGGTACCCAGCCCGGAGCCAGCCGATGAAATTATCTTTACAGCCGGGAGCATTTAACTTGCGCTAAACACCCCTTGCCCAGCCCATCGGCCTGCTGTTGTAAAGCTCACTGGCAATTAAGCAGCGAGTGCGAAACGTTCGTCGTTTGCAGTTAGTTTGTTTGAATCAGTTTTACGAGCACACTCAGCTCGACATGCACCACACCGCGTCCGAACCCACGTCGAAACCAATGCAGCCCCTAGCCAAGTAGTTTAAGCCATCCGCAGCAAATTCAAGAGGGCCGCCGGAGAAACAATGGTGGCGTCGGCTTTCCAGCCCCGGGTGTCGGTCATCGCCCCCAGGTAGCCATAGGCCGCAGCCACGGTCGGCATGCCGGCGGCGCGCCCGGCGACGATGTCCCGCTCGTCATCACCGACATAGACACAACGCCCGGGATGGAGCTGGAGCTGACGGGCGGCTTCCAGCAGCGGCGCCGGATGCGGCTTGGCGTGGGGAGTGGTGTCGCCGCTGATGATGGTCTGCGCGGACTCAAACAGCGGCATCCTGCGCGTCAGCGGCAGGGTAAAACGCGCCGATTTGTTGGTCACCACACCCCATTTGAGTCCGGACCGGTCAATTTGCGCAATCAGCTCGGCCACACCGTCGAAGGCATAGGTGCGCTCGGTCATGCAGGCTTCGTAATTGACGAAAAACTCTTCCTTCAGGTCACCGAAACCGTCATCGTCAGGCGTCAGCCCGAAAGCGATACCAATCATGCCGCGCGCACCCGCACCGGCCATGGGCCGGTAGTCGGCCAGCGGCAGCGGCGCCAGACCGCGGTCGGTGCGCATCTTGTCGGCGGCAGCGCCCAGGTCGGGCGCACTGTCGATCAGCGTGCCGTCCAGATCAAACAGCACAGCCTCGATATCGTTGAACATCGGCACCATCACCTCAGGGTTTCTGCGTGGCCAGCATGTAATTGACGCTGGTGTCGGCGCTGAGCCAGTAATGCCCGCTCAACGGGTTGTATTCCATGCCTTTGGTCTGCTGCAGATCAAGCCCGGCACGGCGGCAATAAGCGGCCAGTTCGCTGGGTTTGATGAATTTGGCGTATTCGTGGGTGCCGCGCGGCAGCAGGCTCAGCACGTACTCCGCACCGACGATGGCAAACAGAAAGGCCTTGGCATTGCGGTTGATCGTGGAAAAGAACACCTGGCCACCGGGCTTGACCAGCGTCGCGCAGGCCCGCACCACAGACGACGGGTCGGGCACATGCTCGAGCATTTCCATGCAGGTCACCACGTCAAAGCTCCCCGGCTGTTCGGATGCCAGTGCTTCCGCACTGATCTCCCGGTACTCGACGCCCTGGGTATTGGCCTCTAGTGCATGAAGCTGCGCCACTTTCAACGCCTTGCTCGCCAGGTCGATGCCCAGAACCTGGGCGCCCCGGCGAGCCATGGCATCGGCAAGAATGCCGCCACCGCAGCCAATATCGAGGACGCGCTTGCCCTGGAGCGGCGCCAGGCCCTCAATCCAGCCAAGCCTCAAGGGATTGATCTGGTGCAGGGGGCGGAACTCGCTCTCGGTATCCCACCAGCGGTGGGCCAGATCGGAAAATTTGGCCAGTTCGGCCGGGTCTGCGTTTTCAGTGGTGTGCATAAATTCGATTATCGCCCGCCCATAAAAAAACCGCGCCGTAGCGCGGTTTTTTAAGCGATCCTTGAGGGATTACTTGTTGGCGCGGGTACCAACCACTTCGATTTCCACGCGACGGTTCTTCGCGCGGCCTTCGCTGGTCTTGTTGTCAGCAACTGGCTGTTTCTCGCCCTTGCCTTCAGTGTAGACGCGGTTTTTCTCGATGCCCTTGGACACCAGATATGCCTTCACAGCTTCAGAGCGGCGGACAGAGAGCTTCTGGTTGTAAGAGTCGCTACCAACGGAGTCGGTGTGACCAACAGCGATGATGACTTCCAGGTTGATGTCCTTGATCTTGCCAACCAGGTCATCCAGCTTGGCTTTGCCTTCTGGCTTGATGACAGACTTGTCGAAGTCGAAGAATGCATCAGCGGCGTAGGTGACCTTGGAAGCCACGGTTGCTGGAGCAGGTGCTGGAGCAGGTGCTGGAGCAGCAGCAACAGGTGCGGGAGCGGCAGCGCGAGGAGCAACAGCTGGAGCAATGGCACCATCGCAACCTGGAGCTGCAGTAGCAGGCGTCCAGTTGGCATCGCGCCAGCAATATTCGTTGGTGCCGTTTTTCCAGACGTATTCGCCGGTACCGTTTTTCCAGTTGTCGATTGTTTGTGCACCAGCGGCGGTAGCAAGCGCTGCGGAAGCAAACAACATTGCCACTTTGTTGAGTTTCTTCATGGTTCTCCTCTAGAGAAAAGCCGCAGACTTGCTGCGATTGGATACACGCCGTAAGTGACCATCACTCAAAGCGTTACAGTTATTGTGCCATAGCTCATTGGCCGTTCAAGCGCCCTATCGGCTTCGTCTGACAGAGAATCGAGATTCTTTGTTTTTTGTTGCGGACTTGCCACACCCCGATCAAGACCGGCACAGGCCTTAAAATCAGCGGGCTTATCTCCCTGCGCATCGCAATACCCTTTTCAGGCCTCTCATGACCCAGTTTGCCAAAGAAACCCTGCCCATCAGTCTTGAAGAGGAGATGCGGCGCAGCTACCTGGATTACGCGATGAGCGTGATCGTGGGTCGCGCCCTGCCCGATGCGCGCGATGGCCTCAAGCCGGTGCACAGGCGCGTGTTGTTTGCGATGCATGAGCTCAACAACGACTGGAACCGGCCTTACAAGAAATCGGCCCGTATCGTCGGCGACGTGATCGGCAAGTATCACCCGCATGGCGACCAGTCGGTGTATGACGCGATTGTCCGCATGGCCCAGGACTTTTCCATGCGCCACATGCTGGTGGACGGCCAGGGCAACTTCGGCTCGGTGGACGGCGACAGCGCCGCGGCCATGCGTTACACCGAGGTGCGCCTGTCCAAGATCGCCCAGGAGATGCTGACCGACATCGACAAGGAAACCGTCGATTTCGGGCCCAACTACGACGGCAGCGAGAAAGAGCCGCTGGTTCTCCCCTCCCGCATTCCCAACCTGCTGATCAATGGTTCCGGCGGCATTGCGGTTGGCATGGCCACCAACATCCCGCCGCACAACATCAACGAAGTGGTTGATGCCTGCCTGCACCTGCTGAAGAACCCCCAGGCCAGCATCGACGAGCTGATGGAAATCATTCCGGCGCCCGACTTCCCCACCGCCGGCATCATTTATGGCATCAACGGGGTCAAGGACGGTTACCGCACCGGCCGCGGCAAGGTCGTCATGCGTGCGCGCTGCCACTTCGAGGACATCGACAAGGGCCAGCGCCAGTCCATCATCGTCGACGAGCTGCCCTACCAGGTCAACAAGAAGACGCTGCAGGAACGCATGGCCGAACTGGTCCACGAGAAAAAAATCGAGGGCATCAGCCACATCCAGGATGAAAGCGACAAGTCCGGCATGCGCCTGGTCATCGAGCTCAAGCGCGGCGAAGTGCCCGAGGTGGTGCTGAACAACCTGTACAAGCAGACGCAGTTGCAGGACACCTTCGGCATCAACATGGTGGCACTGGTCAACGGCCAGCCCAAGCTCTGCAACCTCAAGGACCTCATACAGGTATTCCTGTCTCATCGGCGTGAAGTGGTGACGCGGCGCACCGTGTTTACGCTGCGAAAAGCGCGTGAACGAGGGCATGTACTTGAAGGTCTGGCCGTCGCACTTGCAAATATTGATGACTTCATCGCCATCATCCGCAATGCACCGACACCACCTGTTGCCAAGGCAGAGCTGATGCTCAAGCCCTGGGACAGCAAGCTGGTTCGCGAAATGCTGACCCGTACACGCGCCGACGGCGGTGTGGTGAACGCAGATGACTATCGCCCCGACGGGCTTGAAAAGATGTACGGCATGGGCAATGACGGCTTGTACCGCCTGTCCGAAACACAAGCCCAGGAAATTCTGCAAATGCGCCTGCAGCGCCTGACGGGCCTGGAGCAGGACAAGATCGTTGCGGAATATAAGGAGGTTATGGCCGAGATTGATGACCTGCTCGACATCCTCGCGAGGCCGGAACGTGTCTCCGTCATCATTGGCGAAGAACTTACCGCCATCAAGCAGGAGTTCGGCCAGACCAAGCTGGGCGCGCGCCGCAGCCTGATCGAGCACAGCTCGTTCGACCTGAGTACCGAAGACCTGATCACGCCGACCGACATGGTCGTCACACTTTCACATAGCGGCTATATCAAGAGCCAGCCACTTTCAGAATACCGCTCGCAAAAACGTGGCGGCCGTGGCAAACAGGCGACGGCCACCAAGGAAGACGACTGGGTCGACCAGCTGTTCATCGCCAACACGCATGACTACATCCTTTGTTTCTCAAATCGCGGCCGCCTTTACTGGCTCAAGGTGTGGGAAGTCCCGGCTGGATCCCGCGGATCGCGTGGTCGCCCCATCGTCAACATGTTCCCCTTGCAGGATGGCGAAAAGATCACGGTTGTGCTGCCCCTGACGGGCGAAAAACGCAGCTTTCCGGCAGACCAGTATGTGTTCATGGGTACGTCCATGGGCACCGTCAAGAAAACAGCGCTGGACGAATTCAGCAACCCGCGCAAGGGCGGCATTATTGCAGTGAACCTGGATGAAGGCGACTACCTCATAGGCGCTGCGCTGACCGATGGCAAGCACGATGTCATGCTGTTCAGCGATGGCGGCAAAGCGGTTCGTTTTGACGAAGAAGATGTTCGCCCGCTGGGCCGGGCAGCGCGCGGCGTACGCGGCATGTCCCTTGAAGCCGGTCAGAGTGTGATTGCGATGCTGGTTGCAGAAGACGAGCAGCAAAGCGTACTCACGGCCACCCAGTACGGCTACGGCAAACGCACCTCAATCACTGAATACACGCGCCACGGGCGCGGCACCAAGGGCATGATCGCTATCCAGCAAAGTGAGCGCAACGGCAAGGTTGTCGCAGCCACACTGGTACACACAGACGATGAAATCATGCTTATTACAGACAAGGGTGTCCTGGTACGTACACGGGTAAGCGAAATCCGTGAAATGGGCAGGGCTACACAGGGTGTTACGCTTATTGGCCTTGATGAAGGTTCACAATTGAGCGGGCTGCAGCGCATCGTGGAGAACGACGCTACCCTTGACGAGAACGACAGCCCTGATTCAGGTGACACCACCGCCAACGGCAGTGACCTGGATTCCAGCCCCACAACACCAGATACGGACAACGACAAATGAAAAAGCTTCTCGCGACACTGGCCATTGCCAGCACAGCACTCTTTAACTTCAGCCATGCACAAACTCCTGTTTCAAAGCAGGAATGGGCAGCAAAGGTAGTGGCGCTCCAGCAGGGTCCGGAGCTTGATCGACTGATAGCCCAACTGGCTGACAGCGCGACTGACGAAGTATTGCAAAACTGGGGGCAAAAGCTGCAGGCAGATGTACCGGCTGCGAGGCAGCAGCAGGCCAAGGATGAACTGAACGCAGAGCTGAAAAAACTCTATGACGACATCACCAGAGCCATCAAAGGCAAAGTTGTCGCAGCAAGCGGAGATGCGCTCGTTCCGGCCTATATGGAAAAGTTTTCAATTGATGAATTGAAGCAAATTGCCACTTTCTTCGAATCCCCTGCGATCAAGAAATACCAGGCTGCAGCCCCCGAATTGGGCGCTGCTTTTGTCAAGCAGCTTATCGACATCACGCGCGCCGACGTGACGGGCCGTGTCAAACAATTTGACGATAGCGCTGCCAAGATTGTTGGTAGCACCTCAGCGCCGGCAACAAGAGCCGCACCATCAACACCAGCGACATCCGGAACTGCAAGGCCTGCCCCCAAGAAATGACGCGCCCGTTCAATTTTTCTGCGGGTCCCGCATGCCTGCCCGAGGAAGTGTTGGAGCAAGCCGCTGCAGAGATGCTGGATTGGCATGGTAGCGGCATGGGCGTTATGGAAATGAGCCATCGGGGCAAGGAATTCATTTCCATATATGAAGCAGCGGAAGCTGACTTTCGCGAGCTGCTGGCGATACCGTCGAACTTCAGGATACTTTTCATGCAGGGCGGAGGGCTGGCCGAGAACGCCATCGTGCCCCTGAATTTGTCAGGAGGAAAGTCCGTTGATTTTGTGGTGACGGGCTCGTGGAGTGAAAAGTCACAAAAAGAAGCGCGCAAATACTGCGACGTCAACATAGCAGCCAGCGGTCAGGAAGACGGCTACACCTCTATACCTGCGCCTTCCGCCTGGAAGCTGCACAGCAATTCGGCTTATGTGCACCTGTGTACCAATGAAACCATCAATGGCGTAGAGTTCAACGCCCTCCCCGACCTCAAGGGACTGGGTTCTGATGCGCCACTGGTCATCGACTTTTCATCACACGTCGCTTCAAGAACAGTGGAATGGTCAAAAGTTGGCCTTGCATTTGGTGGTGCACAGAAAAACCTCGGGCCCGCAGGAGTCACTATTGTGGTCATACGCGAAGACCTTTTGGGTGGTGCGCTGCCGATCTGTCCAAGCGCTTTTGACTACAAGACCGTTGCCAGCAATTCATCGATGTACAACACGCCTCCGACCTATGCAATTTACATTGCCGGGCTTACTTTCCAATGGCTAAAACGCCAGAAGGAAGGTGGTACTACGGGTATTGCGGCCATGGCACTGCGCAATATTGCAAAGGCGGATCTGCTCTACAAGGCCATTGATCAATCCGGTTTTTACGTCAACAAGGTCAACAGGGATTGCCGCTCTCGGATGAACGTCCCATTCATGCTGCGCGATGAGTCGCGCAACGAGGCTTTCCTGGCCGGCGCACGGGCGCGCGGCCTGCTCCAGCTCAAGGGGCACAAGTCGGTAGGGGGCATGCGTGCGAGCATTTACAACGCCATGCCAATTGAGGGCGTCCAGGCCCTTGTGAACTACATGCGAGAATTTGAGCGTGAAAACGCCTGAAATTCAATCTCCCAACGTGTCCCACCCTACAAAAAGCCTCGCCGAACTGCGCGTCCAGATCGATGCCATCGACAGCGAGTTATTGCTACTGCTCAACCAGCGCGCCCACGTCGCGGAACAGGTCGGCGAAGTAAAGCGGCTGGAAGGCTCACCATTTTTTCGCCCTGACCGCGTTGCAAAGGTCATCGAGCGGATACAGCTCGCCAACAAGGGCCCCCTCAAGGGGGAGCATGTCGCAGCTGTGTGGCGTGAAATCATGTCAGCATGCCTGGCGCTTGAAGCGCCGGTCCGCGTCGCCTATCTTGGCCCGGCTGGTACCTTCAGCGAACAGGCCGCGCTGCAATTTTTCGGCGAGAGCATTGAAAAAGTTCCTTGCGACAACGTCGACGAAGTTTTCCGGGCCACAGCTTCCGGTGGTGCCGGCTATGGCGTGGTGGCGGTTGAAAACTCCACGGAAGGTGTAGTTTCGCGTTCGCTGGATCTGTTCCTGACATCACCGTTGCACATCGTCGGTGAAGTAAGCCTGATGGTGAAGCACAACCTGCTGCGCCTGTCCGACTCCATGGAAGGCATTGAAGCCGTCCATGCGCATCCGCAGGCTCTGGCACAGTGCCAGGGCTGGCTTACTGCACACCTGCCGCATGCAAAGCGGCATGCAGTATCAAGCAATGCAGAGGGCGCGCGACTTGCATCTACAAACGGCGCATGGGCAGGTATTGCAAGTGAGCGGGCGGGCACGCAGTTCGGCCTGCATGCGGTCGCACATGGCATACAGGACGAAGCGTTCAACCGCACCCGATTTGCAGTGGTCTGTCTGCCCCAGACGCTTGCCACACCTCCAGCTTCTGGCGAGGATTGCATCAGCCTCGTCGTATCAGTCAACAATCGTCCAGGCGCGGTACACGATCTGCTGGTTCCCCTGAAAAATCACGGTGTCTCAATGACCCGCTTTGAATCCCGCCCTGCCCGCTCTGGACAGTGGGAATATTATTTTTATATAGACCTGCAGGGCCATCCTTCACAGCCACATGTAAGCGCCGCACTGACCGAGTTGCAACAGCTCTGCGCGTTTTACAAGGTTCTGGGCGCCTACCCGGTGAGTGTTTGAAATGAAGTTTTCAGGAATTTGCGCGCGCATGCCAACGTTTTTTAACTCTCTGACCATACCTGGTTCCCTGCATGTTTGAGCAGTTGGGGCTCATCGGTTGCGGGCTGATGGGTGGCTCCTTTGCCCTCGCACTGAAACGGGCCGGACTTGTCAAACGTGTGGTGGGCTACAGCAAGTCACCGTCCACTACTGAACGCGCGCGACAGATGGGTGTCATTGATGTGGAGGCGCCGTCTGCGCTGCTCGCCGTTTCGGGGGCAGATATTGTTCTTCTTGCGGTTCCTGTGTCTGCCACTGAAGCCACTTTCAAGGCGATCAGGCACCTCATCACACCCAACACGCTGGTGATGGATGTAGGTTCTACAAAACGCGATGTGGTCGATGCTGCACGCCGCGTGCTGCGTGACAACGTCGGGTGTTTTGTTCCGGCACACCCCATTACCGGCAAGGAAGTGTCCGGGGTAGAGCACGCCGACGTGAACCTCTACAACGGCAAGCAGGTGATCCTCACGCCCATTGAGCGTACCTTCACGGTCCAGCTCCAAAAAGCGGTGAATGTATGGACAGCCCTGGGTTGCGATGTCGTCAAGATGTCGCCGCAGTCGCACGACGCAGCTTACGCGGCCGTCAGCCATTTGCCGCACCTCATCGCATTTGCACTGATCAACGGCATTTCGGGTCAGGACAAGGGCAAGGAATACATGTCGCTTGCAGGCCCGGGATTCCGCGACTTCTCGCGCATTGCCGCCAGCGACCCCAAGATGTGGCGCGACATCCTTGTGGCAAATCGCGAAGAACTGCTTGATCAGTCAAGGATTTTTCAGCAAACCCTTCAGGATCTTGAAAAACTGATCTCTGCGGGAGATGGCGATGCGCTGGAAAAACTGATAGAGCAAGCAAGCGAGACGCGCGCCAACTGGCGCATTTCCAGCTCGCAAAAGCAGCACAAATAAGCCATCGCATGTTCGACATTGAATATCTGGACATACCCCCACTGGCCAGGGCGGGAGGCGTTGTCCGTCTACCCGGCTCCAAAAGCATCTCCAACAGGGTTTTGTTGCTGTCGGCCCTCAGCAGCGGCAAGACCACAGTGCATGATGTACTTGCCTCGGACGACACGGCAGTCATGCTGGCCGCCCTTGAGCAGCTGGGCTGCAGCATAGAAAACAGGGGCTCGACCGTCACGATCGAAGGACTGGGCGGGCGGCTTCCAGATTCGCAGGCGAAGTTGTTCATGGGCAATGCTGGCACAGCCATGCGCCCACTGACAGCAGCCCTCGCCCTGCTGGGCGGGCACTTTGAGTTGTCAGGCGTGCCGCGCATGCATGAACGCCCTATCGGCGACCTGGTGGATGCACTGAGGCAGTTGGGCAGCAACATTGAATACCTCGGCAACGAGGGCTTTCCGCCCTTGCGGCTTTCTCCGGGCAATTTCAGGCTTGGGGCACCCATAAAGGTCAGGGGCGATGTCTCCAGCCAGTTCCTCACAGCGCTGCTCATGGCCTTGCCGATCGCGGCCACCGAGGATATCCACATTGAGGTGGTGGGCGAGCTGATTTCCAGGCCGTATATCGAGATCACGCTCAACATGCTGAAGCGTTTCGGGATAAACGTCAAACGCCCTGAGGGGGCCGCGAGCTGGCAGAGCTTCATCATTCCGGCCGGCAGCCGCTACCAGTCACCCGGTGAAATACATGTCGAAGGAGACGCCTCCTCTGCGAGTTATTTCATTGCCCTGGGCGCAATAGCATCTCCCAGGGACACGTTTGAGGGCATCGAAATCCTGGGTGTCGGAGCAGACTCGATACAGGGAGACATCCGCTTCGTTGAGGCTGCGCGAATGATGGGTGCACAGATCACCAGCACACCCAACTCCCTGCGTGTCTCCCGTGGCAAGCCGGGTCAGGGATGGCCACTCAAAGCCATCGACCTCGACTGCAACCACATTCCCGACGCTGCCATGACACTGGCTGCGATGGCCCTCTACGCAGAAGGCACCACAGTCCTGCGAAATATCGCCAGCTGGCGCGTCAAGGAAACCGACCGGATTGCGGCCATGGCCTGCGAGCTGCGCAAGCTCGGCGCGACTGTTGAGGAGGGGCAGGATTACCTGAAAATCACGCCCCCCGCAAAATGGACGACCGGTGCCATCCACACCTACGACGATCACCGCGTAGCCATGTGCTTTTCCCTGGCTGCTTTCAACCCCGCGCAATTACCGGTGCGCATCCTCGATCCCAAATGCGTGGCAAAGACCTTCCCCGATTATTTCGAGACGCTGTTTGAGGTCGCGGAAGCCGAAACGGCGGCCGTTCCGGTGATCTGCATCGACGGGCCTACTGCGTCCGGCAAAGGCACGCTGGCTTCAGAAACGGCACACCGGCTTGGCTATCACTACCTTGACTCAGGGGCCTTGTACCGGCTGAGCGCCCATGCAGCCGCTATGGCAGGCATTTCACTGGACGACGGAGACGGCGTTGCCTTCATTGCCCGGTCCCTGCCGGTACGTTTCAAGGGCGACCAGATCTTCCTGGACGGCAACAACGTCTCCGATGCCATACGCACAGAATCTGCAGGCATGGCAGCATCCAGGGTGTCCGCTCACCCCCAGGTGCGGCTCGCCCTGCTGGAACTCCAGCACAGTTTTCGCACCCTGCCAGGCCTGGTTGCGGACGGCCGGGACATGGGGACAGTGGTTTTCCCGGATGCCGGACTGAAAATCTACCTTACTGCCAGCGCAGAACACCGTGCCGAGCGCCGCTATAAGCAGTTGATTTCAAAGGGAATTCCCGCTACAATAGCGGCCATTCAGCAAGATTTAGAGGCCCGTGATGCGCGCGACATGTCGCGAAAAGCAGCCCCTTTGAAACCTGCTGATGACGCGTTGCTTCTGGATAACTCCTATCTTTCGATTGAAAAATCGGTTGGTCAGGTGGTTGCCTGGTGGCAGGGCACACGGCCCTTCTGATCCCCGTCGCGCCATCTTCTCACAGGCGCATTGATCAGCAGGTTCATCAACGTAACCCGCAGCACTTGCTGCAAAAACCGCCGCAGTCAGCCTTAGAAACAATGGCAACAGTGCCATTGGAAACCTGCTCTGTGGATTAGGAAAAAAATGTCTGAATCTTTTGCCGATCTATTCAACGAATCGCTCCAGCGCTCCGAAATGCGCACCGGTGAAGTCATCACCGCTGAAGTCGTTCGCATCGACCACAACCATGTCGTTGTCAACGCCGGACTGAAGTCCGAGGCCTATGTGCCGCTCGAAGAATTCAAGAACGACCAGGGCGAACTCGAAGTCCAGGTCGGAGATTTCGTTTCCGTCGCTATCGATTCCGTCGAAAACGGCTACGGCGACACCCTGCTGTCGCGCGACAAGGCCAAGCGCCTCGCATCGTGGATGAGCCTGGAAAAAGCCCTGGAATCCGGCGAATTCGTCACCGGCCAGACCAGCGGCAAGGTCAAGGGCGGCCTGACCGTCCTGGTCAACGGCATCCGTGCCTTCCTGCCCGGCTCGCTGATCGACACCCGCCCCGTCAAGGACTTGTCTCCGTACGAGAACAAGACCATGGAATTCAAGGTCATCAAGCTCGACCGCAAGCGCAACAACGTGGTGCTGAGCCGCCGCGCCGTGGTCGAAGCCAGCATGGGCGAAGAACGCGCCAAGCTGATGGAAACCCTGAAAGAAGGCTCTGCCGTCAAGGGTATCGTCAAGAACATCACCGAATACGGTGCCTTCGTTGACTTGGGCGGTATCGACGGCCTGCTCCACATCACCGACATGGCATGGCGCCGCGTGCGTCACCCGAGCGAAGTGGTGACGGCCGGCCAGGAAATCGTGGCCAAGATCCTGAAGTTCGACACCGAGAAAAACCGCGTGTCCCTGGGTCTGAAGCAGATGGGCGACGACCCATGGATGGGCGTGAACCGCCGCTACCCGCAAAGCACCCGCCTGTTCGGCAAGATCACCAACATCGCCGACTACGGCGCGTTTGTGGAACTCGAGCCGGGCATCGAAGGCCTGGTCCACGTGTCCGAAATGGACTGGACCAACAAGAACGTGGCCCCGAGCAAGCTCGTCAACCTCGGCGACGAAGTCGAAGTCATGGTTCTGGAAATCGACGAAGACAAGCGCCGCATCAGCCTGGGCATGAAGCAGTGCAAGGCCAACCCGTGGCAGGAATTTGCCCAGGACACCAAGCGCGGCGACCGCGTCAAGGGCCCGATCAAGTCGATCACCGACTTCGGCGTCTTTGTGGGCCTGGCTGCCGGCATCGACGGTCTGGTGCACCTGTCCGACCTCTCGTGGAACGAACCCGGCGAAGCCGCTGTTCGCAACTACAAAAAGGGCCAGGAAGTCGAAGCCATCGTGTTGGCCGTTGACGTGGACCGCGAGCGTATCTCCCTGGGCATCAAGCAGCTCGATTCCGACCCGTTCACAACCTTCGTGTCGATCAACGACAAGGGTGCGGTTGTGACCGGCAAGGTCAAGACGGTTGACGCCAAGGGCGCCGAGATCGATCTGGGCGAAGACATCATCGGTTACCTGCGCGCCAGCGAAATCAGCCGTGACCGCGTCGAAGACGCACGCAACGTGCTGAAAGAAGGCGACGAAGTCTCCGCAGTCGTGGTGAACGTGGATCGCAAGACCCGCAACATCCAGCTGTCGGTCAAGGCCAAGGACAACGCAGACCAGCAGGAAGCCATGGCCTCCCTGAGCCAGCAGTCTTCGCGTGACAACGCCGGCCTGACCAACCTCGGCGCTCTGCTGCGCGCCAAGATGGACAACGCCGAGAAATAATCGGACCTCAGAAACATGGCGTGCCTGAGCAATCAACGGCACGCCATTTTTCCGTCACCATATTCCCATGACCCGAAGCGATCTTGTTGAAGAGCTGGCTGCACGTTTCAGCCAGTTGACACACCGTGATGCTGAATACGCCGTCAAGACCATTCTTGACGCGGTCAGCGACGCGCTGGTGCGTGGACACAGGATTGAAATTCGTGGTTTTGGCAGCTTCTCGGTCAACAGGCGTCCTCCCCGCATGGGCAGGAACCCGCGTTCAGGTGAAAGCGTCGCCATTCCCGAAAAACGTGTACCGCACTTCAAGCCGGGCAAGGCGCTGCGCGAGGCAGTCGATGCACGCACCCAGGAACTGCTGACGGCGCAGGCATCAAAGACGCCGAAATAAGCCGGTTGCGCAAGGCGCTGGCTACAATTGAGTCGGAAAACTCCGGGAGCCAGACCAATTGAAATACCTGATGTGGCTGCTTAAGGCAGCCATTTTTTTTACGCTTTTCGCGTTTGCGCTGAATAACCAGCAAGCCGTTGCTGTCTACTTCTTTTTCGGCACGCTGTGGACTGCACCCCTTGTGCTCGTGGTTCTGGCCGCGTTCAGTTGCGGTCTGGCGCTGGGCGTGCTGATGATGATGCCACGCTGGTGGCGCAAACGGAAGTTGTCCCGCATGCATCCGGTCATCAAGGCAAGCGTTGCGGACAATGCCGTGACCTCAAGTACGCCGGCGGACACCCTCAACAGCGTCCCGCGCCATGGACTTTGATTTCACCTGGATACTGCTGGGCCTTCCCATCGCCTTCACGCTGGGCTGGCTGGCTTCGCGCATTGACCTCAGGCAACTGCGTATTGAAAACCGCCAGGCGCCAAAAGCATATTTTCGCGGCCTCAATTTCCTGCTCAACGAGCAGCAGGACCAGGCCATTGACGCCTTTATTGAAGCCGTACAGAACGACCCCGATACTTCGGAACTCCACTTTGCGCTGGGCAATCTCTTTCGGCGGCGCGGCGAGTATGAACGCGCTGTACGCGTGCATGAACACCTGATGTCGCGCGGCGACCTCGCCCAGCCAGAGCGCGATCGCGCACAGCATGCGCTGGCACTCGACTTCCTGAAAGCAGGCCTGCTGGACCGGGCGGAATTGGCACTGCGCAAACTCGAAGGCACCAGCTATGAAGAAGAGGCCCGTCTTGCGCTGTTGTCGATCTACGAGCGTTCACGCGACTGGCAACACGCCAGCGAAATAGCCAGCAAGCTTGACAGCGACAGCCACGGCAGCTTCAGTGGCAGGCAGGCGCACTACCTGTGTGAACAGGCGTCCTCGGTACTTGCTGGCGGCGATGTCGACAAGGCGGCTGGAGTATTGAAGTCGGCGTCAGAGGTGGCCCCCGGGCTGGCACGGCCATGGATAGACCTCGCCAAGCTCCACAACCAGCGCGGCGAACACCAGGCTGCTTTCGATGTACTCCTGGAACTTGAAAAGGCTGCACCGCAGGCCTTGCCGCTGGCAGCCAGCCTGCTGGTAAACATCGCGCAAAACGAAGCCCTGAAGGCGCCGGTCATGTTGCTGCTCAAAACGCATTATGAGCAGATCCCGTCGGTGGACATCCTCGAAGCCATCGTTCGGCTGGATGACGAACAGGCCGCACGCAGCTGGTACATCAGGCACCTCGAACGCGAACCATCACTGGTAGCGGCATCCCGGTGGATTGCCGATGAAGCACTCGGCACCGAGCACAACCACAAACTCGTTCAACGCGCGCTGGACCAGGCCACCAAGCCACTGATGCGTTACCGCTGCGCCGCCTGCGGCTTTGAAGCCACGCAGCACTTCTGGCATTGCCCTGGCTGCCAGGCGTGGGACAGCTATCCAGCCCGCCGGGTCGAGGAATTATGAACACCCCCATCGGTCGCTCACTTCGTGTAGCGCCTTTCCCCCTTGCAGGAGGCGACACCCTGCGGCCCGGCGGAGCCGGTTCCGCGGTGTCACTTGCTTGAAGAACACATGACGACCAATTCAAAACTATCTGTTGAACAAATCTCGAAGGCCCGTGTGCTGGTGGTTGGCGATGCCATGCTGGACCGCTACTGGTATGGCGCTGTCGATCGCATCTCGCCCGAAGCACCCGTGCCCGTGGTGCGCATCTCGCACACCGAAGAACGCGTGGGCGGGGCGGCCAACGTGGCATCGAATATCGTTTCAATTGGTGCGCAGGCATCGTTGCTGACCGTGGTCGGTGACGACGAAGCCAGCCACCTGCTTGAAGCCCTGGTCGCCGAAACCGGCATCACCCCGCACTTCGGACGCGATGCGAAACTCAAGACGACCGTGAAGCTCCGCGTCATCGGCCGGCAGCAGCAACTGATAAGGCTGGACTTCGAGAACACACCTGAAAACGAGGTACTGGCCTCCCAGTCCGCCACGTTCACAAAGCTGTACCCACAGCACGGCGCAGTCCTTTTTTCAGACTACGGCAAAGGCGGTCTGGCGCATATCCCGCTCATGATCGAGCAGGCACGCACGGCCGGCAAGGTGGTGCTGGTCGACCCCAAAGGTTCTGACTACACGCGCTACCAGAACGCCACCGTCATCACACCCAACCGCGCCGAACTTGAGCAGGTCATAGGCCACTGGCGTGACGAAGCGGACCTTCAGGCCAAGGCGCAAAACCTCAGGACTTCACTGAAGCTGCAGGCACTTCTGCTGACACGCGCAGAAGCCGGCATGACCCTGTTTGACGATGCAGGCTTTCTGCACGTGCCCGCCGTTGCACGCGAAGTGTTCGATGTCACCGGTGCAGGCGACACCGTGATCGCCACACTGGCCACCATGGCTGCTGCGGGCATGAGTCTGCGCGACGCGGTGCCGGTTGCCAACCGGGCCGGCGGCATTGTTGTCGGCAAGTTCGGCACAGCCACCGTCAGCTACGACGAGCTGTTTGCATCACACTGACACCAGGAAACTCACATGAAAATAGTTGTGACAGGCGCTGCAGGTTTTATTGGCAGCAACATCGTCAAGGGCCTGAACGCACGGGGCATCGACGACATCATTGCCGTCGATGACCTGACCGAAGGCGACAAGTTCAAAAACCTGGCCGACCTGCAGATTGCAGACTACGTTGACGCCGACGACTTCTACGACCTGTTCGCAGAAGGCGCATTCGGCGAGGTGGAGGCGGTCTTTCATGAAGGTGCCTGCAGCGACACCATGGAGCTTGACGGCAAGTACATGATGGACAACAACTACACGCTGTCCTGCGAGCTCTACCAGTCCTGCCAGGAGCAGGGCACGCGCCTGCTCTACGCATCATCGGCAGCCACTTATGGCGGCTCGGACACCTTTGCCGAATCGCCCGAGCTTGAAAAGCCGCTCAACGTTTACGGCTACTCCAAGCTGCTGTTTGACCAGCGCCTGCGCCGCGAGCTGGGTGCAAAATTTGAAAACGCTACCAGCCAGGTCGCCGGCTTTCGCTATTTCAATGTCTATGGCCCGCGCGAACAGCACAAGGGCCGCATGGCCAGCGTAGCCTTCCACCAGTTCAACCAGTTCCGCGCCGAGGGCAAGGTCAAGCTGTTCGGCGAATACGGCGGTTATGCGCCTGGCGCCCAGATGCGCGACTTCGTGTTCATCGACGACGTCGTGGCCGTCAACCTCTGGTTTCTCGACAACCCGGGCGCATCGGGCATTTTCAATCTCGGCACCGGGCGGGCCCAGCCTTTCAACGATGTCGCATTGACCGTGGTGAACGCACTGCGCCAGTCCCAAGGCGATGCAGCCCTCAGCCTTGAAGAGGCCACCCGCGGCGGCATGATCGATTACGTGCCCTTCCCCGAGGCACTGGCCGGCAAATACCAGTGCTACACGCAGGCAGACCTGAGCGCCCTGCGCGCTGTGGGCTGCAAACACCTGTTCTCCAACGTACAAAGCGGTGTCGCGTCGTATATGAACAGCCTCGGCCAGGTTGCCGGCTAGGGTTTTCCCCTCCGTACGCTGCGAGAAGTTGGTCAACGCCCCGCTAAAGCCAGCCGTTAAGCAAGTTCACCTTTTTCAGGTGATTCCTGCCGGTTTCCAATCCAAATTACAGAGGAGTCTTCATATGTTCAAGAAAGTACTGGCGTTTTTCGCTGCCATGTCCCTCGTCGCCGCTTTCGCAGCGGTTGACGTCAACAAGGCCACCGAGGCAGAACTCGACGGCATCAAGGGCATAGGCCCGGTCACCAGCAAGCTCATCATGTCCGAGCGCAAAAAAGGCGAATTCAAGAACTGGGAAGACTTCATCAGCCGCGTCAAGGGCGTGGGCGAAAAGTCTGCAGCCAAGTTCTCGGCCGACGGCCTGACGGTCAGCGGCTCTGCCTACAAGGGCGCCAGCGCGACTGATGCCAAGGCAAGCGCAAAGGCTGATGCCAAGGCAGACAAGAAATCCGACAAGACCGTCGGCGAAAAAACCAAGGAAGCGGCTGTCGCCACCAAGGACGCCGTGAAGGGCGCAGCTGTAGCGACCAAGGATGCCGTAAAAGAAACCGCCAAGGACGTCAAGACCGCTGTTGTCGAGAAAAAAGACGAAGTGAAGGCCAAGTCCGAAGCGAAAAAAGAAGCCAAGGTTGAAGCCAAAGCCGATGCAGCCAAACCAGCTGCCAGCGCTGCCAAGAAGTAATCCAGATCCCTCCTGCAAAAACCCGCTCCGGCGGGTTTTTTTATGCCAACCACCTCTGGCCGATAACCGGCCCGTTGCAGGCACCAAAACAGCTAATATAGCTATTACAGCTGTTTTAGGGTCTCCAAGCGGCGGTCTGGACGGCATCCATAGCTGAAAACATGCGAAAAACGGCCATTTTGAAGGGCGGAATCGGCCTCCAGCCCAATAAACACGCGCGTGAGCAGCTACTTATTTGATAGCAATCACAGCCTCATCACATCAAGGCCAGCATGTCCGTGACGCCAATGTCCACCCCGGCCTGGGTCAGCAAGGTGATGACCTGGCTGCGGTGGTGGGTCTGGTGGTTGAAAAGGTGGGTCATGGCCTGCCAGGCCGGGTGATCGCGCCGCGTCCCCTTCGAGTTGCTGTAGCCCATGAGCATCTGCGGATAGTCTGCGTGCATGGTGGCAGTCCAGTGGTCAATGGCGTCATCAAGTTGTATCCGTTTGGCCTTCAGACCTGCCCAGTCCTCAAAAGGCACCGCGTCCAGTGCGTAGGCTTCAGGGATGGTGATCAGGTCGCCTTCCAGCATCTCAAAGCGCAGGCCGTTTTCGACGCCCGAACGCGCAAACCGGCGCAGCCAGACCTGGTCTGTCACGAGGAGGTGGTTAAGCGTGCGGTGAATCGAGCCGAAAAATGCGCCGCGGTCCTGTTTTCGTTCCGCGTCTGTTAGCTGTTCGCAGGCCGCATACATGCGCTCGTTGATCCAGCGGTTATATCTGGCCTGAAACTGGTAAAGCTCAAGAAAGGCGTTGGGCATCCCTGCGATTGTCTGGACTTTTTCCGCTGGCGGCAATGCCTGGCAGCGCTGCGCTGAAGAGGGGGTCCAGCGCGGCCACCTGCCCTGCGGCCTGCTTTTGCCCCACCTCCCGTGCCAGGCATTGAAAGATATCTGCACGTATCAGCCACAACTCAACGGCCGATGCAGCGTGCTTGACCTGGTCTTCAATCCGCAGGCGGCTGGCTTCACTGCATGAGGCCACGGCCATCAGCATGACGCCGCGAATATTGTCCAGATCAGGCGGCATCACAGCCGGCAGCAGGTCATGCCCATCATCTGCATTGTCAAAGCGCGGGCCGGTGCCGAACCAGCGCTGGATTCGTGATGTTCTTTCCATGCCGCTCTCCCAATTCGTTGTTCAGGCCGTGCCGAAACCGCCACCACCCGGTGTGTGAATCTCGAAGACATCGCCGGGCAGCATGTCTGCCTGGCCGATATGGCCCAGCGCTTCAATACGCCCGTCAGACCGCAGCACCACGTTCTTGCCGACTTCGCCAGGCTGGCCGCCGGCCATGCCGAATGCACCATGCAAACGGCCATTGGACAAAATGCTGGCCGTCATGGGCTCCAGGAAGCGCACACGCCGCACACCGCCGTTGCCGCCATGCCAGCGCCCTGCGCCGCCAGAACCTTCGCGTATCTCGTAGCTTTCCAGCCGCACGGGGAAGCGGAACTCCAGCACCTCCGGGTCTGTCAGGCGGGAATTGGTCATGTGCGTTTGCACTACCGAAGTTCCGTTGAATCCGCTCTGCACCTTGCCGTTGTCATCGACGACACCACCGGCACCCGAGCCGCCGGAGATGGTTTCGTAATACTGGTGACGCTGGTTGCCGAATGTGAAGTTGTTCATCGTGCACTGGCTGGCAGCCATCACACCCAGCGCGCCGTAAAGCGCGTTGGTGATGCAGGTCGAGGTTTCGACATTGCCCGCCACCACAGAAGCAGGCGGATTGGGGTTAAGCATGGAACCCGCCGGGATGATGACCTTGAGCGGTTTCAGGCAGCCCGCATTGAGCGGAATGTCGTCATCGACCAGCGTGCGGAACACATACAGCACAGCCGCCATGCACACCGCCGTCGGCGCGTTGAAGTTGTTGGTCTGCTGGGCCGAGGTGCCCGTGAAATCGATCTCCGCACTGCGGTTTTTATTGTCTACCCGGATAGCCACCCTGATCTGCGCGCCGTTGTCCAGTGGCAGGGTGAAGTCTCCGTCCCTGAGCTTCGTGATCACGCGGCGTACCGATTCTTCCGCGTTGTCCTGGACGTGGCGCATATAGGCCAGCACGACCTCCAGGCTGAATTGTTCAACCATCTTGCGCAGCTCCTGCACGCCCTTTTCATTGGCGGCAATCTGCGCCTTCAGGTCGGCCATGTTCTGCTGCGGGTTGCGGCTGGGGTATTTGCCGCTTTTGAGCAATGCCACCATCTCCGCCTCACGCAGCACACCGCGTTCGACAAGCTTGACGTTGTTGATCTGCACGCCCTCTTCTTCAATCAAGGTAGAAAACGGCGGCATGGAGCCCGGTGTGGTGCCACCTATGTCGGCATGGTGTCCGCGGCTGCCGACATAAAAAGTCGGTTCGGTCGACGCGCCCAGGTAGACGGGGGTGATGACCGTGATGTCTGGCAGATGGGTGCCGCCGTGGTACGGGTCATTGAGCACATACACATCACCCGGCTGCATTTTTCCGGTGTTCTCGCGAATCACGGTCTTGATGCTCTCGCCCATGGAGCCCAGGTGAACCGGCATGTGCGGAGCATTGGCAATCAGGTTGCCTGCGGTGTCAAACAAGGCGCAGCTGAAGTCAAGACGCTCCTTGATGTTGACCGAATAGGCCGTGTTCTGCAGTTGCAGGCCCATCTGCTCAGCGATGTTCATGAAGAGGTTGTTGAACACCTCCAGCAGGACCGGATCGACATTGGTGCCCGCAGCAAACTTGATGGCGCGCTCGGCCCGGCGGTCCAGCACCAGGTGGTCGAGCGCCGTCAGCGCCGCCTCCCAGCCGGGCTCTACAACCGTCGTCGCATTCTTCTCGGCAATGATGGCAGGGCCCGAGATGATGTCCCCGGGCTGCAGGTCTTCACGCACCACCAGCGCGGCATCATGCCACTGGCCGCCTGAATACATGCGCACCGTCTCGCGGCGTGGCACCTCGCGCGGCTCATGCGTTGCATGGCGCGGTTCTGCAGGCGCATCGCCAGCCACCACAGACTCCACCGACACGGCCTCAACCACCAGGCCCTTGCCCTGCATCAGGAAGGCAAAGCGCTGGCGGTAGGCGGATTCAAAACCGGCCTCGATCTGGTCCAGCGTACCGAATGGCACGACCAGCGCCGCATCACTGCCCTCGTAGCGCACATGCACACGGTGGTGTGTGGTGATCGCGCCGGTATTGACCTGCTGGCGCTGCAGTTCGCTTTCAGCCGTGGCAGCCAGGGTGTTGAGCTTTTCGGCGATCTCGGGAAGTGCAGCGGCGGTGAGTTTGAGTTCAATTGCCTGCTCACGAATCACGTTCTGGTCGGCCAGGCCCATGCCGTAAGCGCTCAGCACGCCGGCCAGCGGGTGCACAAACACCCGCGTCATGCCCAGCGCATCAGCCACCAGGCAGGCATGCTGGCCACCCGCGCCGCCGAAGCATTGCAGCGTGTAGCGCGTCACGTCATAACCACGTGCGACAGAAATCTTCTTGATGGCATTGGCCATCTGCTGCACAGCGATATTGATGAAACCTTCAGCCACCACCTCGGCACTGCGACCAGTCTGACCTGCCAGTTCGTTGAACTGCGCCTCGACGGCCTCGTAGCTCAGCGCCTCATCGGCGTTCGGGCCAAACACTTTGGGGAAGTAACGCGGCTGCACCTTTCCGACCATGACGTTGGCGTCCGTCACCGCCAGCCGCCCGCCGCGCCTGTAGCTGGCCGGGCCAGGGTTGGCGCCGGCACTCTGCGGGCCGACGCGAAAGCGCTCACCGTCAAACTTCAGGATGGAACCGCCGCCCGCAGCGACGGTGTGAATGCTCATCATGGGCGCACGCATGCGCACGCCGGCCACCTGGGTCTCGAACTCCCGTTCAAACTCACCCGCATAGTGCGACACGTCGGTGGACGTACCGCCCATGTCAAAACCAATCACCTTGGCATGGCCGGCAATTGCCGCCGTGCGGGCCATGCCGACAATGCCCCCCGCGGGTCCGCTCAGGATGGCATCCTTGCCCTGAAACACATGCGCATCCGTCAGGCCGCCAGAAGACTGCATGAAAAAGAGTTTGACGCCGGGCATTTCGCCGGCCACCTGCTCCACGTAGCGGCGCAGGATGGGCGACAGGTAGGCATCGACCACAGTGGTGTCACCACGGCTGACAAACTTCATCATCGGGCTGGTTTCATGCGAGGTGCTGACCTGCGTGAAACCGACCTCTAGCGCAATGCGTTTGGCGGCCTTTTCATGGTCGGTATAGCGATAACCGTGCATGAAGACAATCGCCACGCTGCGCAGGCCCTTGGCATATTGCTCAAGCAGTTCCTTCTTCAAAAGCGCTTCGTCGAGCGCCTGCAGCACCTCGCCCTGGGCACCGACACGCTCATGCGCTTCGAGCACGGCGCTGTAGAGCAGCTCAGGCAGCACGATGTTGCGGTCAAACAGGCGGGGCCGGTTCTGGTATGCGATGCGCAGTGCATCCCTGAAACCGCGCGTCGTCACCAGCAGGGTAGGCTCACCCTTGCGCTCCAGCAGCGCATTGGTGGCCACGGTGGTGCCCATCTTCACGCAATCGACCACGTCGGCGCTGATGGATTCACCCGTCTTCAGCCCCAGCAGGTGGCGTATGCCCGCCACTGCGGCATCGCGGTACTGCTCGGGGTTCTCGGACAGCAGCTTGTGCGTGACCAGTGAACCATCCGGCTTTTTGGCAACGATATCGGTAAACGTGCCGCCACGGTCTATCCAGAACTGCCAGCGTTTGTCGGCTACGGGTTTGTCTGCGGTAGATGTATTTGTTTTCGTCATTTTTATAAAAGCGGTTTTTCTACAGAATAGCGGCAGATGCGGTGCCTGCCTGTCAGTTTTTATCGAATCCCACAAAGCAGTTTTCGGGCCGCATGGATATTGCAGGGCACCAATCAGGGCCTGAGGTAATACGGCACGAAGATGGCATTCGCCTCATTACCTACGGACCTGACCCATTCACGCGAGAACTTCTCGCCCATGCGCTTGATTTCAAGGTCCAGATCCTGCGGTATGCGCTCGATCTTCACACCATTGGCGCGCAGCTCTTCAGTCGCGCTGGTCGCCAGTGCCTGGCTGGCCTCCCAGCCGCGCAATTCGGCATTGGCGGCAGCCTTGAGAACCTGGCTGCGCCCATCGGGTTTCAGGGCATCAAACGCCTTGTTGCTGACAAACACGACATTCTTGGGAAACCAGGCGTTGATCTCGTAGTAATACTTGATGGGCCCCCAGACCTTGTTCTCGACGCCCGTCAGGGCCGACGTGATCATGTTGTCCATACGCCCTTCCGACAGTGCCTTGCCAACATCCACCATGGCCACATCTACAGGTTTGGCGCCCAGCATCTCGGCGATACGCAATGTGGTCGAGTTGTAGGTCCGCATCTGCGTACCCCTGAAGTCGGCCACGCCGCGGATCGGCTTGCTCGAATGCAGGCCCTGCGGTGGCCAGGGCACGGCGTAGAGCAGCTTGAGGCCGCGCTCGGCAAAGTGCTTTTCGATGCCGGGCCGCTGCAGCTTCCAGAGGCGTTGTGCATCGCTGTAGGAACTCACCACAAAAGGAATGGAGTCGGCACCAGCCAAAGGTATTTCCTTCACCATGCTGGTCATGATGGTCTCACCCGCCTCGGCCTTGCCCTGCTGCACGGCCTGGCTGACCTCATTGAGTTTGGCCAGCGTGTTGTTCGGGTGCACCTGAATGACCAGCTTGCCTGCAGTGGCCTGCTCCACATCACGCGAGAACTGCATGATGTTCTGCGTGTGGAAGGACTCGGCCCGGTAGCCCGTGGCGAGCTTCCAGGTAGTGGCCGCACCCACAGGCACGGGTGTCTGCGCCTGCAGCACAGGGACGTGACTTGCCAGTACCGCGCAGAACGCGGCTGAAAAAATGTGTTTCATGAAAACTCCTGGGAGTTGGGGAAACGTTAGGGAGAATCTTCAGGAAAAGTTGTCCCTGGCGCCCGGTCCATGCCGGTAGTCATCGCGCTCAGCCTCGCCTGTCGGTCACAAACATCTTGCCGGGTGCATGCGTGATGCACAGTGACAACCGGCTCGATTGCGCAATCCACTGCGGTGTCACACCGCACGCCCAGAACACCGGTACCTCGTCAGGCATGATGCTCACCGCGTCGCCATAGTCCGGCTTCAACAGGTTTTTGATGCCTATTTCAGCCGGGTTGCCGATGTGCAGCGGCGCACCATGCGCCAATGCAAACCGGCCGGATACTTCAACCACCTTGGCCACATCGCGGCTCTTGATGGGCCGCATGCTGACTACCATGTCCCCCTGAAAAGGGCCGGACGGCACACAGGCCAGATTGGTGCGGTACATCGCTACATTGCGGCCCTGGTCCACATGGCGCAAGCGCACACCTTCGGCAATCACCGCAGACTCGAACGAGAAGCTGCAGCCGATCAGGAAGGTCACAAAATCTTTTTGCCACAGGTCCGAGATGTCACTGCGTTCCTCGACAAACTCACCATCGCGGTACACGCGGTAGCCGGGCACATCGGTCGCCAGGTTGGCACCCGGTGCGCAGGCAGGTTCAAACTGGCCGGGCTCCAGCACCTCGACCAACGGGCAGGGCTTGGGGTTGCGCTGGCAAAACAGCAGGAAATCAAACGCCTGGTCCTGCGGCACGATCATCAGGTTGGCCTGGATATAACCCGGCGCATGACCTGCGGTTGGCGCGGTGAACTTGCCCGAGCGGCTGGCGGCGCGGAGGTCCGAAGGTTTTTCAAAGATGTCGTTCATTTTGGAGGTATTCATCATCAAACCCATTAACCGTCAGAGACCCAAGTAGGCCTTCCTGACCTTTTCATCATTCAGCAAATCATGCCCCTTGCCCTGCATCACGATGCGGCCGGTCTGTATGACATAGCCATAGTGCGCGATGTTGAGCGCTTTCTGCAAATTCTGCTCAACCAGTAATATCGACACGCCCGTCTGGTTGACCTGCTGGATCACATCCAGCACCTTGGTCACAAACTTGGGCGCTATGCCCCATGAAGGCTCGTCCAGCATCAGCAGCTTGGGCCGTGCCATCAGGCCGCGCGCAATGGCCAGCATCTGCTGTTCGCCACCGCTCATGGTGCCTGCCAGCTGCGTGGCGCGCTCCTTGAGGATGGGGAAGAGGTCCAGCATCTCGTCGATACCGCTGGTGACCTCATGCTTGTCCATCCGGGTGAAAGCACCCAGCTGCAGGTTTCGCAACACCGTCAGGCGGGGGAACAGGCGCCGGCCCTCGGGCACCAGCGACAAACCCAGCGGTACACGTTTGTGCGCCGGCATGCGATGGATGGCTTCACCGTTGAAGGTAATGCTGCCCGCAGCCGCAGGGTTCAGGCCAGCCACCGCACGCAGCGTGGTGGACTTGCCATTGCCGTTGCCGCCAACCAGTGCCACGATCTTGCCGGGCTCCACGGTCAGGCTGACATCGGATATGGCCAGCACGTCGTCGTAACAGACTTTGAGATTTTTGATTTCCAACATCTCAATCTCCCAGATATGCAGTGATGACAACGGGGTCGTTTGAGACCTCCTGTGGCGTGCCTTCGGCAATCTTCACGCCGCGATCCAGCACCACAATCTTGTTGGCAATCGGCATGATGCCTTCCAGGACATGCTCGACGATGAGGCAGGCGATGCCCCTGTCCCGGATCTTCAGTACCACGTCAACCGCCTCCCTGACCTCGGACGGGTTCAACCCCGCCATGACCTCGTCCATCAGCAGGATGCGTGGCTGTATGGCCAGCGCACGGGCCACCGCCAGACGGCGCTGCTCGCTGATGGTCATGCCCGCCGCTGGTCTGTCTGCAAAGCGTTCAAGGTTTGCAAAGGCCAGCCATTTGAGCGCTGCAGCGCGAGCTCTGGCCACGTTGTGCTCCAGCAGCATGGCTGCCGTCATCACGTTCTCGCAGGCCGTCATGCTGGTGAACGTGCGTGCAATCTGGAAGGTACGCGCCACACCTGCGCGGGCACATGCTTCAGGCGGCAGGCCTGCGATGTCGCGGCCCTGTAACTTGATGCTTCCGCTCGTCGGTGCAAAAAAGCCGGCCACGCAGTTGAACATCGTGGTCTTGCCGGCACCATTGGGGCCTATCAGGCCGACCACCTGGCCCGCGTCGACATTAAAGGACACGTCCTGGTTGGCTGTCAGCCCGCCGAAACGCTTGCTGACATTGTTGACTTCAAGCAGGCTCACAGTGCCCTTCCTTCCGCATTGGCTTTTGCTGCCGAAGACGCCGCATGGGCAGCCATGCTGGCCGACGCATCTGCACGCGCGGCACGGCGCTCCCTGAAGCTGCGTATCCAGCCGATGATGCCGGTCGGGTAGAACACGGCAATGATGATGATGATGCTGGCATAGATGATCACGTCTGTACCCCGCCCGGTGCCGCCGAACAGGATGCGGCTGAACTCTTCAATGCTGGTCAGCACGACCGAGCCAATGACTGGCCCGAGCAGCGTGCCGACGCCACCGAGAATCGCGACCAGTGCCATCTTGATCGAGAGTGCCGTCGACAGCACCGAGTTGGGGTCGATGTAGAGCTCCTTCTGCGCATACAGGCTGCCACCCAGCGCGGTGAAGAAGGCGCTGACCGACAGTGCCACCTGTTTATAGCGGGCGATATTGACGCCTATGCTGCGCGCCGCATCGGGTTCGTCCTTGATGGCACGGAAGTAGTAGCCCAGGTAGCTGCGCTCTATCCACCAGTTGGCGGCCAGGGTGAGCAGCAACAGGCCAAGTGCCAGCCAGTAGTAAGGCAGTTTGGTGGCAAAGTTCATCCACACCCAGCCCTGCTTGTCCATCGGCACGTACAGGCCGACGGCCGCACCACCGTATTCCCACTCGGTGAAAAATATCTGGACCAGTTCGGCGACTGCAATGGTCGCCATGGCGAAGTAGTGCCCCTTGAGACGGAAGCACGACCAGCCAAACGCCAGACTCAGCACAACAGCAATGCCGCCGCCAGCCAATACGCCCAGCCACGGATTGACGCCGAACTTGATCATCAGCAGCGTCGACGAATACGCACCCAGGCCGTAAAAAGCGGCGTGGCCCAGTGACACCTGGCCGGCATATCCGCCCACCATGTTCCAGGCAACGCCAAGCTGCGCAGCCATCAGCACCAGGATCACCATGTTGAGGTGCGACGAATCAACCGCCAGCGGCAATACCAGCGCCAGCAACAGCACAACAACCGTAGCGGCAATCGAAAGAGTTTGTTTGTTCATGATCACGCCTTGCCCATCAGGCCCTGGGGGCGGAACATCAGCACGCCGAGGAAGAGCACCAGCACAATGGCCGTCTTGTACTGGGGCCCGAGCAGCAGGCCGCCCATGACCTCAATCACACCGACCAGGATGCCGGCCCAGAAGGCGCCTGTCACACTGCCGAAACCGCCCAGATTGACGACCACAAAGGCCAGCAGAATAAAGTTGGCGCCGACATCGGGAAAGATGGGGAAGAAGGTAGAAAGCAGCACACCAGCCGCACCAGCACATGCGGCCCCTATGCCCCAGGCCAGCGAGAACATTTTGTGCGAGTCAATCCCCATCAGGCGGGCGGCTTCCTTGTCGGAGGCCGTTGCTTCAAGCGCAGCGCCCAGGCGGGTCTTGTTCAGGAAGAAGTAAATCAGCCCCGTCACCACAATAGCGCCTACGCCGGCCACCAGTTGCGGCTTGCCAAGCTGTATGCCCAGCAGCTTGACCGAACCGGCAACAGCCGAGTTTTCAATCGAGCGGAAGTCGGGCTTCCACAAAAACTGGGCCACACCGCGCAGCAAGATCATGATGCCGAAGGTCGTGAAGATCTGCGACAGCATGGGCGCGTTGATGATGCGCACGATGACCAGCTTGTAGAGCAGCACACCAAACGCGAACAGCATGATGACTGTGAGCGGCAGTGTCAGCAGCGGGTCCAGCGCATAGAGGGCAAAGAGCCAGAAGGTCGAGTACATGCCCAGCATGAGGAACTCGCCATGCGCAAAATTCACGATGTCCATGACGCCGAAAATCATCGTCAGGCCAATCGCCACCAGCGCGTAAATCAGCCCGATAAGGACGCCCGAGGCGAGCGTCTGAAGCAGAATTTCCGTAGTCATGGTTCTCTTTTGATGTAAATGAGCGAAGAACTCATTTCATTTCCGGTTCGGTGTGAGGCGAGGCGCGTTACCGCAGACAGTGCTGTAGCAAGGCAAGGTTGCGCAACGGCGCATCGCATTGAACCGGGAATGAAATTACTTGCGCTGGTCCCATTTGGGCATGGGCCATGTGACTTCCCTGGACGCCATCGCAAACGGCCAGACGGTGTTGTACTTGCCGTCGATGATCTGCACCAGGATGCCCTGGCCAAGCGTGTTCTGGCCGGTGGCGTCAAACTTCACGCCCTTCCACGGCATGATGAGCTTGTTGCCGGCAATGTCGGTCGCTACCAGTGCTTTGCGGATGGCTTCCGGCTCGGTCGAACCGGCACGGTTGATCGCATCGGCCATCACCATCATGCCGGTGAAGGTGCGCGATGAATTGCCCGTGAAGTTGATCTTGTAGCGGCTGTTGAACAGGTCGTTCACCTGCTTGATCAGCGGGTTGCGGTTGGCCAGATCCAGCGCCCAGACTTCGCGGGTGATGACGTACTCGGCGTCCTTGCCCAGGGTCTTGATGAAGTCTGTGTCGGTGAAGCCTGCATTGTTGGCCAGGATCATGTCTGGCGAGAAGCCAAGCTCCTTGTACGTTTTCATCGACAGGATGGCATCGGCCGTGTACGACGACTGCAACACCAGGTTGGGGTTGGCCGCCTTCAGCGTCTGCACTTCGGAAGTCAGCTGCGTCGTCTTGGCTGGGTAAACAATCTGCTTGGCCAGGTTCTGTTTGTACTCAGTCGCCAGCTTTGCCTGCAGTTTGGTGGTCTCTGTGCCCCACAGGCCGTTCTCGTTCAGGCTGGCCACCACGCCGGCCTTGATGCCTTTGCGGGCTTCCAGTTCCTTCAAAAACTCGAAGGCGTTGTTGACGAAAAGATCGTCATGCGGTGTTGTGCGGAAGAACCACTTGAAATTGCGCGCCGTGAGCGACGCAGAAGAAGACTCGGGGTTCAGGAACGGAATGCCTGCACGTTCAGCAATCTGGCTGGCAGTGGCCGTCACTGCGCTGTTGTAGGCGCCGACGAGTGCAACAACCTTCTCCTGCGTGATCAGGCGTTCAGCTTCGGTAGCACCGGTTTGCGGGTTGGCCTGGTGGTCAGCAAACACCAGCTTGATCTTTGCGCCCTTCAGGTTGGGCAGGCCCTTGCCTGCGGAGAAGGGCAACTGGGCAATGCCAGGTGCGCCGTTGTTGATGATGTCGGCAGCCAGCTCAAGCGCGCTGCGCAGTTCTGCACCGACCGATGCGCCAGGCCCGGTGAGGGGGTACAGCACACCGATTTTTATTTCCTGCTGTGCATGTGCGCTGAAGGCAAAACCAGCACTCAGCACGACGGCAGCCACTTGGGCAATCCACGATTTCTTCATTTGAAACTCCTCGTTAAACATGACAGTTGGATGACATGTGACGAAGTGTGCGTTTGTCAAAACGCTAAATCAAACAAGAAATTTTTCGCTTACTGCATCGATTTTTTCGATGATAAGGATTTACCCTGATGCACCTTTTTTGTGGATTTTCCGGTTTTCGATGCGCCTGTTTTGGTGCTTTCTTTAAGGCCTGGTTTGCCGCCCGTCGCCTCGGCCGCAAACTCGACCGCAGACTTCACGACCGTCTCGACCGATGACGAAGTGGGGTCAGTCCGGTAGCTGGCATGTATCGGCAAACCCTTCACCTTCTTGTCACAGGTCAGCATTTTGAGGCTGGCAAAACCGTTGAGCCGCTGCACTGCTGCGCGCGGCAAAAGCGCCACACCAAAACCGCCCTGCACCAGCTGGACCATGGCCGAGATGGACGAAATCGCATGCACCTTTTTGGGCTCCATGCGGTTCTGTTTGAACAGGTCAAGCAGGGTGACATGTGGGTGTGAGCCCTTCTGGAAGGTCAGCAACTCCATCTCTGCCAGCTCATCCAGCCGGTAATTTCTTTTTTTATGGAGCAGCGGATTGCCCACAAACGCCATGTCCATGACCGGCAGCGCATGGTTTCTCACCCCATCGGCAGATGCGGGCAGCACCGCGAACACCAGATCGAGCGTGCCCCGTTCGATTTGCTCCATTAGGATGGGCGTGGTTTCAACAGTGAGCTCCAGCTCCAGCCCCGGATGGTCGATACGCAGTTTCTCCAGCCACGGAATCAGCCACGAATGCAGCACCGATTCAATCGCACCTATGCGCATGGCCACTGCCATGGGCGCGCCCGAGCCCATCTCGGCCTTGACCTCACGCTGCAGATCCAGCAGCTTCTGCGCGTAGACTAGAAAGCGCGCGCCCGCAATCGTCAGCTTGAACTGCTTGTCGCGCCGGTCCAGCAGCAGGATGCCCAGCTCTTCTTCCAGCGTGGCAATGCGGCTGGACATGGCCGACTGCGTGAGGAAAAGCTTTTCGGCAGCACGCGAGATGCTTTTAAGCGACGCCACCCAGTAGAAGGCTTCAACAAAACGGAGGTTCATGGCTGCTCGACTGGTGATGCGGTCGGATTTTGGGGTATGCCCGGGGAACTGGCGCGGGATTTGCGTCTATCCTAGTACTACTTTTCCAGTCCAGACCCTTCAACCCTCCCAACTTTCTTTCAATTGGAGTCACCATGAAATTCAAGCTTGCACTGGTCGCCACGGCCCTTACCCTGGGCACATCCGCTTTTGCACAGACCAAATGGGATTTGCCCGCAGCCTACCCTGCCAGCAACTTCCACACTGAAAACCTGACCCAGTTCGCAGCCGACGTCGACAAGGCCACCGCCGGCAAACTCAAGATCACCGTGCATGCCAATGCATCGCTGTTCAAGGCCAATGAAATCAAGCGCGCCGTTCAGGGCGGCCAGGCACAGATTGGTGAAGTGCTGCTGGTCAACTTTGAAAACGAAAACCCGATTTACGGCCTGGACGGTCAGCCCTTCCTGGCGACTTCTTACGCTGAATCCAAACTTCTCTATCAGGCCCAAAAACCCGCACTGAGCAAGTTGCTGGACGCGCAGGGCATGAAGCTGCTCTACACGGTGGCATGGCCACCGCAAGGCATTTACACCAAGAAGGAAATCGGCTCTGTGGCCGACCTGCGCGGCATCAAGTGGCGCGCTTACAGCCCCGCCACCGCCAAGATTGCAGAACTGATTGGCGCCCAGCCCGTCACCATCCAGGCGGCTGAACTTTCGCAGGCGCTGGCGACCGGTGTGGTTGAAAGCTACATGAGCTCCGGCTCAACCGGCTATGACTCCAAGACCTATGAAAGCCTGAAGTACTGGTATGACACCCAGGCCTGGTTGCCAAAAAACGCCATCCTGGTGAACAAGAAGGCGTTTGATGCCCTTGACCCCGCAACACAGGCTGCCGTCAACAAGGCTGCTGCCGATGCCGAGGTGCGCGGCTGGAAGATCAGCGAAGAAAAGAACGACTGGTACAAAAACGCGCTGAAAGAAAAAGGCATGAAGATTGTTGTCCCGCCAGCCAAGCTGACGGCTGACATGAAACAGGTGGGCGTGATCATGGTCGCCGACTGGCAGAAAAAGGCCGGCCCTGAAGGCGTGGCTATCGTGGCCGACTTCAACAAGCTCAAAGCCGCGAAGAAATAAGCGCCGTGCGCAAATTTCTTGACCGGCTGTATCTCGCCGCAGGCGCCCTGGGCGCCGTGTTCATTGCACTGATTGCCGTGCTCATGATTGCGCAAAGCATTCTGCGGGAGTTCCGCGTCAACACCGGCGCCATCAACGACGTGGTGGCTTGGTTTTGCGCGGCGGCCGCATTTTTTGCCATGGCGCATGCCTTCAAGCATGGTGATTTTGTTCGGGTGACGCTGGTGCTCGACAAGGTCGGCGTCAAGACACGCCGGGCCATGGAACTCGGCTCGCTTGGCATCGCGTCGGTCTCAGTCGCCTACCTGGCGCTGTCGGCTTGCCGCTTCACCTATGAAAGCTGGGAGTTCAACGACATCGCGCAGGGCCTGCTGCCGCTGCCGATGTGGATTCCCCAGCTGAGCTTTGCGCTCGGCTCCATCCTGCTGCTGATTGCAGTGGTGGATGAATTCATCATCGTGCTGCGCGGGGGGGGGCCTACCTTCGTCAGGGAAGTCGCAGAGCGGCATGCGCGCGGCGATTTTTCTTCAGAAGTCTGATTCTTTCGTCCACACTTTAAAAGACAACAACATGGACATTTTGATGGTGGGCGGCATTTTGCTGCTGCTCATGATGCTGCTGCTTTCGGGCGGCGTGTGGATTGCCATGACGCTGGCCATTTGCGGCTGGGTCGGGCAGGCTTTTTTTACAACGACACAACCAGGCAAAAACCTCTTCAGCGCCTTCTGGGAAAGCAACGCCAGCTGGGAGCTGGCCGCCCTGCCCCTTTTTATATGGATGGGCGAAATCCTCTTTCGCACCAAGCTCAGTGAAGAGATGTTCGAGGGCCTGAGCCCCTGGCTGAACCGCATTCCCGGCAGGTTGATGCACACCACCATCCTCGGTTGTGGCATTTTCGGCTCGGTCTCGGGCTCGTCGGCGGCCACCTGCGCCACCATCTCAAAAGTCGCCTTGCCAGAACTGCTCAAGCGCGGCTATGACGAGAAGATCGCTTTGGGTTCGCTGGCCACTGCCGGCACACTGGGCATTCTGATACCGCCGTCTATCACCATGGTGGTTTACGCCGTGGCGGCAGATGCGTCCATCATCCGCATCTTTTTGGCCGGCTTTTTCCCCGGCTTTTTGTTGATGGCGCTGTTCTCGGGCTACATCATCTGGTGGAGCCTGCGCAACCCCAGCAAGGTGCCTGCTGCCGACCCGCCATCGAGCTTCATGCAGAAGCTGAAAAAATCAGGTAACCTGCTGCCCTGCGCGGCACTCATCGTGTTCATCTGCTGGGTGCTGATTGCCGGTTACGCCACGGCCACCGAATGCGCGGCCTACGGTGTCGCAGGTTCGCTGGGCCTGGCGCTGTGGAGCCGCTCGCTGACCTGGCAGAACTTCAAGGAAGGCCTGATGGGCACCACGCGCACCAGCTGCATGATCATGTTCATCCTGGCAGGCGCCGCCTTCCTCACCAAGACCATGGCCTTCACCGGCATACCGCGCGAGCTGGCCGAATGGGTCAACGCCATGAACCTGTCGCCCTTTGCGCTGATTGCCGTGCTGACAGTCGTTTACCTGATCCTGGGCACTGCCCTCGACGGCATCTCGATGATCGTACTGACCAGCGCCGTCGTGCTGCCCATGATCCAGAAGGCCGGTTTCGATCTGATCTGGTTCGGCATCTTCATCATCCTGCTGGTCGAGATTGCCGAGGTCACGCCGCCCGTAGGTTTCAACCTCTTTGTGCTGCAGAACATGACCGGCAAGGACAGCAACACGATTGCGCGTGCGGCGATTCCTTTCTTTGGTTGTCTGGTGGTTTGTATTGTGCTGATCACTGTGTTTCCGCAGATCGTGACCAGTTTGCCTAATCTAGTGATGGGCGTGGAGAAATAGACCGGTGCGCGGCGCTCGTTCTTCATTTTCTGCTTCGCGCACCCTGCCTTCGCGAGCCTCTCATGTCAAACGTTAGGCATCAGAATGCACCAAGACCTCGTTCAACGGATTTATCACTATGTCGAGCAGGGCGAAGTCGATAAGGCCGTACGCGCCTCACTACGCCTGTCTCGCCATACTGGCGACCACATGAACACCGCCCTTCTACTTCGGGAGTTAGTTGACGACAAGAACGAGATTGCCCGGGTCCTCCTCGACGATACAAGCCACTTGAAGCGAGAAGCACAGACTTATCTGCTGAGCAGCTCGTTTGAACTCTGGTTGAAGTCCCGGACTCTTCCGTACTCCTTTTCGGGCGAGGCCCAAGGCGACGATGCAAAGAATGTGCTCGTCATTTCTGTCGGCGAGTTTCCCGAGGAACTACGGCAGTGCGAGAAGTCTATCGCCGACCTCGTTGTGCCTCCAACCATGGGCGAGTTTGACAGCGCCGCATTCACGGATCGCTATGACCGGATCAAGTCTCAGCTTCGTTTGCGGATAAAGAGTATCAACACGATAAAGGATCGCGTACTCAACAAGTGTCTTAACTTCGCAATCGGAGTAGAGCGACAGTTGCTGTCTCAACAGAAGTCAGTCCAGTTCCTTCAGTTCGCTCAGAATGAAGTTCAGAACTACTTCAAATCCCGTTCGGACGACGTATACGAGAAGCTCCAGAAGGCAAACCAACTCATTGACTCGAACTCAGTTGAAGATCTGTCTCTTCTGCTGACCCAAGTACGCCGAGCAATCAAAGCAACGGCTGATCACTTCCTCCCACCAGAGACACTGGCCAGGAAGTGCGCCGACGGCGAGGAAAGAGTCCTAGGTGACGAGCAGTATCTCAATCGGCTTCACGAGTTCATCTACACACGCTTTCCAAAGTCTACGTCTACAGAGCTGTTGCGCGCAGAGCTTCAGTATCTATTGGTCTTCGCAAAGCGGCTCAACGACGTGGCATCAAAAGGTGTGCATGCGACCGTTTCCGCCGCAGAGGCGAAGCAAGGCTTCCTGGGCCTCTACCTCTTTTTGTATAACGTCTGTCAGAGGCTGGAGCACGCTGACGCCTAACTCCTCACTCAAGCCGAGCCCGAGCAGATAGACACTTGGCCTGCGCGGCTGCGCAGTACATCATCAGCCTCGCCGGCCAAGCGCCCGTCTGTCGGGTCCGGATTAGCTCGAACGTTTGACATTACCTTCGCTTTTGCGTTCTGATTGAAGAGTACTGGCAGCCTTCGCAATTGGCTGGATCACTGACTGACTTAAGCGCCGCCACGAAAAGGCCGCAGCAACCTCTCATCATCCGTCAACGCCCAGGTCTTCATTCCCGTAGCTGCTTCAATCGCCTCACGATAAGGCGGCATGTTGGTGCACTCCAGTACCACGTGTTCGAGTGATGGTTCGCGTTTTTTCAGCGCCACTGCCGCTGCCACAACTTCTTCAGTTGTTTTGATGACGTCCATATACAGCTGGTTGCCCAAAATCGCAGTGGCGAATTCGCCTTTGGGGTCTACGCCCTGCACCACCACATCTTTGAGCCGTTCACGCGGCACGCCGGCTGCGCGTATATGTTCCTGGCCCAGCTTGCCGGCGCTGATGGTCAGCACGCCAACCTTCGCATTCGTTGCCAGCAGGCCGGGCAACTGCATGAGGCTGGAGGTGATGACAGGCACCTTGACCGCAGCCTGCAACTCTTTTTGCAGCAGCACAAGAAAACCGCAACTGGTGGTGATGGCTTTGGCACCGTCGCGGGCCAGTTGCCGCGCAACCATCACCAGCCCGGGGACCACACGTCCAGCGCGCAGGCCGGCGGCTGACTGCACCACCTTGTCGGGCCAGATGCCTTTCATGACACGGAAGTTGACCGGCACACCAAACGCCTCGGGGTGGCCTATGTCGCCGGGCAGGCGTGGAAAGCGTGTGTCCAGCATCACGATGCCGAGAAAACCAAAATTCGCTGCCGCCGGCTGGGCTGCGGGCTCCACGGATTTTTGAGCAGCGGTCTCGACTGCAACAGGCGGTACAGGTAAAGTCATCCCTTATTCTCCTGCGAAAAACACCATGCCCAGTGCTCCGCTTCTTTCCATCATCGCCATCTCCATAGGCGCAGCCATTGGCGCGGTTGCGCGCTGGGGGCTGGCGCTGTGGCTCACACCGGGCGGCATGATTCCCTGGGGCACGCTCGCGGCCAACCTGATTGGCGGCTACCTGATTGGCGTGTGCATCGCGGTGTTTCAGGCCATGCCTGACCTGGACCCTGTCTGGCGGTTGCTTCTGGTGACCGGTTTTCTGGGCGGGTTGACCACGTTTTCATCGTTCTCGGCTGAAGTGGTGCTCTATATGACCGAGGCGCGCTACGGGCTGGCTTTCTTCACAGCGGCAGTCCACATGGCGGGCTCATTCCTGATGACTTTTGCCGGCCTGAAAAGCGCGATGTTTTTCATCGCCAGCCGCACCGTCTGAACCTCCCACGCTCAATGCTTGTGATCGTGCGCAGCGGGCTTGCCCGCAACTGCAGCACCGGGTGCCGTTACTGACACAGGCACGGTGATGTTGAGCTTGCTCTCAACACCCCTGGCATTTTTGAAAAGCAGCGTCATCGGCACCGTGCTGTCTTTGGCGAGCGGTGCCTTCAGGTCCATCAGCATGACGTGGTAACCGCCGGGCTTGAGCTCTACCGTTTTGCCCGCCGGAAGATCCAGCCCACCGGCCACTGCGCGCATCTTCATGACGTCGCCTTCCATCTTCATTTCATGCACCTCGGCAACGCCTGCCACGGGGGAGGTCAGGCCCACGAGTTTTGTGCCTTCCGCGGCCGTCAGGCTCATGAAGGCTCCGGTGCCTTTCTGGCCCTGAACAGTGGCACGGGCCCAGGCCTTGTCGACCTTGACGGACGCGGTTTGCGCAAAAGCGCTAGCGCTCAGGGCCAGCAGGGCAGCTATAAGGCCTGACTTGAATTGTGTGGATGCTTTCATGATGGTTTGTCCTTTGATGTGTGAGTTTGAACTGATCTGGATATTCCGGGAAATCAATGGTTATGTGCCCCGCCACCGCCTGCGGGCATGATCTCCAGCACCGCTGCCGGGCTTTTCAGGTCAGACATCTTCTGCCCGGCTTTGGGTGTTTCGACCCAGTCGGTACGGCCTGACTCACACACCTGGCTCACGGGCCAGTACATGGGGCCGGCCTTGCCCGGCAGCTTGGCCTGCAGCACAAATTCGTCGTACCACTCATTTTGCAGGTAGTCGGCCGGGGTCTTCGCCGTCCAGGTGATGCGCGCGACATCTTCGGTCACCGTACGACCGTGGTCCATCACGGGCTGGGCGAGCTTTTCACGCACGATGTCCAGCGCCCAGCCGGCTTTGGGCATGGGCTTGGCGCCCTGCACGCCGGCAGGAATGGTGACGACGATCTGTTTGACCGGCGACGTACCGCAGCCATGGCCGACCTTGAAGGTGGCCTTGTAATAACTGCCCGCGTTGGCGACCTGGTATTCAAGCACCACATGCGCGGCGGCGGGCAGGCTGGCCATGCATAAGACGGCGGCAGCACAAGCAGAAAGATATGTTTTATTGAGTCTGTTTTTCATGATGTGTTTCAGGTTGGTGAAATATGTGTGAGGGTCAAAGATCGAACTTCAGCTCGGCCACCAGCGTGCGCTGCGGATAGGGGTGGAAGTTCCAGTACTTGTAGTTGTTGAGGTTGTCGATGCCCACGGCAGCCACCCACTGTTTGCTGACCTGGTAGCGCACGCGCACATCGGTGGTGAAATACTTGCTGGCGCCCATGTAGGCGTAACCATTCACATCGGCATTGTCGAGCGCCGAGAACTGCGGGCCGCTGTAACGTGCGCCGAATGTGGCGCTCAGTTTCGGATCGAACCGGTAGCTGACCAGCGCCGTGGCCCGCCACACCGGCACGCGCGGCTGGTACTTGCCGATGGTGTCGCCGGCAAAGACCACAAAACCGGCGTTCTCCTTGATGCGCGAATCCGCATAGGTCACGCTGCCGCTCAGGTCCAGGCCTTTTTTGAACACGTCATTGCCGTTGTACGCGACTTCAACGCCCTTGGTCTGTATGCGGCCCACGTTCTGCACGCGGCTGACGTTGAGGCTGGCGACCGGGTCGAACGTGGTTTGTGAATACAGCGAGTCGCGCACGTTCTCGGTGAAAAAGGTCATGCGCAGCAGGCCGCTGCCCAGATCTTTTTCAGCCGAGAGTTCAGTCGTCCATGATTTTTCAGGCCGCAGGCTGGGATCGTTGACGAAGCGTGAGTTGACCGTGGCCGTTGCACCGTACAGCTCGCTGACCGTTGGGAAACGCACCGCACGCCCGGTGGATGCCTTGAGCACCGTGTCACCCGACCACTGATACGACAGCGCAGCTTTGGGCGAGACGGCGGTCTCACTGCGATTGCCGTAAATGGCATTGGCTGCATTGCCTGCGCCGAAAGTTGTAAAGCCGTTGGAGGCGCTCCAGTTCTCGACACGTGCGCCCAGCACCGTCTTCCATTTCGGGGCGAAGGCCCAGGCGTCTTGCGCATACACACTGCGCAGGCGCGTGCGGCCGCCCACATCATTGACCACGGTGCCTGCGCTGTCCGTCAGGTAATTACCGGCGATGGTGGAGCGCAGGATGCGCAGCGCGTAGTTGTCCTGCTGGTAGCCGAAGTCAACCACATGGGCGCCCTTGATACCGTCGGGTCGCCAGATGCCCTTGAGCGCCAGCGTGTTCCAGCCGGTGCCGTTCTGGTCGGTGATGGTACCCGCGCCACCGAGCAGCGCGCCGGGTTGGGCCGTGGTGGCTGCGCGCTGCTGGTCCTTCTGGTAGTTGTACAGGCTGGCGGCCACCTCCCAGTCAAACACGCCCTGGGTGTTGGACTTGACCGACAGGCCGTGCATCAGGTGCACCAGTGCATCATTGCTGGTGCCAAAGTCGGTTGCCGCCAGCGTATAGCCGCGGCCATTGATACTGACGTTGCCGCTGTAGACCGGGTTGCCCGCTGCATCGCGCAAATACGTTTGTGATGTGTTCTGGGTGTTGTTCTTCCAGTAGCCGAGGGTGTAGGCCGCGCGCACCGTGGGTGAAAAGTCATATGCCAGCTTGATCTTGGCATGCTCCTGGGTGGTGTCGTACTGCGTGGCGGTGCCCAGCAGCAGCCAGGGTGTGTTGGTGCGGTCAAGGCCGGGCACTGCGCCTGTCACCACGCGCGCGCCCACAGCCGGGGCCGTGGTGCTGATGGCCTTGGTGGTGAAGGTCAGCGGCTGGCCTGAGCTTTTGGTGCGGTTGATGTTCGCAAACCATGACCAGTCGCCCACCTTGTTGCCCAGCGACGCACTGGCCTGCGAGCCGCTGAAGTTGCTGTCGGAGTTGTAGAGCCTGAAGTTCTGGGTAAAACCAGTGAGCTTGGCATGCGCTTCAAACTTTGTGGGCATGCGCGTGACGTAATCAACCACGGCACCGACCGAGTTGCCGGGGTAGGCGGCAGAAAACGGGCCGTACAGCACATCGACACGCTCGATTTCTTCAGGCGTGACCAAGCCCCAGCGCGGCGCGTAGGTGGCGCCGTTACCCAGGTAGTTCGACAGCAAAATGCCGTCGGCATAGACCATGGAGCGCGCCGAGTTGCCGGTGCCCGATGCGCGGCTGGACAGCACAGCGTGGTTGTAGTCACCGATGTAACGCTTGCGTACCAGCAGGCTGGGGAAGTACTTGAGGGCGTCTTCGCTGTCGGTGGCATTGACGGTCTGCTCTATCTGCTCCTTGGTCACACCTTCGATGGTGGTCGGGATCTGCGTTGGCAGTGACGTGGGCTGGCCGCTGTTGATGGTGACGACGCCCAGCGATCTGGCGGGGGGCGCATCTGGCGCTGTCTGGGCAAAGGCCGGCAGGCTGGCCAGCGCGCCGGCCGCCATGCAGCTCAGGCGAAACCGCGCGCGGGTTCGGGAAAGGTTCATGAAATCACACTTTGAAAAGAAAACAGGCAGCGCCGCAGCCGGAAGCCAAGGCGCAACAAACCCCGGCGCGCGGCGCGGGGTGTTTCAGTTCAAAGTGCTGGGGGGCCGCGGCTGAACGGCAGGCCGGGGATGGATTCGGCCAGGTGGGCAGGTGCCGAAGCGTCCGCCACCTGCGTGCCCGGCGCACAGGGAATGCTGGCAACTTCAAGTGCTGGCAGCGCCATGCCCAAAGAGCCGCACAACTCGCAGTGGGTGCCGGCATTTGAAGCGTTCCCACCGCCTGCGTCGGCGCTATCAGGGCTGCCCTGCGCGGCCATGTTGACCACACACACGCCGCCCAGTTTGCCGGTACGCACTTCCTCGGCCAGCATGGTCGCCGGCGCCACCAGCGCCGAGACAACGGCGAGGAAGCTGAGGAAGGCCGCGAACCTGGCCCACAGCGATGGGCGGTTGCGCGATGACTGGGTGGTGAACACGGGTGAATTATAGGGAGGCGTTAAAACGGGCCGGTTCTGGCGCGGGTTTGGCACGGTTTGGAGCCAGGGAGCGCCGTCTCTTGGGCCACGTCATCAGCAAATATCAAATTTTGCCGTAAACATTAAAACTTTAACGTGTACGTTAAAAAATAGCCAAAAGTTAACTTCCATATTAACTTTCTGCGGTTTCAGGCCTTTTTTGCCCGCTTTTTGAGCCCACAGCACGTGAAAAACAGTAAAAAATGCCTGTTTTCAGGCATAAAAACGGCTACAGACCAATATATACGGGCGTGAGCAGCTACGTTTTTTATAGCGCGCAAGAGCGAAACCCGCAGAACATGTCGTCGCGACCGGGCAGGTAGAAGTTGCGGTACTTCGGGTTTTTCATGCGGGCGCGGGTGGCGAACGATGCGCCGCGCAGCACCTTGTGGGTGCCGAACCAGGGCTGGGAGTAATCGGTGTAAGGGTCTGGCGAAAAACCCGGGTAGGGTTTGAAGGTGGTGCCCATCCACTCCCAGACATCGCCCCAGCGAAAGCCGCGCCGCGCTGCGGTGTGGGCGGCGACCTCCCATTCAACTTCGGATGGCAGGCGGCGCCCGGCCCAGCGGCACCAGGCGTCGGCCTCCCACCAGGTCATGTGCAGGGCGCTCTGGTTACCTGACATGCGCCTGGGCACACCAAAGCGTGTCTGCATCACAGCGCCGCTGGCCACGCCTATCTGGTCGACATAACGCGGGCCTCTTCTTCCCTCACCTTCAGCCAGCTTTTGCAGCCACTGCCAGCCTTCAGCGTGCCACCACTCCGGGCTGTCGTAACCGCCGTCGTCCACAAACTCGACAAACTGCGCCCAGGTCACGGGCTGGGCGTCGATTTCAAATTCAGGCACCTGAACCGGGTGCTGGTTTTTTTCGTTGTCAAAAATAAAACCGTTGTGGGGGGCGCTGCCCAGTTGCCAGACGGTGGCTGGCACCAGCACCGGCTCGCGCCCGGCCATCGCGGGTGGGGTGAAGACGGCCTGCAGGGCCGGGTCCAGCGCCAGGCCCAGCGTCTGCGCGGTGTATGCAAAAGCCTCGGCATGCATGTCTTCATGAAACAGGCACAGGCGGTAGAAATAAAGCGCGTCATCGTCGTCACCGGCTTTTTCAAGCAACTCCAGCGTGGTCTCCAGCGTGTCGAGCAGGTAAGCGCGGATGTTGTCAGCGCCGGGCAGCGGCAGTGCCCAGCGCGTGTCGTGCGGCACATGGCTGGAGTCCCACCAGCGGTCGGCGTTGGGTTCTATCGAGGCCAGGCGGGCGTGGGGCGACGTGGGGGACGGCAGGCGCGCACCGGTGGCGCGCTGGATGTTGCGGCCTATCCACCACTCCTGGAACCAGCCGATGTGGCCCAGTTCCCAGAGCGGCGGGTTGATCTCCGGCATCAGCGGCACGCTGAAGTTCACGCCCTCCAGCGCACGCTGGTATTGGGAAAAAAGGTGCAGCGTATGATTGCGCGCATCCATGAGCGCCAGAGACAAAACGTCACGACCAGCGCTGCGCATGAGCGGCGAATCGATCAGTGCGGAGGTTGTCCGGGCAGACGCGGCAGGCAGCGGGGGGTGGGAATCTGAAGCCACAAATATCGTCCTGAAAAATATCGTGCTGGTCAGCCCGGCGATGCAGGAAGCAAACAACGGCAACTGGCATACCGCGCACCGCTGGGCAAAATTTCTCTCAGGCCATTGTGACATTGCGTTGACTGCGCAATGGCCACTGCAGCCCCCTTCATCAACAGGCAGCGAGCCGCAACTCATGCTGGCGCTGCATGCCCGCCGCTCGGCCGAATCGATTCACGCCTGGGCCCAGGCCTGGCCCGGAAAACCCCTGATCGTCGTGCTGACGGGCACCGACCTTTACCGCGACATCCACACGGATGCGAATGCACAGAAATCACTGGCGCTGGCCACGCACCTGGTGGTGCTGCAGGAGGCCGGGTTGGCCGAACTGCCGCAAGCATGGCGCAGCAAGACGCATGTGATTTACCAGTCGGCGCCGCCGCTGGTGCCGGCCGTGAAGTCAAGCCGCAGCTTTTGTGCGCTGATGGTGGGCCACCTGCGGCAGGAGAAAGACCCGCTGACCTTCATGAAGGCCGCAGCACAAGAATGTGCAGCAGCTACGCGATTTGTACAGATAGGGGATGCGCTGCAGCCGTCTTTTGCCGAAGCCGCTGCTGCCACAGCAAGGAACACGCCGCGCTACCGCTGGCTGGGCGGCCTGGCGCGCAGCGTCACGCGCCAGCACATCAAGCGCGCCCACGTGCTGGTGAACTGCTCGGAGATGGAAGGCGGCGCGCAGGTCATTCTTGAAGCCATACAGGCCGGCACGCCTGTGCTGGCATCGCGCATCAGCGGCAATATCGGCATGCTGGGCGCTGACTACGCCGGTTATTTTGAAGCGGGCGATCACGCGGGGCTGGCGAGCCTCATCAGGCGCTGCATGGCTGAACCCGCGTTTCTGGCCTTGCTCCAGGACCAGTGCAGGCAGCGCGCCCCACTTTTTGAGCCCGCACGTGAACGCAGCCTTGTCCTAAACTTGGTGCACAGCGCACTTGGGCACATTGACCCATGAAGCCCGCGCAACTGAAAGACCCGCCATGAATGCACCTGAAGCCCCACAACTGTCAGCCTCGCCCCGCCTGACCAGCCTGTCCCACGGCGGCGGCTGCGGCTGCAAGATTGCGCCCGGCGTGCTCAGCGAGATCCTCAAGAACTCCAGCAACCTGCCGATACCGAAAGAGCTGCTGGTGGGCATAGAAACCGCAGACGACGCGGCCGTCTACCTGCTCAACGACGAGCAGGCGCTGATCGCCACCACCGACTTCTTCATGCCCATCGTCGACGACCCCTATGACTTTGGCCGCATCGCCGCGACCAACGCCATCAGCGATGTGTATGCCATGGGCGGCACGCCCATCATGGCGCTGGGCCTGGTGGGCATGCCCATCAATGTGCTGCCGCTGGAGACGATCGGCGCCATCCTGCGCGGCGGGCAGGATGTCTGCCGCGATGCGGGCATACCGATTGCCGGCGGCCACACGATTGATTCGGTCGAGCCGATTTATGGCCTGGTGGTATTGGGCCTGGTGCACCCGTCGCGCGTGAAGAAAAACTCGGGTGCGAAGGCCGGTGACATCCTCATCCTGGGCAAGCCCCTGGGCGTGGGCATTTTGTCGGCCGCGCTCAAAAAAGAAATCCTGCCTGCTGAGGGTTATGCACAGATGATTGCCGTGACCACACAGCTCAACAAGCCAGGCATTGAACTCGCAAAACTTGACGGTGTGCATGCGCTGACCGACATCACCGGCTTTGGCCTGGCCGGCCACGGGCTGGAGCTGGCGCGCGGCGCCAAACTGAAGATGCAGATTGACATGAACCAGATCCCCCTGTTGCCGGGTGTGCTTGATCTGGCCGCAGCAGGCGTGGTCACGGGCGCATCGGGCCGTAACTGGGCGAGCTATGGCGCCGAGGTGTCCTTGCCCGCCGGCATTTCTGCTGCGCAGCAGGCGCTGCTGAGCGACCCGCAAACCAGCGGCGGCCTGCTGGTGTCATGCGCGCCCGAGTGCGAGGCCGAAGTGCTTGAATGCTTCAGGCGCGGTGGGTTTCTTGAGGCCGCCACGGTAGGCCGCATGCTTGAGGGCAGCGGGCTGGAAATCGTCTGAACCTGGCGATGTGCGACGGCCCGATGGCGGCCCCCTCCCAACCCGTATTGCAGCCCCGTTTTTAGGGGTAAACCCGGTGGATTCATGTCAGGCTTTCTTCAGTGCCGGGCCGTGCATTGGGCGTACCATTGCCCGCTAGCTCAATTGGCATAACCACATGGGCATTGGGTTTGTTCACATCATTCAACCAGACTTATTTCGGAGACATACCGTGTCTGCACTTCTAAAACTTGCACTGGCTTTTGACTGGCTTTCGACCAAACTCGGGAAGATCGCCGCATGGACGGTGCTGATCGCAGCACTCATCTCGGCAGGCAACGCCATGATCCGCTACGGGCTAAACACCAGCTCGAACGGCTGGCTTGAAATCCAGTGGTATCTCTTTGCCGCCACCGTGATGCTGGGCGCGCCGGTGGTGCTCAAGCTCAATGAGCACGTGCGCGTCGACATCATCTACGGCAGGCTCAAGGGCAACGGCCCGGTGTATGTGGATTTGTTCGGCCTGATCTTCTTTTTGCTGCCGGCCATGGCCGTGCTGGCTTACCTCAGCTGGCCGCTGTTCCTGGACAAGTACACCACTGGCGAGATGTCCCAAAGCGCGGGCGGGCTGATCCGCTGGCCCTTCGTATTTCTGCTGCCGCTGGGCTTCGGGCTGATGTTTGTGCAGGGCCTGTCGGAGATCGTCAAGCGCATCTGCTACCTGAAGGGCATCTTCGAGATGGATACGCACTACGAAAAACCGGTTCAGTAAACCGCGCTTTCGAACCAACGCGCAATCCCTCACAAAGCTACATCTGTCAGGACAATAAAAATGCAAATGGAAAACTTCGCGCCCATCATGTTTGCGGGCCTGGTGCTCATCATGCTGATCGGCTTCCCGGTGGCCTTCTCGCTATCGGCACTCGGCATGGCCTCGGGGCTGATCGCCATCGAGATGGGCTGGTTCCCGCCCAGCTTCATGTCGAATCTGCCGCTCAACATGGCCGGCATTTTGTCGAACGAGTTGCTGCTGGCGATCCCGTTCTTTACCTTCATGGGCGCCATTCTTGAAAAATGCGGGCTGGCCGAAGACATGCTGGACTCCATGGGCCAGCTCTTCGGCCCCGTGCGCGGCGGCCTGGGTTATTCGGTCATCATCGTCGGCTTTATCCTCGGTGCCATCACCGGCACCGTGGCCGGCCAGGTGATCGCCATGGCGCTTATCTCGCTGCCGGTGATGATCCGTTACGGCTACAACATGCGCTACGCCACGGGCGTGCTGGCCGCATCAGGCACCATCACACAGCTGGTGCCGCCATCGCTGGTGCTGATCGTCATGGCCGACCAGCTCGGCCGCTCGGTGGGCGACATGTACAAGGGCGCCTGGGGCCCATCCATCCTGCAGGTGCTGATTTTTGCCGGCTACACCTTCATGCTGGGTGTGTTCAAGCCCAGCCACATTCCCGGCGTCCCCAAAACAGCACGCACGCTTGAAGGCTGGGCACTTTGGGGCAAATGCCTGCGCGGCATCATCCCGTCAGCCATCCTGATTTTTGCAGTGCTGGGCTCCATGGGCGGCCTGCCCGGCATAGACACCGCCATCGCCACGCCGACGGAAGCTGGCGCGATGGGCGTGGTGGGCGCGCTCATCCTCGCAGCCATCCACAAGCGCCTGAGCAAGGAACTACTCTGGGACGCGATGGTCGGCACCATGCGACTGACAGCCATGGTGGTGTTCATCCTGATCGGTGCACGCGTGTTCTCCATGGTGTTCCAGGGCGTTGACGGCGCACGCTGGGTCGAACACATGCTGACCGGCCTGCCCGGCGGCCAGATCGGCTTCCTGATCGTGGTGAACATCTTCATCTTCTTCCTGGCTTTCTTCCTCGACTTTTTCGAGATCGCTTTCATCATCCTGCCCATGCTCGGTCCGGTCGCCAACAAGCTGGGCATTGACCTGGTCTGGTTCGGCGTGCTGCTCTGCGTGAACATGCAGACATCGTTCATGCACCCGCCTTTCGGCTTTGCACTCTTTTATTTGCGGGGTATTGCCGACACGCTGTTCAAGGAGAAACGAATACCGGTGGCCATCAAGTCCAGCGACATCTACATGGGCGCCATTCCGTGGGTGATCATGCAGCTGCTGCTGGTGGCGATCGTGATCTTTGTGCCGCAGACGGTGACCGTCTTCCTCGACAAACCCGTGGTGGTCGATCTCGACAAGGTCCAGCTGGATGCACCGCCTGACGAGAACGCATCCATGAACAACCCCATGCCCGGCGCTTCTGACGCATTACCGCCACCGCCTGAGCCGGAAGCACCTGCGGCCGATCCGGCAGCGAAAAAGTAACCGCATCTTTAACCCTACAGGCAGGCCGCTCCAGCACATGCTGGCGGCCTGCAACTATTTCAGAGTACGCCCTGATGGACAACCTGCCCCTTGAGGCCATGGCCCCCCCACCCTTCCGCTTTACCCCCGGCGCCGGCGCTCGCAGCAGCCCGGCGTTCTCAAAGCCCTTCAAGGTGCTGGCCACCGTGATCGTTTTTGCCTGCGCCACCGCGCTTGTACGCGCCTGGCTCGCCACGCGGGCAGGCGGCCTGGGCGTCGGAGGCGGCTGGTTCATCGCAGCCCTTGGTCTCATGCTCTACACGTGGTGGCACATCCTGCGCAGCACAACGCGCATCGCCCCTGACGGCCTGTACCAGAGCTGGGTGTGGAACAAGCAGATGGACATGCGCGAGCTGGCCTACGGCAAGCTCATACGCGTTCGAGGGCTGGAATGGCTGATTGCGCCGCGCCTGTATGTGCGCACGTTGATGGGCAAGTTTGCGGTTTTTTATGCGGCGTCGCCTGAGATGATCAGTGAGTTTGAGCGGCTGGTGAGGGAACTGAAAGAGTTTCGCGGGCATCGGTAGAGTCGTTCCGTGGTTTACCGCGGTGCCCTTCACTGCCAAGCCGGGGGTTGCCCGGCAGCAAGTCACTTTTCTTTTGCTTCGCCAAAAGCA
>JAZKAY010000009.1:0-110895 GCA_040388905.1 Pseudomonadota bacterium
ACAAAGAAAGGTAACTCGCCTGCCGGGGCGAGACCCGGCTTCTACGTGAAGGGCACGGCCTTCGTTTCTATGGCGCCTTCAACCCTGATTAACCCCAGAAACCGCCTCATTCCGGGGAGGTTTCCTCAAACTGACCTGATTCCTCTGATCCGTCGAATCCGTCCGGCCAGCGCATCAAGAAATGACTTCCGCCACCAGTGCACATCATGCCGCCGTATGCGATACAGCAGCTTTTCATGCCGCGCCTGCCGCTCTTCAAGCGGCATCTGCAGCGCCTGCTGAATCACTTCAGCCGTACCGTCGATGTCATACGGGTTCACCAGTAGCGCATGTTCAAGCTGCTCGGCCGCGCCAGCAAAGCGTGACAGCACCAGCACACCCGGGTCATTCTCATCCTGTGCCGCGATGAATTCCTTTGCGACAAGGTTCATGCCGTCGCGCAGCGGCGTGACCAGAGCCACACGCGCGGCGCGGTACAGGCCGGGCAGGCGCTTGCGCGCCACGTTGCGGTGCATGTAGCGAATCGGCATCCAGTCGAGCTCACCAAAATTGCCATTGATGGAGCCGCACAGGCTTTCCATCTCGCGCAGCAGGTCGGCATAGGCGCCCATGTCTTCGCGGCTGGGTGAGGCGATCTGGATGAGTGTGGCGCTGTTGAGGTTCTCGGGGTACTTTTGCAGCAGTGTGCGGAAGGAGCGCATGCGCTGCGGCAGGCCCTTGGAATAGTCCAGCCGCTCCACGCCCAGCAGCAGCTTGCGGCGTGAATACTCTTCTTTCATGCGGTGGTACATGTCCATACCGTCTTTGGCCTGGGTCAGCGCCTGGAACTCATCGACATCGATGCCGATGGGGAAAGCACCTGCCCGGACCGTGCGGTTGTAGGCCCTGAAGCGGTCGTTGCCCAGCGCCGTGGCGTTGGCCTCCGCCTGCACATAACGCGAGAAGTGCAGCAGGTCGGCCTCGCTCTGGAAGCCGACGAGGTCATAGGCAAACAGCGCGCGGACCAGCCACTCGTGCTGCGGAATCGCGGCCAGAACCATCTGTGGCGGCAGCGGTATGTGCAAAAAGAAACCGATGCGGTTGTTGCAGCCCATGGCGCGCAGCTCGGCGGCCAGGGGTATCAGGTGGTAGTCATGGATCCAGATGATGTCGTCTGGCTTGAGCAGGCCCATGAGCTTGCGTGCGAACAGTCGGTTGACGCGGCGGTAGGCATCAATGTGGCCGGCATCAAAACGCGCGAGATCCAGCCGGTAATGAAAGACCGGCCAGAGCACATCGTTGCTGTAACCGAGGTAATAACCGTCGTGGTCTTCCTGCGAAAGGTCGACGGTGGCCAGTGTCACATTGCCCGCCTGCTGGGTGTGCAGTTCGCCTTCGCCCGTGGCACCATCCTTGACGATGTTGCCGCTCCAGCCGAACCACATGCCGCCGGTGGTGTTGAGCGCATCTGCCAGCGCAACGGCGAGCCCGCCGGCGGCCGTTTTGCGCGGGTCCGCCACTCGATTGGAAACAACAACAAGGCGGGTCAATTGAACACCCCTGTCGGACGCTCACTGCGTGTAGCGCCTTCCCCCCTTGCAGGGGGCCGCGCCTGCAGCCCGGCAAAGCCGGTTCTGCGGCCCGTGCTTGCGTTGGTGTGCTTGGTCATATCTGGCTGTCCCACGGTGCCGACAATCTGACTGCAGCGTTGATGATGCCCACCATCGAATAGGTCTGCGGAAAGTTGCCCCACATCTCGCCGGTCACCGGGTGTGTGTCTTCCGACAGAAGGCCCACATGGTTGCGCGCGGCCAGCATGGTCTCGAAAATCTCCCGCGCCTGCTGCTTGCGGCCTATGCGCGCGAGTGCGTCGATGCGCCAGAAGGTGCAGATGTTAAAAGCGGTTTCAGGTTTGCCGAAGTCGTCTGGCGCTTCGTAGCGGCGCATGTAGGGGCCGTCACACAAATACTTTTCAAGTGCATCGACCGTCGCCACAAAACGCGGGTCTTTGGGGTCGATGAAGCCCACTTCGATCATCAGCAGCACGCTGGCATCAAGGTCACGCCCGCCGAAACTTTCTGCAAACGCCTGGCGTTCTTCGCTCCACGATTCACGCAGGATGCGCTCCTGCATCACGTCGGCATGGCCGCGCCAGTAGGTTGCTCGGTCCGGCTGTTTGAGCACCACCGCAATCTTGGCCAGCCTGTCGCAGGCGGCCCAGCACATCAGCGCTGATGAGGTGTGTATGCGTGCGCGTGTGCGCAGTTCCCACATGCCGGCATCGGGCTTGTCATAGGTCAGCACAGCCTGCTCGCCGACTTTTTCAAGCTCCTTGAACTCTGCTGCGCCACCCCGGTGCAGCAGGCGGTGGTCGTGAAAGGCCTGCGCGGCGCCCAGCACGACATTGCCGTAAACGTCGTGCTGAAAGTGCTCCTGTGCCTGGTTGCCGACACGTACCGGGCCCATGCCGCGGTAGCCGCCCAGGTGTTCCATCATGGACTCGGGCAATTCCCGCTCAAGCCCTATGCCAAACAGCGGCTGGATATGCCCGCCCTTGGCCTGCACCACGGCGTTGGAAAGCCAGCGCAGGTAGTCTTCCATGGTGCCGACTTCAGACAGGCTGTTAAGTGCACGCACGACAAAAAAGGCATCGCGCAGCCAGCAGTAGCGGTAGTCCCAGTTGCGCTGGCTGCCCGGCGCTTCAGGGATGCTGGTGGTCATGGCTGCCACGATGGCACCGGTGTCTTCAAACAGGGAGAGCTTCAAAGTGATGGCCGCGCGTATCACGGCGTCCTGCCATTCAAGCGGCAGATGCAGGCGCTGGCTCCACTTGCGCCAGTAGGAAATCGTTTCCTGCTCGAACAGGCGTGCGGTGTCGGCAATGCCGCCCGCCAGCGATTCATCGGCACCCAGCAAAAAGTTGTGCTCGCGCGTGAGCACAAAAGGCTCCTGCTCCAGCAGGTAGGAAATCGACATGTCGGTGTTGAGCCGCAATGTCATCTCTTCGCCCACGTAGCGCACATGGTTGCTGCCCCGCGTGATTTCCGGTGTCTCGCGGCCCCAATCGTAACGAACGTCCAGCCGCACGCGAATGCGCGGTGCGCCATGCAGCGGGCGTATCCGGCGCACCAGGGTGATGGGCCTGAAGTAGCGCGAGCGGCTGTAAAAGCGCGGTGCGAAGTCGGTGATCTCCACGCACTGGCCGGCCTTGTCAAACAGCTGCGTACGCAGCACTGCGGTGTTGGGCTCGTAAAACTGCTTTGCTTCTTGGAAGTCTTCAATCTCGATGGCGAATGCGCCCGGCTGCGCGCCCGGTTTTTCGCCCGGGTCCAGCAGTGCGTTAAAAACCGGGTCACCGTCAAAGCGGGGCAGGCAGCACCAGACGATGCGGCCCCGTTTGTCAACCAGCGCGCTGAACGCGCAGTTGCCAATCACGCCCATCGAGAGCGAGGGTTCGGCGGGTGGCCCGAAGTTGTCGAGAGGAGCGGGTGTCGTCATGCGCGGTTTCCTTGTATGTCATGCAGCGAGTTCTTCAGCCACTGCCGCAGTTCTGCGGGACTGGCGCAGCGGCGTTCGGCCAGGCTGTGGCCGATGCCGACCTTGATGCCTTCGCCGCCCAGACCTTGCACAGCTGCAAAGCCTGCCTCATCTGTGGTGTCATCGCCGGCGAAGAGTGGCAGGCGGCCTGCAAACGGTGGCCCGCCCATCAGCGATGCGATGGCCGAGCCTTTGCTGACACCGGCCGCCTTGATGTCAAAAACACACTTGCCCTGCATCAGTTCCAGCCCGGGCGAGCGTTTGACGGCCTCGGCCATGGCCTCCAGGCAGAGTGATTCAAGCTGTGGTGCCTGCCGGTAGTGCAGTGAGACTGCGGAGTTCTTGATCTCGACTTTCAGGCCCGCATGTTGTGCCGCCAGCACAAGCGCAACGCGTGACACTTCATGAAGGTCCGGTGATGCTGCCTGGCGCAGGCTGCCGTCACCGAGGCGGGACTGCGCGCCGTGTTCAGCAGAAGCGGGCAGGATTTGCGGCGCCAGAAAATGATCAATATCTGACAGCTTGCGGCCTGAGACGATGGCCAGTGCCCCGCCCAGCGCTGTGTGCAGGTCAGCCAGCAGTCCGGGCAAATCGGGGGATACCTGCACCAGTTCGGGTTGTTCAGCGATATCGACCAGCGTGCCGTCGAAGTCCAGGAACAGCGCCGTTTGCGCCGTGATTCGAGGCAGGCTGGGCGCGGCTTCCGGCTTTATGTGGCCTGGTTCCAGCCCTGGCGAAATGAAGGGTGTTGTCGTCGCTGTCATCCCGGTAAAGCTTAGCAACAACCGGGCCGCATGGGTGTAGGCGCGTTTCGCATGTGCGGCAAGCGCCCCGGGTTCAGGGGCTGGATTGCCCTGAAACCGCCGCTACACGCGCTGCATGAATGCGCTCGCCGATTTTTTTGCCGTCTTCGCCGTTCGCCTGTGCCTGCTCTGCCACCTGCTGAGTGGGCACTGACTGTGCAGCTTCAAGCGTGGCGAGCAGGCGCTGGCGTTGCGGGTAGGGTGAGTCCTCAAGCCCCAGCCGGCCTCGTGCATCGCACTCGCAGGCCAGCAGCACATCCGCAAACCGCTGCGGCTTGCGAAAGGCGTCGCAGCGTTCCAGCAGCCGCACCAGCGCCGCTGCGCCGAATTCTGCGCTGCGGTGAATATTGCCGTGCTCGCGCGCCACCACGTCGGCAATCTCGCGGCATTCAACCGGTACCCGCAGGCGGTCACATACGCCCTTGAGAAGCTTCGCACTGCGTTCCTCATGGCCGATGTGACGCGGCAGCATGTCGGCCGGCGTCGTGCCCTTGCCCAGGTCGTGCGTCAGGCAGGCAAAACGCACGGGCAGCGGTGCCTTGAGCCGCGCGGCCATGTCCAGCACCATCATCAGGTGAATGCCGGTGTCGACTTCCGGGTGGTATTCGGCACGTTGCGGCACGCCCCAGAGTTTGTCGACCTCGGGCAGCAGTTTTTTGAGCGCCCCGCATTCGCGCAGTACTTTGAACATGCGCGAAGGTTTGCCCTCCATCAGCCCGCGCGACAGCTCCTGCCAGACGCGCTCGGCAACCAGCGCATCAACCTCGCCGTCAGCCACCATGTCCTGCATCATCTGCATGGTTTGCGGGGCGACGGTGAAATCGGTGAACCGGGCGGCAAAGCGCGCCACGCGAAGAATGCGCACCGGGTCTTCGCGAAATGCATCCGTCACATGGCGCAGGGTTTTTGACTTGAGGTCTTTCTGCCCACCGAAGGGGTCCTGCAGATTGTCGAAGTCGGCTTCAAAGCCAGTCGTGTCCGGGCGGGCCGGTGCTGCAATGGCGTTGATGGTGAGGTCACGCCGTGCCAGGTCTTCTTCAAGCGTGACGTCGGGCGATGCGTGGACCTCAAAGCCCCGGTAACCGCGTGCCGTCTTGCGTTCGGTGCGTGCCAGCGCGTATTCCTCGCGGGTTTGCGGGTGCAAAAAAACCGGGAAATCCTTGCCCACGGGCAGGTAGCCCAGTGCGGCAAGCTCTTCAGGTGTGCTGCCCACCACCACCCAGTCGTGGTCCTGCACGGGCAAGCCCAGCAAGGCATCGCGCACCGCACCACCGACCATAAATATCTGCATGCTGGCAGTTTAGCGGTGCAGGTACAGGCAGAATCTGCTATCAATTACGTAGCTGCTCACGCACGTACTCATTGGTCTGGAGGCCGATTTAGCCCCTGAAAAGCCCCTTTTTTGGCCAGTTTTTGACTTCCCAAGGCACTGCAAGGGCCAAAAAACGTCCAAATGTTAATACCTATATTAACTTTCAGGCGTCGCGGCTGATCCGGTAGGGCTCGTCAGCCACGACAAAGTCCTTTTCGGCCAGGGCCTGCTCTATCCAGGCCTTAACGCCGGGCAGGGCACTGACACGCTCAACGTAGGCCGTGATGTGCGCCGGTACAGGCAGGGTGTAGTTTTTCAGCCGCATGCAGACTGGGGCGAAGTAGGCGTCTGCGATTGAGAAGGTGCCGAACAGCAGGTGCTGGCTGCCGGGGGCGTTGCGGTATTGCTCAAGCAGGGGCGTCCACATGTCGACAATGCGCTGGACATCGTTGCGCACGGCGGGTTTGTCACGCCAGGCCAGCGCGCCCACATCATGCAGGGTGGCCTCGATGTTCATGGGGCAGGCACTGCGCAGGGCGCCAAAGCCGGCGTGCATCTCGGCGCAGATGCTGCGGGCACGGGCGCGGGCTTTCACGTCCTGCGGCCACAGCTGCTTGTCAGGATATTTTTCGGCCAGGTACTCGGCAATCGCCAGGGTGTCCCAAACGAGGAGGCCATCGTCTTCAAGCACCGGCACCTGGCCCGCAGGGTTGACGGCAAGCATGGCCTGCTTGAAGGCTGAACCTGCTTCAAATGTATTGGCGCCGAAAGGCACCATCACTTCTTCAAAGGCAATGCCGGTATGCGTAAGCAGCACCCATGCGCGCATGGACCAGGACGAATAGTTTTTGTTGGCGATGTAGAGCTTCACGGCAGTCCTTTGGTGAATGGGCACTCATCCTAAAGGCCCGGCATCGGGTGATTGATGCAAAAACAGCGCCGGATTGATGCGGGGCCGCGGTGCTGGGCCGCCCCAGGCATCCTTTGGGACATCAGGACGAACGGGGGGCGTGCAGTGAACAGACGTGGGGGCTTTAAAACCTTCCGGCAGTCTTTCGTTTTGCCATGAGCCCGCTGCGCAGCCCCTGGGCACCCAGATACGTGGGCGCAACCGCCCCCAGCGAGGAGGGCGTGATACCCAGGGCCTGAAGGCCAGGCAGCTTGCCGCTGGCGACGTTGTCTTCTTTCATGCTGTCGAGGTTGTCGCGGCTCATCAGCGGTTCGCCGGGCGCCAGTTCCATGAACCAGGCCTGCAGGCGTGCCAGCGCGCCCGGCAGCCCGATGACGGGCCGACCCTCGCCGTCATTGACCCCGCTGTAGCGCCCTGCCAGCTGCATCAGCTGTTTGAGGGTGAAAACTTCGGGGCCGCAGGCCTCATAGGTCTGGCCAATGGTGGTTTTGTCATCCAGGCATTTGACGATGGCCGTCGCCACGTCTTCAACCCATACCGGCTGGAACTTCGCCTTGCTCGCGGCCAGCGGAATGACCGCAAAGTACTGCTGCAGCTTTGCAAAGGTATTGAGGAACCGGTCATCTGTGCCGAACAACACGCTGGGCCGCAGCACGGTCACATCCAGGCCGGAACCCAGCAGCACGGCCTCACCACGCGCCTTGCTGCGCTGGTACATCGACGGCGCGTTGATGCCGGCGCCCAGTGCACTGAGGTGAATGATGCGGCGCTGGCCCACGGCCTCGCATGCGCGCGCCAGTTCAAGGGGCAACTGAACATGAACCCTGTCGAAAGCGGCTTCGTTGCCATGCAGGATGCCCGTGAGGTTCACCACGGCGTCGTGCTCCTGCAACAGTGGCGCCAGCGATGCGCTGTCATGGCTGCGCAGCTCGACAACATCCACCATGGGCAGCATCTGTACATGCCGGGCCTGATCGCGCCTGCGGGTCAATACGGTGGTGCGAACCGGGATTTCAGCCAGCTTTTCGCACAGGTGGGTGCCGATAAAACCAGTGCCGCCAAGAAGAAGTATTTTTTTCATAGACCTGTATTTAACACCTTGCGCAGGCAACCTGTCTTTGGGCCGCCCATGAGGCTTACGGCGGCGGCTGTCGTTATGAACATGCCGCCTCCTACAGACATGGGCGGGGCCGCATTCAAGAATATTGCATGAACATTTTTGAAGCCCTCCGTACAAGCCACGACACCCAGCGCACACTGGCCGATCAACTCATACTCACCTCCGGCGACAGCAAGGAACGTGCGGTTCTGTTCAAGGAGCTCAAGCTTGAACTGGCTGCGCATGCCGCCGCAGAAGAGCGCTTCTTCTACGTGCCCCTGATTGCCCATGACATGACGCAGGAGCCATCCCGCCACGGCATTGCCGAGCACCATGACATGGACAAGCTGATCAAGAAGCTTGAAGACACCGATGTGAGCTCGCCATCCTGGCTGGCCACAGCCAAGGAGCTTCACCACAAGGTGTTCCACCACCTCAAGGATGAAGAGCAGGGCGTTTTCCAGCTGGCTGGCAAGGTGCTGACGGAAGCTGAAAAAATCTCGCTGGCCAAAGGGTATGAAGGCGAGTTTGTCTCGCAACGTACCAAGGAATAGAAACCCTGGAACGGCAAGGTCAGGCGGCTTTTGTAGCCGCCTTTTTCTTTGCCGGCGGGTAGAAGGTTTCCTGACTGTCGAGCATGGCGACAAACGCCTGAAGTCGGCGTTCCCGGGTCTCTGCCTTTTTTGCGCCATGCAGCCGCAGCAGAACCGCATAACGGTTTCTTGAATCAAGCTGATCGAAAAAATTTCTGGCGCGGGGCTTTTTCGCCAGTGCGGCCGTCAGGTCTTCAGGCACTTCGATGTTTTTCTGCGAGGCGTAGGCCGCATCCCAGCGGCCGTCTGCTTTGGCGCGCTCTATTTCGGCAAGCCCGGGGGCACGCATTTTCCGGCTGGCGATCAGCGCCATCACCTTTTCGCGGTTGATTTTTGACCAGGGGCTGCGTTTGGCGCGCGGCGTGTAGCGCTGCAGGTAACTTTCCGCATCTAGGCTTTTGCGCTGGCCGTCTATCCAGCCGTAACAAAGGGCAGCGTCCAGTGCTTCCTGTATGGTGAGTGACACCAGGCTCGAGTCCTTTTTTGCAATCCGCAGCCAGATGCCGGTGCTGCTGGCGTGGTGTTGTTTCAGCCAGGCTGTCCATTCGCCGGCGTTTTTGAACAGCGTTGGCTCATCGCTTGCCCCGCTCATTTTTTGGTGTCAGGAGTGGTGATGACTGCAGGACTGTCTTCGCCTGCCGATTTGTCAATGCGCCTGATGATCCACGGCACGATGGAGAAAATCGCCAGCGCCAGCAGCGTGCTCAGCACCGCCGTCACCTCAAGCCCCAGCCCTGCGGCCATGCCTATGGCGGCTGTCATCCAGATGCCCGCTGCGGTGGTCAGGCCCTGTACTTTTTCTTCGGCCTGGCCCTTGAGAATGGTGCCCGCACCCAGGAAACCCACACCGGCAATCAGGCCCTGAATCACGCGGCTCATGTCGGTGGCGATGATGCCGGCCTGCTGCGACACCAGCACGAACAGGGCTGAGCCCATCGCCACCAGCATGTGGGTGCGCACGCCGGCCGCCTTGCCCTTGTGTTCGCGCTCTATGCCCAGCAGGCCGCCCAATATCGCTGCAACCATCAGGCGCAGCACGATGCGGGTTGCCTGCGCTGCATCCGTCAGGTCCGAGAACTCCTCAAGAACCGTATCGCCGACTTCCTGCCACCATGCCATCGTCTGCTCCAGCCGTTCAGGGAAGGGTTTTGTCGGGCTCGGGCTGGCCCGCATCGCGCGGACCCACTGTGCCGAGCCGTGCCTTCAATGACTGGGGTTGCCCGGTCAGGATGGCTGCGTAATTGGTGGTATTGGAGAGTACCTTCTTCACGTAGTCACGTGTCTCCGAGAAAGGCACGCTCTCTGCCCAGATGGCTGCTTCCACAGTGGGGCTGCCACTCTGGCCACGCCAGGTGCGGGGCCGGCCAGGGCCTGCGTTGTAGGCCGCAGCAGCCAGCGGCATCGAGCCCGAAAGGTCATCCAGCACCAGCTTGAGGTAGCCGGTGCCAATGGCGATGTTGGTGTCGCGGTCAGTGATCTGGTCCGCCGTGAAACCCGTCATGCCAATGCGGCGTGCGGTTTCGCGCGCGGTGGCGGGCATGACCTGCATGAGACCGGAGGCCCCCACGCCCGAGCGCGCATCCATCACAAAGCGGCTTTCCTGGCGGATCAGCCCGTAGACGTAGGCCGGGTCAAGGTTGATGCTCTGCGCGCGTTTGACCACTGCTTCACGAAAGGGCATGGGGAAGCGTGTGTCGAAATCGATGTCGGCCTTTGTGCGGTCACTGGTGTTGATGCAGCGGTCCCAGATCTGGCGGTCACAGGCGAATTGCGCCGCCGCCAGCAACTCTCGGTCTGTCATGCCGCCGGGTTTGGCCAGGTTGGTGGCGTAGTTCCATTCACGCACACCTTCTGGCCGCAGACCGATGGCAATCGCGTAGGCCGCACGGTTCAGGCCTGCGTTCAGGCGTGCAGCTTCTTTTTCTTCTGCGGTCACGGCTGCCGGTTTGGCGGGAACAGTGATCTTCTGGCCGAGTTCCTCAAGCGCCAGTTGTTCATAGAAGCCGCGCACCGACGCAATCGACTGCAGCAGGGCCAGCGCTTCTGCACGTTGCGGGGCGATGGCGATGGTGTTTGTCACACCAGGTGTCACGGCCATGACAGTTGGTTGTGTGGCTGATGCGGGCAGGGTCGCCAGCAGTGCACGGGCTTTCCAGTAAACCCACGTGGGGTCCTTGCGGCCGTCATCGCTCATGGCGTTGATGGCCTGCAGTACCAGCGGCCAGCGCGGCTGGCTGCCAACGCGCAATGCAGCGCGGGCCTTCCAGCCCAGCATGTCGTCGCTCAGGTCGGTGTCTTTGCTCACCTTTGCAAAATACGCCAACGGCTGGCTTGCGGGCACGGTGCCCATTTTGGTAGACGCCTGTTTGCCAATCGCGCCCCATGCCCAATTGCGTTCTTCGCTGGTCAGTTGCGGGCCCCATTTGTCCATCATGCCGGCTGCGCCGTCGGCATCGGTGGTGGCGAGTTTGATGAGCGCAAGCAGGATGATTTCCTTGCGAACCTTTGAAATCGCAATCTGCTTGGTCGCCAGGAAACGCACCGGGCTCGCATTCAGTTCCGTTACCAGGTCAAGCGACTCGGGCGAGATGATGTTCACTGCGTCGCGTGCAGCGCGCGGCCGGTTGGCCTCCATTGCCAGCCTGGCCTTGAGCCAGACGTCAGTTGTGCTCAGGTGCTGCGTGCCCACAAGCCGGGCGGCAGCGGCGGTGCAGCCATCGTCAGCATCGCGCTGCGCGAACCAGCTTTTTTTGACTTCTTCTGCAATGCGCGGGCCTGACGACGGGCCGGTCTTGAGGTTGTCAATCAGCAGCGCGTAGCAACGCACCTCACGGTCGTCGCCCATGCGGTACTGGGGGTGTTCAATCGCAAAACTTTCCCAGTCGCGGCGCTGGCCCAGCAGCAGCAGCCAGTCATTGCGCAGGCGGTCTTCCTGGTAGGTGCCAGGGTAGCGTGCCAGAAAAGCCTGCACTTCCTGCGCGCTGGCCTCACCCAGCCTGGCCTTGAGTTCCCAGTAGGCGGCCCAGGGTTCAAGTGCATGACCGCGCGCCTGTGGCAACAGTTGCGCCAGCTTTCTGCGGTCACCACGTTTGAAGGCTGAATTCATGTCCAGCAGCACGCTGTCTGCTGCGGCATTTGAGCTGGTCTGCGCGCTGGCTGGAATGCATGCCGACGCTGTAAGGAAGCCAGTAAAAAAGGTTGCAGAAAGAAATTTGAGTAGCATCGGGACATTATGGACAAATTAAGCACACGCAAAGCGCTCATAGAAGAACGGCTGAACCTGCCTGACCGGCTGGAGCGCGCCGACCTGTTACAGCGTGTGATGCGCATCTGGCTGGTCGGCCGGCCCGACGAAGTGATTGGCGCCTATTGGCCCATCAAGGGAGAGTTCGACCCGCTGCCTGCCCTGCACCGCTGGAAGGAAGACGGCGAGCTGCTGGATTCACCCCAGCCCCGGCGGATTGGACTGCCTGTGGTCGACAAGGTTCACAAAACATTGACCTTTCATGCCTGGTACCCCGGCTGCCCCATGGAAGAAGACGCCTACGGCATCCCAAAACCCAAAGACACCGAGGTGATCGTGCCGACCTTGCTGTTTGTGCCATGTGTCGGCTACGGACATGGCGGTTACCGGTTGGGCTATGGCGGGGGGTTTTATGACCGGACGCTGGCAACCTTGCAACCAAAGCCCTTTACCGTCGGGCTCGGGTTTACCAATGGCTGGCTGCCTGACATGGAACCTGAGGCCCACGACGTGCCGCTGGATGCCCTGTTGAACGACAACGGCGTGGTCTGGCCGGTCTAGCGCGGCTTTGACAGTCAGGCGAAAGGCATGAACCCTGAAACACTGCGCGGCATGGTGGTGTTTGTGGAGGTCGCAAGGCTGAAGGGGTTTTCTCGTGCGGCGGCGGCCCTGGACATGCCAGTGTCGACCGTATCGCGGCGTGTGGCGGCGCTGGAGCGCGAGATCGGATTGCGGCTGCTGAAGCGGTCCACCAAAAAGGTAGAGCTGACGGAGGAAGGTGAGGCCTATTTCCTGCGCTGTCAGCGCATCATCGAAGAAGCGGAGAGTGCGCACGAGGAACTGCTCGGCACCCGCCTGAAACCGCGCGGCCATGTACGCATTGCCATGACGGCGGATTTCGGCCTGCGCCTTGTCGGTGGCCTGCCGGATTTCTGCAGGCGCTTCCCGGACCTTGTGGTCGAGTTTGAACTCACGACGCGTGTCGTTGACCCGGCGACGGAAAATTGCGATGTCGCCATCTACATCGGTGCACCGCCGGACTCCGACCTGACGGCGGTGAAGCTGGCCGAAATGCAGATGCATTTGTATGCGTCGCCCGATTACCTTCGGGAGCGCGGTTCACCCAGAAAACTGGCCGATCTGGCCGCACATGCCTGCCTGCTGGAGCGCCTGAACGGCAATGAGGCCCGCTCCCTGTGGACGCTTTACAAGGGCAAGGAGCGTGCGCAGGTGCGCATCAGTGGCCCGCTGGTCCTCAACAGCATAGGCCTGATACGCAGACTTGCAGTAGGCGGCGCAGGCGTCGCCTTGCTGCCGGCCAGCCTGTGCCGGGAAGAGCTGGATGCCGGCACGCTGGTGCGTGTGCTCCGGTCCTGGACGGCGGCAACGCTCCCGATCTACGCACTGACCGCCACGCGGATGATGCCGGCGCGCACGCGCACGTTCATCGACTTCCTCAAGTCGCAGCTTTAGGGCGGGCCTGCGGCACACCCTAAACGTGTCAATGCGGCGCAACGTCGCACCCAGCGGCAGACCTTTATTGCACCAGTGCAAAAAGGCATTCCAAAAACAGCTATTTGTACATCCCGTGAAATAAAGCAAACTGCCTGCAGAACAAGGGGCGCCGTTCCTGGCGCCCCGCTACAAGCAGGAGACAACACGATGCATACCCACAGCACATCCGCGCCTGACAGCGCTGCAGGCAGGCGCTCCATGCTGGGCCGCTTGATGGCTTGCAGCCTGGGCGGCGTACTGGCCGCGGCAGCGGCGCAGGTTGCTGCGCAGGCTCCCACGCAGGGTTATCCCACCCGCCCCATACGCGTGATTTCGCCCTATCCGGCTGGCCTGAGCCCCGACCTAGCCATGCGTGTGCTGGCAGAAAAGCTCTCAAGGCGTCTGGGCCAGCAGGTGTTCATCGATGCGCGTCCGGGCGGTAACGGCTTCATCGCCGTCAACAGTTTCAAGCAGGCACAGGCCGATGGCCACACGCTGCTGCTGGTCAGCAATGCGCACCTGACCATGAACCCCTACCTTTTCAAGAAACTCCCGTACGACACGGAGAAGGATTTTGAGGCGATCTCCACCATTTACCGTGCACCGTTTTTCATCGCCACATCTGCAGCCGGTCCTTTTCAGGATGTGGGCCAGCTGGTCGGCAAGGCCAGGGGCGCACCCGGCCGTGTGACCTACAGCATTCCTTACGTCGGCAGCCCGCCGCACTTCGGTGGTGCCGTGCTGGCGCACCTGAGTGACACGAAGATGATGGCCATTCCCTACAAGGACGGCGCGCAACTCGGCATCTCCGCATCGACCGGCGAGGTGGACTTCACCGTGCTGTCCATGGGTTCGCTCAATCCGCTGGTCAAGGCCGGCAAGCTGAAGGTGGTGGCGGTGGCGGCACCGGCGCGTTCGATCGTGGCACCCAACGTGCCGACGGTCGAGGAAGCCGGCGGCCCCAAAGGCGTGACGGTGGAATCCTGGGTCGGCCTGGTGGCGCTGCGCGGCACGCCGCCCGAGGTGGTGAAAAAACTCAATGAGGAAATCACCCGCGCCCTGGCGGAGCAGGACCTCGTCAGCCACTATGCCTCGGACGGTGTTGCCGCAACGGCCATGACACCCGCCGCCATGACACAGATGATCCGTGCGGACCTCAAAACCAATGCCACGCTGCTGCCGCAGCTGGGCATGCAGGCGGAGTGAGCGGCAATGGGTTTTCAAGTCGTCCTGCGCCCCAGCGGCCATGCCTATAACGTACCCGCCGGCACCACAGTGCTGGATGCCGGGCTGGCCAACGGCCTCAACATGCCCTACAGCTGCCGTGCCGGCAATTGCAAGACCTGCCGCGGGAAGATCGTGCGGGGCACGGTGGACTACGGCAATGCCCATGCGTCTTACCTGACTGAAGAGCAGAAGCAGAAAGGCTTCGCGCTCCTGTGCAAGGCCAAGCCGCTGAGCGACCTGGAAGTCGAGGTGGAAGAGCTGGTGCTGGCCCAGGTCAAGCCCAGGCTGATGCCGGCCCGCATCAAGCGCATACGCAAACCGGTGCCCGATGTGGCCATTCTTGACCTGCGCCTGCCCATGAATGAAAACCTCATGTTTGCGCCGGGACAGTTCATCGATATACAGCTGGCCGGGGGCATCACCCGCAGCTACTCGATTGCCAGCGCGCCATCAGCCGAGGGCGTGATCGACATCGAGCTGCACATACGCCACATGCCCGGTGGCCTGTTCACCGACAAGGTGTTCTCAAGCCTCAAGGAGGGTGAGCTGCTGCGCCTGAATGCGCCCCTGGGCACGTTCTACCTGCGCGAGGAGAGTACCAAACCGTTTGTGCTGATGGCCACGGGCACCGGCATCGCGCCCATCCTGTCCATGCTGAGATATGCCGTGCGCAAGAAGATCAACCGGCCCATGCGCCTTTACTGGGGCGGTCGCCGCCCGGCAGACCTGTACCTGGATGAAGACATCAGGCGCCTGGCCTCACAGCTGGATGTGAGTTATGTACCCGTGTTGTCGCAACCGCAGGCCGAAGACGGCTGGACCGGCTTTACCGGTTACGTACAGCATGCGGTCATGAAGGATGTGCCGGATCTGTCCGGCTATCAGGTCTACGCCTGTGGCTCGCCCGCCATGGTCGAGGCGGCGGCCAGTGCCTTCATCACAGTCGCAGGTCTGCCGGAGGAAGAGTTTTTTGGCGATGCTTTTCTCAGTGCTGCCGACATGGCATTGAGCGATACCTGAACGGCTGCGCGGCATTTTTTACCCCCTTCAACAACTGAACAGGAAAGACCACCATGAGAATCCAGGATGCACTGGCACCCTACGACAACACCGGCTCGGTCGTCAGGTCCGAGTACCTCTCGCACGGCACGCTTGAGGTTTACAGCCTGAAGGAATCACGAAAGTTTTACGAGGAGTTTCTCGGCTTTCAATGCGTGCGTCACGCCAAACCTGCGATGGCGATCCGCTGCGGCATGCGCTTTCACATCGTCTGCCTGGAGGTGGGCGACCTGGTGCATCCCTGCAATGTCGACAACCACTGGGGCATTGATGTCGGCAGCGCTGAGGAAGTGGACCGCATCTGGCAGGCCGCCCACGACCTGAAAGACAAATACGGCATTCGCGAGGTGCGTGACCTCGTCAAGCAGCACGGCGTTTACTCCTTCTACCTGGAAGACCGCGACCACAACTGGTGGGAGTTCCAGTATTACGACGGCGTGCAGAACGACGACATGTTTGATTTCGGCGACCGTTATGAAGATTCCGAAATGTCGTCGTCGGCCAATACCTGAACAACGCAAGGGAATCGACTATGGGCTACATGCTTTTGAATTATGGTGCCGGCGAAGAGGGCCGCGCGGGCCTGCTGGTGGAGGGCAATGTGTATGACGTGGAAAAGGAAACCGGTGTAGCCGCCTTCTCCTCGACACTGGGCATCCTCAATGAATGGCCCCGCGCCGAACCCCTGCTGCAGGCCGCTGCTGCAGCGATTGCAGGGGGCAAGCCCCAACGGGCAGGCGTGGCGCTGGGCAGCGTCGAGCTGCTGGCACCCGTCATGTACCCGGGAGCGATTTATGGGGCCGGTGCCAATTACCTCGATCATGTGCGTGAAATGGAACGCTCGCAGAACCTGCCGGAAGGGCCAACGATGAAGGACCTGGGTGAAATGCCCTGGCATTTCCTCAAGAGTCCACGCAGCACGATACGCGGGCCGGGTTCGGTCATCAAGCTGCCGGCGTTTTCAAAAACCGTCGACTGGGAGATCGAGCTGGTCGCCATCATCGGCCGCACCGCCACCAATGTGTCCGTTGCGGAGGCGCTGGATTACGTCGCCGGTTACACCATCGCCAACGACCTCTCGGCCCGCGATGCCATGCTCAGGCACAAAAATCCGCCTGAAAGCCCCTTCCGCTTCGACTGGGTGGCGCACAAGTCCTTCGACGGATCCTGTCCCACCGGTCCCTGGATAACCCCTGCGAAGGACGTGGGCAATCCACACAATCTGGGGATGAAACTCTGGGTTGATGGCGAGCTGATGCAAAACTCGAACAGCGACCAGTTGATCTTCGATGTGGCGGAGCAGATTGCCGGCATTTCTTCAAGGGTCACCCTGCATCCCGGGGACATGATCCTGACCGGCACGCCTGCCGGCGTAGGTACGCCGCGCAAAATATTCCTCAAATCCGGGCAGACCGTAAAACTCTGGATTGAAAAGATCGGCGAGTTCGAGCACAAGCTGGCTTGAGGCCAGCCCGGATCGGCCCAGCTGCCAGATCAGACCCGCAGGCTCAATCAAAGTGATCCACAGTATCCGGATCCGGCACATCCCCAATCGCCTCACGCGTCAAAGCCGACTGCCCCTTCAGCCATTCGCAAAAAGCGGCGACTTCTGGCCGGGCCAGGGCGCGGGGCCCCGGCACCAGCCAGTAGGCCATGGGGGATTCGAGCCGCATGTGCGGCAGGGGCTCGACCAGGTCGCCTGAAGCCAGGCTTTCGGCAATCAGCGGCAGTCGGGCCAGCACCACGCCCTGGCCGGTCAGGGCGGCCTGCACCATCTGGTAGGCGTAGTTGAAGTAAAGCCAGCGTTTGGCTTCGAGCTTGGGCGAGGCGTGGGCGTCCAGCCAGCGGCGCCAGGTCAGCCATTCCTGGTGGGTGTAGTGGGAGTCACCCGCCTCGATGAGGGTGAAGTGCGCCAGGTCGTCAGGCTTTTTCAGCTTGGGGCCGCTCTTGAGCAGCCAGGGGCTGATGACGGCGGTGATCTGCTCGCCGAACATGCGTACTGCGGTTGGCGGCACATTGCTGGCGGGGGCGTAACGCAGGGCCAGGTCGATGTCTGAAATATCGAGGTCCACCGCCACATCTGACGCATCGATGCGGATGTCGATGTCGGGGTTGTCGCGCTGGAACATCTCCAGCCGCGGTATCAACCACATGGACGCGAAGGACGCAAAGGTGGTCAGTGCCACATTCTTGCGGCCTGCGCTTTGCCGAATCTGCCGCACCGCGCCGTCTATGCGGTCCAGCGAGGGTGACACCGCCCGCAGCAGTACGCCGCCTGCGCTGGTGAGTTCAACTGCGCGTGTGTGGCGGTGAAACAGGCTGACGCCGACTTCCTCTTCAATCGCCTGAATCTGCCTGCTCACGGCGGACTGTGTCAGGGCCAGCTCTTCAGAGGCCGCACGAAAGTTCAGGTGCCTGGCGACTGCCTCGAAGGCGCGCAATTGCCCTGCCGAGATGGGCCGGGAGCGCAGGTGGGTTTGTGAATGCAGCATGGCAGGCCATTCATGATTAATGCGTTTATGGAATGAATAGCGTAACGCGATTTCATTGGACTGTGAAGCGCGGCGGCTTGATCATTCAATGCCTGCCAAAGAATTCAGGCCTTTTCCAGAAAGCACACCATGAGCCACGCACACACTGTCTCTCCTGCCGTTCACTACCTCCAGCATGCCGCTGATGCCGGTACCGGCCAGGTCATGGGCCTGGCGGGGTGCTGGAAGCTCAGCCACGGATGCGCGCTGACCATGCTGGCCAGCCAGGCCGGCGAGTTGCGTGTGGCGCATGGCCGTGTGTGGGTCACCTTTGCGGACGCCTACCTGGATCCCAAGGTCCGGGCAGGGGACTATTTCCTTGAAGCCGGCGAAAGCCTGGCCCTGCCTGCCGGCAGCGCCGTGGTCATGGAGTCATTTGCAGTGGGGCAGGCGTCTGCTGCCTATTTCAGCTGGGAGCCTGAAGTACAGCCCGGTGGCGCCGCGCAATTGTTCGGTGACCTGCTCCGGGCGATGGGCTTTGTTGCGGGCGCGGTGCGCAGGCTGCTGCGGGGTCTGGCGGTGGGTCTGCTCGGCGGCGTCAGGGCCTGAGCTTTTTATCCGGCTTTGGCAGTTTCTGTTTCGCGGCGACGGTCTTGAGCTTTTTGGGCACCGGCCGTGCCTTCACCGCACTTTCAAGCGACAGCCTTGCCCACGGCAGCATGAGTGCGGGTGATTCCATCGTTTCTTCCGGCGCGCTGTAGTAATTCATGCTCTGCAGGCTTGTCTTGCCGTTGCGGGTCATCGGGTAGCTGAAACGTTCGCAGCCTTCTGCCTCAAAGCGCGGTGCTGTTTCTGCATTGGCCTTGAGCCACAGTTTTTCACCGCCGCCCAGGTCGGCGACCAGCGCAAAGGTCAGCCCGTCCGTACTGATGCCGTAGCCGCCGAACATGCGCTTGAAGCTGCAGGGGCCTGCGCCTGAGAGCAGGTCGCAGCAATAAATTGCGAAGTCGTCTTTTGATGTCGTCATGGCGCAATGATGCCTCGTTTGCCGCACGGGGCATGGCTGAATGCGCAACCCCGTGATGCCGCCTCAGGCGTCCAGGTCCAGCGTCGAGAGCAGGGAGACGAAAAAGTCCATGGCCGCCTGGCCATCAAGCTGTTCCAGCTTTTCCAGCACATCGACATCATCAACCGTGGTGTAACCCAGGCTGAAGCGCCTGAAGCGGCGCCCCGCAAGCGGCGCATGGTGAAGTACTTCGACGCTGGTGTGGCGCGCGTCCTGGCGTATGCGCTCAAGCAGGGCCATCACCGGCTTGCGTTCGCCCTCCAGTTGCTGGCAAAAGCGCATGCCGTCAAACACCAGCAGGCCGGTGATATTGTTTGATTCGTTGAACACACGCGCTCTGGCGGCGATATCTGCGACGATGCTGATAGGTTCCCCTGCTTTCAGGGTGCTGACGTAGAGGACCTCGTGCAGCTGCGTTGTTGTTGTCATTGCGGTGGAATATAGCCAGCCGCTATCGGCTTCACAATGTCAAAAGACATACTGATTTGGGAATATGATTCGCCCATAACTACAAGCGGTTTTCTAACGATGTCGGACCAGGCTTTTAAAAATTGCCCCCCTGCTTGCGTCAACTGCGGCTTGCGAAAGCTCGATGCCTTCAAGCCAGTGACGCAGGACCAGTTGAAGTACATGGAGGCTTTCCGCTCCGGTGTGTCGCAGGTCGATGCGGGCGGCACAGTCATTTATGAACGCAGCCCCAACGGCAAGCTTTTCACGCTGTATTCAGGCTGGGCCTTCCGCTACAAGACGCTCAGCGACGGCCGCCGGCAAATTCTCAATTTCCTGCTGCCCGGTGACTTCATCGGCCTGCAGCAGGAATTTGCCGATGGTGCGATGCATGGTGTGGAGGCCATCACCAACATCACCTTGTGCGTCTTCCCGCGTGACGGCCTGCTTGAACTCTTCAGCGACTACCCCACGCTCGGTTACGACGTGACCTGGCTGGCCTCCCGTGAGGAAGGCATGGTCGACGACGCACTGCTGTCGGCCGGGCGCCGTACTGCTGCAGAGAGCGTGGCCATGCTGCTTATGCATTTGTATCGACGGGTGCAGCGCCTCGGGCTGGAGCGCACCGATGACGACGGTGCCTCGATTGAGTTCCCCATTAACCAGCAGCACATCGCCGACGCGTTGGGACTCTCTCTGGTGCATACCAACAAGACCTTGCGGCGCCTGCAGAAGCTCGGCCTGCACGACATTCGCGACGGTAAACTGCGCCTGCACAACACGCGCGCGATTGAGCGCATCGCCGACTACTTTGACAGGCCCCCGCGCAAGGTGCCGCTGCTGTAAGCGCCGGACTACGCTGTCGGGTCAAGGGGGCTGACGCACGGCTTCATTTGGCGGTCTTAATCTCTCCTTCCAGTTCCAGGCACCCATTTTTCCGGTTGCCATGCAGGTGAAGGAGACAAACATGAACAGCATTCCGGCAGCGCGGCATCGCATTCAACAACAGCCCCAGCGGGTGATTGACAGGCAGCAACAACAAAGCAGTGGCTCGGGAGAGTTCCAGCCCCGGCAGCAAAGCGGTGGTGCCAGGATGAACCAGGCAGGCGAATTTTCATATGAGCTTGAGCGCAACGCATCGCGCAGCGTTGAGCAATAGAGCCCTGCAGGCGCCTAACCCTTTATCAATATCTTCATGTCCTGCTCGTACCTGGCGAGCGTTTTCACGGCATGGGCGCGCTGCCCTGCATTGGTCGTGTTGTGAAATTCGGCAAGGTCCCTGCAACCGTCCTGGGTGAACTTTTCCTGGTAGCTGCGATAAGCCGCATCAGGTGAATTAAAAGACCTGTCCATCACGCCGCGTACAGCGGCTTTTGTTTTTTCGGCCGTCTGCGTGCCGTTCTGTTTTGCAGCAATCAGGTTCTTCAGGTTTTCAATGGCGTCTCGCTGGCGGCGGGTTCGTTCTGCATAAAGAAGCCTGGCATCAAAGTACGACTGGTCTATGTTTCTGCCGATCATGTCAAGTTGCGCATCATCGAGCCTGCCATACAACATCTCTGCACGGTCAACCGCCTGTTTGTAGCGCTTCTTGCGGCTGGCCTTGGCGCTGGCCTCGATGTAGTCCTCGCGGTATTCCTTGTTGCTTTTCTCAAAGCGTTTTTCCATCTGCGTGACCTGGTGCGACTCCATGCTGCTGGCCAGCGCGGCAATGGCAGGTTCTGCGCGGTCAGACACCGCCATCAGCTTTCGGCGTACATCAGAATAAACACTGCAGACACGCTCGCTGCTCATGTTGGCGGCCACTTCCTGCTGGAGCTTTTGCAGGGTGTCGACATAAATGGGCAACTGGCTCTGGCGGTGCCAGGCCTGCAGCCGCGCCAGCTCATCTTTCACCTGCACCATCTGGTTGCCGTTGAAATCGACATAACCATCGAGGTACCAGTAGGCCAGCTCGGGCGCCTGGTTGTAGGCGATTTTGACGGCGCTGCAGGCGTTCAGCAAAACCGCCAGGGCCAGCAGGCCGATAATCCGTGGCACTCGGCTCAAACCAACAATATTCACAGGAAAACGCATGGCACTCCCAATAGACGTGGTCATCATGGCTGCAGGCAAGGGTACACGCATGAAAAGCAGCCTGCCCAAGGTATTGCACCGATTGGGCGGTATCGCATTGCTTGCCCATGTCATCCGCTGCGCTGAAAAAATGTCAGCCAGAAAAGCGGTTGTCATCACTGGCCATGGTGCCACGGAAGTAGAAGCCGCATGCGCACGTATGGCTTCTGTCTCCGGCGGCATGGTCCCTGAATTCGCCCGCCAGGAACCCCAGCTCGGCACCGGGCACGCAGTGCAGCAGGCCGTGCCCCTGCTGGCGGACGATGGTGTGACGCTGGTGCTCTCAGGCGACGTGCCCCTGACCGAAGCGGCCACCCTGCAGGCGCTGGTCAATGAGTGCGATGGCCAGCGGCTGGCGCTCTTGACGCTGGCGATGCCCGACCCGACCGGCTACGGCCGCATCGTCAGGGCGGGCGCGCAGGCGTCAAGCCAGGTGCGCGCCATCGTCGAGCACAAGGACGCCAGCGATGAACAGCGAAAAATTACCGAAATCTACAGCGGCATCATGGCTGTGCCTACCCGCCTGCTGCGCCAGTGGCTGGCCAGGCTTGACAACAAAAACGCCCAGAACGAGTACTACCTCACCGACATTGTGAAGTTCGCGGTGGCCGACGGCGTGGCCGTGGTGGCGCACCAGATCACGGATGCCGCCCAGGTCGCCGGCATCAACAGCCCTGTGCAACTTGCCGGGCTTGAGCGCGTCTACCAGCAGCGCCGCGCCACCGCGCTGATGGAGCAGGGCGTGCGCCTGGCCGACCCGGCACGTTTTGATATGCGTGGTGAATTGAGTTGCGGTGCCGATGTCGAGATCGACGTGAACTGCCTGTTTGAAGGCAAGGTCACGCTGGGCGATGGCGTGCGCATCAGCGCCAACTGCGTGATCGCCAACTGCACCATTGCCGCTGGCGCCGTCATCCACCCCTTCACGCACATCGATGGTGAAAAGCTGGGCGTGCAGGTCGGTGAAGGCGCGCTCGTCGGCCCGTTTGCGCGTCTGCGCCCCGGCGCAGAGCTGGGTGCAGAGGTGCACATCGGCAATTTTGTCGAGGTGAAAAATTCAACCCTGGCCAAGGGCGCCAAGGCCAACCACCTGGCCTATCTGGGCGACGCCACGGTGGGGGAGCGCGTCAACTATGGCGCGGGCAGCATCACCGCCAATTACGACGGCGCCAACAAGCACCGCACGGTGATAGAGGCCGACGTGCATATCGGCAGCAACTGCGTGCTGGTGGCCCCCGTCACCATAGGCGCGGGCGGCACGGTGGGCGGTGGCTCGACCATCACCAAAAGCACGCCGGCCGATGCCCTGAGCGTGGCGCGCGGCAAGCAGATCAGCCTGCCGAACTGGAAGCGGCCAGTCAAAGCGCCCCGCCAGTAGCGCCAAGGTCAGCGCTGGGCTGGAAAAACCCGGGCCGGCCCCATCCTCCAAAAATGTTACAAATGGCGCTGCACCTTTGTGGGTGCGCAGGCGTTTTACGTGCCTGCTTGAACCATCAACAATAAATGAGGAGTTTCCATGCGCCTTCCCTTGCGTCTTTCGTGCCGCAACTTCCTGCTGCTTCCCCTGGTTCTTCTGGTGGCCCTCGTCACCGGTTGCGCAGGCCCTGCGGCGAACTACGCCCCTTCTGTCGACAATGTTGAGACACTTAAAAAAGCCGCCAACATTCCTTTGAAGGTCGGCACTGTGAACGTGGCACCGGGGCTGGTGGGCGCTGCAGCGGTCTCGCTGCGCGGAAGCACCATGGTGTCACCTGTTGGCGCGCATTTTGGCGACTATGTCGCTGCGGCAGTGAAGCAGGAACTGGAGCTGGCCAAACTTTACAACCCCGCATCCGCTACGGAAATCAGCGGCACGCTGCTAAAAAATAATATCGATGCCGGTGGCATCAGCACCAACGCCGGTCAGATCGAGGCGCGGTTTGTGGTGACCAATGGCGGCCAGGTGCGCTTCGACAAGATCAAGGCCATAGAGCACAGCTGGGAGAGCTCGTTCGCCGGCGGCGTGGCGATTCCGCTGGCAAGAAACAACTACCCCGTGATGGTGCAAAAGCTGGTCGGCTCGCTGCTGGGCGACCCTGATTTTGTCAAGGCCATCCGCAACTAAACCACACCTCCACCCATCATGAAACGTCTTTTCCCTTTTGTATTTGCGCTGGTCGCCTGCGTGGCCCTGTTTGGTTGCGCCCATCCCATCAGCATGAACCCCAACCTGCAGGCCATCACCGCGCCAGCAGGCACGCAGGCCATCAACAAGCAGGTGGGCTATCACATCCCCGAGGCGCTGCGCCAGCTGCAGGTCATCTCGCCCGGCGGGGGCGGCGACAAGGTCAGCTACTTTCCCTACCGCGACCTGGAGCCGGGGTTTTACAAAGTCCTGTCCGAAACATTTCGCGATGTCAGCAAGGTCCAGGACCCCAAAAACGCGGCAGAGCTTTCCAGTCGCGGCATAAAGCTGTTGATCACACCTGAAATCACCACCACCTCATCGTCCGAAAGCCTCTTTACCTGGCCGCCGACCATGTTCAGCGTGACGCTGGTCTGCACGGTGACCGACATGGCTGGCCAAGGGCTTCAGACCATACGCGTTGTGGGCAATGGCAACGCCACCTTCGATGAATTCAAGGGCAACCTGTCACTGGCAGCGGTGCGCGCTTCAGACGATGCGCTGGCCAAGCTCCTGAAAGAGTTGACGGCGTCGGCGGAGTTGCGCAAGTAGACGTTTTGTCGCCTTTTGCTATTGATTCAGTAGCTGCTTACGCCCGTATTTAAAGGGCTGCAGCCGATTTATGGCCTTAAAACAGGCCTTTTTCGGCCTGCTGTAGCAGTTTTTGACGTTCACGAGGTGTCAAAAAGCTGAAAAGTTAATATGGAAGTTAACTTTTCCTTGAATATTGACGTATACGTTAAAAGTTTAAGGTATACGGCAAAGATGGTGTGAGTTTCCCCGGTGGTTATGACAGCAACACACGCGGCTCAAACTTGGCGCGTTTGGTCGCAAAAAACGCCTTCACGTTGCGCACATTCGCATCGCCCGTGAACAGCCGCTGCGCGAGCGCCAGGTAGGCTGGCATGTCGCGCACATGGACCATGAGCACAAAATCCGGCCCCGGCGAGACGCGGTAGCACTGCTGCACCGCCTCGTCTGCGGCCACACGCTGCTCAAACGCATCCAGCATCTCGGCGCCCTGGCGGTCCAGCGTGATCTCGACAACCGCCGTCAGCCCTGCGCCCGTCACATGGGCCAGCCTGTCGGCGCTCAGGATGGCGATGTCGCGCTCGACCAGTCCAGCATCACGCAGGCGCTTGACCCGCCGCAGGCAGGTGGGTGGCGACATGTGCAGCTGCGCCGCCAGCGCCTGGTTGCTGTGCGATGCGTCGCGCTGCAGCGTGTCGAGCAGCTTCAGGTCAGTCGCGTCAAGTTCTATTTCTTCCATATATTTAATAATAATGGAATTAAATTTAGTTAAAAGTAATATATGAAATTAAATTCCATTTTTAGATTTAAAAAGTTCACATAAGAAAGTGATAAATCCGTAGCATCAGCACATTGTTCAGGAGTAAACATTTATGTGTGGCATCGTTGCAGCAGTTTCGACACGGAATATCGTCCCGGTTCTGGTCCAGGGCCTTCAGCGCCTGGAATACCGGGGTTATGACTCCTGCGGCGTTGCCGTTTACGCCGACGGCCTGAAGCGCGCACGCAGCACCTCACGCGTGGCAGAACTGCAAACCCAGGTCGATGCCGAAAAAGTCGAAGGCGGCACCGGCATCGCCCACACCCGCTGGGCTACCCATGGCGCGCCCGCCGTGCACAACGCCCACCCGCACTTCAGCCACGGCACCGGCGATGCGTCAACAAAGCCCGGCAAGGTCGCATTGGTGCACAACGGCATCATTGAAAACCACGAAGAGCTGCGCGCTGCGCTGCAGGCCAAAGGTTATGTCTTTACCAGCCAGACCGACACCGAAGTCATCGTGCACCTGATGGACAGCCTGTATGACGGGGACCTGTTCGAGGCACTCAAGGCCGCCGTCGCGCAACTGCACGGCGCCTATGCAATCGCCGCCTTCTGCAAGGATGAACCACACCGCGTGGTCGGCGCGCGCGCCGGCTCGCCACTTATCCTCGGCGTGGGCAAAGGCAATTCAGAAAACTTTCTCGCCAGCGACGCGATGGCGCTGGCCGGCGTGACCGACCAGATCGTCTATCTTGAAGAGGGCGACCTGGTCGACCTCCAGCTCGGCAAGTACTGGGTCATCAACCGCGACCACAAGGCCGTGCAGCGACAGGTGCGCACCGTGCAGGCGCACAGCGGCGCGGCAGAGCTGGGCCCGTATCGCCACTACATGCAGAAAGAAATATTCGAGCAGCCGCGCGCCATTGCCGACACGCTGGAAGGCGTTGAGGGCATAGTCCCCGAGCTGTTTGGCGACCAGGCTTACCGCGTGTTCCAGGACATCGACTCGGTGCTGATCCTGGCTTGCGGCACCAGCTACTACAGCGGCTGCACCGCCAAGTACTGGCTTGAATCCATTGCAGGCATTCCCACGCAGGTCGAGGTGGCCAGCGAATACCGCTACCGCACCAGCGTACCCAACCCTCGCACCCTGGTCGTCACCATCACACAGAGCGGCGAAACCGCAGACACACTCGCCGCGCTGCGCCACGCGCAGTCGCTGGGCATGACGCAGACGCTCACCATCTGCAATGTCTCCACCTCGGCCATGGTGCGTGAATGCAAGCTCGCCTACATCACACGCGCCGGTGTAGAGATCGGCGTGGCATCCACCAAGGCCTTCACCGCACAGCTGGCGGGCCTGTTTTTGCTGACGCTGGCGCTCGCCCAGAGCAAGGGCAAACTCAGCGACGAAGAAGAGGGCGAACACCTCAAGGCCATGCGCCACCTGCCCGCAGCCATCGCGGCCGTGCTGGCGCTTGAGCCGCAGGTCATCGCCTGGTCAGAAGACTTCGCGAAGATGGAGAACGCTCTCTTCCTGGGCCGTGGCATGCACTACCCGATTGCCATGGAAGGCGCGCTCAAGCTCAAGGAGATCAGCTACATCCACGCAGAAGCCTACCCCGCAGGTGAACTCAAACACGGCCCGCTGGCACTCGTCACCAGCGCCATGCCCGTCGTCGCCGTCGCGCCCAACGACAGCCTGCTGGAAAAGCTCAAGAGCAACCTGCAGGAAGTCCGCGCACGCGGCGGTGTGCTCTACGTCCTCGCAGACGCCGACAGCCGCCTCGCCAGCGGCGAAGGCATACACGTCATCCGCATGCCCGAGCACTACGGCACCCTCAGCCCGCTGCTGCATGTCGTGCCGCTGCAATTGCTGGCGTATCACACAGCCCTCGCCAAAGGCACGGATGTTGACAAGCCGAGGAACCTGGCGAAATCGGTCACCGTAGAGTGACTGATTTCGGCGCTACGCAGTAGCGTACCGGCGTAGCCGCCAGGTCCCGGCTTGGTGGACGCTCACTTTGCGCAGCAACGTTATGCGGCTGCACAAGCCGAGAAACCTGGCGAAGCCCGTGACCTTTGAATGACAGGCACTGTGCGCCAGAATCAGTAGGTGATTTCAGCTCTACCTCGAAAACCGGGCGGGTGGTCCTCGGGTAGTCAGCTACTGTCATGCAGTACTTTGCATAGCAGCTCTGCCTCCTTCTACACGGCGAGTGCCGTTTAAAAAATCTAGACTGTCCCGTGCCATCTTGTGAATGGCTTTGGATACATCTGTTTTTTCAACCCACATCCGGCCCAGCGCCGCCCCACCATGAACGACTTCACCCAGCTGCGGGTCCACGTAGCGGACCACATCGCCACACTCACCATGGACAGCCCGCCGGTCAATGCACTGACCCGCACGCTGAACGACGAGCTGACCCAGGCGCTCGACCAGATCTCCGAGATCGACGACATCCGCGTGGTGGTGCTCACGGGCGCCGGCAAGGTGTTCTGCGCCGGCGCCGACCTCAAGGGCCGTGCTGAAAACATCAAGGGCCCGGGCGACCTGCTGGCCCATTCGCGCCGCACGCGTGAGTGTTTCCATGCCATCCGTGAATGCGCCAAGCCGGTGATCTGTGCCATCAATGGTGCAGCGCTGGGATCGGGGCTGGCCATGGCTGCGTCGTCGGACATCCTCATTTGCTCGGACAAGGCATCCATGGGCCTGCCTGAAGTGGATGTAGGCCTGCTGGGCGGCTGCCGCCACGCGATGCGGCTCTTCTCGCATTCACACCTGCGCCGCATGATGCTGACCGGCTATCGCGTGTCCGGCGCCGAGCTGCTGCGCATGGACATTGTCGAAGCCTGCACCACGCCCGAGGGCCTGATGCCTGCGGCCATGGAGCTCGCCGCCACCATCGCTTCCAAGAGCCCGGTGTCCACCCGCATGGGCAAACACACCCTCAATGTGATTGAAGACATGAGCCTGCGTGACGGCTACCGTTATGAGCAGGACATGACCGCGCAGATCGGCAAGACAGATGACGCGAAAGAGGCGCAGGCTGCTTTCCGCGAAAAGCGTGCCGCTGTGTTCACGGGGCGATAAGCGCCTGGACGATCAATGGCCGGCCTGTTCGGCCTGGGTAGAAACCATGAGTTCCCCCTGCGGGTATTCACTGCGGTATGCGCCATTGCGCATCACAGGATTGACTTCGGGGCCATAGGCCACCGGCTCGGCCAAATCTAGACTTGACCCATGAAAGTATTCCCATGAGCCCTTCTTCAGGTCCCCTTTCCCATGTCCGGGTGCTGGACCTCAGCCGCATCCTGGCCGCCCCCTGGGCAGGCCAGATTCTTGCCGATTTAGGCGCACAGGTCACCAAGGTCGAGCGTCCGGGTGTGGGTGATGACACGCGTGCCTGGGGTCCGCCATTTCTGAAGGATGCCGCCGGACAGGACACCCGTGAGGCCGGCTATTACCTGGCTGTCAATCGCGGCAAACGCTCTATCACCGTCAGCCTCGACAAACCTGAAGGCCAGCGCATCGTGCGTGAGCTGGCGATGAACAGCGACATCGTCCTGGAGAACTACAAGGCTGGCACGCTGGAGCGTTACGGCCTTGACCAGGCGTCGCTGCGCAAGCTGAACCCGCGCCTCATTTATTGTTCGGTCACCGGCTTCGGCCAGACCGGCCCGCGCAAGGACCAGCCCGCCTATGACTTTCTGATACAGGCCATGGGCGGCCTGATGAGCGTGACCGGCGAACGCGACGGCAAACCCGGCGGTGGGCCGCAAAAGGTCGGTATTCCCATCGTCGACCTGATGACCGGCATGTACACGGCAGTGTCCGTGCTGGCCGCGCTGGCGCGACGCAATGAGACCGGTGTGGGCGACAGCATAGACATCGCCATGCTCGATGTGCAGGTGGCCACGCTGTCCAACCAGGCCATGAACTACCTGGTGTCGGGCAAGGTCCCGTCGCGCAACGGCAACGCACACCCCAACATCCAGCCGCAGGACGTTTATGCCTGCGCCGATGGTGACTTCATTCTTGTGGTCGGCAATGACGGCCAGTTCACCAAACTGTGTGATGTGCTGGGTGTGGCCGACTGGGCGCGGGATGAGCGTTTTGCCACCAACGCGCAGCGCGTGAGAAACATCGCGGTGCTCGCGGCACTTCTTGAGGAACGGTTCTCGGCCTGGAAACGCGTGGACCTGATCGCCACGCTGGATGCCGCAGGTGTGCCCGCCGGTGCCATCAACAACGTCCCCGAGGTGTTTGAAGACCCACAGGTCAAGCACCGCGAAATGCTCAAGCAGGTGCCACACCCCAGCGGCGTCATGGTGCCCCAGGTCGGTACGCCCATGCGTTTTGCCGAGGCGAAGCTGCAGACATGCGCAGCGCCGCCGCTGCTGGGCCAGCACAGCGACGACATCCTGGCCGAGCTGGGTTATGACGCTGCAGCCATTGCAGCACTTCGCACTTCAGGAACCATTTGATGAAACTGCACTGGTCCCCCAAATCGCCTTACGTGCGCAAAGTGATGATGTGCGCGGAGGAACTCCAGGTCACAGGCAGGCTCACGCTGGTGCGTTCCGTCGCAGCCATGCTCAAGCCCAATCCGGCCATCATGCAGGACAACCCGCTCAGCAAGATCCCGACGCTGGTGCTGGATGACGGCATGGTGCTGTTCGACTCCAGCGTGATCTGCCAATACCTCAATGAGCTGGTTCAGGGCCCGCTGATTGCCAGCACCGGCCCGGCGCGCTGGCAGGCATTGCGCTGGGAGGCCTTCGGTGACGGCCTGCTGGATGTGCTGATTCTCTGGCGCAATGAAAGGGAGCGCGAGCACCCCATACAGGTGCTGATGGATGCGTTTGAACTCAAAACCCATGCATCCCTGAAACAGCTGGAATCTGAAGTGCCGGCCCTGGATACCGCGACGTTCGGCCTGGGCCACGTCAGCCTCTGCTGCGCGCTGGGCTATCTGGATTACCGCTTTGATGCGCTGGGCTGGCGGAAGGAAGCACCCGCGCTGGCGCGCTGGCATGCAGAGATGCAGAAAAAACCTTCCGTCAAATCCACCGAGCCTGCTGACGGTTGACGCCGGTATTCCAGCAGCAGGATTTTTACGAAAAAACAGGAGACAAAACCATGAAACAACAGCCAACCCGCCGGAGCATTCTTTTACCCGCCCTGATGGCGCTTGCGGGCGTCCTGCCCATGACTTCAGCCCTCGCACAGGCCTGGCCAACCAAAGCCGTGCGCATTGTGGTGCCCTTCGCTGCGGGCGGACCAGCCGACGCGCTGGCGCGTTTTATTGCGGTCAAGATGTCGGCGGAACTCGGCCAGCCTGTGGTGATCGACAACAAGGGCGGGGCAGGCGGCGTGCTGGGTGCCAATGAAGTCATCAGGTCTACCGATGGCTACAGCCTGCTGTTTGTCTCGACGGGCGCCATGGTGATCGTGCCGGCCATGACCCCCAACCCGAACTACAACCCCGAGCGCGACCTTGTTGCCATCGGCCAGGCGGTCAATACGCCATCCGTGGCTGTTGTGTCTTCCAAAAGCAATTTCAACAAGCTCTCTGAACTTGTGACTTACGCCAAGGCCAATCCGGGCAAGCTCAATTTTGCATCTGCCGGTAGCGGTACATCCACGCAGCTCGGCGCTGAACTCCTGAAGCGTGAAGCCGGCATCTTCATGACGCATATTCCCTACCGCGGCGCGGCGCCCGCAACGACTGATCTCATAGGCGGCACGGCCGACGTCATGTTTGCCGACGTACCTGCTGTGATCTCATTCATACGTGCCGGTCAACTCAAGGCACTGGCGCTGGCTGCACCTGCCCGGTCCACGGCGTTGCCCGATGTCCCGACAACTGCCGAAGCCGGTTTCAAAACTGTCATCAGCGGCACCTGGTACGGCCTGATGGGGCCGGCAAAGACGCCCCCTGAAGTGGTGTCCAGGGTGAACTCAGCTCTTAACAAGGCTTTGCAAAATCCTGAAACCGTGACCTTCTTCAGGTCACAAGGCGTATTGGCGGCAGGCGGTACACCTCAGGACTTCAGCAAATTCATCCAGGCAGAAGGCGCCAAGTGGGGCGGACTGGTCAAGTCCGCCGGTGTCAAGCCCGACTGATCGCCGGCAGACTGGGGACTTGAAGGAACTGGATGCCCATGAACGATTTCACTTTTCTGGATGCGCGCGAACTCGATACCGCAGAGGCCTATCGCATGGTCATCGGCTGCGTGGTGCCCAGGCCCATTGCGTGGGTGACCACGGTGGATGGCAAGGGCTGCGTGAATGCTGCGCCCTTCAGCTCCTACAACTATGTGGCCACGACGCCGCCCATGCTGGCCATCAACATTGCCAGTCGCGAAGGCACTGAAAAGGACACGGCGCGCAATATTCGCGAAACCGGCGAGTTCGTCGTCAATGTGGCGACCGAGGCGAATATGGAAGCGATGCACGCCAGCGGCGAGAACTATGCGCCGGGCGTGAGTGAAACCGATGCACTGGGCATAGAGTTGCTGCCCAGCCGGCTGGTGAAGCCGCCCCGCATTGCGCTTTCGCCTGTACAGATGGAATGCCGCATAGACCAGATCATCACCTTGGGCAAGGGCATCAATACGCTTTTTATTGGCGAGATCATTGCTTTCCATCTTTCACCTGACATCTTTGACGGCAAGCGGGTGGACAGCGCAAAAATGCGGCCTGTCGCCCGGCTGGGTGGTCCTTTTTATGCGGGCCTTGGCGAAATATTCCACCGCCCCATGCTGCAGCGGCCGCCCGGCGGTGAAGGCTGGCAGGCGGCAGTATCGACAACGACAAAGGAGACAGATCAATGACAAAAACAGTGCAACTCATGAGGCGCGGGCTGTTGCTGGCCGCCCTGTGCACGACGCAGCTTGCAGGCGCGCAGGCCGCATGGCCTGACCGCGTGATACGCATCATCAACCCCTATGCCGCGGGCGGCCCGTCGGACACCATCGTCCGCATGCTGGCTGCCGGCATGAGCACCGAACTCGGCCAGCGGGTCATTGTTGAAAACAAGCCTGGCGCAGGTACTGTGATTGGCGCCAACCTGGTCGCCAAGGCTGCGCCCGATGGCTATACGCTGTTGCTGGCGACCGTAGCGCCGCTGATCGTGCAGCCAGCTATCGCCCCCAACCTGCCCTACAGCGCCCACAAGGACTTCGTCATGGTCGGCATGTTCGCCACCGTGCCCAACCTGATATCGGTACACCCCAGCGTACCAGTGACTTCAATCAGCGAACTGATTGCCTATGCAGGCAAAAACCCCGGCAAGCTCAACTACGCGTCTGCTGGCGCGGGCACAGGCCCACACCTGGGTGGTGAGCTGTTCAACCAGATGACCAACACCAAGCTCACGCACGTGCCCTATGCGGGTGCTGCACCAGCCGTGCTGGCCGTGCTGTCGGGGCAGGTCGAGGTGTCTTTCGTCAACATCACGCCGCAGATCCAGCACGTGAAGGCCGGCAAGTTGCGCGCGATTGCCATCGGCAGCAGCCGCCGCTCGCCACTCTTTCCGGATGTGCCGACCATGGCCGAAGCAGGGCTCAAGGGTTACCTTTCGGAATCATGGAACGGCCTGGCCGCACCAGCTGGCACACCTGCACCTGTGATCGACAAGCTCTACAAGGCCATGGCCAAGGTCATGGCATCGCCTGCCGTGCAGGAGGCCTTGTTGCCACTGGGCGCAGACTCCACCGTGATGAGCCCGGGTGACTTCGATGCCTATGTCAAGGCTGACGAGAAGCGCCAGGTGCCGGTGATCAAGGCGCTGAACCTGACGATCAACTAGAGAAAGTGCGCTGAGGCATCTTCTTTCAGTCCAGCTTGATGCCCGTTTTCTGAACAACGGCCGACCACTTGGCAGCGTCGCTGCGGATCAGCGTGCTGAGGGCCTCAGGTGTGCCGGTAACCGGGTCCATGCCCATGGTGCCCAGCTTGGTCTTTGTGTCGCCATCGCTGAGTGCGGCGTTGAGCGCCTCATTGAGTCTGGCGACCACATCGCGCGGTGTACCCGGTGGTGTCAGCAGGCCGTACCAGCCTATGGCGTCAAAACCCGGCAAACCTGATTCTGCAATTGTGGGGATATTGGGCGCCGAGGCCATGCGGGTCCTGCCCGTCACGGCCAGTGCGCGCAGGCGCCCGTCGCCCGTGTAGCCCATGCCTACGACGGATGCTTCCATCATCATCGAGATCTGCCCGCTGATGACGTCCATCATGGCCTGGCCGCCGCCTTTGTAGGGCACGTGGACGATGTCGATTTTTGCGGCGTCCTTCAGCAGTTCACCGAACAGGTGTCCTGACGTGCCGTAGCCCGCCGAACCAAAACTGAGCTTGCCGGGGTACTGGCGCGCGTAGCTGATGAAGCTGGGCAAATCTTTCATGGGCAGCTGCCCGTTCGCAAAAATCACCAGGGGGTACGAGGCCACCACGCCGACCGGTGTCAGCTTCGCAGGATCAAACGGCAGTTTTTTATACAGCGATGGATTGACGGTGAGGATGCCTGAAGAGGCAATCAGTACGGTGTAGCCGTCAGGTGCCGCATTCGCAACTGCCGCAGCGCCTATGTTGCCGCCTGCACCGCCCAGATGGTCTACAAAAACGTTCTGGCCCAGGATGACCGACATCCGCTGCGCCAGCTCGCGCGCTGCGCTGCCTGCTGAACCGCCTGCGACGAACGGGACCACCATGCGTATGGGCTTGTCGGGAAAGGCCGCATGCGCTGTGGCAGTTGCAAGAAGCGAGGCGGTGAAAAAAAGGCTGGTGGCCAGCTGGTGAAGGTGCATGTCTGTCTCCGGTTCTGGTTGTTCTTTGCGCGACGCACCGTGGGTCTGGGCGCGTCACGTCCTGCAAGCATCGTAGGCAGGGGTGCAACTGCAAACCAGCCCGGTTTGCGCAAAGCAGCCCTGCACTTTCGGATATAGGTGGCTTTGTGCCCTTGGGATAGAGTGCCCCGAGCGCGTCTGCCGGCCTGTCGGCGCCTGCCGCGCACATTTCAAGGAGCAGCTTTGATCAAGAGTCTTTCACTTCTCTCGCGCAAGGACGGCCTGACGCACGAAGAATTCACCAAACACTGGGTCGAGGTTCATGCCCCGCTGGCCCGGCATGTGCCCGGCCTCAAAAAGTATGTGCTGACCCATGTGATCACCGAGCGCTTCCGCCCTGACATCCCCAGCATTCCCGGAGACGTGGATGGCATTGCCGAGCTCTGGTATGACGATCTCGAGGCGATGCAGCGCGCCAATGCGTCACCAGAAGCCAAAAGACTGCATGCAGATGGCGCGACCTTCATAGGCCGCATCAAGATGTTCACGACCGAAGAAACAACCATCATCGAAGGCTGATGCAGACGGCACTGCCGTTTGCCATCACTGCTTCGCATAAAAAAATCAGGAGACATGTCCCATGAGTTCCTTGTCAGGTGTTCGCGTGCTGGACCTGAGCCGCGTTTTCTCCGGCCCTTGGGCGGCGCAGATGCTGGCCGACTTTGGCGCCGATGTCATCAAGGTCGAGCGCCCGGGGCGTGGCGACGACGTGCGCCACCAGGGCTTTCGCATGAAGGATGAGGCGGGCAATGAGACCGATGAGCGTTCGTCGTTCGTGGCCATGAACCGCGGCAAGCGCTCTATCACGGTCGACATGTCGCAGGCGGCAGGGCAGGCCTTGATACGGGAGCTGGCCGCCCAATGCGACATCGTGATCGAGAACTTCAAGGCCGGCGACCTGGCCCGATACGGGCTGGACTATGCATCACTCAGGCTGGTCAACCCCAAGCTGGTGTATTGCTCCATCAGCGGTTTCGGGCAGAGCGGCCCTTACAGCCATTTGCCTGGCTACGATCCCATTTTTCAGGGCATGAGCGGGCTGATGAGCCTGACGGGCCAGGAGGACGGCCAACCCGGCGAGGGGCCGTTGCGCGTGGGTTATTCGGTCAGCGACATCACCGCAGGCTTTTACGCCGTCAGCGCGATTCTGGCCGCGCTGCGCCACCGCGATGTCGTGTCCGGCGAAGGCCAGCATATTGACCTGGCACTGCTGGACGCACAGGTCGCCGCCATCTCGCACGTGGCCATGAACTACCTGGCCACCGGCAAGCAGCCCGAGCGCCTGGGGAATGCGTCCCTCATTACCTGTCCCTGGCAGTCGTTTGCCTGCACGGACGGCGACATCATGATCGCCGTCGGCAACGACACGCAGTTCGTGGCCTTCTGCAAGGTCCTTGGCATGCCTGAACTTGCCAGCGACGAACGTTTCAAGACCAACCCCTTGCGGTCCGGCAACCGCACGACGCTGATTCCGATACTCGCCAGCATCTTCAGGACCCGTACGGTCAACGACTGGTACCAGGCCTTTGATGCGGTGAACGTCCCGAGCGGTCCGATCAATGGGTTTGCCGAAGTCTTTGCCGACCCGCAAATCAAACACCGCGACATGCTGCTGCGCCTGCCGCATGCCACCGCCGGCAGCGTGCCGCAGATCGCCAACCCCATCAAGTTTTCAGCCACGCCGGTTGAATACAAACGCGGCCCGCCGGTGCTGGGGCAGCACACCGACGAGGTGCTGCGCGAGCTGCTGGGCATGGACGATGCCGGGCTTGCCGGCCTTAAAAATGGCCAGGTGATCTGACATGCTGATATTGCAGACACCGGGCGACTTTCTCGCGCATGTCGGCCAGAAGCTGGGTACCAGCAACTGGTTCACCATCGAGCAGAAGCACATTGACGACTTTGCCCGCAACACCGGCGACGACTTCTGGATTCACACCGACACGGCGCGTGCCGCACGCGAAATGCCGGGCGGCAAGACAATCGCCCACGGCCTGTTTACCCTGGCGCTGGTACCGCTGTTGCAGCGCGACATCTTTCGCGTCGAAAAGCGCGGCAAGGGCCTGAACTACGGTTCAAACAAGGTTCGCTACACCGCACCGGTACCCGTCGGCTCGCGCGTGCGCCTGCACCAGACGCTGGCCGCTGCAGAGCGCTCGGGCAACGGCACACGCATCACCACGCGCTGCGAGTTTGAAATCGAAGGCAGCGACAAGCCGGCACTGGTGGCCGAGTTCCTTGTGCTGATCAACGACGGGTGACGTTTGGCGCCGCACTTGATTCCACTTTATTTATCGGGACATCCATGATCAAAAGACATCTCCTTGTGGTGAGCATCGCAACGCTTGCGGGCCTCACCGCTTCACCTGCTTTTGCACAGGCTGCATGGCCTGCCAAGCCGGTTCGCCTCATCGTGCCTTACCCGGCCGGCGGGCCTGTGGACCAGCTTGCGCGCGCCATTGCGCCCAAACTGGGGGAGCAACTGGGTCAGTCCATCATCATCGACAACCGGGCCGGCGCCAGCGGCACCATCGGCATTGACGCCACCGTCAAGGCCGAGCCTGACGGCTATACCTTCGGCTTTGGCGTGCCCGGCGGCATCACGGTGCTGCCACACCTGCAAAAGCTGCCCTACGCAGTGGAGGGCATCAACTACGTGTCCCTGGTTGCCCGGGTGCCCCAGGTCATTGCGGTCAGCCCGCAGCTCAAGGTCAATACGCTCAAGGAGTTGATTGCCCTGGCAAAAGCCGAGCCGGGCAAGCTCAACTATGGCTCTGCAGGCAATGCTACGACGCCGCATCTGGGTGTGGAACTGCTCTCGCAGGAAGCCGGCATAAAGATGACCCATGTCGCCTACAAGGGTGCTGCGCCTGCCGTGACGGCGCTGCTGGGCGGCGAGGTGCAGGTGCTGGCCGCTGACCTGTCGGCGCTGTTGCCATTCCTGTCTCGCGGCATCAAGATTCTGGCTGTATCCGGCCCGCGCCGTGTAGATGCATTGCCCAACGTGCCGACCACCACAGAGCTGGGTTTGCCGCAGGTGTATGTGGAGTCCAACTATGGCTTCATTGCGCCTGCCGCCACGCCTGTCGCCATCACGCAGAAGATGCGCGATGCGCTGGTTGCCGTGCTGGCCATGCCCTCGGTCAGGGCGCAGATAGCAGCCCAGGGCGCGATTGCAATTTCAACCACGCCCGAGGAGTACCGCAAGCTGATGCAGCAGGAGTCCGTCAAGTGGGCAGCGGTGGTCAAAAAAGGCCAGATCACACTGGAGTAAAACATGACCTTGCGCATTGCGCTTCTTGATGACTACCAGCAGCTGGCCATGGGCACGGCCGACTGGGCATCACTGCCCGAAGGCACTGTGGTGCATGCATTCAGCAAGGCGATAACCAGTGAAGACGAACTCGTCACCGCACTGCAGGACTTCGATGTCGTGGTCGCCATGCGGGAGCGCACGGCGTTTCCCGCATCGGTGATTGCGCGGCTGCCCAAACTCAAATTGCTCGCAAGCACGGGCCTGCGCAATGCGGCCATTGATGTGCCGGCCTGTCTCAAACAGGGCGTTGTCGTTTGCGGTGCCAAAGGCGCACGCCATGGCCTGGCAGCTACGGCGGAAACCGCCTGGGCGCTGATTCTGGCCTTGCACAAACGCCTGCCCGGCTCGGACCAGGCCTTGCGCAAAGGCGTCTGGCAGCCGCAGCTGGCGCTGGCGCTTGAGGGCCGGGTGCTGGGCCTTGCCGGCCTGGGCAACATCGGCAAACGCATGGCCACCATCGGCCAGGCCTTTGGCATGGACGTCATCGCCTGGAGCCCTAACCTCACCACAGAACGCGCGCAGCAGGCCGGTGTGCGCATGGTCAGCAAGGCAGGGTTGTTTTCACAATCCGACGTGGTGTCGCTGCATCTGGTGCTGTCAGCGTCTACCGCCAGCGTCGTGGCGCATGCCGAGCTTTCAGCCATGAAGGCCGATGCGTTTCTTGTCAACACTTCACGCGCCGGGCTGGTCGATGAAGCCGCCCTGATGGCCGCGCTGCAGGGGCGCCGCATGGGCGGTGCCGGACTGGATGTCTTCTGGCAGGAGCCGCTGCCGCAGGATCATGCCCTGTGCCAGCTGGACAACGTGGTGATGACGCCGCACCTGGGTTATGTCACGCCCGAAAACCTCACCGCCTTTTATGGCGGGGTGCTGGACAACATCAGGGCCTGGATCGACGGCAGGCCTGTGACGCCACTGTCAACCTGATCATCACGCGCCAGTGGATAAATGTAAAGCTGACTTTACATTTTAGGGCGTCGGAGCCGGCCCGGGCCGTCCAAAGCGCCAAAAACGCCTGAAAAAGGCCATTTTTTATGGGTAAAAAAGGCTGCAGACCAATAGATATAAGCGTGAGCAGCTACTGAATACATAGCAGATTGATCTCCTGAACGCGCCGCCCCTCCCGGCTGCCCGGGCAGATGTCAGCCGTACAGGCGCTGCGGGTTGTCCTGCAGGATGCGGCGGGCCAGCGCTGCGTCGCCCGTCCAGCGTTTGAAGGTGGCCAGCAACTGCGAGGCATCGGGCTCGGGCGTAACGCGCAGGTGCGGCCAGTCGCTGCCCCACACCAGTTGCGCCGGGTTCGCCTTGAGCATGGCGTCGTGAAACGGCCGGCCCAACTCCTGGTCGGTCACCGTGAAAAAATTGCGGTAGGCGCAGAGCTTGACCCAGGCCTTGCCGCCGGCCAGCAGCGACAGCAGGGTCTGGAACCCGGCGTCGTCCACACCCGCATTGACGTCAAAGCCGCCCATGTGGTCGATCACCACGGGCACCGGCAACTGCTTGAGTTGCGCGGCAATACCAGGCAGCACCTTGCAGTCGGTCCACAGTTCCGCATGCAGGCCAGCATCGGCGAGTGCACCAGCCATTTGCTGCAGGTCTTCAAACGAGGCGCTACCGGCAAAGTTGTTGCCCGCGCCGCTGCGGTGGCTGTAGCGCAGTGCACGTATGCCTTTGTCGCGCAGCCCCTTCAGCGACGGCAGCGCACCAGGCCGCGCGACGATCACCCCGCGCAGCTGCGGCAGTTCTGCCAGTGCATCGAACAGCAGGGAATAGTCATCCCCGTAGGCGCTGGGGTGCACCAGCACGCCGTTCGACAGGCCCAACCGCGCCAGCAGCGCCAGGTACTGTTCGCGTAATGCCTCGGGCGGTGTGTAGCTGCGGTCGGCCGCGAGCGGAAAGCGTGCGTAGGGGCCAAAAAGGTGGGCGTGGCAATCCCAGCCTTTGGCGTTTTCAATAGTCTGTGTGGTCATCACACCAGGCCCGAATGCTGTGGCAGCGGGAAGGCAGGCTCCACGCCTTCAGGCAGTGGAATCTCGTGCGCATTCAGCGTCATCGAGACCATGGTGTAGTAGCCGACCAGCGCGGTCAGCTCGACCACGGTGAGCGCGCCGAAGTGCGCCAGTGTTGCTGCATAGGTCTTGTCGGATACCGAGCGGTGAATGCTCAGCTCGCGTGCGTAGTTGTAGACCAGCTCTTCATCGATAGCGCGGAAGGGCACCTCGGTCTGCGCCAGCATGGCATCAAGAATGTCTTTTTCGATGCCGACTTTTTCGGACTCACGGCGGTGTGCGTACCACTCGAAGGGTGACTCGCAAACGCGTCCGGCAGCCAGGATGGCAATTTCCGACAGGCGCGGCGGCAAAGAGGTGTTGTAGCGCAGTTGCGCGCCAAGCGCCTGCCATTTGTCTGCCAGCTCGGCGTTGTAGAGCGCTGCGCGCAAGGGGCCCTCAATCTTGCCGCGCGGGCCGGACACCACCCTGTCGTAAACAGCGCGCTGTTCGGGCGACATGGTCTCGGGGGTGGGGAAGGGGATTCTGCTCATGGAAGTCTTTCTTTTCAGGAAGGTAAATCAAGCACCGCTTTGGCCAGGATGTTGCGTTGTATCTCGTTGCTGCCGGCAAAAATCTTGGCACCCAGGCAATTGAACAGCGGTGCCACAACGTGCATGTCAATTTCTTCGTTGCTGCAGTGGGCCTGCATGCCGCCGTACTCGTCGGCCGATTCGATCAGCAACAGCGCGAGTTTTTCATACGTCTCTGTCGACCAGATCTTGAGCATTGAAATGCTGGCCGGTATGGGTTCGCCGCGTTTGGCGATTTCGGCAAAACCTGTGTAGGCTGCACCCAGGTCGGCAGTGTCCAGTTGCAGCTCGGTAAAACGTGCGGCAAAAGCGGCGTCTTCAAACAGGCCGCGCTGGCGCGCCAGTTTTTCGACCTGGTGCAGGGTGTGCTGTGAGTGCTTGGGGCTGCCCGTGAAGAGGCGCTCAAAACCCAGCAAGGCCTTGGCGACCGTCCACCCCTGGTTCAACTCGCCGACCAGGTTGCTCTGCGGCACACGGACGTTGTCGAAGAAGACTTCGCAGAATTCGCGCTCACCCGCGATGTTGCGGATAGGCCTGACGGTGACGCCCGGCGTCTTCAGGTCCACCAGCAAAAAGCTGATGCCGGCCTGTTTCTTCACGGTCTTGTCGGTCCGCACCAGCATGAACATGTGTGTGCCATCAGAACCCCAGGTCGTCCAGGTCTTCTGGCCGTTGACGATGAAGTCATTGCCATCGATCACCGCCTCTGTACGTACTGCTGCAAGATCAGAGCCGGCATTGGGCTCTGAATAGCCCTGTGTCCACACATGTTCGCCCGCCAGGATGGGCGGCAGGAAACGTGCACGCTGCTCGTCATTGCCAAAACGCATCAGGATGGGGCCCACCATGACCAGCCCCTGGTCAGGGCAGCGCGCCACACCCCAGGCCTCGGTTTCTTCAATCCAGGCAATCAGCTTGTCCGCCGGCAAACCCATGCCGCCATATTGTTTGGGCCAGGCCGGCGCCAGCCAGCCCAGGCGCGACAGCGTGAGGTACCAGTCTTTGGACTCCGCCCACGACTGGCGGTAGGGCATGTAGCGCCTGTGCTCGGGGTAGTGCTGCGCAAACAGCGCGCGCACGCGCTGGCGAAATTCCGGCTCGGGCATGTTGTCCCAATCGGCATTCGCAGAAAAATCTGCAGCAGTGCCTGTGCTGGATGGTGCCGGTTTTTGCAGATTGATCGAGGTCAGCCGGGCGTAACGCCTGCGATGCGCCGTGGCATTGCCCCAGCGGCTTGCCAGCAGCATGGCGCGCTTGAAGTAGAGGCCCACGTCGTATTCATTGGTCGTGCCGATGGCGCCATGCAGCTGGATGGCCATGCGTGTGACTTCTGTGGCGGCCCAGGCGCAGCGCGCTTTCACGCGGCTTGTGATGGCGGCAAGGCTGTCTGCAGATGTGGCCTGGCCGGCGAGCGCGAGGCCTTCACGCAGGCAGGCTTCGGCAAGCTCTACCTGAATCAGCCCGTCAACCATGCGGTGCTGCAGCGCCTGGAAGCTGCCTATGGGTTTGCCGAATTGCTCACGTGTTGTCATGTATTCACGCGTGAGTTCCAGTGCACGGCGTGCGATGCCGGCCAGCTCTGCGGCCTGGGCCATGCGTGCTGCTTCGTTCGCAAAGCGCAGCGCTGCCATGGCTGCCTCACCCCGTACCAGCAAACGCGCCGGAGAGGCTTTGAAAGAGAGCGTGGCTGTGACGCTGCCGTCCACGCCGCGCTCCTGCGCCAGCGTCACGCCATCGGCATCGGCCCTGACCCAGGTGATGACGGCCTCGCCCTCAACGCTGGCCAGCACCAGCCAGCCGTCAGCACCGGGACCTGGCCTGACAAAACGTTTGCGGCCTGTGAGCTGCTGGGTGTTTGCACCAAATGTTGTGGCCGTGGCGGGTAAAGGCTCGATCTCGCCCGCGCGCTCCTGCCACGCGACGCCCGCGACAAGATCGCCTGCCTGCAGGGCAGCCAGCAACTCGCTGCGCAGTTCACCGGCAGGCGCCCTGGACAGCAGGGCTACGGGATGCACTCCTGCATCGACAAACGGTTCAGGGAAAAGATGCTTCCCGGCCTCCCGCGCAATGGCTGCGACTTCTTCAAGGCCCAGTCCCAGCCCGCCATCGTCTTCGGGCACCATGATGGAGAGCCAGCCCAGCCCTGCAATCTGCTGCCAGGTCGCGCGCTCAAAGCCGCCATCGCTGTCTTCAAGTTGCCGCACACGCTGGCGTTGATCGCTGGCACCGAGGTAATCGGCGGCGCTGTCTGCAAAGACCTGGGAAGATTCACTGGGCATGATTGACGTGCTTGTTCTGGAAAATCGGGACGGTGTTTTTCAGGAAATTTTCTTTGCGGCAAACTGCGCGCGGCCCTGGTCCATCATCGCCATGATGCTGTCCATGCGCGCACTGGCACCAGCCTGCGCATCTGCATAGCTGCTGTTGCCGTGCGCATCAATGGCCACGGTGACGGGGCCCAGGCCTTCAACGCGCAGTCGCACCAGCCGGTAGTGCATCAGCATGTCGCTCCAGCCGACCTGCAGCACTTCGCGCACTGCCTGCGTGTGCAGCGTGGCGCCGCCGCCCAGAAACGACAGGTAGACACAGCCGGTTTTCTGCATCGCCTGCACTGAAGCAGCATCCAGCCCGCCCTTGCCGCCGACGGCATGGAGCTGAAGTTCGCTGATGATGCGCGGCATCACCGGGTTAAAACGTGTGCTGGTGGTCGGGTTGATGTAGAGGATCTCCAGGCTGCCCTCGTTGTCGGCGCCCTCAATCTCGCGGCTGTAGCTGCCGAGATGAAAAAGCGACTGGCCCTGCAGTGGCATGGGCAGCGGCTCCTTGCCATCCAGGCAGCCAATGAGGCGGTGGTGCGTAGGCAGGCCGGCCGTGACGATGATCTCGCCGTCGATGATGACCTGGTCGCCTGCGCGCAGCTTGCGCGCGTCCGCTTCGCTGAGCGGAAAGTTCATACGATGGGTTTGCAGTGTCATCGCGCTATTCCACGATCTCGACGCGCCCGTCGTTGTAGATGCGGGCTCGCGTGCGCCGGTTGATCCAGCAGTTGAAAGCCACAGCCACCGGCGTGAAGCCGTGGCCTGCCGCGTAGTTGATGTGCACGGCTGAGGCAGTGCTGTCGCCGCCCGTGCCCATGGGGCCGAAGCCCATCATGTTGACGCCGGCCAGCAGGCGTTTTTCCATGTCGGCGACCAGTGCTTCAGGGTGATGTTCACCGATGGGGCGCAGCGTTGCCTCTTTCGCCATCTTGGCTGCGTAGTCAAACGTGCCGCCTATGCCGACACCGATCACCACCGGTGGGCAGGGCTGCGAGCCGGCACGCGCAACGACATCCAGTACGTATTTTTCAATCGTGCGCAGGTCGGGGAAGCTGAAGATCTCAAGCGCGGCCCAGCGGCCCGAGCCCAGCGCTTTGGGCGAACAGGTGATGTCCATGCAGTCGGAGCCGTCTTCCATATCAAAGGTAACGATGGGCATGCCCTTGCCCTGGTAGCCACGCTCATTCGTCATCGGGTTGGTGACGTGGGGCAGCAGGGGCGGCTGTATGGTGGCGACGAGTTCATCAAACCCTTCGGTGATGGCCTGCCGCACATTGCCGCTGAACTGCGCCTGTGTACCGACACGCACAAAGTACACCGGCACGCCGGAGTCGGAGCAGACAAAGTGCCCGCCGCTTTCGGCTTCTTCTGCGCTTTTGATCATGATGCGCAGGGTGTGGCGCGCGGTCTCGCTGCTTTCTGCCCGGTCGGCACTCTTAAGTGCTGCCATGGCATCAAGCGGAATGCGGCGTAGCGAACGCTCGTACAGCGTTGCCGTGACCGACTTGATCAGTTCAGGTGTGATGGCCATGGTCGTCCCAGCTCAGGCCGGCAGCAGGCCGGTTGTTTTTGCGCGCAGGCGCGCCAGCGCATAGACGGTGTCCAGCGAGGGCGTTGCCACCTTGACCTTGCGGCCCAGTTCGCAGGCCGCGCCCAGGATGGCGTCTATCTCGACCTGGCGGCCGGCCTCGGCGTCCTGCAGCATGGATGTCTTGATATGGCCCAGTTTGCGCGACAGGGCAATGCGGTCCGCCACCGCGATCGCCGGTGCGCAGCCGAGGACCTTGCCGACAGCCAGCAGCTCGCCCATCATGGCCGTGAACAACTGGTAAATGCCCGGGTCGTCAATCATCAGGTCGGTGGCCGAACCGGTGATCAGGCTGACCGGGTTGAAGCAGGCGTTGCCCAGCAGCTTCTTCCAGACTTCGGTGCGGATGTCCGTGCTGGCATCTGCATCAAAGCCTGCGGCCCTGAACATGGCGACCAGCGCCTCCAGTCGGGCTGTGGGTGCTGAGCCGGCAGCGGAGCCCGGCTCACCAAAAACTATTTTTGTGCCTGAATGATGACGCGCCACGCCCGGCTCGGGACTGGAGCACGACGGGTAGACCACCGACCCCATGACCGCCGTTGCCGGGATGGCGCCCTCTATGGCGCCCGAAGCGTCCACGCTGTCCAGCCGTCCGGATACGGGCAGTTTTGCAGCTGCATCGGTAAACCACCAGGGTACGCCGTTGACGGCCGGCAGCACCAGCGTTTGCGGGCCGAGCAGCGGCCTGATCATGTGCACCACATGGGCCAGGGCATAGCTTTTGACGGCGAGGATGACCACGTCCTGCGGGCCCAGTCCGGCCGCGTCGGCAACAGCCCTTACGGGTGAGGCCTTGCGCTCGCCCCCGCTCTCCAGAATCCAGCCGCGCTGCTGCAGGGCCGCCAGCGTGGCGCCGCGCGCCACCACGCTGACATCGGCATGGCCCTGCGCCAGCCGGGCGCCAAAAAAACCGCCAATGGCACCCGCGCCTATGACGCACACTTTCGGCAAAGCCTGTTCTGTCATGTTCTTGTCTCTGTGTTTGTGACGCGGGATGGGCTCCCGGTCGCTATCGCAGCGATTTAAGCATTGCACCGGCGCTTCTTTGACGACTGGAGGCGCAAAGCAGCTATGCAAATGCCACACCTCAGTCAGGCGGGACGCTGTTGGTCAGGTCTGTTCGGCGTGGTCGCGCATGGCGTTGGGGTGCTGGCTCCACATGCCGGTGCGTGCGTTTTCCTGCACGATTTCCACAATCTGCGCGGCCACGGCCGACACCGCCTTGCCCGGCCCCTTGGATTTTGAAAAAGCCATGGACACCGTTCGCTGTACCGCAGGGTTCACGATTTTTGCTGCCTGCAACTGGCCGTTGGCTACTTCGTTCCACACGGTGTGGATGGGCAGCACGGTATAGAGCCGCTCCTGCTCCACGACAGAACGCATGATGGGCAGCGAATCGGCCTCAATCACCGGCACCAGCGCAATGTGCTCCTGCCGCGCCATCGCATCCAGCGTGGTGCGCAGGCCGTTGGGGGCGCTGGGCAGGATGAAGGGCAGGCCATCGAGCGCTTTGAAATCTATCTCCGGCTTCGCCGTCAGCTTGTCGCCCCTGGGGCCTATGAGGTAGCTGTCCACCGTGGCCAGGGCCTGCTCGCGTTCCGGCTGGTTGTTGCCATAGCGGTAAAGAATGGCCAGGTCCACCCTGTCATCGGACAGCCACTCTTCGACCTGCCCGCTGGAGCCCTCCAGGATCTTGATCTGTATGCCGGGAAAGCGCACCCGCAAATCCTTGAACAGGCGGCCCACGATGGGAAAGGTGATCGATGGCAGGGAGCCCAGCGTGACCCGGCCGGCGGGCTCGCGCGCGTCGCCGCGTATCTCTCGCCCCAGGACTTCGGCATCCGACAGCAGCGCCCTGACCTGCGGCAGTATGCGCTCGCCCACATCCGACAGGGCCACCCCCCGGCCCGTGCGGTTGAACAGCCTCGTGCCGCAGTCACGCTCAAGCGCATTGAGCTGCCGGCTCAGAAGGGACTGGTTGCGGTCCAGGAACAGCGCGGCACGGGTCAGGCTGCCCAGTTCGGCAATGGCCAGAAAAGTGCGCCACCGCTGGAGATCTGAGGCAATGTCTATATCCAGTGTGGTGGCTTTGGCGGCTTGCATAGCCTGACATTGTGCATGCGGCCGTTGACTGCCTGACAGAGGTAAATCCCGTGGGGCTCTGCCTTTTTCGCAGGCGCACAGGTACCTCACACCGGGTTTTCAGAACAGGTGCCATCAGCCTTTTGTCGCTTGCAGCCGTACTCAATTCGTACGCCAGCGACAGCGACCGAATCACCCAGCTTGAAAAGGAAGTCCAGGAACTAAAACTTCGATTGACTAACCTTGAGCCTCCGCAAGGTGTCTTGAATGGTCGTCAGAAGCCTGTGGCGGCGATCGAGGGGTGGAAGCACCTGGCCAATTGGCGGGCGTTGAAAAAAGGAATGACGCCTGCCGGGGTGCGCGCAACGCTGGGCGAGCCAGAGCGCATACGCAGTGGCACCTTTGATGTCTGGACCTACTCAAGCAGCGGAAATGTCACGTTTTACAAACACAAGGTGGAAGGGTGGTCTGAGCCAAGACAAGTTCGCTGCTGGATGACTGAATTTAACGTATACGGCAAATTTTTAACGTGCACAGCAAAAATTTGCCAAAAGTTAACTTCCATATTAACTTTTAGCCTTTTTCAGGCGAATGGCAAGTCGAAACGACCCAAAAATGACCTAAAAAGCTCATTTTTGGGTGCCAGATCAGGCTGCAGGCCAATAGGTACCAGCGTGAGAAGCTATTAAAAATATAGCAAAAAGTGCGTCTGAACAGGCTGCCCGGACGGCAGCGAGGGCGTCAGCAACCCACTCCCGCCGCATGATTTTGGCTTGATCACCTCCCCAGCCGACGGGCCGCAGTCGGGACTGTAGTGTCGTTGGTTCAGGGTTTCTCCCTAGGTTTCCGCCTTGTTTTTAAGGCCCCAAAACAGCCCAAACTGCTATGCTTTAGTTTACTTACCTGTCGGCAAGTGGAATCTAAATTTCACTCCAACCGAACAGAGCTGTTTGCCGTGAGTTGTGGCCTTGATGCCGCCTTTCCCGGTGCCGGAGACGAACAGAAAGAAAAAACGAAGATGGCCATTTTGGGTTTGATGCAGCAACAGCCGCTGCTGATTTCAGCGCTGATAGAGCACGCCGCGATGCACCACGCCAACGTGGAGATCGTCTCGCATGTGTCGGACACCAGCATTTACCGCTCGAGCTGGGGCCAGGTTCGCAACCGCGCCAAGAAGCTGGCCAACGCGCTGACCGGCCTGGGTGTGCAGCCCGGTGACCGCATCGCCACACTGGCCTGGAACACCCACCGCCACCTGGAGCTGTACTTTGCCGTAGCCGGCATGGGCGCCATCTCGCACACCGTCAACCCGCGCCTCTTTGCGGAGCAGATCACCTACATCATCAACCACGCTGCTGATGAATATGTGTTCTTTGACCTGGGCTTTGCCGACCAGCTGGTGGCGATTGCCGGCCAGTTGCCAACCGTAAAGGGTTTCGTGGCCCTGTGCGAGCGCAGCGAGATGCCAGAACTCGCGCTGCCCAACCTTCTTTGTTATGAAGACCTGATCGAGAAGGCCTCGCCAGACTTTGAATGGCCAAGGCTTGACGAGAACACCGCCTCGTCGCTCTGCTACACCTCGGGCACTACCGGCAATCCCAAAGGTGTTCTATACAGTCACCGCTCGACGGTGCTGCACTCATGGACGGCCTGCACCGTTGACGGCCTGGGCCTGTCAACCCGCGACAGTGTGCTGCTGGCCGTGCCCATGTTCCACGTCAACGCCTGGGGCATTCCTTATGCGTCGGCCATGTGTGGTGCCAAGCTGGTGCTGCCCGGACCGGGTGTCAGCGGCGACAAGCTTTATGCCCACATGGTCAAGGAGGGCTGCACCTTCTCGCTGGGCGTGCCGACGGTGTGGCTGGGCTTCTTCAATTACATCGAAACAAACAAGGACAAGCTCAACCTGAAAGACATCAGGCTGGAGCGTGTGGTGGTCGGCGGCTCGGCCGCGCCGCGCGCGATTGTCGAGAAGTTCGACGAGCTGTTCGGTGCTTACCTGATCCATGCCTGGGGCATGACAGAGACCAGCCCGCTGGCCACCATAGGCAATCTGCTGCCCGCGCATGAGTCTTTGCCCAAGGCCAGACAGATCGACATCCAGGCCAAGCAGGGCCGCGCGATTTTTGGTGTCGAGGTCGACATCTTCAGCCCCGAAGGCCAGCGCCTGCCGCACGACGGTACGGCCGTCGGCGAGATCAAGGTGCGTGGTCCGTGGGTGGTGTCGGCCTACTATGGCGACAAACCCGGTGCGGCGACGAATGAAGAAGGCTGGTTCAGCACCGGCGACGTGGCGCTGATAGACACCGACGGTTTTGTGCAGATCACCGACCGCACCAAGGACGTGATCAAGTCGGGCGGCGAGTGGATCTCTTCCATTGATCTTGAGAATGTGGCGGTCGGCCACCCCAAGGTGCGCGAAGCCGCCGTGATCGGTGTGGCGCACAGCAAGTGGCAGGAACGCCCGCTGCTCATCATCGTGCCCAAGCCGGGCGAAACCGTTACCGCAGCAGAAATGCAGGACTTCATGAAAGACCGCGTGGTGCGCTGGTGGCTGCCCGACGATGTGGTGTTTGTGGAAGACCTGCCGCACACGGCCACCGGCAAGCTGCTCAAGACAAAGCTGCGCGAACAGTTCAAGGGCCACCGGCTGAGCACAGACCCGGCCTGACGTTTTTTTAGTGGATGTTGGCCCGGGACGAATAGCCCCTGCAAAACATCCTTGCATGTAGTTTGAACAGTGTTGATCGTTTAAAAGTCAGTTAGTTAATTACCAGGAGACAAGCATGAAAGTTTTTCCGACCTTGAAGAAGATGTCCCGGCTGGCCCTCGCGGTTGCCGGCAGCAGCGTGTTGCTGGCAGCAGTGCCTGCACAGGCGCAGATCAGCGACAACGTGGTCCGCATCGGCGTGATGGCCGACCAGACCGGTACCTATTCCGGCAACGGCGGCCCGGGCTCGTCAGTCGCCGTGCGCATGGCCGTGCAGGATTTCGGCGGCACCGTGCTCGGCAAGACCATTGAAGTGGTCACCGCTGACGATCAGAACAAACCCAACGTCGGCATCAACCTGGCCCGCCAGTGGATTGAAAACGAGAAGTTCGACACCATCGTCGGCGGCTCGGCTTCGTCCATCGCCTTCGGTGTGTCCAGCATGATGAAGGAAAAAAAGAAGCCCTACCTGATCGCAGGCACCGTGTCTTCCGACCTGACCGGCAAGCAGTGCTCGCCGATGACAGTCCAGTTCATCGTGGACACCTACCAGCTGGCCAACGCCGGCGTGACCGCGCTGCTCAAGCAGGGCGTCAAGTCCTTCTTCTTCATCACGGTGGACTACGCTTTCGGCGCTGCGCTGCAGGCCGATGCCACCAAGTTCATCGAAGCCGGCGGCGGCAAGGTGGTGGGTTCGGTTCGCCACCCGCTGGGCGCGTCTGACTACTCGTCTTACCTGCTGCAGGCCCAGGCCAGCAAGGCCCAGGCCATCGTCGTCCTGAACGCCGGCCTTGACCTGACCAACGCCCTCAAGCAGGCAGCTGAATACAAGCTGGCCCGTGGCGGCCAGAAAGTCGGCGTCTTCGGCATGACCATCAACAGCGTGTCGGCCATGGGCCTGGACGTTGCACAGGGCCTGCAGATCACTGCGCCTTTCTACTGGGACCGCAATGAAGAGTCGCGCCAGTGGGCCCGCCGCTTCACCGACAAGAACGGAGGCGTGATCCCCACCTACATCATGGCCGGTGCCTACAGTGCCACCATGCACTACCTGAAGGCCGTGCAGGCAGCCGGTACCGATGACGGCGTTGCCGTGATGGCCAAGATGAAGGCCACGCCGATCAATGACTTCTCGATGAAGAACGTCAAGATCCGCGAAGACGGCCAGGTCATGCGCCCAACGTACGCCATGACGGTCAAGTCGCCAGCCGAATCCAAGGGCAAGTTTGACCTGTACAAGGTCGGTGCAGAGATCCCTGGCGAGCAGGTCTTCCGTCCGATGGCTGAAGGCGGTTGCGACTTCGTCAAGAAGTAAGCAGCAGGCAGGCAAACAAGGACTGACGATGCCACCGAGCGAAGTACCCCTGCAGGACGCGGATGCCCACGGCGCTGCGCTGTTCCAGCCTTACAGGGCGCGTGACGTGCTTGCGCGCAACAGGGTGGTGATCGCGCCCATGCAGCAGTACTCCGCCGTGGACGGCCATGCCACCGACTGGCATGTCGTTCACCTGGGCCGCTTCGCACTAGGTGGTGCCGGCATCGTCTTTGTTGAATCAACGGCTGTTGAAGAGCGTGGGCGCAATGCCCACGGCGACACCGGCCTGTGGAAAGACAGCCAGATAGAACCCCTTCGCCGCGTGGCGAAGGTGCTCAAAGACAACGGCGCAGTACCAGCCATACAGCTGGGCCACACCGGGCGCAAGGGTGCGCTGCAGGCCCCATGGGCCGGTCACAGCCACCTGAACGCAGACGACGCTGCGCGCGGTGAAGCCGCCTGGCAAGTGGTCGGCCCCAGCGCATTGCCAGTGGGCGATGGCGGCTGGCAGGTGCCGCATGCGCTTAGCAGTGCAGAGGTCAAGGATGTTGTAAAAGCCTGGGGTGATGCCGCGCATAGGGCGGCCCAGGCGGGTTTTGAAGTGCTGGAGGTGCATGGTGCACACGGCTACCTGATTCACCAGTTTTTATCGCCGGTCGCCAATGTGCGTACCGATGAGTACGGCGGCAGCATGGACAACCGCCACCGCTTTGCGCTTGAAGTCGCTGAAGCCGTGCGCGCCAGATGGCCCGCGCACCTGCCGCTGTTCTGGCGCATATCGCTTGCAGACCTTGACCATGAACTGAGCATGGACGAACTCGTCAGCCTGCTCATGGGACTGAAGTCGCGCGGTGTGGACGTGATTGACTGCTCGTCGGGCGGCGGCATTTCAAGCTACCCGACAGATGGCCCGCGCGTGGCGCGTGGCCTTGAATACCGCGCCAATGACGGCCAGCGCATCAAGGCAATGACCGGCATGGACGTGATGGCCGTGGGCCTCATCATTGACCCGCACCTGGCTGAAGCCATCCTCAATGCCGACCAGGCAGACCTCATTGCCATCGCGCGTGAGGCCATGTTCAACCCCAACTGGGCGCTGCATGCGCAGATGTCGCTGGGCGCGAATACTGATTACGACCTCTGGCCGCGCCAGCACAGCTCATATCTTGCCAAGCGCGCCGCCATGGCCGACCCGCTTCGCAACATCGTCCTGCAGCGCGACGCATCGCGCATGCTGGCCGCTACCCCGCGTACGTCGCGTTTAGCCGCATGACCCGTGTAGACATCGTCACCGGCAAGCGCGACGAACTCGGCGAATGCCCGCTTTGGGACGAGCGCTCGCAGTCGCTGTTCTGGATAGACGGGCACGCCCGCCTGGTGCGCCGCATCACGCCTGCCAGTGGTGAGTACCGCGAATGGCTGCTGCCGTCGGCCATCGGTTCCATCGCCCTGTGCGAGAGCGGGCGCCTGCTGGTTGCGCTGGCCAGCGAGTTCAGCTACCTTGACCTGGCGACGGGCCAGCTCGACAAGATTGCGGGCGTCACGCACGTTGAAGAAAAAATCCGCATGAACGACGGCCGTACTGACAGGGCAGGGCGCTTCGTCGCCGGCTCGCTGGTCATGGGCCGCAATGAAAAGCTGGGCGCGCTGTACCAGGTCAATGCGGCCGGCCAGGTGAACATGATCGACAAGGGCTTCGCGATCTCGAACGGCACCTGCTTCAGCCCTGATGGCAACTGGCTGTATTTCACCGACAGCCGCACGCGCAAAATCATGCGTTATCCGTACGACAAGGCCACGGGCAAGGCCGGCACGCCGGCTGTATTGATAGATACCGAGCCGCTGGCTTCAGCCGGTGACGGCGCGACGGTAGACAGCGAAGGCTTTATCTGGACCGCGCTGGTCGAGATCGGCAAGATGGGTCGGTTTTCGCCCGAGGGCAAACTGGACCGCCTGATCGACATGCCGGTGCGCTACGTGACCTGCCCGTGCTTTGGCGGGCCCAACCTTGACATTCTTTATGTCACCAGCATCAGCAACAGCGGCAATGCCCTGAAGGACGACCATCCCGATGCGGGCGCGCTTTTCGCGGTTCACGGCACGGGCGTTCGGGGTTTGCCCGAGGTACGTTTTGCCGACAAGACCTGAACCATCCAGACAGACAAGACTCGAATTCGGACAGAACAAGACAAGGAAAACCAAAGTGACCAAAAGGCTTGAAGGAAAAGTAGCGCTCATCACCGGCGGCGCACGCGGCATTGGCCGCGCCATTGCAGATGCCATGGCGGCAGAAGGCGCGATTGTGGGTGTGCTGGACCTGCGTGAAGACCTGGCCCAGGCTGCGGCTGACGAGATCAAGGCAACAGGCGCTGAGGCCATGGCCTTTGGTGGCAACGTGGCCGACCGCGACACCTTCGTCAAGGCCGTGGGTGCCATGAAAGAAGCGCACGGCCGCTTCGACATCCTCGTCAACAACGCCATCTGGGTGCGCTACGGCCCGATTGCCGATATCACGCCAGAGATGCTCAACCGCATGGTGGGCACCGGTTTCAACTCGGTGGTCTGGGGCATACAGGTCGGCGCGGAAGCCATGACCGAAGGCGGCAGCATCATCAACATCGCTTCTGCGGCGGCCTTCCTGGGCGTGCCTGAAGCCATGGTCTACGGCGGCGTGAAGGCCGGCGTGCTGGGCCTGACCCGTTCGTCGGCAGTTGACCTTGGCCCGCGCGGCATCCGCGTGAACGCGGTTTGCCCCGGCTCTGTGCTGACCGAGGGCATGCAGAACAACGTCACGCCCGAGAAGATTGCGGTACGTGCCCAACGCACGCCACTGCGCCGTCTGGGTGAGGTCGACGACATCGCGAAAGCAGCCATGTTTCTCGCAACGTCCGACAGCAGCTGGGTCACGGGCACCTCTGTCCTGGTCGATGGCGGCGTGACACACGCGCTGCTCTGAGCCGGAGTCAACAATGAGCGAGTCCTTCATTCTTGAGGCGACCGGGCTGAGCAAACAGTTCCGCGGCTTTTATGCCGTGAAGGACGTGAACCTCAAGGTCCGCCGCCACACCATACATGCGCTGATAGGCCCCAACGGTGCCGGCAAGACCACCTGCTTCAACCTGCTGACGACCTTTCTCACGCCGACGGCAGGCACCATTCTTTTCAACGGCACCGACATCTCGAAAAGCGACCCGGCCACCGTCGCGTCCAAAGGGCTGATCCGGTCCTTCCAGATCTCTGCCGTGTTCGGCCAGATGACGGTGCTTGAAAACGTACGCGTCGCACTGCAGCGCAAGGCGGGCATGACCTGGGCCTTCTGGCGCAAGGACTCCTCGCTCAAGGTGCTGGATGCCCGCGCCAGGGAGCTCATCGAGATGGTGGGCCTGACCCGTTATATCGACACACCGGCGGTGTCGCTGTCTTATGGCCGCAAGCGTGTGCTTGAGCTGGCCACCACCATTGCGCTTGAACCTGAAATGATCCTGCTCGACGAGCCCATGGCTGGCCTGGGCCATGAAGACATCGGCCCGGTGATGCAGATCATCCGTGACGTGGCCAAGGGCCGCACCATTTTGATGGTGGAACACAACATGAAGGTGATTGCCGAGCTGTGCGACCGCGTGACGGTGCTGCAGTCAGGCCAGATCCTGGCTGAAGGTACGTATGACGAAGTGTCACGCGATCCCGCCGTGATCGAAGCTTATGTGGGAGGCGCCAATGACTGAAGCCAACACTATGGCAACAGCAACCTCAACGGCAGTGCAGCCCCTTTGCCTGTCGATCAAGAACCTGGTCGGCCACTACGGCGAAAACCTGGCGCTGCACGACATCAATCTTGAAGTGCGCAAGGGCGAAGTGGTTTGCCTGCTGGGCCGAAACGGCGCCGGCAAGACCACGACCCTGCGTGCGGTGGTGGGCCTGCTTGACAAACGTCAGGGCAGCATTGAGATCAACGGCCAGCAAACGACAGGCATGCTGCCTGAAGCCATTGCAAAACTTGGTGTGGCGTATTGCCCTGAAGAGCGCGGCATTTTCTCAAGCCTGAGCACGGAAGAAAACCTGCTGCTGCCGCCAGTGCTGCGCCCGGGTGGCCTGACGGTCGACGAGATCTACGCGCTGTTTCCCAACCTGAAGGAACGCCGCGGCAGCCAGGGCACCAAGCTCTCGGGTGGCGAGCAGCAGATGCTGGCGATTGCGCGCATCCTGCGCACCGGCGCAAACTTCTTGTTGCTTGACGAATGCACCGAAGGCCTGGCACCGGTGATCGTCTCCAAGATTGGCCAGACCATTCGCATCCTGAAAGAGCGCGGCTTCACCGTGCTCATGGTCGAGCAGAACTTCCGCTTTGCCTCCAAGGTGGCGGACCGTTTTTACGTGATTGAAGAAGGCGCGGTGGTCGATCACTTCCGCCGTGAAGACATCGCCGGTGACCTGGCACGCATTGAAAGCCTGCTCGGACTATGACCTTCACCACACAAAACTGCGGCGCGCCTCGCCGCACCCTGCGGGGAGCAAAACATGAATGAAATTTTCGGCATACCGATGTCGGCCTTTGTCGGCCAGCTCGTTATCGGTCTCATCAACGGCTCGTTTTACGCGCTGATGAGCCTGGGCCTGGCCATCATTTTCGGCCTGCTGCACGTGGTCAACTTTGCCCATGGGGCGCAGTACATGCTGGGCGCGTTTGTCGCCTGGGGCCTGCTTGAATACTTTGGCATCAGCTACTGGTATGCACTGGTCATCACGCCCTTTGTCGTCGGCGCCTTCGGCCTGGTGATTGAACGGCTCATGCTCAGGCGGCTTTACAGCGTCGACCACGTCTACGCACTGCTGTTGACCTTCGGCCTGGCCATGCTGATGGAGGGCGCCTTCCGCTGGAAGTTCGGCGCCACCGGCCAGCCCTACCCCAACCCGATCTCGGGTGGTCTTGATATCGGCATCAGCTTCATCCCGGCTTACCGCATCTGGGTCATTGCCGCGTCGCTGATGCTCTGCCTGACCACCTGGTTTGTGATCGAGCGCACCAAGCTCGGTTCCTACCTGCGGGCCGCGAATGAAAACGCCTCGCTGGTGCGCACCTTCGGTATAAACGTGCCGCGCATGCTGATGCTGACCTACGGCCTGGGCGTCGGTCTTGCCGGTTTCAGTGGCGCCATGGCCGCGCCGATTTACCAGGTCAACCCGCTGATGGGCAACAGCCTGATCGTCATCGTGTTTGCGGTGGTCGTGATTGGCGGCATGGGCTCCATCATCGGCTCCATCATCACCGGCTTCAGCCTGGGTGTGGTCGAGGGCCTGACCAAACTGATATACCCCGACGCTGCAGGCGTTGTCATCTTTGTCGTGATGATCATCACGCTTGCGATCAGGCCTAACGGGCTGTTCGGCCAGGAGGCCCGATGAAACATTTTTCACCCGCCACCGTGCGCATATTGCTGGCGATTTCAATTGCCCTGCTGGTTGCCGCACCGTTTGTTCTGTACCCACAGTTCCTGATCGAAATCCTCTGCTTTGCGCTGCTGGCGGCGGCATTGAACCTGCTGGTCAGCTATTGCGGCCTGCTGTCTTTTGGCCATGCCATGTTTTTTGGCGCGGCCGGTTATGCCACGGCGCACAGCATCAAGATGTGGGGCTTTGACCCTGCGCTGGGCATCTTGCTGGGTGTGGGCCTCGCAGCCGTCATAGGCGCATTGACCGGCTCGCTGGCCATACGCCGCCAGGGCATTTATTTCTCGATGATCACGCTGGCGTTTTCGCAGCTGGTGTATTTCATGGCCCTGCGCATGCCTTTTACAGGCGGTGAAGACGGCCTGCAGGATGTGCCGCGCCGCGCGATGTTCGGCTTCATCAACATGGGCAACAACTACGTCATGTACTTTGTGGTGCTGGCGCTCACGGCCTTTGGTTTCTTTGCCATCTACCGCATCGTCAACTCGCCTTTTGGCCAGGTGCTGAAAGCGATTCGTGACAACGAGCCGCGCGCCATCTCGCTGGGTTATCGCGCCAACCGCTACAAGCTGGTGGTGTTCATCCTGTCGGCATCGCTGGCCGGGCTGGCGGGCTCGATCAAGGCCGTGGCTTTCCAGGTCGTGACGCTGACCGACCTGACCTGGGTGACCTCGGGTGAAGCGCTGCTGATCTGCATCCTGGGCGGCATGCAGACCCTGCTCGGGCCTGTGGCCGGCGCCATCCTGATTGTGTCGATGTCGCATTACCTCGCGTCGTATGCCGAATGGGTGCTGATGATCCAGGGCCTGGTGTTTGTGCTGGTTGTGCTGCTGTTCCGCAAGGGCCTGGTCGGCGAGTTTTATGCGTGGCTGGAGCGCCGTGAGCTGCGCCGTGCGGGCAAGGAGCAGGCATGAGCGATCAGCCTCAAGGTGCAACCCCGCGCGATGCGGTGATGGACGCGCTCAAGGGTGCGCCGCTGCTCAGGGGCAGGCTGGCTCTGGTCACCGGTGCAGCCAGCGGCATAGGCCAGGCGATTGCAGTGGGTTATGCATCTGCCGGCGCGCGTGTCATCGTGACCGATATCACGGCTGAACGCTGCGAAGACACACTCAGGCAGATTCGCGCCGCTGGCGGCGAAGCCTGGGCTTATGCGCTTGATGTGACGGATGCTGACGCTTCGTATGCGCTGGCAGCCAAGGTTGAGACAGAAGTCGGCACGATTGACACACTCGTCAACAACGCGGGTGTCATCATCCGTGAAGGCATCGACAGCCCGAAGGCGCAGGAGAACATCCACCGGGTGTTTGATGTCAACCTGTTCGGCACCTTCAACACCATCCATGCCTGGCTGCCTGCGCTGCGCAAGACGCGCGGCTGCATCATCAATGTGGCATCAGGTGCAGCCTTCATCGCGCAGGCTGGGTCGCTGGGTTATTCCGCGTCCAAGGGCGCGGTGAAGATGCTCACCCAGTCCATGGCCGCAGACCTCGGTGCCGACGGCATTCGCGTCAATGCGCTGGCGCCCGGCGTGATTGAAACGCCCATGACCGACGCGACACGCGCCAATCCCGAGCGCCTGGCGCGCTTCATGGTGCGCATTCCTTCAGGCCGGGTTGGCCAGCCGCAGGAGCTCGCCGGTGCGGCGGTTTTCCTGGCGTCAAGCCTGGCGTCTTATATCAATGGCGTGACGCTGCCCGTCGATGGCGGCACGCTGGCTGTGTAGCCACTTTCAAAGTCAAATTTTCTGGAGATGACATGAGCAGCAAGGATTCAACACAAACCGCGGCCAAACGGCTTGACGTGATCATCGTCGGTGGCGGTTTCGGCGGCATGTACGCCACGTACAAGTTCCGCGAGATGGGCATGAAGATCCAGAGCTTCGAGGCCGGCGGTGACCTCGGCGGCGTCTGGTACTGGAACCGTTACCCTGGCGCGCGCGTCGACCTGCCCAGCATTGACTACAGCTATTCCTTCTCTCCCGAGATCGAGCAGGAATGGACCTGGTCCGAGCAGTTCGCGGCCCAGCCCGAGCTGCTGCGTTACATCGACTTTGTCGCGACCCGGCTTGACCTGCGCAAGCACTTCCAGTTCAACACCCGCATCACCGGCACCGAGTGGGACGAGGAGCGCCAGCTGTGGACGGTAACGACCGACCGTGGTGAACGTTATGAAGCGCCGTTCTGCATCATGGCCACCGGCCCGCTGTCTGTGCCCAAGGTGCCTGACATTCCCGGCGTCGATAAATTCAAGGGACGCCTGCTGCACGCCGGCCGCTGGCCGCATGAGCCGGTGTCGTTTGAAGGCCTGCGCGTGGGCGTGATCGGCACCGGCTCGACCGGCATACAGATCGTGCAGGACGTGGGGCCGCAGGCTGGCGAGCTGTTCGTCTTCCAGCGCACACCGAGCTTCACCATGCCGATGCGCAACGTGCCGCTGACAGAACAATACGTCAGCGAGGTAAAACGCAACTACCCGGGCATCCGCGAAGCCGCGCGCAACAGTACGGTGGGCGGTACGCGGCCGCAGTCCACACGCGCTTTCTTCAGCGTCACACCGGAGCAGCGCCAGTCGCTGCTTGAAGACGCCTGGAAGCAGGGCGGCCTGGCCATGCTGGGCACCTTCGGCGACCTCATGGTCAATGAGGAAGCCAACGAGCACGTGGCCGAGTTTGTGCGCGGCAAGATCGCCGAGGTAGTGAAAGACCCGAAGACGGCCGAAGCACTCAAGCCCAAGGGCTACCCGATCTTCGCGCGCCGGCCCTGCCTGGATTCGAGCTACTACGAGACCTACAACCTGCCCAATGTGCACCTGGTGGACTGCATCACCGACCCCATCCTTGAGATCACCGAGCGCGGTGTGCGTAACGCCTCCGGCGAGATTGAGCTTGACATGCTGATCCTGGCGACCGGCTATGACGCGCTGACCGGCGCGCTGATAGCGCTCGACGTCAAAGGCAAAAACGGCCAGACGGTGAACCAGAAATGGAAGCAGGGCGGGCGCTCAACCCTGGGCATCATGATGGAAGGCTTCCCCAACCTGTTCATGACCACCGGCCCCAATGGCCCGTCGGCACTGGCCAACATCATCCGCATCAGCGAACACGATGTGGACTGGATCGCCGCCGCCATCACGCACATGCAGAAGAACGGCTTGGCAACCATGGAACCGACCACGCAGGTTGAAGACAACTGGATGGGTGTTGTACAGGGGCTGGCCCAGCGCTCGCTCATCAACAAGGCCAAGACCTGGTGGGTGGGGGCCAATGTGCCGGGCAAGTCACAGGGGTTGACGATGTTTATTGGCGGCTTTGCCAAGTACCGCGAGTTTTCTGCAGCTGCCGCTGCTGACGGCTACAAGGGCTTTGCGTTTGAACGCGCGGAAGAAAAGGCCGAGGCCTGATGCGGGCCATAGTGACCGGCGCGGCCCGCGGTATTGGCCGTGCCATCTGCCTGCGGCTGGCGCGTGACGCGCAAGCCTCGGGCGGTGTGAAGCTGGTGCTGTCGGACCAGCATGCCGATGAACTTAAAAGCCTGATCGCCGAAGTACGCGCCTTGGGCGGCCAGGCGATTGCCGTGCCGGGCGACATGTCGGACCCTGCGCTGCCCGCCACCATCGTGCAGGCGGCTGAAGCCTTTGGCGGGCTGGATGCGCTGGTCAGCAACGCCGGTTTTGCAATCCCCGGACCGCTGGCTACGTACGAGGTGAACAACTGGGACAAGGTGTTTGCCGTGCACGTGCGCGCGCCCTGGCTGCTGGCCAAAGCCGCTTACCCTGCGCTCAAGGAAAGCCGTGGCGCCATCGTCGTCACCGCTTCCATCTCAGGCACCAACGCGCAGGCGCCGCTAGGCCCCTACAGCGCCAGCAAGGCGGCTGCGCTGATGCTGGTGAAACAACTGGCCAATGAGTGGGGGCCTGACGGCATCCGCGTGAATGCCTTTTCTCCCGGTCTCACCGTGACACCGGGCACCGCTGCTGCCTATTCAACGCCTGACGCACGCGCCCAGCGCGAGGCGCGCATCCCGCTGCGCCGCGTGGCCGAGGCCGACGACATGGCGGGCGTGGTGGCGTTTTTGCTCAGCAAGGATTCGGCTTATGTCACCGGCGTGGATTTGCCGGTAGACGGCGGGCTGTCGAACACCGTGATGGCCGCGCTGGACATGAGCGGCTGGAAGAAATAGGGCGACATCCCGCGGGCGCTGTCATCCTAGGCTTGACCCGGGATCCATGCCCCCGAATTCTCGAGGCGTTCACTCCCAGTGGTTAATTTGCTACTAATTCAGTAGCAGCTCACGCTCATATTCATTGGTCTGCAGGTTGATTTGGCATCCAAAAACGGCTCTTTTTGCCGTTTTTGAGGCATTTTTCACGCACTGCAGACTGCCCGGCAAACCAAAATGTAAAGTCAACTTTACATCCAGCGTTTTCAGCTCAACTGTTGAAAGGCGGCGTTGCCAGCAGCGCGTACCAGGCGTCGTCAGGCTTCATCCGGCCCTGTGGCGCGCGCGCGCCGAAGCGTGTGGCCTCATCGCCTTCAGGTGCCGGGCTTTCCTTCATCCAGTCATAAACAACAGTGCGGGCTGCAACCCGCCACTCGTCACCACGCTTTTCAAAGCGGTCGACATAACGCCCGATCAGGAATGTTTCGCGCAGCTTGCCCTGCGGGTCGTTGTCGTACTGGAAGGCCTGAAAGTAACTCTCGACGGCCGCCTGGGTGCCCTTGAGCACGATGGAGATGTTGGTGACCTGGTGAATCATGCGCGCGCCGCTGGCCCGTGCCTTGACGGCATAGTCGATAAAACCGCTGGCGCTGCCTTCGTAGGCGCCATGCCTGTCGGTGGCGTCTTCCCAGTAGGACGAACGCAGGGCTGCTTCGTCGCCGCGGTCTATGCCGCGGCAGTAGGCGTTCATGGTTTCGCGGATCGCTTCGCGGTCCAGCAGGGCCTGCAGCAGGTCTTCTTTTGCCTTGTCCATCTTGTCTCCTCTTTTAAAGGTGATTAACGCAGCGTGATCACCGCGTCCAGGCAGACCGCGCCTTTTTCGCGCACCACCAGCGGGTTCACGTCAATGCTTTCCAGCACATCGGCATGGGCCTGGCCAAACTCCGAGAGCTTGCAGATGGCGTTGACCAGTGCCTGTTCGTCAAACTGCGGGCCACCGCGCCACTTGCGCAGCAGCTGCGACGACTTCACCGAATCAACCAGCTCTCGCGCACGTGCTTCGTTCACCGGGGCCGAGGCAAAGGCCACGTCCTTGAACAGCTCGACGGCCGTGCCGCCTGAGCCGAACATCACCATGGGGCCGAAGGTCGGGTCCATGTGTATGCCCATGATGGTTTCCACGCCACCCTTGAGCATGGGCGTGACCAGCACGCCGTCGATGCGGGCATTCGGCACAGCGGTCCTGGCGCGGCGCAGCAGTTCGTCATAGGCCGCACGCACGGCATCGGCATCTGGCAGGTTGAGCATGACGCCGCCGACCTCGGTCTTGTGCGGAATGTCGGCTGAAGAGATCTTGCAGACGACCGGGAAACCGAATTCGGTGGCCTTCGCTGCGGTGGCTTCTGCAGAACTGCAGACGGCTTCGGGCAGCATGGGCAGGCCGGCTTCAGCCAGCACTTTCTTGGCGGCGGCTTCGGTCGAGACATCGCCAAGTGCTTTGGCAGATTGTTTTGCCGCTGAGGGCGCGTAGAGCGCATCACGGCGTTGCGCGAGCCTGCGCGCACCGGCCAGCGCCAGCACGGCGCGTGAAGGGTCGGCAAAGGTCGGGATGCCGTGTTTGTCGAGCTCGGCGGCAACTTCCTTGGTGGCCAGCATCACCATGATGATGGCGCGGTCCGGGAATTTGCCCTTGAGCGCAATCATCTCGTCGCTGGTCGACTGGAAACGCACCGGCGACAGGCCGACGTGCGCCAGGTAGGCAAAGATGGTGCCGCAGTCGGAATGCGAGAGTAGAGCATCCAGCGTGCGCGTGACCCCGCTCTTCACGGCGGTGACCTGCGCGGTGGTGTCCAGCGGATTGGCGGCCACGGCGAAGGGCAGGACTTCGAGCACGGCAGCGCTGCCGGCGGCGGAAAGTTTGGGCAGGGCCAAGCCGTGGTCGCTCGCGTGGTCGGCCATCAGAATGCCGATGCCACCCGAGCCGGTGAGGATGGCCACATCGCTGTTCTTCGGCAGCGCGCCGGTGACAGAGCAGACATAGGCAATGTCCAGCATTTCTTCAATCGACTGCGGACGGAAGGCGCCGCATTCGGCGAACACGGTGTCGTACACGGTGTCGTTCCCGGCGAGTGATCCGGTGTGCGTGGCCGCAGCGGTGGCGCCGACCTCGGTGCGGCCAGCCTTCATGATCAGAACCGGCTTGCCTGCCTTCGCGGCCTTGAGGAGGGCCGCACGCAGGCGGTTGCCGTCCTTGCATGATTCGACGGCGGCGCAGATCACGGCGGTCTCGGGGTCTTCTGCCAGGTAGTCGATGGATTCGGCCACATCGACATCGGCTTCATTGCCGGTGGCGATGATTTTTGAAAAACCCAGGCCGCGCAGCGAGGCCATGCCGTAGGTGGCCGAGCCGAAAGCGCCGCTTTGTGTGGCGAGCGCGATGTTGCCCTTCACGGGCCTCAGGCCATTCAATGCGGTCGAGAAGGTGGCCGAGAATTTGTTCGACAGATTCAGCAGGCCCAGAGAGTTGGGGCCCAGCATGCGTACATTGTTCTCGCGGCAGATGTCGACCAGCTTTTGCTGCTGCACCTTGCCGGCCTCGTCGATCTCTGCAAAACCCGCGGTCAGAATCTGCACCGACTTGATGCCCTTGCTCACTGCTTCGCGCAGTGCGGTTTCGACACCGGCGGCGGGGATGATGATGACGGCCTGGTCAATCTGGCCCGGCACTTCGGTGATGTTTTTATAGGCCTTCAGGCCCTGCACGATGGGCTCGCCCTTGTTGATCGGGTAGATGGTGCCTTCGTAGCCGCCTTCGAGCATGAAGCGCAGCACGCGGCCACCAATGCGTTCAGGGTCAGACGATGCGCCTATGAGCGCGACCGATTCAGGAAAAAAAAGCGAATGGAGTGAATGCATGTTTAAAGCGCTGCCTGTATTGATCAGGCTGCAAGTGCTGCGGCCTGGACATCCGCCGACATCTGTGATGACAGTGAATCGAGGTAGTGAAAGCGGTCACCATACTGCAGGTTGCACATCAGCGTGTGCATGGCCAGGCGGGCGGCCGGCATTTCAACCGTCATGCCCATGCCGCCGTGCAGCTGGATGGCAGCCTCTGCCACGGTGCGGCCCACGGTGGCCAGGTAGAGCTTGGTAAGGGCGGCATCACGCTGGTCTGCGTGCGGATTGTCCGAGAGGTGCTCGGTCACGTCCTTCACCAGGCCGCGTGCGCTCTCATAAGCCACATACATTTCAACCGTTCGGTGGCGCAGCGCCTGGAAGGTCGACAGTGCGACGCCAAACTGCGTGCGGGTCGAGAGGTATTCAATCGTCTGCTCGATCATCGCGCCGAGTGCGCCTACGGTCTGCACGCTGGTCATGACTGCGCCGGTAGACATCGCAGACTTCACTGCGGTGGCCACCGCGTCGCCCTGCAGCAGCACATGGCTGGCTTCGACGACCACGCCGTCGAGCGTGATGTCTGCGGTGCGGCGGCCGTCCAGGCCTTCGAAGTAGCGCACAGGCTGTGTCAGTTCGCTGGTGGCCAGCAGGACCAATACCGGCGCAGAACCGTTGGCACTGACAGCGTTGAAGACGAGGTGGCTGGCGGGTTCGGTCAGGTCTGCGCCTTTCAGCACGCCCTGCAGCCTGATGCTGCCGCCGCTGGCTGGGTTGGCCGGGGTGGCCTGAAGTGAGCGAGCGCCGTCGGGCTGGATGACGGGGCAGACAGACGCCTGGCCCGCAGAGAGTTGTTCGAGCAGTGCGAGTGCGGCATCGTTCTTGCCCGCCGCTGCCAGCAGCATGGGCGAGACCACGCAGCGCGCAATCAGCGGCAGGGCCATGGCGTGGCGGCCTGCGGCTTCAGCAATCGCAGCGAATTCAGCCAGCGTGGCGCCTACGCCGCCGGCCTCTTCGCTGACCAGCACACCCTGCCAGCCGAGTTCAAGAATCTGCGACCATCTGGCGCTGCCGCTGCTGCGCTTGTCGCCAGACCATGCGGGTGCGGCCGTGGCGGCCATGCGGTCCGTGGTGTCATACAGGTCACCAGGGAACATCGGGGTAACGGTAAATGGCATTTTTTCAGGCTCCAAACAGGTCGCGGGCAATCACGTTTTTCTGCACTTCACTGGTGCCACCGGCAATCGAGCGTGAGCGGTAGAAAAGGTAGGTGTGGGTCAGCTGGCGTTCAATATCCATGTCGTCGGAGCCGTCGGCGGCTTCCACTTCAGGCACCAGGCGCGCGGCATATTCGGGGCCGGCAATGTCAAATGCAATGCCGACGATTTGCTGCGACAGCTCTGACGTGTGCAGTTTGAGCGCCGATGATTTCGACGAGGCCAGCGTGCCCTGCATTTCTTCCTGGATGGCGGAGAGCAGCATCTGGCGTGAGCCTTTTGCGGAGGCCTGCGCGAGGAAAAGGCGTTCCTGCAATGCATGAATGCTGGGCAGGCCGGGGTTGGTTTTCATCTTGTCAGCCAGCAGTTCGGCGACCTGCTCCAGCTGGCGCGCCAGGCGCGGCACGGTTGAAGGCGAGAGGCGCTCGCGGTCCAGCAGAAACTTGGCGCACTTCCAGCCTTCGCCTTCCACGCCGACCAGGTTTTTTACCGGCACGCGCACGTTGTTCAGGAAGACCTCGTTCACGTGGTGCCACTGGTCTATGGTGTGAATCTGGCGAATCTCTATGCCGGGCGTGTTGAGCGGCACCAGCAGCAGCGAGATGCCGGCCTGCTTGCGGCCCTCGCTCGATGTGCGCACCAGCGTGTACATCATGTCGGCTTCATGTGCATGCGATGTCCAGATCTTCTGGCCGTTGAGCACATAGTCGTCGCCATCGCGTACGGCGCTTGATTTGAGCGATGCAAGGTCGGAGCCCGCACCGGGTTCCGAGTAGCCCTGGCACCAGTGCTCGGTGCCGTCGAGAATGCGCGGCAAAAAGCGGTTCTTGATCTCGTCGCTGCCGAAATGCATGATGACCGGGCCAATGTGGCCAATGCCGTGGTGGTACTGCGGCGGGCAGTCGGCGGCCGCGGTGACTTCTTCAAACAGGTAACGCTGCTGCAGGTCCCAGCCCGTACCGCCGTATTCAACCGGCCAGTTGGGCGCACCCCAGCCTTTTTTGAACAGGGCTTTTTGCCAGGCGCTGTACTCGGCACGTGACATTTTCTGGTTGCTGCGCACGATTTCCTTCAGCGGCGCGAGTTCGGGTGATTCGGTGAACTTCACCAGTTCCTGCCGGAAAGCGGCATAGGGGTCGGCAGCTGCTGCGGCCACTTCCTGGGAGGTGGGAGCCTGGGTATTGGTTTGGGTCATGTTTGCCATCCTGGAGATTGGTCAGTGGTAGCTGCGGCCACCGTCAACAGCCAGCGCAATGCCGGTGACGAAGGATGATTCGCTGCCTGTGAGGTAAAGCGCGGCGCGCGCGATTTCTATGGGTTCAGCCACGCGGCCAAGTGCGTAGCGCGCACCCACCTGCGTCTGCAGTGCCTCAGGGGTGTAGCCCGAGCGCACCATGGGTGTGTCGACGGCGCCTGGGCAGATGGTGTTGACACGGATAGGCGCCCATTCCATGGCCAGTGTTTTTGACAGCGAGATCACACCGGCTTTTGAAGCTGCATACGCACCACGGCGCACGAAAGGCTGCAGGCCCTGGCCTGATGAAAAATTCACGATGGTGCTGTCCTGCACTTTTTCGAGCCAGGGCAGGCAGGCGCGTGCCATCAAAAAGCTGCCGGTGAGGTTGACGTCGATGATGTGCTTCCAGTCCGCCAGGCTGACGTCGCGCAGGAGGTCGGTGTTGGCAACGCCTGCCGCATTGACCAGGCCATCAATGCCGCCCAGCGATTCTGCGGCGCGCTTGACGGCGTCGTTGACCGAGGCTTCGTCGGCGATGTCGGCCTTCAATGCGATGCTCTTGCCGCCATCACCTTGTTTGAACCATGCCTTGATGCCGTCTTCATTGCGGTCGATGGCGGCGATCTGCGCACCCTCGGCGATGAAGAGCTGGGCAATCGCAGCGCCTATGCCGGAACCGGCGCCCGTCACCACAATGCGCCTGCCCTTGAGGCGGCCGAGTGGCGGAACGTCCGGTATCGAGGTTGTCTTGTGATCCATGTGTCTCTTGTCTCTCTTTATTCGTTTGTTTCTTTTTTTGGCGTAGGCTTTTTAGTCGAGGCGGATCTTCCGCTCGCGTATCACCGGGCCCCAGGTGTCCAGGTCTTTTTTCAGGTAGGTGGCAAAGTCGGCCTGCGACATGATGGAAGGCTCCAGGCCTGCTTTCAGGATGGCGTCATGCACTTCTTTTGTTTCAAGAACAGCGCGCACGTCGGCGTAAATCTTCTTTTGCAAATCGATGGGCGTTGATGCAGGCACAAACATGCCGAACCAGCCGCCGGCGGTGAAGTCGGCCAGTGCAGGCACACCTGACTTTGAAATCGGCACGATGTTGGGTGCGCGTGCAATCGGTTTCGGGCTGCCTATGCCCAACACCTTGAGCTTGCCGCTGCTGACAAAACTCATGGTCGCCACCGTGTCGAACAGCGCATTGACCTGACCGCCGACCAGGTCGTTGATGGCCGGGCCGTTGCCCTTGTAGGGCACGTGGATCATGTCGATGCCGGTGCGCCACGCAAACAGCTCGGCGGCGATGTGCGGGCTGGAGCCGTTGCCCGACGAGGCAAAGGTCAGCTTGCCCGGGTTGGCCTTGGCGTAGGCGATCAGCTCGGGCACGTTGTTGGCCGGTACGGCTGAATTGATATAGAGGTAGCTGTAGGAGTCAGCCAGCATCGAGAGCGGCGCCAGTGCCTTGGGGTCGTAAGGCAGATTGGGCACCAGCACCTGGTTGGCCGTGAAGCCGAAGGCCGTGATGAACAGGGTGTGGCCGTCGCCCGGTGCGCGTGCAGCAGCGGCGGTGCCGATGACGGTGCCCGCGCCGGGCTTGTTGTCAACGATGACGGGCTGCTTCCATTTGTCGGCCAGGCGCAGTGCGACGATGCGCGCCAGGATGTCGGTCACGCCGCCGGCCGCGTAGGGCACGATGACCTGCACAGGCTTTGTCGGGAAGCTGCCCGGTGTCTGTGCGCCGGCTGCTGCCGCAAACACCAGTGAGGCAAGACTCAAGGCTGCGCGTCGGGTGAACATGGCTGGGAAATCCTTCTTCAAAATGCCCGGCGAAGTAGCCGGGTAGCAGGCAGCAACGCAAAAAGGCGTGGCTTGGGCTGGGTCGTTAAAATAATTCTACCGTTCGGCAGGTAAGTAAGACAGATGGTAGTAACCCTAGGGTGAAATTGCGCTGAATTGGATGGAGATGGAGCCCGGTCCGAGCCCGTACGGGTGGGGCAGGGCCGAGCCCGGATGGTTGTAGGCGTGCGGGAGGTGCCCGCCCGCGCCGGCTCAGGCTTTCGCCGGTGCCTGCAGGCCGTGAAGCGCCATGTCGAGGTACTGCTCGATGACCTCACGAATCGACATTGGCCCCTTGGGGTTGTGCCAGCGGCTGATCTGGTTGAGTGCCGACAACAGAAAGCGGCCCGTCATGGCGACGTTGCTCTTCCTGAACTCACCGGAATTGATCGCGTCGCTGATGCAGGTACGCAGCATGGCCTCGTACTCGTTGCGCAGCGCCACGGCGAGCGTGCGGGGTTCGCTTTCAGCGCCCATCCAGAAGGCGTTGGAGCCCGCCATCCAGGAGTCGCGGTCGGCATCCATGAATTCGGCAGACACCAGCATGAACTGGCGAACCTTCTCCAGCGGTGTAGGCGCCAGGTCAACGGCCGCACGCACGTGGTAAATCAGTGCCTGCAGTGAATCAAGAACAATGCGGTGGTAAAGCGCTTCCTTGTTGGGGAAGTGGTAGTACAGGGCGGCCTTGGTGATCTTTGCTTCTTCTGCGATGTCGCGAAGCGAAGTGCCTTCATACCCGCGCCGTGCGAACAGCCGGCAGGCGATGCCGATGATCTGTTCCGGGCGGTTGTCGACGCGCGGCCTGAAGCTGTCTGTCTCAGTGGCCGTGTCTTCTGCCTGACGACGAGTTGCCATCGTGTACCCATGTTCTATTGGAGGAAAAAGTATAGGGCCTGAACAGGCCCCGGGCCAGCTCCACAGCCGGCCCTTCCCATTATCAGGGTCAGCGGCCGGCTTTATCGACCTGTATAGACCGGTGCGCGCTTTTCCAGGAAGGCGCGCTGCGCTTCCTTCGAGTCTTCAGTCTTGGACAGCGCCACGGTATTGCCCTGCTCGTAACGGTAGGCATCCCGGATCGGCATCAGCTGCGTCATGCGTGCGGCTTCCTTGGCCAGGCGCATGGCAATCGGGCTCTTGGAGGCGATTTCGCGGGCCATGTCCATGCAGTAAGGCATGAGTTCTGCAGCGGGCAGGCAGGCTTCGACCAGGCCGAGGCGATACAGCTCCTGCGCCGACACCTTCATGCCGGTGTAGAACATGCGGCGTGCGCGCGACTGGCTGAAATGCTTTTGCAGAAAGGTCACGCCGCCGGCAAGACCCACGTTGATCTCGGGCATGGACACATAAGCGTCTTCAGAAGCCACCCAGATGTCGGAACCCATGACCAGGCCGAAACCCGCGCCGAGGGCCGGGCCGTTGATGGCGGCAATGATGGGCTTGGAGCATTCGACCACGGCGTAGTAGGACTCGCGCACGCGGCGGTTGTGCGCGCCGTAGGCGCCGGGTGTGCCGGCCAGGTTGGGGCGCTCGCGAATGTCGGCGCCGGCAGAGAAGGCCTTGCCTTCGCCGGTCAGCACGATGCAGGCCACTTCGTCGCTGTCGGACAGCAGGTCAAACACCCTGGTGATTTCTTCGCGCAGTTCAATGTTTTGTGCATTGACGGGTGGGCGGTTGAGCGTGACGACGGCAACGCCTGCGTCAATGGTCAGCTTGATGGTATTCAGTTCCACTTTCAGAGTCTCCTGTTGTTAAGGCAAGTACATTTACCTGCCGTACGGTAAGTTATGAACAAATGCTAACCGCTCATTGGGCAGGCTGCAAGTTTTACCGCGCTAAAAAAGGGGCTTGGGCGTCGCTAAAGTGACCGCCTTCAGAGGATAAAACGTATGCCCTAAGTGTTTTCCCTAGGCTGCCCGCGTCACGCGAAAAGCATTCGGGAATCAGCGCCAAAAACAAAAGGCGATGTCCTTGCGAACACCGCCTTTGTTGTAGCCCTTGCGGGAAACTGCGCTTTAAAACCCTGCGCTTATTTCGCCTTGCCGCCTACGCCTGTCACGGCCGTGCGTTTGGCGAGCTCAATCTTGGCAATCGCGTTGCGGTGCACTTCATCGGGGCCGTCAACAATGCGCACGGTGCGCTGGTGGGCATAGGCTTCGGCGAGCCAGAAATCCTGGCTGATGCCTGCCGCGCCGTGCGCCTGAATGGCCCAGTCGACCACCTTGCATGACATGTTGGGTGCGACCACCTTGATCATCGCGATCTCGGCGCGCGCTTCCTTGTTGCCTATCGTGTCCATCTTGTGGGCGGCGTTCAGCGTGAGCAGCCGCGCCTGGTCGATCATGCAGCGCGACTCGGCAATGCGTTCATGCCAGACAGATTGCTCCGAGAGCGCGCGGCCGAACGCGTGGCGTGACTGCAGGCGGTCGACCATCATCTCAAGCGCCCGCTCTGCCGCGCCTATGGAGCGCATGCAGTGGTGAATGCGCCCGGGTCCAAGGCGGCCCTGGGCAATTTCAAAACCGCGGCCTTCACCCAGCAAAATATTGGAGACGGGCACACGCACGTTTTCAAGCAGCACTTCCATGTGGCCGTGCGGCGCATCGTCATACCCAAACACCGTCAGCGGACGCAATACGGTGACGCCCTTGGTGTCACGCGGCACCAGCACCATGGACTGCTGTGCATGGCGCGGCGCATCCACATCGGTCTTGCCCATAACGATGAAGATCTTGCAGCGCGGGTTGCCTGCGCCTGAAGAGAACCACTTGCGGCCATTGATGACGTATTCGTCGCCGTCACGCACGATGGAGCACTGGATGTTGGTGGCATCTGATGAGGCCACCGCCGGTTCGGTCATCAGAAAGCCGGAGCGGATCTCGCCGCGCAGCAGCGGCTCAAGCCATTCGTCTTTCTGCGCCTGGGTGGCGTAGCGTTCAAGGGTTTCCATGTTGCCGGTATCCGGCGCCGAGCAGTTGAACACCTCGCCAGACCAGGAGACACGGCCCATGATTTCGCAGAGCGGCGCGTAGTCGAGGTTGGAAATCGCCGGCACATCGCCATGCGCGTGCGGCAAAAACATGTTCCAGAGGCCGGCCTTGCGGGCCACTGGCTTCAACTCGTCAATCAGCGGCAGGGGCTGCCACGGGTTGCCGGCCTTGCGGAAGGCGTCCAGCTCATGGTGAAAACGCGCTTCGTTCGGGTAAATGTGCTCGTCAAAAAAGGCGCCCATGCGCTTGAGCAAATCGGTGGTCTTGGCGGATTGTTCCGAAATCATGTGGTGTCCTTTGGGGGTGCAGCTACCGCGCGGGCTTGTGCGGTTTTATGGATGAGGTCTTCTGGTTTTGTGGTGTCGATTCAAACATCGACAGGCCGCTGTGGCAGTCACCCGCGTGACCGCCCATTTCACAAGCCGGCCTGTTCAACGCCTCCACAAGATGTGAAAAGGTCAAAATGCAGCTCTTTGACCCCATCAAAATAATGCCCAAACCCTACGCTGGCAACATCGTACGCCACGCCGAAGAAATCACGCAGTGGCTGGCGCGTACGCCACGCGAGCAGGCGCTTGAGCCGGAGCTCCCCATCATTGACGCCCACCACCACCTGTGGGACGTCAGGGCCGTGGCCAACCGCTACCTTTTGCAGGACTTGCTCAGCGACATCAGCCAGGGCCACAACATCTGCGCCACGGTGTACGTGGAAGGGCATGCGATGTACCGCAATACCGGGCCAGATCACATGAAGCCGGTGGGTGAGGTGGAGTTTGCCAACGGCAACGCTGCCATGGCGGCCAGCGGCGTGTACGGCAAATGCCGCGTGGCCGAAGCCATCGTCGGCCATGCGGACCTCATGCTGGGCAGTGCGGTGCAGGAGGTGTTGCAGGCGCAGCTTGCTGCAGCCGGTGGCCGCCTGCGCGGCATACGTTATGCAACGCCTTATGACGGCAGCGAATTGATCAATAAATTCCTGTCGCGGCCTGTGCCGCCGCACCGCCTGTCAGACCCTGCTTTCCGTGAAGGCTTTGCGCAACTGGCCCGCTTCGGCCTGGGCTTTGACGCCTGGCTGTACCACCCGCAATTGCCAGACCTGCTGGCGCTGGCCCGCGACTTTCCCGAGACACCCATCATCATCGACCACGTGGGAACGGTTCCCGGCGTTGGCCCGTATGCAGGCCGCCGGCAGGAGGAACTGCAGCGCTGCAAAAATGATCTGCGTGACCTGGCCGCCTGTCCCAACGTCAGCCTCAAGATTGGCGGTCTCGGCATGCCGGTCTTCGGCCTGGGGCTGCATGAGCGCGAACTGCCGCCTTCGTCTGAAGACCTGGCCAAAGCCTGGCGGCCTTATGTCGAGATGTGTATTGAAACTTTTGGCGCCGGGCGCTGCATGTTTGAAAGCAACTTCCCGGTGGACAAGCAGTCCTGCGGATACACCGAACTGTGGAATGCGTTCAAACGGCTGACCGCCACCTGCACAGCGTCAGAGCGCACCGCCCTTTTCAGCGGCACTGCTGCAAGGGTTTACAGGATGGCTGCGGCGGTATGACGTTCACTCTTCGGGTCGTGAACGAATGAACGCCACGACCGCGCGCGCCACTTCCGCCCCCTTGTCTTCCTGGAGAAAGTGCCCGGCGCCGCGAGTGGTGGCGTGTGCCTGCCCTTGTGCCCCAGGCACCAGCTTCTGCCAGGTTTTATAGCCGCCGCGGGTGACCGGGTCCCTGTCGCTGAACAGGGTCAGAAAGGGTTTGTCCCAGAGTTTGAAGACTTCCCAGGCGCTTTCATTGTTCGCACGTTCCGGATCTTCCGGCGTGGTGGGCACAAAACCCGGAAAGAGCCGCGCACCCATCTTGTAGCTGCGTGAGGGGAAGGGTGCGTCGTAAGCCGCCACTTCTTCCGGGGTGAGGCCATCCACGCAGCCGGCCTTGACAATGCGGCCAATCGGAAACCATGGGCTGTAGCGTGAGAACGCCCGCCAGATCTTGAAGGCTTTGGGAATGTCATCCATGCCGGTAGGCAGACCCCCGTTTGCAAGCACAATGCGTGCGAAACGTTCAGGCTGCCCGGCTGCCAGACGCAGGCCTATGAGTGAGCCCCAGTCCTGGCAAAACAGCGTGATGCCGCGCAGCTCATTGGCCAGCATCCATGCAGTCATCCACTGCACGTGATGCAGGTAAGAGTAGTCGGCCTTCGCCACGGGTTTGTCTGAGCGCCCGAAACCAACAAGGTCAGGCGCGACAACCCGGTAACCTGCATCGACCAGCACCGGAATCATTTTGCGGTAGAGATAAGACCAGGTCGGCTCCCCATGCATCAACAACACCACGGGTGCATCGCGCGGGCCTTCGTCGATGTGGGCAATCCGCAGCCCGCCAATATCGGTGTAATGCGGCGTGTATGCAAAACCCGGCAGGTTCGCAAAACGTTCTTCAGGCGTGCGGAGCACTTTGCCGGTGAGGGTAGGTGTGGTGTGCATGATGGCGGGTATCAGAACCGGTGGGTGAAGTTGATGGCTTTTGAGCCTGTGGGCATGCTGATGAAGTCCCCGTCTGCGCCTACCCGCAGAGGACCGCCATAGATGCCGGGTGCCTTGCCGAGAAAGGTCTTTTCAAGGCCAGGCAAAGGTAGCGGGGGCGCAATGTGATTGAGCAGAAGGTAACCCACCCTGGCGTCGCGGGCGGTCTCTGCGGCTTCTTCCGGCGAGGTGTGGTAGTTCTTGATATCTTCAAAAATCTTCGCGAGGTTGGCGCGGCCGGCCCGAGCGGCGCCGTCTTTCAGCAGGTCTGTCATCGGCGAAGAAAGGGCCTCATGCACCAGCAGGTCCACACCTGCGGCCTCGCGCTGCACGGCGGCAGACTTTTTGGTGTCACCGCTGATGACCACACTGCGCCCCTTGTAGCTGAAGCGGTAACCGACCGAGGGGTGAACCGGGCCATGGTCAACCGTGAAGGCGACCACTTCAAGGTCTGTATCCTTGAGCACCACCACGCGGCCGTCAGCGCCGGGCGTGAAGGGCTGGGCCTTGCCGCCAAAACCGCCAGCGGGCACGGTGGCCTCGCCGTGGTGGGCCACGCGGTAGCTTTTGTCCTGGGCATAGGCCTGCATGAACCCCGCCACAACAGTCTCAACGCCCTGTGGACCGTAAATGGGCACAGGTGAGGTGTTTGCGGCCGAGCCCCAGCGCTGAAGCATCAGCTCGCCCAGGCCGTCAATGTGGTCTGAGTGAAAGTGTGTGAGGAATATCGCGTTGATGCGCCCGTGCTGAAAGCCCATCTTGCCGATGTTGCGCACGCTGCCACTGCCCGAGTCAACCACAAAGAGACGTTTGCCAGCCACCACCAGCGTGCAGGGTCCCGTGCGTTTTTCATCGGGGAAGGGCGAGCCCGCGCCGCACAGGCCCACATGAAGGCCGTCGGGCAAATCGTTCAGGGCGTCTGTGGCCAGGCGCTGCGCAGCCACATTTTTGGCGACCATCATGCTGAGCGTGCTTCTGACGAGGTACAGACCGATGATGATGACGAGCAGCCCCGCAAATACGATGACAGCCTTCTTCATGCTGCGCTCCCTTTTGAAAAAACCATGGTGCCGTCTTCCACAGACCCGTAGCGCAGGGTGAGCAGGTCCAGCGCGTAGTTCTGGTGCAGCCGCCAGGGCTTGCGGTTGCCCTGCGTCGGGAACTTGTCAATAGAGCGCTGTATGTAGCCGGACGTGAAGTCGATCCAGCTTTCTTCCTTCACGCGTACATCGTTCAGCGTGGGCGTGCATTGCCGCCAGCCTTTGCGCGCCATGGTGTTCAGCAACCGGCAGGCGTAGTCGGCTACCAGGTCAGCTTTCAACGTCCACGATGCAGTGGTGTAGCCCGTCACATAGACCAGGTTGGGCACACCGGCCAGCATCATGCCCTTGTAGCTCATGGTTTTTTTCATGACCACGTCTTTGCCATCGACCAGCAGTTCCATGCCGCCCAAAGCCAGCAGGTCCAGCCCTGTGGCCGTGACGATCAAGTCTGCCTCAAGCTCCTGCCCTGATTTAAGCCGTATGCCTGTCTCGGTGAAGGTGTCGATGTGGTCGGTCACCACAGAGGCCTTGCCCTTGCGTATCGCCTTGAACAAGTCGGCATCCGGCACCAGGCAGACACGCTGGTCCCAGGGTTTGTAGCTGGGTGTGAAGTGTTTGTCTACGTCGCAATCCGGGCCTACTGATTTTTTGACGCCGTCAATGATCAGTTTTTTGATGCGCTCAGGCCGGCGCTTCGACAGCCGGTAAAAAAACATGCCCAGCAGCACGTTCTTCCAGCGTGTCAGGCCGTAAGCCAGGCCTGATGGCAGGTGCCGCCGGAACCAGTCCGCAAGCCTGTCTTCAGACGGGCGCGACACCACATAGGTGGGTGAACGCTGCAGCATGGTGACATGGGCAGCCGTGGCGGCCATGGTGGGCACCAGGGTGACGGCGGTCGCCCCGCTGCCGATAACGACCACACGCTTGCCGGCGTGTTCAATATCGTCTGTCCATTGCTGCGGGTGCACGATGCGGCCCGCAAAACGTTCTGCGCCTGCAAAGGCTGGCGTGTAGCCCTGCTCGTAGTTGTAGTAACCGGTGCAGATGTAGAGGAAGTTGCAGCTCAGCTGCACGCGCTCACGCTGCGGGCCTTTTTCAAGCTCTACGTTCCACCTTGTGTCGGCCGATGACCAGTCAGCGCGCGTCACGCGATGCCCGTAGCGAATGTGGCTGTCGATGCCGTGGTCACGCGAGGTGTCAGCAATATATTTGAGTATGGTGTCGCCCTCGGCGATGGATTTTTTTTCCGTCCACGGCCTGAAGGCGTAACCCAGCGTGTACATGTCGGAGTCCGAGCGTATGCCCGGATAGCGAAACAGGTCCCAGGTGCCGCCCAGCGTGTCGCGCCCTTCAAGAACCGCAAAGCTGCGGCCCGGGCAGTTCTTTTTGATGTGCGCTGCAGCGCCTATGCCCGACAGGCCCGCGCCCACGATCAGTATGTCTACGTGTTCAATGCTCATGCTTGGCCTGTTGCTGCGTTTTGGATGCTGCGCCGCCTGCGCACAATGAAGAAAGCGGTCGCCAACAAGGCCAGCGCGGCCAGTATGGGCAAACCAGTGCGCAAAAAGCGGGGCACATAAACATTGATCAGTGCATTTGTCTGCACCTGGAAGATGGGGTCGTAGCCCTCAGGCATGGGAAGCACGCCGTTGGCCTGGGCGTAAGCGGCGTAGTCCGCCTTCATTGCGGCAAACACATCCGGCAAACTGGCCTGCAGGTCTTTCGTTTCACCCGGGTCGTTGCGAATGTCATACAGATGCCACAGGCCGTCGCCGACCGGCGGTATGTTCTTGATGAGTTTGTAGTCGCCCTTGAAGACGGCTTCATTGCCCGCCAGCTCATAACCAATCGCCTTGTCTGCTGCATGCACGCGCTGCGCCTGGCCTTTCAGGGCGGGCATGAGGCTTGCACCTGTCATGGGTTCAATGGGCTGGCCCCTGTAGCTGGCGGCAGGCCCAGGCAGTTGCGCCAGTTCGAGCAGCGTGGGTGCGATGTCATTGATATGTGTGAACCCGTTGAAGACATGATTCGTTTGCGCGCCCGCGGCACCGGCAATGATGAGCGGCACGCGTATGCCACCTTCGCCTGAATAAAACTTGTAGGTGCTGAGCGGCGACGCCGCAGCGCTGGCCCAGCTCGGCCCGATGATGCTGTACGCCCCCTTTTCACCCAGCTGGTCAATGCCCTTGTTGTACTGCCAGCCCAGCCACAAGCGGCCGCTTAAAAGCGCATACGGGTCTGATGCTTCAGGTCCGTTGTCAGACAGGAACACAAACACCGTGTTGTCGTACTCGCCGGTTTTCTTCAGGTGCGCGACAAGCCGGCCCACCTGGTTGTCCATCGCATCGGCCATGGCGGCATAGACCTCCATGCGCCGGGCCTGGTATTTTTTGTCGGTGTCGCTCAATGCATTCCAGTCGAGTGTGGTGTGCATCGCAGCCATCGGCGTGTCTTTGGGCATCAGGCCCAGCGCTATCGCCCTGTCGCGGCGTTCCTGGCGCAGCACGGCCCAGCCCTTGTCGTAGCGCCCCTTGTATTTGGCGATGAATTCTTTGGGCGCCTGCACCGGTATGTGGTTGGCCTGGAAGGCCACGTAGGCAAAAAACGGCTTGCCGGTTTTAGAGCCTGAATCCAGGTACTCAATCGTTTTGTCCACAAAGTACTGCGAGGAGTAATAGTCGGCCGGCATCACGGCATCCTTGCCATCCTCAAACCAGTTGACCTTGTCAGAGAGGTCCAGGTAGCGCTTGCCGGTTTCCCAGTTGTCAGAGCCGCTGTCTGCCTGGATGATGGACCGGTCAAAACCACGCGCGGGCGGCAGGTTGAAATCCTCCTTGCCCACATGCCATTTGCCTGCTACGTAGGTGCGGTAGCCGCCGTCTCGCAGCAGGCTGGCTACGGTCACCACACGTTTGTTGAGCACGGTCTCATAGCCCGGCTTGCCCACATGGGCGCGCGGCACCGTCTCGCGCATGTTGCCGACGCCGTTGCGGTGGTTGTCCACCCCGGTCAGCAGCATGGCGCGCGTGGGTGAGCAGGAGGCGCTGGCATGAAAGTTTGAAAAGCGCGTGCCGCGCTGCGCCAGCGCATCGATGTTGGGCGTGGCTATCTCGCCGCCAAAAGCACCCACGTCGCTAAAGCCCCAGTCGTCAGCCAGCAGCAGCACGATGTTGGGCCGCGATTTGTCTGCCGCCGTTGCGGCTGACGACAAGGCCAGCATGAAGCCGAAGAGGCCCATGAGCATGGGGCGGGCGTTCATGGCGAGGGCTGGTCCTTCGTGGCCATGGCCGTCTTGTGTTCGTCGGCCAGCGGCTTCCAGTGAAGCAGCCCAAACAGCAGCGTCAGCAGCATGCTCACGGCAAGCGGCCCCCGGTAATGCCTGACGTGTTTGAACATCACCACCAGCTCGATCACATGTATCGCCAGGATGATGAGCGCGATGTTCTGCAGGCGTGCGGCAAGGCCCGGTGCCAGCAGCCCCGCCAGGCCGGCAAGCGCGCCAGCATAGAGGGCCAGCAAGGCCAGTTTGATGATCAGCGAAATGGCTTGTCTCATGAGCGGCTGCGACTGGCCTGCGGCCTTGTCCCCTGTTTTTCTACTGGCTTGGTTGACTCAATACACTTGTGTATGGAAAATCAAATATACCATCACAATACACATGTGTATGGTTTAATTTGACACTGACGTTGTCGCATGGGCGGCAGCAAGGCCCCAACAGGAACTTCATGGCGACAAAGGTAAAAACAGGCAAACTTCCAGAGGCGTCGCGGCTGTCGCGTGACGACTGGCTGGACGCCGCCTTCAATGCAGTCGTCGAAGGCGGTTTTGACAAGGCACGCGTGCTCATGATTGCCGATGCGCTGGGCGTGACGCGCGGCAGTTTCTACTGGCATTTCACTGACCATGCCGAACTCATCAGCGCCTTGCTGTCGCGCTGGTGCGAGCGCGAGATGGCGCTGGAGCAGCAACTGCGCGCGGAAACCGCATCCTTCACCGACCCGCGTGATGACCTGGCCCACCTGCTCAAGGCCGGGCTGGCCCACGCCGGAAAGGACCTCGAAAACATGCGCTTTGAACTGGCCCTGCGCGGCCAGGGCAGGCGAGACCCCGATGTGGCCAGGATGCTGGCCGGCATCGACCAGGCACGCATGGGTCTGTTCCAGGAGAAGTTCATGCGGCTCACGCATGACGCCAAAAAGTCATCCGAGCTGGCAGCGCTTTTTTACCTCGCGATTGTGGGCGGTAACCAGGCGCTGAGCCGCCCCGGCAATCCGCCCCAGTTGAATGTTTACCTGACCTCGCTGATCTCAAATTACCTGATTGAACAGCAGGCGCCCGCTGCAGCCCCTGAAGGAAAACCTGCAAAAAGCCGGCCCCCTGCACACCGGCCCAACATCCACAAGCCCGTCAAGCAGCGCGCCTGACCCCCTATTTTCTGAATGGACACACCATGCTGATCGCCTTTGTCATTGCCGCCGCACTGGCCCTCTTTTTGTGGCTGGGCCTGCCAGCCACACTCACCGCATTGGGGCTGCACCCTGCGTATCGCGGCCCTTCGTACGCGCTCAGGGGCGGCAGGGCACTGGTGGTGACCACCAGCCATTCCACGCTGGGCGCAAGCGGCAAGGCCACGGGTGTTTTTGGCTCTGAAATGACCGCGCCATATTACGAGTTCCTGGATGCCGGCATGTCGGTCGATGTGGCCAGCATTCGCGGCGGCGCGATCCCGATTGAGCCAGACTCCTTTCGCTGGTTTCTTGCCGCACCGTCTGACAAACGCTACCTGAAAGACCCTGTCTTCCAGGCCAAGGTCAAAAACTCGCTGCGCATTGAGGCGCTCGACTTCACGCAGTACGACATCATTTTTATGGCCGGTGGCTGGGGTGCTGCGTATGACCTGGGTACCTCTGCGGTTCTGGGCGAGCAGATCACGCACGCCTGGGCGGCAGGCAAGGTCATAGGCGGCGTGTGCCACGGCCCGCTGGGCTTGCTGCTGGCCAAGGACGCCAACGGCCAGCCCCTGGTCAAGGGCAAACGCCTTACCGCCGTGACTAACCGCCAGGTCAAACAGCTGGGCATCACCATGACGCCCCAGCACCCCGAGCGCGAATTGCGTGCTGCCGGTGCGGTGTTTGAAAGTGCCAGCAAGGTGCTTGAGCCTTTTGCCAACCTCACGGTGGTGGATGGCAGGCTGGTCACCGGGCAGAACCAGAACGCAGGCGTCGAGACCGCGCAGAAGATGTTGCGCGCTGCGGGTGGCCAGCCCATGGCCCAGAGTCTGGCCGCCGCATGAAGCTGCGTAGCACCCTGATCACCGCTGCAGTGCTCATCGCGGCGCTGGGCGGCCTGGTTTATGCCAATCGCCTGCTCATCCTGCAATACTCACTGGGCTGGTACACAGACATCCTGCACCCGCGTGAGCCCAATAGGGAAGTGCCCTGGGTAGCCGGGCCGACCACGGCGGTACAGCCACCGGCGCAACGCCCGCCCAATGTCATCGTCATCCTGGCTGACGACATGGGCTTTAACGACGTCACCACTTACGGCGGCGGGTACGCCAAAGAGGGTGTGCCAACCCCCAACATCGACGCCATCGCCCGTGATGGTGTGCGCTTTGACAATGGCTATGCAGGCGCAGCCATCTGCACCGTCTCGCGTGCCGCACTCATGACCGGGCGTTACCCCTGGCGTTTTGGTGTGGAGTTCACGCCCACGCCAGGCGCCATGGCGCGGGTTGCAGGCCCCATGTATGCCGAAACCCGCGGACTTCACCCCGTCATCATTGACCAGAAAAAGGCCGGTGAGGCAAAGCCTTTCAACGACCTGGGCATGCCGCCATCAGAGCAGACGGTGGCCGAGTTGCTGAAGGCGCGCGGATACCACAACATCCACATCGGCAAGTGGCACCTCGGCAGCACGGCAGAGATGCGGCCCAACAACCAGGGCTTTGATGAAAGCCTGTTCATGGAGAGCGGCCTCTATTTGCCCGAGAACTCACCCAATGTCGTCAATGCAAAGCAGTCCTTCGACCCTGTCGACAATTTTCTCTGGCCCAATATGCGCTTTGGCGTCAGCTACAACAACGGCAAGTGGTTTGAACCCAACAAGTACCTGACCGACTACTTCACCGACCAGGCCGTCACCGCCATCAAGCGCAACAAAAACCAGCCCTTCTTCCTGTACCTGGCGCACTGGGGTGTGCACACACCACTGCAGGCCAGCAAGGCTGACTACGATGCGCTGCCCAACATTACCAACCACAGGCGCCGCGTCTACGGTGCCATGATCAGGGCCGTGGACCGCAGCGTTGGCCGCCTGCTGCAAACCCTGAAAGACGAAGGCCTGGACGGCAACACCATCGTCATCTTCACCAGCGACAACGGCGCGCCTGGTTACATCGGCATTCCTGAAGTGAACCAGCCTTATCGCGGCTGGAAGCTCACACAGTTTGAAGGCGGTGTGCGCGTGCCTTACATGGCCATGTGGCCGGGGCGCATCCCGGCGGGCTCGCGCTACAAACAACCCGTCTCCAATATCGACATCCTGCCTACGGTTGTTGCTGCGGCGGGTGGCAGCCTGCCGACTGACCGCGTGACCGATGGCGTCAACCTCATGCCCTTTCTCGGAAAAGCTGCAGCGCAGCAACCGGGCCGTGCACTTTTCTGGCGCGACGGGCCTTACCGCACCGTGCAGCAGGGCGGCTGGAAGCTCATCGTGTCTGAAAAACCGAAGAAGGACTGGCTCTTCAACCTGACGTCAGACCCGACCGAAAAGATCAATCTTGCCGACACGCAGGCAGACAAGGTGGCCGAGCTGAAAAGCGTGCTGCAGGCCCACCACGCCAACATGCCGCCGCCGCTGTGGCCATCGTTCATAGAGCTGCCCGTCTCCATCGACAAGACGCTTGACCAGAAGCAGACGCCTGACGACGAATACACCTACTGGTACAACTAGGGTCATCAAACTTCATGGCCGTAGCGCGCAACAAGACACTACTGATATCCCTGGCCCTCATCACCGGGTGCGTGGCGGCGGGTGTGGTGTTGACGAGAAAGCCCGCACCTGAAGCTGTGCCGGTAAAAATGGCGAGCAAGCGCGCTCCTGAAGTCACAAAGTGCACCTTGCCCGCACAGCCGGCGGACGCCAAACACGCCGGCATGATCTGGGTGCCCGGCGGCAGTTACGAGATGGGCGACACCGTCTACCCCGAAGAATCACCGATCAGGAAGGTCAAGGTGGCAGGCTTCTGGATGGACAGAACCGAAGTCACCAACGCAGAGTTCGCAGCCTTCGTCAGAGCCACTGGTTATGTCACCGACGCAGAGCGAGGCCCCGACCCCAAACTGCAGGCCGCCCTGCCACCCGAGATGCGCCTGCCCGGCGCAGTGGTGTTCGTCGTGCCCACCAACGTCAACAACCAGGGCAGCGCCATGCAGTGGTGGCGCTATGTGCCCGGCGCAGACTGGCGCCACCCCGGCGGCCCCGCCACCAGCATCGAAGGCCGTGAGTCATTCCCCGTTGTGGCAGTGAGCTACGCAGACGCAAAAGCCTACGCCAAATGGAAAGGCCGCAGCCTGCCATCAGAAGCACAGTGGGAATGGGCAGCCCGCGCAGGCCAGCCCCAGGCCAGCAAAGACCACGCCCAGCCCAAGGACGCCAACAGCTGGCAAGGCATCTTCCCAATGGTCAATTCAGCAGAAGACGGTTTCACAGGCCTGGCCCCGGTCGGTTGCTACGCCGCCAATGCGTATGGCCTGTTCGACATGATCGGCAATGTCTGGGAGTTCACGACGGATGCCTGGCGGCCTTTTCATGGTGACCCGGATGGCAAACCTGATCAGGCGCCGCGTCTTGCTTCCGATGCTGCGCAGCGTGTGATCAAGGGTGGGTCTTACCTGTGCTCACCCGATTACTGCATGCGCTACCGTGCCGGTGCGCGGCAACCGCAGGATGATGATCTGGGGGCCAGTCATTTGGGGTTCAGGACGGTGCTGTTGGCGCGTGCCCCCTGAACCTTATTGCCAGCCGCCTCAACCCGTCAAAAACTGGTCAGTAAACAAATCCTTCAGCGGCGTCTCTTTCTCGACAATATTCCGCTCACGATAAAACGTCTGCACCTTCTGCAGGCGAAAGCTGTTGATCTCGCCTGGCGTGCGCTGGCCGGGGTAGACGAATGAGGCGTAGTAACGCACGATGTCGCGCACCAGTTCTTCCTTGCCCTTGTGCTGGGGAAACTTGCCCGTGATGGCGGCTGCGGCTGCATCGGGTGCCGCGATGGTGTCGGCCAGGCCGCGCAGGGTGGCGCGTACGAAGGCGCGCAGGATTTGCGGTTTGGCGGCGATGGTCTGGTCTGAGCTGACCATGGCTTGCGCCATGCTGGGGAAGAACTCGTCAGAGCGGAAGACCACTGTCTTCACGCCGCTGCGCTGCACCGGCACCACCCAGTCGGGCACACCTGCCATGGCATCGGCCTTGCCGTCGATCAGCATCTGGTAAACGCCGGTCGGCCCGGCGGGCACGATCTTGACTTCATCGGGCTTCACGCCGATGGACGCCAGAAACCCGAGCAGGGTGAAGTAGGTCGTGTCGGTGTTCGAGACCACGGTGATGGTCTTGCCGCGAAACTGTTCGGGCGAATAGATATTGCTGTCGCGCCGCGTCATGATCTGCGTGACCGACTTGCCGCCCAGCACCGCAATCGTCTTGACCGCCATGCCGCGCGGCCTGACCAGGATGGGTGTGTCGCCGGTGCCGCCTCCCAGGTCGAACTCTCCAGCTGCCACGCGCTTGGCGACCTCGGTGCCGCCCGCCACGGTCTGGAATTCAACGTCCAGGTTCTCCTGCGCGTAGTAGCCCTTGATGACCGCCACGTTGATGGGCGTGAAGGCCGGCAGAAAAGCCGGCGCGGGCAGTGCGTAGCGCACGCGCTCAACTGCGCTGGCGCGCCTTGGTGCGGTGGCTGCAATCGCACCCAACAGGCCTGTCAGTAAAAAAGCCTTGCGGTTCAGCAAGGGGCCCGGGGTGTGTGGGTGAGTCAAATGCAGCCTCGAAAAAGAATGAAACAGAAATGAAAAATGCCGCGAAGTTTAGTTGGCGCATTGATCAATTCACGGCTGCAGAGGTGCTGAAATTTGCAACAGTTTGCAATTCATCGTGTGCAAACGGTTATTTGCGCGATTGGCGTGCGCGTGGTTTCGCTTGCGAAGCAAGCGCGTTTCGATGATGAAATTTTTGGTGAGCCTGCGCTAATGTTCGCGCAAGCTGATGGGCTGGCTTATCGGGCTTTTTTAGCGTACCAGCGTGGATGCGCCGAACAGGCTCAGCACAAACTCCACGGCCAGTTCAGCCGTGCGGTTGCGCACGTCGAGTGCCGGATTGATCTCGACCACATCAAGCGACGCCAGCCGCCCGGTGTCGGCAATCATTTCCATGCAGAGCTGCATCTCGCGGTAGGTGGGGCCGCCGCGCACGCCTGTGCCTGTGCCGGGCGCTTCGAGCGGGTCAAGGCAATCGAGGTCGAAGCTGACGTGCAAATGGGTGTTCTCGTCGACGCCTTGCAGGGCTTCGGTCATGGTGTTGCGCATGCCGTGCTCGTCGAGGTGGCGCATGTCGTAGACCTGCAGGCCGAGTTGTTTGATGGCCTGCTTTTCATCAGCGTCTACGCTGCGGATGCCGATAAAGGCAATGTCGCCCGGTGCGAGCGCTGCCGGCTGGCCGCTCCAACCTGTGAGGGCTGCGGGGCCGTGGCCGAGCAGGCAGGCGACGGGCATGCCGTGCAGGTTGCCGCTGGGGCTGGTGTTCTCTGTGTTGACGTCGGTGTGGGCGTCCAGCCAGATTACGCGCAGCTGCTTGCCCTGCTGGCGGCAGTGGCGTGCGACAGCGCTGATGGAGCCAATCGCCAGGCAGTGGTCGCCGCCCATGAGCAGCGGCGTCTGGCCTGCGCCGAGCGCGCTGCCGACGGCGTCAAACACGGCGCGGTTCCAGGCCACGACTTCATCCAGGTGGCGTACACCGTCGACGGGTTGCGCCCACGGGTTGGGCGGGCCGGCGAGGTTGCCGAGGTCGGTGACAGCCAGCTTGCTGGCGCGCAGCGCCTCGACCAGGCCCGCCACGCGCAGCGCGTCTGGCCCCATGCCGGCGCCGCGGGTGCTCGCGCCTGCGTCTGTGGGCGCACCTATGAGGCTGATGTGAGGGGGCATGAACGCATTTTCACGGTCACGCGGCTGCGGTCAAGTCGGCTGATGGCTCGTTAGCTGCCTGTGATTGCTATGGTATTAATAGCTGCTCACGCTCGTATCTATTGGTCTGCAGCCCGATTTGGCAGTCAAAAATGGCCAAAAACCGCCTCAAAAAGTACTTTCGAGGCCGTTTTGAGCGACTGATAGCTCCCGGAACTTCAAATGTTTATATGGAACTTAACATTGTTAACTTCCATATTAACTTTTGCCTTTGTACGGCTGTCAGGGCCTGGCACTGACTTTCGCTGCCTTCTCCGCGTTGGCCACCTCGCCGCGCACCTTGCCCACCTGGCTGGCAGACACCGCTTCCGCCTTGTTGCCCCAGCTGCTGCGGATAAAACTCACCACATCTGCCACGTTGTCGTCGGTCAGGCGCCAGCCGAAGCCGGGCATGGCGAGTTGTGAGGGCGCTTCCTGGGTGTGCGGCATGGCCGAGCCTTGCAGCACGATGCGGATCAATGAGGTCGGGTCTTTGGCGGCGACCGTGCTGCTCATGGCCAGCGTGGGGAAGGTGCGCTGCGCGCCCTGGCCGTCGGAGCGGTGGCAGGCGTTGCAGTTGTTCAGGTAGACCATGGCGCCGCGTTGCGTGACCGTGCCCTGGCGCAGGGCTGCCGAGGTGATGTCGTTGGGGTTGGTAGCAATAGCTGTTGTCGCACCGGGGTTGTCGCCGAGTGACTTGAGGTAGGTGGCGATGGCGCCCAGGTCTTCACGCGACAGGTGTTGTGTGCTGTTGGTGATGACTTCGGTCATCGCGCCGAAAGCGGCGGTGCGGTTGGTGCGGCCGGTCTTGAGGTATTCAACAATTTCCTGTTTTGACCATGTTTGCAGGCCGGGCTCTTCGCTGTTGCGCAGGGGCTGTGCATACCAGCCGTCGATGATGGCGCCTGACAGAAACAGGTCGCCCTTGTCATGCGTGGCTGCTTTTTCGCCACCCAGCACGCTGCGCGGCGTGTGGCAGGCGCCGCAGTGGCCCAGGCCCTGCACCAGGTAGGCGCCGCGGTTCCACTCGGCCGTTTGCGCAGCTTCGGGCTCGTATGTTTTGCCCTTCAGGTAAATCTTGTTCCACCCAGCCATCAGCCAGCGCATGCTGAAGGGCCAGGGCAAATCGGTTTTGGCGTTGTCCTGCTTTGCTGCGGGCACGCCTTTCATGAAATAGGCATACAGCGCACCCAAATCTTCATCGGTCAGCCGCGCGAAGTTGGTGTACGGCATGGCGGGGTAGAGGTGGTGGCCGTCCTTTGCCTTGCCTTCGCGCAGCGCGCGGTTGAAGTCTTCCTGGGTGTACTGGCCTATGCCCTGTTCTGTATCCGGCGTGATGTTGGTCGAGACGATGGCGCCGAAGGGCGTGTTCATTGCCAGCCCGCCGGCAAAGGGCGCACCTTGCGGGCGTGTGTGGCAGCTGATGCAGTCGCCCGCGCGGGCAAGGTATTCGCCGCGCACCAGCAGCGCATCACGCGGCGTGGGCGGCAGGGCCGCGTTCTTGTCCGCCGGTTTGGGGCTGGCTGCCGAAGCAGGCGCTGCGGGGCGGTCCTGCGCAGAGCTGATCAGCGGCACGGCGATGCTGATCAGCAAAGCCGTGACGGTCAGCACGGCGAGGGTTGCCGTCTTGAGGTTTTCGATGCGGTGTGCCTTCATGCCAGTGCTCCCGGGCTTTTGAGGTAGCGCTCGCGTATGTGTCTGGCCGACCAGTAAGCCAGCGCACCGACGATGCCGGTCGGGTTGTAGCCGAAGTTCTGCGGAAAGGCGCTGGCGCCCATCACGAAGACATTGGGTACATCCCAGACCTGCAGGTAGCGGTTGACGGCGCTGGTCGAGGGGTCTGTACCCATGGGCGCGCCGCCTGTGTTGTGGGTGGACTGGTAGGCGCGCGTGTCGTAGTGGTCGCCCATCTTCTTGAAGCCGGCCGCCATCTGGCGCGGCCCCATGGCCTGGGCGATGCCTTCCATCTTGCCCTTGAGGAACTGAGTCATGTTGATGTCGTTGGCCTTCCAGTCGAAGGTCATGCGCAGCAGCGGCTGGCCGTAGACATCCTTGTAGGTCGGGTCCAGGTCAAGGTAGTTGTCGCGGTAGGACATGACCGAGCCCTGGCTGCCGATGCTGATGGCATAGCGGTAGTTGTCCTTGATGGCTTTTTTCCAGCCCGCGCCCCAGGCCGGTGTGCCGGGCGGCACGCTCATCTGCTGTATGGGCCGGCCGCCTGTCACGGTGCATGCGATGGAGCCGCCACCCACAAAGCCGAGCGGGCCGTGGTCGAAGTTGTCGCCGTCGAAGTCGTCAATCACGGTACCGCCTGCGCCTGCGCCGGCAAACGGGTTCATGGGCTGGTCGGAATTGAAGAACATCGAGACGCCACCGGTCATCTGGTAGGCGTAGTTGCGGCCCACCACGCCCTGGCCGGTGGCCGGGTCGTATTGTTTGCCTATTTTCGACAGCATCATGAGCCGCACGTTGTGGAACTGGTAGGCGCACAGCACCACCAGGTCTGCCGGCTGCTCGACCTCGTTGCCCGCCGCGTCGATATAGGTCACACCAGTGGCCTTCTTGCCGTCAGCCGACATGTTCACGCGCAGCACATGCGAGCGCGTGCGCAGCTCGAAGTTGGGCCGCGACATCAAGGTCGGCAGCAGCGTGGTTTGCGGGGATGCCTTGGAATACATGTAGCAGCCAAAACGTTCGCAAAAACCGCAGAAGTTACACGGCCCGAGTTGCGCACCGTGCGGGTTGGTATAGGCACGCGATGCATTCGCTGCCGCCTGCGGAAACGGGTGGTAGCCCAGGCTGCGCGCGGCCTTGTCGAACAGCAGCGCGCTGTTGGTCGAGGCCAGTGGCGGCAGCGGAAATTCTTCTGAGCGCGGGCCTTCAAACGGGTTGCCACCTGCCTGTATCTGCCCGCGCAGGTTGCCCGCCTTGCCGGAGATGCCGCAGACCTTTTCAAAGTGGTTGAAGTGCGGCTCAAGCTCGTCGTAGCTCACGCCCCAGTCCTGGATCTGCATGCCTTCAGGAATGAATTTTTTGCCGTAACGCTCCATCACCCGGCTCTTGATGCGCAGGTCATCGGGCAGGGCGCGCCATTGCTGGCCGTTCCAGTGCACACCGGCACCGCCCACGCCGTCGCCGGGCAGGAAGGAACCCAGCTGACGGTAAGGCACTGCTACATCGGCAGTGGTGTGGCGTATGGTCACCGTCTCTTTGGCGAGGTTCTGGAACAGCTTGCCGCGTACGCCGTAAGACAGCTCGTCGGTGATTCGCGGGTAGGCGAAGTCGGGGTTGGTGTCACGGTTCTCGCCACGCTCCAGTGCCAGCACCTTGAGGCCGGCGGCGGTGAGTTCCATGCCCATGATGGCGCCTGTCCAGCCAAAGCCGACCAGCACGGCATCTACAGATGGTTTTTTAATCGTTGCCATAACGCCGCCTTAGCCCTGTGGGCCGTTAATGCTGACGGGGGGCAGCGGGTACTGGACGCCTGGCCGGCCGACCCAGTCAGTGAAGTCGGCACGCGCACCGGGAAAGCCAATCATCTTCCAGGCACCGGCATCCTTGTTGCCGCCGTGCATCGGGTCGCTGAGGTAACCCTCCCTGGTGTTTTGCAGCAAAAATCCGAAGAAGGTTTTTGATGAGAGGGTGTCGAACTTCGCTTCGCCCGACTCCATGGCCTTGAGGGCCTGGTCCTGCTGCGCGGCATCAAGTTGCGTGAAGGTCTTGCCGCTGAAGGTGTTTTTGCAATACGTGTCGCAGGCAGCGATGCCTGCCCGGTACACATCACGCGGCGGCAGCTTGCCCTGGTAGCCGAACTCGGGCGGTGATTCGACAAACGGGCCCTGCATGTACCAGGTGGCGGCGTGGCCGAAGGCTGCATCCATCTGGCGGTCTATGAATTCAGGCACGCCCGCTTCAATGGCGCCCGGGCCTGTGTCGTCCGAAGGGATAAGGCGGGCAACTGCAGCCTTGATGAAGGCCCATTCGCCGGGGTTGAAAAATGCGGGGTTGTAAGCGGCGCCGGAGTTGGGGCCTGTGGTTGGGCTGGAGGGCCCGGGTGGAATGACGGTGGTGGTGACTTCTTTTGTGCAGCCTGTCGCTGCAAAGGCTGCAGCGGGCACGATGACGATGGATTTGCGTAGAAATCCGCGCCGGGCCGAGTCGTGGGACATGTGAGCTTCCTTGTCAGCGCCGGTCGACGTCGCTGTTTGTTAAATACGGAATATGGCCCAGTCACTATGTTTTTTGGCATGCAAACTGTCTGTAGGTTTTCTTCGTTTGCATGCGTCGGCTGGCTTTGCCGTTACTAAAGCAAGGTGTGATTTACCGTGTTTGGTCAGAATCCGGTCAGGTTTTGTTTTCGGTTTTCAGTACACCGCGTATGTTCATGATGGCCAGCCCCAGTTGCAGGACCACCAGTGCAGGGGCGTGCGAATAAACACCCCAAATTACCCAGAGAACATTGCTGGCCATAAAAAACCAGAACCCCCAGTTCCGGTAAGCCTTGTTGTTGGAGCCCACAAGCCATGAGGCGGCGATGGTGACGACCATGGCTGGCCATTGCAGAAGGTTGATGAAATCCATTTTTCTTTGGGAGACGTGTTCAGCTCTGTGGAAGTTTGAATTGCGAGCCTGAAGATTTCCAGCTTTCGCAGCGGAAGCTGCCGTAGGACGCGGCCCCGGCGGTGGGTTTGCTCACTTGGGCGAAAATCGGCGTATGCATACATCGGCACTCGTTTTATTCTCCGGCGGCCAGGACTCGACCACCTGCCTTGCACAGGCTCTCTCGAAGTACGAACGTGTCGAGACCGTGGCCTTTGATTACGGCCAGCGGCACATCGTTGAGCTGGAGGCGCGGCTCAATGTGCTGCGCGAGATCAAGGCGCAGTTCCCTCACTGGGCGCACAAGCTGGGCGAAGACCACATGCTTGATCTGGCGGTGCTGGGACAGGTGAGCGACACGTCGCTCACGCGTGACGTGGCCTTCAAGATGGAAAGCTCGGGCCTGCCCAACACCTTTGTGCCTGGCCGCAACCTGTTGTTTCTCACGCTGGCGGCCGCGCTGGCTTACCGGCGTGACCTGCAGGTGCTGGTCACCGGCGTCTGCGAAACCGATTTTTCAGGTTACCCCGACTGCCGTGACGACACCATGAAGGCCATGCAACTGGCACTGTCTCTGGGCATGGATAAACGCTTTTTGATTGATACGCCGCTGATGTGGATAGACAAGGCCGACACCTGGGCCATGGCGCATGCGCTGGGCGGGCAGCCGCTGGTTGACCTGATCGTGGAGCACACGCATACCTGCTACCTCGGTGACCGTATTCATCGCCATGCCTGGGGCTATGGCTGCGGGACATGCCCGGCGTGTGAGTTGCGTGCGCGCGGCTTTGAGCGCTATATGTTCGCCCCCACGTTCGCTCACTCCGTGTAGCGCTCTGCCCCCCCGAAGGGGCGCTGCGCCTGCGGTCTGGCAAACTGAGGCTAAAGATGCCTCAAGACGTCCTCAACAATGTGGCGAGTCACGACCGGTGGTTCTTCTCCGATGTGGAACGCCAGCTTGCGCTCCCGCAGTGACACGTCGCTGGCGGTCACGCGGTCAAAGCGGCGCAGGTGTTCTGTCCATGACTCGTCGGTGATCTGTTCCACATATCGGCCGGGTTTGCCGATGTCGCGCAGCAGTTCCCACTGCAGGGCGCCCTGGCGCAGGCGGCTGCGCCTGCTTTCGTGCATGAGCTCGTGGAATTCGGCGTTGTGCATCGGATCGATGATGTATTCAATCGTGACCACCACCTGGCCGACACCGGGCGCGGCATGTTCGGGTGCCTTGAAGTCGTGTGAGGGCGTCAGGTCTTCTTCAATGCTGAGGTCGCCCAGGCGTTGCTGCGCTATGAGCATGGTGACGGTGCCGCTGATGGCTGCAACCGTCAGGCCTATGGCCACTGTGCTCATGGTCGATATCTGCCCCCACAAGGCTGCACCTGCTGCGCTGGCGCCCATGATGGCCATCTGGTAGATGGACATGCCGCGTGCGCGCACCCAGTCGGGCAATGACAGCTGTGCAGATACGCTCAGTGAATTGGCGCAGACAATCCACGCGGCACCGTTCAGCACCATGGCCGGCACGGCGATGTAAATGTTGGGCGCAAACGCAACAACGACGGTCACCATCGACTGGATCATGGTTGAACGCAGCACCAGCGTGTCGCGCGGCATGAGTTGCCGCATGCGTGAGAGGTTGAGCGCCGCCACAATCGCACCCACACCCATGGAAGCCAGCAGCAGCGTGAAGGTGCCGGCATCGCCGCCATGCAGGTTGCGGGCGATCAGCGGCAGCAGCGCCAGCAGGGCGGTGGAGTGCAGGAAGAATAGCGACACCTGCAGCAGCACTGCGCGCAGCCGGGTGGACTGCATGACGAACTGCACGCCAACACGCATGGCACTGACGAGGCGCTCGCGGCCCAGGGGGTTGGGCGTGTGGGCGCGCCGCCAGCGCATGATGACCAGCCCGGAGATCACCGACAGCACGGCGTTCAGCACAAACACATACTCGGTACCGGCGCTGGCAATGATGGCACCAGCCAGCAGCGGCCCGATGATGCGCGAGGCATTCATGGCCACGCCGTTGAGGGCAAGTGCCGCAGGAAGGTGCGCACGTTTGACCAGCTCTGGCACGATGGCTGCAAACACCGGCCAGCGCATCGCGAGACCCACGCCGTTGGCAAAGGTGAGGGCCAGCAGCAAGGCCGGCGTCATCACGCCTGAGATGACCACGATGCACAGCAGCACGGCGACCACAGCGACCCAGAACTGGGTCATGATGAAGTAGCGCCTGCGGTCCAGGATGTCTGCCAGCGCGCCGCTGGGCAGGCCGAGCATGAACACCGGCAGTGTGGACGCGGTCTGCACCAGTGCGACCCAGATGGGCGAAGTGGTCATGGACGTCATCAGCCAGGCGGCGGCGACGTCGTTCATCCACATGCAGGTGTTGGCAGTCAGCCAGGTCAGCCACAGCATGCGGAAGACCGGAACCTTGATGGGGTCCCAGGCCGAGAGCTTTTCTGGCGCGACCGGTGCGGTGCTGGCGGGTTGCTGTAGTTCCTCTGGCATTCAGTGACTTTTCAGGAAGGGTTCAATCGGTGGCTGCATCTGAACTCTCATGCCGACAACGCGCGTTCATGCAGGCTGTAGCGGGCGGGCGAACCTTCCGGCTCGGCCACAAGCTCCCATTGGCGGTTGTGGAAGGCGGCAACGCTTGGCCGGTGCGCAATCGACACCATGCCGCCATGCACGGCATGAATATGCGCCTGCAGTTTTTCATACAGCGTTTTCTCTGCAAGCTCGTCAAGCGCGGCTGTGGCTTCATCGGCAAAAATCCAGCGGGGTTTTTTCAGCAGTACGCGTGCGATGGCCAGCCTCTGCTGTTCACCGCCTGAGAGCTTCTGGCTCCATGCATCGCTGTCGTCCAGTCGGCCTGCAAGTTGCGGCAGCAGGGCATCGGTCAACACCTGCTTGAGGGCCTCATCACTGTACTGCGCGGCGGGCTGTGGGTAGGCCAGCGCATCACGCAGGGAGCCGTCGGGAAAGTAGGGGCGCTGGGGTATGAACATGGTATCTGGCGGCAAATGGCTTTTGCCTTTTGCAAAAGGCCAGATGCCGGCAAAGGCGCGGAACAGTGTGGACTTGCCGCTGCCGGACGGGCCTTTGAAAAGTACGCTGTCGCCGGCGCGGGCGGTGACTGTGAGGTCGCCCAGCAAGGTCTGCCCGGATGGCAGGCGGATGCTCAGGCCTTCGGCTGAAAGACTGTCTGCGCCCAGGGGGGCGACTGCGCTGCCGGCGACGCCGTCAACCGCTACCTGGGTTCGGGCCTGCTGGTCTATGGCCGCCATGCTGTCTTCAAAACTGGTCAGGCGGTCTGTGGTGGCGCGCCAGCTCGCCAGGCTGTCGTAGCTGTCGACAAACCAGCTGAGCGAGTCTTGCACCTTGCCGAAGGCCGATGAAATCTGGATCAGCTGGCCCAGCTGGATGGCACCGCTGAAAAAGCGTGGCGCTGCCACAATGAAGGGGAAGATCACGGCGGCCTGACCGAAAAAACTCTGGAACCAGATCAGCTTTTTGTTGGCCCGTATCAGCTGTATGTAGTTGGCCAGCACGGTGCCAAACTGGCCATCGAGCTGGCTGCGCTCGACGGTCTCGCCGCGATCGAGTGCGATGGATTCGCTGTACTCACGCACACGCACCATGTGGTGCCGGAAGTTGGCTTCAAAACGTTGCTGCATGAAGTTGAGCCTGATGAGCGCGCGGCCTATGTAGTGCGTGAGCACGCTGCCGACCAGGCAGTACGCGATGGCTGCCCAGACCATAAAACCGGGGATGGTGTAGCTGTTGCCACCCAGAGTGAACCCGAAAGAGCCCGACAGCGTCCACAGGATGCCGACAAAACTGACCAGTGTCACGACCGAGTTGAGCAGGCCCATGCTCAGTGAAATGGTGGAGGTGGTGAAAGACTGCACGTCTTCCTGGATGCGCTGGTCAGGGTTGTCAGGGCTTGCATTCACGTCGGTTTTGGCTGAATAGCGCGCCAGCTCCATTTTGTAGAAGGCATGGTTGGACAGCCAGCGGCGCAGGTAGTCGCGCGTCATCCATGAACGCCAGCGCACCTGCAGCAACTGGGTCAGGTAGAACTTGTAGACGGCGATGATGATGGCTGCGAAGGCCAGGTAACTGAAACGGCCCATCTGCTGCCAGAACACGGTCTGGTCGCGCTTTTCGAGTGCGTCGTAAAACACGCGGTACCAGTCATTGAACTGCACAGCCATGTACACCGTGCCCAGGTTGAGCAGCACGATGGCCAGCAGCAGGCCGCGCGCCTTCCATTTGTCTTCTGACCTGAAGTACGGTGCGGCAAGCGCCCACACCCTTTTTGCAAAGATGGTGAAGGAACTGAATCTGGCTCGCAGGCCCCCCGGGCGTGTTGGCTGGTTCACGGTGAGTCCAATTCTGGTTAGGAAAGCTGGTTTGAAACGCCGCTGGCGACATGGCCGGCGGGCACATGTTCGGCCGCCGCATTGACATGGCCAGTCTGGTCGTCAAAGAAAAAATCAGGCTCGAACTCGCGCAGGAATTCACCTTTTGCAAGGCCGCCCAGAAACATGGCTTCATCGACCTCGATGTTCCAGTCCATCAGCGTGCGGATGGCGCGCTCATGCGCAGGCGCACTGCGTGCGGTGACCAGCGCCGTGCGGATGCGCATGTGCGATGTGCCGGCCTGCTGCAGGCGGTGCAGGGCTTCCAGCAGCGGCTTGAATGGCCCGGCGAGCAGGGGTTGCGAGGCCTTGTCGCGCTCATGCTGCTGGAAGGCATTAAGGCCACCGGTCTGGAACACGCGCTCGGCTTCGTCGGAGAACAGCACGGCGTCACCGTCAAAGGCAATGCGCACTTCGTTGGGGTGTGCATCACTGGCGCGTGCCGAATGCGGGTACACCTGCGCAGCTGGCACACCGGCAGCCAACGCATCGCGAACGTCACTCAAATGGGCAGACAAAAACAGGTTGGCATGCAGGGGCTTGAGGTAGCGCCAGGGTGCTTCGCCACGGTTGAAGGTACCGCGCTGTATGTTCAGGCCGTAATGCTGCGCCGAGCGAAAGACACGCATGCCGGAGACCGGGTCGTTGCGCGACAGGATGACGACTTCAACGCGCTGCCGGGATGGGCTTGCATCGGCGGGTTCGCCCTGTTGTTCGGGGACTTCATTGAAGGCCAGCAGTTTCCTGACCAGCGAGAACGCCACGCCAGGTTTGGCCGGAACGTCCAGCCTGTCGAGTTGCAGCTTCATGTAGGCCGCATCTTTTTTGGCACCGGGCACAGGCGGTGCAGCGAGGCCGCTTTCAAAGATGCGGTTTTCCTCTTCAAAATCAAACAGCGCGCGTGAGGAAATCGCGACGACGAGTTGACCATCCAGATTTGCTGCCATGTGGTTACCTTGTCGTGGTCAGAGGGTTGAGGCGTGCAGTTTGATGGCCTTCAGCACGTCCGCGTCGTGCAGTGCCAGCGGTCGCCGCGGAACTGGCTCCGCCAGGCCGCCGGCGGCGCCCCCTTTAGGGGTGGAGGCTGCTACACGCAGTGAGCAAGCATCGGGGGTGTTCATATCAGTTCCAGTGTGCACCATTGTCCATAGGATGGTGCCTGGGTCGGCCATTGATCGGCACGATCTATCTTGCGCAAGCCTTCAGCCAGCAGTTGCGCTGCCCGAATCACACCTGCGTGGGTGACCCACAGTGCATCGGTATCACGAGGCAAGTTATCAAACGCTGAGGCCACACGGTTCATGAATGTTGAGACGCTTTCACCGTTCTGTCCCACCACATAGTTTCCGAAGTCGGTTGTCCAGTCATCCATTTCTGATCTGGGAATACTGTGCCAGGCCTGGTTTTCCCAGTTGCCGAAGTTCATCTCCTGCAGGCGGCTGTCAGTGCTGAACGCCAGTTCGGGCTGGATGCCCGTCAACGCGTCTGCAAGCTGGCGGCATCGCTGCAGGGGTGAGCTGGCCGCAAAAATACTCTTCGGGAGAACTTTGGCGAGGGCGGTCGCAGCTTCCTGCGTGGCCTGCGCATCTGCCGGCATGTCCAGCTGTCCATAGCAGATGCCTTTATCAATCAAAGGTTGCGCATGCCGGACGAGCCAAAGTGTCATGGCTGTAATGCAATGTTTAGCCGTGCAATTTTCCGCCGGGCCGTCCCAAGGAAAATTAGCCCCTTGAGGGGGCAGAGAGCTACACGAAGTGAGCGAACGTGGGGGCTCATATTAGAGACTGATCGCCAACCCGGAATAGAAGGCGATTTCGCAGACCTGCTGCGTTGCACCCAGGCAGTCGCCCGTGAAGCCCTGTAGTCTGCGTTTGAACATGCGCCCCATCCACAGAAGGGCCAGCACCGCAAAGCTGCAGGCCACCAGCAGGTTGCTGGCGTCCATCACACTGAACACGGCCAGCAGCACCACCAGGCACCAGGCAGATGCCAGCACCAGGCTGGCCGGACTGATCTGGTCGGCCAGGGGTTTTGATTTGGAGAGGGCGGTGTCGCCGACATGGGGCAGCAGGTAAATCAGCAGCAGCGGCAGGCCGCGCGACACGACATGCCCGGCCAGCAAGGCGGCGCAAATGTACCAGGCACCAAAAGGTGCTTCTTCCCAGTTGGTGGGCGCGCCCTCGACGGAGCCGAGGATGGCCAGCAGGGCGACTTTCGCCAGCATTGCCAGCACCAGCGCCATTGCGCCAAAGGCACCGATGCGTGAGTCTTTCATGATCTCCAGGGCCCGGTCGCGGCTGGGGCTGCCGCCCAGCCCGTCGGCCACGTCGGCCAGCCCGTCTTCATGAAAAGCGCCGGTGACCAGCACGGTGACGATGGTCGACAGGACGGCGGCCACCAGGGGCGAGAAAGCGCTGTCGGGCAGCAGCATCTGAAAAAAGGCAAATGCTGCGGCAGCGATGACGCCGACAAGAACGCCTATGCCGGGAAAGTGCGCCGTGCTGGCGCGCAGCATCTCGGGGCTGTAGCCCACCCATTCCGCGAGCCGGCCGGTGACGGGAATACGGGTGAAAAACTGCAGGGCGAGCAGGTACTCGCGCGCAAACTGGCTGATCGCTTTCATGCGTGTTTCATGGGTGCATCAGTTGGCTGAACCGTCCTTGTTGCTGATGCCGGCAGAGGCAAAGCTCGCCATCTCGTTCATCAGGCGGGCAGCGGACTGCACCAGCGGCCAGGCCAGCAGCGCGCCCGTGCCTTCGCCCAGGCGCATGTCAAGGTCCAGCAAGGGCCTGGCCTTCAAATGTTCCAGCAGCAGGCGGTGGCCGCGCTCGGCAGAGCGGTGGCAAAACACCATGTAATGAAGCACTTGCGGTGCCAGCCCCTGGGCGACCAGGGCGGCGGCGCCGGCAATAAAACCGTCGACCAGGATCACGCGGCGCTGGCTGGCCGCCTGCAGCATGGCGCCGGTCATCATCGCAATCTCAAAACCACCCATCGCGGCCATGACCTGCAGCGGGTCAACGGCATCAGGGTGGCGTAACACGGCGAGCATCAGGACCTTGCGTTTGTGCAGCAATTGCGGGTCCGTCAGGCCGGTGCCGCGACCGGTGGCGTCTTTCAGCGTGATGTCGGTCAGGCGGTGCAGCAGCAGCGCTGCGGAAGATGTGTTGGCAATGCCCATTTCACCGAAGGCAATGATGTTGCCCGGCAAGCCCCTGACGATGTCTGCGCCGGCCTGCAGGGCTGTGTGCAGTTCCCCCTCTGACATCGCGGCGGCCTTGGTGCAGTTTTTGGTGCCGTGGGCAACCTTCTTTTTGATGAGCTGCGGGTGGTCGTCGAAGTCGGCAGCAACACCGGCATCAACCACCTGCAGGTGAAAGCCGTGCTGCCGTGCGAGCACATTGATGGCCGCACCACCTGCCAGCATGTTGCCGACCATCTGCACCGTGACTTCCTGCGGAAAAGCCGATACGCCATCGCCCGCGATGCCGTGGTCGCCTGCGAACACCAGCATCTGCGGGTCCTTGAAGCTGACCACGTCGTTGCGCTGTATCAGGCCAAGCTGCAAGGCGATGTCTTCGAGCTGACCCAGTGAACCCACGGGCTTCGTCTTGTTGTCTATCTTGTGGCGCAGCTTGGCTTCAAGCCTGACATCGGTGATGGGGTCTATGACCGGGAGTACAAAAGTCATGCTTTTTCCTCAATCAGTTTTTGCAGGCATGCGGGGCAGAGGCAACCGGCCTGCAGGGCGCCGTCGTTCCCGGAAGTCGGTGGCACAGGGATGACATGCGGCATCTCGAAGCACCAGCACTTGCTGTCATTTGCCACCATGCCGCAGCGCAGGCCTGCACCGCAGCGCGGGCACGTTGATGTGTCTTGCAGACCTGCATCCTGGGGGGCGCCTGGGGCAGTCATGACCGGCGGTTTCAGCTTTGAAGGAACAAGCGGTAGACCGGGTTATCGGTTTCCTCGACATGGGGGTAGCCCATGGTGTCGAGAAAGGTCTTGAAGGCCTTGTTGTCGGCCCTGGGCACCTGCAGGCCCACCAGGATGCGGCCGTAGTCAGCGCCCTGGTTGCGGTAGTGAAAGAGCGAGATGTTCCAGCCTGGCTGCATGCTGGATAGAAACTTCATCAGCGCGCCTGGACGCTCGGGGAATACGAAGCGCAGTAGGCGTTCATCCTTTGAGAGCGCGCTGTGGCCGCCCACCATGTGGCGGATGTGCTCTTTTGCAAGTTCGTCATGCGTCAGGTCAAGCGCCTTGAACCCGTGCCGCGTGAAGTTGGCTGCGATTTTGGTGCTCTCGCCTTTGGCTGAGGTCGTCAGGCCCACAAACACATGCGCCCTGGCGTCATCGCTGATGCGGTAGTTGAACTCAGTCACCGAGCGCGGGCCACCGGGCAGGTCGCCGATAACCTCACAAAAGCGCCTGAAGCTGCCGCGCTCTTCAGGGATGGTGACTGCAAAAAGTGCTTCGCGTTCTTCGCCGACTTCGGCACGCTCGGCGACAAAACGCAGGCGATCGAAGTTCATGTTGGCACCGCACAGAATGGCAGCATAGGTTTCGCCCTGCGTCTTGTTCGTCGCTACATATTTCTTGATGGCGGCCACGGCCAGTGCACCGGCCGGTTCGACGATGCTGCGCGTGTCGACAAACACGTCCTTGATGGCGGCGCAGACGGCATCCGTATCCACACTGATGAATTCGTCAACCAGCTCGCGGCTGATGCGGTAGGTTTCCTCACCCACCAGCTTGACGGCTGTGCCGTCGGAGAACAGGCCGACGTCGCTCAGCGTCACGCGCTTGCTGGCGCTGACCGATTGCATCATGGCGTCGGAGTCGTTCATCTGCACGCCTATGACCTTGATCTCTGGCCGCACGGCCTTGATGTAATTGGCCACGCCTGAGATCAATCCGCCGCCGCCAATGGCGACAAACACGGCGTCCAGCCGGCTGGAGCCCAAGGTCTGGAGCTGCATCAGGATCTCCATGGCGATGGTGCCCTGGCCGGCAATCACGTCCGGGTCGTCGAACGGGTGTACAAAAGTCAGGCCGCGCTTTTTTTCAAGCAGCAGGGAGTGGCCATAGGCGTCGGAATAGCTGTCGCCATACAAGACAACTTCTGCATCCCAGCTTTTGACGGCATCAATCTTGAGTTGTGGCGTGGTCGTCGGCATCACGATGACCGCACGGGTGCCCAGCTTTTGCGCGCTCATGGCCACGCCTTGCGCGTGATTGCCGGCAGAAGCGCAGATCACGCCCTTCTTGAGCTGGGCGGCACTCAGGTGGGCCATCTTGTTGTAGGCGCCGCGCAGCTTGAAGCTGAAGACCGGTTGCTGGTCTTCGCGTTTGAGCAGAACCGTGTTTTTCAGGCGTGCGCTGAGGTTTTTGGCCTTTTCGAGTGCGGATTCAACGGCCACGTCGTAGACCCGTGCCGTCAGGATCTTTTTCAGGTAATCGGCAGGCTGAAGGTGTGTGCTGCCCGTTTTGCTGCCGGGCTTGCGTGCAGGTGCCGGGCGCGCCCTGACTGGGGTTTTGGGGGCTGTACTGGTGTGTTTTGGCATTTTTTTCTCGCAGCCTTGCATCATATCGGGCGCTGTCTTTGACGCCCCGTGGTCTGGTGCAGGCAAGAAAAAAGGCCCAGACCGTGAGGTCTGGGCCTGTAAATCCACCTTAGAGGAGGTGGAGGAGACAACCAGTGCAAAAATATCAGTTGGACATTGATGCGATGATTTGAAGTATATCGAGTGATGTTGCGCTGCACAATTGCATTTGTAGTGAAAATTACACACTTGTGCAGTTTTAGATGCGATTGACTATAACTTTTTTGCATAAGGAAATATGGGTATGGAATGCACAGTGAGTTGGACCGGTTCCAGCGCCACCACCGGGTCACGCTCAGGCATGACTTTCCTTGCTGAGACGGGCAGTGGGCACACGCTGGTCATGGACGGCGCACCCGACGAGGCCAAGCCCGAAAACGGCGGTGCCAACCTGGCGCCGCGTCCCATGGAAACGGTGCTGGCCGGTACTGGCGGCTGTACCGCTTACGACGTGGTGTTGATTCTCAAACGTGGCCGGCATGATGTGCGTGGCTGCTCTGTCAAGCTGACGTCGGAACGCGCTACTGTCGACCCAAAGGTGTTCACGAAGATCCACATGCATTTTGCGGTGACTGGCAAAGCGCTTGCTCCCAGTGCCGTGGAGCGGGCGATTGCCATGAGCCATGACAAGTACTGCTCCGCCACCATCATGCTTGGCAAAACAGCTGAAATCACCACCAGTTTCGAGATTCAGGAAGCCTGAACCTGCTTCTCCAGGGCCAGTACGGCCCGCCTGGCATCAGATTGGGGTCAGATGTAGTGCGCAGTAGTGGTCATGACTTTGGCTGCAGCGCTCATCAGGGCCTTGACTGGCGGCGGCAGCTCAAGCGCGCCGGCACTGGAGGCCTCCTGCGCATGTCGGGCTTCATCGTCTTTCATCTGCGCCACGATGGCGCGCGATTCATGGTCACCGGCAGGCAGTTTCTCAAGATGGCCCGCCAGATGTGCTTCCACCTGACGTTCTGTCTCGACCACGAACCCCAGGCTTAGGCGGTCGCCCAGCCGGCCCGCAACCAGCCCGAGGCCGAATGCCCCGGCGTACCAAAGGGGATTCAGCAGTGAAGGACGTGCTCCCAGCTCATCCAGTCGCTGCCGTGTCCAGGCGAGATGGTCGGTTTCTTCCTCGCTGGCGGCCAGGAACTGCTGTTTAAGGGCCGGATCCTGCGTGCTGAGGGCCTGTGCGGCATAAAGCGCCTGTGCGCACACCTCCCCAACGTGGTTGACCCGCATGAGCGCGCCTGCAAGCGTCTTTTCCGGGCCACTCAGTACCGTGGTGTCACCGGTTACCGTCGGGCAGGGGCGGCTTGCCCGGGGTTTCGCGAAAAGCGTACGAAGTGCGCCGTCAGCGGCGTTGATCAGGGAATCCATGCGGGAGCACCTTTCGTGGGCGTATGAAAGAAGTCTACGGTAATTGGGCCTTCTCTGGCACCCTTCAGGGGCGGACTGCGGGTGTTGTTTGGCTTCCACGGGGCGTTTCGGGTTTGTTGCACGGGTGCAACGAAAAAGCCTTTTTCTGGATAAATCCGGCCCAATTCCTTTGCCATAGCCTGCGGGGTCTGGTGCAATACATACAACTTCCTAAACGGAGGTTGGCCCGGGGATCCAAAATCCTGGAGCCCTATGTTTAACCTTGGAGAAACTCTCAATGAAAAAATCCCTGATTGCCCTGGCTGCACTCGCAGCTGTCGGTGCAGCATCTGCCCAGTCTTCCGTGACCCTGTACGGTGTTGTTGACATCGGCTACGGTTCGCAGACCACCGAGGGCCGTGCAACGGCTACCGGTACCGCTCGTCAAAGCACTTCCGGCGTGATGGACGGTGCCAATGCTGGTAACCGCATTGGCTTCCGTGGTACGGAAGACCTCGGCGGCGGCCTGAAAGCCAACTTCGTGATCGAGCAAGGCATCAGCCCAACCAGCGGCAGCCTGTTCGCACAGCGCGCTGGTACGGCCGGTCAACAGTTGGCTGGTGCAGCTGGCGTCGCTTACGGTGGTGGTTTGACCGCTCCTGTAGCGGGCGGTATTCCCGCTACTAGCGCTTTTTCTGCAGCTACCAACCGTCAATCGTATCTCGGCTTTTCTGGCGGTTTCGGTACCGTAAACGTAGGCTACCAGTACACCAATCTGTATGAACTGGGCACCCTGTCCGGTTACAACATCGGTTCTGAAGGCGTTGCTGGTGCATACGTTTCCCACCTGCAAGGTCTGGCCATCGTTGGTGGTACCCGTGCGAACGGCATCACCTACATCAGCCCTAACATGGGCGGCTTCACCGTTCGTGCTCAGTACGGCGCTAGTGGTTTTGTTGGCAATTTCCCTATCACCAATACTTCCAGTACCGCTGCAGGTGTAGCTAGTGAAACTTCCGGTCGCCGCTGGAGCTTGATGGGTCAGTACGCAAACGGCCCTCTGTCTGCTGCTCTGGCATACACCAGCCTGCGTTCTACCAACATCCCTGCTGCAGCCGGTATCAATGCCAGCCGTACGGGTAACCTCACCCAGTTGGGCGCAAGCTACGACTTCGGCGTGGTCAAGCTCGCTGGTACTTACAACAATGGTAAAGACGGCGGCACCGCTGCTACCAACGTGAGCTCGCGCTATCGTGCATACCAGCTCGGTCTGTCGGCTCCGTTCGGCGCATTTGTGCCTTACGTCACCATCGGCCGCGCTTCGGTTACGCCTGATGGCGGCGTGCGCACCATGGACATCAACCAGAGCCAGATCGGCGCTCGTTACAGCATGAGCAAGCGTACCACTGCATACGTCATGTACGGCCGTGTGACCGACGACGCAGCAAACGTTGCTGGTACCAACGTGTACAAGGATCGCAAGACCGTTGTTGGCGTTCAGCACTCCTTCTAATTCATGGGCTGGCTAGTCCAGCCTTTGAATGTGAAAATAAAAAAACCCCGCTGCTTGCAGCGGGGTTTTTTTTATGCACGCACATCAATCGCAGTCGATGCGTGTTTGCCCTCGAACGTTTGCGAATCTCATCCTCTATTCTCTGGACATGAAGCTTTTAATCAGGAGTGTGGCCATCTGGATTGTTTTCCAGTTGGCGGCATGTTCGTCCATGACGCCAGACGCATCGCGTACTGCCGCAAACCCGGAGGCACTGGAAAGCAGCCCGTGGGCGAAAGCCTCCATGCCCGCTCAAGCGTCTGCCGAAGTCTGGCAGCACTTCAAATTTCCCGGTAAACAAGCGACGCAGTTCAGCTACGCGCGCGAAGATGGACGCGAAGCCCTGGTGGCGAGTGCAAAGTCGTCGGCCAGCCTGGTGCGAAAAGTTGTACACATTCCGTCCGCCGATATCGGCAAGCTCAAATTTTCCTGGAAGGTTCCTGCGCTCATGCCTCAGGCCGACATGTCGGTGAAGGAAGCTGACGATTGTTCGGTTCGGATCGTGCTGGCTTTTGACGGCGACAGAAGCAGGTTTTCACCCAAAAACGCCATGCTCTCCGAGCTGGCGCGCCTGCTCACAGGTGAAGAGCTGCCTTATGCAACCCTGATGTACGTCTGGAGCAAGAAGCGTCCCGCCGGCAGTGTGATCGTCAACCCGCGTACCGACCGCATACGCAAACTCGTGGTTGAGTCCGGCGACAGCAAGCTCAACAGCTGGGTTGACTATGAGCGCACCATTCGCGCCGATTTTGAAAAAGCTTTCGGTGAGGCGCCCGGCGCCCTGATGAGCATCAGTGTCATGACCGACAGCGACAACACCCAGGGCAATACACAGGCCTGGTACGGCCCGCTTACCATCTCCGCTGCCAGGCCCTGAAACCCTTGCGTATTCAGGCAGCGTGGTTTATGTGTAGCGCTTGTTGCGCAGGTTGTTTTTCATTTCCTTGAGCAGGGGCTGCAGCTTGCCACCTATGCGCAGTGCCAGGCAGGTGGCCAGAATGTCAATCACCATCAGGTGCATGAGCCGTGACACCATGGGGCTGTAGCGGTCATAACCTTCCGGGTGATCAGCCGCGAGGTGGATGTTGCCCGCTGCGGCCAGTGGTGAGCCGGTAGCGGTGATGACGATGGTGGTTGCGCCATTCTTGCGCGCAATGTCACAGGCATCCATCAGGTCGCGCGTGCGGCCAGAGTTCGAGATCACCACCACGCAGTCGCCCGGGCCGAACAATGAAGCGCTCATGACCTGCATGTGGCCATCACTGTAGGCAATGCTGGTCACACCCAGCCTGAAGAACTTGTGCTGCGCGTCCTGGGCGACGATGCCCGAATTGCCCACGCCGAAAAATTCAATGCGCCTGCCCGCCTTGTAGGTTTCCTCCAGTGCATCGGTCGCCTTCTGTATAACCACCGATGATGCGTCGTTACGGTATTTGAGAAAGGCCGCCACCGTGTTGTCGATGACCTTGACCAATACGTCACTGGTCTTGTCGTCCACATCCACGCTTCGGTGTATGAAGGGTACGCCCTCACTCACACTGCCCGCCAGCTTGAGCTTGAAGTCACTCAGTCCGTCATAGCCGACGCTGCGGCAGAAGCGGACGATGGTGGGTTTGCTGACATGCGAGCGCGCCGCCAGTTCCGTGATCGGCAAATTTGCAAATGCGCGCGGGTCAGCCAGCACCAGGCGGCCCACGCGTTGTTCGGCGGGTGCTAATGAGGGGAGCGAAGCCTTGATACGGTCAAGCATTGGAGGTTCCAACATATCGGCCTGAGGGAAAGGTCGCAACGGCTAATGAATGCAGCGATTTTGAAGGCAAGCAGGAGCCGCAGAACCGGCTTTGCCGGGCTGCAGGCGCCGCCCCCTTGAAGGGGGGAGGGGCTACACGCAGTGAGCCCAACAGGGGAGATGTTGATTTTTCGGCTTCGCCGGGCCGCAGGCGGGCGGCCCCCTCGGGGGGCAGGGAGTTACGCGGAGCGAACGACCGTGGGGGCCACATCAGCATTCCTCTGTCCAGCAGTAGCCGTCGCGGGCGATCATCGCGCTGGAGGCGCTGGGCCCCCATGTCCCAGCCGCATACTGGCGCGGGCCTTCAGCGTCGTTCTTCCAGCTGTCCATGATGGGCTCGACCCAACGCCAGGCTTCTTCCTGTTCGTCGCTGCGTACAAACAGGTTTAGCCGCCCGTCAATAACGTCCAGCAGCAGGCGCTCGTAAGCACCTACGCGCCCGGAACCAAAACGCTTGTCGAAGTCGAGGTCGAGTTGCACCGGTGATAGCGTTTGAGAGGTGCGCCGGTTGTCCTGACCCTGCGCCAGCAAATGCAGTTCCAGTCCGTCCTTGGGCTGAAGGTGGATCACAAGCCGGTTGGCCGCCCCCAGAGGGGAGTTGAAGATGGCGTGCGGTGCAGGCCTGAAGTTCACTTCGATGTACGCAGCCCTGTCCGCCAGCCGCTTGCCGGTGCGTATGTAAAAAGGTACGCCGGCCCAGCGCCAATTGGCAATCTCGGTGCGCAGTGCAACAAAGGTCTCGGTCTTGCTGGCAGCATCCACGCCGGCTTCCTGGCGATAGGCCGCAGCGGGTACGCCATCGACATTGCCCGCTGAATACTGGCCGCGAATCACATGCTGGCGCAAGGTTTCGGGCGTCCACGCTTTCAGTGATCGAAGCACCTTGAGTTTTTCATCCCGAATCGCATCGGCATGGGCGTTGATGGGCGGCTCCATGCCGATGGCGCACAGCAGTTGCAACGCGTGGTTTTGAACCATGTCGCGCAGGGCACCCGTGCTGTCGTAAAACGCACCGCGTTTTTCAATGCCCAGCTCCTCGGCAATCGTGATCTGGATGTTGGCAATCGTCTCGCGCCGCCACAGCGGTTCAAACAGGGCATTGCCGAAGCGCAGGGCAAACAGGTTTTGCACCGACGGTTTGCCCAGGTAATGGTCGATGCGGAAGATCTGCCGCTCGCTGAAAACCTTGCGCACGCTTTCATTGATGGCCCGGTTGGACTGCAGGTCATGGCCGAGCGGCTTTTCAAGCACCACACGCATCTGGGGGCCTGCCAGCCCGGCGACCGCAATCCGCTCGCAAAACACGGTGAACAGGGCAGGTGCAGTGGCGAGGTACATCACCACCGTATCAGCGTTATGCTCCTTCAGTTTTGCGCCCAGCCTGGCGTAGTCGTCTGCGTTTGAAAGGTCCATGCGCAGGTAAAACAGCAGGTCGGCAAATTTTGAGAACTCTTCCTCACTGGGCCGTTTGGCCAGCTCGACCGCATCGAAACGCGACTTGATCAGCGCCCTGTACTGCCCGTCAGACAGGTCATCTCGCGCAACGCCAACAATGCGGCCATCCCTGGGCAGGGACCCATGACGGAATGCCTGAAAAAGCGCCGGCATCAGCTTGCGCCAGACCAGGTCGCCCGTTCCGCCAAAAAGAATCAGATCAAAACTCATGCTTCAGACTTTCGATGACGTGAAAAGCGTGGGGCAACCAAAATGCGGGGGATATCTTGTAATAAAGTTTCATGATTGCTCGGCATAATCGTAACTCACACACGTAATCTGCTGACATGGGGCGCGTCAGGCGCCCCCTACACTCTCCGCCATGAATCAACTCGACGCCCTCAAGACATTCACCACCGTCGTTGCCGATACTGGCGACTTCCGGCAACTGGGGCAGTTCTTGCCGCAGGACGCCACGACCAACCCTTCGCTGATTCTCAAGGCGGTGCAGAAAGCCGACTACCAGCCCTTGCTGGCAGACACCGTAGGACGGTTTCGGGGCAGGGCGATTGATGAAATCATGGACCGCCTGCTGGTGCGTTTCGGCTGCGAGATTCTTTCGATCGTGCCGGGCCGCGTGTCTACAGAGGTCGACGCGCGCCTGAGTTTTGATGCCAATGCCACCTACACGCGTGGCGAACGCATCATCGAGCTGTACCAGGCCGAAGGCATCCACATAGACCGGGTTCTTATCAAGGTGGCTGCCACGTGGGAAGGCATTGAAGCCGCCGAAAAGCTCGAGCGCCGCGGCATACATACCAACCTGACCCTGCTCTTTTCGTTCTGCCAGGCAGTCGCTTGCGGCCAGGCCAAAGTGCAGCTCATCTCTCCCTTTGTGGGCCGCATTTACGACTGGTACAAAAAGTCTGCAGGTGCATCCTGGGACGAGGCCGCCATGGCCGGGGCCAACGACCCGGGCGTGAAATCTGTGCGCGAAATCTTCAACCACTACAAACGTTTCGGTATTGCCACCGAGGTCATGGGTGCGAGCTTTCGCAATGTCGGTCAGATCACAGCGCTGGCAGGTTGCGACCTGCTGACGATTAGCCCGGAACTGCTGGCGCAGCTGGCCGCATCAGATGCACCTCTGGCAAAAGCGCTGGATGCAGATGCGGCCAAAGCCATGGACCTCCCCGCCGTCAATTTCGACGAAGCTGGTTTTCGCTACGCCCTCAACCAGGACGCGATGGCGACTGAAAAACTTGCAGAAGGCATTCGTGCTTTTGCCGCCGATGCCGTGAAGCTTGAACAGCTGATGCTGGCTGCCTGAAAATGGCTCTGCCTTCACGCACACGCTGCGACCGTACGCAGGCCTGGCCGAAGTTGCAGGCCTTGTATGAGGCCACGGGCAAGGCGCTGGACCTGCGCGAGGCTTTTGCAGCAGACACGCAGCGTTTCCAGTCGCTCAGCCAGCAGGCTCCGCACGTGTTTGCAGACCTGTCCAAAAACCGCATCGACCAGCCCACAGAACAACTGCTTCTGGATCTGGCGCGCGAATGCGGGCTTGAGCAGCACCGTGATGCGATGTTCGCGGGTGACTACATCAACAGCACCGAAGACCGCGCGGTCAAACACTTCCTGCTGCGCAGCCCGGCGGTGCCCGGCATGTCGGGCGATCTGGCGCAGGTGCATGCCACGCTGGACGCCATGCTCGACTATGCAGAAGAAGTGCGCGCTGACTCTGCCATCACCGATATCGTCAACATCGGCATAGGCGGTTCTGACCTGGGCCCGCAAATGGCCGTGCTGGCGCTGGCCGAATACGCCATCGAGGGCAAACGTTTTCACTTCGTCTCCAACGTTGATGGTGAAGAACTGGCCGAAGTGCTGGCACGGCTCAAGCCGCAAAACACGCTGTTCCTCATCGCCTCCAAGACCTTCACGACGGCTGAAACCATGACCAACGCGCAATCGGCGAAGTCATGGTTTGAAGCTGGCGGTGGCAAGAATGTAAGCCGCCACTTCGCCGCCCTCACAAGCAATGTCAGCGGCGCCAAAGACTTCGGCATCACCACCACCTTCGGTTTCTGGGATTGGGTGGGTGGCCGCTATTCGCTCTGGTCGGCGATTGGCCTGCCGATTGCGATTGCAATTGGCGCCCACCGCTTCAGGGATTTTCTGGCTGGTGCACATGAGATGGACGGGCATTTCCGCAGCTCACCTTTGGCGCAAAACCTGCCTGTTCGTCTGGGCCTGCTGGATATCTGGTACCGCAACTTCCATTGCTTTGGCAGCCGTAGCATCGCACCCTACAGCAGCGCCCTGCGCCGCCTGCCCGCTTATCTTCAACAGCTTGAGATGGAAAGCAACGGCAAACGCGTCGATGCCCAGGGACAGCCGCTGCCGTTTGACACCTCGCCTGTGCTCTGGGGCGAGCCCGGCACCAACGGCCAGCACGCCTATTTCCAGATGCTGCATCAGGGCACGGCTGTGGTGCCGGTGGAGTTCATCGCCGTCAAAAAACCAATGTCCGGCCTCAAGGGCCATCATGAGAAGCTGCTGGCCAATGTGCTGGCCCAAGCTCAAGCGCTAATGGTCGGTAAGAAGGATGAGGGCGGCCATAAGAACTTCCCGGGCAATCGTCCCAGCACCTTTCTGCTGCTTGATGAATTAAGCCCCACAAGCCTGGGCGCCTTGCTCGCCCTGCAGGAGCACCGCGTATTTGTCAGCGGCGCCATCTGGGGCATCAACAGTTTTGACCAGTGGGGTGTGGAACTCGGCAAGGTTCTGGCCAAAGACATAGAGCCTCGCCTGAAGAGCGGCGATGTTGCCGGTCTGGATGCCTCCACTTCCGGGTTGCTGCGGCGCCTTCGCTAGTTTTACTTTGCAGTGGGCCTGTGCATAGCCTTGATGGAGAAAACGATGAGTACCCAACATCACGGCGCCTGCCTTTGCGGCGGGATCAGCTTCACCATAGCAGGCGAGCTGGCACCCATTCAGGTCTGCCACTGTTCGCAATGCCGGCACGCGCAGGGCGGCCCGGTGGGGACGAATATCCCTGTTGACACTGCCAGCCTGAGCTTCCAGTCGGGCGAAGACCTGTTGCAGCACTATGAGTCCTCCCCCGGCAAGGTGCGGGCTTTTTGCAAGGTATGCGGTTCGCCGGTTTTCAGCAGGAGGGCAGCCGTGCCGGGTGTGGTTCGCATTCGTGCCGGCTTGCTGTCTGAGCCTGTCAGCACGCATCTGGCCTTTAACGCTTATGTGGCGGACAAAGCCAGCTGGTGGCCGCTTCAGGGCGACCTTCCCGCATACCCGGCAGCTTTCAAGGCAGAGCCACCGGCAATGCCATGAGTGCGATGCCCGCTGCGCTGCGCGTGAGGATTATTTCCGGCTGGTGACAGCCGCCGCACGGCTGTGGCGCATTTGCCATTGCTGCACTGCGGTATTTCATGGTCAACTTGAGGGTTGCTGACTCCTGCAACTTCCTTTTTGCACCCTGCCGACCATGCGTTTTCTATCCCTCAACCATGTCATGGCCCAGCGCATGAAACTTGTCCCGCTGCTGCTGCTCGCCACTCTTTTGACGGCCTGCGCTACAAGCCGGGATCTTGACGATGATGTGGACACGCCGCCCGCCCAAAGCAGCGGCGGCACGCTGGGCCCGGCAGTCGGGGTCACCGGCAGCGCCTGGGCGGCGGTATCTGCCGCCTCACTGCGCAATGCCGGTCATGCCGAAGACCTGAACTGGGAAATCTTTCGTGTGCCGGGCAAGCAGCCCACGCGCTACGACTACGTGCAGCATGAAGGCCGCGATGCCGTTGTTGCCATGGCTGATGCCACCGGCAGCATCCTGCGCCATCGCCAGCGCATAGAAGCGGCTGACCTGGGCCGCGTCAGCTTTTCATGGAACGTGCCCAAGCCCGGCCCGGGGCTCGCGGCTGCCGGCGCTGTGAATGGCTCGCTGCCTGAGCTTGAAGACGTGCCGGTGCGTGTGGTGCTGGCATTCGAGGGTGACCGCTCGCGTTTCTCGTTCAAGAACACCATGCTCAATGAACTGAGCCTGCTGTTGACGGGCGAGCAGTTGCCGTATGCCACGCTGATCTACGCCTGGTCGCGCGTCAACAAGCCGGGCGATGTGGTGGTTAACGAGCGTACCGACCGCATCCGCAAGCTCATCGTCGATTCGGGCGACCAGGGCTACAACCAGTGGCTCAATTACGAGCGTGACATTCGAGCCGATTACATCTTGGTCTACGGCGAAGAGCCGGGTGCGCTGCTCAGCTATGCAGTGTTTACCGAAGGCGAGCGCAATGAGGGCCAGCTCCAGGCCTGGTATGGCCCGGTCAGGTTGCACCCCGCCGGAAGGGCCACCGCCGCCATGTCGCCAGCCAGGTAGCGTCTGACCGCTGGAGGTTGCGCCCACGGCTTATCATGCGGTGGGGAATTCACCCCGCAAACATCCTGAGGAGGAGAGTCGCATGAATTTCGGCCAGGCCATTTCCACGTGTTTCAGCAAATACGCCAATTTCTCCGGTCGCGCCTCGCGGCCCGAGTTCTGGTGGTTCTTTTTGTTCCAGGTCATCGCCATGGGTGTCTCGGGCATGATCAGCGACATCCTTTATGGCATCGTCGCGCTCGCCTTGTTACTGCCCAGCATCGCCGTCGGTGCGCGTCGTTTTCACGACATAGGCAAGACCGCCTGGCTGCTGCTTATAGGCCTGATCCCGGTGGTGAACCTGCTGCTCATTTATTGGTTTGTGCAGCCTTCGGACGGTGCAAATGTTTACGGGGCTGGCCCGGCCCCCGCTACGACGGATGGTGCGCCCGGCAGCGTTTAAGCCGCCCCGCCAGCATAAGAGGCTGCAGCGTGAAAGCGCTGCAGCTTTTTTTATGGGCAGCGTACTGCGTGGTAACCAGTATGGTGAAGGCCAGTCGGCCACTACACAATGCTTAGATAGCTAAATAAAACACGCAGGAGACAAAGCATGCATCGTCGGATTTTCACGGCCACGGCCGTCTTCGCTGGCCTGTTCCTTTCGGGCTGCATCTCGCCGCCACCACCGCCGGCCACGCTCAGGGTCAACGTCTTTCCGGGCTCCAGCAACCTGCCGCTGCTGGCTGCCATCAACAAGGGCTTTTTTGCCAAACGTAATCTGGCCATCGACATCCAGAACACGCCCGACTCCGACTCCCAGCGCGCCGGCCTGCCCGCAGGCAAGTTCGAGATTGCGATTGCGGCTGTCGACAACGCCGTCGCCATGGTTGAAGTGGCAAAGAACGACGTCATCATCGTGATGGGCGGCGACTCGGGCATGAACGAGTTCATGGTGCGGCCGGACATCAACTCCTTTGCCGACATACGCGGCAAGTCGCTCGCGGTTGATGCGCCCAACACCGCTTACGCGCTGGTGGGCCGCAAAATCCTCAAGAACAACGGCCTCATCGACGGGCGTGACTACACACTCAAGCTGGCAGGCGGCACCCAGGGGCGTTCGGCGGCCATGGTGGCCAACCCCGACCTGGCCGCCAGCATGGTGAACCCGCCTTTTTCATTCACGGTTCGTGAGCGCGGCATCAAAAGCCTGGGCCGCGCCACAGACCTTGCCGGCGCCTACCAAGCCAGCGGCTCCTTTGTGATGCGCAGCTGGGCGGCGGCCAATGCGTCTGCCCTGGAGCGTTACATGGCCGCCTACATCGAGGGTTCACGCTACGCCATGAACCCGGCCAACCGTGCCGAGATGATCAAGCTGCTCGAAGACCGCTTCAAGCTGCTGCCGGCCGTTGCCGCGCAAAGCTACGATGCCCTGAACACGCCGGGCTTTGGCATGGCCACCGATGCGCGCCTGAGCATGGAGGGTTTTCGCAACGTGCTGGCCCTGCGTGCTGAAATCGAAGGGCAGTGGGGCGGCAAGGCGCCTGATCCGGGCAAATACCTGGATCTCTCGTATTACGAGCGTGCCCTGTCCATGGCGGGGCGATAGGCGTACAGGATGGAAGAGGGTGATCAAAGAAGGTGGTAGATGCAGGGCGCTATTTATTTGATAGCTGCTCACGCACGTATCTATTGGCCTGCAGCCTTATTTGAGGGTTAAAAAGGCCTTTTTTCGGTCTTTTTTGGGTCATTTTGATGCCCGAAAAGCGTCAAAATGCCCAAATGTTAAGTTCCATATTAACAATGTTAACTTGTAACTTAACATTTGGGCTGAGCGGGCATAACCGGCCAGCCATGAAAAAAGGGCTGCAGCGCTTTCGCATTGCAGCCCTTTTGGCTTTTGGCCGGTTGCGGGCTTGAGCCGGATTTGACTCCGGTTCGGCCCGCAGGCAATTACATGCCCATGCCGCCCATGCCGCCCATACCACCCATGTCGCCGCCGCCCATGCCGCCCATGCCACCAGGTGCGTCGTCCTTTGGAGCTTCAGCAATCATGGCTTCGGTCGTCAGCATCAGGGATGCGACAGACGCTGCGTTCTGCAGTGCGGTGCGGGTCACCTTGGTTGGGTCCAGGATACCCATTTCGATCATGTCGCCGTAGGTGTCGTTGGCTGCATTGAAGCCGTAGTTGCCCTTGCCGCTCAAAACAGCATTCACCACCACAGAGGCTTCGCCGCCTGCGTTGTAAACGATTTCGCGCAGGGGGGCTTCGATGGCTTTCAGGACCAGCTTGATGCCGGCGTCCTGGTCAGCGTTGTCACCCTTGATGACGCCAGCGGTTTGCTTGGCGCGCAGCAGGGCCACGCCGCCACCAGCCACGATGCCTTCTTCCACAGCAGCGCGGGTAGCGTGCAGGGCGTCTTCAACGCGGGCTTTCTTTTCCTTCATTTCGACTTCGGTGGCAGCGCCAACCTTGATCACGGCAACACCGCCGGCCAGCTTGGCCACGCGCTCTTGCAGTTTTTCACGGTCGTAGTCGCTGGTCGCTTCTTCGATCTGGACGCGCACTTGCTTGACGCGCGCTTCGATGTCGGCAGCAGCACCAGCACCGTCGATGATGATGGTGTTTTCCTTGCCCACTTCGATGCGCTTGGCTTGGCC
>JAZKAY010000010.1:0-270901 GCA_040388905.1 Pseudomonadota bacterium
GCGCAGGTTGCCCGTAGCGAAGCGTAGGGACCCAGACGGCGGGTCGCCTTTCTTTTGGTTACTTTTCTTTGGCGAAGCAAAGAAAAGTGACTTGCCGCCGGGCAACCCCCGGCTTCTACGTGAATGGCAAAAACCCTAAAGCAGCGAGAGGCTCATCAGGCCTCAACAGAAACCTTGGCCTCTTTAATAACCTTCGCCCATTTCGCCTGTTCAGACTTGATGAACTCTCCAAACCTCTCAGGCGAACCACCGCCATCCTCAGCACCATATTGCTCGAACTTCTCCATCACATCGGGCATCTGCATGACCTTGTTGATGTCTTCGTTCATGCGTTTGGCAATGACCTGAGGCAGCTTGCCTGGGCCAACCAGGCCGTACCAGGTGGTGGCGTCGAAGCCGGGAAAACCCGACTCGTCCATGGTCGGTACGTTGGGGTGGCCCTTGGCGCGCTTGACGCGGGTTTGGGCAATCGCAATGGCTTTGCCGCCTTTAACGTGCGGTGTGGCCGAGGTCATGGTCTCGAAGCAGTAGTTGACCTGGCCGCCCAGCAAATCGTTAATCGCAGGGCCCGAGCCTTTGTACGGCACATGCAGGGCGTTGATGCCGGCGCGCAGCTTGAACATCTCGAGCGCCAGGTGCTGGGCCGAGCCGCCGCCTGCTGATGCAAAACTGATCTTGCCGGGTTGCGCCTTGCAGAGGGCGACCAGGTCTTTGACGGTTTTGGCGGGCTGGGCTTCGTTGCAGATCAGCAGGTTGGGCGTGACGCCGACCAGTGCGATGGGCACGAAGTCGCGCTCGACCACATAGCCGAGCTTGGGCACCAGGCTGGGCGCCAGCGCGTGGCTGTTGATGTGCGCCATGAGCAGGGTCGTGCCGTCGCTGGGTTGTTTGGCCACGTAGTCAGCAGCAATCACCCCTGCCGCGCCGGCCTTGTTCTCGATCACGATGGGCGTGTTCCACATCACCGAAAGTTTTTGCCCTACCACGCGCGCCAGTGCATCGGTACCGCCGCCAGGCGGAAAGCCGACGACTATGCGTATGGGCCCGGTGGGGAGGTTTTGCGCCCGCAGCCAAGGTGTGGCGACGAGTGCTGCGCCGCCAGCCGCGGCGGTGAGTATGGATCTGCGTTGCATGGTTTGTCTCCTTTAATTTTTGAACCCGCTACCTGTCTTGCTCTGTCGCAATGACAAAGGCGACATCACATCTCGTATCAAGCCGCCTTGCGCATGGGCACCACAGCCGCGTGGCTTGAAAAATAATCCATGGCTGCCTGCACACCCGAACCGGCCAGCTTCACACCGGACAGCTTCAGCCCCATCTCACAACCGGCCAGCGCCGCCATCAGCGTCAGGTCGTTGCAGTCGCCGAGATGGCCGATTCGGAACATCTTGCCCTTGACCTTGCCAAGACCGGTGCCGAGCGAGCAGTCAAAACGTTCGTAAATGACCTTGCGCACGGCGTCGGCATCCACACCCTCGGGCATCATCACGCCTGTCAGGATGGGCGAATACACGGCCGCATCGGCGCACTGGATCTGCAGGCCCCAGGCCTTGACGGCGCTGCGCACGCCCTCGGCCCAGCGCTGGTGGCGGGCAAACACCGCCTCCAGCCCATGCTCGAGCAGCATGTCGCAGGCTTCGCTCAGCGCGTAGAGCAGGTTGGTGTTGGGTGTTGTCGGCCAGTAGCCGGTCTTGTTCATCTCGATGATCTCGTCCCAAGCCCAGAAGGATTTCGGCAGCGTGGCCTTTTTGCTGGCCTCTATGGCTTTGGCAGACAGCGCGTTGAAGCTGATGCCGGGCGGCAGCATCAGGCCTTTTTGCGACCCGCTGATGCTCACGTCAACGCCCCACTCATCGTGGCGATAGTCGGCAGAACCCAGGCCCGAGATGGTGTCGACCAGCAGAAGCGCCGGGTGTTTTGCGGCATCAATGGCCTTGCGTACGGCAGCGATGTTGCTGGTGACGCCGGTCGAGGTTTCGTTGTGCACCACGCACACAGCCTTGATGGCGTGCTGGGTGTCGGCCTTCAGGCGCGCTTCAATCAATGCGGCCTGCACACCGTGACGCCACACATCGGTGCCAGGGTGGCTCATCACTTCGGTTTTGAGGCCGATGCGCGTCGCCAGCTTCTGCCACAGTGCCGCGAAATGACCGGTCTCGTACATCAGCACGTGGTCGCCCGGGCTGAGCGTGTTGACGAGTGCGGCCTCCCAGGCGCCCGTGCCGGAAGCCGGGTAGATCATCACCGGCTGTTTGGTCTGGAAGATTTTTTTGATGTCGGCCAGAACCTTGAGCCCCAGCACCCCGAACTCGGGGCCACGGTGGTCAATGGTCGGGTAGCTCATGGCGCGCAACACGCGGTCAGGCACGGGCGACGGGCCGGGGATCTGCAGAAAGTGGCGGCCGGTGGGGTGAAAGTCAAGCGTCAACATAAAACGGGAACTCCATGAAAGTCAGCCATTTTTTGCATACAAAACTGGTTTGTCAACATCATCAAGGGTAAGTACGCAAATGATCAGCTGGTTTGACAGCCTGTCTTTTTGCATACAAAATTTACACATGACTGCTGAAATCATTGCCATCCCGCGTGCGGCGCTGCACGAACAGGTGGCCCACCGCCTGCGCCAGATGCTGGTTGAAAACCGTATTGCACCGGGCGCCAAACTCAACGAACGCGAACTGAGCGAGGTGCTGAATGTCTCGCGCACGCCGCTGCGCGAGGCCATCAAGATGCTGGCTGCCGAAGGCCTGGTCGAGCTGCTGACAAATCGCGGCGCGATTGCCGTCGAGCTGACAGAAGCCGACGTGCTCAACACCTTTGAAGTGATGGCCGGGCTGGAGGCGCAGTCGGGCGAGCTGGCGGCGCAGCGCATCACCGATGCCGAGCTGGTCGAGATCAAGGCCATGCATTTTGAAATGCTGGCTGCCTACACCCGGCGCGACCTGCCGACCTACTACAGGCTCAACTCGGCCATTCACAGCGCCATCAATGCCGCTGCCAAGAACCCGGTGCTGACCATCACCTATAGCCAGGTCAATGCCCGGCTGCAGGCGCTGCGTTTTCGATCCAACCAGGATGGCGAAAAGTGGAAGGTAGCAGTGAAAGAACACGAGCAGATGATCAGCGCACTGGAGGCGCGCGATGCCGCCGCCATGCGCCAGGTGCTGCTCGACCACCTGGTGCACAAGCGCGATGTGGTCATTGAACAATTGCGCGCCGCCAAAAACACGGCCACCGATAAAGCGAAAGCCTGATGAACGCCCCCCTGCCCCTGAAAGTGGTGCGCGCAGCAGCCGCCCACGATGAAAACACCAATTACGACGGCGTAGCCCGCATCACAAACGAAGTGGCCGGCAAGCTGGCAGCCCGGCTGGCCGCAGAGACCAGCGGCGAAGTTCTCTTCAGCGGCGCAGACCGCGGCCGTTATGCCACCGATGCGTCGATTTACCAGATGACACCGGTGGGTGCCTTTGTGCCGCGCAGCATGCCGGACGTGAAAACCGCACTCGACATCTGCCGCGACATGGGCGTGCCCATGGTGGCGCGCGGTGCGGGCACCTCGCAGTGCGGGCAGACGGTGGGCGCTGGCCTGGTGGTGGACTATTCAAAACACCTGCGGAGCATCATCGACCTGGACGTGGCCAACCGCACCGTCGAGGTCGAGCCCGGCATCGTGCTGGACCACCTCAACGCAGCGCTGAAAAAGCATGGCCTCTGGTACCCGGTCGATGTGTCAACCAGCGCGCAGGCCACGCTGGGTGGCATGGCGGGCAACAACTCGTGTGGCAGCCGCAGCATTGCCTATGGCAACATGGTGCACAACGTGCTGGGCATGCAGGCCTGGACATCTGACAGCACCCTGCTGCAACTGGGCCCATACGCGCAAAGCAGTGGCAAGGCGCGTGAGCTGGGCGACTATGTGCGCGGCCTGGCGCAACAGCTGCAGCCCGAGATTGCGGCGCGCTGGCCCAAGGTCATGCGACGCGTGGCGGGCTACAACCTCGACATCTTCAACAACCAGAGCGAGCGGCCCTACACGGCTGATGGCTCGGTCAACCTGGCGCACCTTTTGATCGGCAGCGAAGGCACGCTGGGCCTGACGAAGTCGCTCAAGCTCAAGCTGGGCGAGTTGCCCCAGGCCAAAGTGCTGGGCGTGGTGAACTTCCCGACTTTTTACCGCGCCATGGATGCAGCCCAACACATCGTGAAGATTGGCGGCGGCACGCTGACGGCGGTCGAGCTGGTGGACCGCACCATGATCGACCTGTCGCTGCAGAACCCTGTGTTTGCGCCCACGGTGCGCAGCGCGCTCATAGGCAACCCGGCGGCTGTGCTGCTGGTTGAGTTCTCGGGCGCCAACAAGACAGAGCTGCTGCCAAAACTCAAACGCCTGGGTGAGCTGATGGGTGATTTGCTGCTGCCTGATTCCGTCGTCGAACTGGTGGACGAAGCCGCGCAGAAAGCGCTGTGGGAAGTGCGCAAGGCGGGCCTCAACATCATGATGAGCCTGAAGGGCGACGGCAAGCCGGTGAGTTTTATTGAAGACTGCGCCGTGCCGCTGGAGCACCTGGCCGAGTACACGGATGCACTGACCGAAGTGTTCAGAAAATACGGCAGCAAGGGCACCTGGTACGCACACGCATCCGTCGGCACGCTGCATGTGCGGCCCATCCTCGACATGCGGCGCGAGGGCGCACCCAAGATGCGCGCGATTGCCGAGGAAGCGTCCGAGCTGGTGCGCAAGTTCAAGGGCGCCTACAGCGGCGAACATGGCGACGGCCTGTGCCGCGGCGAGTGGATCCAGTGGCAGTTCGGCCCGCAAATCAATGCGGCATTTGCGGCCATCAAGCAGGCCATGGACCCGATCAATCTGCTGAGCCCGGGCCGCATGGTCAACCCGCCGAAGATGGACGATACGCGGCTGATGCGTTTTGCGCCCGGCTACAAGGTCATCCCGATCCAGACAGCACTCGATTGGCGCGCCTGGGACGTGCAGAACGACCCGGTCACCGAGCTGACCAGCGCTCCGGGCAGCGGCGGCGATCCGGCCCAGGGCCTGGCCAAGGCCGTGGAGATGTGCAACAACAACGGCCACTGCCGCAAGTTCGACGCCGGCACCATGTGCCCCAGCTACCGGGTTACGCGCGATGAACAACATGTGACGCGTGGCCGCGCCAACACGCTGCGGCTGGCACTGTCGGGCCAGTTGCAGGGCCTGAAAGCCGAAGACGCCATGGCCAGCGAAGAGGTACACGAGGCCCTGGACCTCTGCGTCGGCTGCAAGGGCTGCAGGCGCGACTGCCCGACCGGCGTTGACATGGCGAAGATGAAGGTCGAGTTTTTGCACCACTACAAGGCAAAACACGGCTACACCATCAAGGACAAGCTGGTCGGCCGCCTGCCCGAGTACGCGGCGCTGGCCAGCCGCTTCGCGCCGCTGCTGAATTTACGCGACCGCATTCCCGGCCTTGCCGTTCTGAGCGAAAAGCTGACGGGTTTCTCCAGCAAACGCACGCTGCCCAAGTGGAAGCGCAAGACCTTCTTCAATACGCCCGTTCAATCGGCCACGCGCGAGGAAGTGCTGGCAGCTGCAAAACCTGCGGTGCTGTTTGTCGACACCTTCAACGGTTACTTTGAGTCAGGCAACGCGCTGGATGCGCTCAAGGTGCTGCAGGCTGCAGGCTACACCGTGCACATCGCCGCCAAAAAGAAGGCCGACGGCAAGGCGCTCTGCTGCGGCCGCACCTGGCTGGCAGGCGGCATGGTGCAGGAGGCCAAACTCAAGGCGGCTGAACTTGTCAGCGCCCTGCTGCCCTTTGCGGACAAGGGCATACCCATCGTCGGGCTGGAGCCTTCATGCCTGCTCACGCTGCGTGATGAAACGCTGGTCATGGGCCTGGGTGATGCCGCAGTCACGGTCGGCCAGCAGGCTCTGCTGCTTGAAGAGTTCCTGGCGCGAGAAGCTACGGCCGGCAAGCTTGAGGTGCTGAAGGCGGCGCTGCAGCCGGTGACGCAGCCGATATTGCTGCACGGCCATTGCCACCAGAAGGCGTTCGGCGCCGTCAGCCCCATCATGGATGTGCTCAAGCTGATTCCCGGCGCGAAGCCTGAGCTGATCGAATCCAGCTGCTGCGGCATGGCGGGCAGCTTTGGCTACGAAGCCAGCCACTACGAGGTGTCCATGCAGATGGCCGAACTGAGCCTGTTGCCGGCAGTACGCAAACAGCCAGACGCCATCGTGGTCGCCGACGGCACCAGTTGCCGCCACCAGATCAGGGACGGCGCGCAGCGCGAGGCGGTTCACGTGGCGGCGCTGCTGGCGCGGCAACTAGGCTAAGAATTTGCTGTATACAGCAAAAATTTAACGTAGGAGTTAAAATTTAGCCAAATGTTAAGTTGCAGGTTAACATTTGGTCGTTTCCAGGCGTCAGTCACCGATTCTGGCGTGAAAAATGACCAAAAAATGCCATTTTTGACTGCCAAATCAGGCTGCAGACCAATAGATACGTGCGTGAGCAGCTACGAAATAAATAGCAACTTCAGTGACCAGGCCCACGCCCTAGCGGTCGCACTGCGGGCTGGAGTCTTTCCAGTTCTCGGTCGGCACCACCACCACGCGCGTACCGCTGGTGCGCAGGTAAAGCGAGCGGCCCTCGATCTCCTGCGGACCGGGCGCCATGCGCTCGGAGTTGATGACGATGCACATCAGCCAGGCCTGCTCAAGATTGCCGGCAAAGGTGTTGCCTGATGCGAGCGTGGGGCCGGACAAAATCCTGAATGGCTTTTTGCTGTTCATCAGCGGGTTCTTGCCGCGCAGGTAGGAGCTGATGGCGGCATTGACCAGCGCATCGCTGGGCACCGGGCCGGCCGACTGCGCCAGCGTGTCTGGTGTTGCAGCGTGCAAGGCAGGCGTGGCCATCGCACCCGTCACCAGCAGGGCAGCCATGGCCAGCAGGTTTTTCATGCGTTGGCCTTGCGCTTGCTGGCCCAGGCCCACAGCCAGGCACCGGCCACGATCATGGGGATGCACAGCCACTGGCCCATGCTCATGCCCAGGGCCAGAATGCCGAGGAAGTCATCAGGTTCGCGGAAAAACTCGGCGATGAAACGGAAGACGCCGTAGCCGAACAGGAAAGCGCCAGAGACCTGGCCCATCTTGCGGGGTTGGCGTGCATACAGCCACAGCAAAATAAAGAGCAGCAGCCCTTCAAGCAAAAACTGGTACACCTGCGACGGGTGGCGCGGCAGCATGGAGCCGCTGTGTTTGAACACCATGCCCCAAGGGAGATCGGGTGACGAAAAACGCCCCCAGAGTTCGCCATTGATGAAGTTGCCGACGCGGCCCGCCGCCAGCCCGGTCGGCACGCAGGGCGCGATGAAGTCCATCACCTGCAGCCAGGGCCTTTTGCGTGAATGCGCAAACCACAGCTGCGACACCAGCACGCCCAGCATGCCGCCGTGAAAACTCATGCCGCCTTGCCAGACGTAAAAAATCTCGAGCGGGTGCGAGAGGTAATAGCCCGGTTTGTAGAACAGGCAATAACCGATGCGACCGCCTATCACCACACCCATCACGCCGAGGAAAAGAATGTCTTCAATATCCCGCCGTGCCCAGGCGCCCGGGCCGGTAATGGAGGCATAAGGCTGATGCCGCAAACGCAGCGTGGCCAGAAAAAAGAAAAGGCCGAAAGCGGCCAGGTAGGTCAGCCCGTACCAGTGAACGGCCAGGGGGCCCAACTGCAGGGCGACGGGGTTGATTTCAGGGTGAATGAGCATGGTGGGTATTTTGCACGCTGCCCGTGACTTGGCCGCGTCAGCCGGTTTCGCCAGTGAGCCGGGCTGGCAACCAGCGGCCGCCCCGCAAAATGCATTACGCTTCGCCCATGATGACCACCGCAGCTTTCCTTTCAGCATCCACGACCCACCCCGCAGGCCAGACATGCTGACGCTCAAGCAGGTCGAAGCCGTCTATTGGGTCAGCACGCTGGGCAGTTTCAACGCTGCGGCCGACCGCCTGAACGCCACGCAATCCACCATCTCAAAGCGCATCCTCGACCTTGAAGCCTTCCTGGGCATTGACGTATTCGAGCGCAACAACCGCGCGCAGCTGACGCTCAAGGGCCGTGAGTTGCTGGGTGATTTTGAAAAGATGCTCGAGCTGCAGCAAAGCGTGGTGAGCCGCGCCGGCAACGAAAGCTCCTACACGGGCCGCTTCAGGCTGGGCGTGACCGAGATGGTCGCACTGACCTGGCTGCCCGCATTGATCTCGGAAGTCCGCAAGGTCTACCCGCTGATCGTGCTCGAACCCAAGGTCGACCACACGACCAAACTCTGGCCGCAGATGGCCAGCCACCTGCTCGACATGGTGATCTGCCCGCACCTGCAGACCGAGGGCCACCTTTTTGAAACCGTGCAGCTCGGCTTCATGGATTCAAGCTGGATGTGCCGGCCCGACCTGCTCGACGACCGCAAGGGCGGCCTGCCGATAGAGGATGTGCTGCGGCTGCCGTTGCTGACTTATTCCGAAGGCTCGCTGCTGCACCAGCGCCTGCTCAAGGCCATTGCGGCCGCCAACATCTGGCATGACAACACCATCGTCTGCAACAGCATGATTGCACTGGCCGAGCTGGCCAGCGCGGGCCTGGGCGTGACCTACCTCCCGCGCGAATACTTCTCGTCGTATGTGGAGTCAGGCAACCTGCGCACCATACAGACCAGCCTGGTGCTGCCGCCGCTCGAATACAACGCGGTCCACCGCAGCGATGCCGTGAGCGTGCGGATTGCCGACATTGCGCGCAGCGTGTGCGACTTCGGCCGCCCGCGCTGGCACAGGCGCCAGACCGACAAACCGGCGATTTCCTGAGCGATCACGGGACGGGGAGCAGCACATCCCGGCGTTGATGGCCGAGGGTTTGTCCTGCGTACAGTACCCCTGCTTTTGCCTATGCTTCAGCTTGCAGGCCGGAGAGTCAGGGGCAAACTTTCCAGCACAGCCAGGCCCAGTCTTCGACATCTCGTCGAATCGGTTAAACACAAACATCTAGTGTTTTGATATTCCTTTTTGGAATACACAAATAACGGGGTAGTGACGCCTTGCCGGCTTCTTTTAACGGTTCAACAGACGTTCCCGTTCTAAGTTCATCACCATTTCATAGATTCAAAAAAGCGATAGCGCTTTGAGAATTTAATTCTCTTTATACGCAACACCCTGCGTGACATACTGGCCCCCGCTCAAGGCAATCCGGCATCCCGGTTTAGCCGCATTTCAGAGACAACGAGGAGACATTCACCGTGAAGATTGCAAGGATAGAAACGTTTTTCTTCTACCCCGAAAGCGGCAAGAACCTGCTGTTTTGCCGCATCGAGACCGAGGACGGCCTGCACGGCTGGGGCGAGTCCTATGTCGGCGTCAAGAAGGAGCGTGTCGTCGACGAATACCTGCGGGCCATGGCGCCCTACGTCATAGGCCGTGATGCGAACAACATCCGCCACACCGCACAGGTGATGTTCGACGACTTCGCCATCCGCAGGTCGTCGGTCGATTTTTTCTGCGCCTGGAGCGCCATCGAACTCGCGATGTGGGACATCGTCGGCAAGAAGGCCAACATGCCGCTCTACCAGATGCTGGGCGGCGCCTGCCGCGAGAAGGTGCGTATCTACGCCAACGGCTGGTGGTACGGCGTGACCGACATCGACAGCACGGTCAAGCGCGCCCTGGAGGTCAAGGCCATGGGCTACACCTCGCTGAAGTGGGATCCCTTCCCGGGCCCGTGGCGCACCTTCATCACGAAGCAGGAAGAAGACTACGCCGTCGACAACGTACGCGCCATGCGCGAGGCGCTCGGCCCCGACATGGACCTGCTGATAGACGCACACCGCCGCGTGGCGCCGCACCACTCCATCCGCGTGGCCAAACGCCTCGAAGAGTTCGGCATTTTTTGCTACGAGGAGCCCTGCCTGTCTGACAACCTCGACCTGGTGGCCGAAGTGCGGCAGGCAATTTCAACACCGGTCGTGACCGGCGAGACGCTCTACACCAAGGAAGACTTTGCACGCGTGCTCGAAAAGCGCGCAGCGGACATCCTGAACCCGGACATCTGCGCCGTGGGTGGCCTGACACAGATGCTGGACATCGCCGCGATGGCGCAGCCCTATGCGGTGGCCATCAGCCCGCACAACTACAACAGCACCATCGTCGGCCTGGCAGCGACGGTGCACCTGTCGGCGCTGATTCCGAACTTTTTGATTGCCGAGTGCTTCATCAACCTGAAGGACGCCTGCGACACCATCGCCAAACCGGGCCTGAACATCAGCGAAGGCTGGGTGGACCTGCCGACCGCGCCCGGCCTGGGCATAGACATAGACGTGGAGCAGATGCGCAAGAAACCGTACAAGGATTTCCCGCACAAGGACATGCGCCGCCACTGGGAAGAGTTCCCGCGCAAGAACTATGTATGGGGCGTGGCCAACGTGACGCGTTGACCTGAACCCGTGATATCAAGACATCCACCAAACACCATCAAGGAAAGCGCTATATGACAACGATTGCAGAACAGAAAAAAGCAGCCCAGGCGAACTACATCGGCTATGCCGGGGTTGCCTCCGCCACCGCCCATGAAGCCATGGAGCGCCGGGGCGCCGTGGATTCGCAGATCAAGCCCATCCGGCTGGGCATGCGCCTGCTGGGCCGCGCATTCACCTGCATTTGCCCACCCAACGACAACCTCACCCTTCACGCGGCCCTGAAAATGGCCCTGCCCGGTGACATCCTGGTGTGCAATGCTGGCGGCTTTACCGAGCAGGGCCTGTTCGGTGATGTGATGGGCAGCTGTGCACTGGGCCGGGGCCTGGGTGGCCTGCTGGTCGACGGCGGCGTGCGTGATACGGAAACGCTTGCAGAGGTGGGCTTTTCGGTGTTTTCCCGCGGCGTCTCCATCAAGGGCACCGTGAAGGAAACGATGGGGCAACTCCAGATTCCCATCACGGTCGGCGGCGTCATCGTGCACCCCGGCGACCTGGTGATTGGCGACGATGATGGCGTCTGCATCGTGCCGCAAGCCGAAATCGAATCGCTTCTGCCGCTGTGCAAGAAGCGCGAGGAAAAGGAAGCCAAATTCCGCGCCGCCCTGATGGAAGGCAAGACCACCTGGGACATGCTCAACCTTGAAGAGCTGCTCAAAAGCAAGGGCATCACCTCGCCTTTCGCCAAAGCCTGAGGAGACCCGACCATGGCCAAGCCCCAACCCATCAACTATGAAGACGCCTCGCCCGCAGTGCGCGCCGTGTTCGACGACATCAAGACCAGCCGCAAGGTTCCGGATGTGAACAACATCTGGAAGTACCTGGCAAACGACCCGGCGACCCTGAAGCGCACCTGGAGCAGCGTCAAGGAAGTCATGGCCCCGGGCGGCGCCCTCGACCCGGTCGTCAAGGAAATGATTTACCTCGCCATCAGCGTCACCAACAACTGCGGTTACTGCGTGGCCAGCCACAGCTTTGCCGCAACCAAAGCCGGCATGACTGACGAGATGTTTGGTGAGGTCATGGCCATTGTCGGCATGGCCAATGAGACCAACCGCCTGGTCACCGGCTACCGGGTTCCGATTGATCCAGCCTTCGAGCAGTAAACCGCCGGCATCGCGCGTCCAGAGCCCGGCCAACAAAGGAGACAGCATGTTCAACACATTCAAACCGAAGCGGATGCTCAAAGCCGCCGCGCTGGCGCTTGCAGCCTGCGCATCCCTGATCCTGCCAGCCGCAGCCCAGACGCAAGCTGCCTTTCCGGACAAGCCGGTCAAGGTGCTGGTGCCCTTTTCAGCCGGCGGCGGACAGGACATCTTCATCCGCAACCTGTTGCCCAAACTGAACGAGCTGCTCGGCCAGCCTGTCGTGATCGACAACCGTGCAGGTGCCTCGGGCAACATCGCCGCCGCTGCAGTGGCGGGGTCTCCGCCCGACGGCTACACGCTGCTGCTGGGCACGGCAGCCACACACGGCATGAACCAGGCGATGTTCAAAAACCTGCCCTTTGACGCGCAGGCCAGCTTCGAGCCGGTGGCCCTGATCGCCGAAGTGCCGCTGGTTCTTGTGGTGCACCCGTCAATCCCCGCCAATAACGTGAAGGAGCTGGTGGCCTACCTGAAGACGCGCCCCGGCCAGCTCGCCTATGCCTCGTCAGGCACCGGCGCGCCGCTGCACCTGGCCGGTGAGCTGTTCAAGAAGAATGCCGATGTCGACATCCTGCATGTGCCGTACAAGGGTTCCGGCCCCGCCATGATCGATCTGGTCGCGGGCCGCACCGTGATGATGTTCGACACCTTTGCCGCCACCAACCCGCACGTCAAGGCAGGTGCGCTCAAGCGACTCGGTGTGGCGAGTCTTGCACGCTCGAACGCCGCACCAGACCTGCCGACCTTGCGCGAGCAGGGTTTTGCGGTTGAAGCGTATTCATGGAGCGGCATTTTCGCGCCAGCCAAAACGCCGCGTGCCATCGTCGACAAACTCGCACAGGCCTTCAATACCGCCGTCAACGACGCGGCCATACGCCAGCGCCTGTATGACATCGGCTTCGACCCGGTCCGCACCTCCGGCCCCGAGCAACTCAAGGGCTTCGTGACCTCCGAGCTGCGCAAGTGGTCAGACGTTGTGCAGATCGCAAAAATCAAACCCGAATGACAAGCGGAGAACAAGCATGAACATCCCAAAAACCTCTTCCCTGCGCCGCAGGCTGACCCTGCTGGCCTGCGCGGCAGCCGCCATGGCAGTGACGCACACCGCACAGGCGCAACCTGCAGCGGCCGGCGCGTGGCCTGACCGGCCCGTCAAGCTGGTTGTGCCCTTTCCGCCGGGCGGCGGCAACGATGCCTTTGCGCGCGAGCTGGGCAACGCACTGCAGAAAAAATTCGGCCAGGCGTTTGTGGTCGACAACCGCGCAGGTGCCAGCGGCAACATAGGCATCAGCGCCGTCGCCAAGAGCCCGCCCGATGGCTACACCCTGCTGGTGGTCTCGAACACGCTGGTCACCAACCCCGGCCTGTCCGCACAGGTGCCGTATGACGTGTACAAGGACTTCGTGCCCATCACCCTGGCGGCGGGCCTGCCGGTGGCGCTGGTCACCAGCCCGGAAGTGGTGCCCAAAACCCTGCCGGCATTGATCAGCTACGCCAAGGCCAACCCCGGCAAGCTCAGCTACGGCACGGCCGGCGTGGGCTCGCCGCACCACCTGACGACCGAGTACTTTGCGTCACGCGCGGGCGTCTCGCTGTTGCATGTGCCGTTCAAGGGCCAGGGCCAGATCGTTCCTGAAATCGTGGCGGGCCGTGTCGACATGGCTTTCCTCGCCATCAGCTCCGTCATCCAGTTCATGCCCAGCGGCAAGGTGCGCGCCATCGCGATTGCCGGCGCCCAGCGCAGCGCCCTCGCGCCGGAGCTGCCGACGCTTGCCGAGGCAGGTCTTCCAGGTGCCAATGTCGACTGGTGGCTGGGCGTACTCGCACCCACCGGCACGCCACCCGACATCGTGCAAAAACTCAACGCCGAAATCGTGGCGCTGTGCAAGCAGCCCGAGTTCAGGGCGCGGCTTGCAGCACAGGGCATCGATGCCATCGGCTCGACGCCGGAAGCCTTTGCGGCAGTGCTGCGTGATGAGATTCCGCGCTGGACACAGGTCGTCAAAACCGCAGGAATCAAGCAGCAATGACATCACCCCACGTTGACCCGGCCATTGCGGAGCAGATTGCCGCGTATGGCAAACAGGTTCTCGGTCTCATCCCTGCAGAGCGCATCCGCAAGATCGCATTCGAGCGACCGGACCCGGCAGTCGTCGCCGGTTTCCGCGAACTCCGTGACCTGACCTCGACGGTGGCCGACATCCTGGACACGCTGGGCTATGACACCGCCATTCCTGCCAGCGAGTTGCCGCCATTGCAGCCGGGCCAGCGCATGGTCGGGCCGGCGGTCACCATACGCCACGTGCCTGCACGGCTTTCAAGCGGCTTCAACATCGCATCCGGAAAATCGCCCCCTCAACTCGGCGGGCGCGACCAGGTCAGTTATTGCCAGCGCGGTGATGTCATGGTCATCGAAGCCAACGGCATACGCGACGCCTCCAACTTCGGCGGGCTGATGGCGACCTCGGTGAAGGAAGCCGGTATTGACGGCCTGGTGGTCGATGGCGCCGTGCGCGACGTGGCCAACATGCGGGCGATGAAGCTCAACGTCTGGGCACGGGGCATCACGCCGCGCACCGGCAAGCACCGCATCGAGCTGGTGGAGTTCAACGGGCCGGTGTCGATAGCGGGCATCCAGGTGCGCCCCGGCGATTTGATGCTGGGCGACTGTGATGGTGTGATCGTCGTCCCGCTGGAGGTAGCGGGCCTGGTTCTCGAAAAAGCGCAGGCAGCCACCGCACGCGAGGAAAAACTCGTCAAGGCACTTGAAAGCGGCGCCACGCCCGAAGAAACCGCGCGCATCCTGCCGCCTGAAAAATGGTGAGCACATCGGCAGCATTGCAGGGGACGATCGGCATCATAGGTGCCGGCCAGCTCGGCACCTCGCTGGGCAAGAGCCTGCTGGCGCGGGGCGTGCCCAAAGTGCTGGCCTACAACCTGCCCTCGGACACGAAGGCACGCGAACGCGCCGAATCCGCAGGCATGCTCTGGCTGGACACGCCTGCGGGTCTGGGCGAGGCCCGCATCATCTTTTCAGCGGTGACTGCAGACAGCGCGGTTCATGCGGCGCAGGCCTGCGCTTCATCCATTCACCCGGATGCGGTGTACATCGACCTCAACTCGATGGGCCCGAATGAAAAAAATGCGGCAGCAGACGTTGTGACAGCTGCCGGGCGCTGGTTCATAGACGGTGCAGTGCTGGGCGCAGCCGCTGACGGCATCAAGATGCCCATCATCGTGTCGGGCGACGATGCGCAAGGTGTCGCCGAACGCCTGACACTGCTGGGCATGAACGTGCGTGCGGTGGGCACAAAGTCGGGCGAAGCCGCGTCCATCAAGATCGTGCGCAGCGTGCTGGCCAAGGGCCTGGAAGTCCTGTACGTCGAAGCGCTGCTCTCCGCCCACCGGCTGGGCGTGGACACGGAAGTTCTCAAGACCTTCTGCGACTGGCTGGACATGCGGCCAGCTGCCGCTTCTGCGCAAATCCTGGTCACCACACATTTGCTGCATGCCGAGCGGCGCATGCATGAGCTGGACATGTCGATTGCCGCCGTTCGCGAGACCGGCGTCGAGCCGGTGTTGACGCAGGCGATACGCGACCGGCTGGCCATGACGGCGGCCACCGGCATCTCGGCGCAGCTCGCGGGTGTGCCGCCCAAAAGCACGGCAGACGCGCTGGACCTGCTTGAAAAAATCTTCCCGAAGGCATGACGGAAATGACCACCATGACCGGCAGCAACTGGAGCACCAGCGACCTCTGCGATGCGTTTTACCGCGACCCCGGGCGGGAGGTTCAGATCTTCGACAACGGCATGCAGAGTTATGGGGGCAAGGCCGCGTACTTCGGGCCTGTGCACACCATTGGCGCCGCAAGTGGAAGTGCCCTGTCGCTGACCGCGACGCTGGAAACGCCCGGCAAAGGGCAGGTGCTGTTCATCGACGGCAAGGCCGACCCTGCACATGCGCTGGTCGGCGACCGCATTGCCGGACTTGCGGTCAAGCACGGGTGGGCTGGCATCATCCACAACGGCTATCTGCGCGACAGCGCCGAACTGCCGGCTTTCGACGTCGGTATTCACGCCTGGGGCACCCGGCCCAACAAGCCCGCACAGCTTGGCGAGCTGGTCAGTGGCCAGACGTTTCAGGTGGCGGGCGTGACGGTACGGCCGGGGCTGTGGGTGTATGCAGACCGCGACGGCATCATTTTGATGAACCGGCGCCACGACCAGGCATGACGGTGCCGGGATAAATGCGACGCGATAGCGTCAGCCATGGCGGGTGCGCTCTGCAATAAACGCCACGAACCGGCTTAACACCGGGCTGAAATGGCTTCTGGACCAGACCAGGCTGGTTTCACAACCCGGCACCTTCGCATCGGACTTGCCCGCACCCACGGTTTTGTAGACAACACCGGGCCGCTGGAACTGGCGTACGCTTTCGGGCACCCAGGCCAGGCCCAGGCCGGCCGAGACCAGGTTGACGATGGTCTGCATCTGTATGGCCTCCTGCGCCACCTGCGGCGAACGGCCGGCTGCGTGGTACATCGCAAAAATCGCGTCGTAAAGTGAGGGCACGATGCGGCGGGGAAATATCACCAGAGGTTCCGCCAGCACCTTGCTGCGCGGCGGCGATGGGGCCAGTGCCAGCGGATGCGCCTCGGGCATGGCGAGCAGCAGCGGCTCGCTGGCAATCAGTACCCGCTCAAGGCCCGGGGGCGCAAAGCCCGGTGAATGCAGCATGAAGCCGGCATCGATCTCGCCGCGCTCAAAGGCCTGCAACTGCACATCACCCGTGGCTTCAATCAATTCAAGGTCAACGCGCGGGTGCTGCTCACGAAACGCCCTGACCCAGCGCGGCAGCAGGTCAAACCCCACGGTCGACACAAACGCCAGCCGCAAACGCCCTGCCTCTCCGTCGGCACTCGCACGCCCATAGGCGGGCAAGGCCTGAGCCCTCGCCAGCAGGTCACGCGCCTCGGGCAGCAGCGCCGCACCAGCGGCCGTCAGCTGCACGCTGCGTTTGGTGCGGTCAAACAGGCGATAGCCCAGCACGGCCTCCATCTGGGCGATGGCCTGCGTCAGCGGCGGCTGCGTCATGTGCAGGCGAATGGCAGCGCGGCCGAAGTGCAGCTCTTCAGCCACGGCAACAAACTGCCGCCACAGGCGAAGCTCTATCGATGGTGGAGGATTTGCGGATGGGCCACTCATATGCCGTACATATTAATACACCCTGAAAAATGGATTGGATCAAATAAGTCAAAGCCACCATAATCGCTGCACAAACCACAACTCCCACGAGAGACACCCAAATGGAAACCAAGGTCATCACCCTCAACCCGCGCAGCAAAAACATCACCGAAGGCAAGGCGCGGGCATCGAACCGCTCCATGTACTACGGCATGGGCTACAAGGAAGGCGACTTCAAAAAGCCCATGGTCGGCGTCGCCAACGGCCACAGCACCATCACGCCATGCAACTCCGGCCTGCAGAAGCTGGCCGACGCTGCCATCGAAGGCATTGAAGAGGCCGGCGGCAATGCCCAGGTCTTTGGCGTACCCACCATTTCTGACGGTATGTCCATGGGCACGGAAGGCATGAAATACAGCCTGGTCAGCCGTGAAGTGATCAGCGATTGCATCGAAACCTGCGTGCAGGGACAGTGGATGGACGGCGTCGTTGTTGTCGGTGGCTGCGACAAGAACATGCCCGGCGGCATGATGGGCATGCTGCGCGCCAACGTGCCGGCCATTTATGTTTATGGCGGTACCATACTGCCCGGCAAATGGCGCGGCCAGGACCTCAACATCGTGAGCGTCTTTGAAGCCGTCGGCCAGAACGCTGCCGGCAACATGAGCGATGAAGACCTGAAGGAAATCGAGCAGAACGCCATCCCCGGAACCGGCAGCTGCGGCGGAATGTACACGGCCAACACCATGTCCAGCTCATTCGAGGCGCTGGGCATGAGCCTGCCTTATTCATCCACCATGGCCAACCCCCATGACGAAACGCAGAACTCTGCCAAGGCCTCTGCCAAGGTGCTGATAGAGGCCATCAAGAAGGACATCAAGCCGCGCGACATCGTGACGCGCAAATCGATTGAAAATGCCGTCGCCGTGATCATGGCCACGGGCGGTTCGACCAACGCGGTCCTGCACTTCCTGGCGATTGCGCATGCAGCCGATGTCGAGTGGACGATCGACGACTTCGAAGCAGTGCGCAAGAAGGTGCCGGTGCTCTGCGACCTGAAACCCAGCGGCAAGTACATGGCCGTTGACCTGCACAAGGCTGGCGGCATACCGCAGGTGATGAAGATGCTGCTCAATGCCGGCCTGCTGCATGGTGACTGCCTCACCATCACCGGACAGACGATTGCTGAAGTATTGAAAGACGTGCCCGACCAGCCACGCGCCGACCAGGATGTGATCCGCCCCATCAACAAGCCGATGTATGAGCAGGGCCACCTCGCAATTCTGAAAGGCAACCTCTCGCCCGAAGGCTGCGTCGCCAAGATCACCGGCCTGAAGAACCCGGTCATGACCGGTCCGGCGCGTGTGTTCGACGACGAGCAGTCGGGCCTGGCCGCCATCCTCGCCGGCAAGATCAAGGCGGGTGACGTGATGGTGCTGCGTTACCTCGGCCCCAAGGGCGGCCCCGGCATGCCTGAAATGCTGGCCCCCACAGGCGCATTGATAGGCGCAGGCCTGGGTGAAAGCGTAGGCCTTATCACCGACGGCCGTTTTTCGGGCGGCACCTGGGGCATGGTCGTCGGCCACGTCGCGCCAGAAGCCGCAGCCGGCGGCAACATTGCCTTCATTGAGGAAGGCGACTCCATCACCATCGACTCACGCCAGTTGCTGCTGCAACTCAACGTCAGCGACGACGTGCTCGCCAAACGCAAGGTCGGCTGGGTCGCGCCGAAACCGCGCTACACACGCGGCGTGCAGGCCAAGTTTGCGTTCAATGCATCAAGTGCCAGCAAGGGTGCTGTGCTGGATGATTATTCTTGAATGATTTGCGCAATGACCCGTTGAAAGACGGGAAACAAAAAAGGCACCTGAACCAGGTGCCTTTTTTTATGTGCTCGCCAGCACGCTCAGTGCAGTTCCTTGGCGTGATTGATCGAGTACTTGGGAATCTCGACCGTCACATCGGTCTGCGCAAGGATGGCCTGGCAGCTCAGGCGTGAGTTGGGTTCCAGGCCCCAGGCGCGGTCGAGCAGGTCTTCTTCGGTTTCATCGGGTTCGTTGAGCGACCCGAAGCCTTCACGCACGACCACATGGCAGGTGGTACAGGCTGCGCTCATGTCGCAGGCGTGCTCTATGTTGATCTTGTTGTCGAGCAGCGCTTCGCAGATGGAGGTGCCGGCGGGTGCCTTGATCTCTGCGCCATTGGGGCAGTATTCCGGGTGGGGGAGTATTTTTATGACGGGCATCTTGAGTGCTTGGTTGTGTTGGTTTTTTTCTTAAACCGCTTCGATGTTTTTACCGGCCAGGGCTTTTTGTATGCCCTTGTTCATGCGCTCTGCGGCAAAGGCCTCGGTGCCTTCGGCCAGGGCCCTGGTGGCGGCTTCAATCGCTGCGGCGTCACCGTTGGCGCGGGTGTCGGCCAGTGCGACCATGAGGCTGTCGATGCGCGCACGTTCATTGGGGCTGAGCAGGTCTGCATCGGCCTCAAGCGCGCTGCCGGTGGCCAGCAGCATGCGGTCGGCATCGACCTGGGCTTCGGCCAGTGCCCTCGCCTGCATGTCCTGCTGGGCGGTTGAAAAACTGTCCTGCAGCATGCGGGCGATCTCGTCGTCGGAGAGGCCATACGACGGTTTCACGTCAATGGTGGCTTCCACGCCGCTGACCTGCTCTTTGGCATTGACGCTGAGCAGGCCGTCCGCATCGACCGTGAAGGTCACACGGATGCGCGCCGCGCCTGCAGCCATGGGCGGTATGCCGCGCAGCTCGAAGCGTGCGAGGCTGCGGCAGTCAACGACCAGGTCGCGCTCGCCCTGCACCACATGCAGCGCTAGGGCGGTCTGGCCGTCTTTGTAGGTGGTGAAATCCTGCGCCATTGCCGTCGGGATAGTCTGGTTGCGTGGCACGATGCGCTCGACCAGGCCGCCCATGGTTTCGATGCCCAGCGACAGCGGAATCACATCGAGCAGCAACAGGTCATCGCCGGTGTTGTTGCCGGCCAGCTGGTTGGCTGAAATGGCGGCGCCGAGTGCGACGACTTCATCGGGGTTGAGGTTGGTCAGCGGCTCGCTGCCGAAGAAATTGGCCACAGCCTTGCGGACCTGCGGCATGCGGGTTGAGCCGCCCACCATCACCACGCCCTTGATGTCGTCTTTCGCCAGTTTCGCATCGCGCAGCGCCTTGCGCACAGCGGTGAGCGTGCGCTGTGTGAGGTGCGCGGTGGCGGTTTCAAAGTCTTCTGCCTTGAGCTCAAAACTGACCAGCGCCTTGGCCAATTGCACATTGAAGGGCACCGGGCTGGATGCAGACAGTGCCTCTTTGCCCGCGCGTGCTGCGCGTTGCAGCGCGGCCTTGTCTGTGGGGGTGAGTGTGTCGGCGGCAACGCCGGCCTTGGTAAGCACCCAGTCGACCAGGGCGCGGTCATAGTCATCACCGCCCAGGGCTGAATCGCCACCGGTGGCCACAACCTCAAATACACCTTGCGTCAGGCGCAGGATGGAAATATCAAAGGTGCCGCCGCCCAGGTCATAGACCGCATAGACGCCTTCGCTGCCGTTGTCCAAACCGTAAGCGATCGCGGCAGCCGTGGGTTCGTTGATGAGGCGCAGCACATTGAGGCCGGCGAGTTGCGCGGCGTCTTTCGTGGCTTGGCGCTGGGCGTCGTCAAAATAGGCGGGCACAGTGATGACTGCGCCATGAATATCGTCGTCAAAGGTGTCTTCTGCGCGGAAGCGCAGCGTTGCAAGAATCTCTGCGCTGATCTCGACCGGGCTTTTTTCACCAGCCACCGTCTGCAGCGTGACCATGCCGGGCTTGTCGTTGAGCTGGTAAGGCAACTGTGCGCGGCTGACGATGTCGTTGATGCCGCGGCCCATGAGGCGCTTGACGGACGAGATGGTGTTGGCAGGGTCGTCCACCTGCGCGGCCAGTGCTTCAAAGCCGACCTGGCGGCGTTCAGCATCAAGATAGCGCACGACGCTGGGCAAAATCACGCGGCCCTGGTCATCGGGCAGGCATTCGGCAATGCCATTGCGCACGCTGGCGACCAGCGAATGTGTGGTGCCGAGGTCTATGCCGACTGCGATGCGCCGCTGGTGCGGGTCTGGCGTCTGGCCGGGTTCTGATATCTGTAGGAGTGCCATGTCTTGTCTGGGTTAACCCGTCATTGTCCCAGTTGGTCGATGCGTGCATCAACCTCACCGGCAAAACGCTGCATAAACATAAGGCTTCTCACCTGCTGCGCGGCGGCGTTGAAGTCCTTGGCACCATCGATAGACTGGCCGATTTTTGAGAGTTGGTCGCGTTCATGTTCGTTGACCTGCGCGAGCAGCGCTTCGAGTCCTTCGAGCGTGCCTGCATCATCAAGCTCTTCGCGCCACTCCATCTGCTGCATGAGGAAGTCGGTCGGCATGGCCGTATTGGTTTCGGCGTTGATGGGCGCACCGTTAAGCTCGCACAGGTAGCTAGCCCGCTTGAGTGGATCTTTAAGCCGCCGGTAGGCCTCGTTGATGCGCACAGACCACTGCATCGCCACACGTTGGGCCGCAGCACCCTGCGCGGCGAATTTATCCGGGTGCGCCTCGCGCTGCAGGTCTTTCCACCTGGCGTCGAGCGCAGCACGGTCCTGCGCGAATTGCGCGGGTACGCCGAAGAGTTCAAAGTCGGTGGATTGGAGGTTCATGTCGGTAAAAAGCCGCCGGCACGTTCAGTGAGGGCGGCTTTGATGTAACGGTGAAGAGGCGTCAAACGCGAAACGATTCTCCGCAACCACACCTGTCGCGCTCGTTGGGATTGATGAACTTGAAACCTTCATTCAGGCCTTCGCGCACAAAGTCAAGCTTGGTGCCGTCGATGTAGGCCATGCTTTTCGGGTCAACAAGCACCTTCACGCCGTTGTCTTCAAAGACCACATCTTCGGGCGCGATTTCATCCGCGTATTCAAGCTTGTAAGCCAGGCCGGAGCAGCCGGTGGTCTTGACGCCCAGACGGACGCCCACGCCCTTGGCACGCTTGGCAAGATAGCGGGTCACATGGCGGGCTGCAGCGTCGGTCAGGGTTACGGACATTTGATTACTCGAAACTGGAAAGGTCGAACGGCAGGGTTTTAATGCGTTGCGGTCACTTCGGCTGCAGCACCGTGCTTTTGTTTGTAGTCGTTCACGGCGGCCTTGATGGCGTCTTCGGCCAGGATGGAGCAGTGAATCTTGACCGGCGGCAAAGCCAGCTCTTCGGCAATCGCGCTGTTCTTGATGCTTGCCGCTTCGTCGAGCGTCTTGCCCTTGACCCATTCGGTCACCAGCGAGCTGGAAGCAATGGCTGAACCGCAGCCGTAGGTCTTGAAGCGCGCGTCTTCGATCACGCCTGTGACGGGGTTGACCTTGATCTGCAGCTTCATGACGTCGCCGCAGGCCGGCGCGCCAACCATGCCGGTGCCTACGCTCTCGTCGCCCTTTTCAAAGGAGCCGACGTTGCGGGGATTTTCATAGTGGTCTACGACCTTTTCGCTGTATGCCATGGTGTTACCTCTTTAAGCGTTCACGCTGCGGTCAGTGCGCAGCCCACTGGATGGTCGACAAGTCAACACCATCCTTGAACATTTCCCAGAGCGGGGAAAGTTCGCGCAGCTTGGCGACATTTTCTTTAATGGTGCCGACTGCGTAGTCAATTTCTTCTTCGGTGCTCCAGCGGCCAATCGTCATGCGCAGGCTGCTGTGTGCAAGTTCGTCGCTGCGGCCGAGGGCGCGCAGCACATAGCTGGGTTCCAGGCTGGCAGATGTGCAGGCAGAGCCGCTGGATACAGCGAGACCCTTGATGCCCATGATGAGCGATTCGCCTTCAACGAAGTTGAAGCTCATGTTGAGGTTGTGCGGCACGCGCTTGTCGGCATGGCCGTTGAGGAAAACTTCTTCAACATCCTTCAGGCCATTGAGCATGCGTTCATGCAGCGCACGGATGCGCTTGTTTTCTTCATGCATCTCTTCCTTGGCGATGCGGTAGGCCTCGCCCATGCCCACGCACTGGTGCGTTGGCAGTGTGCCGGAACGCATGCCGCGCTCATGGCCGCCACCGTGCATCTGCGCTTCAAGGCGCACACGCGGCTTGCGGCGCACATACAAGGCGCCAATGCCCTTGGGGCCGTAGGTCTTGTGTGAGGTCAGGCTCATCAGGTCAACCGGCAGGGTTGCGAGGTCGATATCTACACGGCCGGTAGCCTGGGCTGCATCGACGTGGAAGATGATGCCTTTTTCACGGCACAGCGCGCCGATGGCCGGGATGTCCTGGATGACGCCGATTTCGTTGTTCACGAACATCACGCTGACAAGAATGGTGTCCGGGCGGATAGCCGCTTTCAGCACTTCGAGGTCGAGCAGGCCATCAGCCTGCACGTCGAGGTAGCTGACTTCAAAGCCCTGGCGCTCCAGTTCACGCATGGTGTCAAGAACGGCCTTGTGCTCGGTCTTCACCGTGATGAGGTGTTTGCCCTTGGACTTGTAAAAATTGGCGGCGCCCTTGAGCGCGAGGTTGTTGGACTCGGTCGCGCCGCTGGTCCAGACGATTTCACGCGGATCGGCACCGATCAGGTCTGCGATCTGGCCGCGTGCTTTTTCAACCGCAGCTTCGGCTTCCCATCCCCACGCATGGCTGCGCGATGCCGGGTTGCCGAAATGCTCACGCAACCAGGGAATCATGGCGTCAACAACACGTGGGTCACACGGGTTGGTGGCGCTGTAGTCCATGTAGATGGGGAAGTGAGGGGTTTCCATTTTTTGGCTAGCTCTTTTAGGGCGGCTGGCTGGCATGGACCGACACCGTCAGTCCACGCACAGGTCAGGGCCGGTCAGGATTTTGAGAAGGCGTTTCCGAGTGCGAAGACCGAATTGGGCGCATTGACACGCATGGGTTTTGCAACCGGTGCCGTGAAGATGGCCTTCTTGACCATGGGCGTGTTCTCGACCACGACACCCTTGGCGATCTGGTCTTCAACCAGCTTTTGCAGGGTGACGGAATCAAGAAACTCGACCATGCGGCTGTTGAGTGATGCCCACAGCTCATGCGTCATGCAGCGGCCGCCTTCGCCGAGGCAGTTTTCCTTGCCGCCGCACTGGGTGGCGTCAATCGGCTCATCGACCGAGACAATGATGTCCGCGACGGTGATGTCTGCAGCCTTGCGGCCCAGGGTGTAACCGCCGCCGGGGCCACGGGTGGATTCGACCAGCTCGTGGCGGCGCAGTTTGCCGAACAGCTGTTCAAGGTAAGACAGGGAAATTTGCTGGCGATGGCTGATGGCTGCGAGCGTGACCGGGCCGTTGTTCTGGCGCAATCCGAGGTCAATCATCGCGGTGACCGCAAAGCGGCCTTTGGTGGTGAGGCGCATAACAAGCTCCTTTGGAAATGGCTTGACTGTCAGCAACAAATGTTGCGACCCTGAAAGCTTGTGGCTCGCAGGGAACTCTTCCTCCAGCCGCCCAGGCCAGTCAACCATTCATCGCGGGGGCTTTTTGTTATTTACTGTTCCTGACTGAATTCGTCAAGTATAGCACCAACAAGGGCTTTTAGCTGGAGAACAGCCACAAAAGTCAGGGCAAACCCGCATATTGCAAGGGGTTATTTAAAAAGCTTTTGCACCAAATCAGTGCAACGCAGTTGCTCTATTTGTAGATGCCGCCCGCAGCCGATATGGGCACGATATTGTCCGAACCCGGCGCGCCAAAGGCCTGCTCTTTCAGGATATGCAGCTGATCGCGCACCCGCGCCGCCTTTTCAAACTCCAGGTTCCTGGCGTGCTCGACCATCTGCTTCTCAAGCCGCTTGATTTCCCGGGCGATGTCTTTTTCGCTCATGTCCTCGACCATGGCTTTCTGCATGCTGAGTTTTTCGGCTTCCTTGCCGGATTTCTCGCTGTAGACGCCGTCGATCAAATCCTTGATGCGCTTGACCACGCTGCGCGGCGTGATGCCATGCTCCAGGTTGAAGGCGATCTGCTTGTTGCGCCGGCGTTCGGTCTCGCCCATGGCCTTTTTCATCGAATCGGTGATCTTGTCGGCATACAGGATGGCGCGGCCATTGAGGTTGCGCGCCGCCCGGCCAATGGTCTGTATCAGGCTGCGCTCGGCGCGCAGAAAGCCTTCCTTGTCAGCATCCAGAATCGCGACCAGCGAGACTTCGGGAATATCCAGCCCCTCGCGCAGCAAGTTGATGCCGACCAGCACGTCAAACGCGCCCAGGCGCAGGTCACGCAGGATCTCAACCCGCTCAACCGTGTCGACATCGCTGTGCAGGTAGCGCACCTTCACGCCGTTGTCGGTCAGGTAGTCGGTGAGCTGCTCGGCCATGCGTTTGGTCAGCGTCGTGATCAGCACACGCTCGTTCTTGTCGACGCGGATGCGGATCTCCTGCAGCACGTCATCAACCTGGTGCGTGGCGGGCCGCACCTCGACTTCAGGGTCAACCAGCCCGGTAGGCCGCACCACCTGCTCGACGACCTGGCCGGCATGTTCGTTTTCATAAGCCGCGGGCGTGGCGGAGACAAAAATCGCCTGCCGCATCTTGGTCTCGAACTCCTCGAACTTCAGGGGGCGGTTATCGAGCGCACTCGGGAGCCGAAAGCCGTACTCCACAAGCGTGGTCTTGCGCGAGCGGTCGCCGTTGTACATGGCATTGAGCTGGCCGATCATGACGTGGCTCTCATCGAGAAACATCACCGCGTCTTTCGGCATGTAATCGCACAGCGTCGACGGCGGCGAGCCCGGAGGCGCGCCGCTTAAATGACGTGTGTAGTTCTCGATGCCCTTGCAATGACCGATTTCGCTCAGCATTTCAAGGTCAAACCTCGTGCGCTGCTCTATGCGCTGCGCCTCGACCAGTTTGCCTTCGCTGACGAACTGCGCCACGCGTTCGACCAGCTCCAGCTTGATGGTTTCAACCGCAGACATGACCTTGTCGCGCGGCGTGACGTAATGGCTTTTCGGGTACACGACAAAGCGCGGGATCTTCTGGCGAATGCGGCCCGTGAGCGGGTCGAACAGCGAGAGCGTCTCGATCTCGTCGTCGAACAGCTCGATGCGGATGGCAAGTTCTGAATGCTCCGCCGGAAAGACGTCGATCACATCGCCGCGCACACGGAAGGTGCCGCGCGCAAAGTCCTGGTCATTCCTCGAATACTGCATGCGGATCAGGCGCGCAATCACGTCGCGCTGGCCCATCTTGTCGCCTGTGCGGGCGATAAACCGCATCTGGGTGTAATCCTCAGGGGCGCCAATGCCGTAAATCGCGCTGACCGTCGCCACGATGATGGTGTCGCGGCGCTCCAGCACGCTCTTGGTGGCCGAGAGGCGCATCTGCTCGATGTGCTCGTTGATGGCCGAGTCCTTCTCGATGAACAGGTCGCGCTGCGGCACATAGGCCTCAGGCTGGTAGTAGTCGTAGTAACTGACGAAATACTCGACGGCGTTCTTGGGGAAGAACTCGCGGAACTCGCTGTACAGCTGCGCGGCCAGTGTCTTGTTGGGCGCAAAAATAATCGCCGGGCGGCCCAGGCGTGCAATCACATTGGCCATGGTGAAGGTCTTGCCGGAACCCGTCACGCCCAGCAGCGTCTGGAAGACCTCGCCGTCGTTCACACCTTCGACCAGCTTGGCAATCGCCGTGGGCTGGTCGCCTGCGGGCTGGTAAGGCATGAAGAGCTCGAACGGCGAATCAGGAAAGCTGACGAACTCGCCCTTGAGCGGGCCTTCGCCTGTGTCTGTTTGAGTAATGACTTCCAACGCTTCTGGCATAGACCTTCCTTCTGGCTCTCGTTCAGGCCCGTTAAAATCAGGGCAACCGATCAGCATACGACATTCGGGCAAAAAACGGAATTGCAAGCCGCAAGCACCCTTTTTTACCTTTGTGGACACGCCTGAAGGCCGTCAAAAAAACCTTTCTGATTCAACGTTGTTTTTACTTTTCTGAGGATTTTTCATGTCTTTGTTCACTGCTGTCGAAATGGCCCCACGCGACCCCATCCTGGGTCTCAACGAGCAGTTCGCCGCCGACACCAACCCCAACAAGGTCAACCTCGGCGTCGGTGTGTACTACGACGACAACGGCAAGCTGCCCCTCCTGAAATGCGTTCAGGCCGCTGAAAAGCTCATGGCCGAAACCCCCAAGCCACGCGGCTACCTGCCGATCGACGGCATTGCGGCCTATGACGCGGCCGTCAAGGCCCTCGTCTTTGGCGCAGACAGCGAGCCCGTGAAAAGCGGCCGCGTCGCCACCGCGCAAGGCATTGGCGGCACCGGCGGCCTGAAAATCGGCGCTGACTTTTTGAAGAAGCTGCTGCCAAACGCCAAGGTGCTGATCTCCGACCCAAGCTGGGAAAACCACCGCGCCCTGTTCACCCAGGCCGGTTTTGTGGTCGACAGCCACCCTTATTACGACGCTGCCAAAAAAGGCATCAACTTCGACGGCATGCTGGCTGCGCTGAACGCTGCAGCTGAAGGCACCATCGTCGTGCTGCACGCCTGCTGCCACAACCCGACCGGCTACGACATCACGCCCGCCCAGTGGGACCAGGTGATTGCCGCCGTCAAGACGAAAAAGCTCACGCCCTTCCTCGACATGGCCTACCAGGGCTTCGGCCACGGCATCAAGGAAGACGGCGCGGTTGTCGGCAAGTTCGTCGCCGCCGGCCTGAGCTTTTTTGTCTCGACCTCGTTCTCGAAAAGCTTCAGCCTGTATGGTGAGCGCGTCGGCGCCCTGTCGGTGCTGTGCGAATCAAAGGAAGAAGCCGACCGCGTGCTGTCGCAGCTGAAACTCGTCATCCGCACCAACTACAGCAACCCGCAGATTCACGGCGGCACCGTGGTGGCGACTGTGCTCAACACCCCTGCCCTGCGCGCCCAGTGGGAAGAAGAGCTGACCGAGATGCGCGTGCGCATCAAGGCCATGCGCCAGAAGCTGGTCGACGGCCTGAAAGCCGCCGGCGTGACACAGGACATGAGCTTCATCACCACGCAGATCGGCATGTTCAGCTACTCGGGTTTAACCAGGGACCAGATGGTTCGCCTGCGCAGCGAGTTCGGCATTTACGGCACCGACACGGGCCGCATGTGCGTGGCCGCGCTGAACAGCAAGAACATTGATTACGTCTGCGCCGCGATTGCAAAGGTGGTCTGAAGCGGGTTTGATACCCGCAACGGAGAGCTGTTTACTATCAATTCAGTAGCTGCTCACGCACGTATCTATTGGCTTGCAGCCGATTTGATGCCTGAAAATGGCCCTTTTTGGGCCTTTTTTTCGTCAAAAACATGCCCGCAAGGCGGGCATCAGCGTAAATGTTAAGTTCCAGGTTAACATTTGACTAATTTTTAACGTGTACGTTAAAAATTTGCCGTGTACGTTAAGAACCACCCCAAATCGCGGAGCGCATGGCAATGGAGCCGAGCTGGTAGCTGGTGTTGAAGAACCTGATGGGCTCACCGGAATCCACCGCACCGGCTGAGTACAAGAGCGGCAGGTAGTGCTCATGCGTGGGCTGGGCCATTTTGGCGACCTGGCCGAGCTTTAAAAAGTTCTGCAGCGCATCGAGGTTGCCCTGCTGCATGTAGCCACCAATCGTCTGGTCGAACTCCAGCGCCCAGTCAAAAGCCTGGTTGCCGGTCGCGCCGCGCTGCATCTGGCGCAGGTTGTGCACGATATTGCCGCTGCCGACGATGAGCACGCCGCGGTCGCGCAACATCTTCAGCTGTTTCGCCAGCGCGTAATGCTCTTCCGGGGCGCGGCTGTAGTCCATGCTGAGCTGGATCACCGGGATGTCGGCCTCGGGAAACATGGGTTTGAGCACGGCCCAGGTGCCGTGGTCCAGGCCCCACTCGTTCACATCCAGCCCCAGCGGCTGGGAGCCACGCTGGCGCACGATCTGGCTGATGGCGCGGGCGGCAGCCGGGTCGCCGGGCGCGGGGTATTGCTGGTCGAACAGCTCCTGTGGAAAGCCACCGAAGTCGTGAATCGTCTTCGGTTTGTCCATCGCCGTGACCCACCAGCCTTCGGTGAGCCAGTGCGCCGAAATGCACAGGATGAGCTGCGGGCGCGGCATTTTGGTGCCGAAATCCTTGCCGAGGGCCTGCCAGCTGCGCAGGTATTCGTTGTCGCCGATCGCATTCATGGGGCTGCCGTGGCCCAGAAAGAGCACAGGCATGCGTTCTGATTTTTTGAGGGAGGTGACGCTGTCGAGCAGGGCGCTGTCATTGGAGGAGAGCATGTTGTTCTTGTCCTGAAAAGTAGGGGTTTTGGCCTGCGATACGACTAGAAGGAGGCCTTTCCAAACCGGGATATTAAGCCCACGACGGGCGCCGTGTGGCTTGTGAAGAATTACCCTTTTCACGCACCCAATTGGTAGTTATCCTCAAACTGGTGCAGGGGCAAACTGTTATATTGCACTGCAGCATAACCAGTTGAACGTCGGCTTCAACACACAACATCCAGAGGTTTTACCCCATGCTTTACCAGCTTTATGAAACCCAGCGCACGCTGATGGAACCATTTGTCGATTTCGCAGAAGCGGCCTCCAAGCTTTACAGCAACCCGCTGTCACCGATGGCGCAGAACCCGTTCGCGCAACGCGTCGCAGCCGGTTACAGCCTGATCTACCGCCTGGGCAAGGACTACGAAAAGCCGCAATTCAATATCCAGACCATTGAGGTCGAAGGCACCAGCATTGCGATTCATGAGCGGGTCGAGATCGACAAGCCCTTTTGCGAACTGCGCCGCTTCAAGCGCTTCTCTGACGACACCGCGACGCTGGCCAAACTCAAGGGCCAGCCGGCCGTGCTCATCGTGGCACCACTTTCGGGCCACTACGCCACCCTGCTGCGCGACACCGTCAAGACCATGCTGAAGGACCACAAGGTCTACATCACCGACTGGAAGAACGCGCGCACCGTGCCGCTGTCAGATGGCGCTTTCCACCTCGACGACTACGTCAACTATGTGGAAGAGTTCATCGAACACCTTCAGGGCATTTACGGCAACTGCCACGTCATCAGCGTCTGCCAGCCCACCGTACCGGTGTTTGCCGCCATCTCGCTGATGGCCTCGCGCGGCCAGAAGACGCCACTGTCCATGACCATGATGGGCGGCCCCATTGACGCCCGCAAGTCGCCGACCGCCGTCAACAACCTGGCCATGAACAAGAGCTTTGAGTGGTTTGAGAACAATGTGATCTTCCGCGTGCCCAGTAACTTTCCCGGCGCCGGCCGCCGCGTCTATCCCGGCTTTTTGCAGCACACCGGTTTTGTGGCCATGAACCCGGACCGCCATGCCAAGAGCCACTTCGACTACTTCAAGGATTTGCTCAAGGGCGACGACGCCAGCGTTGAAGCGCACCGCAAGTTTTACGACGAGTACAACGCCGTGCTCGACATGGACGCCGATTACTACCTGGAAACCATCAAGACGGTGTTCCAGGAGTTCAAGCTGGTCAACGGCACCTGGGACGTGACATCGGCCGAAGGCAAGGTCGAGCGCGTCAAGCCGGAAGACATCAAGACCACCGCAGTCATGACGGTGGAAGGCGAACTGGACGACATCTCTGGTTCAGGCCAGACCAAAGCCGCGCTCGAGATGTGCAGCGGTGTGTCTGCCAGCCAGAAGACGCACTTCGAGGTCAAGGGCGCTGGTCACTACGGCATCTTCAGCGGCCGCCGCTGGCGCGACCAGGTCTACCCGGCCGTCAAGGCGTTTATCCTGGCTCACAACGACGATGTGGCACCGAAGAAGCCGGCCAAGCCCGCGGCCAGGGAAGCGGTCGCGGTTAAACCCGTAGCGAAAGCTGCCGCCAGGCCAGCGATCAAAACTGCAGCGAAACCTGCGGTCAAGCGCGCCCCGGCAAAAACGGCACGCAGCAAGTGATCTGAAAGTCAGGCAGGCGACTGCCTGACAATAAGCTGGTGACAAACACCGCCAGTCATCAACTCGCCCAGCGCATACACGCCGCACTGCCGCAAACGCAGTGCACGCGGTGTGGCTATCCCGATTGCGCCGCCTACGCGCAGGCCATTGCATCTGGCGAAGCAGCCATCAACCAGTGCCCGCCCGGCGGCGCTGAAGGCATTCAGCGCCTGGCAGCCATCACAGGCCAGGCCGCCCTGCCCCTGAACCCAGCCAACGGTGCCGAAGGCCCACGCGCCCTGGCCATCATCGATGAAGACTGGTGCATAGGCTGCACACTGTGCATCAAGGCCTGCCCGACCGACGCCATCCTGGGCGCGAACAAGATGATGCACACGGTGATAGCGCCGCACTGCACGGGCTGCGAGCTGTGCGTGCCGGTCTGCCCGGTCGATTGCATCAGCCTTGAAAACGTCACCGGCCAGCGAACCGGGTGGGCCGCGTGGTCACAGGCGGATGCGGATCAGGCGCTGCAGCGTTATGAATTTCATCGCGTGTTGCAAACCCGGTCCGGGCCGCGCAACGCACGCATGCCATCCACCATTGATGAGACGACGTTTACCGCGCTGGATGAAGCGGCCGAGCCGGTCAACGATGCACAAGGCGTCGCAGACAAAAAACGCGCGGTGATTGAAGCAGCCATTGCCCGCGCACGTGCGGCGCGCCAGCCAAAAACCTGAGCAGGTTCAAGTCTCTCAGGCCGGCAGTTCCGTCAGCCCCAGTACTTCAGACTCATAGGCATGCAGCGATGGCGCACCGCCTGTGTGTATGAACAGCACGTTCTCGTTCTTCGCAAAATGCCCCTTGCGCGCCAGGCCAATCAGCCCGGCCATGATCTTGCCGGTGTAGACAGGGTCCAGCAAGATTGCCTCGGTGCGTGCCAGCATCTGCACGGCTTCAACCATCGCATGGTTGGGCACTGAATATTTGGGCCGCCACCAGTCGCCGTAACTCACCACCGCTTCGCGCGGCACGGTCATGTTCAGGCCCAGCAAATCGCTCACGGCCTGCGCCTCCTTGTGCACCAGCGGGTTCTGGTCCGCCGGGTCGCGGCTCACGCCAATACCGATGATGGGTATGTTGATGCGGTTGCCCATAAAACCCGCCAGCAAACCGCCGTGCGTGCCCGAGCTGCCGGAACCGACGACCACCTTGTCGATCTGCACACCCTGTTCGAAGAACTGCTGCTGCAATTCCTGCGCGCAGGCCACGTAACCAAGGCCGCCAATTGCGTTCGACCCGCCACCGGGCACGATGTAACCCTTGCGGCCCTCTTTTGCGAGATCAGCAGCCACCTTCTGCATGGCCTCCAGCATGTTGGTTCCGGCAGGCACAACCGTGATGGCTTCAACACCCAGCAGGCGGAACAAAAAGTTGTTGCCGCTGGCGTCTTCACGGTAACTGTGGGGCACGCGCTCTTCGATCACAAAGCAGCACTTCATGCCCTCCTTGATGGATGCAGAGAGCGTAGCGCGGCAGTGATTGGACTGCGGCGCACCGCAGGTGATCAAGGTGTCAGCACCCTGGGCCAATGCGTCAGCGGCCAGGAATTCGAGCTTCCGCGTCTTGTTGCCGCCGGGGGTCAGGCCCAGCATGTCGTCGCGCTTGATCCAGACGTTCGGGCCTTCGCCATTCGGGCAGCTTGCCGCGAGCGCCTTTGTGAAGTGCGGCAAAAACTCCAGAGGAGTGGCGTCTTTGGTATAACGGCGGCGGGGGAAACGGCTCAGGTCCATGCAAGCTCCAGTCAGTTCGATTCAAATGCAGCCCGCATTTTGCCGCTACATCAATGACCTCAGCCCGTGGATGCCATTGCCGCAAAAGCCTTGATGACTTCAGGCGGCGCCTGCACCATCTCAATCAGCACACCCTCACCCGCAACAGGGAACTCGTCGTTCGCCTTGGGATGCATGAAACAGATGTCAAAACCAGCGGCGCCCTTGCGAATGCCGCCTGGCGCAAAACGCACGCCCTGTGCGGTCAGCCATTCGACGGCTCGGGGCAGGTCGTCTATCCACAGACCCACATGGTTGAGTGGCGTGGTGTGGACCGCAGGTTTTTTGTCGATGTCGAGCGGCTGCATCAGGTCGACCTCGACCTTGAAAGCACCCACACCCATCGCGCAGATGTCTTCATCAACGTTCTCGCGCTCGCTGACAAAGTTGCCTGTGACTTCCAGACCCAGCATATCGACCCACAGCTTGCGCAAGCGGTCCTTGCTGGGAGCGCCAATCGCGATCTGCTGTATGCCCAGCACCTTGAAAGGACGTGTCATGATGCGGACCTTTCCCGGCGGCCGGAGATATAGTTGGCGCCACCCGGCCCCGCGCTCTCGTGGTGGGGCGTACCCGCAGGCAGCCGGAATATCTGCCCGACCGCATAAGTGCTTGCAACGCCATCGACCGTCAGGGTGAAGTCGCCCCGGGTAATCAGCGCACAGGCGTCAAAGGTATGGTCATGCTCGCCGAGCGCATAACCTGCCGGCCGTTCAACAGAGGCAATGGTGGTGAAGCCCTCAGCCTTGAGTTGTGCTTCGAATTCCTGCTGGTTCATGGTGATCTCCCGAAGTCAGGCGAACTCGACGATCGGCTGGTCGACACTGAGGGACTCGCCTTTGGCCGCAAGCACCTTGCCAACCACACCGTCCGCAATGGCAAACAGCACGTTCTCCATCTTCATGGCTTCAATCACAGCGACACGTTCGCCGGCCTGCACCTTCTGGCCTGGCTGTACCGACACCTCAACCAGTAGACCGGGCATGGGCGACAGCACAAAGCGGCTCATGTCGGGCGGCGCCTTGTAAGGCATGAGCTGGTGCAGCTCGGCGGCGCGCGGCGACAGCACCAGCGCATCGAGGCGTGTGCCGTTGTGCGCGATGCGGAAAGCCAGCGGGTTACGGCCCACACCCCGCTCGACCTGCGCCGCAAACGGCTTGCCATTGACGGTGCCGCGTATGCGCGCGCCGCCCAGATGCCAGTTGCTGCAAATTTCATAGCTGCCTGCAGGCGTGTCAACCGCGCTGGAACCCGTCGTCGCCACGTAGTCACGAACGGTCACGGCGCTAGGCTTGTTCTGCCCGTCCGCTCCAAGGCCAATGACGACAAACTGCTCGCCCACCGTCACGCCGTGGCCGGGCATCTGCCCGCTGATTCCTGCTGCGCGGCCCAGTTGGCGGCGATTCACATAAGCCGCCAGCGCGACGAGGAAATTCGGGTCGTCATGCGGCACATCTTCAGCGTGGAAGCCCTGGCTGTAGTTCTCGGCGATGAACCCCGTGTTGAAGTCGCCGTCGACGAATTTCGGGTGCGCCAGCAATGCCGACTGGAAAGGGATGTTGCTGCTGATGCCGCGTATCACAAAGGCGTTGAGCGCCTCACGCATTTTTGCAATCGCGTCCAGCCTGTCCTTGCCGTGCACGATGAGCTTGGCAATCATGGAGTCATAGAACATCGGGATCTCGCCACCGTCCTGCACGCCGGTATCAACACGCACGCCGTACAGCTGCGAGGTGTCCGACGCGAACATGCTTTCCTTTGGCGGCTGGAAACGCACCAGGCGTCCGGTCGAAGGCAGGAAGTTGCGGAAGGGGTCTTCGGCGTTGATGCGGCACTCTATGGCCCAGCCATTGCGCTGCACGTCTTTCTGCTCAAGTGGCAGCTTCTCGCCAGCGGCCACACGAATCATCAGCTCGACCAGGTCCAGCCCGGTGATGCATTCGGTCACGGGGTGTTCGACCTGCAGGCGGGTGTTCATTTCAAGGAAGTAAAAGCTCTGGTCCTTGCCGACGACAAACTCGACCGTACCGGCGCTCTGGTATTTCACGGCCTTTGCCAGCGCCACGGCCTGCTCACCCATGGCCTTGCGCGTCGCGTCGCTGATGAAGGGGCTCGGCGCTTCTTCGATCACCTTCTGGTGGCGGCGCTGGATGGAACACTCGCGCTCGTTCAGGTAAATCACATTGCCGTGGCTGTCGCCGATAAGCTGAATTTCGATGTGGCGTGGCTCCTCAACAAACTTCTCGATGAACACACGGTCATCGCCAAAGCTGTTGCGGGCCTCGTTGCGGCAGGATGTAAAGCCTTCGAAAGCTTCCTTGTCATTGAAGGCCACACGCAGGCCCTTGCCGCCACCGCCCGCGCTGGCCTTGATCATGACCGGGTAGCCAATGCCCTTGGCAATTTCAACGGCCTTCTCTGCCGTTTCAATCGCATCATTGACCCCGGGGATGCAGTTGACACCCGCAGCGCCCGCCAGCTTTTTCGATTCAATCTTGTCGCCCATGGCAGCGATCGAATAGTGCTTGGGGCCTATGAAAATAATGCCCTCTTCCTCGACTCGCTTCGAAAAACCTGCGTTCTCACTCAAAAAACCATAGCCCGGGTGCACCGCCTGCGCGCCGGTCTGTTTGCAGGCGGCAATGATTTTTTCGGCTTGCAGGTAACTGTCGCGGCTGGGCGCGGGGCCGATGTTGACGGCTTCATCAGCCAGCTCGACATGGCGCGCATCCTTGTCTGCATCTGAATAAACCGCGACGGTCCTGATACCCATCTTGCGGGCGGTGAGGATGACACGGCAGGCGATTTCGCCACGGTTAGCAATCAGAATTTTCGTAAACATTTTTTTATTTCCTGTCGTGTATTGCCAGTAGCGCCTTGCGCTCTGACGTGAAGTTCCACCATGGCTGCTTTGGGCCGCCGTTCATGAATTTTTTTGCCGCCATGAAGGTGTCGAGCACACACGGGTCATGGCGTTTGCCCATTGGGCCCGCCAGGGCTTCGTATGTTTTCAGCACGTTCATGCGTTTGACATCAGCGGGTGTCTGCACGCCTGCTGATTCGAGGTCGGCGGCCAGCGACACCCCGATGTTGGGAATGTCGATAAGCCTGCGCGCTTCGCTGGCGTGTTCAGCCTTGGCCATGGTTATTTCCTTTGGTCAGGCCTACTTGAGGCCCAACTCCGCACGCATTGCCACGTTTTTCGCCTCGGCCCGCTGGTACGCCGGCCTTTCGTCAAGGCGCGAAACATAGGCCTGGAAATCAGGCCTGGCTTCTATCTGATTGAAAGCCATCATGAAACGCAAGGTACCGCCAAAAACGACATCCGCCATCGAGAATGCATCGCCGAGAACAAACTTCTTACCGGCAATCGCACTTTCGGCGGCAGCAAGCATTGAAGCGTAGTTCCCCCACCCGGCTGATACCTCCTTGACCTTCCAGTCCTCGCCTTTAGCCATGACTGCAGGCTCGATCACGCTGGGCGCGAAGAGTGACCAGCGAAGGTAAGTACCTCGCTTTGGATCATCAAGAGCGGGAGCCAGCCGTCCGGGCGCATAACGGTCAGCCAGGTAAAGCGCAATGGCCGAAGCCTCAGTGACGACAACATCACCATCAACCAGCGTGGGCAACTTGCCCATCGGGTTCTTCGAGATGAGTTCCGCACTCTTCTGGTCGCCCTTCATGATGTCTATCACCTTGAGTTCATAGGGGACACCCGCTTCCTCCAGTGCCCAAATGGTGCCAGCGGCCCGGGAATACGGGTGGTAATAGAGATTGATGGACATAAAGATGATCCTTCCTCAAAGACAGTGTCAGGCTTTTAAAGCGGAATGTTCCCGTGCTTGCGCCACGGGTTCTCAAGTTTTTTGTCGCGCAGCATGATGAGCGAACGGCAGATGCGCTTGCGGGTTTCGTGCGGCAGGATGACGTCGTCCACATAACCGCGTGCGCTTGCCACAAACGGATTGGCAAAACGTGCCTTGTACTCGGCTTCTTTCGCCGCCAGCTTGGCCGGGTCCTTACGGTCTTCGCGGAAAATGATCTCGACCGCACCCTTGGCACCCATCACGGCAATCTCGGCATTCGGCCAGGCAAAGTTGACGTCACCGCGCAGGTGCTTGGAGCTCATCACGTCATACGCACCGCCATAAGCCTTGCGGGTGATGACCGTGATCTTCGGCACCGTGCATTCGGCATACGCATAGAGCAGCTTGGCACCGTGCTTGATGATGCCGCCGTACTCCTGGCTGGTGCCGGGCATGAAGCCGGGCACATCGACAAAGGTGATGACCGGAATGTTGAAGGCATCACAAAAACGCACGAACCGCGCCGCCTTGATGGAGCTTTTGATGTCCAGGCAACCGGCCAGCACCAGCGGCTGGTTGGCGACGATGCCTACCGTCTGGCCCTCCATGCGCGCAAAACCGATGATGATGTTTTTGGCGTACTCGGGCTGGATCTCGAAGAAGTCACCGTCATCGACCGTCTTGACGATGAGTTCCTTCATGTCGTACGGCTTGTTGGCGTTTTCGGGCACCAGGGTGTCGAGGCTCATGTCCATGCGCGTGGCCGGGTCGGCGCTTGGGCGAACCGGCGCTTTCTCGCGGTTGCTCAGCGGCAGGTAGTTGTAAAGGCGGCGCAGCATGAGCAGCGCTTCGACATCGTTCTCAAACGCCAGGTCTGCCACACCGCTTTTGGTGGTGTGTGTAATCGCACCGCCGAGCTCTTCGGCACTGACCTCTTCATGCGTCACGGTTTTCACGACTTCAGGGCCGGTGACAAACATGTAGCTGCTGTCTTTGACCATGAAGATGAAGTCAGTCATGGCAGGCGAATACACCGCGCCGCCGGCGCTCGGCCCCATGATCATGCTGATCTGCGGAATCACACCGCTGGCCATCACGTTGCGCTGAAACACGTCGGCATAACCACCGAGCGAAGCAACACCCTCCTGGATGCGCGCACCGCCGGAATCATTGAGGCCGATGACAGGCGCACCAACCTTCATGGCCTGGTCCATCACCTTGCATATTTTTTCTGCGTGTGCCTCGGACAGCGCGCCGCCGAAAACGGTGAAGTCCTGGCTGAAGACAAACACCAGGCGGCCATTGATCATGCCGTAGCCGGTGACCACGCCGTCACCGGGGATTTTGGTGTTCTCCATGCCGAAGTCGGTACAGCGGTGCTCGACAAACATGTCCCACTCTTCAAACGTGCCTTCGTCAAGAAGTACCTCAAGCCGCTCGCGCGCCGTAAGTTTGCCCTTGCCGTGCTGCGCGTCGATGCGCTTTTGCCCGCCACCCAATCGTGCTGCGGCGCGCTTTTGTTCAAGTTGTTCCAGAATTTCCTGCATGGTCTGTCTTTCTCTCTCTTTATGGCTTGTTTGTTGGTTGCGTTTGTGCGGACCGGGCAGCGGTCAGAAGATCCCTGGCGGCTTTGGATGCTGGGATCTGCCCCCTTGCAACCTTTGCGGTCATTTCAGGCAACATCGCGCTGACAGCGGCGTTGTGTTTGAAGGCCTGCTTGAGGCCTGCGTCTATGCGCTCCCACATCCATGAAAGCGATTGCTGCTGGCGGCGCAAGGCCAGCTTGCCGTTGGCGCCTTGCAGCGACTGGAATTCCTTGACTGCCGCCCAGAAAACGTCCACACCCTTGTTATGCAACGCGCTGAGCTGTATGACTTTCGGGTGCCACTGCTTGTCGTAGTTCGCCGCCTGGTCGTTGCCCATGGCGTTGTTGACGAGGCCGAACAGGCGCATCGCCGATGTGATCTGCGCCTCAGCACGCATGGCGGCATCGGCATCAATGTCGGCCTTGTTGATGATGACCAGGTCGGCGAGTTCCATCACGCCTTTTTTGATGGCCTGCAGGTCATCGCCTGCGTTGGGCAATTGCATCAACACAAACATGTCGGTCATGTTGGCCACCGCCGTTTCGCTCTGGCCTACGCCCACGGTTTCAACAATCACCACGTCATAACCAGCGGCCTCGCAGACCAGCATGGATTCGCGGGTTTTCTCGGCCACACCGCCCAGTGTTCCGCTGGAAGGGCTGGGCCGGATATAGGCCCGTTCATGGACAGAGAGCATTTCCATGCGGGTCTTGTCGCCGAGGATGGAACCACCAGAAACGGTGGATGAGGGATCAATCGTCAGCACTGCCACACGGTGGCCCTGCGCAATCAGGTACAGACCCAGGACTTCAATAAAAGTTGATTTACCCACACCCGGTACGCCGCTAATACCCAGTCGGAAAGCTTTGGAGGTGTGCGGCAACAGCGCTGTCAGCAGGTCATCAGCCTGCTCGCGGTGGTCGGCACGCGTCGATTCCAGCAGCGTGATGGCTTTGGCGATGGCGCGGCGCTGCGCAGTGGCTTCACCGTGCAGGATTCTGTCTACCAGCGTAGCTTCTGCAACTACTTCTTCCCGTTCGGGCTGAGGTATCGAAGCCTTGTCGAGACGAATGCCAGTTCCGTCCTGGAAAGCAGAACCCTTCGATACCTCAGGGCGAACGGGAAGAGGCACCTCGGCGTGAACGCGCGAGGGAAGCTCACCGGAGCTCGATAACCGTTCGTCCTGAGGTATCGAAGGACTGTCCGCAAGATGCGCAGGCAATGGATTACGCGTTCCCCATGCGTGCTTCTGTATCGTTTTCCAGTCGCCCGCAATCAAGGCTTCTTTCTTTGCACGCGACCACCCTTTGATCTGCTGCTCAAAAGCGATAGCGCCTTCCCGGGTATCAAACTCGCCTTGCCAGACGAGTTCAACGGGCTTGCGGTTTGACGTGAAGCCGATCTTGCCTGCGTAATGCTGCTGCATCCTCGCATCAATACTATCTGTGTGACCACAGTAGTAGGAGCCATCCGCGCATTTGAGCAGGTAGACGAAGAAAGGTTTCACTGGATGTACGTTTACAGGATTCGGAGATGTGATCGAGTCAGCCCTTCGATACCTCAGGGCGAACGGAGGGGGAGGCCTCAGAGCAAACGGAGGACATCACTTCAACGCAGCCCTGATCTGCTCGAGCACATCCTTGGCACTCGCCGGTATCGGCGTGCCTGGCCCATAGATGCCCTTCACGCCAGCCTCATAAAGCATTTCGTAATCCTGACGCGGAATCACCCCACCGACAAACACGATGATGTCATCGGCACCCTGCTTTTTCAGCTCGGCGATGATGGCCGGAACCAGCGTCTTGTGGCCCGCAGCGAGCGTGGAGACACCCACGGCATGCACGTCGTTTTCAATCGCCTGGCGGGCGCATTCTTCGGGGGTCTGGAACAGCGGGCCCATGTCAACGTCAAAACCGAGATCGGCAAACGCCGTGGCAACCACCTTGGCGCCACGGTCGTGGCCATCCTGGCCGAGCTTTGAAATCATCACGCGGGGGCGTCGGCCCTGCTCTTCCGCGAACTTGTTGATCTCGCTTTTGAGGGTTTCCCAACCTTCGGCCGAATCGTAAGCAGCAGCGTACACACCGGTCACCTTTTGTGTATCGGCGCGGTGGCGCCCGTAAACTTTTTCCAGCGCATCGCTGACCTCGCCCACCGTGGCGCGCAGGCGCATGGCCTGGATGCATAAATCGAGCAGGTTGCCATCGCCCTTTTCAGCGGCGGCCGTCAGGGCATCCATCGCGGCCTGCACCGCCGCCGCGTCGCGGCTGGCGCGGATGGCCTTGAGACGCGTGATCTGCCCGTCTCGCACCGCCACATTGTCGATGTCGCGGGTTTCAATTGCATCCTCAGTCTTGAGCTTGTACTTGTTGACACCGACGATGACGTCCTTGCCGCTGTCGATGCGCGCCTGCTTTTCGGCGGCGGCGGCCTCGATCTTGAGCTTGGCCCAGCCGCTGTCCACGGCCTTGGTCATGCCGCCCATGGCATCGACTTCCTCGATGATGGCCCAGGCGGCGTCGGCCATGTCCTGGGTCAGCTTTTCCATCATGTAGCTGCCGGCCCAGGGGTCAATCACGTTCGGGATGTGGGTTTCTTCCTGGATGATGAGCTGGGTGTTGCGGGCGATGCGTGAGGAAAACTCGGTCGGCAGCGCAATCGCTTCGTCGAAGCTGTTGGTGTGCAGGCTCTGGGTGCCGCCGAAGACCGCGGCCATGGCCTCGATGGTGGTGCGCACCACGTTGTTGTAGGGGTCCTGCTCGGTCAGGCTCCAGCCACTGGTCTGGCAGTGCGTGCGCAGCATCAGGCTCTTCGGGCTCTTCGCGTTGAACTCCTTCATGATGCGGCACCAGAGCAGGCGCGCAGCGCGCATCTTCGCCACTTCGAGGTAGAAGTTCATGCCGATGGCCCAGAAAAAACTCAGGCGGCCGGCAAAACCGTCGACATCCAGACCCTTGGCAATCGCCGTCTTCACATACTCCTTGCCGTCGGCCAGCGTGAACGCCAATTCGAGCGCCTGGTTCGCACCGGCTTCCTGCATGTGGTAACCGGAGATGCTGATCGAGTTGAACTTCGGCATGTGTTTGGCCGTGTACTCGATGATGTCGCCGATGATGCGTATGCTGGGCGCCGGCGGGTAGATGTAGGTGTTGCGCACCATGAACTCTTTGAGGATGTCGTTCTGGATGGTGCCGCTGAGCTGGTCCTGGCTCACGCCCTGCTCTTCTGCGGCAACTACATAACCTGCCAGCACCGGCAGCACCGCGCCGTTCATGGTCATCGATACGCTGACCTTGTCGAGCGGAATCTGGTCGAACAGGATTTTCATGTCTTCGACCGAATCGATCGCCACACCGGCCTTGCCGACGTCGCCCGTTACGCGCGGATGGTCGCTGTCGTAGCCGCGGTGTGTGGCCAGGTCAAAAGCCACTGACACGCCCTGCCCGCCGGCTGCAAGTGCCTTGCGATAAAAAGCATTCGACTCTTCAGCAGTGGAGAAACCGGCGTACTGGCGAATCGTCCATGGGCGGACGGCATACATGGTGGCCTGGGGGCCGCGTATGAAGGGCTCAAAGCCCGGCAGGGTGTTGGTGTAGGGAAGATCCTTGATGTCTTCAGCCGTATAGAGCGGCTTGACGCTGATGCCGTCAGGCGTCTGCCAGCTCAGCGCGTTGACATCGCCGCCCGGGGCGGATTTGGCTGCGGATTTTGCCCAGGCATCAAGGCTGGCAGGTGCAAAACCGGATTCGATAGCGGGCTTTTGGTCAGTCATGGGAGGCTCAGGTCAATAGCGGGGTTGTCCGGGAATTCTTCAGGACTCGCCCACAGATTTGCGAATTCGTTCCGGTCAGTTTACATCATTTATAATTATTGATGCAAAATTCAATTTGAGTTATAGTGAAAAGTATTGGCGTCAATAACAGCCATTTCCATCAGCAATTTGGAACCGCCTCACCTGTCACGCAGCACAAACAAAACATGGCCGTTGTCTCACTTACTCCCAGGGCTCTTTATGAAGAAGTCGCTGAACTGCTGCGCCAGCGTATCTTCAACCGCGAACTCGTGCCCGGCAGCTGGATAGACGAGCTGAAGCTGGCCGAGGAATACGGCATCAGTCGCACGCCCCTGCGTGAAGCGCTCAAGGTGCTGGCCACCGAAGGCCTGGTAACCATGAAGGTTCGGCGGGGTGCCTACGTCACCGAGGTCAATGAAAAAGACCTGACCGACGTCTACCACCTGCTCAGCCTGCTGGAAAGTGATGCTGCAGGTGTTGTGGCGGCCAATGCCACTGCTGCCCAGCTCAAGCAATTGCAGGACCTGCACAACCAGCTTGAGAAAGCCGTCGGCAACCGCGAAAAATTCTTCCAGATCAATGAAGAGTTCCACATGCGCCTGCTGGAGATTGCCAACAACCGCTGGCGCGACCAGATGGTGGCCGACCTGCGCAAGGTGATGAAGCTCAACCGCCACAACTCGCTGCTCAAGTCCGGGCGCATTGAAGAATCTCTGGCCGAACACCGCGCCATCATGCAGGCCATTGCGGCCCACGATGCAGGCGAAGCCATTGAGCGAATGCGCGAGCACTTCACCAATGGGCTGGAAGCTGCAGCCTGATCACGCAGCCTGACGTCTAGATCATCGGCGTCAGCGCGCCATCCATCGCCAGAATCGCGCCCGTGATGTAACTCGCACGCTCGGAGGCGAGAAACAGCACGGCATCGGCAATCTCGCGCGGCTCAGCCAGCCTGCGCAACGGCTGGCGCTTGTTGGCGAGGTCCATCGCTTCATCCATGCTGACGTTCTGCACTTGGGCGTCGGCTTTCAGCCCCTCCTTGAGACGCTCGGTCAATGTCAGGCCGGGATTGATGGCGTTTACACGAACGCCTTTGGGGCCGAACGCATTGGCCAGGCCCGCACTCACCAGCATCAGCGCCGCATTGGCTGCGCCGCCTGCAAGATGCGTCGGGCTGGCAACCTTGCCGCCATTGCCGACGACGTTGATGATGACGCCGGCACCGCGTTTGCCCATGCGCTGCACCACCGGGTCAATCATGTAGATGTAGCTGAAGTACTTGGCCTGCATGGCGTCATGCCAGGCCTGGGGCGTGAGTTCATCTGGCGGTGTGCGCCTGGCCGCACCGGCAGAGTTGACGAGGATGTCCACCGTGCCGCTGTCTGCTTCTGCCTGGTCAAGCGCCTTCACAGCAGCGACAAGGTCAGTGAGGTCCGCAGCAATGGTGGCGATGCGCCCGCCTGCATCGGGGTGTGCTGCCAGCAGGGCCTGCTTTCCGGCCGCCAGGTTGTCTGCACTGCGCGACACCAGCGTCACACGCGCGCCCTCATCGAGAAAGCCCTGCGCACATGCCAGGCCTATGCCCTTGCTGCCACCAGTGATGAGGACGTGTTTGTTGTCGAGGTTCAGTTTCATGAGTGATGCCGGGGTATGAAGGTATACAAAGCTGGTTATGAGGGTTCAGGAGGCTGTCAAAAATTATTAGAACACTTATAAAAGTACCCTGTTTGAAGCAAAGAAATAACGGAGATAAAAACCATGCGTCACCCTTTCCGCAGGCACGTGCTGCAGCAAACCCTCATTGCAAGCGCGCTGGCATTGTTTGCAGCCGCCCTGCCCCAATACGCTTTTGCCCAGGCGGCCTACCCGACCAAGCCGATTCGACTTGTCGTGCCTTTTGTACCCGGCGGCGTGACAGACACCAGCGGCAGGTTGATTGCGGAGCAACTCTCCAAACGGCTGGGGCAACAGGTCATTGTTGACAACCGGCCCGGCGCTTCGGGCAACATTGGTACACAGCTGGTGGCCGCATCTCCGCCTGACGGCTACACGCTGGTGCTGGCCTTTGATGGCACCATGGTCATCAATCCGCATGTGTTTGAAAAAATGTCGTTCGACACCATCCGCGACTTCGCGCCCGTCGGCAAGATAGGCGATGCCGTGCTCATCCTGGTGGCCAACCCTTCGTTGCCCGCCAAAACCCTGCAGGAAGTCATTGCACTGTCGAAAACGCAGGCGGGCGGCCTGTCTTACGGCACCTCGGGTACCGGCGGAACACCCCACATCGCGGGCGAACAGCTCAAGCTGCGTACAGGGGCCAACCTGACGCATGTGCCCTACAAGGGCGGCGGCCAGGCCATGACAGACGTGCTGGGTGGTCAGATTCCGCTGGTTTACACCGCAGTGGCTGGCGCGCAGGGGCAGGTGAAGGCAGGCAGACTCAAGCCCATCGCCGTCTCCAGCGCACAGCGTTCGCGCTCCCTGCCCGATGTACCCACATTCATGGAAAGCGGTGTGCCGGATTTTGAAGTGAATTCATGGGTGGGTTTGCTGGCGCCGGCCAGAACACCGAAGGCCATCGTCGACAAACTCAACACCGAACTGAACGCGGTACTGAATGACCCTGAGACCAGGGACAAGCTCAATGTGATGGGTATTGCGGCAACCCCAGGCGCGCCAGAAAAATTCGGCGACGAGATGAAACGCGACCTGCAGCGCTATGGCCCTGTGGTCAAGGCTGCGGGCATCAAGGTGGAATAAATACCCATACCGGGCTTACTTTTTCTTCTTTTTCGCGGACAGCATGCCCATCTGTTCGCGCTGCTTTTCTATACGGTCTGTCCTGCGCTTGTCCATCTTTTCGACTTCAAGACGCTTGGTGCGGCCTGATGCGTCAGACCACCACCACCACACTGCAGCCATGGGGAAAGGTGCCATCACGATGTACCAGCTCATGCCTGCAATCGGGCCAATCTCAAGGTATTTGAGGGCCAACAGGACAATTCCGGTGATCAAGAACAACATTTCAAACTCCTGCTATGCGAAAAGTGCCTGAAAACAGGCTTCCAGAGGAACCAATACCTTGAAAATCGGGTCAACCTGGGTCACTACAATAACGTTAGAAGACTGTAACCCAACAATTACTCCCCACGAGGACTATCCCATGAAGCGCATTTTTCTGGTTATCGCATCCCTCGCAGCAGGCGCTGCCGTATCTACTCCGGCAATGGCTGACCTGGCCCTGGCAACTGCCAAAAACTGCATGGCCTGCCACGCTGTGGATAAAAAACTGGTTGGACCATCCTACAAGGAAGTCGCCACCAAGTACGCGGGTCAAAAAGATGCAGCCGACAAGCTGGCCTCCAAAGTGATCAAGGGCGGCTCCGGTGCCTGGGGCCCTGTACCCATGCCGGCCAACCCGCAAGTTACGCCTGACGAAGCCAAAAAGCTGGTTGCCTGGGTTCTGTCTACGAAATAACCGGTTTTTCCGCATAAAAAAAGCCCGTCGATGACGGGCTTTTTTGTTTCGGCAACTTACTGCTTCTCAGACAGCTGATCAAGGATCGCAGGGTTCTCTAAAGTCGAAGTGTCCTGTGTGATGGCCTCCCCCTTGGCGATACCGCGCAGCAGACGGCGCATGATCTTGCCGCTGCGGGTTTTGGGCAGGTTGTCGCCAAAGCGGATGTCCTTGGGTTTGGCAATCGGCCCAATCTCCTTGCCAACCCAGTCACGCAATTCTTTTGCAATCGCCTTGGCTTCTTCGCCGGTCGGACGTGAGCGCTTGAGCACAACGAAGGCCACGATGGCCTCACCTGTCAGGTCATCAGGTCTGCCGACAACTGCGGCCTCAGCCACCAGCGTTGAATGTGCAACAAGTGCGGACTCGATTTCCATGGTGCCCATGCGGTGACCGGACACATTTAGCACGTCATCGATACGGCCCGTGATGCGGAAATAGCCGTTGTCAACATTGCGCACTGCGCCGTCGCCAGCCAGGTAAATCGTGCCGCCCATTTCTTCAGGGAAGTAGCTCTTCTTGAAGCGCTCAGGGTCGTTCCAGATGGTGCGGATCATCGACGGCCATGGGCGCTTGACGACCAGCATGCCGCCCGCGCCGTTGGGCAGGTCCTTGCCGGTCTCGTCAACAATCGCAGCCATGATGCCGGGCAGTGGCAAGGTGCAACTGCCGGGCACCAGCGGCGTGGCACCGGGCAGCGGCGTGATCATGTGGCCGCCGGTTTCGGTTTGCCAGAAGGTATCAACGATAGGGCAACGCTCGCCACCGACGTTCTTGTAGTACCACATCCATGCTTCAGGGTTGATGGGTTCGCCCACCGAGCCGAGGATGCGCAGGCTGCTGAGATCAGAACGGTCAGGGTGTACTTTTTCGTCCCCCTCTGCGGCCTTGATGAGCGAGCGGATGGCCGTCGGCGCGGTGTAGAAAATCGTGACCTTGTGCTTTTCGATCATCTGCCAGAAACGACCTGCATTCGGGAAGGTGGGGATGCCTTCAAAAATGACCTGCGTGCCACCTGCAGCCAGCGGCCCGTAAGCAACATAGGTGTGGCCGGTGATCCAGCCGATGTCTGCAGTGCACCAGAAGACATCAGTGGGCTGCAGATCAAACGTCCAGTCCATCGTGAGCTTGGCCCACAGCAGATAACCGCCGGTGCTGTGCTGCACACCCTTGGGTTTGCCGGTCGAGCCGGAAGTGTAAAGAATGAAAAGCGGATGCTCCGCGCCTACAAATTCAGGTTCGCAAACCGGTGCTGCCTTCGCCGTCACCTCATGCATCAGGCTGTCGCGGCCCGGGACCATATTGCAGGGGGTTTGGGTACGCTGGTAGACGATGACGTTTTTGATCGACTCGCAGCCGCCCATGGCTATGCCTTCGTCGACGATGGATTTGAGCGGAAGCTCCTTGCCACCGCGCAGCTGGAAGTTGGCCGTGATGACGGCGACGGCGCCTGCATCCTGGATACGCTCCTGCAGGCTCTTGGCAGAGAAGCCACCGAACACCACGGAGTGCGTCGCGCCTATACGGGCACAGGCCTGCATGGCCACCACACCTTCAACTGTCATGGGCATGTAGATGATGACGCGGTCGCCCTTTTTGATGCCCATGGCCTTGAGGGCACTGGCGAACTGGCTGACCTTCGCGTGCAGTTCCTTATAGGTGACGTTGGTCACCTGGCCGTCATCGGCTTCAAAGATGATGGCTTTTTTGTTTTCAACCGGCGTGCCGAGGTGGCGATCCAGGCAGTTGTAAGAGGCGTTCAAATCGCCATCAGCAAACCACTGGTAGAAAGGCGCATTGGATTCGTCCAGCACTTTGGTGAAAGGTTTCTTCCAGCTCAGGTTGTCTTTGGCCAGTTTGCCCCAGAAACCTTCAAAGTCTTTTTCAGCGGAAGCGCACATGGCGTTGTACGCATCCATGCCCGAGATGCGGGCAGCCTTGACGGCTGCATCAGAAGGCGGGAACACGCGGTTCTCAACCAGCATGGATTCGATGTTGGAATTGGCCGTGCCGGACGTAGGGGTGCTCATTGCTTTTGTCTCCTTTTTGTCATTAACTGCGTGGTAATGTCCTGCCTTGCACTTACAAGCCACTGACTGGCTTGAACCTTACAAGCGAACCTTACAATTTCGCGATTTTCCCGCTTTGACCCTCATCAAGTACACCCATCAAATGTCCGACAACTCTGTAAAGCCTCCTCCGCCGCCCCTGCGCCCGCTACCCAACCTGATATTTGCCAGCCGCTGGCTGCAATTGCCGCTGTACCTGGGCCTGATTGCGGCGCAGGCGGTGTATGTGGTTCACTTCCTGGTCGAACTGTGGCACCTGATCGAAGCGGCATTCGGCAGCCAGACCGCCCTGCAGGCATTGATCACCAGCATTGGCTACAAAACAGCAACGCCCATCGTCACTCTGAATGAGACGGTCATCATGCTGGTGGTGCTGGCGCTGATTGATGTGGTGATGATCTCCAACCTGCTGATCATGGTGATTGTGGGCGGGTATGAAACCTTCGTCAGCCGCATGTATCTGGAAGGCCACCGCGACCAGCCTGAGTGGCTCAGCCATGTGAACGCGTCTGTGCTCAAGGTCAAGCTGGCGACTGCCATCATCGGTATCAGCTCAATCCACCTGCTCAAGACATTCATCAACGCAGACAACTACACCGACCGTGTGCTGATCGCGCAGACGGTGATACACATCACCTTCCTCCTGTCTGCGATTGCGATTGCCTATACCGACAAGATCATGTCGGGTATTGCGTCCTCCAGCAAACACTGAACCCGCTATGGGGCTTTACGGCCGGTGCGAATCAGAAGAATCGTGCCGACAATGCCCGAGAGAATCGAGCCGCACAGCACACCGAGCTTGACCTGGGGTTCATAGTCGGGTCCCTGGCCCTGGAAGGCCAGTGCACCTATGAAAAGGCTCATGGTGAAGCCCACTCCGCACAACACGCACACGCCAAAAAACTGCCGCCAGCTGGCAGCAGCCGGCAGTCGCGCACCGGCAAAGCGGATCAACAGCCACGACGCACCGAACACACCCACCGCCTTGCCAAGCAGCAGGCCGGCGGTGATGCCCAGCGGCACGGCCTGCAGCAGCGTTGAGGGTGTCAGCCCCTGAAGTGACACGCCCGCGTTGGCGAAAGCAAACATAGGCAATACGGCAAACGCCACCCAGGGGTGCAAGGCATGCTCTGCCCTTTCAAGCGGCGAGCCGCCCTTGCCGTCAGACAGGGGAATCGTCAGCGCAGTGGCAACACCCGCAAGCGTGGCATGAATGCCCGATTTGTATACCAGCAACCAGACCACCAGGCCGACCAGAACGTAAGGCCCGACGGCCATCACCCTGAACCGGTTCAGGGCCACGAGCACCAGCACACCCAGGCCGGCCGCCATCAAGGCCTTGAGCGAGAGCTGGTCTGTATAGAAGAAAGCAATGATGAGAATGGCACCGAGGTCATCAATGATGGCCACCGCCGTCAAAAACACCTTGAGCGAGACCGGCACGCGGCTGCCCAGCAACACAAGAATGCCCAGGGCAAAGGCGATGTCTGTGGCAGCAGGAATCGCCCAGCCGCGCAGGGCCACGGCGTTGCCCCAGTTGATGCCCGCGTAAATCAGCGCCGGGAACAGCATGCCGCCCAAGGCCGCGCCCGCAGGCAACAGCGCCTGGCGGAATGAAGCCAGTTCGCCCTTCATGAGTTCGCGCTTGATCTCGAGGCCCACCAGGAAAAAGAAAACGGCCATCCACAGGTCATTGACCCAGTGCAGCAGCGTCTTGGAAAGCACCAGCCAGTCGCCGCCTATCCGCAGCTCGCCCGGCAACTGGGCAAAGCGTTCATAAAACCCACTCCATGGCGAGTTGCTGATGATGAGTGCCAGCAAGGCAGCCACAGCAAGCACCACACCCCCGAACGACTGCGACTGAATGAATTCGTTGAGTTTGCGCGGGAGGGATTTGAGCATGTCTCATTGTCCCAGACGGGCAAAATGACTCCCCCAAAAAGGCATGTGGTTCAAGGGGTCATGGATTCCGGATCAAGTCCGGGATGACAAACTCAAAAGACGCGTACATGTCTTCAAGCAAGCATGGGCCGCGGAACCGGCTTCGCCGGGCCGCAGGCGCAGTCCCCTGCAAGGGGAGAACAGGCTACACGCAGTGAGCCTGGACAGGGGTGTACAACTACCTCCCGACCATGTTGGCGGGCACGACCCACTTGTCGAATTGCTCCGCCGTGACATGCCCCGAGGCAATCGCCGCGTCGCGCAGGCTGCTGCCTTCCTTGTGCGCCTTCTTGGCGATGTACGCGGCCTTGTCGTAACCAATGTGTGTGTTGAGCGCCGTGACCAGCATCAGCGAGCGATCCACCAGTTCGGTGATGCGCTCGCGGTTGGGCTCAATCCCGACCGCACAGTGGTCGTTAAAGCTCACCATGCCGTCGGCCAGCAAACGCACGCTCTGCAAAAAGTTGTGCGCAATCATGGGCCTGAAAACATTGAGCTCGAAGTTGCCGGAAGCACCGCCGATGTTGATGGCCACATCATTGCCAAAAACCTGCGCGGCCAGCATGGTCACGGCTTCGCTTTGTGTCGGGTTGACCTTGCCCGGCATGATGGATGAGCCGGGTTCGTTCTCTGGAATGCTCAGCTCACCAATGCCGCTGCGCGGGCCGCTGGCCAGCCAGCGCACGTCGTTGGCGATTTTCATCATGCTGGCGGCCAGTGTTTTCAGCGCGCCATGCGCATGCACCAGGCCATCGGCTGAAGCCAAAGCCTCGAACTTGTTGGGCGCTGTCACAAAAGGCATGCGCGTGAGTGTGGCCAGCTCGGCAGCGACCTGCTCGGCATAACCTTTGGGCGCATTCAGCCCTGTGCCGACTGCAGTACCGCCCAGCGCCAGTTCACACAGGTGCGGCAGCGCTGCTTTCACATGTTTTGCACCGTGGTCAAGTTGCGCCACGTAGCCAGAAAATTCCTGGCCCAGCGTCAGCGGCGTCGCATCCTGCAGGTGCGTGCGGCCAATCTTGACGATGTCGTCGAAGTCTTTTGATTTCTGCGCCAGCGTGGCGCGAAGTTTTTCAATCGCGGGCAGCAGCTTTTCAGTGATGGCGACCGCAGCCGATACATGCATCGCGGTAGGAAAGACGTCGTTCGACGACTGGCTGCGGTTGACGTCATCGTTGGGGTGAACCAGCCTGCGCTCGCCGCGCTCGCCACCCAGAAGCTCGCTGGCGCGGTTGGCCAGCACCTCGTTGACGTTCATGTTTGTCTGTGTCCCGGAGCCTGTCTGCCAGACGACGAGTGGAAATTCGCCCGGATGCCTGCCGGCAATCACTTCATCTGCCGCAGCCATGATGGCCTTGGTTTTTTTCTCGTCCTGCAGGCCCAGCACATGGTTGACCTTTGCAGACGCACGCTTGACCTGCGCCAGGGCCTTGATGATTTCACGCGGCTGCTGTTCACCGGAGATATCAAAATTCTGCAGCGACCGCTGGGTCTGCGCGCCCCACAACTTATCGGACGGCACTTCAATCGGGCCGAAGGTGTCTTTTTCGATACGGGTGCTCTGGCTGGCTGTGCTCATGTAATGGTGTCCCCATGCATAAAAGTGATTCAACTCACAGTATGAACCCGCACAGCAAAAGCTTCCCGTCGCCAGGGTTTTGCCGCCTTCACATCCTGAAAAGCGCCGCCGGTTCAAGAGGGGATAATTGCAGGGTTTGTCCAAAGTCCTCCCCACAAAACACCCACCATGACCATCATCAAGCAAGCCGACCTGATCGAATCCGTTTCTGCTGCGCTGCAATACATCAGCTACTACCACCCTGCCGACTACATTGCCCACCTGGCGCGTGCCTATGAGCGCGAGCAAAGCCCGGCGGCGAAAGACGCCATCGCGCAGATCCTGACCAACAGCAAGATGAGCGCTACCGGCCAGCGCCCCATTTGCCAGGACACCGGCATCGTCAATGTGTTCCTCAAAGTCGGCATGGACGTGCGCTGGGAAGGTTTTACCGGCAGCATTGACGACGCCATCAATGAAGGCGTGCGCCGCGGCTACAACCACCCCGACAACACGCTGCGCGCATCGGTCGTGGCCGACCCGCACTTTGAGCGCAAGAACACAAAAGACAACACACCTGCGGTGATCTTCACCGAGCTGGTGCCGGGCAATACGCTGGAAGTGACGGTCGCAGCCAAGGGCGGCGGCAGCGAGAACAAAAGCAAGATGGTGATGCTCAACCCCGGCGACTCCATCGTCGACTGGGTGCTCAAGACCGTGCCGACCATGGGCGCGGGCTGGTGCCCACCCGGCATGCTGGGCATAGGCATTGGCGGCACGGCAGAGAAAGCCGTGCTGATGGCCAAGGAAAGCCTGATGGACGACCTCGACATGTACGAGCTGCAGGCCAAATCATCGAGCGGCACCGCACTCACCAAGGTCGAAGCCCTGCGCCTCGAACTGTTTGAGAAGGTCAACGCCCTCGGCATAGGCGCACAAGGCCTGGGCGGCCTGACCACCGTGCTCGACGTCAAGATCAAGATGTACCCGACGCACGCGGCCAGCAAGCCGGTGGCGATGATCCCCAACTGCGCAGCCACACGCCACGCACACTTTGTGATGGACGGCAGCGGCGCGGTTTACCTGGACCCGCCATCGCTGGACCTGTGGCCCAACGTCAACTGGACGCCTGACTACAAAAAGAGCAAGAAGGTCGACCTCAACACCCTCACGCCAGCCGAGGTCGCAAGCTGGAAGCCGGGCGACACCCTGCTTCTCAACGGCAAGATGCTGACCGGCCGCGATGCCGCACACAAACGCATCTCGGACATGCTGCTCAAGGGCGAGAAGCTGCCGGTCGACTTCACCAACCGCGTGATCTATTACGTCGGCCCGGTGGACCCGGTCAAGGGCGAAGCGGTCGGCCCCGCTGGCCCGACGACTGCCACCCGGATGGACGGCTTCACCGAAATGATGCTGGCGCAGACCGGCCTGATCGCCATGATAGGCAAGGCCGAGCGCGGCCCGGTCGCTATCGAGGCCATCAAGAAACACCAGAGCGCCTACCTGATGGCGGTGGGCGGCGCCGCCTACCTGGTCAGCAAGGCCATCAAGCATGCCGAAGTGGTGGGGTTTGCCGACATGGGCATGGAAGCGATTTATGAATTCGACGTGGTCGACATGCCGGTGACCGTGGCCGTTGACGCGGGCGGCACCAGCGCGCACATCACCGGGCCGGCCGAATGGCAAAAGAAAATTGCCACTGGCGAGTTCAAGAAAATACCGGTAACCAGTATTTGAACCGTCCGATAGGCGTCTTCGACAGCGGTGTCGGCGGCCTCAGCGTCCTTAAGGCGTTGCGGGCCGAACTGCCGGGCCACGACTTCATCTACATCGCCGACAGCGGCCACGCGCCGTATGGCGAGCGTGATGACGCCCACGTCATGGCGCGGTCGCGGCGCGTTGCGCACTGGCTGGTGGCACAGGACATCCAAGCGCTGGTCATCGCCTGCAACACGGCAACAGCGGCGGCGATTCATCTTCTGCGGGCAGAACACCCTCAGTTGCCCATCATCGGCGTTGAGCCGGCGCTGAAACCTGCGGTGCCGCTCACCAAAACCCAGCGCATAGGCGTGATGGCGACGCGCGGAACGCTTGGCAGCAGCAAGTTCCAGGCACTGCTGTCGTCGAAGGCAGGCCAGTCCGGCTTTGTATTGCAAGCCTGCGACGGGCTGGCAGATGCGATTGAACGCAGCGCGGCCAGCGGTGACGACGCGCGGGTGCTGGCCGCCTGCAAACGCCATATCGAAGCGATGGGCCGCTTCGGCAACCAGCCGGGCGAGATTGACACGCTGGTGCTGGGCTGCACGCACTACCCCTTTGCCGAGGCGCAGTTGCGGCAACTGGTCGGACCGCACGTGCAGATCATCAGCAACGGGGAAGCGGTTGCCAGGCAGACTCGCCGCCAGCTCGCAACAAGCCCGGCACAGCCGCCAGCCGGCCCGAGATCCCTCCGGTTGCTGGCGACGGGCGATGCGGACGCGTTGGGTGCTGCGGCACATCGATGGCTTGGCCTGCCTGCTCATGAAGCGGCGCTGGTGGATCTGTAGCGCCAAACAGCCTTCCGCATCAAAAGTTAATATAAAACTTAACTTTTTGATCAAAAGTTAATATGGAAGTTAACTTTTGGGCTGTTCAGCAATTTCGGACGAAAAAAAAGCCCCAAAAACCACTTTTGAGGCTGTTTTTGGGGCTATTTCAGGCATTAAAACGGCTGCAGCCCTTTAGATACGTGCTTGAGCAGCTACCAAATTAATAGCAATTGACAGCTTAGCGCGACGCGGGTTGGGCGGGCGGGGTGACGGCTTCGTCCTTCCAGCCGCCACCCAGAGTCTTGTACAGGGTGACCTGGCTTTGCAACTGCGCCAGGCGCGTCTGCACCACGGTCTGCTGCACGGCAAACAGCGAGCGCTGTGCATCCAGGGCATCGAGCGAGCTCGCCACGCCGTTCTCATAACGCAGGCCGGCCAGCCTGAAACGCACCGTCTCTGCATTGGCCTGTGCCTGCGCAGCGCGCAGCTGCTCACCCAGCGTTGCGCGGCCAGCCAGGGCGTCGGCCACTTCGCGGAAAGCCGTCTGGATGGACTTTTCGTACTGCGCCACCGCAATATCACGACCGACATTGGCCGAATCGAGAGTGGCGCTGTTGCGGCCAAAGTCGAAAATCGGCAGTATCAGCTGCGGTGCAAAGGTCCAGCCGTAAGAGCCGCTCTTGAACAGGCCCGACAGGCGGTTGCTGGCGCTGCCTGCAGTACCGGTCAGCGTGATGCGCGGGAAAAAGTTGGCGCGTGCAGCACCGATGTTGGCGTTGGATGCCAGCAGCGTCTGCTCGGCCTGGCGCACGTCGGGGCGGCGGGCCAGCAGATCAGACGGCAGGCCAACGGGCACATCGGCCATGACCGGCATGTCGGCCAGGCCTTTGCCCGAAGGCAAGGCCACCGCCAGGTCGCCGGTCAGCGGCTGGCCCAGCAGCAGCGTCAGCAGGTTCTGGTCGAGCGCACGCTGGCGCACGATCTGCGCATAGGCCACGCGTGCAGACTCCATCAGCGACTCGAACTGGCGGTAGTCCAGCTCGGAGGTCACGCCGTTGTCGAAACGCATCTTGCCCAGGCGCAGGGATTCAACCCGCGTCCAGCGTCTGCTGCGTAATCGCCAGCAGCTCTTCATCGGCCAGCAGGCTGAGATAGGTGTTGGCCACCTGGGCAATCAACGCGATCTGCGCGCTCTTGCGGCCTTCTTCGGTGGCCAGGTACTGCTGCAGCGCCTGCTCTTTGAGGCTGGCGACGCGGCCAAAAAAATCGAGCTCGTATGCAGTAACGGCCAGGCCTGCGCTGTAGACGCTGGTAATTCCGCCGGCACCCGTTGCATTGGGCGTTCGGGATCCGGTCAGGGCCGCGTTGAGCGTGGGCAACTGGTCGGCCCGGCGAATCTGGTATTGCGCCCTCGCCTGCTCGATGTTGAGCACCGCCACACGCAGGTCACGGTTGTTGCGCAGCGCGGCCTCAATCAACAACCTGAGCTTGGGGTCGCTGAAAAACGTCTGCCACTCGATGTCCGCAGCGGGTACGGCGGTAGAGGCGGCTGGGGTCTTGAACGACGTACCGCCTGCAGCGGCATTGAGCGCTGGCCAGTCAGCGGCGATGGGCGCAGCGGGCCGCTCGTATTTGGGGATCATCGAGCAGCCGGCGAGCAGGGCCGCAACACAAACCGCCGACAGGGCCGTCAGTGACGGTCGTTTCAAAGATGCAGTCTTAGCCATGCGTCTTTTCCTCATGTTCATGTCCTTCGTCGCCAGAATTGATACCGGCCGCTTTCGCGTGCTCGACATACTTCTGGCGTTGCCGTTCGCTGCCCTTGAAGAAGCCGCGAATCACCACAAAAAAGACGGGTACAAAAAATACCGCCAGCGCCGTGCCGGTGATCATGCCGCTGATCACGGCGGTGCCGATGGCGCGCTGGCTGGCCGAGCTGGCGCCAGATGCGATCACCAGTGGCATCACACCCAGCATGAAGGCCAGCGAGGTCATCACGATGGGGCGGAAGCGCAGGTGGGCGGCGGCCAGCGCGGATTCGATCACGCTCTTGCCCTGCGCCTGGAGGTCCTTGGCGAACTCGATGATCAGGATCGCGTTCTTCGCCGACAGGCCGATGATGGTGATCAGACCCACCTGGAAGTAAACATCATTTGAATACCCCCGGAACAGCGTTCCCAGCAGCACCCCCATCACACCCAGCGGCACCACCAGAATGACGGCCAGCGGAATCGACCAGCTTTCATACAGCGCTGCAAGGCACAGGAAGACGGCCAGGATAGCGAAGCCGTAAAGAATGGTGGCTTGCGAACCAGCCAGTTTTTCTTCGCGCGACTGGCCCGTCCACTCGTAACCAAAACCTGCAGGCAACTGCTTGGCCAGATTTTCCATCTCGGTCATGGCGGCGCCGGTGCTGTAGCCGGGGGCTGCCGCGCCGCCAATCCGCATTGCGGGGTAGCCGTTGTAGCGCACGGTCTGCATGGCACCGGTGATCCACTTCGTGCTGGCGAAGGCAGACATCGGCACGGGCTGGCCCTGCGCGTTGCTGGCGTTGATCTTCAGGAGATCGTCAGGCTGCATGCGGGCCGGTGCATCGGCCTGCACCACCACACGCTGCAGACGGCCCTGGTTGGGGAAGTCATTGACATAGCTGGAACCCAGCGCGGTCGACAGTGCGCTGTTGATGGAATCAAACGTCACGCCCAGCGCGTTTGCTTTTTCGCGGTCAATCACGATTTGCAGCTGCGGCGCGTCTTCAAGACCGTCAGGCCTGACTTGCGTCAGGATTTTGCTTTGACCGGCCATACCCAGCAGCTGGTTACGGGCGGCAAGCAGCGCGTCATGACCAGCACCCGAACGGTCCTGCAGGCGGAAGGTAAAGCCGCTGGCATTGCCCAGTTCAGGAATGGGCGGCGGGCTGAGCGGGAAGATGAACGCATCACGAATGCCAGACAGCGCGCCAAAGGCACGGCCTGCCAGTGCATCTGCAGAATGCTCCTTGCCGCTTCGCTCCGACCAGTCTTTCAGCGTCACGAATGCCAGTGCGGCATTCTGGCCCTGGCCAGAGAAGCTGAAGCCCATCACGCCGACCATGCTCTCAACTTCAGGCTGCTTGAGCATGAAGCCTTCAACCTGCTCGATGACGGCACGCGTGCGCTCCTGAGTGGCGCCTGGCGGCAACTGGATGTTGACCAGTACGCTGCCCTGGTCTTCACCGGGCAGGAAGGACGTTGGCAGGCGCATGTAAACCAGCGCAACCACGCCGACGATCACAGCCCAGATGACCATGTAGCGCGTGGCCCGCTTCAGGATGCGCGCAACAAGGCTCTCATAACCCTTGGCAGTGCTTGCAAACTTGCGGTTGAACCAGCCGAAGAAACCGGTCTTGGCGTGGGCGTGGCCGGCCTCGACCGGCTTGAGCAGCGTGGCGCACAGTGCAGGCGTGAGCGACAGGGCCAGGAAGGCCGAGAAGCTGATGGAAGCCACCATCACGGCGGAAAACTGCCGGTAGATGTTGCCCACAGAGCCGGCAAAAAAGGCCAGCGGCACAAACACCGAAATCAGCACCACGGTCACGCCGACGATGGCGCCGGAAATCTGGCCCATGGCCTTTTTGGTTGCCTCAAGGGGTGGAAGGCCTTCCTCACTCATGATGCGCTCGACGTTCTCGACCACCACAATCGCATCATCGACCACGATACCAATCACCAGCACCATGCCGAACATGGTCAGCACATTGATCGAGAACCCGAGAGCCAGCAGCGTCGCAAATGTGCCCAGCAGGGCCACCGGCACCACGATGGTCGGGATGATGGTGTAGCGGAAGTTCTGCAAAAACAAAAACATCACCAGGAACACCAGCACCACGGCTTCAATCAGGGTCTCGGCGACCTGGCGGATGGACAGGCTCACGAAACGCGAGCTGTCGTACGGAATCTCATACTTGATGCCAGCGGGGAAGTAGGGCTTGAGTTCTTCCATCTTGGCCTTGACGGCCTTGGCTGCAGCCAGCGCATTGCCGCTGGGTGCCAGCTGGACGCCTATACCCACAGCAGCCTTGCCGTTCAGGCGCGCCGAGGTGGCGTAGGCCTGCCCACCCAGCTCAATGCGCGCAACATCCTTCAGGCGCACAGTCGATCCGTCGGTATTGGCGCGCAGCACCACATTTCCGAACTGCTCAACGGTCGAGAGCTGGCCGTTGACGATGACGGTAGCCGCAATGCCCTGGCCCGCCACGTTGGGCAGGTCGCCGATGGAGCCGGCCGACACCTGTGCGTTCTGCGCGCGTATGGCATTGGTGACATCAGCCGAAGACAGGCGGAAACCGGCCAGCTTGGCCGGGTCTACCCAGATACGCATGGCACGCTCGCTGCCGAAGAGCTGGGCCTGGCCAATACCGGAAAGGCGCTGCAGTTCAGGCACGACGTTGCGTGAGGCGTAATCACCCAGCGCGATCGGGTCTATGGCTGGATTGTCTGAAGACAGCATGGTGAAGAGCAGGAAGTTCGAGCGCGACTTGTCGACACGAACGCCCTGCTGCGTCACGGCCTGCGGCAGTCGCGGTGAAGCGCGTGACAGCCTGTTCTGCACATCCACCTGCGCCAGTTCGGCATTGGTGCCGGGCTGGAAGCTCAGGGTCAGGTTACCGGTACCGTCGGCCTGCGCCACGGCTTCCATGTAAATCAGCCCGGGGGAGCCGTTCATTTCGCGTTCGATCACGCTGATGACACTGTCCTCAAGCACCTGTGCCGACGCGCCCGGATAGGCCACCGACACCACGATGGCCGGCGGCGCCACCGGCGGGTACTGGGCAATCGGCAACTGCGTGATGGCCACGCCGCCAATGACTAGGATAAAGAGCGAGATCACCCACGCAAAGATGGGGCGATCTATAAAAAACTTTGCCATGTGTCTGGCTCCTTACTTCGAAGCTGCAGAAGCTGGCGCGGCTGGCGCTGAGGCGGAAGCAAACGCTGCGCTCGCGGGAGCACCCGGGGCGCCTGCCGGTTTGGCACCACCCGGCTGCCACGGCACAGGCTTGACGGTTGCGCCCGGGCGCAACTTCTGGAAGCCGTCAACCATGACTTTTTCACCTGTTTTCAAACCGCCGGTCACCACCCAGCTCGTGCCCTTGGCAGAACCGATCTTCACAGGGCGCGGACTGACCTTGCCGTCCTCACCAACAATCATGACGGTGTCGCCCTGCGAGCTGCGCGTGACAGCCTGCTGCGGCAGCGTGACGGCATTGCCGGCCTGCGCCTGCTCAAGCCTGACACGAACGTAGAGGCCGGGAAGCAGTTCGCCGGTCGGGTTGGGCACTTCAGCACGCAACGTGATCTGGCCTGTAGTTGCATCAACAGTCAGATCAGAAAACAGCAGGCGGCCGGGTTTTGCATATTCAGTCCCGTCTTCCATCACGATGCGGACGCTGGCCGCAGAAGCACCATCGGCGCGCTTGAACTGGCCGCTCTCCATGGCGCTGCGCAGCTTCATGACTTCGCCGGCAGACTGCGTGAAGTTGACGTACATGGGGTTGATCTGCTGCACCACGGCCAGCTGGGTGGCTTCGCCCTGCCCGACCAGCGCACCTTCAGTCACCAGTGCACGGCCTATGCGGCCCGAGATGGGCGAGGTAACAGCGGCATAACCGAGGTTTATGCCGGCGGTTTGCACATTCGCCTTGGCGACAGCAACATCGGCTTCAGCCTGCTTTTGTGCAGCCACGGCATTGGCGTATTCCTGCTTGCTCACGGCATTGGCTTCAACGAGGTTTTTGTAGCGCTCGGCCAGGGCTGTGGTTTGGGCTGCGTTGGCTTCGGCACGTGCTTGGCCTGCCTTGGCGCTGGCTGCCGCGGCAGCATAAGGCGCCGGGTCAATTGAAAACAGCGGCTGGCCGGCCTTGACGTCGCTGCCCTCACGGAACAGGCGCTTCTGGAGGATGCCGGCAGCGCGCGCCCTGACCTGTGCGACACGCGAGGCCTCAAGACGGCCCGGCAGCTCTGTGACCAAGCCAACATCACCCAGGGTGACAGTGACGACACCGACCTCGGCAGGCGGCATGCCGCCACCACCTGCACCAGGGCCTCCCTCAGCGCCCTTGCCGCAGCTGGCCAGAAAAATGCAGGAAACCAGCGCAACGGTCAGCATCCGCTGGCGGGGCGTGGTTTTGGTCAGCGATGCGAAAGAACTGGAAATCAGCGTCGTATTGGGCGTAGGCATACTGCGTCCTTGATATGGATTAAAGCGGCGGGCAGGAAAAAGAGGGAAAAAGGAGATTGGGGAAATTCGTATCGGCGGGAAGTGAGGGCCTGGCGGAGGGCTGGGGCCAAAAACTACCAAGCCTAGGGTTTTTACCAGCTTTTTATTTTACATACATTAATGAATGTATAGTTAAAAGCCCGAAAAATTAACATCATAGGATAGAAAAAAGTGGTTCGCCGCACCAAAGAAGACGCCCTCGCCACCCGCAGCAGCCTGCTGGATGCGGCGGAATTGCTGTTCCAGGCACAGGGTGTTTCACGCACCTCGCTGGCAGACATTGCACGCGAAGCCGGCACCACGCGCGGCGCCATTTACTGGCATTTCAAGGACAAGGCCGACCTTTTCAACGCCATGATGGAGCGGGTCACCCTGCCGCTTGAACAATCCTTTGAGACAGCAGACCGGGAAAAGCCGGGCCAGGACCCGCTCGAACGCATACGTGACGTGCTCAAGTCAGGCTTTGAGCTGATCTCCACGGATGACAGGACACGGCGCGTCTTCGAGGTTGTCACGCACAAGGTGGAATACATTGATGAACTGCAAGCCGTACGCGCACGCCACCTGACCTGCCGCGATGAGTTCTTGGGGCGTATTGAAAATGGCCTGAAACAGGCCATTGATGGCCAGGGACTGGTAGCGCCTGTATCACCCGCCACCGCAGCACAGGGCCTTCATGCACTGCTCGACGGGTTGCTGCAGAACTGGCTGCTGGACCCTTCAGGTTTCGAGCTGGCCTCCACAGGGGAACAGGTGATGGATGTCTACTTGCGGGGCCTGGGCCTGAAGCTCGACCTGCAGGCACAGGCCCATGCCGGCCACATGGTCAGCAATGACGCTGGCTGACCTAGTGCAGGTGCCTTGGCTTGCGGCCACCGCCGCCATGCCCGGAAGATCCGCCGGGTGAGCCGCCCATGCCGCGCGGCGGCCGGCCCAGCTGCATGGAGCTGACCAGGGCATCAAAGCGCTGCGCAAACAATTTATCAATCGCGGCCACCACCTCACCCAACTCCGAACCGTCAAAGTGACGCTCCATCAGGCCAATGGTGTCCTGCACCAGCAGGTCGCGTTGTACCTGCATGATGGACGCGGGTGTGGGACCGACAAAATACATCGCGAAGTCATCGCGCGCCTCTTCATCAGCGCCTTCTTCTTCATCGTCAAAATCAGCGTCGTAAAAGGTGACTTCGATTGGCGCGCCGTCCTGGGCCAGGTCATTCAGGCCCATGCACATCTCATCCAGCGCCTGGCGGAAATCTTCATCACCCGGAACTGTCCAGCACATTTGCAGCAGGTGCTTGTGCACGTCGAAGCGGATGCCGGGCTCTTCCTCGTAGGCGCTCTCGGCAGCGGCCGCCAGTGACTTGGCGCCAGCGTACTTCCACAGGGGCTTGAGCGCCTCCTGCAACTGCTCAAACGTTACTTCCTCGCGCAGCGGCACTTCGCCATGCACATGGATTTCAAAAGGTGTGTTGTAGCTAGCCATAAAAACATCTTAACCAGTTGTAGGACGCGATGCGCGACTGATAAAACGACCTGTTTGGTGCCCGAGACCGGAATCGAACCGGTACGCCCGCTATTCACGAAGCGGCGGATTTTAAGTCCGCTGTGTCTACCTGTTTCACCACTCGGGCCAACACGTCACTACGCCATTGTCAAACAAAAAAGCCTCCGTCAATGCGGAGGCTTAGATCAAGGCCAGCATGGTTGATGGAGGCGCGGGGCGGAGTCGAACCGCCCTAGGCGGATTTGCAATCCGCTACATAACCGCTTTGTTACCGCGCCGTATTCTCTTGCTTCTTCAGGGACCTGCGCCGACATGAATAATCCACATCAATAACGGTACAACGGGACCCCAATGAAAAAGGACAGCATTTTGAAGTGCTGCCCTTTAAATTGGAGCGGGAGAAGAGTCTCGAACTCTCGACCTCAACCTTGGCAAGGTTGCGCTCTACCAACTGAGCTACTCCCGCGTTTACAGCCTCGAATTATAGCGTACTTTTAACGCTCTACGCAAGACCGAATAAAAACTTCAATGTTTTACCGTGCCCGAAACATCCGCAGGGGCGGCCACCGCAGGTGTCGCAGCCGCAGCGGCCAGGGCAACTTCTTCATCGGTGAGCGGAACCGGCTGGCGCTCGAGTGCAACCTTCAGCACCTGGTCGATCCACTTCACGGGAATGATCTCAAGGCCGTTCTTCACGTTGTCGGGAATCTCCTGCAGGTCCTTGGCATTCTCTTCAGGAATCAGCACCGTCTTGATACCACCACGCAGCGCAGCCAGAAGTTTTTCCTTCAACCCGCCAATGGCCGTGACTTCACCACGCAGGGTGATTTCGCCGGTCATCGCCACATCGCCGCGAACGGGAATGCCCGTCATGGCCGAAACAAACGCGGTGGTCATCGCAGCACCCGCACTCGGGCCGTCTTTGGGCGTTGCGCCATCAGGCACGTGGATGTGGATGTCGCGCTTCTCAAACATCTCATCCTTGATGCCCAGCATCTTCGAGCGGCTGCGCACCACCGTGCGTGCAGCTTCGACGGACTCCTTCATCACATCGCCCAGCGAACCGGTTCGTGTGATCACGCCCTTGCCCGGCATCATGGCGGCCTCAATGGTGAGCAGGTCACCACCCACTTCCGTCCATGCAAGACCCACGACCTGGCCAACCTGATTTTGCTGCTCGGCACGCCCATAGTTGAACTTGCGCACACCCAGAAATTCATTGAGGTTGTCAGGCGTGACCACCACCTGCGGCGTCATCTTCTTGAGCTGTATGCCTTTGATGACCTTGCGGCAGATCTTGGACAGTTCGCGCTCAAGTGAACGCACACCCGCTTCACGGGTGTAGTAACGCACGATGTCGCGCACCGCCTGCTCCTGCACTTCAAGCTCTTCAGGCTTCACGCCGTTGTTCTTGACCTGCTTGGGCAAGAGGTAGCGCATGGCAATGCTGGTTTTTTCGTCTTCGGTATAACCCGACAGGCGAATGACTTCCATGCGATCCAGCAACGCTGGTGGAATATTCATCGAATTGGAGGTCGCCACAAACATGACGTCGCTCAAATCGAAGTCAACTTCAACATAGTGGTCGCCGAAGGTGTGGTTTTGCTCAGGGTCAAGCACCTCAAGCAAGGCGCTTGACGGGTCACCGCGGAAATCGGTACCCAACTTGTCTATTTCATCAAGCAGGAACAGCGGATTACGCGTTCCAGCTTTTGACAGGCTCTGAAGCACCTTGCCGGGCAAGGCGCCGATATAAGTGCGGCGATGGCCGCGGATCTCGGCCTCGTCACGCATGCCGCCCAGGGCCATGCGCACGTACTTGCGGCCGGTCGCCTTGGCGATCGACTGGCCCAGCGAGGTCTTGCCGACGCCGGGAGGCCCGACCAGGCACAGGATAGGCGCCTTGAGTTTGTCCACACGCTGCTGGACCGCGAGATATTCAACAATGCGGTCCTTGACCTTTTCAAGGCCGTAGTGGTCTTCATTGAGTACGTTCTCGGCATTGATCAAGTCATGCTTGATCTTGGTCTTTTTTGCCCAGGGCAGGCCGGTCAGCACGTCGATGTAGGTGCGTACCACGGTCGCCTCGGCCGACATCGGTGACATCAGCTTGAGCTTTTTGAGTTCGCTGTCAGCCTTCTTGCGCGCCTCTTTGGGCATCTTGGCAGACTTGATCTTTTTCTCGATCTCTTCAATGTCTGCGCCCTCTTCCCCTTCGCCGAGTTCCTTCTGGATGGCCTTGACCTGCTCGTTCAGATAGAAGTCGCGCTGGTTCTTTTCCATCTGCCGTTTGACACGGCCGCGAATCTTCTTGTCGACATTCAGGATGTCGACTTCACGTTCCAGCTGCTCGTAGAGGTTTTCAAGGCGTTCCTTGACGCCCGACAGGTCAAGGATGACCTGCTTTGCATCAAGCTTGAGCGGCAGATGGGCTGCGATGGTATCGGCCAGGCGGCCCGCATCGTCGATGCTTGAGATGGAAGTCAGAATTTCAGGCGGGATTTTTTTGTTGAGTTTGACGTAGTGGTCGAACTGCTGCATCACCGCCCGGCGCAGTGCCTCGATTTCGCTGGTTTTGTCCACGGGGACAACCACTGCCTCGATGGGCGCGACATTGGCAGTGAAATGATTTTCACCGTCTTCAATCCTGTTGACGGTCGCGCGTTGCTGGCCTTCAACCAGCACTTTCACGGTGCCGTCCGGCAGCTTGAGCAACTGCAGGATGGTGGCCACGCAGCCTACCTCGAACATGTCTTCGACCGAAGGCTCGTCCTTGGCTGCAGCTTTTTGCGCGACCAGCATGATGCGGCGTTCGGCCTCCATGGCCGACTCCAGCGCCTTGATGCTCTTGGGGCGACCCACAAACAGCGGGATCACCATGTGCGGGAACACCACCACGTCGCGCAGGGGCAGCAGGGGCAGGTCGATGGGAGTGGAAGGCAGTGAAGTTTGTCCGGACATATAACCCTTAAAAACAAGCCCCAAATCGGGTTTTCAGGGCCAGGCTAAACACAGTAACTTCGAAAATGGGGAGGAATCGCAGCTTTTCAACGGCTGAAACTGACCCTCCCCTACCTTTGCTCAGGCTTTTTTCGCTGCCTCGTGGTACACCAGCAGCGGTGCCTTGTTTTCTTCAATTGTGGACTCGTCCACAACAACCTTGTTCACGTTGCTGGCATTGGGCAAATCGAACATGGTGTCTATCAGTGACTGCTCAAGAATCGAGCGCAAGCCGCGCGCACCCGTCTTGCGGGCCAGTGCCTTGCGGGCAATGGCTTTCAGGGCGGAGGGGCGAATTTCAAGATCAACGCCCTCCATCGCCAGCAACTTGCTGAACTGTTTGACGACAGCATTTTTGGGCTCGGTGAGGATCTGTACCAGCGCGTCTTCCGTCAGTTCGGCCAGTGTGGCGACTACGGGCATACGGCCGACCAGCTCGGGAATCAGGCCGAACTTGATCAGGTCTTCCGGCTCGACGTCCTTGAACGACTCGGTCAGGCTGCGTGCCTTCTTGCTTTTCACGGCAGCGCCAAAACCAATGCCCGAGGCTTCCGTGCGGCTCTCAATGACTTTTTCCAGCCCGGAGAATGCACCGCCGCAGATGAACAGGATGTTGGTGGTATCGACCTGCAGGAAATCCTGGTTGGGGTGCTTGCGGCCGCCCTGCGGCGGTACTGACGCCATCGTGCCTTCGATCAGCTTGAGCAGCGCCTGCTGCACGCCTTCGCCCGACACGTCACGCGTGATGGACGGGTTGTCCGACTTGCGTGAAATCTTGTCGATTTCATCAATGTAAACAATGCCCTGCTGTGCACGCTCGACTTCATAGTTGCAGCTCTGCAGCAGTTTCTGGATGATGTTTTCCACGTCCTCACCCACATAACCGGCTTCGGTCAGGGTGGTGGCATCGGCCATCACAAAGGGGACATTCAACGTGCGCGCCAGTGTCTGGGCCAGCAGCGTCTTGCCTGAACCCGTTGGGCCTATCAGGAGGATGTTGCTTTTGGTGAGCTCGACTTCATCCTTCTTCGCCTTATCCTTGTGGCGCAGGCGCTTGTAGTGGTTGTAAACAGCCACAGCCAGCGTGCGTTTGGCGGGTTCCTGGCCGATAACATAACCATCAAGCGTGGTCTTGATCTCAAGCGGGGTCGGGAGGTCGGTACGGGTTTCGCGGACGTCTTCGCCAGCGGGCAACTCATCGCGGATGATTTCGTTGCAGAGGTCTATACATTCGTCGCAGATAAAGACCGATGGTCCGGCGATCAGTTTTTTGACTTCGTGCTGGCTTTTGCCGCAGAAAGAACAGTACAGAGTCTTTTCACTGGAGGAGCCTTTTTTCTCGGCCATTACGTGGGTGCCTTTAAAAAGAAAACTGTTGGCTAATGATAACCAAATAAAAAAGGCGCTTCCTGTTACAGAAAACGCCCTTTTTCAGGTCAAACAACAGCGTTTATATGCATTTATGGCCGTTTGGAGATCACTTCGTCGACCACGCCGTAAGTCTTGGCTTCGTCGGCAAACATGAAGTAATCACGCTCGGTGTCGCGCTCGATCTTCTCTATCGTCTGCCCGGTGTTGGCCGCCAGGATGCGGTTGAGCTGGTCACGCGTTTTCAGGATGTCCTTGGCGTGAATCTCGATATCGCTGGCCTGGCCCTGCGCACCGCCCGATGGCTGGTGAATCATGACGCGGGAGTTGGGCAGCGAGAAGCGCTTGCCCTTGGTGCCGGCGGCAAGCAGGAAAGCGCCCATGCTGGCCGCCATGCCGACGCACAGCGTGGACACATCAGGCTTGATGAACTTCATGGTGTCGTAGATGGCCATGCCTGCAGTGACGGATCCGCCTGGGGAATTGATATAGAAGGAGATGTCCTTGTCCGGGTTCTCGCTTTCCAGGAACAGCAGCTGGGCCACCACCAAATTGGCGGTCTGGTCATTGACCGGGCCGACCAGGAAAATCACGCGCTCTTTCAACAGGCGCGAATAGATGTCGTACGAACGCTCGCCGCGCCCGGACTGCTCGATCACCATGGGCACCATGCCCAGACCCTGGGTGTCGAGCGCGGAGGCCTGTGCGCCGCCGTAAATACTGTTTCTGACCATTGTTTTCTCCAGAGAAGCTTGGTAATGACTTGGGATTGGCTTGAAATTTAAAGGCTACTGTAACCAAAAAGAAATGGGGCTTGTGCGCCGGACTTCAAGCCGTGCACAAACCCCAATTTTTCAGGCAGCTGAACTGATCAGTTCTGTGCCATCAGTTCGTCAAAGGAGACAGACTTCTCGCTCACCTTGGCTTTGGACAGCACGTAGTCGGTCACGTTGTTTTCAATCACAACCGCCTCGACTTCAGCCATGCGGCGGTTGTCGCTCAGGTACCAGCGCACCACATCCTGCGGTTTTTCGTAGCTGGCGGCAAGTTCTTCAATGTGTGCCTTCAGTTGATCAGGCTTGGCCTGCAGTTCATTGGAGCGAACCAGCTCTGCCACCACCAGGCCCAGACGCACGCGCTTTTCAGCCTGAGGACGGAAAATGTCGTCAGGAATCGGCGCCTTGTCGGCATCCTTGACGCCGCGCTGCTTCAGGTCGGCACGGGCGGCTTCGATCATGCGGTCGAGTTCGGCCTGGATGCTGGACTTCGGCAGGTCGAGTTCGGCCTTGGCAACCAGCGCGTCCATGACGGCGTTCTTGTTGCGCGCCAGCACGCGGAACTTGACTTCGCGCTCAAGGTTTTTCTTGATGTCGCTGCGCAGGCCTTCAACCGTCGCATCGGCGATGCCCAGGGACTTGGCCAGCGCTTCGTTGACTTCGGGCAGGTGCGCTGCCTCGAGCTTCTTCACGGTCACGAGGAAATCGGCCTGCTTGCCGGCAACTTCCTTGCCGTGATAGTCAGCGGGAAAGCTCAGCGGGAAAGTCTTGCTCTCGCCGTTCTTCATGCCCCGCACGGCTTCTTCAAATTCTTTCAGCATCTGGCCATCGCCGATGATGAACTGGAAGTCTTCTGCCTTGCCGCCGGCGAAAGGTTCGCCGTCGATCTTGCCTTCAAAGTCGATGGTGGCGCGATCACCGTCCTGGGCCGGCGCATCGGCGGCGCGCTGCGAGAAGGTGCGGCGCTGCTTGCGCAGGATGTCCAGGGTCTTGTCGATGGCGGCATCGCTCACATCGGCAGTGACCTTCTCGACTTCGGCAGTTGCCAGATCGCCGATCTTGACTTCGGGGTAAACCTCGAACACCGCGTCGAACTGCAGGTCGCCTTCAGGCGCGCCTTCTTTTTCGCTGATGCGGGGCTGGCCTGCAACACGCAGCTTGGCTTCGTTGGCGGCAGTGGCAAATGCCTCGCCGACCTTGTCATTCATGACTTCGTAGTGAACCGAATAGCCATAACGCTGGGCCACGACGTTCATGGGCACCTTGCCTGGACGGAAGCCGTCCATCTTGACGGTGCGGGCCAGCTTCTTCAGGCGGGTGTCAACTTCAGACTGGATGGTGCCCACAGGCAGCGTCAGGGTGATCTTGCGTTCCAGCTTTTCGAGGGTTTCAACATTCACGGCCATGGTGGGCTCCTAAAAATCTAATAGTCAATCAGTCAAACAGAGGCTGCCGGAGGTCGGGTTGACATCAACAAGCCTGCAATTTTCAAGGGTGGTGCGCGGGGGGGGACTCGAACCCCCACATCCTTGCGGACGTCAGGACCTAAACCTGGTGCGTCTACCAATTTCGCCACCCGCGCGCCGGAAAACAAAAAACGGGAATGCGGCCTGCCGGAGATTTCTCTCAAAGGCCTGGCCGGAACTCCCGCCTGAAATCGGTCAACCGCGTATTTTAGCCTGTAAAGAAGCCCATCCCCCGCGGGCTCTGGCGTCAGGCTGCGCCCGGTGTTTCGCGTTTTACCCTGAAACAGGCTGCGTACATGGCTGGCAAGGCCAGCAAGGTCAGGACCGTCGCCACAATCAGCCCGCCCATGATGGCCACGGCCATGGGCCCCCAGAAGACGCTGCGGGACAGCGGAATCATGGCCAGCACCGCAGCCGCAGCCGTCAACACAATGGGCCGCAGGCGACGCACGGCGGATTCGACGATGGCATCCCAGGCCGGCACCCCACGTGCACGGTCCTGCTCGATCTGGTCAATCAGGATGACCGAGTTGCGCTGGATCATGCCCATGAGCGCAATCACGCCCAGCAAGGCTACAAACCCGAAAGGCCTGCCCAATATCAACAGGGCCGCGGCCACACCGGCAATGCCCAGCGGCCCGGTCACAAAAACCAGCAGGGCACGGCTGAAGCTGTGCAACTGCAGCATAAGCAGCGTGAACGTGATGAACAGCATGATGGGCACCCCCGCCACGATGGAGGCCGAGCCCTTGCTGCTTTCTTCCACCGCACCTGCCACCTGGATACGGTAGCCATTCAAACCAGTGGCGTGCCACTTTTTCTCAAGCGCATCGAGTTTGGGTTTCAGTTCACCCGTCACCGTCGCGCCTTGCAGTCCTTCGACGATATCGCTTTGCACAGTGATGGCGTAATCGCGGTTCTCGCGCCACATCACGCCCGGCTCCCAGGTGAACACAGGCTTGGCAATTTGCGTCAGCGGTATCGACTTGCCGGATGCTGTCGGCAGGTAGGCGTTACCGATATCGGTGATGGCATTGCGCTCGTCCTGCGGCTGCCGCAGCACGATGTCTATGAGTTTGTCGCCCTCCCGGTACTGGCCGACCGTCGTACCCGACAAAAGCGTTCGGGATGCCTGCGCAATCGACTGACTGGTCACGCCCAAAGCACGCGCCTTCGACTGGTCAATCTCCAGCCTGAGCACCTTGACGGACTCGTTCCAGTTGTCGTTCACCCCGCGCGTGTTGCTGTTCTCGCGCATGACGGCCTTGACCTCATCGGCACGTTCGCGTAGCACCAGTGGGTCAATACCAACCACACGGAACTGCACCGGGTAAGGCACAGGCGGGCCGTTGGGCAGCAGCTTGATGCGTGCCCGCACTTCGGGGAACTCGGTTGCCATCAGCGCGGGCAGTTTGATGCGCAGCGATTCGCGCAGCTTCAAGTCCTTCGGCAACACAATCATCTGCGAGACGTTCGATTGTGGAAAAACCTGGTCCAGCGGCAGATAAAAGCGCGGCACACCTGAACCCACCCAGGTGCTGACCGAACTGACGCCTTCTTCCTTCATCAGGCGCGCTTCCACGCGTTTGGCCACGGCCTCGTTGGCGGCAAATGAAGTACCCTCGGGGAACCAGATGTCCAGCATGATCTCCGGCCGGCTTGAGTCCGGGAAGAACTGCTGCTGCACCTTGCCCATGCCGACGATGCCCAGCGCAAACATCAGCACCGTCGCGCCTATGGTGATCCAGCGGTATTGCACGCACCAGTTCACAGCTTTCCGGAAGGTGTTGTAGAAAGCCGAGTCAAACATCTCATGTTCGCCACCGTGGCCCGGCGTATGGTCGTCGTGCGCTTTTTCGACGACATGGTCAGGTTTTTTAAGCAGCAGGGTGCCGAGGTAAGGCACAAAGTACACAGAGACTATCCAGCTCAGCACCAGCGCGATCACGGTCACCGCAAAAATCGCATAGGTGTACTCGCCGGTGGTGGACTTGGCCAGGCCAATGGGCAGAAAGCCCGCAGCTGTGATCAAGGTGCCAGTCAACATCGGCATGGCCGTGATCTCATAAGCGAAGGTGGCGGCACGCACCTTGTCGTAGCCCTCCTCCATCTTGCGTACCATCATCTCGACCGCAATGATGGCGTCATCGACCAGCAGGCCCAGCGCAATGATGAGCGAGCCGAGCGATATCTTGTGCAGCCCGATGCCGAAATACATCATGGCGAGGAAGGTGACGCTGAGCACCAGCGGAATGGTGATACCCACCACGAGGCCTGGCCTGATGTCGATGTAGTAACGCTTCCACCAGGGCAACGGGCCGTTCGAGCCCTCAGGCCGTTTGTGGAAACCCAGGCTGATAAAACTCACCGCCAGCACAATCACCACGGCCTCAATCAGCACGCGAACAAACTCGTTGACCGATGAAGACACCGCCGTCGGCTGGTCCTGGATCTGCACCAGCGTCATACCCGCAGGCAGCGTCTTGCTGATATTGGTCGAGAGCGCCTTGAGCGATTTGCCCAGCGCAATGATGTCGCCGCCCTTGGCCATGGAGACACCCAGCGCAATGACTTCCCTGCCCTGGTGGTGCACCTTGATGCTCGGCGGGTCTACATAGCCGCGTTTGATGTCGGCAATATCGCCCAGTTGCAACTGGCTGCCCGATGCACCACGTATGGGCATGGCACGCAGTTGCTCAACCGCCTGAAACTGCCCCGCGACGCGCACCTGTACCACATCAAGCGGGGTCTGCACTGCGCCCGCAGATTCAACCGCATTCTGCTGCCCCAGTTGCGTCAGCACCTGGTTGAAGTCCAGCCCCAGTTGCGCCAGGCGTTTCTGCGAAATTTCAATGAACAGTTTTTCGTCCTGCGCGCCAAACAGCTCGACCTTGGCCACATCAGGCACGCGTAGCAACTGCTGGCGCACGTCATCTGCGAAGACCTTGGTCTCCGCATAGCTGAAGCCATCCGACTCCAGCGCGTAGATCACACCATAAACATCACCGAATTCATCGTTGAAAAACGGCCCCTGCACCCCGGCAGGCAGCGTGCCGCGCATGTCGCCAATTTTTTTGCGAACGCTGTACCAGACGTTGGGCACATCCGAGCCTTTGGACGAGTCCTTGATCTGGAAAATGATCTGCGACTCGCCTGGCTTGGAATAACTGCGTATCTTGTCGGCATAAGGCACTTCCTGAAGCGTGCGTTCAAGCTTGTCCGTGACCTGTTCTGCCACCTGCTGCGCCGTGGCTCCTGGCCAGTAGGTACGAACCACCATGGCGCGGAAGGTGAACGGCGGGTCTTCGTCCTGTCCCAGCTGGAAGTAGGACGCGAAACCCAGCAGCATCAGCACCACCATGAGGTAGCGCGTCAGGGCCGGGTGATCCAGCGCCCATCTGGAGAGGTTAAAACCTTTTGAAGGGTCCGAAGAACCTGAAGGAGTAGTCTGTGACATGACAGCCCCTTACTTCGAAGCAGGTACTGAAGTCGCGGCCGACGCCGACGCAGCAAGCCTGACCGCAGCCGCATCACCGGCAGCAGGATTGACTGCCGTCTGCGCAGTTGCAGGGGGTGCTGCCGCAGCTTTCTCCTGGTAGATGCTGACCTTCTGGCCCGGCGACAGCACGTGCACACCGGCACTCACCACCAGTGCACCAGGCTGCAAACCAGCAGCGATTACGACGTCATTGCCATCTGCCGTGGCGATCTGCACGGTTTGCGACTTCACTGTCATGCTGCCCTTGTCGACCACCCACACAGCGCTGGACTTTCCGTCCTGCCGCAGCGCGCTGGTCGGCAGCTTGATGACCTGCAGGCCTTCTGGCGTTCCGGCCAGGCCCTGCGGAATCACATACACGGTCGCGCCCAAAGGCGGCGTGGTGTCTTTAGCTTCGAGCGACACCTTGACCGGATAGGTACGCGTCAGCGGGTCTGCACTGGCACCCACTTCCCTGACTTTTGCGACGAGCTGGGCGTCCTGCGTCCAGCCGCGCACCTTCACTGGCTGGCCAGGCTTGAATGACATCACCTTGTCTTCGGGCACCGAGAACACCACGTCGCGCGGGCCGTCGGCTGCAATGCGCACCACCGGCGTACCGGCGGTCACGACCTGGCCGGGCTCTGCTTCAATCGCCGTTACAACACCTGCAACATCCGCCACCAGTGAGGCATAACTCGCCTGGTTGCCCTGCACGGCCAGCTGCGACTGGGCCTGCTCGTACTGCGCCTGCGCGGCCTTGAGGGTGGTTTCGCGGCGCTCCAGTTCAGCGCCGCTGATGAAGTTCTGCTCTTTCAGCTCTTTGTAGCGCTTGAAATCTGCGGCAGCCAGGTCACGGTTGGTGGCGGCGGCCTGCAATTGTGCTCGCGCAGCATCAGCGGCCAGTTTGTAATCCTGCGGGTCCAGTTGCGCAAGCACCTGGCCGGCCTTCACGCGCTGCCCAAGTTCTGCCTGTCGTTTGATGATCTTGCCGCCAACCCGGAAGCCGAGCCTGGATTCGACCCGGGCCCGGACTTCACCTGCATATTCATGGGTCGATGAAAAGGTGTTTACCCCTACCATCAGCACCTTGACAGCTCGAACAGGCTCCTCGGGCGGTGCGGCCGGCGAGCAGGCGGCCAGCAGAAATACCGCGCCAGCAAGAAGACCAATAAAGGGAGCGCTCCCATGCGCAGGTATTGTTTTTTTCATGATTCAGGTAAGGTGGATGGCTATTACTGACTGACTGGTTAGTAATCTATGAGAAAGCCGCAGGCTTGTCAAGCGACAATCTGACGCATGAATCAAGGCAGTCATTCCGGCGATCAAGAGCGCCCTGTTCGCGGCACGGCCGGACTGGCACAGGGCGTCAGCCACTATGAGAACTTCCCGGTAGCGTCCTTTCTTTGCCCGCCGAAACTGCGCCCTGCCATTGCGGCCATCTACTGGTTTGCGCGCACGGCCGACGATATTGCAGACGAAGGCGATGCCGACGCCCACATGCGGCTGGCAGATCTTGCCGCCTATCACGAGGACCTGCGGGCATGCGCGGCAGGCTTGCCCGTCTCAAGGCGCTGGGCTGCGGTTTTTGTCCCCCTGAAGACCGTCATCGCACAGTTCGAGCTGCCTGTACAACTTCTGGCCGACCTGCTCAGCGCTTTCGAACAGGACGTGGTCAAGATACGCTACGCCAGCCAGTGGGACGTGCTCGACTATTGCCGCCGCTCTGCCAACCCCGTGGGGCGGCTCTTGCTGCATCTTTACGGCGTGAAGGATGAGGCATCACTCAAGCGCAGCGACTGCATCTGCACCGCGCTGCAGCTCATCAATTTCTGGCAGGACCTCGGCACGGATATTCCCAACGGCCGCATTTACCTGCCCGCAGACAGCTGGGCCGCGCATGGCGTTGACGAGGCGATGCTGCTGGCGCGCGAGATCAACCCGGCCACCAAGGCGCTCATCAAGGCCAACGTCGTGTGGGCGCAGGCCATGATGCACGAAGGCGCGCCGCTGGCGAAAACAGTGCCGGGCCGCGCGGGCTGGGAGTTGCGGCTGGTTGTTCAGGGTGGTTTGCGAATTGCTGAAAAGATTGAACGGCTTGAATTCGCAACGCTGCGGACGCGGCCAAAACTCAACGCATGGGATGCCATCGTGATGGGATGGCGCGCATTATTGATGTAGGGGCAACCAGGCCAGAAGCGAAGCGATGCCTTCGCAAGCAGGGGCCGCAGAACTGGCTTTGCCAGGCTGCAGGCGCAGCGGCCCCCGAGGGGCTGGAGCCTGCGGCTCCAAACCTGCCTGCGCAGGTTTGGACAGGCGACAGAGGCGAAGCGTCTCGCAAACCGCGGCCTGCAAGGCCTCGGGCGCGACACGAAGTGCGCAACCGTGGGGGCGATAATCCTTTTATGAGCCCAGAACAATACGTACAGGAAAAAGCAGCCGCTTCAGGCAGCAGTTTTTATTACGCATTCCTGTTCCTGCCCAAAGAACGCCGCGCTGCAATTACCGCCTTCTACGCCTTCTGCCGCGAGATCGACGATGTGGTCGATGAAGTCGTGGACCCAGGCGTTGCCCGCACCAAACTCGCGTGGTGGCAGGCCGAGGTCGGCAAGTCATTTGCCGGCCAGCCCACCCACCCGGTGATGAAGGCGCTGATGCCACTGACTGCCGCCTACAAGATCGAAGCGCGCCACCTGCAGGCCGTGATCGAAGGCTGCCAGATGGACCTGGAGCAAAACCGCTACCTCGACTTCATCGCGCTGCAGCGCTATTGCCATCTGGTGGCCGGCATTGTGGGCGAAGTCGCCGCGCGCATCTTTGGCCAGACACAGGAAGAAACGACCGCCTACGCCCACAAGATGGGCCTGGCTTTCCAGCTGACCAACATCATCCGCGACGTGGGTGAAGACGCCATGCGCGGCCGCATCTACCTGCCTGTCAATGAGCTGCAGCAGTTTGATGTGAAGGCGCATGAAATCCTCAAGCGCCAGTATTCGGACCGCTTCACGGCGCTGATGAAGTTCCAGACCGACCGTGCGCTGGCGCTGTATGACGAAGCCATTGCCATGCTGCCCGACGCTGACCGCCGCGCGCAAAAACCCGGCCTGATGATGGCCAGCATTTACCGCACACTGCTGCGCGAGATTGCAGCCGACAACTACCAGGTGCTTCACCAGCGCGTCAGCCTGACGCCGCTGCGCAAGTTCTGGCTGGCGTGGAAGACCCAGGCATTCGGCCGTGTCCAATGAGCCCCCACGTTCGTTCGCTTCGCGTAACTCTCTGCCCCCCAAGGGGGCCGTTCGCCTGCGGCCCGGCGAAGCCGGTTCCGCGCCTCTGCTTGCGAAGACACCGCTTCGGTAAAAGCCAATGATGTTGCGGCTGCCGATATGAAAATCGCAGTCATTGGCGCCGGCTGGGCAGGCTGCGCCGCAGCGGTTGAAGCCACACGACGCGGCCATCACGTCACGCTGTTTGAATCAGCCCGCACCCTGGGCGGACGCGCACGCAAGGTCGAGGTTGACTATCAGGGCCATACGCTGGCGTTAGACAACGGCCAGCACATCCTGATTGGCGCTTACCTTGACACCCTCAAGCTCATGAAGGATGTCGGAGTTGGAGCAGATGCCAGCCTTCTACGCATGCCGCTGACGCTGCAGTTCCCGGACGGCGATGGGTTGAAACTGTCAAATCTTCCAGCGCCACTCGACGCGCTGCAGGGCATCCTGTCTGCACGCGGCTGGTCGTGGGGAGAGAAATTCGCGCTGCTCAAAGTTGCCACCGGCTGGCGCCTTCAGAACTTTGAATGTGCGCCGGCACTGTCCGTCGCCGATATCTGCAAGGGCTTGCCGCCACGCATCATGGCCTCGTTTATCGAGCCGCTCTGCGTGTCTGCCCTCAACACCCCGCCCGAGCGATCCAGTGGCCAGGTCTTCCTTCGCGTTCTGCACGATTCGTTGTTTTCTGTGAGTGGGGGCTCCAACCTGCTGCTGCCGCGCCTGGATCTCGGTGCCCTGCTGCCCGATGCAGCCTGCGGGTGGCTGCGATCGCAAGGCGCCGCCGTACATACCGGCGCACGCGTGCAGTCCATCGCCCGTACGCCCACTGGCTGGCTGGTGCAGCTTGATGCTGCGGATGCAGGCTCCCCCCGGGTGTTTGACAGCCTGATCCTCGCCTGCCCGCCTCAGGAAGCGGCGCGGCTGGTAGAGACGTCTGCCCTGCCCTGCGAAGACTGGCTTGCAACGGCGCGCGCCCTTGGGCACGAAGCGATTGCCACCGTCTATGCCATGGCCACAGGTGCGCGTTTGCCCCTGCCCATGCTGGCCTTGCGTTCTGCAGAAGACTTTCCAGCCCAGTTCGTTTTTGACCGCAGCCAGCTGGGCGGCCCTGCCGGACTGCTAGCTTTTGTCATCAGCGCCAGCCACGGCGGCGCTACCGAGCTGGGTGAACGTGTACAGCAGCAAGCTGCAGCTCAACTGGGCATTCACGGCCTGCAGGTGCTGCAGACGATTGTCGAGAAACGCGCCACCTTTGCCTGCACGCCTGGCCTGCAAAGGCCACCCATGCGTGTTGGAGCACATCTGCTGGCATGCGGCGACTATGTGGATGGCCCCTACCCGGCCACGCTGGAGGGTGCGGTGAGGTCAGGATTGGCGGCTGCACGCAGCCTTTGATGCAAAAATGCTATTAAATCAATAGCTGCTCACGCGCGTATCTATTGGTCTGCAGCCGTTTTATGCCTAAAAACGGCCATTTTTTTGGCCATTTTGTAGCATTTTCCCGCTTCCGCAAGCTCGCAGGCTTGCCATCTCGGCAAATTTTAACGTACACGTTAATTTTTTAACTTATACGTTAAAAAATGCTTCAGCACCGACTCAGGCAGCCCTGATCAGGTCACACAACTCGGTCAGGCTGGTCACCGACAGGTGCGGCGTCTCTTCATGCTTCCAGACATAGGCTGCGCGGTTAACCCACACCGTCTGCATCCCCACGTTGAGCGCGCCCATCACGTCCAGCATGGTGTCATCGCCGATGTGCAGCACGTTCTGCGGCGATGTCTCAACAGCCCCGGCAGCAGCCATAAAAATACGCGGGTCGGGTTTGGCCGCGCCAAAGGCCTGTGCGCTGATGCTGGCCTTGAAAAATTTGCCCAAACCCACGCGGTTGATGTCTGCATTGCCGTTGGACAGCGCCACCAGCGGAAAGCGCTCCGCCAGAAAAGCCAGCGCATCCATCGCGTCATCAAACAGCGTGACCCGGTTGCGTTCGGCAAAAAAGACTTCAAAACCTTCTTCGGCGAGCAAGGGGTTTTCCTTTGAGCGGTAAAGCGCCAGGCGTATGGCCTCGCGGCGTATCGCGCTCATATTGTGTTTGAGCTCGGGGCGGGTGCGAACAATGTGTTCACGGATCTCGTTGCGGACCTGCGGATTCGAGAACAATGCCGCCGTCATGGGGGCGTGTTCGCTGAGCCAGTTTTCAAGCGCCTTCTCGGCTCTTTCAATCACAGGCCATACGGGCCAGAGGGTGTCGTCCAGGTCCAGCGTGATGGCCTTGACCAGTTTCAAATCAAGCGTGTTTTCCATGTAGTGAGCGAGAATAACCCATGCCCTTCGCGACCGAACCCACTTTCAAGCACGGCCAGCCACCCAAGGCGGCATCAGGTACTGCCATCCTTTACTGCAACCTCGGCACACCTGATGAGCCGACCGCAGCGGCACTGCGCCGCTACCTCGGCGAATTTTTAAGCGACCACCGCGTGGTCGAGATTCCCAAAGCCATCTGGTGGCTGATCCTGCACGGCATCATCCTGCGCGTGCGGCCCAGAAAATCTGCGGCCAAATACGCCAGCATCTGGATGAAGCAAGGCTCGCCGCTCAAGGTCTGGACACAAAAGCAGGCAGCCCTGCTGGGCGAAAAGCTGGCCGCGCAAGGCCACGCCGTCGAAGTGCGTTACGCCATGCGCTACGGCAACCCATCCATCGCATCGCAGCTCGATGCGCTCAAGGCCGATGGCGCAACGCGCATCCTCATTCTTTCCGCCTACCCGCAGTACAGCGGCACCACCACCGCCAGTGTGTGTGATGCCGTCTACAGCTGGGCTGCCAATATTCGCCACCTGCCGGAGTTTCGTTTCGTCAACCGCTACCACGATGACCCGGGCTACATCAGCGCCATTGCCGACAAGATACGCGCGCACTGGGCCACCCACGGCCAGGCCGAACAGCTGGTGATGAGTTTTCACGGCGTGCCCGAGCGCACACTGCATCTCGGCGACCCCTACCACTGCGAGTGCTACAAAACCGCGCGCCTGCTGGCTGAGAACCTCGGCCTGGAAAAGGGCCGATACAAGCTGACCTTCCAGTCACGCTTCGGCAAGGCCAAATGGCTTGAGCCTTACACCGAGCCAACCCTGATACAGATGGCGCAAAGCGGCGTAAAAAGCGTCGACGTGGTCTGCCCCGGCTTTACCGGTGATTGCCTGGAGACACTGGAAGAAATCAATATGGAAGCGCGCCACGCCTTCATCGAAGCAGGTGGCCAGGCCTTCAACTACATCGAATGCCTGAACGACAGCCCGGCGTGGATAAGTGCGCTGGCAGACTTCAGCATGTCGCAACTAGGCGGATGGCCAACACAGCCTGTTGAGCCGGGCAAGCTGGCGGCATCGCGTGCGGCAGCCCTGGCATTGGGCGCTGCGAACTGACTCTCCAACTCAATACCTCCAGTTTCCATTAAGAGCGAGAACAAGGCGCGAAGTCGCAGACAGTGCTCCAGCACGGCAAGACGGCGCAACGCAGTTATCGCTTTTAATGGGAGCTGGAATAGCAGGCCGAGCGCTCTGCGCGTTCACTGGCCTCAATAAACGAGGCCACCTTTTCAAGCTGCCCCAGCACATTCAGGGCGGGCGCATGGCCACAACCTTCTATCTCGATCACCCTCGCCAGGCCCAGGCTGCCCGGCCCGCGCCGCAGCATTTCGGCAGTCGTCTCACGCAGCACCAGGTCTGACTCCGCACCGCGCAGGCACAGCACGGGGACGTTGATCGCATCGTAGTGGTCCCAGATCAGGTAGTCGTTGGGGTGGCTCGTGAACTGCTGCACCATGGCCGGGTCGTAATGCGGCGTCACGCGGCCGTCGGGCAGGCGGCGGGTTGATGTCTCTGTCAGCCGCTGCCACTGCGCATCACTCAGCCAGCCATAAGGTTTGTAAACCACACGAAAGAAGGCTTCAAGCTCGGCCACCGTGGCAAAGGTCGGCGGGCTGCCCGCGTAGGCCTTGATGCGTGCAATGGCTTCGTCTGCCAGCTGCGGCGCGTTGTCGTTAAGCGTGAGGCTTTTGATGCGGCCTTTCATCGCCGGCTGGTACAGGCCCGACGCGCAAACCGTACCAATCGCTCCGCCCATCGAGGTACCCACCCAGTGCGCTCTTTCGATGTTGAGCTGCTCAAACAGCGAGGCCGCAATACGCGCATAAAAACGCAGGCAGTATTCGTGTGTTGGCCGCGGGCTCCACTGGCTCAGGCCGCGGCCTATGGTGTCGGGGCAAATCACGCGGTAACGAGCACTCAGGTAGTCGGCCAGCTCGTCCATGTCGCGCCCGGTTCGCGCCAGGCCATGCCAGGCGATCACCACGTCCTTGTGCTGTGCGCCCCACTCGGTGTAGTGGATTTCGCGTCCTGCGCAGGTCAGGTAATGCGAGGTAAATGACATGGACGCTGGTTTCCTGTACTTGGGCTTGTTGTGAGCGTTTGCGTTCGGGTTACTTCAGCAGCTTGCCGGTGCTGCCGATCACGGTCACTTCGACATAACGCGAGCCGACCCGGTTGCTGGGCGAATAACCAACGGTGATGCCGCCGGTGTCAAAGCTGCCCATCGACTCAAGCGCCTTGACAACTTTGGCGCGTGTCGGGTTGGGGCCGGCGCGGCGCAGCGCCTCGACCAGTACCTTGGCGCCGACAAACTCTTCAAAGCTGGTGTAGTTGACCTGCTCTTTTGGCGCATATTTCTTCAGCAACGCCTGGTACTCGCGCACCACCGGCAGATTCGCCATGAAGGGGTAAGGAACGACCTGGCTGATGCCCAAGCCGTGGGCATTCTTGAGCCCCGCGAGCTTGACGAGTTCTGCCGGGTCCACGACAGAGATGTTGTACATCTGCGCACCGCCACCGCTCTCGCGGTACTGCTTCATGAATGCAGCCGTCGATTTGTTGACCGACACCATGATGATGGCCTGCGCGTCAGATGCCTTGATCTTTTTGACGGCATCGTCCACCTTGTCGGTGTTCCGCTCATAGCCCGCCGCCACCGCAAGCTTGAGGTTGCGTTTGGCCAGTGCGTTGGTCACGCCCAGCAAACCGGCCTTGCCAAAACCATCGTCCTGGTACATCACCGCGATGCGGTTCATGCCAAGGGTCGTCAACTGCTGCACCATGTGCTCGGCTTCATCGGCATAACCGGCACGCACATGAAAAATCCACGGATTGAAAGGCGTGCGTAATGCTTCGCCGCCGGTATACGGCGCAACCAGTGCGGCACCGCCTACATCCAGAATGCCGTCTTCCAGCAACTTGGTGACATTGGCCGTCCCGGCAAAACCGAAGAGGGCAATCACCTCGGGTCGCGCCAGCATTTCACGGGTCAGGCGAGAGGTTTCCTCGACCTTGTAGGCATCGTCGACCACCACCTGTTTGATCATGGCGCCGTGAATACCGCCCTGCTCGTTGATGTGGTCGAAATAGATCTTCCCGCCCACCACCATCTGCGCCCCGGTACTGGCCAGCACGCCCGAGAGCGGCGCCACCTGGCCTATGACCAGATCAGCCGCGAGCGTCAGCCCCGCCCCGCAGCACAAGGCCAGCGCTGCGCCGGCCTGCAAACCCCATTGTTTAAACGTTCTCATTTTTGTCTCCTGTGGTGCCTTTTCAGGCCTTGCCGGTTGGTCCCTGAACCCCTGCGGCCCTGAGCCGCCCCACAACGCCGGTGGGAAAGTAATACACCGAAAGCACAAAAAGAACACCCAGCCACAGCAGCCAGCGGTCGGGCGACAGCAAGGCGGCAAGCCAGGGAATGGAGGATGACGCTTCGCTGCCGAGACGCAAAAGATCCTGCAGGTAGCTTTGCGCCACGAGGAATGCGGCTGAGCCCAGGGCCGCGCCGTAAATCGTGCCCATGCCGCCAATGACAACGATGAGCAGCACGTCCATCATGATTTCAAACGACAGCGAGGTGTCTGGCCCGTTGTAGCGCAGCCAGATCGCCAGCATGGCACCTGCCAGACAAGCAAACAGCGCAGACAGGATGCTGGAGAGCGTACGGTAAACCACGACGCGGTAGCCAATCGCCTCGGCACGGAATTCGTTCTCGCGAATCGCCTGCAGCACACGGCCAAACGGCGAGTTGACGATGCGCAGCATGGCCAGCAGCAGCACAATCGCCACCACGAACAGCAGGTAATAACAAAGCAGCCGGCCATCGAGCGTGACGCCGAGAAAAGGCGTTTCTGAAAACTCAAAGCTCGGCGAAAGAATGCCGGGCAGCTTGAAGGTCAGGCCGTCTTCGCCACCCGTGATGTCCGACAGCTGCGAGGCCAGCGTGAGAAAGGCCGAGGCGACAGCCAGCGTGATCATGGCAAAGAAAATGGCGCGCACGCGCAGCGAGAACAGCCCCACCAGAAGCGCCAGCACAAAAGACAGCAACAGCGAACTCACGAGGCCCACGCCAAGCGCAGCCCAGGTCGGGCCCATGCGCGTGGTGGCTATCGCTATACCGTAGGCGCCTATGCCGAAGAACATGGTGTGCGCAAAACTGACGATGCCGGTGTAACCCAACAGGAGGTCAAAGCTGGCGACCAGCACCACAAAGATAAGCACCTTGGCGGCCACGTTCAGCGCCTTGATGCCGGGAAAGATAAAGGGCGCAGCAGCCAGTGCCACAAGCAGAACAACCAGCATCACCGCCAATACGCGGCTGCGCGGGAAGTCGTCAGAGAGGAGTCTTTTCAGCATCGATAACTCCTAACGATTCGCGACTGGATAGACACCCTGAGGGCGCCATAAAAGAATCGCCATCATCAGCGCGATGTTGGAGAACAGCGCCACCTTGGGCAGCAGAAAACCGGTGTAGTTGGCCATCAGGCCGACCAGCAAGGCGCCTATCAGCGCACCGCCTGTGGAGCCCAGCCCGCCGATGATGATGACGATGAAGATCAGCACATTGACCTGAGCACCCATCTGCGGCGTTACGTTCTGCTGGTAAAGGCCCCACATCACGCCGCCCAGGCCAGCCAGCGCACTGCCCACCACAAACACGCCGACAAACAGGCGCCTGATGCGGTAGCCGAGGGACTCGACCATCTCGCGGTCCTGCACACCTGCGCGAATCAGCAGGCCGATCTTGGTGCGGCCCAAAGTCCAGGCCAGCAGCGCGAACACCAGCAGGCCCACCAGCATCGCCAGCAGCCGGTATTTCTCGATGGCTGCATCGCCCAACAAGAGTGAGCCGCGCAGCGCTTCGGGCAGCGGCAGCGGAATCTGCTGCGGGCCCCAGATGACCTTGATGAGCTCTTCACCAATGATCATGCCGCCCATGGTGATGAGGATCTGCTTCAGGTGCTGGCCGTAGACGGGCCGGACTATGAAACGCTCAAAAGCCAGGCCCAGCGCGCCCGACACCGCCATCGCCACCAGCATGGCCGGGAAGACTGCCACGAGATTGCGCCACAGCTGCTGCGAGCCCGTCCAGTCGCTCATCAACCCGAGCACAGTGGTTGCCACGAATGCACCAAGTGCGATGAACACACCGTGGCCAAAGTTGAGCACATCCATCAGGCCGAACACCAGCGTCAGCCCGGAGGCGATGATGAAGATGATCATGCCCATGGCCAGGCCTGCGACGGTCAGCGTTATCCAGGTCGAGGTCGAGCCAATAAACGGAAGCACGAGTACCGCGAGCAGAGGAACCAGAAGAAGCGGCTTCCAGTCGAAATCAAGCTTTTTCATATAGCAAGTCCCAGCAATGATTTCTGCAGCGTTTCGTCTTCAGCCAGCGCCTGCATCGTTCCCGCATGCACCACACGGCCGTTGTCCATCACGGCGACCTGATCACCCAGGCGTTTGGCAAAGTTGATGTTCTGCTCGACAAGCAAAATCGTCGTGCCGGTCGCCTTGAGTTGCGCGAAGGCATCGATCAGGTTGTTGATGATGGCGGGCGCGAGACCCTTGCTCGGCTCGTCAACGATCAACAGTTCGCGCGGCTCGACGATGGCGCGTGCGACGGCCAGCATCTGTTTTTGCCCGCCCGACAGCTTGCCCGCCGGGTGGTTCCAGAACTTCTCGACGGCGGGGAAGAGCGAAAAGATCCACTTCAACCGCACCTCATCCATCTGTTTTGCATTGCCGGCCTTACGCGCGGCAAGCAGCATGTTTTCTTTCACCGTCAGGTCGGCAAAGATGCCCATGTTCTCCGGCACATAGGCGATATTGAGACCCGCAATGCGCGGCGTCTCCATCGCCGTGATGTCCTTGCCGTCAAAGTGGACCTTGCCTTGTGAGGCCTGCCACAAACCCATGATGGTTCGCAGCGTGGTGGTCTTGCCTGCGCCGTTGCGGCCCAGCAGCATGGTGAGCTGGCCGCGCGCGACAGCGAGGTCGACACCGTGAAGGATGTGATACGCGCCGATATGGGTGTGAACACCATTAAGGGTCAGAAGTTGTTCGCTCATGCGACCTCCCCTTGGGCTGCGGGTGCAATACCCAGATAGGCCTCTTGCACGACAGGTGATGCGATGACTTCTGCAGGCTCGCCATCCGCCACCAGCGAGCCGTTGTGCAGCACGATGATGCGGTCGGCGAGTTCACGCACCACATCCATCTTGTGCTCGACCAGCAAAATCGTTTTGCGTTTGTCGTTCTTGAGTTTGCGTATCAGGTTGAGGATGACAGGCGCCTCGTCGGCGCTCATGCCGGCCGTTGGCTCATCAAACATGAACACGTCAGGCTCCAATGCCATCAACAGGGCGACTTCAAGCTTGCGCTGGTCGCCGTGCGGCAGGCTGGCCACGGTGGTGTGGCGCTTGTTGGCCATGCTCACGGCCTCCAGCACTTCTTCAGCCAGTTGCGTCAGCGCCTTGTGGTCGCTCCAGATGCTCCAGAGATTCAATCCACGCAAATGTTTGCCGGCCCGTGCCGCCTGCACGGCGAGGCGCACGTTCTCCAGCACCGAGAGGTTGGGGAAAAGATTGGTCAGCTGGAATGCACGGCCCAGGCCGGCACGCGTGCGGGCCGAAGGGCTCATGCCGGCAAGGCTGTTGCCATTCAGGTAAACATCACCACTGCTCGCCCTGATCTGCCCCGAGATCAGGTTGAAATAGGTGGTTTTACCCGCGCCATTGGGCCCGACGATGGCGGTCAAAGTGCCAGGCTGGAAAGTACAGCTGACAGCATTCACCGCCACGTGCCCGCCGAAGCGAACCGTGAGATCTTTGGTTTGAAGCATTTTTTTGGTTTGACTGGCTGTCGACCCCGGCTGTCATCCCGGACCTGATCCGGGATCCATGCCCAAAGCACGCGGGGATGGATTGCGGGTCAAGCCCGCAATGACCGTTGAAGCAGACCGCGCTTAACGCTTGTTCCTGATCGGAACTGTCATCTCTTCGGCTTTAATTTCGCGCACCAGCTCAGGCACACCCCACGCAAACGCCGGGTCGACCTTGATCTTGAAGTGGTACATGCTCTGCATGGCCTGGTGGTCTTCCTTGCGGAAGGTCATCTTGCCTTTTGGCGTGTCAAAACTCATGCCTTCCATGGTCTTGATCAGCGTGTTGGCAGAGGTGTCACCCTTGCTGTTTTTCAGCGCGGTGACCACGGCCATCGCGGCAGAGAAACCGCCGGCGGTAAAGAAGTCAGGCGGTGTCTTGAACTGCTTGTAGTGCTGGGCCACCATGGCTTCGTTCACCGGGTTCTTCGGAATGCCGAAGTAGTAGTAGGTCGCCCCTTCCATGCCGGGCAGGTTTTTGTAGCTGGCCATGGCAGGCAGGATGTTGCCGCCGGTGGCGATCTCGATGCCGTAGCGTTTCAGGTCCATGTCGGCAATCTTGAAGGGGTTGCCGGCGCCGGCCCAGACGATCCAGATGATCTTGCGGCCGGGCTGGTCTTTCAGCTTGTCGATGAGGCGCTGCGCACCGGCGGTGAAGTCGGTGGTCGCTGCGGGCAGGTATTCATCGTGCGCAAACTTCGCCTTCTTGATGGACTCCTTGAAGGCCTTCACGCCGTCACGGCCAAAGGCGTTGTCCTGTGCCAGCGTGGCCACAGTGACGCCGGCTTTGTCGATGGCGACGGCATTCGATATCGCGTCCTGGCTGCTGTTGCGGCCGGTGCGGAAGATGTATTTGTTCCACTTGTCACCAGTGATCGAATCGGCCACTGCGGGCTCGACCAGCAAAATCTTTTTGTACTCTTCAGCCACTGGCAACATGGCCAGTGCAACGCCGGAAGATGTCGGGCCGACGGCCATGTCGGCCTTGTCGTCAGAGTAGGCCGCCGACAACAGCGACTTGCCCAGGTCGGGCTTGCCCTGGTCGTCTTTTTCAATCACGACCAGCTTTTTGCCGGCGACCATCATGGTGCCGCCGGTGGCGTAATCGAGGCCCATCATGAAGCCGACGGCCGTCTGTTTGCCATAGGCTTCGAGCGGGCCGGTCTTGCTGTAGATGTGGGCGATCTTGATTTCACCAGACTGGGCGAGTGCCAGGGGCGAGACAAGGGATGTGGCGATCGCTGCGAGCGCGATGAGGGTACGACGGTGCATGGATGTCTCCTGTTATGAGGGCAAACTAACTGCGCACCATGATTGCACATGGCGTGCCAGCTTCAAACCCTTGATTTATATAGATATTTTTCAGATCAATAAATTATTGCCTGAAATAAATACATTTAATTTGTCTTATTTTCAGACAAATGTATTATTTTCGATCAGGGTTATCCAGACGTTCATAGAGCTTGGCGCGTGAGATTCCCAGCATGCGTGATGCAGCCAGCTTGTTGCCACCGGTGGCCTCCATTGCTGCGGCTATGGCCCGGCTTTCAAGCTCTGCGACCTGCTCCGCCAGCGGCCGCAACGGGTCAGAGGCAGACGCTGATGCATCAGCTGCAGGCAACGCAGGCGCAATGCGTTCGATGCCAGACTCCTTCAACACCTCTTCAACTTGCGCACGGCCAATGCTGGCCGAGTCACTGCGCATCGCCGATTGCTCCAGAACGTTGCGCAACTCGCGGATGTTTCCGCGCCAGGTTTGCGCAGACAGCAGGGCCAGCGCATCGGGTGAGAGTTCAGGCTGGCGATCACCGCTGCGCAAGGCCATCTCTTCGCCCAGCACTTCAAGCAGTGCCGGGATGTCTGAGCGGCGTTCACGCAGCGGCGGCACGCGCACCGGCAACACATTGAGCCGATAGAACAGGTCTTCGCGAAACCTGCCCTCGCGCACCAGCACCGCCAGGTCGCGTGATGTCGCCGCGATCACACGCGCATCAAACGGAATCAGCTTGTTCGAGCCCAGCGGTTCAATCTCACCCTCCTGCAGCGCGCGCAAAAGCTTGGCCTGCAGTGCCTGCGGCATGTCACCAATCTCATCGAGAAACAGCGTGCCGCCATCGGCCAGGCTGAACTTGCCTTCGCGTCCCTTGCGATCCGCACCTGTGTAGGCACCCGGTGCCACGCCAAAAAATTCGGCCTCCAGCAAGGTGTCGGGCACAGCCGCGATGTTGACGCTGATGAAGGGTCCTCGCGCACGCGCCGATGCCGCGTGAATGGCATGCGCCAGCAGCTCCTTGCCGGTACCGGTTTCACCCAGCAGCAGCACCGGGCTGGATGTTTGTGCGGCGCGGCGTGCCTGGCGTTTGACCTCAACCGCGGCAGGGCTGGTGCCGATAAAACTCGCAAACGTGTGCTTGGACTGGCGCTGTCCGCCAGTGTGCCGCAGTCGCTGGCTGGCCAGCTCTCGGCGCGCGTCATCGAGGTCACGGTGCAACAGCGCGAACTTGCTAATGAGCGGCTGTAGGGTTGTCTCGGGGTGGTCAAACAGCACAATGCCGATGGCACCAATCACGTCACCACCACTTTCATCGCGCAGCGGAATGCGGCTGACGACAAAGGTGCCGGCGCGGTTGGTCAGCAGGTCGATGAGGAAGGCCTCACCTGTCTCGAGCACATGCCGCATCTGCGTGTTCGGGATGACGTCTTCGACCATGTGCCCGACAAACTGGTCCACGGATGAAAAACCCAGCGCCGGCAAGAAGCGTTTGTAGCCATCGTTCAGCCAGACGATGCGACCCGTGATATCGACCAGGAACATGCCCTGGCTGATATTGGAGAACAAATGAAACATGGACCGCGCCGCCAGCTCCAGAATGCTCTGGGCATCGCGCGGCAGGCCCTGCGGCGTGGTGACTGTGGGTTGCATGGGGGGATGGTAAACGCTGCGCGCTTTCCCGAAAGCTGGCCCACCAGCAGTTCGCTCAGGCTGCGACGCGGCTCGCCCGTTCGGCGCCATCCTTCAACGCAGACAGTTTCATCCACGTCACGACCGGGTCGATCTTGCCGTAGTTGGCAAAGGTGCCAAAACCGCAGTCGGTGCTGGCGACCACGCGGTCTTCGCCCATGAAGGCGGTGTAGCGTTCAATGCGCTGGCGAATCAGTTCCGGGTGCTCGACGTAGTTTGAGCAGCTGTCGATGAGGCCGGGCGCGAGTATCTTGTCGTCGGCGAGGCCAGCGGCCTGCCAGATTTCCCACTCATGCTCATGGCGTGGATTGGCCGCCTCGAACAGGATGGTGGATGGCCGTGCGGCGAGGATGGGATCGATCACCTTCTCAAGCGCGATGTCGCAGTGGTGCGGGCCCTCGTAGTTGCCCCAGCAGATGTGCATGCGCAGTTTCTCGCGCGGGATGTTGCTGGTGGCGGCGTTCAACGCTTCGACGTTTTGCCAGGCGCGCTTGACGAACTCTTCTTCACTCAGGTGCTGGAAGCCGGTGTGCGCGGCCATGGCGAGGTCGGGGCAGTCGAGCTGCAGATCGAAACCTGCCGCAACGATGGCTTCGTATTCAGGCCGCATCGCATCGACAAGCGCTGCCAGGTAGGCCTCATGTGAGGGGTAGTGTTTGTTGGGCTGGAAAGCCGTGATAAGGCCTGGCGAGGCGGCGTTCATGAAACCCCGCGCGCCCTGGCCGTGGCGCTCCATCGCGGACTTGAAGCGGCGTATATCTGAGTGGCATGGCTCCAGCGTGCGCAGTTTCACCGGTCCTATGCAGGCGGCACGCACGAACTCCTGCGCGCCCATGATGGCGGCCAGCTTCTTGCGCAGGTCTGGCAGGTCTGCCAGGTCTTTTGCGGGCGTCCGGTCAACGTGCCCGCCAAAGCCTTCAAGCCGCTCGGTGATGTAGGTCGCGTAGCCCACCTTGCCCAGCTCGCCATCGCTCATGATGCCGACGCCTGACTCCGCCTGCTTCTGCACGGCCTGGTCTATCGCTGACTGCACAACCTGTTCAAAATGTGCGTCATCCACGGCCTCGCCATGGTCGCGTTTCAGAAGCAGGCCCGCGAGCTCGTCGCCGCGCGGAAGGCTGCCGACGTGGGTGGTCAGAATGGTCATGGAAGATGGTCCTTTGTTGGGCGGCATCCGCGCCAGCGAGGGCGCAGATGCGTGGGGTTGAATCAGACAATCTTAGCGGGTAAAAAAACCCGAAGACAGCGTTTGACCTGCCTTGACCTTCGCCTTCCCAATGGCCAGGTGCCACGGCTTCAGGTGACCCCAGCCGCCCGCGCCCTCCGCGCCGACAGCACCTTCGCCACACGCGGCAACACCAGCACGGCCACCACAATCACCACCAGCGTGATGGACATGGGGCGCTGGAAGAACACTGCGGGGCTGCCCTCGCCTATCGACATCGCATTGCGCAGTTGCGCTTCTGCGAGCGGCCCGAGGATCATGCCGACCACCACGGGCGCTGTCGGAAAGTCAAAGCGGCGCATCACCACGCCGAGCACGCCAATCGCGTAGAGCAGAAACAGATCGAACGCGCTCTGGCGCATGCCGTAGGCACCGACGGTGGCGAAGATCAGGATGCCTGCATACAACTGCGGCTTGGGAATCTTCAGCAGCTTGACCCACAGCCCGACCAGCGGCAGGTTGAGCACCAGCAGCATCAGGTTGCCGATGTAGAGCGAGGCAATCAGCGCCCACACCAGCGTGGCGGAGTTGGTAAAGAGCTGCGGGCCGGGCTGTATGCCGTAGTTCTGGAAAGCGCCCAGCAACACGGCCGTCGTGTTCGATGTCGGGATGCCCAGCGTGAGCAGCGGAATCAGCGCAGCTGTCACCGTGGCGTTGTTGGCAGCTTCGGGGCCGGCCACGCCTTCGATCGCGCCTGTGGTGCCGAACTCTGCCTTGGCGTCCTTGTCCTTGGCGAGTTTTTTCTCCATCGCGTAGCTGAGGAAGGTCGGTATCTCGGTGCCGCCCGCGGGGATGCAGCCAAACGGCGTGCCTATGGCTGTGCCGCGCAGCCATGCGGGGATGGAACGTTTCCAGTCACGTTTGGTCATGTGGACGCGGCTCAGCTTGTTCTGCTCCTCCGTGACCCGGCCTTCATACAGCACCGCGTACAGCACTTCGGCAACAGCAAACAGGCCCACAGCCACCAGCACGATCTCGATGCCGTCCAGCAGCTCAGGCACGCCGCCTGTGTACCGGCCCTGGCCGGAGATCTGGTCCAGGCCGACACAGCCTGCGGCCAGGCCGATGAAGAGCGCCGTCATGCCGCGCAAGGTGCTTTGGCCCAGAACGGCACTGACGGTGGTGAAGGCCAGCAGCATCAGCAGGAAATATTCCGGCGGGCCGAGCTTGACGGCAAAGTCGGCCACAAAAGGCGCGAACAGCGTGACGATGACCGTGGCGATGGTGCCCGCCACAAACGAACCGATGGCGGCCGTAGCCAGCGCCGCACCCGCACGCCCGCTCTTGGCCATCTTGTTGCCCTCCATCGCGGTGACCATGCTGGCCGTCTCCCCGGGGGTGTTGAGCAGGATGGACGTGGTGGAGCCGCCATACATGGCGCCGTAATAGATACCGGCAAAAAAGATCATGGAGGCCGTGACCTCGACCTTGGCGGTAATCGGCAGCAGCATGGCCACCGCGACGGCGGGGCCAATGCCCGGCAGCACGCCGACGGCCGTGCCCAGCGCACAGCCAACGAGGCACCAGATGAGGTTGGCGGGCGTGATGGCGGTGGCGAAACCGGCCATGAGTGCGTTGAGGATATCCATCAGATCCACCCCGTAGAAGTCAGTCCCGGCAAATTGATCGCCAGGAATTTGGTGAACATCCAGTACACAGGCGCTGCAATCAGCAGGCCGGTGACGACATCTGTGACCCAGGTGCGGGTGGAGCCGGAGGGCTTGTCACTTGCGCGGCGCAGGCCCTGCACGGCCAGCACATAGCAAAGCGCGCAGCTGAGGATGAAGCCCAGCGTGGTGATCAGCGCAGCATTGAGCAGCAGGCCGGCAGACACCCAGACGAAACCTGGCCAGTTGGCGCGTGTTGCACCCGATGGCGTGGCGAGTTCACGGAAACCGCCTGTGCGTGCCTCCCAGATGATGAACACGCCACAGATCGTCAAGACAATCGACACCAGCCAGGGCAAAAAGTTGGGCCCAACGCCGCTGTAACCCGCCGTCGATGAAATGTCTATGGCACCGAAGGCCAGCGCCAGGCCTGTCAGCAATACGCCGACGCCGACCACTGTTTGGGGCAGCGTCGAGGCGGGCTCTTCGGGATGGGTGATTGATGGGTTTGATGTTGTCATTTTTTTATTTGCTTGTTGGCTGTCATCCGGACTCGATCCGGGATCCATCCCCTGATCCCCTGGCTGCTGAACGCGGGTTCATGGATTGCGGATCAAGTCCGCAATGACATCCCGACGCGGACAGCCAGGAGGAATCAGACCATGCCGGACTTGACCATGGTCGCGCGCAGGCTGGCGAAATCGTCATCGACAAACTTTGCGAATGCATCACCGGTCAGCACAGCAGGTGTCCAGCTGTTCTTCTTCACGGCATCAAGCCAGGCCGGAGTCTTCATGGCGGCCAGCACCATGTCGGTCAGGGCCTTGCGCTGCGCAGGCGTGATGCCGGGCGCGCCGTACACACCGCGCCAGTTGCCGATCTCCACATCAATACCCTGCTCCTTGAGCGTGGGCACAGCCACGCCATCGAGGCGCTTGCCGGATGTGACGGCGATCGCCTTCATCTTGCCGGCGGCGATGTATTCAGAGAACTCGCTGTAGCCGCTGCCGCCCACAGTGACGTTGCCGCCCAAAATGGCCGCCGTCGCCTCACCGCCGCCACGGAAGGCAACGTAGTTGATCTTCGAGGGGTCAACACCGACCTTCTGCGCAATCATGGCTGCGGCAATGTGCTCGGTAGAGCCGCGTGAACCGCCGCCCCACTTGACGCTGCCAGGGTCTTTCTTGAGCTGGGCCACCACGTCGGTCATGGTCTTCATGGGCGAGTTGGCGGGCAACACAAACACGTTGTACTCGCTGGACAGGCGCGCAATCGGCGTGGCCGACGACAGGCTGACCGGCGGCTTGCCGGTGATCAGGCCGCCCAGCATGACAGCACCCATGACCATCAGCGCATTCGGGTCGCCCTTGGAACCATTGACGAACTGCGCCAGGCCCAGTGCACCCGCAGCACCGCCCTTGTTGTCGTAGGTGACAGTGTCTGCCACCTTGGCGTCCGTCAGGGCCTTGCCCAGCGCGCGGCCGGTGGTGTCCCAGCCGCCACCCGGGTTGGCCGGAATCATCATCTTGACGTTGCTGGCTGCATGGGCAGAAAACGGGAAGGCGCCGGTAGCGGCCAGGGCTGCAAGGGTTTTGAGGAAGGTGTCGCGACGCATGAGTGTCTCCTTGTGAATCAGGTATAGGCTTCAATGATGCGCCTGCTTCCTGTCAAACGGCTGTCGGACGGCATAGTGGAAAGTGCTAATGTCGCGCATCCCCTACTGCCTCACAGTTGCCTCCTTTTGCCAGCCCTCCCCAATGAAATTACTCCTGATTGAAGATGACGCGTCCATGCAGGCCGCCCTGCAGCGCGCACTCAGCCGGCGCGGTATCGAGGTGACGGGTTGCACCGACGGCGCGCTGGCACTCAGCGCGTGGACGGCGCTGCAGCCCGACGTAGTGGTAATGGATCTGAGCCTGCCCGGTATGGACGGCCTGCAGGTGCTGGGGGCTGCGCGCAAGCAGGGCCTTAAAACACCGGTGCTGATCCTCACCGCACGCGGTACCGTCGGCGACCGCGTGATGGGCCTGAACCTGGGCGCTGACGACTACCTGCCCAAACCCTTTGATCTCGACGAACTTGAAGCACGCCTGCGCGCACTGGGCCGTCGGCAGCTTGAGGCAGGCCGGGCCGCCAGCGCTGCGCCCGAGCCGGGCAACATGATGGTCGGCTCACTGCGTTATGAAAAAGACAGCGGCGCGATCTATCACGAGGGCCTGGTGATGGAGCTCACCCCGCGCGAGCTGGCGCTGCTGCAGGCGCTGATGGTCAAGCCAGGCCATGCCGTGTCCAAAGAAAAGCTGTTTGAGCTGGTCTTTCCCGGTGAGGCCGATGTGCAGTACGAAGCCGTTGAAGTCGTCGTGTACCGGTTGCGTAAAAAACTGGCAGGCACCGGCGTTACCTTGATGACCTTGCGTGGGCTGGGTTACCTCTTGAAGGTTGAGGGGTGAGCGTGAGGGCCATCTCGCTTAGACGCTACCTGTTGCTGGGCATCCTTGGCCCCGTCGGCCTGCTGGTCGTCATCAACACCATCAGCCTTTACAACCAGGCCCTCGGCGCCGTCAACACGGCTTACGACCGCACGCTGCTGGCATCGGCCAAGTCGATTGGCGAGCAGTTGGATGTGACAGGTTACGACGAGCAGGCCGAACTGCGCGTGACCGTGCCCTATGCCGCGCTGGAGGCATTTGAAGCCGACAACCAGAGCCGGCTGTTTTACCGCGTCTCGACCCAGGGCGGCGAGATGATTTCTGGCTTTGCGCAACTGGCTTTCTGGCGCGGCACGATTCCCGCCAAACCACCCTACTCTGCGCTGGTTGATTTTTATGACGATGTGTTTCGGGGCGAAGACGTGCGCGTCGCCGTGCTGCTGCAGCCCGTGGCCAGCGCGCAGGGCCGCGGCATGGCCGTGATCCAGGTGGCAGAGACGCTGGAGCTGCGTCAGATTCTGGCGCGCAAGATTCTCTTCGACACCATCTGGCACCAGGCACTGCTGGTCGCGGTGATTGCGCTGGTGGTCGTTGTGGTGGTGCAGCGCGCGACACGGCCCGTGCGTCACCTCAGCGCGCAGTTGCGGGCGCGGCCGGAGGGCGACCTGACGCCGATTGCCGCCACAGATGCACCGCGCGAGTTGCTGCCACTGGTTGATGCCACCAATGCCGTCATGGGCCGTTTGCAGTTGCTGCTGGACCACCAGAAAAGGTTTGTTCGCGACACAGCACACCAGTTGCGCACACCGCTGGCTGTGCTCAAGGTGCAGGTGCAGTCGGCCCTGCACGGCGACATGGATGCGCAGGAAGCGCTGGGTGAAATCGGCCTGACGGTGGACCGCGCCACAACGCTGGCCAACCAGATGCTGGCGCTCGCCAAGGTCGAGCAGTTGCGCCAGCAACCCGAGCTGCGCGAGGTAGACCTGGCGCAATCGGTGCGCTCGGTGGCGCTTGACCTTTCGCCGCTGATTGCCGAAAAAGACATCGCCTTTGACATTGAAACCGTGCCCGCCGTCATCGCCTCACATGCGTGGATGCTGGGCGAGCTGACACGCAACCTGCTGCACAACGCCATCAAACACACACCGGCAGGCGGCACGCTCACCGTGCGCATGGTGCGGGATGCGAACCATGCGGCGCTCACCATCAGTGACAGCGGCCCGGGCATCAGCGATGAGCTGGCGGCGCGGCTGTACCAGCCGTTTTCAGCCGGCAATGTACGCCAGGGTTCGGGCCTGGGCCTGGCCATCTGCCGCGAGATTACCGAGGCGCTGGGCGGCAGCCTGTCGCTGGACAACCGCATCGTGCATGGCCGCATCACCGGGCTGGATGCGACGGCGCGGCTGCCGCTCAAGCCTGGATTACAGCTGTAAAAGATGTTGGCCTGCGCTTGAAAGTCATGGCGATGGCTCAAAATGGCAGGCAATGGATAAATTACGCATCGACAAGTGGCTCTGGGCCGCGCGTTTTTACAAGACACGCTCGCTGGCTGTTGAAGAAATCGACAAGGGCCGCGTCAAGATCAATGACCTTGAAGCCAAGCCGGCACGTGAGGTCAAGGTCGGCGACACCGTCTCGATGCGCCAGGGGCCGTCGATTCGCACCATCGTCGTCCGCGGTATCAGCAACCAGCGCGGCGCAGCGCCCATAGCGCAGCAGCTTTATGAAGAAACCGAAGAAAGCCTGCGCCTGCAGGCCGTAGCCGCCGAGCGGCGACGCATGGGGCTGGACCCGTCCCACGCCCTGGAGCACGGGCGCCCGACCAAACGCGACCGCCGCGACATGCAGAAGGTAAAAGACGGCGCCTGGGGCGACCGCTGGAGCGCTTCAGCCGACTGAACGCCAGCTTTGGCACCCAGCCAGATTGCTATATTTTTAGTAGCTGCTCACGCTCGTATCTATTGGCCCGCAGCCGATTTGATGCCTCAAACAAGGCATTTTTCGCCTGTTTTTTTCATTTTTTCAGCCGCAAATCACCTTTTAACCAGCATATGCCACGGCATATGCTGGATCATAGGCCCGTCCGGCCAGCGTGCGTGCCAGCAGGGCCGCTGGATCAACCAGTTCCAGACCGGGCATTCCCGGCACGCTACCCAGCGCCAGTGGGATCTCGGTACAGCCCAGAATCAGCGTGTTCAGCCCATGCCGCCGCGCCAGCGCTTCGGCCACCTGGGTGAAACAGTCATGCGCCAGTGCCATGTCGCCCATCTTCACCCCCTCGTAGATGCCGCGCATGAGTTGCGCTTTTTCAAGCGCATCGGGCGCATGGCAAGGCAGCCCGACCTGCGCCAGCGCCTCGTCATAGAGGCCCGCCGCGTAAGTGCCCTCAGTCGCCAGCAAGCCAACCGCCTGCACGCCGCGCCCGGCCAGGGTGCGCGCCACCTCTCTAGCCACGTGCAGCACCTCAATGTGTGGAAAGCGTTGCTGCAGTTCGCCATGCCAGGCATGGGCGGTGTTGCACGCGACCGCCACGGTCTGCGCACCCAGGGCGGCCAGCTTGCCCATGGCCTGCAGCATGGGTTCGAGCGGCTGGTGGCCGCCAAAGCCGACAGCCGACAGAGGGCCCAGGGCGGCACTGCGGTCGGGCACCGGCACCTGCGCCAGCCAGTGCTCGGGGAAGGCCTGGTCTGACACCGGCACGCCGGTGCGCTGCATGTGTTCGGTGCAGGCCGCCACAAACAGCCGCGCAAAGTCAGCGCCTGCCGCCGGGCCCATGCCGCCCAGGATGCCGACGACGCGTGTGCCATTCATCTTGTGCCGTCCTTTCAAAAATCGTCGCGCAGGCTCACGCCCACACGGGGTGTAGCGGAGCTTTACGCAGGGTTTGAAAAAGAGAGTTGCGCGGCCTTGCGTCAGGCCAGCGCAGCCAGAGGGAGATCACATCGCAGGCTTGTCGCTCAGCGCCTTCAGGTTGTCCTTGAGCTGCTGGCTCATGGGCAATCCGAGGTTCACGCCTTTTGGCGGGATCGGTGACTCAAACCACTTGGTGTAGAGCTTCGTGAACTCGCCAGACTTCATCATGCGGGTGATGGTGCCGTCGACCAGTTTCTTGAACTCGGGGTCGTCCTTGCGGATCATGCAGCCGTAGGGTTCGACCTGCAGCGAATCACCCACCACCTGCAGCGCAGCCGGGTTCTTGGAGTTGGCCATCAGGCCGAACAGCAGGATGTCGTCCATCGCAAATGCCACGGCGCGGTCGTTTTCAACCAGCAGCAGCGAATCGTCGTGGTCCTTGCCGAGGATGAGCTGCATGTCGAGGTTCTTGTCGGCGCTGTACTTGCGTATCACCTGCGCGTTGGTGGTGCCTGTGGTGCTGGCAACCGTCTTTTTCGCCAGGTCGGCGTAGTTCTTGATGTTGGAGCTCTTTTTCACCAGCAGGCGGGTGCCGGTAAAGAAGTGGCTGATGGCGAACTGCACGTCCTTGCCGCGTGCCGAGTTGTTGGTGGTCGAGCCGCACTCGATGTCATAGGTGCCGTTGACCAGCAGCGGGATGCGGTTTTGCGAGGTCACCGGCATGTAGGCGACTTCGAGGTTCGGCTTTTTGGTTTTCTTGCGTACGTCGTCAATGATGGCTTCGGTCAGCTCGACCGAGAAACCGACCGCCTTGGTCGACCCGATCAGGTAGCTGAAGGGCACGGACGCTTCGCGGTAGGACACCGTGATCTTGTTGGCGTCAGCCACTTTTTTCAGCGTTTGCGCGCTGGCGCCAGAGGCTGCAGCAGCCAGGCCGGCGCCCAGCAGTACGGCATTCATGAGTGTCGAAATTTTCATAAAAATCCTCTTGGAAAAAGTGGGTTGAACTGCCGGATTGCAGGGGTGAATGGAAACTTGCGAGGCCAGTGTATGAACAAGCAGCCCACAGCGTCATTCATTTTGCTGACAAAGCCATGACTAAAACTCATGGATTACCCATGGCCGGCAAATCACCCCGCCAATCCACCGCCGGCCATAACCTCAGGTCATGGGCCGCCCTGCATTCGGCATTGTTCAAAAAGCGAGGCACTGCCTAGAGTTGCAGCTTTACGGAACAGGAGTAGTGATGCGGGTATGTGTGATGGGCGCGGGCATTGTCGGGCTGGCTACTGCATGGGCGCTGAACCGCACCGGCCACGAGGTTACCGTCATCGACCGCGCGCGGCCCGGCAGCGGCGCCAGCGGTGGCAACGGCGCACAGCTGAGTTATGCCTATGTGCAGCCGCTGGCCGACCCCGGCATCTGGGTGCAACTGCCCAAACTGCTGCTTTCGCCCACATCACCGCTGAAGATCAGGCCGCAGCTGGACGTGCACCAGTGGCTGTGGGGCCTGAAGTTTCTGGCGGCCTGCAATACGCACACTTCGCGCACCACCACCACGGCACTGCTGCAGCTGGCCGCTGAAAGCCGCATCGCCTTTGACAGCATGCGCCAGCAGGACAACATCGCCTGCGACTTCAGCAGTACCGGCAAACTGGTGCTGTACCCCGATGTTGCAAGCTTTGTCGGTGCCCAGCGGCAGATGCTGCTGCAGCGCGAGCTGGGCAGCGTGCAGGAAGCTATTGATGCCGACCGCTGTGTCGAGCTCGAACCGGCCCTCGCCCATCGGCATGCCCATATCGCAGGTGCGATTTACACGCCCGGCGAATGCGCGGCCGATTGCCAGAAAACCTGCGACGCCCTGCTCGCCGCACTGGGCGACAAGGGTGTGAAGTTTCTGCTCGACACCCCGGTCAACCAGTTGGTGCTGCACGGCAAACAGGTCGCCGCCATCAGCACACCGCAAGGCGACGTCGAAGCAGACCGCTATGTCATGGCCCTGGGCTCAGCTTCTGCCCTCATGGCGCGCAAATTGGGCGTCTACCTGCCTGTCTACCCGCTCAAGGGCTACAGCATCACGGTGGACCTCGATGGGCCGGCGCAAGCCGCGCCCGGCATCAGCGTGACCGACACCGCGCGCAAGGTGGTGTTTGCGCGGCTGGGTTCACGGCTGCGCGTGGCCGGCATGGCCGAGCTGACTGGTTACGACACGCGCATTGCCGACAAACAGATTGAATCGCTGAAGGCGTCAACACGGGAGATGTTTCCCTGCTGCAGCGCCTTCACAGATGTTCACCCCTGGGTGGGTCTGCGACCCGCCACACCAACAGGCCTTCCGGTGATCGGCCTTCATCCCAAGGGCCCAGACAACCTGCTCTTCAACACCGGGCACGGTGCGCTCGGTTTTACGCTGGCGTTTGGGTCGGCACAGCGCATCAGCCGGATGCTGGAGGCGACGCAGCCTCAGCCGGATCTGGGGGAAGCTTTGGCCGCGTAAGCCACCGCCTGCTGGAAGCAGCGCACAAACGCCCTGACGGCCACCGATGCCGGTTTGCCCGCAGGCATCAGCGCCTTGATGGGCACTTCGATCAGCGGCTCAAGTTCGAGCACATCGACGCGCGCAGTGTCGGCCGACGCGGCTGTGCAGCTGTCCACCAGCGCGACACCCAGGCCATGGTGCGCCAGCGCCAAGGCGGAATGGTAGGTCTGCACGGTGATGGCGAAGTTCAGGCCCACCTCTGCCTCACGGCAGGCCTGGTTCAGGCTGCGGCCGACGGGGTCATGCACATCCAGGCCGATCACCGGCACCTTCGTGAGATCGGCCAGCGTGACGTTCCCGCGCTTGAGCATCCGTGCAGCGAGCAAACCCTTGGGCGCGATGCACACCATGCGGCCATCGGCAAGGTGTTCCTGCGCCAGCGCGGAATGGCTGACCGGGCTGAACATGAAGCCGACATCGGCCTCCTGCAGCGCCAGTGCCGACACGATTTGCGGCGAATGCAGCGCGCGCACGCTGATCGGCACATCGGGGTGCTTGACGCGAAACAGCTTGATGGCATGCGGCAGGATTTCATAACTCAGCGCCAGCACGGTCAGGATGCGCAGCTCGCGCACGCCGTCGCCGGACTTGAGGTTGGCCGCCAGCCGCTGCACCTCGTCGAGCTGCGCGAACAGCCGCTCGATGTGCGGGTACAGCGTCAGCGCTTCGGGTGTGGGGGTCAGCCTGCCCTTGCTGCGCTGGAAGAGCGCAAAGCCCAGTTGCAGTTCAGCATGCTGCAGGATGCGGCTGACCGCGGGCTGGGTCACGTTGATCAGGCGCGCCGCGCCGCTCACACTGCCGGTGAGCATGACGGCGTTGAAGACTTCTATGTGGCGAAGGCGCATGGCTTATTTTGAACCAGACCCTGCGTGCAAAGCCGGCCTGACGGCAACAGAGGGGCCAGATGTAAAGTCGACTTTACATTTTGACGGTTCGGGCAGGCCTGCGGCGAAGTTTGGGCCCCAAAAAGCCCGAAAACACCTGTTTTTGACTGCCAAATCAGGCTGCAGGTCAATGGATATAAGCGTTAGCAGCTACGAAATCAATAGCAATTGCCCCAGACCTCAGCCCCCGGTCCTGGCGGTGCGGCTGACCTTGCCCGGCCCGCACAGCAGGTCGGCAAAGCGCTGTATGACGGGCGTGTGCCCATCGCGCCGCCAGACCAGGTCGACCGGCATGCGAACGTCGAAGTCAGGTATGCGCAGAAGGCGCACGCCCTGCGGCAGGCGCTGCTGCGCTGCACTGGCCGGAATGACGGTGCAGCCCAGCCCTGCGGCGGCCAGCCCCAGCACGGTGTTGTGGCTGGTGCCCTCCTGTGTGATGTGCGGCGAGAACCCGCGCTCATGGAAGTGGTGAATCATCAGGTCGTGCAGGCGGGGCGACTGGTCGCGCCTGAACAGAATGAAATCTTCACCATTGAGTTCAGCCAGCCGTTTCGGCGGCCTTCTGGCCAGCGCCGACGCCTCGTGCACCGCCAGCAGGTAGGTGTCCGTCATCCAGTAGCGGGATTGCAGCGGGCTGTCTTCCGAAAGACCGCCGGTATAGGCCAGCGCCAGGTCGAGGTTGCCGTCGAGCACGCGCTCGGTCACGACACCCGACAGCATGGCCTCGACCGTGAAGGTCACCTCCGGGCTTTCGGTGCGGTAGGTGTGCAGGGCCTGCAGCACTTCAGGGTGCCAGGCGTAGATTTCAGAAAACCCCAGCCGCAGGTGGCCCTTGTCGCCGCGCGCCGCACCGACGGCCTGCATCGCGGCAGCGGCGGCGTCGTCCATCAGGCGGCGCGCGCTGCGGTAATACGCTTCGCCCGCAGCGGTCAGCACCATGCCGCGTGTGGTGCGGTCCATCAGTGCGGTGCCCACCGCCTCCTCAAGCAGGCGCATCTGGCGCGAGAGTGCGGGTTGTGCAATGTGCAGCACCTCCGCTGCGCGTCCCAGGCTGCCCTGATCAGCCACGGTGATGAAGTAGTGAAGGCGGCGCCCGTCGATATGCATCCAAAAATTGTATGGCTTTTGGCCTGAAATTGTATTGGCGTGAATACCCCCCAGTGACTACATTGCACAGACGTCCACGACTACTTCTCACATGACCCTCGCCGAAACCGCTTCCCCCACGGGTGTCGAACACCTCAATTCGGCCGAATTTGCACGCACGGGCCTGCCGTTCTCGGAAATCGTCCGGGTCGGCGACATGCTGTACCTTTCCGGCCAGATGGGCACACGGCCTGGCACGCTTGCACTGGTTGAAGGCGGCGTGGTGGCCGAGGCAAGGCAGGCACTGGGGAATGTGAAGCGCGCCCTTGAAGCGCATGGCTACAGCCTGCAGCACGTCGTCAAGTGCACCGTCATGCTGGCGGACATGGCCGACTGGCCCACCTTCAACGAGGTGTACCGCGAGTTCTTCAGTGCCCCCTACCCCGCCCGCAGTGCCTTTGGTGCCAGCGGGCTGGCGCTGGGCGGCCGGCTTGAGATTGATGTCATCGCCACCACGGGGAAGGCCCCATGAGCCTGTCATTTCACGACTACCGCCAGTTCGACGCGACGGGCCTTGCAGAGGCCATCCGCAAGGGTGATGTGTCACGCCTGGAGGTCCTGCAGGCTGCGCTTGACCGGATTGCCGCCGTCAACCCGCAGGTCAATGCCGTGACTTATATGCACGAAGCAGCGGCCAGCGAGGCGGCAGTCGATGCAGGCTCACCCTTTGCAGGCGTGCCCTATCTCATCAAGGACCTGCACGCGCCTGTGGCGGGCATGCCGCTCACGCATGGCAGCCGCCTGTTTGCCGGTAATGTGCATGACTTCGACAGCGAAACCGTAGCGCGCTTGCGGCGCGCAGGTTTTGTGATTCTGGGCCGCACGGCGTCGCCTGAATTTGGCATGAGCGCCTCAACCGAACCGGCGCTGACCGGCCCGACGCGCAACCCCTGGAACCTGGCGCACATCGCAGGCGGTTCCAGCGGCGGTGCCGGTGCAGCCGTGGCCAGCGGCATGCTGCCTGCCGCACACGCCACTGACAGCGGTGGGTCCATCCGCATCCCCGCCGCCTGCAATGGCCTGGTGGGCCTGAAGCCCACACGCGGGCTGATTCCGACCGGGCCGCATCGCGGTGAGGCATCGCACGGCCTGAGCCACGAGCATGCCGTCACGCGCTCGGTGCGTGATTGCGCTGCAATTCTTGATGCCACCGCAGGCCCTGATGTGGGTGCGCCCTACTTCACCGCACGGCCTGCCACCTCCTACCTTCAGGCGCTTGACAGGCCAAGTGGTTGCCTGCGCATCGCTTTCACCACCACAACCTTCGATGGCCGGCCCGTTGATGCCGAGTGCAAGGCTGCGGTCGAAAACACGGTGCGCCTGTTGCAGGACCTGGGCCATGACGTGGAGGAGGCCCGCCCCGAATTTGACGCCCCGGCACTGAGCGCGGCCTGCGGCACGCTCCTGGCCACCGGCCTGGCCGCCATCGTCGCGGCGCGCGAGGCGCAACTGGGGCGCACGGTGCAGCCGGGCGAGCTGGAAAACGTCACGCATGAAGCCATCGCTTTTGGCCGCCAGGTCAGCGGCGTGCAGTACGCCTCGCAGTTCGCCGCCATCAACCGGGAAGTCAGGCGCATAGGCCGCTTCTTTGAAAAAACCGATGTGCTGGTCACACCCGCCCTGGCCACAGCGCCGGTAAAGATAGGCGAGCTTTCAACCCAGACCCTGTCGATGGCGCAGTTCCAGCAGGCCATGGCCGCCTTCTGCCCGTTCACCGGCGCCTTCAATGCCACCGGGCAACCCGCGATCAGCCTGCCGCTGCACTGGAGCGCCGCAGGCCTGCCCATCGGTGTGCAACTGGTCGGGCGATTTGCTGAAGACGCCGTGCTGCTTCAGCTCGCTGCACAGCTCGAAATGGCCCAGCCCTGGTTCAACCGCACACCAGCGCTGTAAACCATCACGACTCTTCAAGCTTTTAACGTTCACAAGTCAACACCATCAAAGGCCATCATGAAATTGCGTCACTTCTTCTCCCTTGCCCTGATCCCCACTCTGCTCGCTGCCACCGGCATGTCCCAGGCCCAGGTGCCGACCGGGCGGGGCGCCGTCAAGCTGGTCGTCGGGTTCCCGGCAGGCGGTTCGGCCGATGTGCTGGCCCGCATCATGGCCGACAAGCTCAAGGACGAACTGGGCGTGCCCGTGGTGGTCGACAACCGTGCCGGTGCCGGCGGACAGATTGCAGCCGACTACGTCAAAAGCCAGCCGGGTGACGGGCTGACCGTGCTGCTGGGCACCTCGCACATGATGGTCATGGCACCGCTGACGGTCAAATCGATCCGTTACCAGGCGGCCCGCGACTTCAAGCCCGTTGCACGCATTGCCAGCTTTTATGAATCCGTTGCTGTGCCCATCACGTCGCCTGCCAACACTGTGCCGCAGTGGCTGGATGCCGCGCGCAAGGACACGAAGTTCGCCAGTTACGGTGTGCCGGCACCGGGCAGCCTGCCCCAGTTCATCGGCTACCAGCTGGGTGCGGTGACCAAAACCACGCTCTTGCCTGTGCCCTATCGCGGCACAGCCCCCCTTGCACAGGACCTGGTCGGCGGCCAACTGGCTGCCGGTGTGCTGCCGATTGCCGACATGGTGCAGTACAACGGCACACGCGTGAAAATCCTGGCCGTCAACGGTGCCCGCCGTTCCGACCAGTTGCCCAATGTGCCGACGCTCAAGGAACTTGGCTACCCGCAATTTGATGACCTGGAGTGGACGGGCTTTTTTGTACCTGCCACCACTCCGAAGGCCATTGTTGACCAGCTCCAGGCGGCGACGGCAAAGGTTGTGGGCATCCGCGAAGTGCGTGAGGCATTGCAGAAAATGGGCACGGAAGCCGACTACGCACCAGCAGCCGTACTCGAAAAACGCATTGCAGACGACATCGCCATGTGGGGGCCTGTGGTCAAGGCCTCGGGTTTCAGCGCCGACTGACGTCCGCAGTACATGGCATGTTCAAAGGCCCGGGTCCGGGCTTTTTTTTCGACGGCTGAGGCGGCGCTCAGTCAAGCTTGACGTTGACATTCTTCACGCTTTTTGCATAAGCCGCCCGGTCCTTCACCAGGAAATCCGCAAACGGCTGGGGCCCCTGGTTGAGCAGCACCAGCCCGACGCCGCTGATGTACTTCTCCTGGAAGTCAGCGCGGCTGATGACCCTGGCGACATCGGCAGCGATTTTGTCAACGACGGCCTTTGGCGTGGCGGCTGGCGCAATCAGGCCGAACCAGGCGCTCGACTCGAAGTTGGCAATACCTGCTTCTGCGGTGGTCGGCACATCTGGCAACAGTTTTGAGCGCTGAGGTGCGGCAATTGCCAGCGCCCTGACCTTGCCACCCTTGACCATGGTGAGCGATGGCGGCATGCCTGAAAAAGCCATGTCGATCTGGCCGCTGGTCAGCGCACCCATGACATCAGCCACGCCCTTGTAGGGAATGTGGTTGAGCTTGACGCCGGCCAGGTGCGAGAAGTCTTCGGCGTCAAGATGCGCCTTGCTGCCCGGCCCGTAGCTGCCGTAGGTGATCTGGCCGGGTTTCGCTTTGGCCTGTGCAATCAGGTCAGCCACCGTGCGGCCCTTGAACGCTTCGCTGACGACCAGCACTTCCTGCGTGGCGGCGATGTTGATGACAGGCGTGAAGTCTTTCACCGGGTCGTAGGGCAGCTTGTTGTAGAGGTACTGGTTGGATGACACCGTGGGGTCGTTGGCAAGCAGCAGCGTATAGCCGTCTGCCGGCGAGCGGGCCGTCAGCTCGGCCGCGATGATGGTGTTGGCGCCGGGGCGGTTGTCGACGACCACGGGTTGCGGCCAGACCCTGGACAGCTCGTTCGCCAGGCCGCGCGCCAGCACATCGGCCAACCCGCCCGCCGTGAAGGGCACGACGATGCGCACCGGCTTGTCGGGAAAGGTCTGCGCGAAGGCGCTGCCCGCCGTCAGGGTGGCAGTGGCCAGCAGCATCGCTGCGAGCGTCTTGAGTGTCAGTGCCGATTTCATTGTCTTGTCTCCTGTTTGTAAAAATTGGGGATGGCTTGTGCAGACTTCAGCCCACCTGCCGGTCACTGCCGGCCCAGAACGGTTCCCTGAGCGCGCGCTTGTCGATCTTGTTGGTGCTGACCACGCGAGGCATCACATCAATCACCTTGACGAATTTGGGTTTCTTGTAACTGGCGAGCGACTGCTTGCAGTGCGCCACCACCTCGTCTTCCGTCACACCCATGCCAGCCTTCATGACTAAAAAAGCCATGACGGACTCGCCCCACTTCGCATCGGGCACGCCGATGACTGCGGCCTCAGCCACAGCAGGATGCTGCAGCAGCACCTCTTCGACCTCGCGCGAGTAGATGTTTTCGCCGCCCGACACCACCATGTCTTTTTTCCGGTCGACGATGAACAGAAAACCTTCATCGTCGAAGTAGCCCATGTCACCGGTGCGCAGAAAACCGTCGGCGGGCAGAGCCTCACGTGTTTGCTCGGGGCGGTCCCAGTAGCCCTGCATCAGCGCTTTGGAGCGCATGAGCAGATCACCGGTTTCGCCCACCGCGCAGGGCTTGCCGTTTTTGCCCACGATCTTCATGTCAGTGCCCAGGTAGGGCTGGCCGGCGGATGCCAGCCGCTTGACCTGTGCGGGTGTGCCGTCCAGGATGTGCTGGTGCTTGAGGAGTACGCTGCCCAGGCCCAGTTCGGACATGCCATAGATCTGCATGAACACCGGGCCGAACGCTGCGCGTGCACGCTTCGACAAGGCGACCGACATGGGCGCAGACGCGTAGATGATGGTGTGCAGGCAGGCCAGGTCGTAGGGCGTTTTCTCCTGCACCTCCAGCACCATCTGGATCATGGTGGGCGCGAGATGCGCGGCCGTCACGCCGCTGTCCTGCATGCTCTTCAAAATCGCGTGGGCTTCAAACGTGCGGTGCAACACGATGGTCGAGCCCGTGACCAGGTAGGTCAGCAGTTCCGTCGGCCCGCCTATGTGATAGAAGGGCATGACGATAAGCATGCGGTCGGTCTGCGCCGCGCAGTGCGAGATCGCCTGCGCCCTCGCCTGCTCGAGTTGCCCGCCGTTGCCCAGCATCACGCCCTTCGGTTTGCCCGTGGTGCCGCTGGTGTAGATCAAAAACAGCGTGTCGTCTTCTTCGGCGCGTATGGAGGGCGTGCCTTCATGGCTGCCCGCCATGACATCTTCATACGCCAGCGCATGGCTGGTGGCCGGGCCAAAGCAGATGTAGCGCGTGGCCGGCGGCAGCAAGGCGCGCAACTCCTCCACACGGTCGGCGTATTCGGGCTCGTACATCAGCACCGAGGGCGCGGCATCGTTGAGGATGTCAGCCTGCTCGGGCGCAGACAGCCTGTAGTTGACACCCACCGCAATGAAGCCGCCCAGCGCCGCAGCGCCGTAGGCTTCGAGGTATTCAGGGCAGTTGCGCGACAGCACGGCAATGCGGTCCTGGCGTTTGCAGCCCATGGCGGTGAGTGCATTGATGAGGCGCCGCACGCGCGCCGCGAACTCGCCGTGCGTGATGACGCGGCCTTCAAACAACAGCGCAGGGTGCGTACCGAAGCAGCGCTCATTGCGCTCGATGACGTCGCCCAGAATCATGATGCAACTCCTGCTGCGGCCATCATGGTGGCGATGCCGTCCTGCACCGTCACGCCGTCATGGTTGACAAGTTTGATGCGCCTTTCGATCAGGCCGCGCTTGCCATCGGATGTCAGCCGCTTGCCGTGGATCTCGACCTCGACATGCACGGTGTCGCCAGGCACGACGGGCGCAAGGAACTTCCATTCCCTGAACCCCAGTGCACCGATGACGGCCGAGCCGAGCTCCGGGAAGTGCGACGCCATCGCAATGGCCACATGCAGGCAGTAGGTGCCCTGAAAAATACGCGCGCCGCCGACGGACGATTTGGCGTACTGCGCATCGGCATGAATCGGGTGCCAGTCACCGCTGGTCATGCAGGCCAGTGTCAGTTCGGCTTCTGTCAGCGTTCGGCCGTTGCTGCGCCAGCTGTCGCCGACCTTGATATCTTCAAATGAAATACTCATGTCAGCCTTTCGTTCCGAGGGCGCTGGCCAGAAAGCCGAGTGCCTTCTGGTGCGCATCAGCCACCGTGGCCGCTTCGCCGCGTGTGTAGAAGCCATGGTCGGCCTCGGGGTAGACCACCACTTCGGCCTTGCCTTTCACCGCTGCTTCAATATCCTTGCGCGCCTCGGAGCTCACGTATTTGTCAACGCCGCCGAAGAACATCAGCGTGGGTGAGCCGATGCCTTTGGCTTCATCCAGGTGTTTTTCAATGCCTACGCCGTAGAAGGCAATCGCGGCATCGAGCGGCAGGCGCGCCGCAGCGAGGTAAGCCAGCTTGCCGCCCAGGCACATGCCCGTCACCGCGATGCGGCCCTTAAAGCCGGGCAGGCCCCTGATGTGCGCCAGCGTGGCCCGGATATCTTCCATCGCGCTGTCGTCGCTGAACTGCCCGAGGATGGAGAATGCCCGCGCCATGTCTTCTTTGGAATGCGACAGCGAGAGGCCAGGCTCCACACGCCAGAACATGTCTGGCGCCACGGCAAGGTAACCCGCTTCGGCAAAGCGGTCGGCGACCTTGCGCACCTGGGGGGTCACGCCAAAAATTTCCTGCAGCACGATGACGGCATGTCCGTTAGGCGTCGCGGGGATGCTCACATAGGCATCGAAGTTTTTGCCGCCCCCCGCACTGATCGAATCTGTTCTTGAAGTCATGTCCTGTTCTTTCTAAAACTCGTAACGGCCCGAGAGGATTTCCCTGGCGATGGAGCTGCGGTGAATCTCCACCGTGCCGTAGCCGATGGACATGCCGCGCACGTCCCTGAAATAACGCTCGTAGGGGTATTCTTCCGACAGGCCGTAAGCGCCCGCCAGCTGCATCGCCTCATTGGTGACGCGCACCGACATCTGGTTGACAAAGGCCTTGGTGATGGACGTGTCCACAATGCTGGGCTTGCCTTCATCCACACGGGCGGCGGCGCGGTACAGCAACGCGCGTGCAGCCTCGATGTCTATGGCCATGTCGGCCAGCTTCCATTGCAAGCCCTGGTTGTCAGCCAGTGGTTTGCCGAACTGGTGCCTGTCTTTCAGGTGCTGCACCACGTTTTCAAATGCCGCCTGCGCGATGCCCAGGCAAACAGGCGGGTTGCCGCTGATGCGGTCGGCGTCCAGCACAGCCAGCAGTTCACGCATGCGGCCTGCGGGTAACAGGAGGTTGGCCTTGGGCACGCGGCAGTTTTCAAATACCAGTTCAGCCATGCCCGTGCCGCGCAGACCGAGGAGGTCCAGATGCTTGCCGATGGTGAAACCGGGGGTATCACGCTCCACCAGAATGGCGCCGACACCCTTCATGCCTGGTGAGGAATCCAGCCGCACCAGTACCAGAAAGAGTTCCGACACCTGCGCAGCGGTACACCAGAGCTTGCTGCCGTTGATGACGTAGTCATCGCCATCAGGCACGGCTTTGGTCTGCACGTTGCCCACGTCTGAGCCGGCATTGGGCTCGGACATGCTCCAGGCGGTGAGCAGGTCACCTTTCACCAGCCTGGGAAGGTAGCGTTTCTTTTGTTCTTCAGTGCCCACACCCAGCAGGGCACGGGGGGTTGCGCCATCCGTGCATGAAAACAGCATGGCGGTGTTGGCACAGTAACGTGCAATCTGCTCCACCACGAGCACGTTCTCCATCAGTCCCAGGCCCGCGCCCCCATAGGCCTCGGGCATGAACATACCGGTAAACCCATGACCGGCCAACACCTGCAGGTTGCCTACCGGCGGTTTGCATTGGCGGTCGGCCGCCGCAGCGCCGGGCGAGAAATGCTCTTTTGCGAGGCCTTTCACGGTGTCGCGTATCAAGCGCTGCTCTTCGGTCAGGCCGAAATCCTTCATTGAATGGTCCTCTTCTTGTATTTGTTCATGCGGTGAGCGGTGACAGCCGGTCCCAATCGACAAGCGACGCGCAACCGGCGATATCAGGCAGGGTGGCGATGCCTTCCCTGACTTCGATCGTGTGTGTAATGCACTGCTGTGTCATGGCGAGGAACCAGGTCACCTCTGCAGGCAGTGCGCTGTCTGCCAGCGTGGATGCAAGGCTGAGTGCGGGAAGTGTGCCGAGTGCGCTTTCGCCGAACATGCCGACGACGACTTTGCAACCGGCATCAGTGGACAGCCGGGCCATTTCCCTTGTGTCTGTCAAACCGAAGCGCCCCGGCTTCAGGCTGAAAGACCTGGCGCCGGCGTCAAGAAACAGCTGTGCGTCGCGCAATGACTCACAGCCGAAATCCACCAGCACGGGTGTTTTCGTTGCGCCCTGCAATTTTGTGAAAGCGGCGTCGGGGCGCAGGCTGCACGGGTCTTCCACCACCTCGGCACCCGCGTCCGCCATCGCGGCCACGTAATCGAGCGCCTTGTCGAACGGGTAAGCGCCATTGGCATCCACATACAGGCGCACGCTGTTTCCCAACGCGGCCTTCAATTCATGCATGGCGCGTACGTCTGTCTCAAGCCCCTGCCCGCCCTTGACCTTGATTGAATCAAAACCGTACTCCGCCTTGACCGCGACAGCCTCGGCGGCCATCAATGCAGGAGATTGCCTGGTCAGCACCCAGGTCAGAGGCACGTGGTTTTTGCCGCGCCATGCGCGCCAGAGCGACTGCCCGGATGCCGCAGCCTGTAAATCCCAGAGGGCGTTATCAAACAGGGCTTTGGCGGCCAGGTTGCCGGGAAAGGCGTCCATCGCGCGGCGTACTGCCAGCCTGTCATCAATCGCAGATTTCTGTACCAGCGGTAGCAGCATGTCTTCAAGTGCGGCCACCAGTCCGCGCCGCGATGCACCTGTCCAGGTGGGTTTGAGCGTCATCTCGGCCACGCCGGTGTGGCCGGTGTCGGACTCGAGCTTCAGCAGCAGGAACTCCGCCGCATCCTCGACGACATCGCTCCACTGCACCGGCCGCTCATAGGGCAGGCGGCAGGTGTGAAATGACCAGTTGACCAGGCGCATCTTCAGCTCAGCTCGCAACGATGTTGGCGTCCTTGATGACCTTGCCCCATTTGGCAGACTCCTTGGCCATGTAGGCGATGAAGTCCTGGCCCTTTTTGAAGTTGGGCTCCATGCCCAGCTGCGTGAACTTGTCTTTGGTCGCGGGCTCCTGCACGATTTTTTCAATCTCGCCAGCGAGCCTTGCAACGATGGGCGCGGGCGTGCCTGCAGGTGCCGACATGCAGTACCAGGCCAGCACTTCAAAGTCCCTGTAGCCGGCCTGCGTAACGGTGGGCAGATCAGGCACCAGCGTGCTGCGGGCCGCGCTGGTAACGGCAATCGCCTTGATGCGACCGTCCTTGACGAGGGCCAGCGTTCCGGGAATCGCCACAAATGCAAACGCCACCTCGCCGCGGATCACCGCGCTGATGGCATCTGCCTGGCCCTTGTAGGGCACATGCATCAGCTCGACCTTCGCCTGGCTGCGCAGCAGCTCACCGGCGAGGTGGCCGCTGGTGCCGTTGCCTGCGGATGAGAAGCTGACCTGGCCGGGCTTGCTGCGGGCGAGCTTGACGAGGTCGTCCACAGAATTCAGGCCCAGGCCGGGATTGACCACCAGGAGGTTGGGCGCGGAAGCGACGAGCGCGACCTGGGCCAGGTCCTTGACAGGGTTGTACGTCAGGTTCTTGTAGAGGTAGGGGTTAATCACATGCGTGGGGCTGCCGGCAATCAGCAGCGTGTAGCCGTCATTGCCGGCACGCACCACCATCTCGGTGCCGATGTTGCCGCCGGCGCCAGGGCGGTTGTCTATGAGCAGGGTCTGGCCCAGCGAAGCACCCAGCCTGTCGGCGAGGAAGCGCGACAGCAGGTCAACGCCACCTGCGGGCGCAAACGGCACGATCACGCGAATCGGCTTGTTCGGCCATTTGGAGGGCTGCGAAAACACGCTGGAACTTGCGCCCAGGGAGGCGGCGGCAGCTGCGGCCAGGGTTTGACGGCGATTGATCATGATGTCTCCTTTTTTTTGGATGCGTTGATGGGGGCGGGTCAGGGCTGGCGTACATGCGAGGAAGACTCTTCTTCCGTGCGCTCCCACACTTCACGCGCCAGCGGGTTGCGCATTTCTTCGGCAAGGTGGCCGACGATGCCAATGGTGCGGCCTATGACGGCCAGGCCCCTGCACAGGCGCCACGGGATGTCCATTTCCGAAGACAGCGCCCCCAGCGCGCCAGTCGCGTTGAGCGGCAACTGGCCAGGTTTGTTCAGCGCACGTTCTGCGGCGCTGGCCACCAGCTTCATGAGTTCGACGTATCTGCCGCTGAGGCCGTTATCCTCTGCCAGTTGAAAGAGCCGCGGCGTGCGTGGGTCTATCGGCTTGTGCAGCGGGTGGCCTATGCCCGGAATGGAGGTTTTTGACGCCATGTGCCTGGCGACGATTTGCTCGGCCAGCGCGGGCAGGTCTGCCTCTGTCGTGTCTTTGGTGATGGCCTCCTGAAGGATGCGCGCCGAGCCTTCTGCCGTGCCGGCAAAGGTGGTACCCATGCCGAGAATGCCGGCGGCCACGGCGCCCTGCAGGGATTCAGGCGCGCCAAGGTAGGTCAGGCGTGCAGCGATCACCATGGGCGTCATGCCGTGCTCGACCAGCGTGGCCAGCATGGCGTTAAACACAACCGACTCACCGGCGGTGGGCTTACGGCCCTTGATCTCCAGAAAGGCGAAATCGCCCAGGTTGAGCTTGCCGAGGATCTCCCCCGGCAGGTCCAGCCCGCGGACAGTGATGCTGGCTTCACTGCTCCAGCCCATGTCTGATTGAAGCCGTTTTTGCTTGCGTGTCATCGGCTTTGTCTCCGTATTTTTTAAAAGCAGCGCAAAGGTAGCACCGCACGCCAATCAATACAATCGATGTACTGAATAGGCTGCATTAGAAATTCCGATAACCGGCAAAGGCGGGCAGTATGGATATACGGAAAATGGACCTCAACCTGCTGCTGGCATTCGATGCCTTAATGCAGGACGGCAACCTCACGCGCGCCGGGTTCAGGCTGGGGCTGTCACAGCCTTCCATGAGCCATGCGCTTTCGCGACTCAGGGCGCTCTCGGGCGACCCACTGTTCGTGCGCGTGCCCACGGGCATGGAGCCCACGCCTTTTGCCAAACAGATTGCAGGCACGGTGAAAGACGGCCTGGCCATGCTGCAGGGCGCACTGGAAGGCGCGGGCGTTTTCGACCCGGCCACCTGCGACCGCACCTTCCAGCTGCTGATGAGCGACATCGGTGAACTGGTCTACCTGCCTCGCCTCATCACGCGCCTGAAAGCAGTAGCGCCGGGCGTGAACCTGCGCGTGCTACAGCTACCGCGTGAGTCGTACCACACGGCTTTCACATCAGGCGAGGCAGACCTGGCGCTTGGCTTTTTGCCGGCGTTGAAAGCAGGCTTCTACCAGCAACGCCTGTTTGTGGATTCATATGTCTGTCTCGCCAGCACCGATCACCCTCGCGTAGGCAACAGCCTGACGCTCAAGCAGTTTTCAGAAGAATCGCACATCCTGATTGAGCCAGCAGGCTCGCGTTACAGCAGCATGTCACTGCAGTCCTCAACCACCACCTTCATCGAGCGCTACCTGGCCACCAAGGGCCTGAGCCGCCGCATCGCCCTGCGCGTGCCGCACTTCATGGTGGTACCCGAGATAGTCCAGCAAACCGACCTGCTGGCGACTGTGCCGAGCTATGTCATGGCCTACATTCCGTCAATGCCGAAGATCAAGATGCTGAAGCTGCCGATTGAGACGCCGCGCTTCGAGATCAGGCAGTTCTGGCACCAGCGCAACCACAACGACGTGACCAACAAGTGGCTGCGCGGGCTGATTGCCGATCTTTTCATGGCGCGCACGCCGGTGGGCAAAAAAGCCATCACGGCTGACAAGACAGCCAAACCTGTACGACCAGCGCGAAAAATCGCAAAAGCCAGCATGACATCAAGGGCCTGACGCCCCCGGCAAGCCCTGAAAGCGCGCCTGCTTCAGGCCTTGTCGAACACGCCGACCACCGGACCATCCCAGCGGTCCATGCGCAGGTGATGCGCAAAATCCTTGCGCTGTTCGGTGAATTTGGCAGCGAGTTGCTCATTGGCCTTGTACTGTTTGAAGTGCTTTTCTGATTCAAGCGCATAGATCATCAGGTAGGCCTCACAACCGTCCGCATCCTTCTCACGCAGATCGACCTGGCGGCACCACAGAAAGCCGGGCTGGCTGACGACTTCGGCGACATGGCCGGTGTCCAGCCAGTTCATGAGCGCAGCCTTTCCGGCGGGGGCTATCCAGAACTTCGACACGTAAAAATAGGCGGCTTCCTGCATGGTGATCCTTGGATGGGTGGTGACGGGCGGGATGTGCAAGCTAATGTAGCCAACGGACGCGCTTCGGGGCAATCGGGGAATGTACGAGCCGCCCAAGGCAGAGAGCGCACAATCGCAAGACCTCACATGAACGAACTACCCAACATCCAGTCCATGGGATTCACCTTCCCCAGCCCAGCGTGGCTTTTTGGCAGCCTGCTGTTCGGCGCTATCGGCTATGCAGCCTTCAGGCGCGGCCGCAAAAACGAACGTCATGTACTGACATGGACGGGGGTGGCGATGATGATCTATCCGTATGCGACTCCCCAGACGTGGGTGCTCTGGTGCATAGGCGCTGCTTTTTGCGGCTGGCTTTACATGAAATGGGATTGAGTCAAACATGATGCACAAAAAAAGCCACCCGAGGGTGGCTTTTTGCTAGTCAAAAACCGAACTTTCCTGCACTCCGCAGATAAACCAACTTAACACTGGCCTAAGCCAACTTAGTTAGGGAATTTTCGACTGCCGAGTTGCGGAAAGACTCATGATCAAAAATATCCCAGTTGCCACACCCACTATGGCCAACGTGAGCCAATGAAAACTTGTGGGTGTAGGTAGGCCGAGCACAAATCCCAGCAACGTCGAACTCAACGAAAGCCCGACCTCAAAACACACGCGAAACACATTTGATTGGGAGACATGATCAGCTCTCACCAATGGAATGTTTATCTCAGTGGGTCCGGTAACACTGGTTTTGACGTTAATCTGGGCCATCAGTCGATTCTTCACCAAGATAGAACACAACCAAAATCCGCCTACTTACCGGCGACGGAACATGCATGGTTACCGAGAGCAACATATACAAATCTCGTCCGTTGTAACTGCCGACTTCAAACGGTTCAGTCCATGACATAAGACTCGTCGAATCCCAGTTAGATAGATCAAACCGCAAAGAGGTGGGTGAAACCACAACCGTTTCTGTGTGCTGAGAAGGCTCTTTGTTTTTTTGAAAATTCAGAATAAAAGTAAGACTTTCACCCTCAGGGCCCAAGGTTATAGATGTGTACCCATCCCCCAGAGCGAAAAACTCCTCTGATGCCAAAAAATCTTTACCGCCTGTATTGACTGCAATCATATTGCTCATTTATTCAACCAAAATTTTTTCCAGGTCATACTTTTGGTCAAGATTGAGTTGATCAAGCTTCACGACCAGCCTCACCAATTGCGAGCAACGCAGCCACCTTAATCGCTTGAGTAGTGACAAAAGTTGGCGCCACAAACGACTTTAATATCGAAAGAGCATCGTAGCCACCAGCTCGGTCCAAGGCGGTAATTGCAGCTACCCTCTCCGCTTCAATTAGTGATGGCTTTCCTAAATACTCAGCCAGAATTTGTACCGAATCATGTTGTTGACTCATGCTCACTCCTCCTTTGCTAGCAGCTTACCGTAAAGACAAATGCCCGCGTGAATGAAACTACAAATAGCTCGCCTTAGGCAAATAAACTGTAGCTATAAAACAGCGATTAGTGACGCTTGATGCGACAAGATTTGCTTGCTTTGCGCCTTGCGGCTGACTTTATGTGAAGTGAGCTGGACATAATGGAGCCGAAAACAAAAAAGCCACCCGAGGGTGGCTTTTTGTATTGGCGGAAACGGAGGGATTCGAACCCTCGATGAGGCTCTACACCCCATACTCCCTTAGCAGGGGAGCACCTTCGGCCACTCGGTCACGTTTCCTGAATTCTGTCTGAGCCCGGATTATCTCACGACTTGGGCTGCTGTCCAGCGATCAGGCGCTGGCGGCGGGCTGGTCCAGGTCAAAAGCCTTGTGCAAGGCGCGCACGGCCAGCTCCATGTATTTCTCGTCGATCACCACCGAGGTCTTGATTTCGCTGGTGGAGATCATCTGGATGTTGATGCCCTCTTCGCTGAGGCAGCGGAACATCTTGCTGGCGATGCCGACATGGCTGCGCATGCCGATGCCGACGATGCTGACCTTGCAGATCTTGGCGTCGCCGGTGATCTCGTGCGCGCCGAGTTTTGGCAGCACCTGGGCCTTGAGCAGGTCGATGGCCTTGGCGTAGTCATTGCGGTGAACGGTAAAGCTGAAGTCGGTCTTGCCGTCCTTGCTGATGTTCTGGATGATGACATCAACTTCGATGTTGGCGTCGGCCACGGCGCCCAGGATCTGGTACGCGATGCCGGGGGTGTCAGGTACGCCCAACACGGAGATTTTGGCTTCATCGCGGTTGAATGCGATGCCCGATACGATGGCTTGTTCCATGTTTTCGTCTTCCTCAAAGCTGATCAAGGTGCCGGATTTGGCCTCGATGTTGATGTCAATGTCCCAGTCGGTGAAGCTGCTGAGCACGCGCAGCGGCACCTTGTACTTGCCGGCAAATTCAACCGAGCGGATCTGCAGCACCTTGGAGCCCAGAGATGCCATCTCCAGCATCTCTTCAAAACTCACGGTCTGCAAGCGGCGCGCTTCAGGCACGACGCGCGGGTCGGTGGTGTAGACGCCGTCAACGTCGGTGTAAATCAGGCACTCGTGCGCCTTCATGGCGGCAGCAATTGCCACGGCCGAGGTATCCGAACCGCCACGGCCCAGCGTGGTGACGTTGTCGCCTTCGTCCACACCCTGGAAGCCGGTGATGATGACGACCTTGCCGGCGTCGAGATCGGCCTTGACCTTCTTGTCATCAATCGATTCGATGCGGGCCTTGGTATAGGCGCTGTTGGTCTTGATGGCGACCTGCCAGCCGGCGTAGCTGACGGACTGCATGCCCTCGGCCTGCAGTGCAATGGCCAGCAAGGCGCTGGAGGCCTGTTCGCCGGTGGCGGCAAGCGCATCAAGCTCGCGGCCGTAGGCGTCGCCGGGTTTGGCGGGCGACAGCTCTTTGGCCAGACCAAGCAGGCGATTGGTTTCGCCACTCATGGCGCTGGGGACGACGACCATCTGGTGGCCGGCACGCGCCCATTTGGCAACGCGTTTGGCCACATTGCGAATGCGCTCTGTCGAGCCCATCGATGTGCCGCCGTATTTGTGAACGATCAAAGCCATTGCAGGATGTCAATCAAGGGTTGGTTTTTGGCATTTTTGCGGGCAAAAAAGCGTCTTTTAATGAAAAGGCCGCTGCCAGCAAAGCCTTCAATTATAGCCAGTCTGCCCCTATGGACAGAAGCGCCTCAGGACCAGGCCAGCACTGCCCCTGAGCGGGTGACATGTCCGGTCGCGACCTTGATGTCGATCTGGTGGCCGCGTGTCGTGCAGGCGGCGATCTGGGAGAGCAGCTGTTCGAGCTGGGCAGCGCTGGGCGTTGCACCATGCGCCTCAAGCAGCCAGTACCTGAGCACATTGGCCTGGCGGTTTTTTGAAAGCGCCTGAAGATTTTTGATGACAGGCGGCGAGCCTACCTTCACAAGGTCTTCAGAAGCAATTTCAACGAGCAGCTCGTGTGCCTGGGCTGCATGCCGTGCACTGCGCGCAAAGGTTTCGCGAAACTGCGGGAATGCGCCGTCGAGTGCGGGCAACAGCCGCGCACGGATCATGTTGCGCGTGTAGCGCTCGTCAGTATTGGTCGGGTCATCGACGAAGGGGATTTTTTGCTGCACCAGCCAGGCCCGCAAGTCAGCAGCTGGGGTTTCCAGCAAAGGCCGGTAAAACGTCATGCCCTCACGTTCAAACTCCGGCCCCATGCCAGACAAGCCCGGCAGCCCTGCCCCACGGCTCAATGCCAGTAACAGGGTTTCAACCTGGTCATCGGCATGCTGGCCCAGCAGCACGGCGGTTACTTTCAGTCGCAAGGCCTCGGTCGCCAGTGCCTTGTAGCGCGCCTTGCGTGCAGCATCTTCAGGGCTCTCACCGGTAGTCGAAGAAGCATCGGCATGAACCACGTGCAAGGGCACCGCCATGCCCGTGCAGACGGATTCACAAACCCGCACAAAATCATCGGCGGCAGCCTGCAAGCCGTGATGGATGTGGATGGCATGAACCTGGCCTGGCCAGCGGGCGGCTACGGCGAGCAGCAAGGCTGTTGAATCAGCGCCGCCGCTGTAGGCGACCGCCAAACCGGCAGAGTTGGGCGGAAACGGAGGGAGTCGAACCTTCGATGAGAGCGCGACGACGGCTGGGTTACCAGCCAGCGGCGCAGACAGCTTATTTCGCGTCGGCTTTGGTGTCGGTGAAGCGACCATAGCTTTGCAGGCGTTCGTAGCGGCGGTCCAGCAATTCCCTGACCTTCAAATCACTGACCTGCCGGAACGCGTCGTTCAGGGCGCGCTTGAGGAATGCCGCCATCTGCTTGTGGTCGCGGTGCGCGCCACCGACAGGCTCGTTGACGATCTTGTCGATCACACCCAGGGCCTTGAGACGGTGTGCCGTGATGCCGAGCGCCTCTGCAGCGACCTCTGCCTTGTCGGATGTCTTCCACAAAATGGACGCACAGCCCTCGGGGCTGATCACCGAATAAATTGAATACTGCAGCATGACGACCTGGTCGCCCACCGAAATCGCCAGCGCGCCGCCGGAGCCGCCTTCGCCAATGATGGTGGTGATGATGGGCACCTCAAGCTGCGCCATCTCGAAGATGTTGCGGCCGATGGCTTCCGACTGACCGCGTTCTTCAGCATCAATGCCGGGGTAAGCGCCCGGCGTATCGACAAAAGTAAACACCGGCAGCTTGAACTTTTCGGCGGTTTTCATCAGGCGCAAGGCCTTGCGATAACCCTCGGGCTTGCTCATGCCGAAGTTGCGCAGGCCGCGCTCCTTGGTGTCGCGGCCTTTCTGGTGACCCAGCACCATGCAGGCCGTGCCGTTGAAGCGCGCCAGGCCGCCGACGATGGACAGGTCGTCCGAAAAATGCCTGTCCCCGTGCAACTCGACAAAGTCGGTGAATATCTCGCGGATGTAGTCCAGCGTATAGGGCCGCTCGGCGTGGCGGGCGATCTTGGTGATCTGCCAGGGCGTCAGGTCGCTGTAGATGTCCTTGGTGAGTTGCTGGCTCTTTTTGGCCAGCTGGTCGATCTCCTCAGAGATATCGACGGCTGACTCGGTCTGCACATAACGCAGTTCTTCGATTTTTCCTTCAAGCTCCGCAATCGGTTGCTCGAAATCAAGAAATGTCTTTTTCGCCACGTCGTACTCCTCAGGTCTTCAAGGCTTCAAAATCAGGTCGGCTCGGCGCCCGGCACGGGCAAGGGATCGAGCGAGCGCCAAATATACCAAGTTGCAACACTGCAATAAGGTGCCCAGGCAGCCGCAACCTCGCGCGCATCGCTGCGGCTGACGGCTTCACCTGAAAAATAGCTTTTGCTGATGCCGGCAATCAGGCCCACATCGTCCAGCGGCAGCACATTGGGCCGGCGCAGGTAGAAAATCAGAAACATCTCGGCCGTCCAGCGGCCAATGCCGCGAATGGCCACCAGTTCTTCAATGATGGCCTCGTCATCCATCGCCGCCCAGTCCTTGACATGCACGGTACCGGCGTCAAAGTGAATGGACAGGTCCACCAGGTATTCGACCTTGCGTGCGCTCAGGCCTGCTGCGCGCATGTCGTCGACCTTCAGCTTGAGTACGTTGGCCGGGGTCATCTTGCGCGGCAAAGCCACAAACTTGTGCCAGACCGATTGCGCCGCCTTAACCGAAATCTGCTGGCCGACGATGCTGCGCGCCAGGGTGCTGAAAGCGTCACCGCGGGTCTGCAGGCAGGCATCGCCGAACTGCGGGATCAGCCGCTTCATGACACGGTCCTTTTTGGTCAGGTGCCTGCAGGCCTCTGCCCAGTACTCCGGTGTGGAATTCACCGGCCCCAGGTCGTCTGATTCTGCATTCACCGTTTTTTTCACGACGCGGCTTCCCAGGTCGTCCCGGCAGGCGAATCCTTGAGCACGATGCCCCGCGCCAGCAAATCGGTGCGTATCTTGTCGGCCAGCGAAAAATCTTTTGCAGACTTGGCCTGGGCGCGCTGCGCAATCAGGGCCTGTATGCTGGCCTCGTCCACGCCTGCACCTGCCTGAAGGTAGGCGCCGGGTTCGTTCTGCAACAGGCCGAGGCAGGCGCCCAGGCCCTTGAGCAGTGCAGCCGTTTCGGCAGAGGCCGTTCTGTTCACCTCACCGGCCAGCTCAAACAGGACCGCCATGGCTTCGGGTGTGCCAAAGTCTTCATCCATAGCGGCCTTGAAGCGCATGGCAAACGGATTGGCCCAATCGAAAGGGGTTTCAGCCGGTGCAACCAGCGCCAGTGCGGTGTACAGCCGCTTCAGGGAATTGCGTGCGTCGTCAAGGTGCGCATCGCTGTAATTGAGCGGACTGCGATAGTGGGCACGCAGGATGAAGAAACGAACGGTTTCGGCATCGTATTTCTGCAGAATCTCGCGGATGGTGAAGAAGTTGCCCAGCGATTTGGACATCTTCTCGTTATCGACGCGTACAAAACCGTTATGCATCCAGGTGCCTGCCAGCGGTTTTCCAAACGCACCTTCAGACTGGGCAATCTCGTTTTCATGGTGCGGAAACTGCAGGTCTGCACCGCCACCATGGATGTCAAAGGATTCGCCCAGCAATTCGCAGGCCATGGCCGAGCACTCAATATGCCAGCCCGGGCGGCCCGGGCCGTAAGCGCTGGGCCATTTGGCATCGTCGGGCTCGGCCGGTTTGGCGCTCTTCCAGAGCACAAAGTCCAGCGGGTCGTCCTTGCCGTCCAGCACATCCACGCGCTCGCCGGCACGCAGCTCGTCGAGTGACTTGCCTGACAGCTTGCCGTAACCGTTAAATTTGCGCACCGCGTAATTGACGTCACCCGCGCCCGTTCCTTCTTTGGCCTGATAGGCCAGGCCCTTTTTTTCAAGCCGGCCAATCAGGTCGAGCATCTGCGGCACGTATTCAGTGGCGCGCGGCTCGTGTGTTGGCCGTTCTATACCCAGCGCATCGGCATCCTGGTGCAGGGCGTCGACCATGCGGTCGGTCAGCGAGCGTATCGTTTCGCCGTTTTCAACAGCGCGCCTGATGATCTTGTCGTCAATATCAGTGACGTTGCGTACATAGGTCACCTTGAAGCCGCTGGTTTTGAGCCAGCGCTGCACGATGTCAAAGGCGACCATGGCGCGCGCGTGCCCCAGGTGGCAGAGGTCGTACACCGTCATGCCGCAGACATACATGCGCACATGGCCAGGGACAAGTGGTGAAAACGTTTCCACGTCACGCTTGAGCGTGTTGTAAATCCGGAGACTCATGAATGGGCTGGGTGCAAGGCAAGCCTCGGGGCAGTCGACGGGGTCGTAAAACCCCTGTTTCACTGGCCGTGGCGGGTGGAAAGCAGGTATAAAAAGCGGGTTGTAGAACTACGGGCAAAGCGCCCGGGCACCTGAAAAACGGATACTTCAAACGCTAATGAACTATACCCCTCAGCTACAATCCATCAGTATATCCAGCCCGCTTCACCCGTCAAAAGCACAAAAATTGCAGAGGCCTTATGTTTAATCCAGCATCCCGTCCGCAACAATCCGCGTCCGCCGGTTTTTCCACCGTCCTGCGTGTGCTTTTGCTGGCAGCCGGTCTCTCGGCCACAGCCGCCTGGGCTGACGACTATTCGGATGTGAACGCGCTGATACGGGCGGGCAAGCTTGCTGAAGCCCAGGCTAAAGCCGATCAGTACCTGTCGGGCAAACCCCGCGACCCGCAAATGCGCTTCATCAAGGGCGTGATCCAGACCGAAGCCGGCAAGCCAGGCGATGCCATCACAACCTTCACCCAGATCACCCAGGATTACCCGGAACTGCCAGAGCCCTACAACAACCTCGCGGTGCTGTACGCTGGCCAGAGCCAGTTCGACAAGGCCCGTGCCGCGCTTGAGATGGCGATTCGTACCAACCCCAGCTATGCCACCGCCCATGAAAACCTGGGCGATGTCTATGCCAAGCTGGCCAGCCAGGCCTACAGCAAGGCATTGCAGCTCGACGGCGGCAACACCGGCGTGCAGCCCAAGCTGGCCCTGATCCGCACCCTGTTTGCGCCAGACGCCAAGGGCCAGAAACCAGCGACCAGCGCGCAGGCCGCTGCAGCTGCCGCAGCCAGGGCACCTGTTGTTGTAGCCGCCGCACCACCCGCTACAACGCCAGCACCGGCCGCAGCCAAACCTGCGACTCCGGCTCCAGCGCCGGCCGCACCTGCCGCAGCCGCATCCAGCGGTGCAGAAAAAGATGTTGAAACTGCTGTTCGCAACTGGGCCGCAGCCTGGGCAGCCAAGGACATGACCGGTTACCTCGGCAGCTATGGCAAGGACTTTACGCCGCCCAAGGGCGAGAGCCGCAAATCCTGGGAAGAAGACCGCCGCGCCCGCATCGTCGGCAAGTCGCGTATCACGGTCAAGCTCGACAACCTCGCCGTGGCCGTCGATGGCAGCAAGGCCACCGCGAAGTTCAGGCAGGCTTACAGCGCCGACTCCCTGAATGTATCCAGCCGCAAGACGCTGGACCTGGTCAAGGCTGGCGAGCGTTGGGTCATCGTGCGGGAATCGACCGGAAACTAATCCGGTTGCGGCGGGTCACATGACTTCATGGCCACACCAGGCTGCGTGTTTACCTTGAGCATCTTTTCCGATTGAACCCTTTTTCCACACAGCTAAAAAAGGCATCGCGCGTCTTTTTCTGGGCCTCGCTTTTGCTGGCGCTGGCATCGCCGCTTGCCCACGCCAAAAAGGAAAAACGTACCAAAGCCGAGCGCGCAGCCGCGTCTGAAAGCCGCAAGGCCGCACGCGCAGAGCGCAAGGCGAAGCAGGCACAGGCCGCACGCACACCGGTCGTGCCCAAGGCTGTGGTGCGGGATGGCGAAGCCGAAGCCCGCCTCATCGACATCTACAGACTGATTGGCCAGGCCAAAACCCGCGAAGCGCTGGGCAAGGCCGAGATGCTGGTGCGCGATGCCCCGACCTTCCAGCTCGCCCAGCTTGTCTATGGCGACCTGCTCGCTGCGCAATTGCGTCCGGTGCGGGCCATTGGCGATGTGCCTGACACCACGGCAAAGGCGGCAGGCCCGGCGCTTGCCGAGCTGCGCGATGAATCGCTGCTGCGCCTGCGCGCCTTGCGCGAGCGCCCTGCGCCCGGGCTGGTTCCGTCGCAGTTCATGGCGCTCTCAAGTGTCAACAAACATGCGATTGCGGTCGACGCATCCAAATCGCGGCTTTACCTGTTTGAAAACACCGCCACCGGCATGAAGCTGCTGGCTGACTACTACATCTCTGTCGGCAAGTCCGGCATAGAGAAAAAGGTGGAAGGCGACCTGCGCACGCCGCTGGGCGTTTATTTCATCACCAGCAACCTCAACCCCAAATCCCTGAAGGATTTTTATGGTTCGGGTGCGTTGCCGGTCAACTACCCGAACCAGCTCGATGTCAAGCGCGGCAAGACCGGCGGCGGCATCTGGCTGCACGGCACGCCGCCATCACAATTCTCACGCGCCCCACTGGCCACCGACGGCTGCGTGGTGCTGGCCAACCCCGACCTGGAACGAATCATCAGCACGGTCGAAATCCGCACCACGCCGGTCGTGATTGCCCAAAGCCTGAAATGGGTAGCCCCGCAAACCGCCAGGGCTGACAGCAAACCGTTTGAAGATGCTCTCAAGGGTTGGCACACGGCCAAGTCCAGTGGTGACTTCGCCAAGGTCGCCAGCTGGTACGCCCCGGACTTTTTCACCGGCAATGGCAAGACCATGACCGACTGGACACCCACACTGCGCAGCGAGGTTGAAAAGCTTGGGGGCAAGGAGATACAGCTCAAGGATGTGTCCTACCTGCGCTGGACGGACACCACCGACACCATGGTGGTAACCTTTGCCGAACTCGTCCAGGGCGCCAAAACAGGCCGGACCAAACGCCAGTACTGGAGCCGCAACGGCAGCCAGTGGAAAATTTTCTACGAAGGAAACGTCTGATGAACACAGCACCACCTCTTGCCTCCGCCGGCCGTCGCGCCAGTCTTGCCATCGCCGGTCTTGCATTTGCCGCACTCAGCCTGGCTTCTTCAGGTGCTTTTGCACAGGCCGCACAGAAAGTGAAATTCGTGACCAGCGAAGGCGACTTTGTCATGGAGGTCTACCCCGACAAGGCACCAAAAACGGTTGCCAACTTCCTCCAGTACGTCAAGGACAAACACTACGACGGCACCGTCTTCCACCGCGTCATCAGCAACTTCATGATCCAGGGCGGCGGCTATGACACCAGTTATGCCGAGAAGAAAACCCGCCCACCCGTCGCACACGAAGGCCGGGAAGCACTCACCAGGGGCGGTCCGGCAAATGTCATTGGCACAGTAGCCATGGCCCGCACCAATGACCCAAATTCTGCTTCCGCACAGTTTTTTATCAACGTCAGGGACAACGACTTTCTCAACCCGACAGCAACGAGCTACGGCTACACCGTGTTCGGCAAAATCGTCAGCGGCATGGACGTTGTCGAAAAAATCAAGGGCACGCCCACCGGCCCCGGCGGGCCTTTCCCGTCTGATGTGCCGAAAACGCCGGTCATCATCAAGTCGGCCGCGCTGGTCGGCTGACACAGCGCATTACTGATCACTTCGTTAACTTAACCACTCTCATCCAGGACCATCATGAGCAATCCACAAGTAGAACTCCACATCAAGGACTACGGCGTCATCACGCTTGAACTCGATGCCGCCAAGGCACCCAAGACCGTTGCCAACTTTTTGAGCTACGTCAACAAGGGCCACTACAGCAATGTCGTGTTCCACCGCGTGATTCCCGGCTTCATGATCCAGGGCGGCGGCTTTGAGCCGGGCATGAAACAAAAACCCACGGATGGCGAGATCGAGAACGAGGCCACCAACGGCCTGAAAAACGACAAGTACACGGTTGCCATGGCACGTACCAACGCGCCACACTCGGCCAGCGCCCAGTTCTTCATCAACGCGTCGAACAACAACTTCCTGAACCACACCGCGCCCAACGGCTCCGGCTGGGGTTATGCCGTGTTCGGCAAGGTGGTGTCCGGCACCGACGTGGTTGACAAGATCGAAGGCGTAAAGACCGGCAACAAGGGCGGCCACGGTGATGTGCCGCAGACCGACGTGATCATTGAAAAGGCTGTGGCCCTTTAAGTTCTTCGTTTTTTCCGTCCGCCGTCATGGCTCAGGCCGTGCCCCAGATTGCAGAGCTCACCGCTCCACAAGACTGGCGCACGGTCGATTTCATTTCAGACCTGCACCTGCACGCCAGCGAGCCGGCCACCTTTGCCGCGTGGCAGCACTACATGCAGAGTACGCCGGCAGATGCGGTGTTCATCCTCGGCGACCTGTTCGAGGTGTGGGTCGGCGACGATGCTGTGAACGACCATGTGTCGGTCACGGCTGCCAGTTTTGAGGACCGCTGCGCCCACGTGCTCGGTGAGACCGCAGGCAGGTTGCCGGTGTATTTCATGCACGGCAACCGCGACTTCCTGGTCGGCCAGGGCCTGATGGATTTATGCAATACCACCCTGCTGGCCGACCCCACGGTGCTGGTTTTCAACAGGCACCGCTGGCTGCTGTCGCATGGCGATGCGCTGTGCGTGGACGATGCCGACTACATGGCATTTCGTGAGCAGGTGCGCAGCGTGAAGTGGCAGCAGGCCTTTCTTGCCAAACCGCTGGCTGAACGGCAGGAGATCGCCCGCGGCCTGCGGTCACAAAGCGAAGCCCGCAAGGCTTCCGGGGCCACCTACGCAGACCTCGACACCGCAGCCACGCGCGCATGGTTGCAGGCTGCGCATGCGCCCACACTGATTCACGGCCACACGCACAAGCCGGCAATTCACGACATGGGCGGCGGCCTGAACCGCGTGGTACTGTCCGACTGGGACCTGGCGGCAACACCACCGCGTGCAGAAGTGCTGCGCCTCTCGGCCCACGGCCTGCAGCGCATCGCGCTGGCCTGAGTCTTTGACTCTTTAATCGGCCTTGAAGCCGGTCGCCGCGACCGCTTTGCCCCACTTGGCCGTGTCTGCGCTGATGATGCGCACGAACTCTTCGCGGCTGGTACCTGTCACCCGGAAACCCGCGTCCTCGAGTTTGGTCTTTCCATCAGCAGAGCGCACGGCCTTCACGATGTCTGCATTGAGTTTTGCAATGATCTCTGGCGGTGTTTTGGCCGGGGCAACAATGCCGAACCAGGAACTGAATTCAAGTTCAGGGTAGCCCTGCTCCTTGAAGGTCGGCACGTCGGGCAATGCCGCCGAGCGCACAGGGCCGGTAGTCGCCAATGCCAGCAGCTTGCCGGCCTTGACGTTGGGTGCAGCCAGGCCAATGCTGGCAAACACGCCCTGCACATCACCGCCAAAGATGCCTGCCAGTGCGTCGCCGGTTGATTTGTAATGCACGGGCTCAGGCTTGATTTTGATGGCATCACCAAACATGTAGGCGCCAAAATGCCCCGGCGTACCGGCGCCGAAGGTTGCCATGAACAGGCCTTTTTGCTGCTTTGACCAGTCGGCAAAATCCTTCACGTTTTTACTCGGCACCTTGAGCGGGTTAACCAGCAGGGCAAAGTCGGCGCTGACCACCTGGCTGACCGGCACAAAATCTTTTTGCGCGTCGTAGGGCAGCTTGCTATAGCTGCTGGGCGCAATCGCCAGCTGGCCTGTTTCGCCCAGCATCAGGGTGTAGCCATCGGGTGCGGCGCGGGCGGCTTCGGTGGCTGCGATCAACCCGCCAGCACCGGGCTTGTTGTCGACAATCACGCCTGTGCCCCAAGCCTCGGACAGCTTTTGCCCGAGCAGGCGGGCCACGATATCGGGTCCGGTGCCTGCTGGAAAGCCGACGATCAACCGCACGGGCTTGTTGGGGTATGCCGATTGCGCCAGGGCGGCAGGTGCGCTGGCCATAAAGGCGGCAGCTGCAACAAGACCTGAGGCAACACTTGCCAGGCGCTGAAGGGGTTTGCGGGAAAAGGTCATGTCTGTCTCCGGTTGTCGTTATAAAAAATCAGTCCAGTGAGAAAAACCGCATGACCACCTTGTCAGGGTGACGCGCGCCCGTGCCCACAAACATGCGCTCGCCGATCCAGCGCAGGGCCGGCGAGGCGGTCTCAAAACTCGGTGCGCAGCGAAAGTAAATCTGGCCGGGTTCTACGGCTTCGCCGCGCAAAAGGCGGGCCATCTGTTCGGGCGGGCCGCTGCGAATGGCGCGGTTCTTGACGTAAATCAGGTCACCGCCATCGGTCTGCAGGCAATAGCGGGCATCCAGCGTCGCCATGCGGTCATTGACGATCAACTGGAAGTCAGCGCCGCCCGGCAGCACCTGGGCCGTCCAGCCCTCGCCCGTAGCGCTGCCACCCACAATGGGGATCAGCCTTCGCAGCCCATATGCAACCTCCCCGACTTCCTGGGGCTGGCCGACGATGACGGACAGGTCGGCAAAAAAGCGCAATGCGGGTGCATCAAGCGGCTGGCGGGCATCGGCCATGGCAATTCTTTATAGTGTTTGTCTCAATGGGCAGTCTACGCAGGACGCCCGAAAATCCTGTCATCCCAGAAGACGACAAGCAACAAGACACGCATGCATACCAGAAAGCAAACACCATGAGGCAATGGGCCATGCCCCCGGCAACGCTTGCGGCAAGCTCGCAGGCTGATGCGCTCGTCGGTGTGCTGACAGGCGCGATTGCCGACCTCGGCAACACGCGCTTCCAGCAAACCCTGCTGGACAGCGTGTATGCCGTTTTGCCGGCTGCGTCGTGTTCGGTTTACCGCACCGGCCCGTCGTGTGAACCGGTGATCTACATGTCGGCCAGCCATGGCGTGCCCGACACCACACGCGACTGCTGGCGCGCCTATCTCTCAGGCCCTTACCGCAGCGACCGCACGCTGCTTCGGCAGTTGCCCCACGCACCGCTGGCAAAACAGATCAGCCACATCACCGCACAGGAGGTGCCCGCCGAGCACCGCGCCCGCGTCTACGAGGCCCACGGCGTGGCCGAGCGCTTGTCGATTGTTGAGCCGCAAGGCGAAGGCAGCCTGTTTGCCATCAACTTTTACCGCCACCAGCACCAGCAGCCTTTTGCGGATGCGCAGATTGACGCACTCGGCCAGCTCGCACCGGCGCTGCTGGCGTTGGCCCACAAACACCTGGACATACGCTTGCCCGGCCTGGGCGAAGAAAGCCGGGCTGACCAGCTCAAGCGCCTGACTGACCGGCTGCAGCAGCTCAACGCCGCATTGACCCGGCGCGAAGCCGAGGTGTGCGCCGGCATTTTGCAGGGCATGTCGTTTGACGGCATTGCCTGCCAGATGGCTTTGTCTGTCAGCACCGTCAAGACCTACCGCAACCGCGCGTTCGACAGGCTGGGCATTCACTTTCGCAATGAGCTGTTTGCATTGATGCTTGAGTCGTCGCAGCGCCCGCCTGCATGCTGAACTGGCTGCGGCGCTTCTGGCCGCCTGGGCATACAAAGTACACAGCGATTCCGGATGCGCTCTGGGAAAGCACGCTGCAGGCCTACCCTTTTCTTTCCACACTGCCAGCCCAGGACCAGGCGCGGCTGCACCAGCTCAGCAGCCAGTTCCTCGCCCACAAGGAGTTCACAGGGGCGCACGGCCTTGAAGTGACCGACGCCATGGCGGTCGCCATCGCCGCACAGGCTTGCCTGCCGGTGCTGCACATCGGGCTGAAGTTTTACGATGACTTCAGGGGCATCGTGGTGCACCCCGGTGCCATGCTCGCCAGGCGGCAGGCGGTCGATGCTGCAGGTGTGGTGCACCACTACAGCGAGGTGCTGGCCGGCGAAGCGATGGAACTGGGCCCCGTCACCCTGAGCTGGGAAGACGTCGCCGTATCGGGGGAGCTGGCAGAGCGCGGCCAGAACGTCGTCATTCACGAGTTCGTACACAAGCTGGACATGCGTGACGGCCATGCCAACGGTTGCCCGCCCCTGCCCTCACGCGCGGCCAAAGCCGCGTGGCGCCAGTCCATGCAGGAGAGCTTTGCATCCTTTCGCGAAAGCCTGGCCATGCACGAGCGGTTTGGGGCTGACTCGCCCTGGCTGGATGCCTATGGCGCGCAGTCGCCGGTCGAGTTTTTTGCAGTCGCGTCAGAAGCCTACTTTGTGAACCGCCAGCGCTTTACCCAGGAGTTCCCGGCGCTTACCGTCTTGTTCGACAGCTTTTTTTACCCGGGTATCAAATAAAACAAACCCGCCGAAAAAATATTTCAGCGGGTTTAACCCCATCGCCCGCCCCCGTTCGTTTCAGTCAGCTTCCTACCACTTTTATGGAGCGATCATGAAACTTCGTTTGCTGACCCTGTCTTTGTCTTTTGCCCTGGGCGGTGCCTGCCTGCATGCCCATGCCATAGGCACCCTGGCCGATGTGACCGTTGTCGACCGCGACTCCGGCGTGACCCTGCCGGTGCACTACGCACGCGGCGAATACTGGGTGGCCGGCAGGCCGGGTGCGCGGTATGCGGTGGCCGTGCGCAGCAAGGCCGGCGAGCGTGTGCTGGCCGTCACGGCTGTTGACGGCGTGAATGTGCTCAGCGGCGACACCGCCGCCTGGGGCCAGACCGGTTATGTGTTTTCACCCTATGAGCGTTACCAGATCACCGGCTGGCGCAAGAGCAGCAGCGAGGTCGCGGCCTTCCAGTTCTCTGATGCACGCGACTCCTATGCAGGCGTGACAGGTCGGCCCGGCGATGTCGGTGTGATCGGCGTTGCGCTGTTCCGTGAACGGCAGCCAGAACCCGTGGTGCAGCCCCAGATCCAGCCTCGCCGTCACGAGCCCGGCATGGACCAGGAAACCCGCCTGCGCAGCGCCCCGGCCCCCGCCGCTGCAGCAGCCCCGCCTCCCATGCCGGCCCCAGCGCCGTCAGCGCTGGCCGACCGCAGGGAAAGCGCCGCTACCGAACAGTCCGCCGGCAGCGGTAACCTGGCCAAGGCAGCGCCCTCATTCGCCCCGCCCATGCCTTCGCCCAAACTGGGCACGGCCCATGGCCAGCGCGAGACATCGGTCATCTCGCACACCCGGTTTGACCGCCTGCAATCGCAGCCCAACGAAGTCATACGCATACGCTACGACAGCCGCGAGAACCTGGTCGCCAGCGGCGTGATTCGTAAGCCAGTGGCACGCCAGCCGGTGCCCAACCCTTTCCCTGAATCGGGCAACGCCTCTTACGTGCCAGACCCGCCTGTGCGCCAGTATTGACGCCATCGCCGTCCGCATAATGCATGGATGCAGGCCGACGCCCTACTGCCCGATAGCACCGACGAGTCGCTGATGCTGCTTTATGCAGGCGGCGACCTGTCGGCGTTTGACGTGCTCTACACCAGGCATGAAATGGCTGTCTGGCGTTTTGTCTTTCGGAGCGTGCGCAACCAGGCGGTGGCCGATGACCTGATGCAGGATGTGTGGTTCGCAGTCGCCCGGCAGGCTACCAGTTACATCGTCACTGCCAGGTTCAAGACATGGCTGTTCACCATCGCCCACAACCGCATGGTTGATCACTTCCGCACCAGCAAAAATCATTCAAGCCTTGACGCCAGCGATGAAGACAACTCGCTGCTCGAAAGCATCGCAGCGGATTCCGGCTTTGGCCCACTGCGGCAACTGCAGTCACGCGAGCAGGCCGCCGCGCTGATTGCTGCGGTTGAAGAACTGCCTGCCCCTCAACGCGAGGCGTTCCTGCTTCAGGCCGAGGCCGGCATGAGTGTTGAAGAAATCGCCGCCACCACCGGCACGAGTTTTGAAACAGCCAAGAGCCGCCTGCGTTATGCGCGCAGCAGCCTCAAGCAATCTTTACGGGAGTTCGCATGAGCGCGCACAAAGATCGCGGCTCTGGCCGCCCCGACGACGAGCTGACACGCCGCTACCACGAGGCGAACGGGCAGGACATGGCCCGGCCGGGCGCGCACGTCAGGCTGCGCGTGCAGGAACACGCCCGGGCTGTTCTTGAGGCGCAGAAGCAGGCCGGCACCGCCACCACACCGCTCCCTGCACACCGTGAAGCCGCCAACCAGCCGCGCTGGAAAATCTCCATGCTCGCCAGCATTGCGCTGGCCGGGCTGACCGGGCTGCTGGTGCTGCAGTTTGACCGTGGCACACCACAAGAAAAAGACCTCGCCTTTGGGCAGCAAAATGCCAATAAGCCGTTACCAGCGGCCGTTCCGGCACCCGCCGCTGCAACGCAAGGGACGGAGATTTCGGCCCCGCCTGCACCAAAAGCCTCGCCGGAGCTACCACCAACTGCAGCCCAGAAACCCGCGCCCTCCAGCGCAGCGCCAGCTCCTGCCAGCGAGCAGCCAGAAAACCGCAAGGCAGCCAGCAGTGAAGACGAACGCGCAACCGCACCTGCGCAAGGCAGCCTCAACCGAAGCCGCGACGCCAGCGACGTGCGCGAATCAGCTGCTGCAGCGCCACCGGCGGCACCCGCGCCGTCGCCATTTCCGGCATCACCGCCGGCAGCTGCAAGCGCAGCACCGGCAGCGCCTGCCGCAGCGGCCCCTCCGCGCGTCATGATGGCGCCCGCACCGGCCCCGGCACCAGCCGCGCCATCACTGCAAAGATCCGAAAGCCTCGCAACCCAGCGCGCGCCACCGTCGGCGCGAGGCTTTGCGAACGCGCCCACTTCCCTGCTGCAGGCCGCCCGCAGCGGCAGTACGGCTGACATCGCACAGCTGGTGCAGCAGGGCGCTGCCCTGAACGCCCCCGACGAAACTGGCCGCACGCCGCTGATGCTCGCCGTCATCAACGGCCACGAAGCGGTTGTGCGGCAGTTGCTCAGCTTGGGCGCCAACCGGGCACTGGTGGATAGAGAGGGCCTCACCGCACTCGATCACGCCCGCAGGCTGGGGCTGCCGGACATCACTGCAGTGCTTGAGGCAAGCCGCTGAACAAAGACCCCCTTACAACCAGATTAGGTCTTTGGGCGGTGCGGCCTCAAAATAGGAGCTGTCTCACCGCCTCTTTTTCAGGCAACTGTTTGAGTCAAGCGCCACAAGGCGAGCGCTCCCGGAGGGAGCTTCATGAATCAAACCCCCTCATCCCTGCCCGCACCCGGTTTTTACGAGCTGATTTACGTCAGCACGCTGACCGATGAAGCCAGCATCAACGCCGTGCCAGACATCACACGCCAGGCCCGGGTCTACAACCCGGTTCTCGGCATTACCGGGCTTCTGGTATTTGACGGCGACCGCTTTTGCCAGCAAATCGAGGGGCCCATGCCCGCGGTGGTCGAGCTGTTTGACAGGATCTGCCGGGACGCCCGGCACACCAGCGTCAGCCTGCTGCACCAGGGCAGCATCGGTGAAAGGCGTTTTCGGCACTTCAATGTCGGCTACCCCACCCTTGACGACGGCCTGACCCTGGGCGAGATCGGGCAACTCGAAGGTCTGGAAGCCGTCTCGGCCTTCCGCACACTCATGGCCAGCGTGGACATGGGTAACTGAGCACCCGGGAACACCGCTGGTACAGTCATTTGCTATTAAATCAGTAGCTGCTCACGCTCGTTTCTATTGGCCTGCAGCCGTTTTTATACCCAAAAAAGGCCTTTTTTTGCTGTTTTTTGCGGGTTTCGGCGACCCGGAATTGGCTGAGAAACCCAAAAGTTAATATGGAAGTTAACTTTTGAGGGATTTTTAACATATACATTAAATTTTTAATGTGCACGTTAAAAATGAAAAATCCAGTCTGCAGATCATGCGTTCAGGTGCGCAGATTCTGAGCGGGAACATCAAGCAAGGTGTCGCCCAACAAACATCGAGCAGCGCAAGGTCGGGTTGACCCGCCGTCAGTTCGCTACCAGCTAGCTCTGCCAGGGACATTTCGATGAAGGCGTTCAGCACTGGCAGGCGCGTCACAATATCCTGCTCCATCACGGCCCGCTTCTGGCGCAACAGCTGGGCAATGTCTGCAAGAGCGGCTTGAAACAAAGAGCGTCAAGCCCGAAGGGTCAGGCCGCGTAATAAAACACGGCAACGCAGTGGCAGGCCGTGCCTGTGGCCACAAAGATGTGCCAGATGAAGTGGCCGTAGCGCACTTTTGAATCGGTCGCAAAAAACGCGACGCCTGCGGTGTATGACAGGCCGCCGGCCACCAGCCAGAACAGGCCCCAGCCGGGGATCAGCTCCCACATGGGCTTGATGGCGATGACGGCGATCCAGCCCATGGCCAGATACAGGATGGTTGAAAGCCGGGGCCAGCGAATGCCGGCAAAGGCCTTGACCGCCACACCTGCCAGCGCCATCGCCCAGACCAGGCCGAACAAAGTCCAGCCCCAGGGGCCGCGCAAGACGCCGAGTGTGAAAGGGGTGTAGGTGCCGGCGATCAGCAGGTAGATGGCGCTGTGGTCCAGCACCTGGAAAACGCCCTTGGCGCGGCTGGCCCGCATGGGCAACGCGTGGTACAGCATGGACGCGGCATAAAGAACCACCATGCTTGCGGCAAACACTGCCGAGGCTGCAATGTCTATGGTGTCGCCATTGCGCGAGGCCGACACAATGAGGAATGGCGCGGCGATCAGCGCCGCCAGCAACGCCAGCCCGTGGCTGATGCTGTTGGCAATCTCTTCGCCCAATGTCTGAGGCCGCTCCTCATGCAGCACAACACTTGCGGGCTGGGCTGCAGGTACGTCAATCATCGTTTGAGCAGCGCCTTCAACGCGTTCTGCACACGGCGTGCCTTGGCAGCGTCGAAGTCACCGGCCAGCACCTGTGCGGCGTCTTCACCCCAGGTTTCAGTCGGCGCCGGCGCATTGCGTTTGGTCAGCAGCTGCAGTTGCAGCATGCGTCGCGCGCTGATGTGCTCGGCAGGCGTTGGCAACTCAGCCGCGATTTCCATGCGCAGCAGGGCTTCGGATGCGTCCTTGCCCGAGGGCGTGCTGACGGCCTTGACCCAACTGCTGCGCACGGCCGGCGTGACAACCTTGCCGAGGTCCTGCGCGCTGGGCAGTTGCTCGGGGTCACGCTTTTCCCAAGCGGTCAGCAGGTTTGTCAGCACTTCGCCATGGGCCTGCATGGCGTGCTTTTTGAGCGCCATGTTGGCGGCTTCAAAAGCCTCGCGCTGGGCGCGGAAGGCAGCGTCGCCCAGGCGCGGGCCGCGCTCTTCAAATGCCGGGCGCGCATTGCGGTCTGCTCCACGGGGGCCACGCTCTTCGCGGTCAGCGCGGTAGGGCTCGAACTTGTTGTCTGTGCTCTGGCGTGGGCCGCCGGGTTTGCCGCCAGGGCCGCCGGGACCGCGTGAGTCCTTGCGGTCACCAAACTTGCCACCGCGGCCTGCTGGCGCAGCTTCGGGCTTGCGCATGCCGGGGCGGTCGTCGCCGCGCATGGCGACGATGGGCTTGGGCGGGGCCTTGGGTGCGGGTGCTGGCTCGGCAGTGACCGGGTCAGGGTTGGCAGGCTGGCCGGCTTCTGCGAAGTCTTCGGCGGCGGCCTGGGCTGCGGCTTCGAGCACAGGCTGTGCGGATTCTTCAGCGGGTGCGTCGGCAGGCGCATCGCCGGCGGCAAGAACAGCTTCGACAGATGGCGAAAGATCGGTTTCAGCAGGTGCGACCGGTGCAGGCGCAGCAGCAACTTGTGCAGCGGGTGCAGCAGGCGCTGGCACAGGCACCTTGCCAGCAACAATCGCTTCAAGCGCTTTGGCGGCAGCATGAATCTGCTGTGCATCGCCGCTGGCAGTTGCTGCAGCGACGGCCTTCGATGCTTCGAGCACCATGCGGTCGTATTCGCCGAGTGCAGAGGCTGCTTTCTCGCGCTCGGCCGTCTTGCGCTGGAAGGCATCATCAATCGGCTTGCGGAAGGCGTCCCACAATTTTTGCTCCTGCTTGCGCTCAATCGGCACGCCCTGCGCTTCATGCTGCCAGCGCTGCTGCAGCGACTTGACGGCATCAATGCGCAGCATGGGTTCTGCGCCCAGCACAGTTGCTTCTTCAATCATGGCCTTGCGGCGTGCCAGGCTTTCGTTGCGGGCAGTGGTCAGTGCAGCGTCTGCAGTTTCCATCGCGGCTTTCCACTGCGGCTGGATTTCTGCAAACGCTTTTTCGCTCAGGTGGCCTGCTTCGCGCCACTTTTCAACGAAGCCATTGAGGCTGCGGATGTGCATCTTCCAGTCGGTGTTGCCCTTGTTGGCTTCGGCCCACGCCAGCACTTCATCAATCAGCGTCTTGCGCTGCGCCTTGGTGGCCTCGGTCTGTTCCTTGACGGTTTCAAGCCAGGCTTCGACAACCTTGTGCGCCTCGTTGCAGGCGTCGTCAAAGCGTTTCCACAGCGCGTGGTTGGGCGTGCCGCCCTGGTCGCTGGTTTTCCACTGCTCACGCATGTGGCGCAGCGCGTCCTGTTGCTTGCGGCCGCCCATGGGCTTGGCCACCAGTGCTTCGGCTTTCACAACCAGTTCTTCACGAATCTGGTCGGCACGCCAGCGCTGCCAGCCTTCAAGTTCACCCGCAGCTGTCAGCGCGGCGTGAGCTGCGGCTTCGAGCTTGCTGTCGATGTTGCGGATGTTTTCTTTCAGGGCCTGGCGCAGGTCGGCGGCTACTTTGGGCGTAGCCTTGCCGTGGCCTTCACCGACTTCACGCTCAAGGTTGGCAACAGCCTGCTGCACGATGGCAGAGGCTTTTTCGCGCATGTCTTTCAGCACGGCCGGGTCGATTTTTGTCTTGGGTGCGCGGCCGCCTTGTTCAGCCGAAGCAACAGGCGCAACACCACGCGCGACGCGCAATTCATCAGCCCACACTGGCACTGCCGGCAGAGGCGCAGCGGTGTCGTCTGCAGCCTTGACCGCAACGGCGATGGCGCCCTGAAAGGCTTCCCACACGGCAAGCAACTGCGCACGCGATGCTTCGAGCAGCGGCGGAAACTTGGCGTCAACGCTGGCCCAGTTGGCGTCTTGCGTAATTTCGTCGGCCTGGCTTTGCCAGTGGGTCACATCGCCGCGCAATGACTCAAGCGCGGCTTCGGCATCACGCCAGGGTTTGAGAGACAGCACCTCGGTCCGCTGGGCCAGCAGCACGGCGGCTTCGCGCTGCACCTGGGTGCGGTGCTGCAGGTCTTCAATCGTCTTGATGCGTTCTGCCAGTTGCGCCTTGAAGCCGGCCAGCGGCTCTTTGGACAAGGGCGCACCGGCCTTGGCTGCATCGCGCTGCCATGCGAGCGCATCGGCAAGGTTGAGTTTTGAGGTGGCCAGCAAGGCCTGGGCTTTTTCGGCCCACTCGGCGGCAACGGCTTCCTGGCCCTTGCTGCGCTTGAGTTCGTCGAGCTTCTCTTTCAGCGGCTTGGCGGCGCCCTTGTCGCGGTTGGCCAGGTCTTTGTACACATCGGCCATCTGCTCTGCGGTTGGCTCGGTGGCCAGCCAGGTGCGGATGCGCGCGGCACGCTCGCCGGACGTGGGTGCAGAAAAAGCACCGCCGGTCAGGCCGTCAAGTGGATGGGCTTCTGCACCTTTGGATTTGGCGGCAGGCGCTGCGGAGGTTTCGTTTTGGGATGGTTTGGACATGGGAAAGCGCAGCATTAAAAGGGTTCAACAGGTTCGGAAAAAACAGCTGCAAGCAAGGGCCTGGTGGCCATTGCCGTCTGCAGATCTGTGGAGGAGGCGATGGGCGCTGGAAAATCGTTTTTCGCGCCAATGCCCGTATTTTCGCTGATTTAAGGGGCGGCCAGTACCAGTTCGGCCCGGGGCGTCCATTTGGCGTCTGGCGGCACTGTTTTTGAGGCACCCAGAAACAGCCTGTCGGTGGGCAGGTTTTTGGCGGCCAGGTAGTCCTTGACCACCACGCCGCGCTGCACGGCCAGCTCGCGCATGGCGTCATCAGTCACCTTGATGTCGGCCAGAAGCAGGTTCTCCATCTCGGGCACGGGCAGGTCTTTGGCCATGCCGATCAGGTTGCGCGGCTTGGACATGTCGGCGTTTTTATAGACCTCTTTGAGCAGCGTGGGGTATTCAGCCGGGCTCACCGTGACACTGACCGTGGCGGCACCGCCGTCCTTGACCACACTGCGGCGCTTTTCGGCGCGCACCAGCTGGTCCAGCCTCGCACGCTTGAAACCTTCCCGTTCGGCATCAAGGTTGCTGGTACCCACCACAGTCAGCCTGAGTGCGGGCCGGTCGGCCAAAGCTTTGGCGACCTTGTCGAGCCCTGCTTCTGCATCGGGCTGAAGCCGCGCGCTGCCGGGCGCGAAGGCGACGTTGCTGAGTTCATCGCCACCACCGCCAAAAGCACTGGCCAGCAAACTGAAGGGCGCAGTGATGGCCTTGACGATCACATTGACGATCACCTTGATGATGATGGGGCCGATGCTGAACTGCGGGTCGCTGAGCGAACCGCTGATGGGCAGGTCAATGTCGATCACGCCGTTACGGTCGGCCAGCAAGGCGACAGCCAGCTTGACCGGCAGGCTGGCGGTGGAGCCTTCAACCTTGTCGCCGAAACTGAGCTGGTTGAGGATGACCTTGTTGTTGGCCGTGAGTTTGCCGTCGGGCTGCACCTGGTACCTCACATCGACGCTGAGCTTGCCGCGGTTGATGCCGTAGCCCGAGTACTTGACCGAGTAAGGCGACAGCGGCGGCAACTCAAGATCACGCACCTTGCCTGTAATGTCGAGGGCAATCGGCTTGGCCAGCGGGTTGAGCTTGCCGAGGATTTCAAGCGAGGCCGTGCCTTCTGCCCTGCCCCGCAGTTCAAGGTCAGCCATGTTGGGCACGCTGACCGAGCCTGCAGGCACGGAAGAAAATGCGCTGAGCTTGCCGGTCAGGTCGCTAAGGTTGGCCGAATAGTTGGGTTTGACAAAACGGTCGGAGAACAGCACCTTGCCGCCCACCATGCTGATGGGGCCAAAGTTGATGACGGGCGCCGGGCCGGAAAGCGCAGCAGCCTGAGCAGTCGTTGCAGCCGTTGGGATGGGCGCGGCCGCCACAGACGACGTTGCAGAGGCCGTGCCCGAAGCTGATGATGATGACTTCACCAGGTCCTGAAGATTGATGCGGCCCTCGGGCAAAACAATCACGCGTGCAAAAAAGTCCTGCAACACCGTTTCTTTCACGTCAACGCGCGTGGCCTTGCCCGGCTCCAGCGCGACATTCAGGCCCCGCAGGTTGAGCGCCTTCCACGCCAACAGGTCTTCGCTGGGTGCGAGGGTGTTGGCCTTCATCTCTTCCAAGGCGAAGTTGCCGGTGACCTGAGCTTGCGGCCCCGCCGTCGTCTGGCGGTAGGCCACACGGCCCCTGAAGCTGGCATCCGCACGCAGCAGTTCGATGTTGAGGATGTCTGCGAAGTATGGCTCGAACGCCTGTGCGGGCAAGCGATCGGCCTGAACCTGGCCCTGCGCCTGTATGGGCGCCAGACCCAGGTTGCCGTTGAAGCTGAGCTTGCCCGGCTCAAATCGGCCTGTCGCCAGTCGCAGCGAAGCCTTGAGGGGCATGAGTTTGGCTGCGGCTGCCCTGGAAGACGCACGGTCATCAAGCACCAACCCGCCGAGCTGCGCGTTGACGCTACTCACTTCAAACGCAACGGGTTTGGCGCCAGCCTTGTCAGAGAAAGACATGCTGCCACCTTCAACGACCACATCGCCCACAGCCACCGCCCATGAGGGCGCAGCGGCTTTTGTTGCCGCCGTCGTCGGGGCGGGTACCGGGGCAGTGGCTGCACGGCTGCCGACCATCCAGCGTTCGTACATCCAGCGTTTTTCGGCATCGCGGTCTACCAGTGCTTTCGGCTGGATGATCTGCATCTTCGCGGCCTTGAAGCTCTGGCCGGTGACGTCAATGTCTACACCCGCTACATCCACCCGCTTGACCGAGACCAGTGAAACCTTGCCCTCGGCCAGCAGGATGTTACTGACCGCCAGTTGCGGCGCCGTGATCTGCAGCGTCGGCGTCTTCCCCGGCCCGGCTGCCTGCCAGTTGAAGCCCAGTTGCGCATCAAGCTGGCCACCCAGCGCCGGCAGCAGGAACTGGCCTATATATTTTGCCGCCATGTTGAGCGGCCATGCCGCGAGCGTGGCCGTGACCTGGGCGGACTGGTCTGTCGCCGTACCGCTAAAAGCGAGCCGGGCTGGCGTCGCAGGTGCGGGCGGTTTGGCGGGTACCTGCTTGCCGGTGACAGCTACCGGGGTAGCGTCAAGCCCTAGCGAACCACTGAACTGCATTGGCGAACCTGCTGCGAAAGGGTAGGCAATGGCAGAAGCGTCCAGCGCCACACCTGCCAGCCTGACCTGCGCTGGCGAGGCCAGGGTTTCGTCCAGCCAGTTGACGCGGCCATCACGCACCGCAACGCTGGCGACCTGTACTTTCCAGGGATTGGCCACAGCAAGTGCGGTTTTCGGCGCGGCTGGACCGGTTTTGGCTGCGACAGCGGTCGCGCCTGCGGCATCCACCGGCAACAGGTTGAGCCGGCCCGCGCGGTCGCGCGACACGCTCAATACGGGCGCCAGCATTTCCACCTTTGCCAGCTTGACCGACTGCGCCAGCGGCTGGACGTCGTCCATGGTGATTCGCAACTGATCGAAGGCCAGAACGTCCTGACCCACCGCCGGCGCCATGCCAGGCTTGCCCGGGGCTACGGGTTTTGCCGTGCCCAGCAAACGCACTTTGTCGGCAGTCAGCAGGCCGGACACCTTGACCACTGCGCCCGGCGTTTGCTCAAACGAAACCTTTGTGTCGGCATTGAGCACAGCACTTTGCAGGCGGAAAGGCAGGCCTGCAGGCGCGTAGCCGAGGTAAGGCGTCAGGTCAAAACCACTCAGTTTGAAGGTGGCGTCAGTCTTGCGCGTCTGGGCGAAAGGCGTGCCTTCGGCTGCGGTATCAAAACTGCTCCCATTGAGTTTGAAAGCCAGGTGCGGCGAGGTTTTGACATCGCGCTGGGAATTAAGGTTGCTGAGAAAGGGCACAGACAGGTCCAGCGCCCGCAACTCATGCAGCTTGCGGACGGACTGGTCGTCAAAATCCAGCTGGCCACCCCTGATGACGATGTTGTAGAGCGCAAACCGGGGCGGATCGCCAGCCGGCGGTGCGTCCGCCGCGGGTTTGAGGCGCTCAAGGATGTCGTCGATGTCATAACGGCCCTGGCCGAAATGGGTCAGGGATATGGACGGGGCATCGACCTCAATCGCATCAGCCACAGGGGCCAGCCGCAGCAGGGACTGCAGTTCACCATCTATATATATGCGCTTGATGCCGAGCTGGGGCGTTTTCTGGGGAGAACCGGGTTGGGTAGCCGGGCCTGCTACCCCGCTTTTGGCTATCGCAAGGTCGTTGACCGTGAGCTCCAGCGACCAAGGTTTGAAGTCTATGGAACCGACGGTGACCTGGCGGCCCAGTTTGTCAGAGGCGATTTTTTCGATCTGGCTTTTGGCGATGCCCGGCACAAAGGCATAGGCCAGTACCCAGAACAGGAGCAAGCCGCCGATAAACCAGGCAGCGCGGCGCTGCCATTTGGGTGATTTGGCCACACCCGCAGCTGCGGAAGGAAGCTGTTTGCCCCTTGCCAGCCATTTGTTCACTGTTGTTGCCGTTGTGCTGTTGGTTGTATCGGGAATCGTCATATCCCCGAGTCTTGAACGCCGCAGCGCAAACGTCAATGTTTTGCCTCAAGATTCATGTGCATTGTTGGGCTTGTGCGAGTTGTCACGGGCACGGCGTTAAATAATGCCCCCGCCTGAAGCAGCCCCTCTGCTTTGGCGCACCCCAAAAGCAAAAACCCCGGCCAGCTTGACTGTCCGGGGTTGGCGGCGGGCTATAAAGCTCATGCCGTCAGGGTTTCGCAACAGGAGAGATGAATCGTCCCCAGTGCGATTGGAGGCAAGTGATTACCTCCAGGTTTGCCGGGGTTGGTTACCCGGTAGAGTCCGATTGACTCGGACACCTGCAGATTAAACCCGCTGCGCGGCGAGCACAAGGCAAACTTTTAAATCACACAAGCTGCTGTGATTGCCGTGCACTTGGCACTGTGCAAAAAAACAGCGTTGCGATGGCAACAGTTACATCAGGCGGATTGGTAACTTGTAGGCCAATGCCGCAATTTAACTTAGAGCAGTTCATCAAAAACATGCCGTAAGACCTTGATTTTACCCATTCAAGGCGAAATATACAGTTCTTAACGCAATTATTGATATAAAGATTAAGTTACTTATTATTGACAGGTTATTAAACAAGCCCATAAAATTCCGCCAGTTCCCAAAACCAAGGGACAACCCGAACCCGCTGCCCCGCTCATTTTGAAGCAGGCAACGTCAAACCAAGGGTCAACACAGCAAGGGCCGAAACGGCACAACCTGGTTTGATGGCGACCCAATCCAGGCTCAACAGGCTCCGACCTACAACGGAACCCGCTGGGCAGTAGAGAAGGAGTGCTATGACAGCGCAAGCAAATTCCAGCCTGAGGCTCCGCCTGGAGGCCCACCTGAAAAACGTCCAAAGCAGTGCGGCCAGCATTGCCGACGACATCGCCCAGGGCTTTTTTGAAATCACGCACAACGGCTTTGCCCTCCTGGGCCTGGGCGTTGTTTTTGCCGTTATCACGCTGACCGCCCGCCCCGACCTTCGTCAGGCCGGTGAAGGCAAGCTGATCACCTGGTTGCAGGCCCGCCAGGAAGCCGTCATCGGCTTCACCGAGCCCGATGCAATAGAGCGGGCCACCGCGTCCAACCCCAAGGACCTGCCAAAACAGCAGGCCGCCCTGGCTTACTGGCTAAGCCGCAAGTACGGTGTGGCACCTGAGCCGCTGAGCGTGCTGGTCTCCGAAGCATTCGAGATCGGGCAAAAAGCGAAGCTCGACCCGACGCTGATTTTGGCCATCATGGCCATTGAATCCGGCTTCAACCCTTTCGCCCAGAGCCCCGTTGGGGCCCAGGGCCTGATGCAGGTGATGACCAAGGTGCATCACGACAAATACGAAAACTTCGGCGGCAAGCTGGCGGCATTTGACCCGGTGACCAACCTCCGCGTGGGCGTGAAGGTTCTCCAGGAATGCATCAGCCGTGCAGGCTCCGTTGAAGGCGGCCTCAAGTTCTATGTCGGCGCCGGGAATATGGACGACGATGGCGGTTACGCTGGCAAGGTGATGGCCGAACATGCACGCCTACAGGCAGTTGTCGGCGGCAAGGGCCTCTCGCCTTTCCATACCGCCCCCGCACGCGGCATCCCCGTCAAGGCAGATACGGCCGAACCCGCAGACCACAAATCGGGCGAAAAAGTGGCCGCACTGGCCCAGTCCTGAGCCTCATTTTGGGGACGTCTGCGCCCCGTGTCGGGTACACTTCAGGGGTGCGCAACTGGCGATAGGCACAGCGCCTCCAGAACTTCTGGCAGGACCTGATGCTGACGTGGGACACCACTGGGAAGCGCACCGCTGAGGCCTTTTGGCCAAAGCGTTCAGCCGTTCGCCTGGGCAGCCCTTGTTTCATTGCATCAATGACTGACAGGGAACACGTCTTTAAGGACTGCCATGTACGATCGCAATATTCTTGTTGAACAAGCCGACCCCGAAATTTTTGCTGCCATCCAGTCCGAACACGCGCGCCAGGAGCAGCACATCGAGCTGATCGCCAGCGAAAACTACGCCTCGCCCGCCGTCATGGCGGCGCAAGGCTCACAGCTCACCAACAAATACGCCGAAGGCTATCCGGGCAAGCGTTACTACGGTGGCTGCGAATTCGTTGACATTGCCGAACAGCTGGCGATTGACCGTATCAAGAAGATTTTTGGTGCCGACGCCGCCAACGTGCAGCCACATTGCGGCGCATCTGCAAATGAGGCCGTCTTTCTGGCCTTCCTGAAACCCGGCGACACCATCATGGGCATGAGCCTGGCTGAAGGCGGCCACCTGACCCACGGCATGGCACTGAACATGAGCGGCAAGTGGTTCAACGTCGTGAGCTACGGCCTCAATGACAAGGAAGAAATCGACTATGACGCCATGGAACGCAAGGCGCATGAGTCCAAGCCCAAGCTCATCATTGCCGGTGCCTCGGCCTACAGCCTGCGCATTGATTTCGAGCGATTCGCCAAAGTGGCCAAGGCCGTCGGCGCAATTTTCATGGTTGATATTGCCCACTACGCAGGCCTGGTGGCTGCAGGCGTGTACCCCAACCCCGTGCCGCACGCCGATATCGTTACCTCCACCACGCACAAGAGCCTGCGCGGCCCGCGCGGCGGCATCATCCTGATGAAGGCCGAACACGAAAAAGCCATCAACAGCGCCATCTTCCCAGGCCTGCAGGGCGGACCGCTGATGCATGTGATTGCCGCCAAGGCGGTGGCCTTCAAGGAGGCCATGGCGCCCGAGTTCAAGGCTTACCAGCAGCAAGTGGTCAAAAACGCGCAAATCGTCGCCGAAACGCTGATCCAGCGCGGGCTACGCATCGTCAGCGGCCGCACCGAATCGCACGTCATGCTCGTTGATCTGCGCGCCAAGGGCATTACGGGCAAGGAAGCCGAAGCCGTGCTGGGCAGCGCCCACATGACCATCAACAAGAACGCCATCCCCAACGACCCCGAAAAACCGATGGTCACCAGCGGCGTGCGTATTGGCACCCCGGCCATGACCACCCGCGGGTTCAAGGATGAAGAAGCCCGCGCCACCGCCAACCTGATTGCCGACGTGCTGGACAACCCGCGCGATGCAGCAAACCTGGAAGCGGTTCGCGCCAGGGTCAAGGTTCTGACCGACCGCTTCCCGGTTTACCGTTGAATGTCATCGGTCATTGCGGGCTTGACCCGCAATCCATGAACGCGGCTCCTGCGGAATCCGTACATAAGTCGTGGATCCCGGGCCAAGCCCGGGATGACAAGTCAGTATTTACTGCCTTACTTGCAGGCAAGAGCGGAGCAAAGCTGTGAAATGCCCTTTTTGCGGCAACCTCGAAACCCAGGTTGTGGAGACACGGGTATCTGAAGACGCCGATTTCATACGCCGCCGTCGCCAGTGCGGTGCGTGTGAAAAGCGTTTCACCACCTATGAGCGCCCAGATGTCACTTTCCCGGCGATCGTCAAAAAAGACGGCCGGCGTATTGAGTACAAACGCAGCAAAATACTTGGCTCCATGAACCTGGCGCTGCGCAAGCGACCGGTCAGTACAGAACAAATCGACTCGGCCATAGAACGCATAGAAGAAAAACTCCTGAGCCTGGGCGTGCGCGAGGTGGTGTCAAACCGTATCGGCGAACTGGTCATGCGCGAGCTGAAAAAGCTCGACAAGGTGGCCTACATCCGCTTTGCCAGCGTTTACCGCAGTTTTGAGGATATTGACGAGTTCAAAACCCTTGTGGACGAAGTCCGGCGATAGGCGGAACTATTTCACGTTTGTAACGCCACTGGTCGTCTGTGGCGTTCCGCCTGTCTGCAACGCCGGCCGCCCATGGCGGGCGGGGGCAAAATCGGCGTTATGCAAAAAGCCAGGGGTTTCACGTTGCTTGAGGTGGTTGTGGTCCTGGCGATCATTGCAATCCTCACGGCGCTGGCTGCCCCGTCTTTTACAGGTTTAGTCCAGTCAAACGCTGTATCAAGCAACGTCAACGCCTTCATGTCCGACCTCCGTTTTGCCCGCAGTGAAGCCATCCGGCGCGGTGGCTCCGTCGTGATGTGCCGCAGCAATGACCCGGAAGGAGCGCCTGCATGCGACGCGGGTAGCGGCCCGGGAGGAAATGGCTGGGTAAGCGGCTGGATCATTTTTGAAGATCGTGACGGCTCAGGCGGTTACAACGCCGGAGATCAGGTGCTAAAGGTCCAGGGGCCAATTACCAACCTTGACACGATGGTGGCGTCCAACAACAACACCTTCGAGTTCGTGGCCACCGGGCGTATGAAAACAGTCAATTCCGCCAAATCGCTGCAGTTTGGGACCAATATGCCAGCTGAACGACAGCGCATGGTCTGCGTCAACCAGTCAGGCCGCGCCCGCATCGCCGGCGATGGCAACTCAAGCTGCGCCACGGACCAATGAAAACCCTTTTCATTCTGCAGCGACAGAAAGGCGCCACTCTTATAGAGGTGCTGGTCACGATACTGATACTGTCGATCGGACTGCTGGCCATGGGTGCCATGATTTCGTACTCCATGCTGCTGCCCAAATTCTCTGGCAACCGTTCGGTGGCTGTGAGCACGGCGACCAACATGATTGACCGAATGCGGGCCAATTCAGGCACAGAAAGCCCGTCCTTCTCGATCACTGCCTATGCCACCACCACCTTTTCGGCAAACTTTGTAGGCTCCCCTTCAATCCCTGCGGGTGCCACTTGCAGCTTTCCGAACTGCACGCAAAGCAGCATGGCGACCATGGACATAGCCATCATCCAGCAGCAGTTACAGCAGCAGCTCTCACCTGCAGGCATGACGATTTCCATCACAAGTGCGATCAACAACGAAGGCAATTTATGGGTGATCTGGCAGGAGCCTTCCAGCTTCGGCAGTCTGGCTGCAGGTAGCGACAACTGTCCCGCTGCCGTCACAGCCCTGGCACTCACACCCGCGCCAAGATGTGTCTACATGCCGTTCAAGTTATGAAAAGCCCCTTCCTCCACACCGGTACGGGTCAGCGCGGGGTCTCGCTGATCGAGCTGATGGTCTCCATGACCATAGGCCTGATCATCATGATCGCCGTGATCAGTGCCTACCTGGGCGCGTCCGGGGCCAGCCGCACGGCTGAAGCCATTGGCCGCATGAATGAAGACGGCCAGGCAGCACTCACCATACTCACCCAGCAGTTGCGCATGGCAGGTGTGAACCCCTCGCAGCCAAACCGCCACAGCGTCACGTTGGGCATCAGCGCCCGTGGTGCCAGTGTGCCTCTGCACAACTCTGTTACCAACGCATTCGCCGTACGTGGGTGTGACGTCAAGTTCAGCAACATCACCTCCACCTTCTCATCGCTGGGCTGCGCCCATGGTGCTGCAAGTACCGGCCCCGACTCAATCTCAATTGGCTACGAAGCGGACCGTTACAACACCATTGCGCTGGCCAGCGGGCAACCCACGGACTGTATGGGCGTAGGCATTGACCCCCTCAGCCCTGCGCCGACTTACCTCAATGCTGCAGGGGTTGGGGTGAGCGCCTCCATATATGAGGCCGAAAACCGCTACTACATTGGCACATCAGCCTTCGTGGTCAACCCGACCTTGTATTGCAGGGGAAATGGCAATGGCAGTACCGCTCAACCGCTTGTTGAAAATATAGAAAACCTGCAGTTCAGTTACGGCACAGTCAACCCCAACACAACAACATCGCCGATTTACGTCACGTACACCCCCACGTTCACGACCACACTCGTACTTGGGTACATGTCGGCCTACGAGCTTGAGAACTACAACACCGCACCGCTGGATACGAGTTCGACAGGACTGGGTCCGACGGGAGCTACGGCCAAGCGCTGGAATGCCGTCAAATCGGTTCGCATCTGTGTCGTTGCCCGAAGCGAGCAACCCCTTGCAGATTCACTAGACTCCGCACGTTACCTCGACTGCAACGGCACACTCACAGTGCCGCCTGACAAACGATTGCGGCGGGCTTACACGACCACCGTTGTACTCAGAAACCAGTAGCGACCATGGCCCCCAGATCCATCATGAAAAACCAGCGTCTGCAGTTGCAGCAACAGGCACACACACAACGCGGTGTTGTTCTGATCATGGCCCTGATCATGCTGGTCATCATCTCGCTGCTCACGGCGGTCACCGTACGCAATGCCACTTCGAGCGAAGGCATCAATGCCAATGCACGCCAGACACAGCTGGCGAGCCAGGCCGCAGAAGCTGCGCTCAGGTACTGCGAACAGGGCGTCATAGATTTTCTGTCTGCCAGTACCAGCACATTTGTATTCAGCGTGGTGGCGCCGCCGAGTGCAAGCACTGTCACCATTTCAGGGATCCACTTTCAGACGGCGGTCACGACAACCCCCACATCAATGATTACCTCCAATTGGGACACCAATTCAGGGACGGCCAATACCATTCTTGTATTGCCCACCTCGTCGGTCAACCGGGCGGGTATCACCACCACTTTTTCGCGACCACCTGAATGCATGATTGAGCGGCTATCGCCGTCCACATCCAGCATGTACTCCAAGAGTTTCACCATCACTGCGCGTGGCTTTGGGCCTGAAGTTGCCGCAGCGGATGCAAACCGCAGCCGGCCCGTCGGCAGCGAGGTGTGGATGCAGTCCACCCTGGAACTCAGATAACGCACGTATTGAATGAGGTTCATGATGACCAAACGCACAAATAACCCGATCGCGAACTGCTTCAAGTGGGTCATCATGGCTTTGGTGGCGCTGCTTTCGCATACACATCATGCGCAGGCGCAAATGGCCCAAACCCCTTTGTTGACCCAATCCGGCGCGGTCGAATCAAATCTTGTGTTGATGTTTGATGACTCCTTGTCGATGGTTGCCCAGTTCATTTACCAGTACGGCGGGCAGGACAATGGCTACGGCCGCACGGGCCCCGGTACAGTTGCTGCCGCAGCGGCATGCCCCGTGACAAGCCCGGCCAGTACGGGTATCAGTTGTGCGGGTACTTCCGGCAGCAACTACCCCTCCAGTCCCAGCATCACCGTCACCGGCACATACAACACGCCACCCGCCAGCTGGTACTGGGAGCAGTCCCCCGATGTCAACGGTCTTTACTACGACCCCAAAGTCACCTACAACCCGCGCATGGATGCGACGGGCGCATTCAGCACGCCAGGCGCCACATCCACCACCGCGTTTAATGTGTACTTTTACCGCAATGCCGGCGGCAACAACGTTCTCTGGCCAGGCAGCGGTAACAACCCGACTTTAAGCGCCAGCTATTTCGACCCGTATACACCAGCAGCGTCCCTGCTGGCCGATGACGCGCAGCCATCGCTCTCATACCCAAGATCAGTAGCTACGGGTACCGGACCGTTTCCCAAATTCCTGAACCGCACGGACTGCACGGGAACCAGTGGTTCAGGTGCCAACTGCACACTTGCCAACGAACGGCAAAATTACGCCAACTGGAAAAAGTACCACAGCAACCGCATGGATTCGGCCAAGACCGGTCTCGGTTATGCCTTCTCGGGCATGACCCAGTCCATACGACTGGGCTGGTCAACCATCAACAACCTCAAGAGCTCCAGCACACTGGATTCAGGTGTCGGCCTGTATACGCAGACCCAGAAAAATGCCTTCTATGACTGGCTCTACGCTCTGGATACGAATTCGGGCGGAACCCCCCTCCATTTCGCCCTCGACAATGTCGGCAAATACTTCTCACGCTCTGACAATCTGGGGCCCTGGGCCAACACGCCGATTACAACGTCAAGAGGCATCAGCACGCTGGCCGTCTCGACCACCGACACACTAGCCATTCGCAGAGATCAATATTCTTGCCGACGGTCTTTCGCCATGCTGACGACAGATGGTTATTACAACGATGGCAGTGGCGGCTCGAGCCCCTTTTCGGGTATCGGCAATGTGGACAACACTTCTGCGGGCCTCATCACAGGGACTACTGCTACCGGCGGCACCCTCTCTTACAGCTACAGCCCTGGAAGACCCTACTCGGATAGCCAGTCGAACACGCTGGGCGACGTCGCCATGAAGTACTGGATCACTGACCTGAGAACTGACCTTGACAACAACGTCAAGCAGATTGCAGCCACCGTCATCAATGGCGTTACCACCACCGTAGCCAACCCGTCATTCTGGCAAAACATGAGTTTTTACGCGGTCGGCCTGGGTGTCAACGGCACGCTGGCGCAAACCGCCACCACACTGGCATCCCTCACTTCCGGGGGGACCTCATGGCCAACCGTAGGGGATGAGGACGTCACGGCAGTAGACGACATGTGGCATGCCACCATCAACGGCAGGGGCCGCGTATTGAGCGCGAAAAATGCAGGCACATTAAGCGATGCCGTAGAAGGCATGCTGGCAGATATCAGCAGAAACACGGCATCACAATCGGGCGTGGCAGCATCCACGGCAGGCCTTAACACCGGAACCAGAAAATATTCTCCCGCCTACACCACCGGTTCCTGGACGGGCAACGTCATTGCGACAACTCTTGACGCAACCACCGGCAGGGAGACTTCCGTCACATGGCAGGTGGTGGGCACCAGTCCCGCCAACAGCGCCACTTACAGTGGCATACCGGCGTACTCATCCAGAAATATCTATGCCTGGAATGGCTCGGCCATGGGCAGCTTCAATGCATCAAACACCTATGCCATGGCAAATGTGGTGGGCGCAAACACCAACCTGATCAACTACCTGCGCGGCGACCAAAGCAATGAAGACCCCAATGGCACCGCCCTCTATCGTCCACGCGAATTCTTGCTGGGCGATATCGTCAACTCAACACCCGTCTTCATCAAGGGAGCGTTTAGCGGAGGCTACACCAACTTACCTGCAGGTACCTATGGACAGTCAACCTATGCAACATTCCTGACCACCAAGTCGGCTCGCGCAGAAGGCGTGTTGTTTGCCGGCGCGAATGACGGCATGTTGCATGGGTTCAGGGACTCTACAGGTGCGGAAGTTTTTGCCTTTGTGCCCAGGGCCGTGATGCCAAACTTGCACCAGCTGGCCAAAAAGAGTTATGACCACCTGTATTACGTGGATGGCCCCAATGTCGAAACCGATGCCTGTTTGACCGGGGGCTCAGCCTGCACAACATGGAGCAATCTTCTGTTGGGCACAACCGGTGCAGGCGCGAAATCAGTCTACGCACTGGACGTGACAAACCCCATGTCCATGTCGGCATCAAACATCAAATGGGAAATCACGCCTTCAACGACCGGCTATGCCAGTCTGGGGCACATTCTGACCGAGGTTCAAAGCGGGCTGACCAAGAGCGGGGAATGGGTGGCCATTTTCGGCAACGGCTACTTGGGCGCGAGTGGTGTGGCAAGTCTTTACATAGCAAATCTTGATACCGGCGCATTGATCAAACAAATCAGCACGGGTGTGGGCGGCAGTAATGGCCTGGGTGGCGTCAGGCTTATCAGGGATGACAACAGGCGCATCATCGGCGCCTATGCGGGCGACCTCAAGGGCAACATGTGGAAGTTCGACCTTTCCGATGCATCAAGCAGCAATTGGCGGCTTGGGCTTTCCAACTCTCCGCTGTATAGCGCTGGCAGCACAAAGCCCATTACTGCGCAGCCGGCAGCAGTGATTCACCCAAATGGTGGGAACGTTATTACCTTTGGAACCGGCAAGCTTTTTGAGACCACGGATTTAACCAGTACAGCCACCCAAACGCTTTATGGCGTCTGGGACAGCGTTGCCTTTGGCACTTCCACAACGCCTACAGGTGTTACTCAAACAGGAACCACCACGCTGGTTCTACAGACCATATCTGCTGCGATTGCAGGGGGATACACGGTTTCCACCAGCCCTACGGGTGTGACATCCACCACAAGCCTCAATTTTTTCACCGTATCCCAGAACTCTGTGAATTGGGCCTCAAAGCGTGGGTGGTACATCAATTTGCCCAATACAGGCCAAAGAACAATCTATCCCTTTAATGAACCCATTCCAGGCAGCGGTCTTATTGCGGCCGACACACTTTCCACGGCGGGTATTTCGCAAGACCCCTGCGTTGAGGCTTCGTCCGGGCGCGCCTGGTATTACGTTATAGACGGTGTCACAGGAGCTGGACCGGCCCAATCGCGATTCACTTTTGATACGAATGGCGACGGCAAGGTCGACAGCTTTGACTTTTATGCCACCGGTGTAGAAGGCAAGGCCAGTGGGCAGCGGAAAATTTTAATTAAAGACATCAGTGATGGCGGCTTTGTATCAGGCGGAGAAGGCACCCTCAGTGGCCTCAATACATCGGCGTCCAGTTCTGGGGCATCATTCGGTGGCGGTAACGACCCACAAAACTTCCAATACAACCCAGGGGCCCCGGCTGCCAGCGTCAGCGGTGTCACAAAACGCACATGGCGGCAGCTGTTCCTTCGCTGACGCCTATGATTTGCATCCTTTTCGCTATTTGACTCAGGAGTTCAATCCCATGCCAACCAAGCATCACCCATATCGAGGACGCCACACGGGCTTTACCCTGATAGAGCTCATGATCACCGTGGTCATCATCGGCATCCTGGCCAGCATTGCATTGCCGTCCTACAACAGCTACATCGCCAAAGCGAGGCGCGCAGATGCAAGAACGCAGTTGCTCCAGGCAGCGCAGTTCATGCAGAAGTTTTATGCTGCAAACGATCAATACCTCCAGGACCGGGCCGGCAACTCTGTGCTGGGCGCCGGGGTGGGCATGCCCGACGGGTTGAGGGTGTCGCCCTCTGACGGTACAGCGCTATACCAACTCAATCCTGCCATCAGCGCAGCAGGCACTTACACCGCGACAGTGGCCGTCACCACATTTACGCTCTCCATGTCACCCATCTCGGGACGCTCACAGGCTTCAGACCCATGCGGCATTTTCACGATCACATCCACTGGCATCAAGGGCGTGACGGGCAATACCAAGACCCGGGACGAGTGCTGGAAGTAATCGCTGTTTTGCATTGCATGCCTGCCCGTACATGATGAGCGGACTGCTTGCGCCTGAATCGGGCAGCACATGAATCCGCCAGTACGTGAAGGTTTTATAGGGCAGGCGCTCGCCCTGGCGCAATCGGCCTTGTACATCACCTCACCCAACCCGCGTGTCGGTTGCGTGCTGGTCTCGCCTGACGGCAAGGTCATAGGCCAAGGGCATACGCAGAAGGCAGGCGGTCCGCACGCTGAGATGGTGGCACTGAAAGACGCTGCAGCCCTGGGCCATGACGTAGCGGGTGCAAGCGCTTATGTCACGCTGGAGCCCTGCTCCCATCACGGCCGCACGGGGCCCTGTTGCGATGCGTTGATTGCCGCCGGCATAACAAAAGTCATCGCCTCCCTGCACGACCCCAATCCGCTGGTCAGTGGTGAGGGCTTTGCGCGTTTGCGTGCAGCGGGCACAGACGTTGAAATCGGCCCGGGTGCGGCTGAATCTCGCGAGCTCAACATTGGTTTTTTCAGCCGCATGATCCGCAGGACGCCTTGGGTTCGCATGAAAATCGCCGCCTCACTCGACGGCAAGACTGCGCTGATGAATGGCAAGAGCCAGTGGATCACCGGTGAAGCCGCGCGTACCGATGGCCATGCCTGGCGTGCGCGCAGCTGTGCCGTGTTGACGGGCATAGGCACCGTGCTCGAAGACAATCCGCGGCTGGATGTGCGGCTGGTCGACACGCCACGCCAGCCGCATCTGGTGGTGGTCGATAGCCGGCTGGAAACACCACCTGATGCAAACCTGTTTATCGCTGGCCGTGCCCTGTACATCTACGCTGCGGTGCATGATGAGGTAAAGAAAAAGGCTCTGGAGGCACGCGGTGCCACCGTCATTTACACGCCCGGCCCCACTGGCAAGGTCGACCTGACAGCCATGCTGCGCGACCTGGCCCAACGCGAAGTCAACGAGCTCCATGTCGAGGCCGGCCACAAGCTCAATGGGTCTTTCCTTCGTGAAGGCCTTGTTGACGAACTGCTGCTCTATACCGCGCCGCAAATGCTGGGCACCGCCCAGGGCATGGCCTCATTCGGCCCCCTGGAGAGTTTGCAGGATGCAGTCAGGCTGCGCTTTTTATCGACGCAGCTGGTGGGCGATGACCTGCGAATACTGGCCCGCGTCGCAGGGCGGGACCAGTTCCAGGGCGCTACTCAACCAGGTGCTGTCCGGCCTCCCGGGGTGTGATTGCGGACCTGATCCGCAATCCATGAACCCGCATTCCCGGAAGCCTCAAAAGTCATGGATTCCGGATCAGGTCCGGGATGACACCTGCGTCTGGGAAAGCCCGGGCAACTGCCTTTTTTCGCCTTTTGGGGTTGAATCGGCCCCCAGCGGGCGGGCGGACCCGAATCCCTGCGAAAATAGCGCATGTTTACCGGAATCATCACCGGCTTGGGGCGCATCGTCGACATCCAAAGCCTGGGCAGCTCTTCAAACCATGGCAAGCGTCTCACCATTGAAACGCCCGTCGGTTACCTCAGCGATGTCGGTCTGGGCGACAGCATTGCCCTCAACGGCGCCTGCATGACCGCCGTGTCGCTCGACCTCACAGGCAACCGTTTCACCATAGACATCTCTGCAGAATCACTGCACAAGACGAGCGGGCTCTCAGAGCCCGGCATCATCAACCTTGAAAAAGCCCTGCGCGCCCACGACAGGCTGGGCGGGCACATCGTCTCCGGGCATGTTGACGGTATCGGCAAGGTCACACACTTCGCCGAGGTTGGCGAAAGCTGGGAACTGCGCATACATGCCCCCATCGAGCTTGCCAAATACATGGCCTACAAGGGCTCCATCACCGTCAATGGCGTCAGCCTGACCGTCAACCGGGTTCAGGACCTGGCCGATGGCAAGGGCTGCGAGATCAGCATCAACCTCATCCCGCATACCGTCGAAAACACCGCGCTGGGACAGCTCAAACAGGGCTCCAGCGTCAACCTTGAAATCGATCTGATCGCGCGCTACGTCGAGCGCATGCTGCAAGACACCGGAAAGAACCATAACAAATGACTGCCGCTTCAATCGCCTCCGTTGCAATTTCGCCCGTAGAAGACATCGTTGCCGAGATGAAGGCTGGCCGCATGGTCATCCTCATTGATGAAGAAGACCGTGAAAACGAAGGCGACCTGGTGCTCGCTTCAGACCACGTCACGCCGGAGGCCATCAACTTCATGGCGCGTTATGGCCGTGGCCTGATCTGCCTGACGCTGACCCGCGAGCGCTGCGAGCGCCTGCAGCTGCAACCCATGGCCACCCGCAATGGCACCAAACACTCGACCGCGTTCACGGTATCGATTGAAGCCGCAGAAGGCGTGACCACAGGCATCTCTGCCGCCGACCGCGCACGCACCGTGCAGGCTGCAGTCGCCAAAGATGCAAAGGTCAGCGACCTGGTGCAGCCTGGCCACATCTTTCCGCTCCAGGCCGTTGATGGCGGCGTGCTGATGCGCGCGGGCCACACAGAAGCCGGCTGCGACCTGGCCGCGATGGCGGGCTGCTCACCCACCGCCGTGATCTGCGAGATCATGAAAGACGACGGCGAGATGGCCCGCCTGCCTGACCTGCTGGTGTTTGCAGCAGAGCACAAGCTCAAGATAGGCACCATTGCCGACCTGATTGAACACCGCAGCCGCAACGAGTCACTGATTGAAAAAGTCGGCAGCCGCACCCTCACCACCGCTTTTGGCGAGTTCACGGCGCATGCCTTCAAGGACAACACCAGCCAGGGCCTGCACCTGGCGCTGGTCAAGGGCCAGTGGTCTGCCGACGAAGCCGTGGCAGCACGTGTGCATGAGCCGCTGTCGGTGCTGGACGCACTCGAAGTCGGGCGTGCCATGCATTCATGGAGCCTGGACGAAAGCCTTCGCTACATTGCCGACGCAGGCAAGGGCGTGGTCGTCCTGCTCAACTGCGGTGAAAGCGCGGCTCAACTGCTGGAGCAGTTTGAAGGCACAGCCCGCGCCAGCCAGGCGCCGGAACGTGGTCGCATGGACCTGCGCACCTACGGTGTCGGCGCGCAGATCCTGCTCGAATGCGGCGTGCACAAAATGAACGTGCTGGGCAACCCCAGGCGCATGCCCAGCATGGCTGCAGGCTATGGCCTGGAAATCGTCGGCTACATCAACAAATAACAGACTGAGATCAAGGGAAGCCATCATGTTTGGTGCAGACAAAGGAACGGCCGACAGGCTTGACGGTAAAAAACTCGTGATCGGCATCGTGCAGGCGCGTTTCAACGAGCCTGTGACCAACGCATTGGCCGATGCCTGCCTGCAGGAGCTGGCGGCGCTTGGCGTTGAAGCCAAGCACATCAAGCACGTCAAGGTGCCCGGTGCGCTTGAAGTCGCCAGCGCCCTGCAGGTCATGGCCGAGAGCGACAAGTACGACGCGCTGATTGCACTGGGCTGCATCATTCGCGGCGAGACCTATCACTTTGAACTGGTCGCCAACGAAAGCGGTGCAGCCGTCACACGTGTGGCGCTTGACTACCAGTTGCCGATTGCCAATGCCATACTGACCACAGAAAACCTCATGCAGGCCGAGGTGCGCCAGACCGACAAGGGCCGTGACGCTGCCCGCGTCGCTGTTGAAATGGCCAACCTGCTCAACGACCTGGCCTGAACTGAAAAATATATGTCCGACCCGACCGCCAAAACCGTATCAACGGCCAAGACCAAACGCCCGCCGCAAACGCGTACCGGCCTGACCGATACCGGTGTCAAAAAAGCGGCTGACAAATCGGGCCGCACCCGCGCCCGTGAATTTGCCATGCAGGCGCTCTACCAGCACCTGGTGGGCCGCAATGAAGCCGATGCCATCGACAGCTTCACGCGTGACCTTGTGGGTTTTCACAAGGCCGACTCTGCCCATTACGACGCATTGCTGCATGGCTGCATTGACGACGCAGAGGCGCTGGACGCCGCCATCACGCCACTGCTGGACCGGCCCATGGCCGAAATCTCACCCATCGAGCATTCGGTGCTGTGGATAGGCGCTTACGAATTCAGGAATTGCCTCGATGTGCCCTACCGCGTGGTCATCAACGAATGCATAGAACTGGCCAAGGCTTTTGGCGGTACTGACGGCCACAAGTATGTGAACGGCGTGCTGCATAAGATGGCGCCCTCCCTGCGTGCGGCTGAAGTCGCTGCGGACAACGCGAAGTAAGCTCCCGACATGAAAGGCATGCTTTGAGGATTGCACAAAGAGCCCAGAAGATAGAGCCGTTTTACGTGATGGAGGTCGCTAAAGCGGCTTCGCTTCTTGCAGGCCAGGTCGCGCACACTGCCGACCCGATGATTTTTTTGAACATCGGCGAACCGGACTTCACCGCCCCGCCGCTGGTGCAGGAAGCGGCCACCAAAGCCATACACGACGGCGCAACCCAGTACACCCAAGCCACAGGCTTGTGGCCAGTGCGCGAAAAAATCAGCAGCTGGTATGCCTCGCGCTTGAAGGTCGATGTCGCCCCCAGCCGCATCATCATCACCGCCGGTGCATCTGCCGCGCTGCAGCTGGCCTGCCTGGCGCTGATAGAAGCCGGCGACGAGATATTGATGCCGGACCCGAGCTACCCCTGCAACCGTCATTTTGTGAGCGCGGCAGAAGGTCAGTCGGTGTTGATCCCGACCACTGCCGAAGAACGCTTCCAGCTGACGCGCGAGAAGGTCGAGGCTGCATGGAACGACAAGACGCGCGGCGTGCTGCTGGCATCGCCATCGAACCCCACAGGCACCTCAATAGCGCCTGAAGAGCTGCAGCACATCCATGAATTTGTACAGAGCCGTGGCGGCATCACGCTGATCGACGAGATTTACCTTGGCCTCAGCTACGAAGAACATTTCGGCCATACGGCGCTGGCCATGCCAAACCGCCTTGGCCAGAGCGTGATCAGCATCAACTCCTTCAGCAAGTACTTCAACATGACAGGCTGGCGCCTCGGCTGGCTCGTCGTGCCCGAGGCGCTGGTACCCGTCATTGAGCGTATTGCGCAAAACCTGTTCATCTGCGCCAGCACCGTGGCCCAGCATGCAGCGCTGGCCTGTTTTGAGCCAGAAAGCCTGGCCGAATACGAACGCCGCCGCAGCGAGTTCAAGGCCAGGCGCGACTACTTCATCCCCGAACTGAACCGCCTGGGGCTGACCGTGCCAGTTATGCCCGATGGCGCGTTTTACGCTTACGCCGACTGCTCGGCGCTGGTCAAAAAATGGGGGCTGGCAGAGCACAGGGCTGACGGCACCGGTGGCAGCTGGGATTTTGCTTTTGAGCTGATGAAGCGCGCGCACCTGGCCGTCACACCGGGGCGGGATTTTGGTACCGCCGCGCCAGAAAAATACATACGGTTTTCAACGGCAAGCTCAATGGCGCATCTGAAGGAAGCCATTGCCCGGCTGGAGAAGGTCATTGGATAAGGCAGCTTTCAATTGGCCTGTTCGTGTCTACTGGGAAGACACAGACGCCGGCGGCATTGTTTTTTATGCCAACTACCTGAAGTTTTTTGAACGTTCACGCACCGAATGGCTCAGATCACTGGGCATTGAGCAGCAGCGTCTCAAGGAGAGTGAAGGCGGCATGTTTATCGTCAGCGACACCAGCGTGCGTTACCTGCGCCCTGCCCGGCTGGACGATGAACTTCTTGTTACCTCCACACTGCAGGAATTGGGCCGGGCATCCATAACAATCGGGCAGCAGGCACTTTTAAAATCCGGGCAGGACGGTACCCTGCTCTGTACGGGGACCATCCGCATCGGCTGGGTCAGTGCATCGACACTGCAACCGGCGCGAATTCCGGCCTCCATTCTTGACAGTCTTCAAACCTGAACAACAAACACCAGCATGAACCAAGACCTCTCCATCGTCAGCCTCATCCTTCATGCCAGCTGGGTCGTCCAGGGCGTTGTTGCGCTGCTTGTGGGCGTGTCCATTGCCAGCTGGGCCGCCATCTTCAGGAAGATCATTTCCATCAAGCGCGTGCAGGCACTAAATGAAGAATTTGACCGCGAATTCTGGTCGGGAACCAGCCTGAACGACCTGTTTGCCAGCGCCACGCAAAACGCCAAGCATTCCGGCTCGATGGAACGCATTTTTGCCAGTGGCATGCGTGAATACCAGAAGCTGCGCGAGCGCCGCATCACGGATGCGGGCACCCTGCTCGACGGTGCACGCCGCGCCATGCGTGCCGGTTACCAGCGCGAGCTGGACGCGATTGAGTCCAACCTTTCTTTCCTGGCCACTGTCGGTTCGGTCTCGCCTTATGTCGGCCTGTTCGGCACGGTCTGGGGCATCATGCACGCCTTCACCGGCCTGGCGGCACTGGAGCAGGTCACGCTGGCCACTGTGGCACCCGGCATTGCCGAAGCGCTGGTGGCCACCGCCATCGGCCTCTTTGCTGCGATCCCCGCAGTGGTTGCCTACAACCGCTTTGCGCATGACATCGACCGCATCGCCAACAAGCTGGAGACCTTCATCGAAGAGTTCTCGAACATTTTGCAGCGCAATCTTGGGGCGCAATCGCCCTCTGGACATTAAGCAGGCAGGACATCAATATGCCAGCAGTCTCATCCCGCGGCCGCGGCCGCCGCACCATCAGTGAAATCAACATGGTGCCTTTTATCGACGTGATGCTGGTGCTGCTCATCATCTTCATGGTGACGGCGCCGCTCATCACGCCCAGCATGATTGCGCTGCCCAAGGTTGGCAAGGCGCCTTCGCAGCCGCAAAACCCGATACAGATCCTGATCAGCAAGGACGAGACCGTACAGATCAAGGTCAAGACCGACTCGGTGCCCAGCAACCTCAACAACGTGGCCGCTGACATCGTGAAGATGGACGCCAAGGTCAAGGCCGGTGCCGATGCTGTGCCGGTGGTCATCAGCGCCGACAAGTCCATCAAGTATGAAACCGTCGTCAAGGTCATGGACAACCTGCAGAAGGCTGGTGTCTCACGCGTCGGGCTTTCGGTGCAGACCGGCAAATAGAGCTCCCAGCAAATGCCCAGTGCAGCCGACCGCATTGAATTTGGCCCGCCACGCGATGCCGGTTCGGTGCGCGCCTTTGGTTTTGCGCTGCTCGCCCACGCGCTGCTGATTGCCGCGCTGACCTGGGGCGTGAACTGGAAGCGCACCGACCAGTCGGTGGCCTTTGAAGCCGAGATCTGGTCTGCCGTGCCTCAAGCCGCTGCGCCAAAGCTGGTCGAACCGCCGCCCCCGCCGCCTCCCCCGCCTGCACCCAAAGCGCCTGAAGTAAAAGCCCCTCCGCCACCAGCGCCCAACGTCGACATCGCGCTGGAGCAGGAGAAAAAGCGCAAGTTGCTGGCGCAGCAGAAAGAAACCGAGCTCCAGGCGAAAAAGGACAAAGAGCAGAAGGCCAAGGAAGAGCAGGCGAAAAAACTCACCGCCCAGCAGGAAGCCAAAAAGCTGGAAGACCAGAAGCTCGCCAAACAACGTGAGCAGGACAAGCAGGCCCAGGCATCAACTGCGAAACAGCGTGAAGAAGCCCTCAAACGCATGATGGGTATGGCCGGTGCTAGTGGCTCGCCTGAGGCCACCGGCACGGCACAGCAGTCCGGTGCCCCTTCTTCAAGTTATGGCGCCAGGGTCAGGGCCGCAGTCAAGCCAAACATCGTGTTTACGGAGGATGTGAGCGGCAACCCGATTGCCGAGGTCGAGGTCCGCACCAATCCGAGCGGCACCATCATCAGCCAGCGCCTGGTCAAATCGAGCGGCAATGCGGCCTGGGACGAGGCTGTAATCAAGGCCATCATCCGCACCGGAACCATGCCCCGCGATGTGGACGGACGCGTGCCTTCAGCCATGGTCCTGAGCATGCGGGTGAAGGACTGAGCTGGAGGCCAGCGGTCATTTTGCTATTAAATCAGTAGCTGCTCACGCTCGTATTTAAAGGGCTGCAGCCGTTTTTATGCCTGAAAATGGCCTTTTTTTGGCTGTTTGAGGCATTTTGGGCAGGATTTTTCAGATGACGACGAGACTGGAATACATAATTTTGCCGTATACGTTAAATTTTTGCTGTATACGTTAAAACTAGCCTCCGCCACATCAAACACAGGTGTCATCCCGGACCAGATCCGGGATCCATCCCCGCTTTTATCAAGCGTCAGCGCTCAACCAGCATGGATTGCGGATCGTGGTCCGCAATGACAGGCGGGGAAGCCGTCCCGGGCCGCCCCCTGGCCCATCACTCGTAAACGATGTGCGCCTGGCCCCTGTCCGCCTGCGCCATCCAGCTGGCCAGCGCCGCGTCGGTCGGGTAGAACTTCGCGCGTTCGTCCAGCACGATGTCGGCACTCACGGCACCAAAATCCGCTTCGCGCCGCACACTCAGGCGCACCGGCAGGCCCCTTACTACTTCCAGTTCGCCCTGCTGCGACATTTCGCGTCGGGGCGGAAAGTCGCGCACCATGCGCGAGATGTCCGGCGCGGTGCCGTTGACGGCCACGCGCAGGTATTTGCCGAACTTGCAGCGCGCGGTCTCCAGATCCCAGACCTGCGTGACCTTCAGGCGGTAGCCGCCCGAAAAACGGTCTGGCTGCAACACACCCTGCACGATAACGAGTTCATCATCTTTCAGCAGGTTGCGGTTGGCGTTGAGCGTGGCTTCGTCAGCCGTGGCCTCGATCATGGCCGTCTTGTCATCGAGCTTGAAGAGCGCCAGCTTGCCGCGCTGGCCGTTGATGACGCGCAGGTCGGTCACGATGGCGGCCAGCAGTTGCTGGTCGCGTGAATCAATCAGGTCTTCAATCTTGCGTTTGGCAAATTTGCGCACTTCGAGCTCGACCTCGTCAAACAGGTGGCCCGACAAATAGAAGCCTATGGCGGTTTTTTCCTGCACCAGGCGAGCCTTCACGCCGAAAGGCATGGCAGGCACCAGCGGCGGCTCCTGCGTGCTGGCGGCGTGCGAGTCCATGTCGAACAGGCCGCCCTGGTTGGCGTTGGCTTCTGTGGCGGCCGCAAATTCAAAAGCGCGGTCTACCGACGCCAGCAGTTCTGCGCGGTTCAGGTGCAGGTTGTCAAACGCACCGGCCTTGATGAGTGCCTCGACCGTCCGCTTGTTGAGTTTTGACTTGTCAACACGCACGCAAAAATCAAACAGCGAGGTAAAGGCTCCACCCGCTTCACGCGCAGCCACGATGGCTGCAATCGCCTGCTGGCCCGTGCCCTTGACGGCGCCCAGCCCGTAACGAATGCTTTTGTCAGTGATGGGCTCGAAGCGGTAGTTGCCCCGGTTCACGTCGGGCGACTCGAAGCTGATGCCCATCTTCTGCGCATCGCCAAAGAGGATCTTCAGCTTGTCGGTGTCGTCCATTTCCACCGTCATGTTGGCGCAGAAGAACTCGGCCGTGTAATGCACCTTGAGCCAGGCCGTGTGATACGCCAGCAGCGCGTAGGCGGCAGAGTGCGACTTGTTGAAGCCGTAGCCCGCAAACTTTTCCATCAGGTCAAAAACCTCGTCGGCTTTTTCCTGGCTAAGGCCGTTTTCACCGGCGCCCTTGCGGAAGATCTCGCGCTGCGACGCCATCTCCTTTTCGTCTTTTTTACCCATCGCGCGGCGCAGCATGTCAGCGCCACCCAGCGAGTAACCGCCCAGGATCTGCGCGGTCTGCATCACCTGCTCCTGGTAGACCATGATGCCGTAGGTCTCTTCCAGCATGGGCTTGACGCGCGGGTCGGGGTACTCGGGCTCCTCGCGGCCCTGCTTGCGCGCGATGTAGGTCGGGATCAGATCCATGGGGCCCGGCCGGTACAGCGCATTCATCGCGATCAGGTCTTCAAGCCGGTTCGGTTTGGCGTCTTTCAGCATGCGCTGCATGCCGGTACTTTCAAACTGGAACACGGCTTCGGTCTGGCCGCGCGCAAAAAGCTCGTAGGTCTTTGTGTCGTTGAGCGCCAGGTTCTCGAAGGCAAAGTCTTTCTGCGTCGGGTGGCGGGCGATGATGAACTCGCGTGCGATTTCAAGAATCGTCAGCGTCGCCAGGCCCAGAAAGTCGAACTTGACGAGGCCAATCGCCTCGACATCGTTCTTGTCGAACTGGCTCACGGCCGAAGTGCTACCCGGCTGCAGGTAGAGCGGGCAGAAGTCTGTGAGCTTGCCCGGTGCGATCAGCACACCCCCGGCATGCATGCCGACGTTGCGGGTCAGGCCTTCAAGCTTGCGCGCCAGCTCAAGCAGCGTGTGGACGTCTTCTTCCTTCGCTTCGCGCTCGGCCAGTATGGGTTCGGCTTCAAGCGCATACACCTGCTTGTCGCTCTTCTTGCGCTCAGCCGGCAAGAGCTGCAGCGTGACGGACTGGCCCGGCTTGTTCGGGATGAGCTTGGAGATGCCGTCGCAAAAACCGTAGGGGAAGTCCAGCACCCGGCCCACGTCGCGGATCGCGGCGCGTGCGGCCATGGTTCCGAAGGTGACGATCTGGCTGACCGCCGCGTGGCCGTATTTGTCCTTGACGTAATCGATGACACGGTCGCGGTTGCTCTGGCAGAAGTCGATATCGAAGTCGGGCATGGACACCCGCTCCGGATTCAAAAACCGCTCGAACAGCAGGTTGTACTGCAGCGGATCAAGATCGGTGATCTTCAGCGCATAGGCCACCAGTGAGCCGGCGCCAGAGCCCCGGCCCGGGCCAACCGGGCAGCCGTTGTTCTTGGCCCAGTTGATGAAGTCGCCCACGATGAGGAAGTAGCCCGGAAAGCCCATCTTCAAAATCGTCTTGATCTCGAACTCAAGCCGCTCGACATACACCGGGCGTTTTTCTTCACGCACGGTTTCGTTCGGGTACAGGTGCTTGAGCCTTGCTTCCAGGCCCTCGAAAGACACCTGGCGGAAGTAATCATCCGCCGGCATACGCACGCCATTGATCTCGGGCGTGGGGTAATCGGGCAGCATGGGTTTGCCGAGTTCGAGCTTGAGGTTGCAGCGTTTGGCAATCTCGACCGTGTTGGCGATTGCAGACGGAATGTCGGCAAACAACTCTTCCATCTGCGCGGCAGACTTGAAATACTGCTCGCGCGTGAACTTGCGCACGCGACGGGCGTTGCCCAGGATCTCGCCTTCTGAAATACACACGCGCGCCTCATGCGCCTCGTAGTCGTCGTAGGTCAAAAACTGTACGGGGTGCGTGGCAACCACTGGCAGCTTGAGGCGTGCTGCCAGCTGCACGGCGGCGGTCACATGGCGAGAATCTTCAGCCTGTTCGGCGCGTTGCAGTTCAATGTAAAAGCGGTGCGGAAATATCCCCGCCAGATACAAGGCACTTTCAACGGCACGCGCATCGTCGCCCTGCACCAGCGCCTGGCCGATGGCACCGCGCTGCGCGCCAGACAATGCAATCAGGCCTTCATTCAATTCCTTGAGCCATTCGAGGCTGATGATCGCCTGGTCACGCACCACGCCGCGCGTCCATGCACGTGTGATGAGTTCCGACAGATTGAGGTAGCCCCGGTGGTTTTGCACCATCAGCAGCATGCGGGCGGGCGGTGCTGCAGCGTCCTTGCCCGGCACCTGCACCCACACGTCGGCAGCAATCAGCGGCTTGACGCCCTTGCCACGGCATTCCTTGTAAAACTTGACGGTACCGAACAGGTTGCTCAGGTCACTGATGCTGAGGGCAGGCTGCTGGTCGGCCGCTGCGGCGGCCACAATTTCATCTATGCGGTTGGTCCCGTCGACGACTGAAAACTCGGTGTGGATGCGTAAATGGACAAACATGGTTCATTTTAGGGGTCTCACCAGCGCGGGAACCGCTGGTCAGACCCAAGCGCCACTTCAGCCTGCCTACAATTCCAGGGATCATGAAAGTTCTGAACATTGCCGCATACAAGTTTGTGTCGCTGACCCAATTGCCTGAAATGCAGGCTGCCATCCTGGATGCCCTGAAAACACGCGCTCTCAAAGGCACAGTCCTGCTGGCTGAAGAGGGCATCAATCTTTTTCTGGCGGGTCCGTCAGCGGCGATTCATGATTTTTTGGAATGGCTCCGACGGGATGCGCGTTTTGCCGATCTTGAAGTCAAGGAAAGTTATTCAAACGCGCAGCCCTTCCGCAAGCTGCTGGTGAAGGTCAAGCCTGAAATCATCCGCATGAACCACCCTGCCATACAGCCTGCATCGGGCCGCGCGCCGGCTGTTGATGCAGCCACGCTGAAACGCTGGCTGGATACCGGCCAGGACGACAAGGGCCAGCCGGTAGTGACGCTGGACACCCGCAACGACTTTGAAGTGGATGTGGGCACTTTCAACAATGCGATTGACTGGCGCATCACCAAATTCACCGAATTTCCACAAGCACTGCTGGATCACCGCGACGAGCTGCAGGGCAAAACCGTGGTGAGCTTTTGCACCGGCGGCATACGCTGCGAAAAAGCGGCGATATTCATGCGCGAAGCCGGTGTGCAGGATGTCTACCAGCTTGACGGCGGCATCCTCAAATACTTTGAGATCAATGGCCACGCCCACTACGACGGCGAATGTTTTGTATTTGACGAGCGGCGTGCGCTGGACCCTGCCCTGAGCCCCAAAGTCAATCCTGAACTCGCCTCCTGAATCACGCTCTGGCTGCGGCCTGCAGGTTTCGGCATCTTGTCTGACAATGCACCGATTCAGAGTCTGCGAGGCTGATGTTTTGGTCCTGAGGGTGTAAGAACGCCTTGATCCCATCGACCCATAGACCACCGCCAAATCAATCCGAGGCCAGTCATGACAAGTCCCCAGAACGCACTTTCCCTGTACGCGCCTCAAACTTCAAATCTGGCAGCACGCTTTCTCTCCGTTCGCCAGCAAACCGAAAACCTCATCAAGCCCCTGAGCCCTGAAGACTGCCAGTTGCAGTCGATGCCAGATGCCAGCCCCGCCAAGTGGCACCTGGCGCACCTCACCTGGTTCTTTGAAACGTTTCTGCTTGAGACGTTTGAGCGCGACTTCAAGCCCTTTGATGCACAGTTTCGTGTGCTGTTCAACAGCTACTACAACGGCGTGGGTGACAAATACCCCAGGCCCAAACGCGGCCTGATCAGCCGCCCCACGCTTGCCGAAGTACTTGATTACCGGGCCCAGGTCAACCAGCGCATGCTGGACACCATGGCACACATTCAGGCCAACGGGTCCGCACAGCAGAAAAAAGAAATCGAAGAGCTGGTGACTCTGGGCTTGCACCATGAGCAGCAGCACCAGGAGCTGCTGCTGACCGATATCAAACACGCGCTGTCTTTCAACCCCGGTCGCCCCGCCTATGCCAAACGCTGGCCCCTGGCGGGTATACACCCGCAGCCTGTGAGCTGGCTGGCCTATGAAGGTGGGCTGGTAGAGCACGGTTTTGACGCCATACGCGACGGCGGCTTTGCGTTTGATAACGAAACACCGCGCCATAAGTATTACGTGGCACCGTTTGAGATCGCCAGCCGCCTTGTCACCAACGGTGAAATGCTGGCCTTCATGGCAGATGGCGGTTACCTGCGTCCAGAGCTTTGGCTATCAATGGGCTGGGACTGGGTGCAGTCCGGCGGGCATGAGATGCCGCTCTATTGGCAAGCCGCAGAAGATGGCAGCTACCAGAACTTCACATTGCAGGGTCTGGTCGATGTGGACCCCAACACCCCGGTGTGTCACCTGAGTTATTTTGAAGCTGATGCCTTTGCACGCTGGGCCGGTGCGCGGCTGCCGACCGAGTTTGAATGGGAACTGGCTGCGCGCGGTTTGCCGCAAGCGCCGTCAGCACAAGGCAACTTCGTGGAGAACACGGCCTACCACCCGCTGCCGCAACAGGACGACCATGAGGGCCAGCCCATGCAAATGCTGGGCGATGTCTGGGAATGGACGCAATCGAACTACAACCCCTACCCCGGCTACAAGCCGTGGGAAGGCCTGGTCGGCGAATACAACGGCAAGTTCATGTGCAACCAGTTTGTGCTGCGCGGCGGCTCATGCGCGACGCCGCAAAGCCATATACGCGCGAGCTACCGTAACTTCTTTCCGCCGGAGGCGCAGTGGCAGTTCAGTGGACTGCGGCTTGCGCGTGACATTGCCTAGTGTTTGATCAACCGGGAACAAACCGCCGCTCGGGCAGCGGGATAAATTCGGTCTCGCCCTCAACCTGGCCCATGGTTTGTGCAGCCCAGTCATCTGAAGCCTGAACGATGCGCTCCTTGCGGCTGGAGACAAAGTTCCACCACATCAGGCGGTGGCCATCAAGTGGCTCGCCACCCAGCACCATGAAACGTGTTGCCCGCGAAGCGCTGATTTTTGCAGCAACACCCGGCTCAAGCAGCACCAGGGTGTGTGCAGTAACAGCCTCGCCATCCACCTCAAAATCACTGTCCACCGAATAGATCGCCAGTTCTGGTGCCAGCGGCGGCATATCGAATGTGCCGCCCGCCTTGAGCTTTACATCAAGATAAAGCGCGGGTGCAAAAGTGGCGACAGGTGATGTCTTGCCGAATGCCTCGCCGATCAGCACCCGCACTTCAGCGCCGCCCACCACCAGTTCAGGAATATCTGCAGCAGGTGTATGCACAAATGCAGGTGCAACCTCCTCATGGGCCACCGGCAGTGCAGCCCAGAGCTGAATACCGTGGTTCACATAGGTTTTGGTGCGCAGGTCTTCGGGCCCGCGCTCTGAATGAACAATGCCGCGCCCTGCCGTCATCCAGTTGATGGCGCCGGGTTCAATGCGCTGTTCGTAACCCAGGCTGTCGCGGTGCATGATCGCGCCCTCAAACAGGTAGGTCACGGTGGCCAGGCCAATGTGCGGGTGCGGCCTGACATCATGGTTCTCACCGGGCTGCACCGTGATGGGACCGAAATGGTCAAAGAACAAAAAAGGCCCGACAGCCTGCTTCTGCGCCGCCGGCAACAGCCTTCGCACCATAAAACCGCCGCCCAGGTCCTTGTTGTGACCCGTCAATTTGATCTGAACACTCATGCCGTACGCTCCACGCTTGTTGTGATTTCGGTTGTGACCGTGGTCATGAGTTTATGCACAGGGCATTTTTGTGCAACCACTGCTAATTCACGTATCTGCGCATCAGTCAGGTCACCGCTGATTTGCAGCCGTGCCGCGAGTTTGTAGACACCCGCACGCTCCTGTGAATCATCGCGCTCAATCACGGTGTGAATGTCATCGACCTTGATGCCTTTCTTGTTGGCATACCACATCACTGTGAGGGCCTTGCACGCGGCCAGCGCTGCATCGTAGAGGTCATGGGGGCTGGGGCCGGTATCTGCACCGCCCTCTTCAACGCTCACATCGGCAATCAGCGAATGCGTGCGAATCTGCAGCGACTGGGCCATGGCCTCGCCATAGGCGCGTTTGAGTTCAACAGTCATGGCGCAGTCTCCCGTGATTTAGCGGTTGAATTTACCTGCAACCTCGACCACTCGGCGACCAAGATTGCGCGCGTTTTCAAGGTCACCGGCCGACATTTCTGCCGCACCGGCGTCAGACGGCGACTGCGCCATGGCGCCGCTGTAAGAGCCCAGAAAGTTCGCATCATTGCGCTGCGCCGCCTTGCTGTTGCTCGGCAATACGCCCTGGCTCACCCAGATGCCGCCGTGCTGCATGGCCAGCGTGAACATATAGGTCAGTGTGGAGGACTTGTCGCCGTTCAGGCTGGCGCTGTTGGTAAACCCCGCAAACAGTTTGTCCTTCCAGGCCTGGGTGTACCAGGGTTTGGAAGAGGCATCGACAAACTTCTTGAACTGCCAGCTGACGCTGCCCATGTAAGTGGGGGAGCCCAGGATGATGGCGTCTGCGGCGGCAAGTGTTTCCCAGCCGCTTTCGGGCAGGTTGCCATCCGCATCAATGGCCAGCAGGTCAGCGCCTGCGCCTTCAGCCACGGCTTGCGCCATCCGCTGGGTATGGCCGTAGCCCGAGTGGTAAACAACAGCAATTTTTGGCATAAACGCTTTCGGTAAAAAGAGTTGTGAAAAATCAGGAAGTGGGGATTACTTGCCGAGTTTGGCGTCAACGCTCCATGCGCCGGCACCAAAAGCTGCGACGCTGAACAGACCGCCGGCAATCGCCAGGTTCTTGAAGAAATTCATCTGCTGCATCATCACCTGTTCTGCAGGTACAGACCAGAAAGCGTGGAAGATGAACGTGATCACCACGGTGAACAGTGCAATGCCCAGCGCCGCCCAGCGGGTCTTGAAGCCGACAAGCAGCAACAGGCCCAGGCCAAGCTCAACGAGGATGGCAATGGCTGCTGCGACCTGCGGAAGCGGTACGCCCTGTGAGGCGATATAACCGACGGTGCCGGCAAAGCCACCTATCTTGGCAAAACCGGCAGGTACGAACAGCAACGCCAGCAGTACGCGGGCCAGCAGGGAGAGAGGGTTTTGAAGTGTGTTCAGCATGATGGGTCCTTGAAAAGTTAAAAAATAAAAAAGGGGAATGAGAAGAATGCTGACCGGTCCTGCCCCGGTCAGCCATCAGGCAACGGCCTCAGGCAGCGAGGTCAAACACCAGTACCTCGGCATCCTTGCCGTGGGCAAGTTCGAGCAGGCCTTCCTGGTTTTCGATCAGCGCAGCGTCTCCGGTCTGCAGCTTCTGGCCGCTGACATCCAGCTCGCCACGCACCAGGTGCACATAGGTTTTGCGCTTTGCATCAAGCGCAAAAAAAGCTTTCTCATCGGCATCCAGCAGGCCTGCGTAAATTTTTGCATCCGCATGAATGGTCACGGAGCCTTCGACACCGCCGTTTGAGGCCACCAGTTTGAGCTGGCCGCGCTTTTCGGGTGCGGCAAAAGTCTTTTGCTCGTAGCTGGGTGGGATGCCCGTCACATTGGGTTCAATCCAGATCTGCAGAAAGTGGGTTGTCTGGCCTTCTGCGTGGTTGAACTCGCTGTGCTGCACGCCGGTGCCTGCGCTCATGCGCTGCACGTCGCCGGGCGGAATGCCCTTGACGTTGCCCATGTTGTCCTTGTGTGCCAGTTCACCGCTCAGCACATAGCTGATGATTTCCATGTCGCGGTGGCCGTGCGTGCCGAAGCCGCGGCCCGCAGCAATGCGGTCTTCATTAATGACACGCAGGTTGCCAAAGCCCATGTGCTCGGGGTCGTAATAACCAGCGAACGAGAACGAGTGAAATGATTTGAGCCAGCCGTGGTCTGCATAGCCGCGGTCTGCTGATTTGCGTACGGTGATCATAAAACTGCCTTTCGGAATTGGCATCTGCGGCGGTGCGGTAAAACTTTGCAGCGCTGCGTCCAACAACTCCAATGTAGGTCCACCCATGGAGCTGGCGGTTGCCACCGTTTGATGGCATCATTCAAATTATTTGAATGAACAAGGCTTCCATGGCAAAAAATACGATCCGTGACGTATTAACCCCCGAAGCTCTTAACCTGATTGATGCCGTACACCGCACCGGCAGCATGGCGGCCGCCGCGCGGGAACTCGGCGTGGTGCCCAGCGCCCTGACCTACCGCGTGCGGCTGGTGGAAGACGCGCTCGACGTGTTGCTCTTTGACCGCTCGTCGCGGCAGGCGAAGCTGACCGAGGCCGGCAAGGAGCTGCTGCGCGAAGGCAACCGCCTGCTCGGCGAGCTTGACGCAATTGCCAACCGCGTCAAGCGCGTGGCGACCGGGTGGGAACCGCAACTGACGCTCTCTGTGGACAGCATCATCTCGCGCAGCACCGTGATGGAACTCTGCGAAGCCTTTTTTGCGCTCGAGCCGCCCACGCGTTTGAAGATCCGCGAAGAAGCGCTGTCAGGCACCCTGCAGGCTCTGACCTCGGGCCAGGCCGACCTGGCCCTCGGTGTGGCCATTGATGTGGCAGCAGGCTCGGACACGGAGGCGGCCAGCCTTAGCACGGTACAGAGCAAGCCCCTGGGCAATGTGAGCTTTGTGTATGCGGTGGCGCCACACCACCCGCTGGCTGCCGTAGATGGCCCCCTCACCGACGCGATGCTGCTGCAGCATCGCGTGGTGGCGGTAGCCGACTCGATACAGCGCGGCAGCGGCATGTCGGTGGGGCTGCTGGGTGGTCAGGATGTATTCACCGTGCCCGGCATGCTGGCCAAACTTGATGCGCAGCTGCGCGGGCTGGGCAGCGGTTTTCTGCCCGAGTATCTGGCACGGCCGCATATTGATACCGGTCGCCTCGTTGAAAAAGCCGTGGACCGGCCGCCCCGTTTGATCAGGCCCAGCTACGCATGGCGCACCAGCGCAGGCACCAAGCCGGGCCGCGCCCTGCAATGGTGGCTCCAACAACTTGAAAAACCCAAGACCAGAAAGGCGCTGCTGGAGCGCTAAATCCCTGCCATACGGACACACACCAAGACCTGGACCTGCCGACTGCGTGTAGAGTGTGTTTATCAGCAAGGCAATTAGCCCACTACAAAATCCGGAGAAGTAAAAATCATGAGCACAAAAATCCGCAAAAAACCTCCGGCGAAAAAATCATCAACCGCCCCTTCCGGCACTCAGGGCACCAGTGGGGCGCGTCATATTGCCGTCATTGGCGCAGGCATTGCAGGTATGGCCTGTGCACGCACGCTGATGCAGGCGGGCCACCAGGTGACGGTATTTGAAAAGAGTCGCGGCGCCGGTGGCCGCATGTCCACACGCATCAATGAATTTGGCAGTTTTGATCACGGCACCCAGTACTTCACGGCACGTGATGCACGTTTCGGAAAAGTGCTCGCAATGACACCAGGCACAGTACGCCCATGGAGCGCGAACACCGTACGCATACTCGACGAACTGGGCCGCGTCGTGGCATCGGCACTGCCGCCCAAAGAAGCGCACTGGGTGGCGAGCCCGGGCATGAATGCCCTGGTCCGACAGTGGGCAGAGCCGCTGGCCGCTGCCGGTCGTCTGCTGACTGATACACAGGTCACGCGCCTGGAAGCAGACAAGCTTGACCCCACGCGCTGGCAGCTGCAAACCGAAGGACAGACCGAAGGCGCGGGCAGCCGTGTGTACTCGGGGTTTGATGCCGTGGTACTTGCCGTGCCCGTGGCGCAGTCCAAGGCCCTGCTGCTGAGTTCGCAAACCGGCAAAACACTGGTTCAAGCCATCTCTGATGTCACGGTCGCGCCCTGCTGGACCCTGATGCTGGCCTTTCCGCAGGCCATACAACCCAACCTGCCGCACCTCGGGCCCCACTGGAACGCGGCGCGCAGCACACACCACCGTGTGGCCTGGGTAGCACGCGAATCATCCAAGCCGGGCCGCGGCCCCATCGAACGCTGGACCGTGCAGGCCAGCCCGGACTGGTCCGAACGCCATCTTGAAGACGACCATGAGCGCGTAAAAGCCAAGCTGCTCAAGGCCTTCACCGAAGTAACCGGCATCCGCGCACAACCCGCGTTTGCAGAAGTGCACCGCTGGCGCTATGCGCAAACCATGCAGCCTCTGGGCAAAAGCCATCTGTGGGATGCCAAGGCAGGCCTGGGCATTTGCGGTGACTGGTGCATAGGCCATAGGGTTGAAGACGGGTTTATCTCGGGTCTTGAAATGGCGCTGGCTGTTCTCTGAGTTTTGACAGTACGGCACTGGATTGCCTGTGCGACCGCGCACCTCAAAAATATCTGTCATCCCGGACTTGATCCGGAATCCACGCCTTCTGGACAACGCACACAATTCGGGGATGGATTGCGGATCAAGTCCGCAATGACATATTCACAATTCGCCCGGCATGGCATTCACTGACTACAAGGGCCGCTTCGCACCCTCACCTACCGGCCCCCTCCATGCAGGCTCTCTGGTCGCTGCACTGGCCAGCTGGCTGGACGCACGCGCGCACGGCGGCCAATGGCTGGTGCGCATTGAAGATGTAGACGCACCGCGCTGCGTTCCGGGCGCGGACCAGATCATTCTGCAACAGCTCGCCGCTTGCGGCCTTCACTCCGACGGGCCTGTGGCTTACCAGTCGGCGCGCGGGCATTTCTACCAATCCGCACTGGACACCCTGATCGCAAAAAACCTGGCCTACCCATGCGCCTGCACGCGGCAGGACATTGCACTGGCGCTGGCGGCCAGCGGGCAAACAAGGCAGCGGCATGGCGAGCTGGTCTACCCCGGCACCTGCAGGCACGGGCTGAAAGGCCGACCAGCAAGAGCATGGCGCTTCTTGACTGATTCAGGCGCCGAGGTGCAGTGGACCGACAGGCGCCTGGGTGACCAGGTTCAAAACGTCGGGCAAGAGGTCGGCGACTTCATCCTCAAGCGCGCCGACGGGCTGTGGGCCTACCAGCTCGCCGTGGTGGTCGATGACGCCGCGCAGGGCATCACGCATGTGGTGAGGGGGGAAGACCTGGCCGACAACACGGCGCGGCAGATTCTGCTGCAGCGCGCGCTTGGTTACGCCCAGCCGCAGTACATGCACACGCCACTTGTGCTCGCCGCCGATGGTGAAAAACTGTCCAAACAAAACGGCGCGCAGCCCCTCAATGTCAGCAGTCCCATCGAACTGCTTAAGCTTGCAGGGAAAACCCTTGGACTACCAGCCAATCCGCATGCCACCACGCTGACTGACTGGCTGGCACGCGCCATACGGCAATGGTCAGAAATGGATTTGAAGACCCGGCAGGAAAAATAAACCGCGTCGCCGGGCGATAAATGGCACATTGTGAGCACCAACCGGTCTGAATACACGCGACCCGGGTCCTACACTACACGGGACTCGCACGATTCTCATAACAAAGCGTATTCATGACATTCTTTTCCGGGTTTCCCGGATTCACGGCAAAACTCGTTCGCTTGTGGCTTGCCTTGCTGATGCTTTTTGCATCTGCTTCAACGGCCTTCGCGCAGACCTGTGCGTCGCCCGGCTGGAGCGGACCGGTCACGATTCCCGCCGGTTCAAACTTCATCAATGCCTATCACGCCGGCGCAAGCAGCCCTCTTGTAAACGCCACGGCCATCACGGTTGCATCCGGCACGGGGCAACGGACCAGCGCCCGCCAGTTGCTGGCCGGCGACCTGATCCTCATCATGCAGATGCAGGACTCAAGCGGTGGCACGGCGGGTCAGCACGAGTACGCACAGATTGCATCCATCAGCGGTGTCAACATCACACTGACGAAGGGGCTGACCTACGCTTACAACCAGTCCATGACCACGGGCAGCGTGCGCAACTGGCAGGTGATATGGGTGCCGCAATACTCTGCGCTTACCGTCACCGGCTCAGTCAGCCCTGACACCTGGACCATCGCCACAGGCACAGGCCAGGCCACAGGCGGCGTCGTTGCGCTCGATGTGGCCGGCAGCCTGGCGCTCAACGGCACAGTCACGGCATCGGGCATGGGCTTTCGCGGTGCGTTCGGGCTGAGCGGTACGGCCACAGTGACCGCCACTGTCACCACAGCCAACATTAACTTTGACCCCACCAGTGTTGCCACCGTCAACGGCGGCCAGAAAGGTGAGGGCACCCTGGGCACACCGCCACGCGTGTTTGCCGGTGTTCTTGCCGCGCTCAACTACACCGCCCTGCTGGGCCAGGGTTATGCGCTGGGCGCGGGCGGTCAGGCATCCATAGGCAATGCCGGTGGCGGTGCCAACGATGGTTATCCATCGGGAGCCAATGGGACCAGTACCAACTCCCTTAATTCCGGCGGCGGTGGCGGCGGCAATGGGGGAGCGGGTGGTCAGGGCGGCAACAGCTGGAACAGCAATGGCCTGATCGCCGTCCTGAACAGCAACCAGACCGTCACGCAAACCGGCAACATTGCCGGCGGCAAGGGCGGCAATGTGCAGGCACTGGATGCCACCAGACTTACCATGGGCGGCGGCGGCGGTGCAGGTGCGGCCAACAACGCCTCGGCCAATGTGTTGACCACCTTCCCGCCTACCAATACCAGCACAGTCGCCAACGGTGCGTCAGGCGCAATCACCTCAAGCGGTGGGCTGGGAGGGGGCGTTGTACTGATACGCGCAGGCAGCGTGACGGGGGCCGGTGTCATTGATGTCAGTGGTTACCGCTCGTATAACAAGTCCCTGTCAACTGATACCGACTCCGCCGGTGGCGGTGGCGCGGGCGGAGCCATATTTTTTGTCGCCGGCTCAGGCACAGGTACGGGCATCACATTGCGGGCCAACGGCGGTGCCGGCGGTTCATCAAGCTACTTCAACCATGGTCCCGGCGGTGGGGGCGGCGGCGGCTATATCCTGACCAACCTGACCGCAGCAGCACTGAGCGCCACAGGGGGTGCCAACGGTACAGACGGTTGCTGCGGCGGCATGGCGGGAAATGGCAGCCCCAAGGCGTGGAACTCTGCGCCCGGCAGCGCGGGAGTCACGTCAACCGCTGGTGGCACGCCATCCGGCCTGGGCGGTGGCGGTGGCTCCTGCCTGCCCGTCATCGCGGTTACAAAAACCACCAGCACCCCGAGCATCACGACGGCGACCGGGGCAACGGCAACCTACAGCATCAACCTGAGCAATACAGGTGGAGGGGCTGCAAACGTTTTAATTCTCGACAGAACCCTGCCCCCCGGCTGGCTGTATGCCAGCACGCCCGCAACAACCTACAGTTACAGCCCGTCGCCAGGCGCTGGCGGACTGACGGCCGGCGCGGCGGGTGCGGAAACGAATTCGGCGAGCATGCCCGTGAACCTGCCCGTGGACACCCTGGTCTTTACAAATTCAATCACGGCTGTCAATCTTCGTCCTGCGGCAACAGCGCCGGGCAGCGCCACCACCACGGCGGTGAACACACCCACCTTTGGCAGTTTTTACCTGCCCAGTGCAGGCAGCCTCACAGTAACGTTCGCCGTCACCATTCCAAACACCGCAACGGTCGGCACGTACCACAACCCCGCGGGCGTGGTCTTTCTCGACCCCACACGCACTTCTACCGCCGTCCGCATGGTAAGCCCCGCCACAGCGGTCAACGCAAACCGGGCAGGTGCGGCCTACAGCAGCAACACCACCTATGCGAGTGGCGCAACCGTCAATGTGGGCGGCAGCAATTACAGCGGCCTGGCCGCCGGGCCGACGACGGATGACGTCACGCTGCTGCCCGACCTGTCGGTCACCAAAAGCATGAACACTCCGACCTTCACGATAGGAACGGGCTCCCTGAGCTATGTCATCGTGGGACGCAACAACGGCCGTCCCATCGCTGACCAGGTGTATGCCAACACCCAGGCAACTGCGCAGTCTGCTACCACCATCATGTCTACACCGCTGTCGATCACAGACACACTGCCGGTTGGCATGACGTTGACCTCAGTCGCAAACACGCCAACCGCATGGACGTGCGCGGTCAATGGGACCAGCACCACCTTCACCTGTACAGCCGGCGCAGCGGTATATCCCCTGCCGGCGGCGACGAATCTGGTCACGGTGACCGCAACAGTTGCCGTATCTTCCCTGGCGTGTCCGGGCCCGCGCATCAATACGGCCACCTTCACGACCTCACCCCTGGGTGACGCCGTACCCGGCAACAACACCGGTACCGTCACCACGCCGATCAACTGCAGCACCAACATGACGGTCACAAAAACTGACGGCCGAACCACCGTCACGGCCGGCAGCACGACCAGCTACACAGTGACGTTCGCCAACCTCGGTCCCGCAGCAGGCGATGGTGCATTGCTGACGGATACACCCAGCGCAGGACTGAGTTGCTCCGTTGCAAGCTGCGCGCCAGGCGGCACAGGGGTTTGTCCGACAGCAGGCTTGTGGCCGGACCTGCTGGGAGGTGGCCTCACGCTGCCATCATTCGCATCGGGCTCAACGGTCACTTTTATCGTGAACTGCAACGTCACGGCTACCGGGCAGTAGCAACGGGCGGCAAGCCTGGCGTGATTGCACCCACGCATCGATATGCTGAATAAACCGATGCAATAGAGCACACACCGGCCAGGCTTTACACAGCACCTCAGCGTTCCAGAGCGCACGGTTTTGTTTACACTTCAAGCCAAATAACAATTGAAGAGCCGCCCTCATTGAGGCGACCACGTAAGTATTAACCTGCCAACCTGACTGGCCATCCGGAGTGATTGAGACTTTCTACCGCCGTTGCCTGGTGATCCTTGCGCTGCTTCTTTGCAGCGTCGCTGCGTTTGCACAGACCTGCGCATTGCCGGGCTGGAACGGACCGGTGACGATTGCTGCCGGCACGACCTACGTCAACTCCTACCATGGCGGCAGCGGCAACCCGGCCGCCGGCGCTACAGGCATCACCGTCGCTTCCGCCACAGGTCAGCGCAACAACACGCGGCAACTGCTTGCCGGAGACATGATCCTCATCATCCAGATGCAGGATTCAGTCAATGGCGCCAATGCGGGCCTGCATGAATACGCACAGATCGCGTCCATCACCGGCACGGCCATCACCCTGACCAAGCCGCTGGTCAATTCCTACAACCAGTTGATGAACACGACCAACGTGCGCAACTGGCAGGTGGTGTGGGTGCCCCAGTATTCGGCATTGACCGTCACTGGTACGGCCAGCGCCAACACCTGGACCATTGTGGCCGGCACTGGCGTGGCAACCGGCGGCGTCCTGGCCCTGGACGTGGCGGGCAGCATGGCGCTCAATGGCACGCTCACAGCTTCGGGAATGGGGTTTCGCGGCGCCTTCGGTTTGAGCGGTAGCGGCACTGTCACGGCCGCTTTGCCGACCAGTGCCAACCTGGTCTACAACACAAACAACGTCACCAACCAGACTGTTGGAGGCCAGAAGGGTGAGGGCATCATGGGCACGCCACCCCGGGTTTTTGCCGGTACCGTGGCCGCGGTCACGTACACCGCCCTGCTGGGCCAGGGCTATGCGCTAGGCGCCGGGGGGCAGGCGGCCATAGGCAACGCCGGCGGGGGCGCCAACGACGGCAACCCGTCAGCAACAAGCAGTTCAAATTCGTACAACGCGGGCGGTGGCGGCGGCGGCAACTACGGCGCAGGCGGCCAGGGCGGCAACAGCTGGAACGGCGGTACCGGTGCCGATGCAGCACTCAACCAGGGAACCAACAACAATATCGGCAACATTGCAGGCGGCAAGGGCGGAAACGCACAGTCTGCAGCAGCCACACGGCTGGTCATGGGCGGCGGCGGCGGCGCGGGGGCTGCCAACAACGCGACGGTGGCCAACGGCATCACGGCCTGGCCGCCCACCAATACCATCGCCACCGGCAATGGTGCAACCGGGCCCATCAGTTCCAGCGGTTCTTCGGGTGGCGGCATTGTGCTGGTGCGCGCGGGCAGCGTGACAGGCGCGGGGCGCGTGGACGTCAGCGGGTACCGGGCCTACAACAAGTTCCCGCTGAACGACACCGACTCGGCCGGCGGTGGCGGCGCTGGTGGATCCGTCTTCTTTGCCACCACCTCGGGCACAGGGGCGGGCATCACCATCAATGCCAGCGGCGGCAACGGCGGGTATTCCAACTACTTCCAGCACGGGCCTGGTGGTGGCGGCGGCGGTGGCTACATCCTCTCCAACCTCACAGCCGCCAGCACCAACGTCGGCGGAGGCCCCAACGGTACCGACGCCTGCTGCGGCGTGACAGGTGCAGGTACCGGTACCAGTGTGGGTAGCCCCAAGGCCTGGAACGCCGAAGCGGGCGACAACGGCCTGGTTGATACGTCGGTTGGAACGCCTTCCGGCCTTGGCGGCGGTGGCGGCACCTGCCTGCCCAACATCGCCGTCACCAAAAGCACCAGCACACCCAACATCACCGCCACGACGGGCGCACAGGCGAGGTACAGCATCAACCTCACAAACTCTGGAGGTGGTGCGTCCAATGTTTTTGTATTTGATGCGTCCCTCCCGCGAAACTGGAGCTACACATCGGCAGTCGCCACGGCCTACCAGTACGATCCCGCGCCGGGTGGTGCAGTAGCAGCAAACGCTGCAGCGGCAGGTGCTGAAAGCGTTCAGGCGACGGCACCCGGCGCATTCCCGGTCACGACCGTGACAAGGGTCAATTCCCAGACGGCCGTGACACTGCGCGCAGCTGCAACTGCGCCGGGCAGCGCGCCGACCACCGGGGCGAACACGCTCACATTCGGCAGTTTTTACCTGCCCAGCGAAGGCAGCCTGACGATCAGTTTCACCGTCAACATCAACAACACGTCCACAGTCGGGACGTACCACAACCCCGCAGGCATTATTTTTCTCGACCCGACACGCACGCTCAATACAGATGAGCGCATGGTCAGCCCCGCTACAAACGTCAACGCCAATCGGGGAGGTATCTCGTACAGCAGCCAGACCACCTACCAGAGTGGGGGGACGGCCAACGTCGGCGGAAGCAATTACAGTGGTCTGCAAGGCGGGCCGGACACCGAAGACGTCACGCTGCAGCCCGACCTCTCCGTCGTCAAAACCAAAAGCACCAACACCTTCACCCTTGGTGTCAGCGGCCTGGGCTACGTCATGGCGGTCCGTAACCTCGGCCGGACCATCACCCACCAGATCTACGCAAACACACAGGCCACCAGCCAGTCGGCCACTGCCATCATCGGATCACCGGCCTTGAGCGACACGATGCCGACAGGCATATCCATCACATCCGTAACCGACAACGACGCCAACTGGACCTGCACCATCAATGCCACCAGCAGCACCTTCACCTGCTCGGTAGCCGACGCCGACTTCCCCTGGAATACCAATTCCACCCTGGTCACCATCACGGCAACTGTCAGTGTGTCCTTCCCGGCATGTCCGGGCCCGCAAATCAACACCGCCAACGTCACGACAACAACGTTGGGCGATGGTGTAACTGCCAACAATGCCGGCACAGTCACGACACCGATAGGCTGCAGTACCAATCTCACGGTCACCAAGACTAATGCCTTCACGACTGTGATGGCGGGAGGCACCACGGCCTACACCATCACGGTCGCCAATCTCGGCCCGGCCACAGGTGATGGCAGCACCATTCTTGACGACCCCAGTGATGGCCTCGCCTGCACCGTTACCAGTTGCACCCCTGCCGGCGCAGGCGTGTGCCCGGGGGCGGGCCTGTTACCTAACCTTATCGATACCGGCATCACGCTGAGCTCGTTCGCGCCAGGGTCCACCTTGACGTTCGCATTGAGTTGTACGGTGACCGCCACCGGAAGCAATTAGCGGCGATCAGGTCAAGGCACGCTCGGCGACAATACGGGGATGAGTGAGCACCCCGAACTTCCCCAAACCCCACCACCAGCGCGCACCATACGCAGTTTTGTGCGCCGCACCGGCCGCACCACCGCCGGCCAGGCCAAGGCCTTTGCCGATGTCGGCCCGCAATTCCTGCTGACCTATGCGCAGGGGGCCATGGACTTCACCGCTGCATTCAAGCGCGAGGCGCCCGTCATCCTTGAAATCGGCTTCGGCATGGGCGAGGCCACGGCGCACATTGCGGCAGTGATTCCCGACAAAAACTTCCTCTGCTGCGAAGTCCATACGCCCGGCGTGGGCGCCCTGCTCAAGCGCATTGAAGAACAGTCTCTCACCAACATCCGCATCCTGCAGCACGACGCCGTCGAGGTCATCGACCACATGCTGCCGCTGCAAAGCCTGGACGGTGTGCATATCTTCTTCCCCGACCCCTGGCACAAGAAAAAGCACAACAAGCGTCGCCTCATCCAGGCGCCGCTGGTCGCCAAACTCGCAGCCCGTCTCAAGCCCGGCGGCTACCTGCATTGCGCGACCGACTGGCAGCCCTATGCAGAGCAGATTCTTGAAGTGCTGCGAGCTGAGCCGCTGCTGAAAAACACCGAGCCCGAAGGCGGCGATGGCTACGCCGTCAAGCCTGAATACCGCCCCCTCACCAAGTTCGAGAACCGCGGCATCAAGCTCGGCCACGGTGTGTGGGATGTTGTGTTCACGCGAGTCTGATTTCCTCGCATTGCGGCGATGACAAGGCCAAAGACAGAGGGATTGCTGACCCGCAATGGCGTGGGCCCAAGCTGCGTCAGCCTGCCAGGCGGCAGCTGGCCCACCATCACTGATTTTCTCGTCGAACGTTTCCCCGCGATTGCACTCGATGTCTGGCTGGACCGCATGGCCAACGGCCTGGTGCAGGACGAATTCGGCGAGGTCGTCACACCGCAGCGCCCCTACCGTGGCCACATGCGGGTGTATTACTACCGTGCGCTGGACGATGAACCCCACATTCCGTTTGACGAGCAGGTGCTCTACCAGGACAAACACCTCGTCGTCGCAGACAAGCCGCACTTCCTGCCGGTCACGCCCTCGGGCCATTACCTTCAGGAGACTCTGTTGGTGCGGCTCAAGAAGCGGCTGGGGATAGACACCCTCACGCCGATTCACCGCATAGACCGCGAGACCGCCGGCCTGGTGCTGTTCTCAACCCGGGTGGAAGACCGCAATGCCTACCAAAGCCTGTTCAGGCAGCACACCATCCACAAACATTACGAAACGATTGCGCCCTGGCGCGCCGATATCGCCCTGCCCCTCACGCGCAAAAGCCGCATCGTGGAAGACGAGCCCTTCTTTCGCCAGCGCGAAGTTGCAGGCAAGCCCAACAGCGAAACCGTCATTGATGTGATTGAAGTAATGGGCGATGTCGCGCGTTATGCGCTCAGCCCCATCACCGGCAAAAAGCATCAGTTGCGCGTACACATGAACGCATTGGGCCTGCCCATCATGAATGACCGCATGTACCCGCCGGTTGATGCGACGCCTGATGACGATTTTGCACATCCACTGCAGCTGCTTGCAAAGTCGATTGAGTTTGTTGACCCGGTGACAGGGGAGTCGCGTCGCTTTGAGAGCCGATTGGTATTGCAGGGATTGACGGTTTGATCAGCCTTGCGTGATGTCACCGAGCGAATCAAAATTCGGACCACGAAGGGTCAGGCTTCATTCGCCGCAGCCCTTGCCTTGGCCCTTGCATCTTCTTTGCCAAAGCGCTTGTTCCAGATTGGACGTAGGTCATTGATGAGGCTGTCTTCTAAGCCGGCAGCAAGGTTGAGATGAAATCCACCGAACTTCAGCAACCCGTTGTCCGGAAGCACAAAAACATCAATCTTCTTCTCCAGGCCCAGTGCCTTGCATATCTCCGAGTTTCCACGGACGTTAGTCGCCTGCGTGGCTCTTGGGTTCTGATACCCATAGAGCCGTTTGCGAAGCTGCTGTGTCGTCTTGCCGATGTAGAGCACTTCGCCGTCCGATACGAACGCGTACAGAGCGTTGACGCTATGCGCATGCTCGGTCAATGTAATCTTGATCTTCTCAGGCTCCAGTAAGGACCATGAGCCACATGCCCGGAAGCCGATGGTTTCAAGTCGTTGGAGATCCGTGATGATTGATTTCATAACGCCTGAAGTTGGAAGTAGGGGCTGCGGCGCAAGGGAGGCTTAGGAAACTAACTGCGCAGGCTCCGCAGTCCCTCTTGACCGAAAAGTTAGGGGTCGTCCTCATCCAGTACTTGATTCAAACGATCCAGGAAGAACTGGCGACCAACTCCGTTTGGGTCGCGGTGAATTCTTGATGGCATTTTCCTTGGCTTCGATGGCCTTCTTCAATTGAAAGAGCGCCGCTTCAGCATGTGTTGAACGGAGCTGTTCTTTTAAAGCCTTTAATTGAACACGAAGCTCCCGCAGATTTTTTTGCTGTCTTTCTTGCGATTTTGAACGCACCAACTTTGTCTCTTTTGCATAGACGCTGGCTTGATACTCTAACGACACAGCAGCTAGTTTCTTTGCCAACTTCATAAAGAGACCTAACGTAATGTATGCCGCAAAACCTGCGATATAAAAATGTCGCCGCGACATGAGAGGATTATCACAATCCTCGCGTAAGCGGCATGCCTGTTGGGTGAGCGTTAATCTGCAAGAACCTATGCCTTCACTTCTTTCGCAGTGATCTGATACTTGAAGTCATCCGGCGAATACGGATCAGCACGGCCCGAAGCCGTCTCAGCCGTCGGGTACATCAAAAAGCCCAGCTTCTCACCGGTTGATTTCGGCAGCGCCACATCGTGCGCGGTGTTGTAGGCCATCCAGTTACCTTCCCAGCCGCCAAAGAGCGCCTTGTTGACGGGCGCGACCACCGGGTTGACCGTGGTCTTGATCCAGTCTGCGGTTTCGAGGCGCATGACCTTGGCCACGTCGGCCGGGTCCATCGCTACCCAGCCGTAGCCCTTGAGGTAAACCTCTGAACGGCAATGCTGCGCGCCCTTCAGGCTGGCGGGGTTGCCCGAGAGCTCTTTGTAGCCGAAAGCCGATGGCACCAGGCGGATGCCGTACACATCACGCGCCGGGATGCCGACCGAGCGGCACAGGCCGACGAACAGCGCGTTCAGGTCGGCACACTTGCCGCCCAGGTTACCGGTCTCCAGCATGGTCTTGATATCGCCTTCGCCGCAGCCGCGCACCTTGGGTTCGCGGTAGGTGTTGGCCACGATCCAGTCGTAAATCTTTTGCGTTTTTTCAACATCGGTTTTGGCGTTGCCGACTGCGCCCAGCGCAGTCTTGCGGACGATGCCGTCGGTGGGCACCCATTTGGTGGCGCGGGTGTAGTAACGCAGCGTGTCTGCACTTTCAGCAGGCGCAGATTTGTTCGACCAGTCGATGGCGCGGCCCTGGGTTTGCACGCGGCTGGTCAGTTCGACATATGGCTTCTTCTCAGTCGCCGGGAATTCGGCGTAGAGCATCTTCGCGCCGTCCTGGCCGTCCTGCGTCATCAGCGTCGTGCCATTGCTCGAGAAGCTGTTGTCCAGCGACTTCTGGTAGTCGCTGTTGACGGATGGCACGGGGATCCACACCTTGGTCACGCCTTCAGGCTTGAGGATGTCCACGCGCGTGGTGACATCAAAGGTGCGCCATGCGCCGCTTTGTGGGGCAAACAGCGTGCGCGAAGGTGCGGCAGGCGTTTGGGCCAAGGCCAGCGTGGGCAGGGCGGCGGTCGCCGCAGCAGCAGCGCCGGTTTTAAGGAAGGTGCGGCGTTGGGTGGTCATGTGTGGGTTCCAGGAAGTTGAAGATAAGGTGGTGATGGGTGCAGCCGGCTTTGGCGGGCGAAGCGGTGATTATCGACTCTGGCTTTAACCGGGCTTGAGAAGCGGCGCGACGAGTTTTTCAGCCGCAGCGCCGGTCCAGTCGACCTCGCCCATCACACGCTGGCGCGGCCTGCCCCGGCTGTCGATCATCAAGGTGGTGGGAAAGACCTTTACACCCCACTGGCGCGCGGCCTTGCCGTCCAGGTCAAGCAGCACGGGCAGCGTCACGCCCGTGGTTTTGGCGAATTGAAGCGCGCGTGCGGCGGGCTCCTTGAAGTTGACGGCCAGCACCAGCAGTTTCTCGGGGCCGTACAGGTCTGCCAGTTGCTGCAGGGTCGGCATCTCGGCGCGGCAGGGCTCGCACCAGCTGGCCCAGAAATTTATCATCACGGCGCGGCCGGTTATATCAGCCGGGCGCCAGGTTTTGCCGCTGGTGTCTACCAATGAAAAGGCACCGACCGGCCCGGCCCAGGCGGATGCCTCAAAGGCCGGCCCGGTCAGGCCCTGGGCAGTGGCGGCACCCGCCAGCCAGGCGGCGGTGCCGGCTAGCGCGGCGCGGCGTGAAATGATGTGGAAGGACATGGGTTAAGGTAAGAAAAAGGCCTGGCGTGAGACTAACAGCAGTTGATGGCAACCCGGCGCGGCGCCAGCAATGTCCGCTTGCGCTCAAAGCGATTCAGTCCTACAAACAGGTCTGGCGACTGCTTTTAAATTGGTTTATTACAAAAACATCTGACAGACGAAACCTCAAAGAAGCGCATCTTGAACCTCCCACTCAACTTCTCCGCCCTGGCGATTCCCCTGCCACCGGCCTCGCCCCAGTTCATCAACCTATATGACGACAGCTCGCCAGGCCAGCAGCCCGGCGTGGCGCAGGAGTTGAGCGACGGCATACTCGCCCCAGTCGCCAGCCTGAGCCCCAAGTTTCTCTACAACGAGCTGGGCTCCAAACTGTTTGAGGCCATCACCCAGCTCGACGAGTACTACCCCACACGCACCGAAGCCGCCATTTTTGAGGCGTCTTCACCGCAGATCGCCCAAACGCTGACCAGCGTGGGCATACGCAACGCCTGCCTGATCGACCTGGGCGCGGGCAATTGCGCCAAGGCATCAAGACTGATTCCGCACCTGCAGCCGCGCCAGTATGTGCCGGTCGATATTTCGGTCGATTTTTTGCGCAACGCGGCCGACCAGGTGCAGAACACCTTCCCGGCACTCGACATCGTCGGCTTGGGCATGGATTTTTCAAGCGGGCTGGTGCTGCCCGAAGAAGTGCAAAGCCAGGATCGCGTGTTTTTCTACCCCGGCTCCAGCCTGGGCAACTTTCACCCGGATGAAGCGCTGGAGTTTTTAGAACACATCGCCGACCCGGCGCAAGGCAAGGCGCGCGGCCTGCTGCTGGGCATTGACCTGGTCAAGCACACCGGCACCCTTGAAGCCGCGTATGACGACGCGCTGGGCGTGACAGCCTCGTTCAACAAAAACATGCTGCTGAATGTCAATGAGCTGATCGGCTCCGATTTTGACGTGCGGCAGTGGCAGCACGTCGGCCTGTTCAATGTCGAGAAATCCCGCATCGAGATGCACCTTGAGGCCACGCAGGACCTGACCGTCACCTGGCCAGGTCAGGCACGTACCTTCAAGGCCGGCGAACGCATTCACACCGAATGCTCATACAAATACACGATTGAGGGCATGACCGCCCTGCTCCAGCAGGCGGGCTTTCGCCACATCGAGCACTGGACAGACCCCAAAGGCTGGTTTGCAGTTTTCTGGGCAGCGGTGTAGCCTGAACTTGATCCAGCAAGCGCTATTAATTCAGTAGCTGCTCACGCTCGTATTTAAAGGGCTGTAGCCGTTTTATGCCTCAAAAATGGCCTTTTTTTGGCTGTTTTAGATCCAAAAATCATGGCAACGAGGCTTGAGACGGCCAAATGTTAATACCCATATTAACTTTTGATTAATTTTTAACGTATACGTTAAATTTTTACCGTAGACGTTAAAAAGATCAACCACTCACTCCCCGGCTGGTCATTGCGGGCTCCACCCGCAATCCATACGCAACGAAGCGGGGATGGATCCCGGATCGAGTCAGGGATGACAGAGCAAGAGGAAAATCCGGCTTGAGAGACAGGCCGGAGAGCGTCAACCGATCAGGCGCGTTCGCTCACCCAGCCCTGCACAGACTTCAACGCCTCACCCAGCTTGCTGGCATCCGTACCGCCAGCCATGGCCATGTCGGCCTTGCCGCCGCCCTTGCCGCCCACCTGCTGGGCCACAAAGTTGACCAGCTCGCCGGCCTTGACCTTACCGGTGCTGTCGGCGGTCACGCCCGCTGCGATCTGCACCTTGTCGCCATCGACTGCCGCCAGCACGATCACGGCGGTCTTGAGCTTGTCTTTCAGCTTGTCCATGGTGTCGCGCAGGGTTTTGGCGTCTGCGCCTTCCAGCCTGGCTGCCAGCACCTTCAGGCCCTTGATATCGATGGCCTGAGCCATCAGTTCGTCGCCCTGCGAAGAAGCCAGCTTGCCCTTGAGCGCGGCAATTTCCTTTTCAAGCGACTTCACCTGCTCCAGCACCTGCCCGATGCGACCCTGCAGCTCGCTCGGGCTAGCCTTGAGTGAACCGGCAGCCGCTTCAACCGTGGCCTCAAGCCCCTGCAAATAAGCCAGCGCGTTCTCGCCGGTCACCGCTTCAATACGGCGCACACCCGCCGCCACGCCGCTTTCGCTGACGATCTTGAAGAGGCCGATGTCGCCGGTGCGGCCAACGTGCACGCCACCGCAAAGCTCCTTGCTGGAGCCAATCGTCAGCACGCGCACGGTCTCGCCGTACTTTTCGCCGAAGAGCATCATGGCGCCGGATTTCTGTGCGTCTTCCATCGCCATCACGCTGGCGTCGGTGGCCACGTTGGACAGAATCTCCGCATTCACACGCGCTTCAATCTCGCGGATCTGCGCATCCGTCACCGGTGCGTTGTGCGCAAAGTCAAAGCGGGTGCGCTCCGCATTCACCAGCGAGCCCTTTTGCTGCACATGCTCGCCCAGCACCTCACGCAGGGCCTTGTGCATCAAATGCGTGGCGCTGTGGTTGCGCACTGTCGCTGCGCGCACGGCGGTGTTGACCTGCGCCTGAACGCTGTCGCCCACCTTGAGCGTGCCTTCAACCTGCGTGCCGTGGTGGCCGAACACATCGGCCTTGATCTTGAGGGTGTCGTCCACCGTGAAGGTCGATCCCGAAGCCGTCAGGCGGCCCGAGTCACCGATCTGCCCGCCGCTCTCGGCATAGAAAGGCGTGGTGCTCAGCACGACAACACCGCTCTGGCCGGCATTGAGTGACTGGACTGCTGCGCCGTCGGCATACAGCGCGACGACTTTTGCCGATTCTTCAAGCAATTCGTAGCCGGTGAACGCATGGCCTTCGCCGGAGTATTCCAGCGCGCGGTCCATCTTGAACTTGCCTGCAGCGCGGGCCTGGCTCTTCTGCTTGTCCATCGCGGCCTTGAAGCCGGCCTCGTCGACCTCGACACCGCGCTCCCGGCAGACGTCGGCTGACAGATCCAGCGGGAAGCCGTAGGTGTCGTGCAGCTTGAATGCCACTTCGCCGGGGAGTACTTTGGCATCCCCGGCCAGTGCCGTGTCGAGAATCGTCATGCCGATTTCCAGCGTCTCGAAGAAGCGTTCTTCTTCGGCCTTGAGCACGGCGGTGATACGCGCCTCTTCAGCCTTCAGCTTGGGATAGGCGTCGCCCATCAGCCGGGCCAGGTCGGCCACCAGCTTGTGAAAGAAAGGTGTCTTCTTGCCCAGCTTGTAGCCGTGGCGGATTGCGCGGCGGATGATGCGGCGCTGCACGTAGCCGCGGCCTTCGTTTGAAGGGTTCACGCCGTCCGCGACGAGGAAAGATGTGGCGCGAATGTGGTCAGCAATCACGAACAGGCTCTTGTTGCCCAGGTCTTTCTCACCGGTTTCGCGCGATGCCGCCTTGATCAGCTCGGCAAAGATGTCGATCTCGTAGTTGCTGTGCACATGCTGCAGGATGGCGGCCAGGCGCTCCAGGCCCATACCGGTGTCCACACATTGCGCAGGCAGTTTGGTAACGCTGCCGTCGGCCGCCATGTCGAACTGCATGAACACGTTGTTCCATATCTCGATGAAGCGGTCGCCGTCTTCATCGGGGCTGCCGGGCGGGCCGCCGGGTATGTGGGCGCCGTGGTCGTAGAAGATCTCGCTGCAGGGGCCGCAGGGGCCGGTGTCGGCCATCATCCAGAAGTTATCAGACTTGTAGCGGCCACCCTTGTTGTCACCAATGCGAATCACGCGTGAGGGTGGCAGGCCGATTTCTTTCGTCCAGATGTCATAGGCCTCATCATCTTCTTCATAGACGGTGGCCAGCAGGCGGTCGGCAGGCAGCTTGTACACCTCGGTGAGCAGCTCCCACGCCCACTTCAGCGACTCGCGCTTGAAGTAATCACCAAAACTCCAGTTGCCCAGCATCTCGAAAAAAGTGTGGTGGCGCGCGGTGTAGCCGACGTTTTCAAGGTCGTTGTGTTTGCCGCCCGCGCGCAGGCAGGCCTGTACGGACGCGGCGCGCACATAGGGGCGCTTGTCGGTGCCGAGAAACACGTCCTTGAACTGCACCATGCCCGAGTTGGTGAACATCAGCGTCGGGTCGTTGCCTGGCACCAGCGAGCTGGAAGGCACCACCGTGTGGCCCTTGGACGCGAAAAAGTCCAGGAAGGTCTTGCGGATGTCTGCAACCGACATGACGGGCGCTTGCGGGGCGGTGGGCTTTAGGGTGGTTGTGCTCATGTTTTGCCAGTTGGGGCCGCCCGAAGCCAATACAACATGGCACCGGGCGCGGCTATCGGTGGGACATTGGTGGGCTATTGTTGGGAAAAAGCCCGTTTTGTCTAAACATTTGATTATAGTTTTGGCCTTGGGCACCCATCAGCAAGCAGGTTTAGATGACCATCAATGTCAGTTTTGAAGAAGGCAATCTTGCAGTCATCCGCAGTTCCGGCGTGCTGACGCGCCCGGAGGTTGACCAGGCCAAGCGGCAGGTCCATGACCACATCGTTGCCAACGGAAAGGTGCTGGCGCTGATCCTCATCGAGGAAGGTTTTGTCAACCTCGAGGCCTTTGCAAAATCGGATGACATCGAGATAGATGCGGTCATACAGCCCAACATCATTCGCCTGGCGCTGGTGGGTGACATGCGCTGGCGAGACAAGGCCATGCTGTTTTTCATCACGGCGGTGGCGTCTTTCCAGATCGAATACTTCAAGCCAGAGCAGGAAGACTTCGCCCGCGCGTGGTTGAATGCGTGACAGTGATCAAGGCTTCAGCACATTTTTTTCTTTTTAACGGGGAACACACCATGAACCGCAGACTTTTCATACAGGCAGGCGCCCTCGCCTCGCTGGCAGCCGCCGCGCCCATGCTGATGGCGCAAACGGCAGCAGCCAGACGCAACCGCATCGTCATCCAGGTCAGCGACAACGACCCGGCCAAATGGAACCTGGCATTGAACAATGCCAAAAACCTGCAGGAAGACGTCGGTGCGTCCAATGTCGATATTGAAATCGTCGCCTACGGCCCGGGCATAGGCATGCTCAAGCTTGAGTCGCCCACCGGCTCACGGATTGCTGACGCAATGAAGGCCAACGTGAAGGTGATTGCCTGCGAGAACACCATGCGCGGCCAGAAGCTGACAAAAGACGACATGCTGCCCGCCATCAGCTATGTGCCCGCCGGCGTGACCGAAATCATGAAGAAGCAGACTGAAGGCTGGGCTTATTTGCGGCCTTGAGGGTTTTCTCAAACCACAAGCCGGGTTGGCGTTTTGCCTGCCCGGCTTTTTTGTGCCTGTCGTGTCAGGGGCCAGGGTCCGGGGAACCCACGTGACTGTGCGTGTGGTGAATACCAAAGGCCTCAGCCCCGCCCGGGGAAGCCAGTCTTTCCCCCTTTTGGCGGGTTTTACAACGCGCCCACCCCGAAAAAATGTAACAAGGCAAGGTAAAAGGGTTAAATTAAAAGGTCGTGCAGGATAACCGGCAAGAAGTCGCAACGGTGTGCATGAAGTCCAGCGAACCGGCGCCTGTGTCCCACCCTTGCACCAGCCCACCACACCATCCGCAGCCCAATAGCGGTACAGGAAGAAATGAAACAGGTTTTTTTAGCCCTCAGTCTTTTGCTGTCCGGCGCCTGCATGGCGCAGGCGGGTGACTGGCTGACCATCATGGGCGACCGAAAAGACCCTGCGCTGGACACCATCGAAGTCAATCCCATTCCTGTCGGCACGACTGAAGACCATCGGGTGATGAGAATCCGGGTGAGCCGATCAATGCAAAGAACCAATTGGGACGGCATCCCATTCCGTTCTTATGTGGCCACTGTCGAATTTGACTGCGCCAACAAGGTGGGCAACTTCCAGCAGATCACCTACTACGCGCAACCGGTATGGACAGGTGAGCCCCACATCAGCACCAGCTACACCAAGGCCGATCCCCGCGTCATGCAGTTCCGCGGCGTCACACCCAACCCGGTGGAGCGCATCATTCGTGCGGCCTGCAGACCCCTGGTGCGCTGACCCGCAAAACGGTGGGCCATGACCACGTTTTCGGCGATCGAGGCGTTTGCAGGCATTGCATTTATGGGGTTCGGACTTTATGACGCGCTTGAAGGCGGCAACCCCATGGAGAAGAGCCGTGGCTGGCTTCGAAGCACCGCGCGGGGGAGCCTGGTTTTGGGTTTGATATACGTGGCAGCCGGCGTGTGCCTTCTGCTTGATTCCGTGGGGGTCATCAATCCATGAAGGTGGCCCCGCATACTTCCTATAATTATCTGAATACGCGGGTGTAGTTCAATGGCAGAACTTTTGCTTCCCAAGCAAATAGCGTGGGTTCGATTCCCATCACCCGCTCCAATCCTTCCCGGGCGCTGCTGACGCCAGCAGCTGCACACATCAAAGGACACCCATGGCAGCCCTGCGCTGGACGGTCAACTTCCTTTGTGCGGCTGTCATCTGTTTTGTCTTTTTCTACCTGGTCATTTCGCTGTTCATCCTCGGGGCCATCCTGATCGGCGCGATGGTGCCGGGCATGCCGATGTACATCGACACACCCACGCCCTCCATCGCCAGCCTGCTGAAGTTCCAGTTCGGCAGTCTGGTGCCACTGGCGATCTGCCTGTATGTGCGCGCCACATTCGGACGCAAAAACGACTTGGTCTTTCTGAAAAAACCCTGAAAAAGACCAGAAAACGCCAGCCATGCAGATGTAACAGCATGGGCAGCAGCAGCGGCTTCAGGCGCGTGACAGGCCAGTGTTGGAATCACCCCACCATTGGGAAAACGAGCGGACCGCAACCGGTAACGACTTATTACAATCCGCAACAAGATCCCCGGTCACTGTTGCAAGGATAGGTCGTCAAAAAATGGCTGCTCGTGTCTCGAAAATCTTTGTACGCCACAGGCGGGTGCAGTGATGACCATGCCCTCACCCGCGTCCGGCATCGCACCAGCCCCCATGCTTTCGGGCCAGGTACGACTGGGGGCAGAGACCTTCTGTCTTGACCACGGCGGTGTAGTGGTTGCGGTGTGGGCCGACGAGGAATGCATGGCCTCAGGCATTCAGGCCCTGGACCAAAGACTGGACATCACCGTCAGGCTGGTCAGCGGCACGCTGATCGCCGACCTCAGCCTGCAGGACAACCTCACGCTCGAAGCAGCCCTGTACGACGGCAGCCTGCCCCGGCACCTGATGCCCGAAATTGACAGCCTTTTTGGCGATGCGGGTCGCCCCGTGGACTGGCCGATCTGGTCCAGCGTGTTCCCCGACACAGCCCCCGCCGAGGCGTTGATGCAGGCAAAAGTCGGCCGGGCATTGATGGCAGACCCCGACGTGCTCATCATTGACGCTGCGCAGTGGGATGACGCGTTGATGGATGCGCAACGCTTCAGCCAGAGTTTTGCACGTCAGTACCCATGGCGCACATTGGTCTGGGCCACACATGACATGAATCGTGCGGGCAGCCTGCGCGACGCACTAAAGGAGTTTCAGGCGTGAGCACACCCCCCTCATCTGCCATGACGCCCGAGCCCGACATGCAGGAGTTCGCGCTGCGCACCCGCAAGAGCCCCGGCCATGCCTGGCTGGCGCTGGCCATCGTCGCGGCTGTGTTTCTGGTGCTGACATCTGCATGGCGCCAGGGCTGGTTCACACCGACCTCACATGTGTACATTGAAGTCGCCGGTGCCAGCGGCATACAGGCCGGCACGCAGGTGCGCCTGAAGGGCTTCAAGATCGGCGAGGTGGATGACATCAAGCTTGAGAAAAATCTCAGTGTGCGTGTGCGCCTTCGCATAGAGACCGAAAAAATGGAACTGCTGGGCGCCAACGCCAGTGCAAAGTTCGGGCGCGACAGCCCGATTGCCGGCAAGTTCATCGAACTGCTGCCCGGCGCCCGTGAAGGCCAGCGCCTGGCCGGCGGGCAGACCCTGCCGGTCGATGCCGGCAACGAACTCGACGACGTGATGGCAACCGTCAAGGTGGCCGTCGACAAGCTCTCGACAGCACTTGGCAAGATCGACCCCATTCTGGACGACACCCGCAAGCTGACCAACGAGGCGGCATCCATGCGCCAGACACTGAGTAGCTCGATGACCGCCACGCTGGCCAACATCCAGGCGATGTCAGGGCAGTTCAGGCAGACCAGCGAAAGCGCGCGTGTGCTGGTCGGCAATATCGACAGCGACCGGGCAAAAGTCGTCGGCGAGGTGCAGGGTTTGCTGAAAACCCTGAACAACGATTTGCCGCAGGCGCTGGACAAAACCAAAGACACGCTGGAGAACGCAAAGTCCGCCAGTGCCGATGTCAAACAGATCCTGCGTGAATCACGCAACGACATACCGGCCATCGTTCGTTCGGGGCGCACGGCAGCGCAGGATGCGGCCGAGATCACAACCGGCCTGAAAGGCAGCTGGCCGTTTTCAGGCGCGGCCAGCCCGGCCGAGCCTGCAACGCTTCCGCTCGACAGTTTTGAGGGGCGCAAATGAAGGGCCGGATGTTGATGCGCTTCATGCTGGCTTCGCTGTTGATAACGCTGCTGGCAGCATGCGGCTCCAAACCCCCAGCCCACAACGCTGCTGCCACGTTTGCGCAGGCCAGCATGCACCGCGGCGCAAACGCCTTTGTACACGGTGACCTGAGCGGGGCGCGGCACGAGTACACACGGGCGCTGAACGTCTATGAATCGCTTGACGACCTGAAGGGCCGGGCCGGCGCCTTGCTGAGCCTGTCGCGCATCGCCTCTCAATCAGGCAACAACACCGAGGCTCTGGCCACTGTCAACAAGGTGCTGGCTGAGCCCACATCACTGGACAGCACCACACTGGTCACGGCGCACGGACGCGCTGCGGCGATTTACCTGGCGCAGGGCAATACCGCGATGGCCGACCGGCAACTGGCCAGTGCATCAGCCTTCTGCGGCGCAGCCTGCGCCGAAGCTGGCGCACTGACCGTGCTGCGTGCGCGCTCTGCTTTGGCGCAACAACAACCTGCCGCCGCACTGCTACTCGCTGGCCAGGCGCTGACGATGCCGGCGCTGGCTGCCAGCAACCCACCCACACTCAAGCCGCAAGCCGGTGCAGAACGTGCCAATGCATTGCGCCTGCAGGCGCAAGCTCAACTCGCCTTGCAGCAGCCGGGGGCGGCACTGGCTGCCGCATCCGAGTCGCTTCAACTGGACCGCGCCCTCGGGCTGGCCGAGCGCGTACTGCTCGACCTGCGGCTGCTGTCACAGGCACACGCCGCAGCCGGTGCGGGCGACAGCGCCAGGCACTACCAGCTGCTGGCAGACCGGGCCGAGTCAGCCGGCAAGGCCTTGCGCGACAACGCGCAGGCCAACTGACAGCCCACAGGCACAGCATGGACTGGCTCAAGGCGCGCATCAGGCAGGTCAGGCTCTGGCTCATCGCGGGCGGGCCACGCGTGGGCATTGCGGGTTACGTGGGCGTGCTGCTGGTGGCGCTGCTGGTGCAGTCGTGGGCTGGCTTTCAATACGCGGAATGGAAGCTGTATGACCAGAGCCTGAAGCTGCTCAGGCACGTCACGCACCAGCCGGTCGCCAACGATGTGGTCATCATCGCGGCCGATGAAGCGAGTTTTCGCGCATTCGACGAACCCTTTGCCCTGTGGCACAAACGCCTGGGCGCGCTGGTTGACGCGATGGTGGTGGCGCAACCTTCCGTTGTGGGCATGGACATCGTGCTGCCCGCCAAGTCATTCAACGCCGTGGTGCCCGACATAGACCGCAGCCTGATGCTGCCGCTGCTACAGGCGCGCGGCAAGCTCAAGCTGGTGGTGGCGCAGACGCTGGATGACGACCTGCAGCCGCGCGCTATCTTCCCGGGTTTTGTGGCGCTGATTGGTGCGCAGCAGCTCGCTTCTGCCGTAGTGTGTTTTGACGAAGACTCGGTGGTGCGCCGCGTGATGTCTGCGCAATGCGGGGGCACTGGCAATCACGTCGGCCTCGCTGAGAAGATGGCAGCAGAACTGGGCGCACCGGCGCGTGGCCAGGGCCTGATCGACTACCGCACAGGTGATGCATTCACCACTGTGTCGATGGCACAGGTGCTGCAGTGGCAGGCCGAGGGCAACGTGGAAAAGCTGCGCGCGGCCTTCGGCGGCAAACCCGTGCTGGTCGGTGTGGTGCTGCCGCTGGAAGACCGGCTGCGTGTGCCGGTTGCGCTGTATGCGGCAGAACCCGGCAACACCCGCGTGCCGGGTGTCATGCTGCACGCACAAATATTGCGCTCTGCGCTTAACAACGGCTACATACAGGTGGTGCCGCGCTGGGTGGTATCTGCGCTGACCGCGCTCGTCTGCCTGTGCTGGTTTGGCTATGGCTTCAAAAAGAACCTGGCTTACTGGACCTTGTTTGCCATGCTGCCCGCCATTGGCCTTTATGCCCTGTGGCTGGGCTACGCACTGTCGCCTGCGGCCCTGCTGCTGTCGGCCAAGCTGGCCTACATGGCACGCCAGGGGCTTGAGTCGATGCGCCTGTCGCACCAGCGTTCGCGCATCACCCATGCGTTTGCAGGCCACGTCAACCCGCGGCTGCTCAAGCGCGTGCTGGCGTCAGACCTCAGTGGCGGTGTGGGCGAACTGGCACCCCAGCGCCAGCAAGCCACGGTGATGTGGGTGCAGATTCCTGAACAGCATGCGGCCTTTGCGAACGCACATGCAGACACTGCCCTGCGCGCACTCTCGCATTACTTCGATGCGGTGCAGCGCGCGGTGCAGCGCGCCGGTGGCATGGTGGACCGCTTTCAGGGCACAGGCGTGCTGGCCTACTTTGGCGCGCCGCTGCCGCTGCGAAACCCGCAGCGCGCAGCGCTGGAAGCCGCACTCGCCATCACACGTTCACGGGCAGCATGGGGTGCTGCCGTCGCCAATGCGCAGGGCGCACTTCCGCAGCTTTCGATAGGCATTGCATCCGGGCCAGTAGTGACAGGCCAGGTGCCGATGAAAAAATCAAGCCCCTTTGTTCTGGTGGGTGAGGCCGTAGATCAGGCAATGCAACTGGCGACAGCCGCAGCATCTGCTGCGGGCAGCGCCGGGTCCAGGGTGCTGGTGTCGGCGCAGGTTGCAGAGAGCGTTGGCCATACGGGCCTTGAGCGCCTGCCTGAAGATGCGGGCCACGGAATGCCCGCCTACACATTGATCGCGAGGTAAACACCATGAAACGCACTGATATCTTCAAGTTCTATGTCGTCAGGTTGTCGCTGGCGCTGGCGTGCCTGTCACAGGGCATCGCCCAGGCGCAGGGGCTGGCGATGGTGCTGGACCGCACGGGGGATGTGGAGGTTACCAGCGCCGGTAAAAACGCGCGCCTGAACCTGCTCGACTACCTGGCCGCCGGCACCGAGCTGCGCCTGCCTGCAGGAGCAGCAGCCACGCTGGTCTACCTGCCAAGCTCACAGGAGTGGCAATTCACCGGCCCCGGGCGCTATCGCCTGCAGCCTGACAAGCCGTCGGCTTTGCAGGGCCCAGCACCGAAGGCGCGTGCCATGCCGGCACCTGCATCGCAGGCCATGGCAAAAATGGAACCAGCCCAGCGCGAGCGCATGGCATTGGGTGCTGTCGTCATGCGCGGCAACGCCGCGCTGCGCATCGTCAGCCCCAACAATGTCGACGTGCTCAACGCCCAGCCCACGCTGCTGTGGCAGGCTGCAGCGGGCAGCAGCGTCCGTGTAACGGTGTCGCCCGTGGATTCGCAGGCGGTGTCAGCACAGACGGTGACATCAGCAATGCAATGGACGCTGCCTGCAGAACTGCCGGCAGGCGAATATGACTGGCGCGCGGAAGTACTTTCTGACCCCAATGGCATATCGCGTGCCGGGCGCTTCAAAATCATAGCCGCCACGGACGAACGGCGCAAAAAAACCGGCCGCATGCCGACCAGCTTTCCACAGCGTGTAGCGCGCGCCGTGACGCTTGAGAGCGAATCACTGCCGCACGATGCGCTGCTGCTGTGGCGGGCCCTGTCCGCCGAGCGGCCTGAAGAAGAAACCATCAGGCAGTGGGCCAGATGACTACAGCCGCAGCCAGCTTCACAAGACTGCACGCAGCGGCACGCCTGCGCGGCGCCGCGCTGGCGCAACTCTGGCTGCACCGCAATCACTGGAAATTGCCGTTGCCGCGTGCATTGATGCGACGTGAACGCGACACCCTGCTGTCAGAACTCATGCCCGCCGCCATCGTGATCTCACTGATGGTGGGCGCCCTTCTTTTCGTCACGCTGCCCTCGGCACTCGGCGGTTCTGCCGCGAGTGCCTTTGCGACCCTGTGGCCGGTCTGGGTGATCTACGGCGCGCCCATGGCTGCGGCCCAGGCACTGGCGATGCAGAGGGCACCCACGCTGGCGCTTGAGCTGTCCCAGCGCCATGCGCGGGGCGAGTTCACTGCGCTGGCACACCTGCAGGCCTCACCGGCGGCCTACCCCGGAGTGCCGCTGCTGGCCGCGCACGCCGTGGTGGCTGCAGCAGCCAGCTTCATCATCATCGCACTCACTCTGGTCTTTGGCTTTGCAGCCTCTTTTGTACTGGCCATCGGTGATCTGCGGCATGCAACAGATGCCGTGTTCAGCCTGGTCTCACCGTGGAGCTGGCTGCGCAGCCTGCTTACGGCGTTTCTTCTGGGTCTGTCGTGCAGCCTGGCCACCATGCTTTACGCCTGGCCAGGTACACAAAACACCGCAGCTGGCGTCGATGCGCACCGGCTGGGCCTGCGCGCCATGATGATCAGCTCGGTGACGGTGGTTGCCATGCTGGTCGCGCTGGACTGGGTCATCAACCTGCTGGGTTTTATCCAATGGTGGTAACTGCAATGAAAAAAAATATCCCTTCCTTGTGGCGGCATGCACTGTATGCAGCCGGCTGCACGATAGCCATGAATGGCGCCGTGGCGCAGACTGCTCCACCGGCAAACACCGGAACTGCTGCGGCCGAGGTATTTGTTCAGACCGGCAACTCCCTGATGGCGACCATGGTGCGCTTCTCACCTGATGGCCAGCGCGCAGCCACATGCGACGGCACCGGCCTGGTGGTGGCCTGGGATGCCCTGGCCGGCCGGCAATTGCGTGAAGTTCACAGGCATACAGGCCTGTGCATGGGGCTTGCCTTCACGCCCGACGGAAACATGCTCGTCTCGTCTGGCGGCGCGCGCTCGGGTAACGATGTGGTGATGTCGCGCGTGGTCACCGGTGAAGCAATCCGGAGCTGGCAGGGGCATAAAGGCCAGGTCCTCGCTGTCATTGCCACACCCGATTCCCGTGGTGCATGGTCACTGGGCGAGCAGGATGGCCTGCGCCGCTGGTCTGTTGACCAGGCCGGTGCGGTGCAGACCATCATTCCCCTGCTGGCTGGCGAAAACGCAGGCGGCGCGCCCAACTACACCACCATGGTGTTGTCGTCAGACCAGCAAAAGGCATTCGTCGCACGCCGCGATGGCAGTGTGGTGGTGACAAGCCTCGCCGGCGTGGGCTCCTCGGTGCTGCTCGCAAAACTGTCCGAATCGATTTCCTCACTGGCGCTGTCACCCGACGGCACAACCCTTGCCGTCGCACACGGAACCATCATGGGATCCGGGGACCGCGATGTAGTGCTGCTTGACACCAGTACCGGCCGGGAGATCAGGCGGCTGAAAGGCCATGCCGGAAATATATTTGCGCTGGCGTTTTCACCCGATGGAAAACTGCTGGCCTCGGCAGCGCAAATCGACACCACCATCATGCTGGCCAGCGGCGTGAGGGCGATCAGCGAGCATGAAGCACTTCGTTTGTGGCGCGTCGCAGATGGTGAACCGCTGGCCAACGTACGCAACCAGCGCAACACACGCGGCGGCACCCCTTTCCTGCGTGGCAGCCTTGACTTTCCGGCCACACCAGCCCCAAACAGCCAGGGGGCCACCCGGGTGGCGCTGGCATTGTGGGACGAAGCCGTGCGCATCTACGAGTATGACAACGCCCAGACCCTGCGCCTTGTGCATACGCTTGAGGGCCGCGGACTGTCGCCGCGGCAGATTCGCGCCAGTGACAAGCTGAACCGTTTGATGGCTACAGACGGCAGGCCCAGAATTGCGGTACAGGAAAACTACCTGCAGGCGGCGCAGATACGCAACGAGTTCGGCAAGCCCGGCGACTGGACGCCCGAGCGTGTACAGCGCATAGACACCCTGTATGGCCCACGGGGCATGCTCAGCCCGGTGAACCACGCCGCCATGTGGGACCTCAAGACCGGCCGGCTGGAACGCGTCATCGACTGGCAGCGCAACGCACCCTCAGACCTGTCTGTTGATGCACAGGGCCGGTTTGTTTCGGTGGCAGCGCTCTTTCCCTCGACCATACTGCTGCCCCCGCTGCGCACCCACCTGCTGCGCCAGGCCACTGCAGACGACAAAGGTGATTTGAAGTTCGAGCATTTTGGCTACGAGCCCTGGGACGGAAAGCCCGGCGACATCTTTTTGCCGGCAGGTGGGGCTGTCAATCCGAAGCCAGCCCAGGCAGCAAGCCAGGCCCCTCAAGAGCCCGGCTCCTACCGCAGCGACATCATGGTTCAGTCGCCGGGACAGCGCTTCATGGCCATCGCGGGAATTCCCATAGGTGGGCAAACTCCGACGGCCACTGCAACGCCCTTGAGCCCACGCGTTTTTGTGCAGGAGCGCCTTGCATCCGGTGAACGCACCCACAAGCATGAAATTGCCATGCCCGGCGTGGTTCGCGCCATGGCCATTTCTGCCGATGAGCGCACACTGTGGGTCACAGGCACCGCCACGGGCCTGCCCTATGACATGGAACACCAGGCCTGGCTGCTGGCCGTCAACCTGGCGACTGGAAAAATTCTGCGCAAATGGGACATGGCGCAAAACATCACGGTCGACCTGATCGTGGCACACCCGTCCGGGCAGATGGCCATCACCAATGGTGGCACCAACCTGTCGGTCTGGGACACAGGCCAGGCAGCGCGCAAATATTTCATCAAGGCATCAAACGACCTGCGGCCAGTCAAGGCATTGGCCCTCACGGCAGACGGCAAAACCATAGCGGCATCAGACACCACAGGATGGACGGTGCTCTGGGACTGGCCCACAGGACGGGAACCCATTGCACGCTGGAGCAGGCAGTTGCCATCACCCAGCCCTCACCTCCTGACATTCATGGCGGGCGACAAAAGACTGGCAGCCGGTTCAGTGGACGGCGCCATACGCCTGCTGTCAGGCACGGACGGCGGTGAGATTGCCCGCATGATCCGCTTTGACAATGATGAGTGGATCACCATCACGCCTGAGGGCTACTTCGTCGCGTCACAGGAGGGTGACCGCTGGGTGAATGTGCGCATGGACGGCAAGGTCTACGGCATCGACCAGTTCTATGACGTGTTTTACCGGCCTGATATCGTCGAACGCAGGCTGGGAGGCCAGCCTATCGCGCCGCTGATTACCGTGACGCTGCCGGACGCGCTGCGGCAGCCGCCACCCGCAATGGCATTGCGGCTGCCCGAAGGGCCGCTAACCGCCGGACAAAAAATCAGGCTGGATTTTCGTGCCGATACGCAGGGCGGCGGCGTGGGCGAAGTCCGCGTGCTTCACAACGGCAAGCTGCTGGAAGTGTTCAACCGTGCTGTCATTCGCTCCGGGCTGGCATCCCGTCCTGCAATCGCCTCAGCACCGGGCCCCGAGATCACGGCGCAAAAGCAGAGTCCCGCACGCGCAGAGCAAGCCGTCACCCGCGCGTTGCGCCTGGCCGTACAGGCACAGCAGGACCCGGCCAGTGCCCCCAAAGTGCTGCAGCAACTTGACGGCCAGGTCGAGGTGGAACTGGTGCCTGGAGAAAACGTCTTCTCGGTCGTCGGCTTTAACGGCGCTGGCAACCTCAATGCCCGGCCCTTGACGCGTACCGTGCAGGCGGCAGGCACTGCGGCAGCGCCGCGCATCTTTGTACTGGCTGTCGGCATCGACGTCTTCAAAAATGCCAATGCGGCACCAACGCTGGCCAATGGCGTCAAGGACTCGACAGATGTGGCCAACGCCTTCCGCGAGCGGCTGGGCGCCACCTACCGTGATTCGCCCGTGGTGGTGCGCATTGTGCAGAACCAGCAGGCCACGCGCGCGGGCCTGGACGCCGCCCTTGCCGACCTGCAGCGCGAGGTTCGCTCCAACGACATCCTCGTCTGGTATGTGGCCAGCCACGGCACGCTGGACAACAACGCTGCTTACGGCATCGTGCTGCAGGACTGGGACGGCAAGGAACGCGAAGAAAGCCTTTTTTCGACCAGCGACATTCTTGAGTCCACGCGCCGCATCAAGGCCTTCAACCAGCTCGTCATCCTTGACACCTGCCATGCCGGCGGTGCAAGTTCGCTGGTGCGTGGCCTCTACGACGCGCGCCTGGCCGTGCTGGCGCGCAACATGGGGCTGCATATTTTTGCTTCCGCCAGCGCTACCGAAGAAGCACTCGACGGCTATGAAGGCAACGGCCTCTTTACCCACACGCTGCTCAAGGGCCTGCGCACCGGTGTCGCCGACAAAAATGCAGACCGCATCGTGACGGTGAAGGAACTGGGCGAATATGCCCGCCGCGAAACCATGGCGCTGTCACAAAAAATCAGGCTGAACCAGGAACCCCTGCTGATGAACTTCGGAAAGGATGTCAACGTCTATGCAATACCCTAAATCTCCCATCTGGCGCGGCCTGCTGGCCGCGCTTGTCATCGCCTTGGCAGTGCCCGTGCTGACGCAGGCCCAGGCGCCCGCAAAGGAGTACGGTACGGTTCGCTGGCCGGGTGGCGACATGTACAGCGAGGCCAGCTTTTCCTCCACCTCGCTGGGCTCGGTATCACGCGGCGAGAAGGTGGAGTTCCTGGCGCGTGACGGCATCTGGTGGAAGGTGCGCTACCAGGGCAAGGAAGGCTGGATGAACCGCATCGTGATTGAAAAAATCGACAATCCGGCCCCACCTCCACCCCCGGCAACAACAGCCGCAGTACCGGCAGCAACACCCGCACCGGCGCCCGTCGCCGCCCAGGTTTCGGCGGCACCTGCTGCGCCGTCACCATCCGCGCCCAATTTTTTAAGCGCACTGCAGGCGCTCATCGCACCTGCACCTGAGGCCCCACCCCTCACCAACACCGGGCATGCCGTGGTGTTCGGCATCTCGCAATACGCACCCAATACCGGCATACGCGACCTCAAGGGTGTGCCGCGCGACATGGACAGCGCCGTCGCCATGGCGCAGCTGATGGGCATATCGCAGGACAGGGTCAGCATCTACCGTGACAGGCAGGTCACCAAGGCGGCCATGAGCGCCACGCTGGCCCAGCTCGCCAAGGACATCAAGCCTGATGAACCGGTCCTGATTTATTACAGCGGCCACGGCGGCCGCACGGCGGACCCCGCCAAACCCGGCAGTTGCCTGGAAGGCCTGATCACCTATGACCAGGCCCTGTTCAGCAGTGCCGAGATGGCTGAACTGCTGCGCCCCCTGTCCCGCATCACTGACAACCTCTTTGTATTTTTCGACGCCTGTCACTCCGGCGGCCTCACCGCCACGCGCGCCGTTGGCGGCCAGCAGCGGTTTACGCCCAAATTTGTGGCGCGTGCCGATGGCTCCAACTGCGCCGAGGTCGCCAACATGCTGCGCACCCCGCCCGGCGGCACACGCGCAGTCGGCAACAAGTACATCTACGCCGCTGCTGCCCGCTTCAATGAGGTGTCACTTGACGATGAGCAAAGCGGCGGGCTGGCCACGTCCAGCTTTCTGCGCTGCATGGCCACCGGCCGGGGCCGCTCACAGACGGTGGACGAACTTCGTGCGTGTGCGCAGGAAGGCATCAACCTCGCGCTGGCAGGCAACACCCAGTTCAAGCCGCACAACATGACCATCACCGGCGACCTCAGCTACCGGCCTGTCAAAGGCGACCTCAGCGCCGCGTTCAAGGAGCAACTGCTCAGCAGCGCTGCCCAGGGCACGCTGGCCAACCGTCCTGCCGCCGCCAAGTCGGCCTACCTCAGCAGCGCGTTGACATCGCAGGGCTGGCCGCAGGTCTATAACCCCCAGCAGGCCTTTGACGCCATTGCAGAGCGCAGCGACAAGGCCCTGCCCTTGCTGGTGGAGGCGCCCTCCACCCTGAAGATTGACAGGGAGAACCTGCAGATGAAGGTGCAGGCCCCGGCCGACGGCTACATCTACGTTTTTCAGGCGACCGGTGACGGCAAGAATGCGGTCATGCTGTTCCCCAACACCAGTGACCGCGACAACCGCGTCAGCACCGGGCAATCGCTGAACCTGCCCCGCCCGAGCTGGCCCTTGGTGGCTGGCGGCCCCGAAGGCAACAACCGACTGATGGTGGTCTTTTCAAGGAACCAGCGCGACATAGGCCAGCTGGTCGGGCAGGAGGCGGGGCCCTTCCTGGATCTGGCCGTCTCGCCCATAGGCATGCAGGCACTGGCGCTGGCCGTCAGCCGGTCTGCCCACGCAGAAGAAGCTGATTGCATGAGCGCCGGCAACCGCCCTGCTTATTGCACGGCAGGCTTCTCGGCGACGGTCAAAACCATACGGGAAGTGCGCTAACGGAAAGACGGGTAACTGGCAGTCGGTGAAAACCGCTGAAGCCAGTCAAAAGGGCCAAATGTTAACTTCCAGGTTAACATTTGGCCTTTTTGGCTTTCATGGGACTCTAAAAGTCGTCCGGCAGGCCTGAAAAGGCCAAAAACAGCTCATTTTAGATGCCAAAACCGTCTGCAGCCCTTTAGATGCGTGCGTGAGCAGCTACCAAAAATATAGCAAAATGCCACCCGCACGGCTAGCGCTTCTCCGGCAATTTGCGAAATTCGTCCCAGACGGCCTTGCCTTCTTCCTGCAGCATTTGCTGGGGCGCCAGCACCCGCTGTGGGTAAGGCCTTGTCATGTCATCGTAGACGTTGAAGTTGTTTTCGGGCCAGCCGGAATCGCGCCAGCCTGCGGCGTAGAAAATCTTGTCGATGCGCGCGAAGTAGGCTGCCGCGTAGCACATCGGGCAGCATTCACAGCTGGTGTAAAGGATGGCGCCTGGCAGCTCGATGGAGCCGGCAACGCGGCAGGCTTCACGGATGGCATTGACCTCGGCATGTGCTGTCGGGTCACGGTCTTTCCACACGGTGTTGCCGGATGTGGCGATGACTTTGCCATCCCTGACGATGACCGCACCAAACGGAAACGAGCTTCGATCGATCACGCCGACCTGGCGCATGACGCGTATGGCTTCGCGCATGTAAACCCTGTCCTGGTCGGTGATGACCGAAGTCACGCCCCGCGCACCGCCCAGGCGTACAGGCGGATCTGCCAGCGGGTCGGCCGCCTGTGCGCCAGCCGCCCCCATGCCACCGGCCGTCGCCATGGCCGCCGCAGCCAGGAAGTTTCGGCGTTTGACCATGGAGAACCCAAGGTAGTCGCTGTCCGCGTCTGGACGGGCATCGGGGGGCAGGAGAGGGGTGCTGTCAATCATGATCACGGCCTTTCAAATGCAGCGCCTTCCACGCTTGGCTCGCGTGTGCTGCACCAGCCAGTCTAGCGTCCCAAATAAAAATCCCCGCTATTCATTTCACGGGTGGCATGGACATAACTTGCAACCGTGTTCGGCCAATGCGTAAAAACGCCGCCGTCACCGCCGGCCCTGTAATAGCTCTCGCAACCGCCTTTCACCATGACGCTGGCGTTTCCCCAGCGCTCGATCTGTTCATTGAATGCGTCCTGGACTTCCGGCCGCACTTCAATGCTCCGGACGCCCATAGAGTCAACCTTCCTGATGCATTGCCTGATGTATTCTGCCTGCGCCTCCACCATTGAGGACAGCGATGCAGCCGTCGCATTGGGGCCGCCCACCATGAAGAAGTTCGGGAATCCCTTCATCAACATTCCAAGGAATGCCTCAGGCCTTTCACCCCAGACTGCAGATAGCGATTGACCTGTACGCCCAACAACATTGAGCTCGCCCAGCATTTTTGACGTCTTGAATCCCGTCGCCAGAATCACCATGTCAACGGCGTATGCCTGCCCCCCGGGTCCGATGACACCCCCCTCAAAAAATGCAGTCACGCCGCCAGCCACAGCTTCAACATGGGGTTGGCTGAATGACTGGTAATAAGCGTTGCTGACCAGGGGCCGCTTGCAACCAAAGCGGTAATCCGGGGTCAATATCTTGCGCAGGGACTCGTCAGCCACTTCCTGCTCAAGGTATGTTTTCCATGCTTGCTCGACCTGGGCAATAGCCCCCTCGTCCATAGGGAAGCGGGACATTGCCGCTTCTTCAAAAAAATCAACCCACTTCCTGCGTTTTTCAGCCTGAAGCTCAGGTTGGCTTTGAAAGTTCTCCCACTCCTTTTTGCCATAAGACTCTTCAGGTTTTGGCATCACATACGACGGCGTGCGTATAAAGGCATGGACATGGTCCGCATGTTGGGCAGCATATGGAAGAACCTGAATCGAGGACGCGCCGCTGCCTACAAGTGCAACCCTCTTCCCCGAAAGATCGATATCCGGGTCCCAGTTCGCCGTGTGGATGATTTGCCCGTTAAACAAATCAATGCCAGGCAGGCTGGGTATCAGGGGCTGGCTGAAGAGCCCGCCGGCCCATATCAGGAATTCTGCGTTCCAGATGTCTCCGTTGGCCAGGGTGATGCGCCAGCGATTGAGCTCGCCCGACCACACTGCGGACGTTACGAGAGAGTTAAACCTTATGTTCTCGCGCAGCTCGTAATGGGCAGCAAGCTCGTTGGCATAGTCAAGAATTTCATGCCACGGCGCAAAATTGCTGCTCCAGTTGTATTTGCTGAAGAAGGTCATGGCGTACATTTCCACCGGCGTATCACAGGCTGCATTGGGGTAACGATTGACCCGCCACACCCCGCCCAGGTCATCGCCTTTCTCAAAAACCACCATGTCTGTGGTCACGCCGCTTTTTATCTGCGCAGCAATCGCAAGGCCGCCAAGGCCGGAACCGATGATGGCGACCTTCACACGCTTTTCTGAAATGTTCATATTCATCAATTGACTTCAGGATTTCTGATCGCCGCCTGCCAGCGGTTCGTAGCCATGCTCAGCCTGGCGCGCAAACTCCTTGCCGTCAAAATAGGCGGACTCCCCCCTCACCAGCCCATCGGCATCGAAGTCCACCCACAGCGTGAGTCTGAACAACATCGGTTTTCCGCTGGCCTGGGCACCGAAGAAGAACCCCCTGGGGCTTCCCTTGAACCATCCCCTGGCCACCATCACATCGTCGTTGACCAGGAAATCATCAGCATAAAAACCCTGGCCCTGGAATGTGCGCATGCGCTCTTCATAAAAGGCGCGCACATTGTCAAAGCCATGCACCTCATAGCCGGTTCCATAAAAAACCTGGAACGGTTTGTCTTTTGAAACGGTGGCCATCGTGCCTTCAATGTCCACGTTCCACTCTGCCACCGCATGCCTGCAAAAGGTGTCCCAATTCAAACGCGCTTTCCGGCTGTTCCAGATCGATTGTTTCGCCCTGAAATCAAAATCCGACATTCCCGCTGCATCGTTCATTTTTATTTCATCCATTCAAATTTTTGTTCAGGCTGTTTGACCTGAATTACTCGTTGCTGACCCCTGAAGCCTTCACTGCCGGCGCGTATTTTTCTGACTCTGACACGATGAATGCGTCAAGCTGGTCAACAGTCATCTCCTTGCTCGGGTTCAGGCCGAACAATTTTGTTTTGCCTGAAAACTCGGGCTTCTTCATGGCGGTCAATGCGTCCGCCCTGACCTTTTCAACAATTCTTCTGGGCGTACCCCTGGCTGCAACGAGCATGGCCCATGCGACCACCTGAACATCAAGGTTCATGGCCTCCTGGACCGTAGGAATGGCCGGCAGTTCCGCCAGCCGGCCGCTATCAGTCACAGCCAGTGGCCGCAGACGGTCGAGTACCGGGCGCGCGGTTGCGGCACTTGTCACCATCAGGTCGACTTCGCCTGTAGCGACGGCGGTCAGCAACGGGCCCATTTCCTTGAATGGCACATGAAGCAGCTTTGTTCCAGCCTTCACGCCCAGCTGTTCTGCCCCAATCCACATGGGCCCGCCTGCGCCAGGCGTAGCGAAGGTCAACTTTCCCGGTGACTTTCTTGCAGCGGCAATGAGTTCGCCGACGGTTTTATAAGGTGAATCTTTCGACACGTACACGACAAGTGGCGCATGGAAAATATCCACCACAGAAACCAGATCCCTGCCAGGCGAGTACGGCAGCTTCTTGAAATAAAGCGGGTTCAGGCCCAGGCTTCCGATGTCGCCAAAGAAGAAGTCGTGCCCGTCATTGGGGCTTCGAAGCAGCGTCTGGACACCAATCACACCCGACGCGCCCGGCCTGTTTTCAACGGTCACTGTCTGGCCCCAGATTTGTGACAGCCCTTCTCCCAGCAGGCGGGCGACCACGTCAGCCGCAGAACCGGGACCATAGGGCACGATGATTTTCACCGGTCGCTTTGGGTAGTCAGATGCCTGGCCTGATGTCTGGCCAATCGCCGATGCGAGGAGTAACAGGGATGCGCCCAAGGCGATCATTCGTCGGGTCAAGTTCATGTTGTCTCCTGGTTCTGATAAATGTCATGAGCCGCTGCGGTATCGGCAATCGGTGCCCTTCACACTCAACGGGCACCAGCAGCAGAACCGCGCACCGGCGATGCCATCTTCGTCTTCGCAAGCGCGCAAGTCTGTATAGGACTTAACATTGCGCACGAAAGTTATCGGCAACCGTCTCATTTTTCGAGACCGCGAGGTAGACAAAATGCAGCCCTACTTGAAGTTTGAACCAAACCCCATTGAAACCAGCTTTTTTGAAGACCAGACTTATGAGTTTGCAGATGGCGACCTGATATGCGGGGAACACAATACAAAGAATTCCTTCTTCCTGATCACCGAAGGTGCCGCCCGGGTTTCAATTTCAAGTGCCAGGGGCGCCGAACGCCTGATGTTTTATGCCCGTCCAGGTAACCTCATCGGCGAGGGCTTCTTTTTCTGGTCGCAGGGAGAACACCCGGATGGCATTCAGGCCCACGCCATGGGGCACTGCAAGGTCAAACGAATCTCGCATTCAGCATTCAGGCAGGCATGCGCTGAAAACCCGGACTTTGCGATGCTTGTCCTGTCAAAGTCTTACGCAAAGTTGTCGACCATCATTGAGCAGCTTCAATATGCGACTTTCAGGGATACGGTCGGGCAAATTGCATCATTGCTTCTCGCCATCTTTCAGGAAGTGCATGAATCCCAGCCGGACAAGCTGATCAGGATGACCCATCAGTCCATGGCCGCGGCCACAGGGCGTACCAGGGTTTCAGTCACCCACGCGCTGAGCAAAATACAGGAGGCCGGAGCCATCAGGCTGTCACGTGCCAGTATTGAAGTGCTGGACGCGAAGATACTGGAGAAATTGTCAATAGAACCAGGCTCGTGAATGCAGGCATTGCCCGGGCATAGATGGCTGTGCCATCTATGCCCGGGCAATACCCTGCAGCTCAGCCCAGCTTCAGGTTGACGTTCTTGGTGTACGTGAACTCAAGCAATTCGGCAAAACATTCCTCGCGGCCGATGCCCGACTGCTTGACGCCGCCAAAGGGCGCGCCCATGAAGTGCTGGCTTGAGTTGTTTATCCAGACATAGCCGGTGTGTATGCGTTTTGCAGCGCGGTGCGCGGTGTTGAGGTTTTGGGTCCAGATCGATCCTGTCAAACCGAAGTCCACACCGTTCACGGCACCCCACAACTCTTCTTCATCGCTCCATTTGAAGACCGACATCACCGGGCCGAAGACTTCTTCCTGAGCCAGGCGCATGTGCGGCTTCATGTCGGCGAAGACAGTGGCCTCGTAAAAGAAGCCGTTCTTGAGCGCTGCATCATCAGGCTGTTTGCCGCCGCATACCAGGCGGCCGCCATCTTCAATGCCCAAGGCCACATAACGCTTGACCTTGTCAAGCTGGGCCTGGCTGACCAGCGAACCCATGGTGGTTTTAGGATCGGTGGGAATGCCGGGCTTGTGCCGTTCGGGCAGCAGCTTGACGACTTTCTCCAGCACCTGGTCATGGATGGATTCGTGCAGGAAGACACGGCTGGTCGAACCGCAGCTCTGGCCCGACCAGGTGAAGTTCATGCCGCCTATGATGCCGTTGACAAGCTTGTCGATGTCGGCATCGGGGTAAGCCACCAATGCGTTCTTGCCGCCCAGTTCAAGCAGCACGGGTTTGAGGTTGTCGGACGCGGTTTTCATCACGGCCTTGCCGGTCGGCACGCCACCTATCAGGGTTATCTTTTGCACCAGCGGGTGCCGGCCCATGGCGTCGCCACACGCTCGGCCGCCGCACAAAAAGTTGGCCACACCGGGCGGGAAGATGTCGCCCACCAGCTCGGCCAGCCGGATGACGGACAGGGGAGCCTGGTCAGGCGATTTCACCACTACCGTGTTACCGGCTGCCAGCGGCGCAGCAAGGCGAGCCGCCGCGAACATGAAGGGATGGTTGTAGGCCACGATGCGCGCGACCACGCCCAGCGGCTCCTGCAGGGTGTAGTTGAAGTTGCCATCGCCCATGGGAATGGTCTCACCCTTGATCTCGGTGGCCAGTCCTGCGAAATACTCCAGGCAGTCTGCAGCAAAGCCTGCATCCATCGATAGCGCCGTGACCGGGTTCCCGTTATTCAGCGAGTCAAGTTGTGCCAGCGGCTCTGCATGCGCCCGCAGCACGGCAGCCGCCTTGCGCAGGTAGCGACCACGCTCCACCGGTGGCGTGGCAGCCCATGAGGGGAAGGCCGCGTGGGCCGCCTTGACCGCTGCATCAACGTCCGAAGCATCTGCAACCGGCGCAGTGGTGATGGCTTCGTTGTAGGTCGGGTTGATGGTGTCGGCGTAAACGCCAGCTTTGGGGGCGTGCCAGGCACCGCCGTAATAAAGGCCTTTTTGGGTCGGCAAAATGCCGGGCGGGATTTCGTGTGCACGCATGGTTACCGATCTTTTAATAAGCTGGTGATAAAGGAAAAGTCTCCCGTCGCATCATCCCGGAAAAGTCCCGCCTGCCGCAAACGGGCTTCTCATTTGTTGAGATTTTCGGCGAGATGATGAAAGCCATACCGGACGCATCTCTCACGCCCGCTGAAACAAGGAACTATTCTGAACGTGTCAGCCCGGCCGTCATGGCAGCGCTGTAGCCTGCAGAGACGATGACGTCCAGCACGATGGCTTTGCCGCCCTGCACAACCCTGATGGCCTCTGCCAGGGCCTTCTCAAGCTCTGCACCGGTTTCAATGGGGCCTATGCCTTCCATGCCCTGCCCCCTGGCCATCATGGCAAGGTCGGGCGCGGGGTTGCTGATGCGCTGGCCAATCCATTTATTTTCTATCGGCCGGCCACGCTGGCGCGCGACGCGTTCCTGGTGTACTTCATCGTTGAAGAAGGAGCGGTTGTTGACGACAATGATGAGCAGCGGGATCTGCGCATTCGATGCCGTCCACAGCGCGTTCACGCCCATCATGTAGTCGCCGTCGCCCATCACGGCAACCGGAAGGCGGTCCGTGCCCTTGAGGGCAAGTGCCGCGCCTATGGAAACGCCCGGACCTGCGCCTACGCCGCCGCCGCCTTCGTAGCCCAGGTAGTCCAGCGGGTGTTCAATGTCCCACATCTCGCCACTCCAGCTGAGCGGTGCGCGAATGAGGCTGACCGTCAGGCCCTTGACTGCTGCCTTCAAAGCCTTTGACAGCATGGGTACGGTCAACGGCGCGCCCTGGATCAAGTCTGGCACGGCCGGTATCGGCAACCGCGAATGCGCTACCTGCTCGCGGGGTTTGACGCGTTCAACCAGCAGCTTCACCGCCGGCTCGGGTTCGCACATCATGTAAATATCCATGGGCGGCAGGCCCTGATGGTCCATGCTCCATCCGTTGTGCACATACTGGTCGACCGACACATTGATGATCTTGCTGCCAATGGTCTCGTTGCCCCAGGCCTGCTTGAGCGTGCCGGCCAGGTCAGTGAAGTCCAGGCTGAGCACCACGTCAGCATCTTTCAGCACTGCCATGGCACCGGGGGTCAGGAACGTGCCTGCAGGCGCTGCATACAGGGGGTGCGTGGTCGGGAAGGCCGCCCCCACTTTCAGGTCAGTCAGCACCTCGGCATTGAGCTTTTCCGCCAGCCTGATACGGTCTGCCCAGCCCTCTTCGCTGCGCGAGACGCGGCCCATCAGTATCACCGGGCGGCGTGCATTCGACAGGAGTTGCGCAGCCTCGTCAATGGATTCATCCGAAGGCCGGGCAGGAGGTGCAGGTTTGTAGCGTGCGTAATCCGGCAGTTTGGGTCGCGCATCGAGTTTTGATTCCTGCAGCGCCGCATCAAAACAGACATAGACCGGGCCCTGCGGCGCGGTGGTGGCGATTTGCAGGGCGCGCAGTAGGGCTTCCTGCGCGGCGGGTATTGAGGCGGGCTGTGCATCCCATTTGATGAAGTGGCGGATCAGCGCGGCCTGGTCTTGTGCCGTGTGAATCCAGTCGATCCAGGGGCGGCGTTTGGCAGCATCGACAGGGCCGGTCGCGCCCAGCACGATGACAGGCATGCGGTCAGTCCATGCGTCAAAAATGCCCATGGATCCATGCATCAAACCCACATTGCTGTGCAGGATGGCGCACAGCGGCTTGCCGGTGACCTTGGCGTAACCCTGTGCGATGGCGACGGCATGCTCTTCATGCAGCACAACGATCATCTGCGGCTTCTCATTGCCGAGGTGATTGACCAGGCTGTCATGGAGGCCACGAAAGCTCGCCCCCGGATTGAGCAGCACATAAGGAATATCCATCGCCCGCATCATGTCGGCAATGGCATCGCTGCCCCAGACGGTCTCGTCAGGTGAGGAAGGCTGGGGTATATCGCGGCGTACCACCGGTGTGGCATGCAGGGGCGGTTTGGAAAGGTCAGTCATGAAAGTCCAGGGATTAAAAATCTGTAAAGCCTAAAAGTCAGCGGGATATGAAGTCGTTCAGGGTACATCCTTCGACAGGCTCAGGGCGAACGGACAGGCAGCGAGCGAACGTGGAGGCAGCGGCCGCAGCGCCGGGCCGCCCCAGGCAAGGCCAGCCCCCTCGGGGGGAAGCTGGCTATTGGGGTCAGACGCCAATTTCGCTGCGGTGCGACGCACCGCACCCTTCGGGCAAGCCGCAGGCCTGGCGAATTTGGGCTCTCACCCCAAAAACCAGCGTGGGGCCACATACTTATTCAGGAACGATGTTGGCGGCCTTGATCACAGCAGCCCAGCGCTTCTGGTCAGCGGTAATCAATTTGTCGAAGTCTGCTGCCGTGCTGCTCTCGGCAAAGATGCCCTGCTCGGCCAGCTTGTTCTGGACATCCGGGTTGGCCAGCGCGCGGCGCAGCTCAGCATTGAGCTTGTTGATGATGGCGGGCGGTGTCTTGCGGGACGCGATCATGCCTATCCAGATGTCGCTTTCGTATTTGGGCACCGTCTCTGCAATCGTCGGCACGCCCGGCAGCAGCGTCACACGCCTGGTGCCCGTGGTGCCGAGGGCGCGAATCTTGCCGCTGCGGATATGCGGAAGCGCTGTGTTGAGCGGGCAGAACATGATGTCGACCACACCGCCCAGTACATCGATCATGGCCGGCGCAGAGCCCTTGTACGGAATCTGCGTGATGCGCGTGCCCGTCATGGACTTGAACACCTCGGCTGCCATATGCTGTGGGCTGCCTGAACCTGCTGACGCATAGGTGAGGCGATCAGGCCTTGCCTTGAGTTGCGTGATCAGCTGGTCCACATTTTTGGCCGTCACATTGGACGACACCACCAGCACCATGGGCACCCGGCCCAGCAGGCTGATGCCCTGGAGGTCCTTGCTCACATTGAATGGCAGCCTGGGGTACAGCACCGGGTTGACCGACACGGTCTGGTTGGGGGCGATGGCAATCGTGTAACCATCGCCTTCGGTCTTGGCCATGTACTCGGTGGAGATGTTGCCCGCCGCACCCGGCTTGTTTTCGACAATCACGGGCTGCCCGAAGGACTCGGACATCTTCTGGCCCAACACACGGGCCAGAACGTCGTTGGAGCCGCCCGGCGGCAGCGGAACAACGATGCGTATGGGCTTGTTCGGGTAGTCGGCCTGCGCGAGTGCAAACGGACTTGTGAGAAGGGCACCTGCGGCCAGCGCAGAGCCCGCGACCAATGATTGGCGGCGATTGATGGTCATGTCTTGTCTCCTTGATTTATGGGCACACGCTGGCATCCTAGTGAATACCCCGTATTGATTCAATCTTGAACTTTGAATCAATGTGAATGTGGCCCCCACGGTCGTTCACTTCGTGTAACTTCCTGCCCCCCGAGGGGGCCGCCCGCCTGTGGCCCGGCAAAGCCGGTTCCACGGCTTGAGTTTGCAAGAGAAAGGCCCCCACGTTCGCCCACTGCGTGTGGCTCTCTGCCCCCCGAGGGGGCTAATTTCCCTTGGGGCGGCCCGGCGGGAAACTGGAGGCCCCCACGTTCGCCCACTGCGTGTGGCTCTCTGCCCCCCGAGGGGGCTAATTTCCCTTGGGGCGGCCCGGCGGGAAACTGGAGGCCCCCACGTTCGCCCACTGCGTGTGGCTCTCTGCCCCTGGGCTGAAGCTTTACACGAGTTTGCCGGGCGCAGGCTCTACAAACTTGGCACGGGGCCGCAGCAGGGTGCCGGCTGCGCGCTGTTCCTGGACGTGGGCGACCCAGCCGGCGAGTCGGCCCAGTGCAAACAACGCGGCTGGTGCTTGTGAAGGCAGCTCCATGGCGCGCGCGAGAACGACGAGCGCAAACTCCTGGCGTGGCAACAGGCCGCTGGCAGCCTGCATTTCATCGACGAACTGAAAGATTGCGCGCGTCTGGCGGGTCTGCTGGCTACGCTTGCGGGCAATGTCGAGTAACTGGGCCGCGCGTGGATCGCCCTTGGGATAAAGCGGGTGGCCGAAGCCCGGCACGCTCAGGCCCCTGGCGTGAAGCTGACCCGCCCTTTTCACAAGCACCGCCTTGCTGCCCGGCTGTCCCAGGAAATCCTCTATGCGCTCATACATGCGGCCAACATCAACACCAGACGTCGCACAAAGCGCCGCTGAAAGGCAGCTGTGCAGCGTGCCGCCGGCCGAAGCGACCACACGTGCACTCAAGGTCCCTGGTGGCAATTCGTGGTCTGCCATCAGGATCAGGATGGCGCGCAGGGCTTCACTGTTCTCTGCACTGGCAGGAACGGCGAGCGCATGTATCAGACCCGCCACGATGGACTGGTCCTTCTGCATGGGCCGGTACTTTTTTGTCAGGCCCGCAAAGCCGCAGCAAGCCACCACGGTTTGCATGATCTCGCGTGCTGCAGGCAGGGTCTGTCCTTGCGAAAGCCGGTCAGGCACAGAGCCGCGCCGCATGCCCAGCAGTAAAACCACCAGCGAAAACGATTCGAGCACGTTGTCGCCTGCACGCAAGGATGCCAGTGTCTGCGCGAGGTTGACCATCTCCGACGACGGTTTGCGCACCGGCCAGGCGCCTGTGCGTGTGTCGAGTTCGCCGGTCCAGAGCAACTCCGCAACGGCCTCGAAAGACGCACTCGAACGGACCAGATCTGCAGCCAGCCAGCCGCGGTAACGGGGCCCGTCAGGCGTAATCTCGGTAATCGAGGTGGGGAGAATCGGCTCACCCCAGTTCATGGCCGATGCCGCCACGGCGCCATGGCCAGAGCGGGCCAGCGAACGCATTTCAACGCGCGCGATATCCTCGCGCAGGTAGAGTTTTTCTTTCAGGCCCTTCTGGGCGATGCTGTGTATCCAGCCGCGGCTGACATAGGCATACAGCGTCTGCGCGCGAACGTTGAGAATCTCCATGGCCTCTGCGGCCGATGCATAGTCCCTGCGAAGAATCTTTTGCGTATGGTCCATGCGCCTGGCTCCGGTCCGCCGTTGGCGGTGACTGACTTTATCGCATCACGATGATGAAGATGCCCAGCAGCGCCAGACCGCTTCCCGCCAGGACGGTGGGTGTCATGTCGTCCCTGTTTTTGAACAACAGGTAACTCAGCGGAAACACAAGTATGGGGGTACACAGCGTGAGCAGTGTGGCAATCGACAGCGGTATGTAACGCATCGCGGCGATGCCGAGAATCTGACCGGAGATCGTGCACACACCCAGCGCCGCATAAAGCCACACACCGCTGCGGCTTGCCGTTTTGAAGCGCTGCAGCAACTGCATTTTGGCGGGGGTGAAGGCCAGGTGCAGCAACAGGCCGCAGCTTGCACCAAGAAAACCGCCCAGCACGGGTTCGTTCCATTCGCGAACGCCCCAACCCCTGAGAAAGTTGCCCACAGCGTAAGCCAGCGCACTGCCCAGACCCAGCACAAGAATGGACTTTGGCATCAAGCCTGCTGTCACCTCCCCAACTGCAACAGCAGCAGGACCTTTTCGCTGGAAAGAGCCTGGCGTATAACTCACCAGCATCAGCCCGAGTACCGTGACCACGATGCCCAGCACCACCAGCGGGCTCAAACGTTCGCCCATCAGCAGCCAGGCCATCAATGCGGTAAACAGGGGGCTGCTGATCTGGAAGATGCTGGCCTTTGCAGGGCCAAAGCGGATCACCGCTTCATAAAAAAACCAGCGCCCAAAATAAGTCGTAAAAACACCCGCACCCAGAAACATCCAGAAGGCATGCGCGTTCCAGCCCGGGGTTCCAGTACGCAGGCAAAGCTGTACAAGGAACGCGAGTCCTGCAAAAACCACATTGACGGTGGTCGCCACCAGAAAGCCAAGACCCAGATCTATGCGCCTGGATGCCACCTTCGTGACGAGAATGCCGGAGGTGAAAAACAGCAGTGCAGCGACCGCCAGTGAATACCCCAGCACCGCGTCAGACATCCCTGTTTGCCCTGTACGTGGTTGCCAGCGGGGTCAGATCTTGAAGGCTTCCAGCGCCTCGGGGGCAAACAGTTCTTCGGGTGTGAGCAGGCGTTTTGAAAGCCCCTGCTCAAAGTGGTAGCGCAGGAAGGTGCGCAGGGTTTCTTCATTTTTCTCGAAACCGTAGGGCCAGAAGTCCTCACCCATCTCACGTTTGACCTGCTCGACATGTGATGTCAGCCACGGCAGCATGGCCTTGAGCGCGGCCGTCTCATAGAGATCCTCATAAGTGCGCTTTTGCGATTCCTCCAGCGCCTTCATCATGGAGCGCGCCACCCAGCGGTTGGCCTCGTACACATCGCGGCGAATGGCCACCGTGTGCATGATGGGGAAAATCTTCGTCTCCTTGAAGTAATTGCGCTCGACCTGTTCGTAGTCTTCAAACAGGCGCTTGACCTTGCCACCACCCTTGAGAAAGCTGGACGGCATGCGGGCCGTGTACAGCGCATCAATCTCGCCATCGAGCAGCATCTGGGCCAGCGTCTGCTCGGGGCCAATGCTCTGCACTCTGATATTGGGCGGCAGGTCCAGCTTGATTTTTTCGGAACGGCCTGGCTCTTCTTCACCACCGGTGTAGTAAGTCACGCTATCCACAGGCACGCCGTAGTGATCGGACAGGATGCCGCGAATCCACACCGGCGCCGTCATCTGGTATTCGGGATTACCGACTTTTTTACCGATCAGGTCCTTTGCTTCGCGAATACCGGATTTGGCATTCACGAAAATGCACGAATGACGAAAAAACCGCGACGGGAAAACCGGTATCGCCACAAACGGCCGCGGGTCCCTGGACATCGACACGCTGTATGACGACAGCGACATCTCGGCCACGTCAAACTCCTTGTGCCTGAGCATCCGGAAGAAGGTTTCCTCCACCGGCATGTTGAGGTAATTGAGGTCAATGCCATCGGGTTGCACGCTCCCGTCCATCAGGGCACGGGTGCGGTCGTAGTTCCAGCAGCCAAAGGTAAGTTTGAGTTTTGACATGTAAACGGGGAAAGAAAGGGACGAAGCGAAAAAGAAAAGGCTCTGCTTATTCAGGCTTGATGCCAGAAGCAACGATGGCTTTGGCCAGACGGTCGTTTTCACCAACAATGGCCCTGCCGTAATCAGCAGGGCCGCTGCCGATGGACTCGATGCCGGCGTTGTTCAGGGTCTGGACAACTTCCGGCATTTTTGCGATCTGCGCCATTTCGCTGCTGATGCGTTCAATCGCACTGACAGGCGTGCCTGTTGCAGCAAGCACACCGACGATGGGCGCGAAATCAAAGCCAGGAATGGTTTCTGCGATGGCCGGCACGTTGGGTTCCTGGCTGGAACGTTGTGCTGCGTTATTGGCCAGCAGCTTGACCTGCCCACCCTTTACAAAACCCACAAGCGAAGGCAGTGCTGAAAACAGCACCTCAACCTGACCGCCAATCAGCGCCGGAACAGACTGGCCTGTACCCTTGAACGGCACATGCGTGATCTGCAGGCCCAATGAAGCTTTCAGCGCCTCCATGGTGAGATGGTGCGTGCTGCCGATGCCGGATGAACCGTAATTCAGCGTCCCCGGTTTCGCCTTGGCCAGCGCGATGAACTCCTGAAATGTATTGGCGGGCACTTTGGGGTGGACTGCAAGGTACAGCGGCGCACGGGCTGCCAGCGATACCGGCATGAAATCGCGCTTGTAGTCGTAGCCCAGGTTTTTATAGATGGCCGGGTTGATGGAGAACATTGATCCATCGGTCACCAGGAAGGTATAGCCATCCTTGGGTGACGTGGCAAGCACCTGCGCGGCGACAACACCATTGGCGCCGGGGCGGTTATCCACCACCACCGACTGTCCCAGCCTGTCACCCAGCCGCTGGGCAAAAATGCGCGCCACGGTGTCGGGCAGTCCACCTGCAGCGTAGGGCACAACGAACTTGATGGGCCGGTTCGGATAGGCACCCTGGGCGCTGGCAGCAAGCGGCAGCAATGAAGCGGCCGCCAGCGTGAGGCTGGCCAGTGTGAGAAGGCGGCGTGATGTTTTCATGTGTTTGTCTCCTGGTTGTTTTATCGTGATGTCCGGGATGGGGCAAGGCAGCCGGTGACTGCCCGGAAAAGATCAGGTCGAATACGACGGCTCCAGCGCAGGCTCTTTTTTGTCCCACACATAACTGCCGGAGAATGCGCGCCAGTCGCTGGTCTTGGGAATGATGGCCTGGTAGGCCACAACACTTGATGGAATACGCTGGTCTCCAGTGCCGATAGCCGCAGCACCCGACTCGAAGGCGCGTACCGCTTCAAGCATCTGTTTGCGGAACTCCACCACGGCCATGTCGCTGGCCCCCAGGCGTTCATGTGTGCGGTCGGCAATCGGTCCCATGGTGACCCACATGGCGATGTCCTGATTCGGGAAACCGGTGATGCCGGTGAAGTTGCCGGCCTTCATCGCATCGCGGTCCTGCCAGAAGTTGTTGGCACGGTTGCGCAGCGGCACATATCTGTCATCAAGGTCCGGGCCGATTTGCTGACCGAGGAACTTGCGCCATGTGTCAGTGTCGGGTGTGGTGTCGGGGTGTCCCCAGGCAATGAAATAAAACGCCGTGTTTGTGTCGTCCATGGGCACGTTGATATTGGCCACGTTGTACAGGTTGTTTGGCGGGATCAGCACGGCTGAAGGCGCTACAAACACGGTGGAGCGTATGTAGTCGTTGACCGCAGCATTCTTGATGGGGCGGCGGATAGCCGCATAACGGAAACCATAGCCGCCGCGCTCAACCTGCATGCGCGGCGCCTTGTCGGTCGACGGGCGCAGCCAGTTGGTATCGGTAGCTTCGGCGCCTTCAACGCGTGCCGGCACCATGTCGGATGAATGCAGGCTGGAGCTGTGGGCCGAATCAATCGCACCCTCAAGAATCTGCGCCCAGTTGCAGGGAATCAGCGCCTTGGCAATCGTCACTTTGGCATCGGCTGTAGGCGCCCAAGGCGGTGGCACGAACTCGGGCATGGTTTCTTTCGGGCCCATGTAGGCCCAGACAAAGCCGCCCCACTCCTGAACCGGGTATGCCAGATGCTTGACCTTCTGCGCAAAGCCACTGGCAACCGGCTCGGAAACCATCTCAAGCACGTTGCCTTCGACGTCCATCTTCCAGCCGTGATACAGGCAGCGCAGGCCGCAGTCTTCATTGCGGCCAAAAACCAGCGAGACGCGGCGGTGCGGACAGTATTCATCCATCACGCCGACGCGGCCGTTGGTGTCGCGAAACACCACCAGGTCTTCTCCGAAAACACGCGCCTTGACGGGCGTGCCATCGGGCTCACTGACTTCTTCAATCAGGCAAACAGGTGTCCAGTGGCGGCGCATGAGCTGGCCCATGGGCGCCTTGCCTTCAACCCTGCACAACAATTGATTTTCTTCGTGGGTCAACATGTGTCATATCCTTCAGGCGGATGAGATGAAATCTACCCGAAACAACTTGCAAATGCCGTTGAACAGGATTATTCTTAGATACCTAAGATTATCCCCGAACACCGGGTTTGTCAAGAATATTCACGGAGACAACGATGAGCGTTAACCCTGAACCCGGGGCTGCAACCGAACCGGCCGAACCTGATTTCTTCAGGCTCAAGGTAGCACAGAAAAAGAAACTGGCAGAGGGTATTTACCTGTTTGAACTGCGCCATCCAGAGGGTGAGCAGCTGCCGGCATTTACCGCAGGATCGCACCTCACCGTAGAAGTACCCATGGGTGCCAGGCGTAACTATTCCCTGTGCAGCAATCCTGCCGACCGGGACTTCTACCAGATCGCCGTCAAACGCGATGCGGGGGGCCGTGGCGGATCCATCAGCATGGCAGACGACGTCAATGAAGGCGACCTGCTGTCGGTCAGCACACCGCGCAACAACTTCGAGTTACACCCGCGCGCAACCAAATTCCTGTTTGTTGCGGGCGGCATAGGCATCACGCCCGTCCTCTCAATGATGAGGCACCTGAAAACCCAGGGCAATGACCAGTTCAAGCTGATCTATTGCACGCGGGACCCTGAAAGCACCGCTTTCCTTGAAGAACTGCAAGATGCAGAATTCGCAGACAAGGTAGAGGTTCATCATGACCACGGCGACATCAACAATGCGCTGGACTTCTGGCCCGTTTTCGAGACGCCGACGAACGCGCATGTGTATTGCTGCGGCCCGCGCGGGCTGATGGATGCAGTCGCTGACATGTCGGGACACTGGCCATCCGGCACTGTTCATTTTGAAAGTTTTGGCGTGGACGCCAGCGCCTATGCGGCCAATACACCTTTCAATGTGCGACTGCAAAAAAGCGGTGGCACCGTGCAGGTTCCTGCCGGCAAATCCATTCTTGAAGCGCTTCGTGGCGCCGGCATTCGTATCACAAGCTCCTGCGAAAGCGGCACCTGCGGATCGTGCAGGACAACATTGCTCTCGGGCGAGGTGGAACACCGCGACATGGTGCTCAGCGACGAGGAAAAGGAAAACAACATCATGGTCTGCGTATCGCGCGCAAAATCAGCCGAACTTGTACTGGACCTATGAGCGCATCAAGCCGCAAACTGAAGATAGGCGTGGTGGGACTGGGCCGCGCCTTCACATTGATGCTGCCCACCTTTATTGGCGACAGCCGGGTCAGCCTGACAGGGGCAACCGACCCGATTGCTGCGGCCCGCACGCAATTTGAAAAAGACTTTGCCGCGCCCACCTTTGACTCGCTGGAAACCATGTGTACCAGCAAGGACGTTGACGTGGTCTACATCGCGTCACCGCACCAGTTTCATGCCGACCACGCATGCATTGCTGCATCACACGGCAAACACATACTGGTTGAAAAGCCCATGGCGCTGTCCATCGACGAGTGCACACGCATGATCGAGGCGGCCCGCAAGGCAGGCGTTCACCTGGTCGTCGGCCACAGCCACAGCTTCAACACCCCCATCAAACGCACACGGGAGTTGATTGACAGCGGCAAATACGGCAGGGTGAGAATGATCACTGCCATGAATTTCACCGACTTCCTGTTCCGCCCCCGCAGGCCGGAAGAGCTGGATACCCAGGCAGGCGGAGGAGTGATCCACAGCCAGGCAACCCACCAGATCGACATCGTGCGCCTGCTGGCTGGTGGCCTGACCTCATCCGTGCAAGCCCATACCGGCGCATGGGACGCCACACGTCCCACCGAAGGGGCCTACAGCGCGCTGCTCGGCTTTGAAGGCGGTGTGTTTGCAACCGCCACCTACAGCGGATATGGGCACTACGATTCTGACGAATTGATGGGAAACATCGGGGAAATGGGCCAGGTGAAATCAGCCCGGGACTATGGTGCCGCACGCAAGCGCCTGCAAACCGCGCAGACCACTGGCGACGAAGCCCGACTGAAGGCCGCCCGCAACTATGGCGGCAGCCTGTATGTTGGCCAGCCCACCCCGCCTGGCACCCCCCCCGCTCACCAGCATTTCGGCCACCTTATCGTGAGTTGCGAGAAGGCCGACCTGCGCCCCACCCCCTCATGCATTGAAATTTTTGCCGACGAGCAGCGCAGCTTTGAACCACTGCAGCCGCCATCTGTCCCCCGAAGCGAGGTCATTGACGAACTCCATGCGGCCGTTATTGAAAGCAAGCCTCCCCTGCACAGCGGAGAGTGGGCCCGGGCCACGACCGAGGTTTGTCTGGCCATCCTCGAGGCTGCACATAACCGCGTCCCGGTAGCACTGCATCATCAGGTAGCATTACCTGGTCATGAAAACAGAAACACATAACATCCTGAGACACTGGAGGGAGGCGGTTCCGAATGATCGCCTGGCCCACCTCATACGCGACACCGAACGGGCCTTCAGGCGCGCCCTGCAGATCAGGCTGGCCGAGTACGGCGTTCCTTTTGGGCACTGGAGTTTTTTGCGGATCCTCTGGGAATCAGATGGCCTGACGCAAAAAGAACTCAGCGTTCGGGCTGGTGTGATGGAGCCCACGACCTTTGCCGCCATGAAAGCCATGGAAGCGCAGGGCTACATCGTGCGCAAGCAGTTGCCGACCAACAAGAAAAACATCTACGTGCACCTGACCGAGACCGGAAGGGGACTGAAAAAGCGCCTGGTTCCGATGGCTGAAGACACCAACCACATCAGTACGCGGGAGGTCAGTACAGAAGACCTCGCGACAACGCGCCGGGTATTGCTGACCATGATCGACAACCTGGCAAAGGATGAGCAGGAACGTGTCGAACTCGAGCAGCTCGTCAAGATCCGTAAAAAAGCCAGCGGCAAGGCTGGCTGATCCGGCTTGAATGGTGCGGGCGTCAATCCAGAAGGCGCCGCTGCTCCATCCAGTCGATATAGCCGGTAGCCGCAAGCGCCAGCAGATCGGGCTGGCCAACAAAATAATGCGTCGCGCCCTTGATGCACTGCATGGTCTTGTCGGCACTTCCCGCCGCATCGTAAATGCGCTGCGTATGCGGCTGCGGCACGGCATCATCAGCACTGTGCTCGATGGCCAGCATGGGCACCGAAATACCTGCAGCACTTTTCTCACCATGCGCATTGGTTTCCGGTGACCACTGCGACATCCATGAACGCAAGGTTGAGAATCGCGCAGAACCCACAGGCCCGTTGTTCACCGTTTCAGGATTGCCCATGAAGCAGGTGCCGATAGGTCTGTCATTGGGGTCAATCGACGCATCCAGGAAACGCGGCTCCGCCATGGTCCGGTGCGTGACAAAACCACGCTCCATTTCCAGTCCACCCTTTTTGCGCAGGTCTTCCAGTACCTGCTTGACCCAGTCCGTGCGCCGGCGAATGCGTGCCTGTTGACCTGCACGAAACCTCTTCAGGAATTCAGCCGTATAAGGCGGCTTGATGTCGGGGTTGTAGAGATTGAGTTCCGGATCAATACGGTCAGGATCGTTCTCATCGATCACGGACGGGTCAATCCAGTCGGCCAGCACCACGGCACGCGAGATGTGCGCCGCCTGAAAGATAAAACCGTCAGCCGGAATCAACTCAGCCGCAATGATGTTGCAGGGATCGCCCGCTGGCGTGTGCGTGATGCTGGGATTTTCTGCCTGCGACTGATAGAACAGCGACAGCGAGCCGCCACCGGACCAGCCTGCCATAACGATCTTTTCGTAACCCCAGACTTCCTTGGCGTGGCGCACATAGGCACCAAGGTCCACCACCACGTTTTCCATAATGAGGGCGCTGTCATTGCGGGCATAGCGGCTGGCGGCGCACAGCACATGCACGCCACGTTCGGCCATGGCACGCGGCATGGGGAGCAACTGCAAGGTAGAGGCCGGGTGCATGTAGATCACCAGCGTTTTGGAGGGCCGGCCTTTCGGCAGGTAACGGATGCCCTCCAGGTTAATCACGCCCTGGTTGCCGGCAAAACCGTAGACCTCCTTGAAGGTCGTTTTTTCGGCGAACTTGACGTGCACCCACTCGGCCTGGACCTCAAACTTCTGTATCGAAGACATCAACAATTTCCTTCGTGGAATTCAGGCTGCAGCGGTTTCGCCAAGACGGGCTTTTTTGTCGCGCATCCACTCGTCGCAGGCAGCACGTGCATTCTTGCGAAAAACCAGTTGCTCTTCAGCGCTGGTGGTATTCACTGTGAGTTCAAGACGTATGCCGTTGGGATCAAAAAAGTAGATCGAACGGAACTGTCCCTCGTGCAGCTTGGGGCCGAGCACTTCCACGCCTGCGGCCTCGAGGCGCTTCTTCGCTTCATCAACCTTGGCTTCAGATTCCACCTGCAACGCGAGGTGGTTAACCCAGCCCGGAGTGTTGGGTGAAGGCTCTGCAGCAGTGTTGTCGCCCAGGTCAAAAAACGCGACGCAGCTGCCATCCGTCATCTCAAAAAACAGGTGCGCAAAAATGCCCTGCTCGCCGGTGCTGACAACATCGCCGCGCACAACATGGGTCAGGGGCAGGCCCATGATGTCCTCATAGAAGTGTCTTGTCTCTTCCGCATCGCGGCAGCGGTAAGCCACGTGATTGAGCCCGTTGACCGGTACAAAACTTGCCATGGTTTTCTCCTTGATTGTTTATGCAGCTGCGCGCTGCGTTGGTAGGTGTTGTGTGACCTGCTCAAGCCAGGCCTTGTCACTCGACAGGGATGTCAATTCAGCCAGCGCTTCGTCCCGGGTTTGCGTCCATCGCTCGACGACCCTGACGTCGTCGCCGTCAGCTTCCTGCCATGAAAATTCCAGCCGTATGCCGTTGGGATCCATAAAGTAAACCGACCACGTGCCTGCACCCACGGGTATCGGGCCGATGATGGACACATCGGCAGATTTAAGCCGTTCAAGCAGCTGGTTGAAGCGCTCCTCGGTCGTCGTGAACGAGCAGTGCTGCATGGCAGCGATGGCGTCACGGTCACCTTTGTCTTTTGCACCCTTGGGCATTTCAAAAAAAGCCACCATGGTGTCGCCGCCAGCATCAAAGAAGTAATGGCGCAGGTTCTCAAATGGCGGGTTGCCGCGGTTGCCGGTACCAGTACCCAGGCCGGGGGGCACCTTGAGCGCATGCACGAGCGGCATGCCCAGCACACGGGTGTAGAAGTCGATGGTCATTTTCATGTCATCGGTATTGAGCGCCAGATGGTGAACGCCGCGTGTCATGGGCATTTCGGAATGCCGAAGCCGTGTTGATGCCTGTGTCATGTGAGCCCCCTTTCTTTCACGAATGGGTTTGCGCAAGATTGAAATAGAGCTGGCCGAGATCCGGCCGCGCCGCGAGACTGGCACTGGCTTCGGTGAGGGCGATACGGCCCTTGATCATCACGTAGGCACGGCTGGTAAACGGCAGTGCAATATCCAGCTTCTGCTCCACCAGCACCATGGTCAGTCCTGCATCACGCAAGGTATTGAGCGTGCGGCGAATCTCGTCGACCACCTTGGGCGCAAGACCAAGAAAAGGCTCATCGAGCAGCAACACGCGGGGTGACGACATCAGCGCACGGCCTATGGCCACCATCTGCTGCTCACCACCCGACAAAGTGCCCGTCAGCTGATGACGGCGCTCTGCAAGACGCGGAAAGAGCTTGTAGACATACTCAAAGCGCTCCTGCACGGCCGCTGTACTTCGGCCAGCCAGGCGTACCGTACCCAGGCGCAGGTTGTCCTCGACCGACATCGGTGCGAACATGCGGCGCCCCTCGGGTACCTGAACCAGGCCATGGCCGACGATGTCATGCGTCGGCATTTTCATCAGGTCCTCACCATCCATCATGACCTTGCCGCTGCGCTCGCGCAAGGTTCCAGACAGGGCCGCCAGCAGGGTCGACTTGCCTGCACCGTTGGGGCCGAGCAGTGCAACGGTTTCACCGCGGGCGATCTGCATGTTCACACCCTGCACCACAGGCCCATGGCCGTAGCCCGCACAAAGATCGGAAAGTTCAAGCATCGCCAAGCGCCCCCACATCGCCAAGATAGGCTGCCACCACGGCCGCGTCAGCCTGCACTTCTGCAGGTGTGCCCTGGGCGATCTTGCGGCCAAAGTTCAGCACCACCACACGATCGGCCAGCGCCATCAGGAAGCGCATGTCATGTTCGATCAGCAGCACGGCAATTCCGCGCTTTGATATCTCACGAATAATCTCCGACAGACGTTCACATTCATGCGGGGTCAAGCCAGCGGCAGGCTCGTCAAAAAGCATCAGCCTGGGTTCTGCAGCCAGGCCGCGTGCAATTTCAAGCAGCCGGCCCTGACCAAATGACAGCGTGCCCACATCCGAATTGCGCCACTCGCCCAGACCGACAAAGTCCACCAGCTCATCGGCGCGGCGGGCTGAATCAGCTTCTGCCTGGGCAGCGCCGCGTGTGCCGGCCAGCACCTTCCAGAGCGACCCCTGAAAACGCGTGTGCATGCCAACCATGACGTTCTCACGTACAGACATGCTGGCAAAAGGTTTGTTGTGCTGGAAAGTCCGCACAATGCCGCGCGCCGCCATCGCATGCGTCGGCAGGCCTGCCAGCGACTCACCATTGAAGTGGAGGCTGCCGGTGGTCGCGGGCAGAGCGCCTGCGATCATGCTGAAAGTTGTACTTTTGCCCGCACCGTTGGGGCCAATCACGCCGAGGATTTCACCTGCACGCACTTCCAGGTCGACATCAGCGACAGCCTGCAACCCGCCAAAGCGTTTGCCCAGGCCCTGCACGGCAAGCAATATATCGCCACTCATGATTTGCTCCCCCTACCAGCGGCCAGACGCTTCGTATTGAACCAGTCCCAGAGGCCTATGACGCCCTTGGGCTGGAACAGCACGACGGCCACCATAAAGACACCAAACACCAGCGCATGGTGGTGCCCGATGATGGGTGACAAAACCAGGGGCAGCAGGTAAAGCAGCACGGCACCTACGATGGCCCCTGCATGGCGGCCGCTGCCACCCACAATCACCATGAAAAGCAGAAGGAAGGAGTTCGGCAACCCGAAGATGGGCGGATTCACGGTGTTATCAACAAAGGCGTACACCATGCCGGCAGCGCCAGCCATCGCACTGGTGATGGTGTAGGCAATGATCTTGGTACGTGCAACATTGATGCCCATCGCTTTGGCAGCTTCCGAGTCATCACGCACTGCCCGGCAGGCACGGCCAAACCAGGAGCGGTCAAGACGCCAGAGGATGGCCAGCGTAGCAAGCATCAGTACAACAATCACAGCCGTATACCAGGGGCCGCTGACCTGTTTGCCGAACACATCGGGCAAGCGGTAGTTGGCCAGGCCTCCGGCAGACCCGGTCACTGAGCCACCCTCGTCAAGCACGACGATAAAAAGTTGCGCAAAGGCCAGCGTCGCCAGTGCCAGGTAAAACCCTTCAAGCCGCGTTGCAGGTATGGCCACAATCAACGCCAGGACGATGCAGATGGCCAGACCGGCCAGGATGGCCAGCGGCAAAGGCATGCCGACCTGGAAGATCAGGATCACGATGGCATAGGCGCCGATGCCATAAAAGGTGAAATGCGAAAACGCCACCTGCCCGGCAATGCCAAAAAGAAAGTTGTAGCTCAGCGCCAAAGTGACCCACAACAGGACCTTGCGGTAAACGTCGGTCTGGTAAGAGCCCAGCATGAAACCAATGGCACAAAGGATGACTGCGGTGACAACAAAACCAAGAATCTGCTTCATGCCCGTGCCTCCCGCGCGCGCAACAGTCCTGTGGGCCGCAGCAGCAGGAAAAGAATCAACAGCACCAGCGGCACGCCCATGGCCAGTCCCGGCGGGATGGGCGCGTAACGCACTGTCAGCTGTTCAACAAAGGCCAGGATGATGCCGCCCAGCAAGGCGCCCTCAACACGGCCAACCCCGCCAATAACCAGGGCAGTGAAGCCCTGTATCGCCAGCGGCAGGCCCATCAGGTAGTGCGCTGAAACGTTGGGCGCCACAAGCAGGCCGGCCAGGCCTGCGACCACACCGCTGGCAGCAAATGCAAAGGCAGTGACACGGCGGAGGTTGATGCCCATGAGCGAAGCAGCGCGCCGGTCAATGGCAACTGCCTCAAATGACTTGCCCGCGAGAGTGCGTTCAAAGAAATACCAGACGGCGGCAAACACCGCCAGCGTTACCACGATGATGAAAAAGCTCTGATAGGAACCAGCCACAGGCCCGAGTTCCAGCCGGCCAAAACCAAATGCCGGCGGTACCGGCTGCGGATCAGGACCAATGCCGAGAGAAACAATTTCACGAAACACCACCAGCATGCCCAGCAGCGCCAGGATGGGCGCCAGCGGCGGCGCACCGCGCTCAACCAGTGGACGCACCGTCAGCCGCTCGGTCAGCCAGCCCACTGCAAACATGCCGGCCAGCGTGATCGCCATGCCAACCGGGTAAGGCAGCCCCGCCTGCGACAGCAAAAGAAAGCCGCCGAATGCGCCCAGCATGGACCATTCACCGACTGCAAAATTGATGATGCCTGTGGGGCGTGTGATCAGCAGGTAAGAAAGTGCTGCCAGCCCATAGATGCATCCACTGGCCAGCGCACCGACGACCAGTTCCAGAAAATCATTCACGTGATGCCCTTATCACTGATGGTTCAGTATCGAATCTGGTTGCGAAAACCTTTACGGGCCAGGCGCAACCGTCACATACGCAGCCAGCGAACGCATGGTTCGCCGCATGACCGCTTCACATGGGCGGGGCTGCACGAGGCAGCCCTGCCTCATGCCTTATTTGGAGCCGACGTGGACAACCTTGCCCTGCTTGTCGCCTTCGTAAACACGCACGACCATGCCGTTTGTGTCAAAGCCTGTACGCTTGCCGTCAGCAAAACCGTAAGCTGCATCCGTGCTGCCCATCACACCCTTGAAGCTCTTGGTGGCCTGCATGGCGGCGCGCACTTTCTCCTTGTCGGTGCTGCCGGCACGGGTGATGGCATCAGCCACCATCATCACGCCGTCATAGCCATAACCGATCAGGTTGTAAGGCTCGGTGCCCGTGTCTTTTTTGTAGGCTTCCACAAAGCGCTGGGTTGCAGGTTTGGCAGGGTCAAACGCGTCCACAAAGGTGATGCCGTCGATCAAACCCTTGGCGGCCGTCATGTAAACCGGCACCGACATGTTGTAGTTGGCAAGCACCGGAGTCTTGATGCCGAGCTGGCGATAGGACTTCAGGATCAGCAGGTTGGGCCCGGTCGTGATGCCGGTCATGAACAGTGCTTCAGGGTTGGCAGCACGCACCTTCTGCATCTGCGGGTCAGCGGTGGTGGCGCCGCCTGGCACGATTTCTTCAGCGACGATTTGGATACCGGCCTTCTCAAGACCTGCCTTGAAGAACTTGGTGGTCAGCTGGCCGAGATCGGAGTTCTCGCCAATGATGGCCACACGTTTGTAGTTCTTGTTTTTGGCATATGACAGCAGCGTTGCAATCTGTGTAGAACCGAGGGGCCCGGTCTGCCAGAAGTTGGGGTTGTCTACCTGGGTTGTCAGCGTATCGCCGCTGTTGGACGGTGTCATGTGCGGCGTCTTGCTTTCCTTGGTGACTGACTGGGCCTGCTGTGTTGCGGGCGTCAGTGACACGGAGAGGATGAACACGGCACCGGCATCAACCAGCTTGCGCGCGACCGTAGCGGACACATCAGGCTTGGCCTGGTCGTCTTCCACCAGCAATTCGATCTGCTTGCCCAGGATGCCCCCCTTGGCATTGAGTTCCTTGACGGCAAAGGTCACGCCCGCAGCAACCGGCTCGGCATACGCCTTGGCAACGCCGACCTTGTCAGTAATCATGCCGATCTTGATGGTGTTCTGCGCAAATGCAGGCATGGCCATCATGGCCGTGCCGACCGCAGCAACAGCCACGATGGAACGGGTGAAGTTGAAGAGTTTGCTTTTCACTGGGTTGTCTCCTTGTAGTTAACCAAAAATCATCGACCAAAAAATTTTCCGCTTCAGCAGGTTATGCATAGGCCGGCGCAACGCGAATAGAGAATTGCCCTATGGATTCAACGCATGCCTCAATCAGGTCGCCGGGCTTGACGGGGCCTACACCTTCGGGCGTGCCGGTCATGATGATGTCGCCCGGCATGAGCGTGTAAAACGCAGATGCGAATTCGATCAGGCGCGCAATGTCGTAGACCAGAAAGCTGGTGTTGGACTTCTGGCGCGACTCGCCGTTGACGGTCAGCCAAAGGTCAAGGTTGTTGGGGTCCTTGACCTCATCAGCGGTGACCAGCCAGGGGCCGGCAACCGAATATGAATCGATGGACTTGCGAAAACACTGGAACTCGGGCCCGCGCAGGGTCATGTCCAGCGTGACGCAGTAACCGGCGATGTAGTCCATCGCATCGGCTGCCTTGATCTGGTTGCCCTGCTTACCGATCACAATGCCGAGTTCAACTTCATGGTCGTTGCGGCGCTCCGGAAAACGCAGCACGATGTCATCGCTGCACCCGATCAGCGAGGTGCCTGCCTTGAGGAACATGCCCCAGTCGCCAATCGAGGTGATGTTGCGGCCATGGCCAATATTGGCGTCGGCCTTGCTTTCCTCAACGTGCGCCTTGTAGTTGATGGGCGCACCGATGATCTTGCCGGGGTTGGCGACCGGCGAATCAAACTTCACGCTGGAGATCGCATGGCTCTCGCCCTTCTTCGCCTCGGCCTCAATCGCACCGCGCAGTTGCGGCAAGGCCTCGATCAGCAAATCCTTTTGCGGCAACGGATAGTTTTGCGCAGGGATCAGCCCCAGCACCGGCGTGACGTCAATCACCTTGTCGCCCTGCACCAGGCCAAGCCTGCCGCCGTTGAATCTGCAAATCCTCATTTTTGAGTTCCTGTGTCACTTTCCTCGCGCAGGTAGCCCATGCTGGCCACCAGTTCGCGGTCGCTCATGAAAAAAAGTTTCGCACTGCCGCTTGTGGCCGTGTGTTCAACCCATTGCCAGAGGGGCACGGTAAAAACATCGTTGCGACGCCATGCAATGGTGCGGTCGCCAACCACCGATGCGCCCTCCCCTTCGGCAACCACACAAATCGCACTGGCCGTGCTGCGGGACTTATGTGTCGTTTTGCCCTTCTCCAGCCCCATCAGGTAGCAGTCCAGCGTCGGCAGCACCGGGCCACCGCTTGTTGCATCGATGTAGCGCAGCATGCGGCTGCCATCAGCACGCGGGGCGCTTGCAGTGAGCGCTGCAGCAGCACGTTCAGCGCTATAACGAAAGCGGCTGGGCTTGAACATGCCTGTCTGCGTACCCGACTCGTCACATGAGTCCGGACGAAGCGTCGCGCCGTCATTGGGCACTGCAGGCGGCCTTGTGGCGGGCGGCGTGTATGTCACCAGCCCTGGCGCATTCATTTCAAAAAACATGGTGTCCAGGTGGTGCGACAGCGGCAGGTCCAGCCCGTCAAACCAGACCATGCGGCCTTCACCTGGGTGGGTGTGCTCATGCCAGGTCCATGAGGGCGTCAGCACCAGGTCACCTTCGTTCATGGCGCACTGCTCTGCATTGACGGTCGTCACAGCGCCTTGCCCCTGCATGACAAAACGCAGCGCTGCCAGTGTGTGGCGATGAGCATGGGCGACTTCGCCCGGCAACAGCGTTTGCAGCCCACCCGAGATGTTGCGCATGGTGTCAACCGACCCGGTGGCCTGCGGATGCGTGAAAAGAAGAACCCGGCGCTCGGCATCGGCCATGGCCACTTCATCAACCGCGCGCTGCACCAGCGGCTCCATCGTCGCCCAGGACCACAGGTGCGCACCCGCAGGCGTTTGCGGCTGGCGCGTGGTGATGCGGTGATACCTGTCCCATAAGGGCTGGGATTGCACCGTTTCCAGCGAGGCGATGAAGTCGGCGTAGGGCGCCGGCGAAACTGCTTGGTCCATTTGTCTCCACGTGGGAATGCGTGTGTCGGGGCACTGTGCCGTACCTTTTAATGCGGCCAGTCTAGTGCGATGTCATATAAATTCCTAATCAAACTGTTTATCAATAAAATCAGTCTGACTGATATCATAAAAATCACAGGTTAACCCTTAAGGGCTTACCTTTACGCGGGGCACAGAAATGGATTTGGTCGACTTCGACATGAACCTGCTGCTGACATTTGATGCGATTTACCGGCATCAAAACCTGTCAGCAGCCGCGATTGAACTGGGCCTGACGCAGCCGGCCGTGAGTGCTGCACTCAAACGCCTGCGCGAGCGTTTTGACAACCCGCTGTTTGTGCGCACGTCGCATGGCATGCGGCCCACACCGTATGCGGACAGCATGTCGGTGAAGATCACGCGCGCACTCGACATCGTGCGCGAGGTTGACCAGCCCGACGACTTCTCGCCGCAGACCACGACGGTCAATTTTCGCGTCTATATCAATGACATCGGCATGCTGCTCATGATGCCGCAGGTGATGACTTATCTCAGCAAACACGCGCCGGGTGCACGGCTTTCGATTTTTGACTTGCGCCCGGACGAGGTCATCCCCGCGCTTGACAGCGGTGCCATAGATCTCGCCGTCGGCTACTTTCTCGGCATGCCCAACTGGGCACACCAGCAGGTGGTGCGCAACACGTCTTATGTCTGCGCGGTCCGCGGCGACCATCCTGTCATCAAAAACAGTTTGTCACTGGATCAGTTCGTCAATGCCAGACACGGCATGTACTGGACCAGCGGCTCCCCGCACAGCGCGGTGGAAGAAGCGCTCGCCAAGCTTGACCTGACACGTGACGTGATGCTGCGCCTGCCACGCTTTTCAGCCCTGCCGTTTTTCATCTCGCAATCGGACCTGATCATGACCATTCCGGAAGACCTTGGCGTTGGCTTCAGCCGCATGATCAACATCAAGCTTTTCAAGCCGCCGCTCAAGTTGCCCAACTTCGAGATCCGCCAGTACTGGCATGAACGCCACCATGCCGACCCGGCCAACAAATGGCTGCGCAACATCATCAAGAAAGAAACCGCAGACATGCTGCTTCTGCGCAATTAAAAATAAAAAAGGGCACTGGCGTTGCCGCCAGTGCCCTTTTTCAAATGCGAGGAACTAGTGCAGCTTCACACCGGTTTTGGCCTGCAGCGCTTCCATGGTCACGCCTGGTGCGAGTTCAACGACCTTGATGCCTTCAGGCGTCACGTCCATCACGGCCAGGTCGGTGATGATGCGGTCAACCACGCCCACGCCGGTCAGCGGCAAGGTGCACTCGGGCAGGATCTTCATGTCTTCGGTGCCGTCCTTTTTCTTCGCGACGTGTTCCATCAGGATGATGACGCGCTTGACGCCCGCCACCAGGTCCATCGCACCGCCCATGCCCTTGACCATTTTGCCGGGAATCATCCAGTTAGCCAGGTCGCCCTTTTCGCTGACCTGCATGGCGCCCAGGATGGAGAGGTTGATCTTGCCGCCGCGAATCATCGCAAAGCTGTCGTGACTGCCAAAAATTGACGAGCCCTTGAGGGTGGTCACCGTCTGCTTGCCTGCGTTGATCAGGTCGGCATCAACCTGGTCTTCGGTCGGGAAGGGGCCAATGCCGAGCATGCCGTTTTCGCTTTGCAGCCAGACTTCCTTGTCGCCAGTGAAGTTGGCCACAAGCGTAGGGATGCCGATGCCGAGATTGACGTAAAAACCGTCTTCGAGTTCCTGGGCCGCACGTGCGGCCATCTGGTCTTGGGTCCACGGCATGTCAGTTACCTGCTTTCTCTGTGATGGTGCGCTTCTCGATGCGCTTTTCAGGGTTGGGGTTGCACACGATGCGATGCACATAAATGCCCGGCAGGTGCACCTGGTCCGGCTCCATCGCACCCAGCTCAACTACCTCTTCGACTTCAACAATGCACACCTTGCCGGCCATGGCCACAGCCGGGTTGAAGTTGCGCGCCGTGAAGCGGAACTGCAGGTTGCCCGAGGTGTCGGCACGCCAGGCCTTGACGAGTGAAACGTCAGGCACCAGTGCCTTCTCCATCACGTAGGTCTCGCCGTCGAAGTCGCGCAACTCCTTGCCTTCGGCGATCAGCGTGCCCACACCGGTCTTGGTGAAGAAGGCCGGGATGCCAGCACCGCCTGCACGAAGGCGTTCTGCCAGAGTGCCCTGCGGCGTGAATTCAAGCTCAAGCTCTTTCGCAAGGTACTGGCGCTCGAACTCCTTGTTCTCGCCGACATAGCTGGCAATCATCTTTTTGATCTGGCGGGTTTCAAGCAGCTTGCCCAGTCCAAAGCCGTCAACGCCAGCATTGTTTGAAATGCAGGTGAGGTCTTTGACGCCGCTGTCTTTCAGCGCTTCGATGAGCGCCTCGGGAATGCCGCACAGGCCGAAGCCGCCAACGCCCAGAAGCTGGCCGTCCTTGACGACGCCCTTGAGCGCCTCTGTGGCGGAGGGATAAATTTTCTTCACGAAAGTCTCCTTGTAGAAATCTGCACACCAGCGCCTGTCAGGCCCTGGCCATCCCTTACGATACTACCTATTTAAATACGTAGTTTTTCGTAAAGGGTAAGTCCTGTGAAGGTGGATACAAAAGTCGATTACCAGCTTGCGTTTGACCTGGCGCCGGTCGGGCTGGTTTTGTCGCGCAACCGCTCGATTGTGGACTGCAACCAGCATTTGTGCGAGATGTTCGGCACCACCCGCGAAGAGCTGATTGGCAAGTCATTTCTTGTGCTTTACCCGAGCGCCGACGAATACGAACGCATAGGTGCACGCATGCTTCCCATCCTCAACGCCAAGGGTATTTATGCCGATGACCGCATCATGAAGCGTGTGGATGGCCGCAACAAGGGCGAGACTTTCTGGTGCCATGTGACAGGCCGCGCACTCAACCGCAATGCCCCGCATGAGTCAGGCATCTGGACATTTGAGGATTTGAGTTCACGCAGGCCAGTGACAGCAGAACTGACGGCCCGTGAACGTGAAGTGGCGGCCCACCTGATGGACGGCATGACGTCCAAAGAGATAGGCCGCGCCCTCATCATCAGCCACCGCACGGTGGAGATTTACCGTGCACGCCTGATGCGCAAGTACAAGGCATCGACCACCGCCGATCTGGTGCACAAGCTGCTGGCGGGCTGACACCACATCTGGCTAAAGCGGCTTATTTGGGCGACAGACCCCAGGAATCGGGTGAGGGGCCAGCGCGTCTTTTGACTTCTGCCCTGCTTTTGTCTATCTTGCCGGCAGTCAGCTGCGCCGTGTATTGCAAACGCTTGAGATCCTTGGGATCGGGGTTCTCTGCGGGACTGAAACTGAAGCAGCACAGCGTCCCGTACACCTCACCATCCTTCAGGACAATAGGCGTGCTGATATGGGTACCGACGCGAAAAGGCAGCGCCTTTTCAAGCTCTGCCGAGGCCGGGTTTTTGGAGGCGTCCGGAATGTAAGGCGGCATGCGGCCATCAACCACACGCTGGCACCAGCTTTCCTCCAGCGGATTGCTGTCGCCCGCAGCGATGATGGCGTTTTCAGGTTCACTGTCTACATGGCGAAAAACGCGTTCACCATCGACAAACTCCGAGACAAACACGACGTCCATCTGCATTTTTTCACGCAAGAGCCGCAGCACCTCGGGCACCGACGCGTCTATGCCGGAATCTGACTCATCGGCCGTGGCGACCATCAGTTCCGACACCTTGACCATCAGGTCGTCGTCGTCGTAACCCAGATCCTTGATTGGAAGCATTGACTCTCCATAAATGATGCTTTTGTTTATACATGGACCCCTGCGGGCATCAGAAGTTCTGCCCCGCAGTATTGATACAAAACGTAAACAACAGGCCAGTCACCGGGCGCAGCGGGCGCTAATGAACTCGCGCAGCAAACGCAGGCCGGGCGTCAACTGCCTGCGCCCCGGCAGCACCATGTAGATGTGGGATGGTTCGCCCTCCCACTCCTGCAGCAGCCGCACCAGGCGGCCTGCAGCAAGATCGGCTGCGACATCTATCCGCGACTTGTAGGCAATGCCGCGCCCCGCCATCGCCCAGCGGCGAACGATGTCGCCATCATTGGCAATATTGCCGCCGCCCACGCGCACCGTCACCTGTTCGCCCCCGCGTGAGAACTTCCATTTGTCGTACACGTCTTCGCCCAGCATGAAACACAGGCAGCTGTGTTGCGCCAGATCCTGCGGTGAAAGCGGTGCACCGTGCTTTTCGATATAGGCAGGCGACGCGCAAAGCACGCGGCGGTTGTTCAAATCCAGCGGCAGCGCCAGCATGCTCGAGTCCGGCGGCTCCCCCTGGCGAAAGGCCGCATCGACCAGGTCGCTATAGACGTTGTTGACGCGGTCGGCCACATGCAACCGGTACTGGATGGCAGGATGCAACTGCTGAAACTCATCAAGCCAGGGCAGCAGGATGTTGCGGCCAAAGTCCGACGACGCGGCCAGTTGCAGCATACCGCTGACCTGCTGGCGGCCACTGGCCAGTTCAAGCTGCCCGTCGCGCAAGGCGGCGAGCGCGGGCTTGCAATGCGCGAGAAATACCTCCCCCTCGCGGGTCAGCCGCAGGCTGCGGGTGGACCGCACAAAAAGTGGCGCGCCCAGTTCTTCCTCAAGCCTTTTCAGGGCGGCGCTGGCCGCTGCAGGGGTCAGGTCCAGGCTGCGGGCGGTGGCCGACAAACTGCCTGTATCGACCGTGCGGACGAAGATTTCAAGGTCCTTAAGTGCTTTCATTTTGCGCCTTCATTTACAAATTTTATTTGTAAATAGCTTCAATCGACCAGCTGTTTATCTTCACTTTCAAACACCATACAGTTCACTCATCAGTTCAAAAACAATCAGCTTCAAAGGAAATCACATGAAAGCCATCGGCTACAAACAACTCCACACCCTTGCAGATGCCACGGCAGACAACGGCCTGACCGACATCACCCTGCCCGACCCGACCCCTGCGGGCCACGACATCCTGGTTGAGGTCAGGGCGATTTCGGTCAACCCGGTCGACACCAAGGTGCGCATGCGGGACGGCGCGGCACCCGGCCAGGACTACAAGGTGCTGGGGTACGACGCCAGCGGCGTGGTGAAAGCAGTCGGCCCGGATGTCACCCTGTTCAAGGCGGGTGACAAGGTCTGGTACGCCGGCTCTATCGCGCGGCCAGGCACCAACAGCGAGTTGCACCTGGTGGACGAGCGCATCGTCGGGCATATGCCTGCATCGCTGGGTTTTGCCGAGGCAGCCGCCCTGCCGCTGACCAGCATCACCGCCTGGGAAATGCTGTTCGACCGCCTGGCTATACCAAAGGGTGACGGTGCCGCCGGCAAAAAACTGCTCATCATCGGCGCGTCAGGCGGGGTCGGCTCCATCATGACCCAGTTGGCCAAACAGCTGACGGCACTTACTGTCATAGGCACCGCATCACGGCCCGAGACCCAGGCCTGGGTGAAAGAGCTTGGGGCCGATCACGTCATCGACCACAGCAAGCCGATTGCCGAAGAACTCAAGGCCATCGGCATCCCGGCGGTGGACTATGTCGTCAGCCTGACCCAAACCGAATCGCATATCCAGCAGATCGTCGAAGCGCTGGCCCCACAGGGCAAATTCGGCCTGATCGACGATCCGCAAAACATCAACATCAGCCTTTTCAAGCGCAAGTCGCTGTCCGTGCATTGGGAGCTGATGTTCACGCGCCCGGTGTTCGGCACGCCGGATCTGGTCGAGCAGCACAAGCTGCTGGAAGAAATGGCCAAACTGGTCGACAGCGGCCGCATTCGCACCACCGTGACCGAGAAATTCGGCAGCATCAACGCCGCCAACCTGCGCAAGGCGCATGCGCTGCTGGAGTCGGGCAAGGCGCGCGGCAAGGTGGTGCTGGAAGGCTGGTCCTGATCAATTTTTGCCAATTTCAGCATATGCCCCGGCATATGCTGAAATTGAAGACCTGAAAACCCGGTTTTTGGCGCCAAAATGCCTTAAAAGGCCGTTTTCAGGCATTAAATATGGCTTCAGACCAATGGATATGGGCGTGAGCAGCTATTAAAAATATAGCAATTTCGGCTACGCCGTCCGGCGCGCGAGTGATCTGGAAGCTGCCTCAAACCTTCTTCGGCCCGTCCACCACCTCGGCAGCCGACCTGAAAGCCTCCACAGCCGTCGGAACACCGCAGTAAACGCTCGCATGCAGCAGCACCTCCTGGATTTCCTCCGGCGTGGCACCGTTGTTCAGCGCGCCGCGCACATGGCCCTTGAGCTCATGCTGCCTGCCCATGGAGGTCAGCAGGGCGACGGTGATCAGGCTGCGGGTTTTCAGGTCCAGCCCCGGCCGCTGCCAGACATCGCCCCAGGCGTTGCGGGTGATGTAGTGCTGCATGGGCAGCGTGAACGGCGTTGCGTTGGCGAAGGCGTTGGCGACAAAATCCTCGCCCATCACCTGCTTGCGCGTGGCGAGGCCGGCGTCGAAGTCCTTGTTGGCCTGGTCAGTTTTATGGCTTGCATCGGTCACGGTGTACTCCGGAAAAATCCTGAGGATAGTCCAAATCAAAAAACCGAAAAGCCCGCCGCGATCAGGCCGGGCGGGCGTTTTTGAGAAGCTTGCCGGGCACATAGCGCACCGCGGCGGCCAGATCAACCTGCGTAAGACTGCGCCAGGCTGGACAGCATTGCCAACAGGCCAGTCCCGCAGATGGCCGCACCTACTGCCGTTTTAACGTGACGCTTTGCGCTTTTCATTTGATGTCGTAGCGGTCAAGGTTCATGACCTTGGTCCACGCCTTCACAAAGTCACGCACAAACACTTCGCTCGAATCGCTGCTGGCATACACCTCAGCCAGTGCACGCAACTGCGAGTTGGAGCCGAAGACCAGGTCAACCACCGTACCGGTGAGCTTGAGTTCATTGGTCTTGCGGTCGCGGCCCTCAAGCACAAACTCGGCGTCAAGAGACTTCTGCCACTTCGTGTTCATGTCCAGCAGGTTGACGAAAAAGTCGTTGGTCAGCTCGTCTTCACGCCTGGTGAAGACGCCATGTTTGGCTGCGCCCACATTCGCGCCCAGCGAGCGCAGGCCTCCGACCAGCACCGTCATCTCTGGTGCTGTCAGGGTCAAGAGGTTGGCCCTGTCAACCAGCAACTCAGCGACCGCAGCTTCATGCCCCTTGCGGACGTAGTTGCGGAAGCCGTCTGCGACGGGCTCCATCACCTCAAACGATTCCACATCAGTCTGCACCTGCGAGGCGTCGGTGCGGCCCGGTGCGAACGGAACGCTCACGGTGTGACCCGCCTTCTTCGCCGCAGCTTCAACCGCAGCGGTGCCGCCCAGCACAATCAGGTCGGCCAGCGAGACCTTCTTGCCGCCAGACTGCGCAGCGTTGAACTCCTTCTGGATAGCTTCAAGCTTTGCCAGCACTTTGGCCAGTTCAGCAGGCTGGTTGACTTCCCAGTCCTTCTGCGGTGCCAGGCGAATACGCGCACCGTTGGCGCCACCGCGTTTGTCGCTGCCGCGGAAGGTCGAGGCAGATGCCCAGGCCGTGGTGACCAGTTGCGAGGTCGTGAGGCCAGAGGCGAGGATCTTCGCCTTCAGCGCAGCCACATCCTTGTCGTCAACCAGTGGGTGGTCGACAGCGGGCACGGGGTCTTGCCAGATCAGCTCTTCCTTCGGCACCAGCGGACCGAGGTAACGGGCAATCGGGCCCATGTCGCGGTGCGTCAGCTTGAACCAGGCGCGTGCAAACGCGTCGGCAAACTCCTGCGGGTTGGCCATGAAGCGGCGCGAGATTTTTTCGTAAGCCGGGTCCATGCGCATGGCCATGTCTGCCGTCGTCATCATGGGGGCGTGGCGCTTTGTCGGGTCATGTGCGTCAGGCACCGTTCCGTCGCCTGTGGTACCCACGGGCTTCCACTGCTGCGCGCCGGCCGGGCTGTGGGTCAGTTCCCATTCGTAGCCGAACAGGTTTTCAAAGTAGCCGTTGTCCCACTTGATGGGATTTTTTGTCCAGGCGCCTTCGATACCACTGGTAGTCGTGTGCACGCCGTGGCCGGTTTCAAAGCTGTTGACCCAGCCGAAGCCCATGTGCTCGATGTCGGCACCCTCGGGGGCGACGCCAAGGTGTTTGGGGTCCACCGCACCGTGGGCCTTGCCGAAGGTGTGGCCACCGGCGGTCAGGGCCACGGTTTCTTCGTCGTTCATGGCCATGCGGGCAAAGGTCTCGCGGATGTCGCGGGCCGAGCCAAGCGGGTCGGGCTTGCCGTTCGGGCCTTCCGGGTTCACATAGATCAGGCCCATCTGCACGGCAGCCAGCGGGTTGGCCAGTTCGCGGTCACCGCTGTAGCGTTCGTCGCCCAGCCATTCGGTTTCCGAACCCCAGTTGATGTCTTCTTCAGGTTCCCACACATCGGGGCGGCCGCCGCCAAAGCCAAAGGTCTTGAAGCCCATGGATTCCAGCGCCACGTTGCCGGTCAGGATGAACAGATCGGCCCACGAAAGTTTGCGGCCATATTTGGCCTTGATGGGCCAGAGCAGGCGGCGCGCCTTGTCGAGGTTGCCGTTATCGGGCCAGCTGTTGAGCGGCGCAAAACGCTGCTCGCCGCTACCGCTGCCGCCGCGGCCATCGAAGGTTCGGTAAGTGCCGGCAGCGTGCCAAGCCATACGGATGAAGAAAGGGCCGTAGTGGCCGTAGTCGGCCGGCCACCAGGATTGCGAATCGGTCATCAGCGCATGCAGGTCCTTGATGACCGCATTCAAATCCAGCGTCTTGAATTCTTCGGCGTAGTTGAACTCATCGCTCATGGGGTTGGAAAGCGCCGACTGCTGGTGCAAGACCTTGAGGTTCAACTGTTCAGGCCACCAGGCTGAATTGGTCGTGCCACGGGACGTGGGCTTGGGCGCGCCGCCGGAGAACGGGCATTTGGCTTCGCTTTGCATTTGTTTTTCAGACATGGGGGGGGGTCTCCTTTGGGTTGACAGATAAGGGGCAGATCAATACGTCTCGGTTGCCAGTCTAGGTTTCACAGCAAAATAATCAAAGTCAATTAAAAATATTTATTTGATAGTTTTTTTCAATTAACTACGGCCTGATGGTGTTGTTTGCCTCCCACCAGACTTCCAGCCCATGCTTTACGCTTGAGGCCAGAGACATTTATAAAGCCTTTGAAGGAAAACCTCATGACCAGCATCAACACCCGGGGTACTACTCCCCGTTATCCCGCCCCCGAACTCAAAGACCTGCCGGACGACATCCGGGCGAAGGTACTGGAGGTGCAGGAAAAAGCCGGCTTTGTGCCCAACGTCTTCCTGGCGCTGGCACGCCGCCCTGCCGAGTGGCGCGCCTTTTTTGCGTACCACGACGCCATCATGCTCAAGGAAGAAGGCTCCAACCCGAACGGTTCGCTGACCAAGGGCGAGCGGGAGATGATCGTCACCACGACCAGCGCGGCCAACAAGTGCCTCTACTGTGTGGTGGCACACGGCGCCATATTGCGCATCTACGAGAAGAAACCCCTGGTGGCCGACCAGGTTGCCGTCAACTACCGCAAGGCCGACATCACACCGCGCCAGCGCGCCATGCTCGACTTTGCGATGAAGGTCTGCCTGCAGTCGGATGAAATCGGGGATGCCGACATTGATGCGCTCAAGGCGCACGGGTTTGACGACGAAGACGCCTGGGACATCGCGGCCATCACGGCCTTCTTCGGGCTTTCAAACCGCATGGCCAGCTTCAGCGGCATGCAGCCCAACCCCGAGTTCTACCTTATGGGACGTGTGCCCAAAGCCAAAGCCGCCTGAACCTCTCAGGGTTCGACCATCTTGCGCAGCCAGTCCGGCAGCGTTTTTGATTTCTGCGCAGGGAAGTCAACCCAGATGGTGGTGGCGCCGCCCGCTGCGCAGATCACACCCGGAGCATCGACCCGCTCCATGGTGCACCAGCTTTCAAACGTTGAGCGCGCGGGCTCACTCACATACATTTTTGTGAGCACGTCGCCGGGGTGCTCCAGCTGCTTGTAGAAGTTGCAAAAAGCATTGACGATTACCGGGCCTTCGCCGGTGGGGTCGGGCTTGATGCCGGCAGCCACAAACCACTCGATACGGATAGTCTCCATGTAGCGGAAATAGCTTCCGTTGTTCAGGTGGCCCATCGCGTCCATGTCACCCCAGCGGATGGGGATGACCATTTCATGCACCAGTTTTTTCTTCTCGGGAATTTCAATTTTCATGATGTGTTTGATGAGGGTTAGCGGTGCGCACGTATGGAAGCAAGAATACCCGCGACAAACAGTACGCAGGCCATGCCCTGAAGCAGGCCCGGCAGCTGGCCCTTCCAGATGAAGGCATAGACAAGCGCAAAAATGGTTTCGCTGACGATGAGTTGCCCGCACAGGCTGGCGCTCAGGCGCTGGCTGGCGATGTTCCACAAGATGGTGGCCAGCCAGGCCGAGCCTATACCCGTTGCGGCTGCAAGCAGGGCCGCCTGCACAAGCCCCTCCTGATATCGCAGCACCCGGATGTCCGAGCCTGCCACAAGCCACAGCAGCAAGGCCCCCAGGCCAGTCGCCATACCCAGCCAGTTGGCCCAGGTGGTGGCATTGACTTCAGTATGCTTTTTTAACCAGGCCGCATTCAGGATGCCAAAGGCCGTCCAGCACACCATCGAAGCAACAGCAAAAGCAACTCCCCGCCAGAAAACAAACGGTGCTTGTCCTTCAACGACGAGTCCTGAAGATGCCTGCATCATCAAGGCCAGCCCGAAGAGCGTCAGCATCAGACCTGGCAGCAAGGTGGTCATGCGCAAACCAGCGGGCCGGCCCAGCAACATCATCCAGATGGGAATCGTGCCAATGATGAGGCTGGGCACTTCGGTGCCCGCATCACGAATCGCAAAGACCAGCAGCAGGTAGTAGCCGGTAAAACCAAGCAGACTGAGGCCGCTCGCGGCCATCGCCTGCCGCGCTGTCGGCCGCGGTGCCTTGCGAAACAGCAGCATCAATACAAAAGACAGGGCACCATATGAAAGGAATCGGCCGGCCGTGAAGTCCACCGCCGAGAAACCCGGGGCCATCAACGGTGCGACAAATACCAGGCCCCACAAAGCGCCTGCGGCCAGGCCAGCAAGAATGCCCGTCAGCATGCCTGTTAAAGCGCCATATCCGCTATGGCTGCCACGCGACCGGAAAGATCAAGACCACAGGCCATCACGGCTCCTTTAACAAGACATTTGGCAAGACATTTCGCTTATAGCCAAGGTGACAGGGGGGCGCCCCTCTCACGGCATAAAATCACGGGCAGGCATGGCCAGCTACCGGCAGCCCTCTCCAAATCATTATCAGCGAGTCACCACGATGAATAACCAAGAAATCCTGGCCCAATTCGGCCCCCGCGAAGCAATGGAATATGACGTGGTCGTGGTGGGCGGCGGCCCAGGCGGCCTCGCAACCGCCATCCGCCTGAAACAGCTGGCCGCAGAAAAAGGCACGGAACTTTCAGTGGTGGTGCTTGAAAAAGGCTCTGAGCCCGGCGCGCACATCCTGTCGGGCGCGGTGATGGACCCGATCGCATTGACCGAACTGATCCCCGACTGGAAGGCACAGGGCGCGCCGCTGAACCAGCCCGTCACTGCTGATGAAGTGCTGTTTCTGACGGAAACCAGCGCTGTCAAGACGCCAGATTTTTTTGTACCTGACTGTTTTCACAATGAAGGCAATTACGTCATCAGCCTGGGCAATGTGGTGCGCTGGCTGGCGCAGCAGGCCGAGAATGTTGGTGTCGAAATCTTCCCCGGCTTTCCGGCTGCAGAAGTGCTTTACAACGAAGACGGATCCGTCAAGGGTGTCGCCACCGGCAACCTCGGCGTCGGCAAGGATGGCGAACCCACAGAAAACTTCCAGCTCGGCATGGAGCTGCATGGCAAGTACACAGTGTTTGCAGAAGGCGCACGCGGCCACCTGGGCCGCCAGCTGATCGCAAAGTTCAAGCTCGATGCAGGCAAGGACCCCCAGGCCTATGCGCTCGGCGTAAAGGAACTCTGGGAGATCGATCCGGCCAAACACAAGGCGGGTCTTGTGATTCACACCGCCGGCTGGCCCATGGACACTGCGACCTATGGCGGCGGGTTCATGTACCACCTGGAAGACAACAAGGTCACGCTGGGCCTGGTCACGGGGCTGGACTACAGCAACCCCTACCTCAGCCCTTTTGAAGAAATGCAGCGCTGGAAGACCCACCCGGCCATTAAAAAATACCTCGAAGGTGGCAAACGCATCAGCTACGGCGCGCGCGCCATCACGGCAGGCGGCGCACTGAGCCTGCCCAAAACCGTCTTCCCGGGCGGCGCGCTGATTGGCTGCGAAGCCGGTTACCTCAATGCCAGCCGCATCAAGGGCAGCCACGCCGCCATCAAGAGCGGCATGCTTGCTGCCGAAGCAGCGCATGACGCCGTCACCGCAGGCCGCCAGCATGACGAGCTGACGGCTTACCCCGAGGCCTATGCCAAAAGCTGGCTGGCCGCAGAACTTGACCAGTCGCGCAACTTCAAGGCGTGGTTCAAGAAGGGCCTGTATGTCGGCTCCTTCATGACCGGCATAGAGCAATGGCTGCTGCCAAAACTTGGCATCAAGAGCCCCCCGTGGACGATTCATCGCGACAAACCTGACTACGCAATGCTCAAACCGGCATCCGAGTGCCAGCCGATTGCATACCCCAAACCTGACAACAAGATCACCTTTGATCGCCTGAGTTCGGTGTTTGTCTCCAACACCAACCATGAAGAACAGCAGCCCGCGCACCTGACACTCAAGGACAACAGCGTGCCGGTTGGCATCAACCTGGCGACATACGCAGGCCCCGAGAGCCGCTACTGCCCTGCAGGTGTGTATGAGTTCGTCAAGAACGAAGACAACACTGACCGCCTGCAGATCAATGCCCAGAACTGCGTGCACTGCAAGACCTGCGACATCAAGGACCCGACCCAGAACATCGTCTGGGTCACGCCGGAAGGCGGTGGCGGGCCGAACTACAGCGGCATGTAGCAAGACGACAGGTTTACCAGCCCGCACCGCTGGTAATAACAGTGAATACCCGGAGGGGGCGTTTACACAGGCCCCTTTGCGCTATAAACGGAACAAGCAGAAAAGGTAGCCTGACCCAAGGAAGAATTTGTCTGTGCGCATGGCGTGGCTGTATCAACGCAAATGGCTTTTGGTCCGCCTGCCGGTTGTCACCCTGGCCGTGGTGACGGCCGTTTGCCTCTGGGTGTTTGTCTACCCCATGCCACCCACACACCTCAGCATCACCACGGCAGCAACAGACGGTGCCTACTACCGCCATGCACAGCGTTACGCAGAACGTTTTGCAGCCCACGGCATCACACTTGAAGTCCAGTCTTCTGCGGGGTCACAGCAAAACCTGGAACGCCTCAGGCAGCCCCAGTCGCCGGCGGATCTCGCCTTCATGCAGGGCGGGTTCGGTTATCTGGGCACATCCATTGAACGGCGCGATCGCAGCCGCATTGAAACCCTGGCCAACGTGGATGTCGAAGCAGTCTGGCTGTTCACGCGCAACCGCGAGATCGACTCACTCTCGCAACTGCAGGGCCTGCGTTTTGGCATAGGCCCCGAGGGAAGCGGAAGCCGCAACGTGGCGCTCAAGCTGCTTGAGCAGGCCAGGGTCGCAGGCAAAGACCTGACGCTTTCAAGACTGACAGGCAGTGCAGCTGTACAGGCCATGCGGCAAAACCAGCTTGATGCAGTGCTGATGGTCGCACCACCCGAGTCGTTTGCCATACAGAACATGCTGAGCCTGCCCGGCATACAGCTGGCAAACCTGCGCAAATCAGCCGCCATCACCGAACGCAACCCGTTTCTTGAGACGCGCCTGCTGCCACAAGGCACGCTGGACACCAACCTGCCGCCGCGCGACATCACCATGCTGACGACCTCAGCCAGCCTGGTGGCACGCGAGGCCCTGCACCCGGCACTAAAACGCCTGGCTCTGGCAGTCGCCATGGAGGTACACACTTCCGGTGGCCTTTTTTTCCGGGCAGGCGACTTCCCCTCACTCAGGCGCATTGACTTCCCCACCGCCCCACAGTCGCGCGATACATTGATCCACGGCCTGCCCCTGCTCGAACGCATGCTGCCATTCTGGTGGGCGCAAGTGGTTGAACGGATTGTTCTGCTGGTGCTGCCCGTCGCACTGGTGGCGCTTTGGCTGATGCGGCTGATTCCACGCTACATGCGGTGGATGGTCGAGAGCCGCCTGAACCGCTGGTACGGCGAGCTCAAGTTCATCGAAAACGATCTCGGACAGGAATCTCTGTCGGGAATGGACCTCACGCGCTTCCTGCAGCGCCTGAACGGTATGGACAAGGCGCTGCTGGCATTTGCCTGCCCCAAGGAGTTGATGGCCCGTTCATACACGCTGCACCAGCACATCGAGTTCGTGCGGCAGCGGCTTTACAGGATGCGCGGGCGATGAAACTTCTGTTGCTTTACAAACGCCGCTGGTGGCTGTTTTACCTGCCGCTGATCCTGTGCACGGCCGCTGCGCTGTGGTGGTCGTCTACACACTGGCAGGTCATTCCCCCCAACAAGGCGGTGATCGCAGCGGGCTCGCCTCAAGGAGGCTATTCCGCCCTGGCCCAGCGTTATGCCGAGCAGCTTGAACGTCAGGGCATGAACGTCGAAATTGTTTACTCGGACACCCAGCGCGCGGCATTGAACAGGATTGTTGATGACAACGACCAGGCCAGCATAGGTTTCGCGCACGGTATCTATGCCGGCCCCGGAACACCGCTGCAGGCACTGGCTGTCGTGGGCCAGGAACCGGTCTGGGCATTCTCGGGGGCAGGCGGTCCGGCGTCACTGGCCCAGGTCAGGTCAGGTGCACGCGTGGCGGCCGGCCCCCCCGGATCATCATCTTTCATTGCAGCCCGGGCCATGCTGGAGCACGCCGGGGTAAAGACTGGCGACATACGATTTGACCCCGCTACCGGTGTCGCCGCCGCCGAGGCGCTGATTGACGGCAATCTGGACATGGTGTTCCAGGTAGCAGCCGAAGATTCGCAGTCCATACAGCTGCTGACACGGCAACCCGGCATCCAGTTGCTGGGCACAGAGCACGCCGGAAGTCTTGCAGCCAAGGAACCCAGGCTGCAGCCGCTGCTGCTGCCGCAGGGTGCGATAGAACTGCGTGGGGACATCCCGCCCCGCGACCTCACACTGATGAGCCTGCAGACACATCTGCTGGTGCGCCCCGACGTGCACCCTGCCCTGCAGCGCGCCCTGCTGGATGCGGCAGTTGAAATACACGAGGTCCCCAACTTCCTGCAACGGCACGGCCAGTTCCCAAGTTTCAGGGGCACTGATTTCCCTCTCTCACAAACAGCCCGCGCCTACAGCCTGGGTGCCCGACCCTGGCTTGAGGCACTTTTACCCTACCGGACTGCCCAATGGGCAGAGCTTGTTCTTTATGCCGTGCTACCCATACTGGTGGTGGCCCTCATCGTTCTCGCGTGGATCCCAAGGCTGTTTGACTGGCGCATCCGAGCGGCGCTGAACCACTTTTACGGCGATGTGAAATTTCTTGAAAGCGAAATGGACAGTGTCGCCAGCGAGCAGCCCATGGCGCTGAAGCGGCTGCTGGAGCGCCTGGACGTCATAGAGCGTCAGGTGGTCGCACTGGACATGCCCGACGAATTTGCCGAACGCTGGTATACGCTCAGAGAGCATCTTGCGGCGGCGCAGGATCGCCTGCTGAAACTGCGTTCGCGTTAAGCCTGCCCTTCAACACATAAAAAGAGACCTAGATGGATATCGTCATTACCGGCGGCGCCGGCTTTCTGGGTGCCCGCCTGGCGCGTGAACTGCTTGTGCGTGGAAAGCTGTCGCTGGCCGGGAGCAAGGAGCAAGTGATCAGGACCGTCACGCTTGTAGACCGCATCGCACCGCCAACTGATCTGGCGGCAGACGCACGGGTTCGCGCCGTGACGGGCGACCTGAATGAACTGCTGACGGCAACCCCTGGTCGCGCGAGTTTCATGCAGGCACATCACTGCCTTGTTTTCCACCTTGCCGCAGCGGTGAGCGGCGAGTGCGAAGCCGACTTTGACCTGGGGATGCGCAGCAATGTTGACGGGACAAGAGCCCTGCTGCAAGCCTGCCGCGCATTGAAAACTGCGCCAATATTTGTCTTTGCAAGCTCACTTGCTGTCTTCGGAAATTCACCGGAGCAGCCCTTGCCGGAGGTCATTGATGACCGAACCTTGCCGACACCGCAAAACAGCTATGGCATACAAAAATTCATAGGCGAACAACTGGTTGCCGACTACTCACGCAAGGGTTTTATACGCGGCCGCAATGTGAGGTTGATGACTGTCAGCGTGCGCCCCGGCAAAGCAAACGGCGCAGCATCAGGCTTTCTGAGCGGCATGATCCGCGAACCACTGGCAGGCATCCGGGCGGTATGCCCCGTTGCGCCAGACACCGCAGTAGCCCTGTCCTCCCCTGGCCGGACCATTGAAGGTCTAGTCCGCTCCGCAGAAGCGTCTGATTCCGATTGGGGTGCGAGAACAGCCATCAACCTGCCTGCCATCACCACCACGGTTGGGGATATGGCAACAGCACTTGAACACGTGGCCGGCAAACAGGTGGCAGATTTGATTGACTGGCTACCGGATCCGTCTGTGGCGCGCATCATCACCAGTTGGCCCTCACGCATTGATGCCGTCCGCGCCAGGGCTTTGGGCCTGATGCCGGACCGCGACTTCGAGGGCATCATCAGGGATTACCTAAGAGAAAATCCTTAGATACCTCATGTCCAGCCTGGTGCATAGTGGGAGACTGAACAATAAAGGAGACCGTATGAAACTCACACGCCTGCTCACCGGCATTTCCCTAGCCATGGGCCTCGCATTCGCCGCCCAGGCTCAGACCATCCTGAAAATCGGTTATGCCACCAACAAGGAGTCACACTACGGCGTCGGCTCCACCGTGTTTTGCGATGAGGTTGAAAAAGGCACACAGGGCCGCTACAAATGCCAGCACTTTGCCAGCTCCGCATTGGGCGGCGAGCGCGAGCAGATCGAGGCCGTGCAACTGGGCACCCAGGACCTGGTCAACACTTCGACAGGCCCGGTCGGCAACTTCGTACCCGAAGTCAAGATCGTCGACATTCCCTTCCTCTTCCGTGACTACGACCATGCACGCAAGGTCATGGACGGCCCCATAGGACAGGACATCCTCAGCAAATTCCCCAGCAAGGGAATCATCGCCCTCGGCTGGACGGAAAACGGCTTTCGCCACATGACCAACAGCAAGCGCGATATTGTCAAACCCAGCGATGCTGCAGGCCTGAAGATGCGCACGATGGAAAACAAGGTGCACATGGACGGTTACCGTACCTTCGGCATCCTGCCAACGCCGATGGCTTTCCCTGAACTGTTCGGGGCCCTGCAACAGGGCACCGTGGACGGCCAGGAAAACCCGATTCCCGTGATCCTGGCGTCGAAGTTCTCGCAGGTGCAAAAACACCTGTCGCTGACGGGCCACGTATATTCACCCGCGCTGCTGCTGCTGTCACCCAAGACATGGAACAAGCTGTCCGAGGCAGACAAAAAAGTGTTCCTTGAGGCCACAAAAAAGGCTGGCGCTGCACAGCGCAAAAAGGTCAATGACGATGAGAACAGCGGCATTGCCCAGCTTGAAAAAGAAGGGGTCAAAGTGACCAAGGTGGTTGATGGCAACGCCTTCCGTGCAGCGCTGGCCCCTGCATATGCAAACTACGCCAAGGAATTCGGCGCAGACAACATCAAGAAGATCCAGGACGTCCGTTAAGTCCGTGTGATGTACAGGCCGCCCGGTCACAGCCGGGCGGCATTTTTTTCGTGGGGCTCCGGCTGAAGAACAAAGAACAACAGAGAACAACAGTGAAGACCTTCGAACGATATTTCCTCGGCGCAAACCGCTGGGCCCTGATACTGCTGCTCGCAGCCATGGCCATCATTATTTTTGTCAACGTGTGTTTACGCTACCTGACGAATCAGTCGATTGAATGGGCGGAAGAAGTCTCCCGCCACATGATGATCTGGCTGACCTTTCTAGGTGCCGGCCCGGTCCTGCGCTACGGCGGGCACATCGCCGTAGAAAACCTGCAGGATGTGCTGCCGCGCTCCATGGCGATTGCCATACGCGCGTTTGTCGCATTACTGCTGTTCGCTTTTTTCGGCTTCATGATCTGGTACGGCTGGCTTTATATGGACCGAACCATGTTCCAGCTGACCGCCGCCACGCAAATCCCCTTTGCCTATATCTACGCCGCCATGCCTGTAGGCGGGGTATTGCTCATCATTCACTGGCTACTGGTGGTGAAAGGCTATGTGATGGAGCGCAAATTTGCGAGCGACGCGCACTTTGACGCGATGGCAAGTGCTTCGTTATGAGCGCCAGTCTCATCCTCGTTCTCACGGTCTGTTTTTTTCTGGCGATTGGCGTACCAGTCGCGTTTGCGCTTGCGCTTGCCACGGTCGCGACTTTGGTACTGGCAGAAAACTACCCGCTGTTCGTCTTACTCAAGGAAACCTTCACCGGTATTGACAGCTTTCCCTTGATGGCTGTGCCTTTCTTCATACTCGCGGCAGAGCTCATGAGCGGGGGTTCGCTCACCGAAGTCCTGCTTCGGTTTGCAGGACAGTTCGTCGGCCATAAACGCGGTGGTCTCGGTTACACCAATGTTGTGTCACTGACGTTTTTCTCTGGCATTTCCGGTTCCGCACTGGCAGACGCTGCAGGTCCGGGTTCCATGCTGATCAAGATGATGGACAAGGCCGGTTACGACCGCTCGTACGCAGCTGCTTTGACGGCAGCAACCGCCATTGTCGGGCCCATTATTCCGCCTTCCATCATCATGATCATCTATGCGCTGCAGGATGACAACGTCTCGGTGGGTGCACTGTTCATCGCGGGCCTGATTCCCGGAATCCTGATTGCCGTGGCCATGTGCGTGGTCAATTTTTATGTTTCAAAAAAGCGCAACTACAAGGGTGACGGTGCCCTGCCACCGTGGCCGGAAGTCTGGCGCACGACATGGAAGGCCGTTCCTGCGCTCTTGCTGCCAGTGCTCATACTCGGCGGAATGCGTGCGGGATGGTTTACGCCGACGGAAGCATCCGTCGTCGCTGTTTTTTATGCCTTGGTATGCGGAAAGTTTGTGTACCGCACGCTGGAGTGGAAGGCCCTGCCAGACATCCTGGCGCGCTCGGCACTGCTTACGGCATCCGTACTCATCATCATCGGCCTGTCTGCATCATTCGCGTGGATTTTGACAATTGAAGGACTGCCCCAGCAGATGGCCGACTGGATCATCAGCATGCATTTGTCGCCATGGATGTTCCTGATTTTTGTGAACATCTTCCTGCTGCTGTTCGGAATCTTCATTGAACCGCTGCCGGGTGTGATGGTGCTGGCGCCCATCCTTGCGCCAGTTGCCGTGAAGCTGGGCATAGATCCCATCCACTTTGCCATGATCGTGATCTACAACCTCACTCTAGGCATGATCACGCCGCCAGTCGGCGGCCTGCTGTTCGTGACATCCAACGTGTCGCGCGTACCCATGGGTCCGCTGGTGCGCGAGCTTGTGCCCTTTCTGTGGGCTCACGCGGTCGTGCTGGTGCTGCTGACATTCCTGCCGGCGCTAAGCACCTGGGCACCGCGTGCACTGGGCTTCAAATAGCAGGTCGGCTCATCCGCTACACTTTGCAGGTCAGGAGAGAGTTTTCCCGCGCGAAAACCGCCGAAGGCGCATGTCTTACCCCAATGGTGGACTGAACGCTCAGGCAAAAGGACTGACAACCGTTGCCCGGCGCACCACGCCGGGGAGCGTTCCCTACTGGAGAGAGGCCGTTTTTTAAACGGCCCACCGAAGGAGCAAACCCGCATCGCCGGGTGAATCTCTCAGGTAAAGTGGACAGCAGGGGCAGCCCGCAGCTTTTGTTGCGGAACATGTTTGCCCCCCCGGAGAACGCCCTTGTCCAGCCCTGCATCCCCCGAGACCCTGCTCAAGACACCCTTGCATGACCTGCATGTGGATCTCGGTGCCCGCATGGTCGCTTTTGCGGGCTATTCCATGCCGGTGCAATATCCGGCCGGACTCATGGCAGAGCACCACCACACCCGTACGGCCGCGGGCCTGTTTGACGTATCGCACATGGGTCAGTTGCGTCTGCAAGGCGCACAAGCCGCTGCCGCGCTTGAGACACTGCTTCCGGTTGACGTGATTGGCCTGCCTCCAGGCAAACAGCGCTACGGCCTGCTGCTCAATGATGAAGGTGGCATCATCGACGACCTGATGTTCTTCAACCGTGACCTGGGCAACGGTGGTGATCTGTTCATCATCGTCAATGGCGCCTGCAAGACCGGCGATATTGCCCATATTCAGGCAAAAATCGGCACCCAGTGTGACGTTATCCCCATGCCGGAGATGGCGCTGCTCGCACTTCAGGGCCCACAAGCCGTAACGGCATTACAGCGACTTGCACCTGGCGTTGAAAAACTGGTTTTCATGACGGGTGGCCGCTTCAGCGTTGCAGGCTGCGACTGCTTTCTGACACGCAGCGGCTATACCGGCGAAGACGGTTTCGAGATTTCCGTACCAGCCGCGCAGGCAGACAAGCTGGCGCGCGCGCTGCTCGCCGAACCCGAGGTCAAGCCCATTGGCCTGGGCGCACGCAACTCCCTTCGGCTGGAAGCCGGGCTTTGCCTCTACGGGAACGACATTGACACCACCACCACGCCGGTGGAGGCCAGCCTGAACTGGGCGATTCAAAAGGTCAGGCGCACAGGCGGAGCGCGCGCCGGTGGATTCCCCGGTGCCGACAAAATATTGGCCCAGCTGTCTGGCGCGTCCACGCTGCCACGCAAACGTGTCGGCCTCATCGCACTAGAACGCGTGCCGGTACGCGACCACACCACATTGCACGGCCCGGATGGAACGCAGGTCGGCGAAGTCACCAGCGGCCTGCTGGGACCCAGCATCAACCAACCCGTCGCCATGGCTTATGTCAGCCCCGAATTTTCGTCCATGGGTACCCTGGTGAATGCCATGGTGCGCGGAAAGCCCGTGGCAATGGAGGTCACCACCATGCCTTTTGTACCGGCTCACTATTACCGCGGTTGAAAGCATTGGCTGCAGCCCATCATCTTTCCATTAAAACCTTCAGGAGAACCCCATGACCATCAAATACACCGAAGACCACGAGTGGCTGAAGATTGAAGGCGACATCGCCACCGTAGGCATCACCGTGCATGCACAGGATGCACTGGGCGATGTGGTGTTTGTAGACCTGCCCGCCGTAGGCGCGACCCTGGCGCAAAAAGAAACCGCCGGTGTTGTCGAATCGGTCAAGGCTGCAGCAGATGTGTACATGCCCGTGAGCGGAGAAGTCACGGAAGTCAACGAGGCCCTGCGCGACGACCCATCACTGGCCAACAGCGACCCTCTCGGCGCCGGCTGGTTCTTCAAGGTGAAGCTGTCGGATACGTCGCAACTCGCTGCCTTGATGGATGAGACCAGCTACAACAGCTTTTCTGCAGGCTGATGGCCCCTACGCTTTTCACTTCTTGTAATACGCTGCACCCCGAGGGGGCCGTGCTTGCTTGGGGCGGCCCTGCGCTACGCACACTCGTTGAATTTTTCAGGGATAACTGATGCTGATGCAATCTGCCAAGCCGCTGGGTGAACTCGAGAACCCGTCTGAATTCCTTGCCCGCCACATCGGCATCGACGAGGCCGATGAGGCCCGCATGCTGGCAGTCGTGGGTTCAGGTTCGCGGCGTGAAATGATAGACGGAATTGTTCCGCGGTCGATTGCGCGCAGCAGCGCCATGGCGATTCCCTCGCCCGTCACTGAAGCCGCAGCACTCAAGCAACTCAAGGCAATTGCGTCAAAAAACCAGGTCCTCAAGAGTTTTATTGGCCAGGGCTACTACGGCACGTTGACGCCGGGCATCATCCTGCGCAACATATTGGAGAACCCGGCCTGGTACACGGCCTACACGCCTTACCAGGCCGAGATTTCACAGGGCCGCATGGAAGCGCTCATCAACTTCCAGACCATGGTGTGCGATCTCACCGGCATGCCTATTGCCAACGCTTCCATGCTGGACGAGGCCACTGCTGCAGCCGAGGCCATGACGCTGGCCAAACGCAGCGTCAAGAGCAAAAGCAACGTTTTCATCGTCGCGGGCGATTGCCACCCACAGACCATTGAAGTCGTGCAGACGCGCGCGAAGCCGCTGGGCATTGAGGTCAGGGTCAGTACCGCATCTGTCACGGTGCCGCAACTCATGGCCGAAGGCAACTACTTCGGCGTGCTGGCCCAGTACCCGGCCACCACAGGCAGCATTCACGACCTGCGTCCCCTTGCCGGACAGGCACATGTTGACGGTGCGGCCCTGTGCGTCGCTGCCGACCTGCTGGCGCTGACGCTGCTTGCGCCACCCGGTGAATGGGATGCCGACATCGTGTTCGGCAACACGCAGCGCTTCGGCATGCCCATGGGCAATGGCGGCCCGCACGCCGCCTATCTGGCGTGCCGCGATGAATACAAGCGCTCGCTGCCCGGACGCCTTGTCGGGGTCAGCGTGGATGTGCACGGTAACCCGACCTACCGCCTTGCACTGCAGACACGCGAACAACATATTCGCCGTGAAAAAGCCACCTCCAACATTTGCACAGCCCAGGTATTACCTGCAGTTATTTCAAGCATGTATGCGGTCTACCATGGCCCTCAAGGCCTGAAACGCATTGCCGAGCGGGTTGCAGCCTATACCGCCATTTTTGTGCAGGGTCTCAAACAGCTGGGCTATGAAATCACCAACGGCGGAGCTTTCGACTCCGTCACCATCAAAACCGGTGAAGCCACGCAGTTAATCGCAGGCCGCGCGCGGCAGGCTGGCGCCAATCTGAGGTTCAGGCTCAAAAACCATCTGGGTGTGTCACTGGATGAAACCACCAGCCGCAAGGACATTGAACTGCTCTGGTCCTTCTTCGCCAACGAAGGCCAGACCCTGCCGGTTGTCAGTGCCTTTGAGAAAGGCATTGAGTCGCTGATCCCCGCTGACCTGCGCCGCACCAGCGATTTCCTGACGCACCCGGTCTTCAACACCCACCACTCCGAGACCGGCATGCTGCGCTACATACGCATGCTCAGCGACAAGGATCTGGCGCTTGACCGCAGCATGATTCCTTTGGGCAGTTGCACCATGAAACTCAACGCCACCAGCGAGATGATTCCCGTAACCTGGCCTGAGTTCGCCAACATTCACCCATTTGCACCTGCAGATCAACTGCGTGGCTACGCCGAGCTGGACCAGCAACTGCGCGACTGGCTGTGCCAGGCCACAGGTTACGCCGGCATCAGCCTGCAACCCAATGCAGGTTCGCAGGGAGAATACGCCGGCCTCCTGGTCATCAAGGCGTTTCTCGAAGCGAACGGCCAGGGTCACCGCAATATCTGTTTAATACCGTCATCCGCACACGGCACCAACCCGGCCAGCGCGCAGATGGTGGGTATGACCGTGGTCGTCACGGCCTGCGATGCCAAAGGCAACGTGGACATGGCCGACCTCAAGGCCAAATGCGAACAGCACAGTGCGAACCTGGCCTGCGTGATGATCACCTACCCCAGCACGCATGGGGTATTTGAAACGCAGGTCCAGGAACTCTGCGAGCTGGTGCATTCACACGGCGGCAGAGTCTATGTCGACGGCGCCAACATGAATGCGCTGGTGGGTGTCGCAGCGCCTGGCGAGTTCGGCGGCGACGTGAGCCACCTGAACCTGCACAAGACTTTTTGCATTCCCCATGGCGGCGGCGGCCCGGGCGTCGGGCCTGTTTGTGTGGTCAAGGATCTTGTCCCTTACCTGCCCGGCCATGCGACTGCAGGCATTCCCGTGAATGGCGTAGGTGCGGTTTCAGCGGCGCCGTTGGGCAATGCAGCCGTGTTGCCCATCAGCTGGATGTACTGCCGCATGATGGGGCCCGAGGGACTTAAGCAGGCCACCGAAATCGCCATCCTCAGCGCCAACTACATCAGTGCGCGCCTGAAAGACCACTACCCCACCCTCTACGCCAGTGCAAATGGCCACGTCGCACACGAATGCATTCTTGACCTCCGTCCACTGAAGGAAACCAGCGGCGTCACGGCAGAAGATGTGGCCAAGCGCTTGATGGACTACGGTTTTCACGCGCCGACATTGAGCTTTCCGGTGCCCGGCACGCTGATGGTGGAGCCGACAGAAAGCGAAACGCTGTCAGAGCTTGATCGCTTCATTGATGCAATGATTGCCATCCGTGAAGAGATCCGCAAGGTCGAGGCCGGGCAATGGCCGCAGGACAGCAACCCGCTCAAGCATGCACCGCACACAGCCGCAAGCCTGCTTCATGGCGATTGGGACAGGCCGTATTCACGCGAGACGGGGGCATTTCCGCTGGAAAGCCTGAAACAGTCCAAGTACTGGCCACCTGTAGGCCGCGTCGATAACGTACATGGTGACCGCAACCTGTTTTGCAGCTGCATACCGGTCAGCGACTACGCCTGACCAGGCAACGGTATCCCCATGGCCTCCTTCCCTCCTGTCAGAGCGGTTGAACGCGCCATCGAATTGCTGCAATGCCTGAACCGGCAACCCATCTCGACGCTCGACCTGCTGCATCGCCAGACAGGTTTGCCCAAGCCCTCCCTTGTCCGCCTGCTGCAAACGCTGATGGGCATAGGCCTGGTCAATCATGCACCGCAGCATGGGTCCTACTACCTGACATCGGCCGTCCACACGCTATCGTCCGGCTATCACAGTGAACCGCGCATCATCGAAGCTGCCGCGCCGATTGCAGATGCATTTACCGCACGCTTCAAATGGCCTGTCGCTGTTGCCGTTTTTGACACTGACGCCGTGGTCGTGCGTTACAGCACGATTGCACAGTCACCGCTGTCGCTGCTTCACTCCAGCATCAACATGCGCCTGTCGCTGGTGAGTCGCGCGCTGGGTCGTGCTTACCTGGCTTTCTGCCCGCCCGATGAGCAGGAAATCATTCTTGGCCTGCTGGCACATTCAACAGAAGAGGAAGACCAGCCGGCGCAGGACATCGCAAAAATCATGAAGGTGCTGGAAGAAACACGAAAGCAGGGCTACGCAATTCGCAATCCTGCCGTGCGGCCTGTGTCCAATACGCTTGCATTACCGGTATTTGAAAACGGTCGCGTGGTCGCATCATTTGGTCTCACCTGGTTTTCATCAGCGCTTTCCCTGAAGGATGCAATTCAAACGCTGTATCCCGAGATGAAAGCCGCCGCAGAAAAGATCAGCGTGCGCCTGAAGACGCTGGACGGGAAAAGCAGCGTAAATTCCGCACATGCGGGCAAGCCTGTAACCCGAAAAACAAGACAGGATCGCCTTGGCCAGCCAACCGCGCCGGGTTCTCAGGCCTTGACCGGCCGCTTGCGGGTTTCAAACTCACCAAGGTAATTGCCGTTGAGCGTCGGACTCATCAATATTTCATTGATGCACACCCTGGGCGGCAGGCCTGCCACATAACGTGTGATGTCAGCGACATCCTGCGGCCTGAGCAATGCAGCCCGGACTTCAGCGGAAGGTGGGACTGGCCGCTTGTTGAGCAGGGGCGTGTCTATGCCCCCCGGGGCGATCGAGGTGGCGCGAATGCCATTGACGCACTCCTCCATATTGATGCTTTCGGTCAGTGCAAGGTCAGCGCGCTTGGTCGACGCGTAAGCCGGACCCGCAAAGTACGCAGCGAAGCGGCCAGTCCATGAAGAAATATTGATGATGACACCATCTTTACGCTCACGCATACCGCGCAGCGTCGCCTGGCAGGTGTAGAACATGCCGGAGAGGTTGACGTCTACCGTGTTCTTCCAGTCCTCCACGGACAGGTCGCGGAAATTTCTTTTTGAAGGATTGACGCCCGCCGAATTCACGAGGATGTCGATATGCCCGAGGCGCTGCTCCAGCTCGGCAGCGCCTTCATAAACACTGTCACTATTGCCGATATCCACAACCAGCGCTTCTGACAGCCCAGGCCCTCCTGCCTGCAAGGCCGCTACATTTAGCGCTTCTGCATTGCGACCCGAGAGCACCACGTAAGCGCCTGCCTTCACCAGTTCCTGCGCAATCGCCAGCCCTACGGCACCTGCTGCGCCATGGACCCAGGCTACCTTGCCTTCGAGTTCCTTTTGCTGATTGATCATGACGACTCCTGCATCCGGTTTTGAAAAACGCCACGTAAGCGGCCGCTGCCCTCACTGTTTCCAGTAAGGTGCCCTGAGTTCACGCTTGAGTGTTTTGCCGAGGGCCGAGCGGGGCAGTTCCTGCCGGAACTCAAGGGCTGAAAGGCGCTGGGTGCGCCCCACCTTTTCGTTGGCCCATTGCCGCAGTGTTTCCTCGCTCATATTACTGCCAGGCCGGATCACCACCAGCGCCAGCGGCGTCTCGCCCCACTGCGTGCTCGGGATGCCGATAACAGCCACATCCGTCACGTCGGGATGACTGGCGACAACAGACTCGAGGTCGCTGGCGTAAATGTTGAAACCGCCTGAAATGATGATGTCTTTCTTGCGGTCCAGCAGCGTCAGGAACCCATCCGCATCGAAACGGCCGATGTCGCCGCTGCGGTGAAATATGGCGCCGGTCTCGTCGTGCCAGTAAAACTTCTGCGTGGCATCGGGCTGGCGGTAGTAACCGGCCATCATGTAGGGCGAACGCCCCACGATCTCGCCGGCTTCTCCGGCCGGTAGCACTCGCCCCGCATCATCGATGATGCGGATGTCGTGGTCCGCTGCGGCCTTGCCCACCGTACCCAGCTTGTCCGGGTATGCATCCGCATCCAGTATGCAGGTCGTGCCGCCTTCGGTCATGCCATAGACCTCGCGCAGGTTGCCCGGCCAGCTCGCCTGGATACGCGCTTTCAGCCGGGCATCGAGCGGTGCGCCGGTACATTGCTTGAGTACGAAGGATGACAGCTTTGCGCCCGCGAAATCCCCATGATCCAGAATGCGCTGGTACTGTACCGGCACCAGCATGGTGTGTGTGACCTGGAAGCGCTCACAGAGTTTGAGGTATTCAGGCACATTGAATTTCGGCATCAACACCGTCAAACCGCCGGCTGCGAGAGTCGCCAGGAGGGGTTGCAAGGTCGTATTTGAATACAGCGGCGTGGACAGCAGCATCACGCTGCTGGTGTCCAGCCCAAAGCTGCGGCGCGCCGCCTGCCTGTAGCGCATGCCGTGCCGGTGCAGAATGCCTTTCGGGTCGCCGGTGGTGCCTGAGCTGTAGATGATGTTGAAATCGTCTTCCGGATCAAGCGCAGGCATCCCTGAAGACCGGGAATTCGCGGCAGATGCAGCCAGCAAGTCGTTCCATCCGGTCCATCCCGGCGCCTCGAAATCAATAGCCACCAGCCTCTCGTGAAATTGCCGTTCCAGCCCCACGCTGATGCTGCCCAGCAAATCCCGCATGTCATTGCTGATGACGAGCACTTTTGCATCCGAATTGCGCAGCATCGAAAGCAGGGCCGTTGCGGTGGCGGACGTAGCCAGCGGCACGATGCAGGCTCCCGCCTTGATCACGCCGAAAAAGGTCACCAGTGCCTCGATGGACGAACTGGCAAGCAACGCCACCTTGTCGCCCTTGCGGATGCCCATGCTCATGCACCCCGCCGCAACAGCAGAAATGCGCTGCGCCAGCGTCGCCCAGGTCAGGCTGGTGTCGCCGCATACAAAAGCATGGGTATCACCGCGCTGCAAGGCGTACTGTTCTATCAGCTCCGGGAATGAAACGAATGGGGCAGCCGCAGCGGCCTGTACCGGCAAGGCCTCAACACTTTTATTTGTCATACACAAGCATCAGGAATTCAGCCACCAGTGCGGGGCGCCCCTGTCCTTCAATTTCGATCACGCAATCCGAAGTCACGCGCACGCCGCCCTCCACAATCTCCGCCGCCTTGATGGTCTGGCGCAGGCGCACGCGTGAATTGACGGGCACAGGGCTGGTGTAGCGGATCCTGTTCAGGCCGTAGTTCAGGCCCTTGCCGCGCACACGGATGCGGTAAACAGACCGCACCAGATAGGGAATCAGCGACAGTGTGTAAAAACCATGCGCAATGGTTTTGCCATCAGGCATTTCTCTGGACGCACGTTCGGTATCGACGTGAATCCAGTGGTCATCGCCCGTGAGCTCTGCAAACCGGCTGATCTTGTCCTGGTCGATCACCGACCACTCGCTGACGCCGATCTCCTTGCCCACCCAGTTGATAAGGTCCGCAGGCCGTTCCAGTTCGATCATGTTTGCACCGTCAAATCAGCTGGCCGGGGCGTGCGGGCACACGTCCCAGTGTCTGCAGGGTCATCACAACTTCACCGTCCTGGTTGCGCACGCTGACCTGCGTTTTTATCGTGCCGCGATCGGGCTGCGAATCCGAACGCAACACCTCGATCACCTCGCGTTCCACTGTCAGGATGTCGTTGGTGCGCACCGGCTTGCGCCAGCGCAACTGGTCTATGCCCATGCCGATGACCGGCGTCTTGCCATAGCCGCCGGACTGCACGAACACACGCATGGAGAGCGCTGCGACCTGCCAGCCGCTGGCCACGAGTCCGCCGAACGGCCCAGTCTTCGCCCACTCCGGGTCGGTGTGCATCTTCTGCGGATCGTTGGCTTTGCCATAGGCAACAATTTCGTCTTCAGTGACAAGGGTGGGCACGCTCACCCAGCGCTCACCCACCTCGAAGTCCTCAAGATAGCGCGGCTTGTCTGCCGCCGTGCCGGCAGTTTTTTCTGTGTCATCCATAATGCGACCGCGCTTATTTGACAGCCGCTGCAGGCATGGGATAGTCGGCGGCGTTCGCGACCATGCCCGGCTTGCTGGAAAAGTCCATGCGCGGGGGCGCAAACACGTCCACCAGCGCGGAGCGTCCCTGGCTGACATTGCGGCTGGTATGTATTACCTTGGGCGGTATGACCAGCAGCGACGGGCTGGACATCTCGATGTGTTCGTCGTTCTTCCACGCCGTCATGTCGGCGGCCCACGGGTAACGCATGTGATGCACCCAGTCGCCGGCCAGCGCGAGCGACCCCTGCTCGAAGTCGGTATGCGAATGCGGGCTGAGCTTTCGGACATCACGCGGGGCATCACGCGAGGTCATGATGTTCATCATCAGGTTGGTACTGCGGAAAATCCGCATGTTGGTATCGGGCTTGATGAAGTCTGCGAGCTGGTAATTGCGCAGCATGAAGCCGCCCACGGGGTCAGGCCATGCCTGCAGCGGCGCCACTTCCGGTGCGCCACCAGCGTATTGGCCGGCGTTTGCGGCAAGCGCCAGCATGTCGCCGGCCTTGCTGGAGAACACGCGTACCACCTGACCTGCACCGGACAGCGTGACACGGCTGGCGCCCGGCGGGACGATGGTCAGGCTGTCGGCCTGCGCCGTGATGGTCTGGCCGCTGGCCTCGATCACTGCTGCTGCATCTACCAGGTACACCATGTACTCGTCGGGATTGTTGTCGCGTGCGAAGGTGGCGCCTGCGCTGGCCTGGCTGACGGCAACGACAAAATTGGCGCCCCGCGTGATCCAGGTTTTCGCATGGGGGTCGGCCTGATCGGCGGCGGCGGCGTAATGGCGTGCCTCGGTGGGGGCAACGGAAGGGGTGCTCATGTAGGTCTCCTGAAAAAGCAGTGATGGTCAGGGGGTCTGGGAGGGTCAGGGGGAAGGATGGGCGCTGGCGTCGGCCGCCTGGCGCATCAGCGACTGGTCGGAGCCGAAGACAAACCAGTTCACGCCCCTGGCGGCATAAGCATCGCGCTCTGCGATGCTGGCGGTAAACACACCGGCGATCTTTCCGGCGGCAAGTGCTGCGGCAATGCTGCTGTCTGCCGCCGCCGCGACGTCAGGATGCCTGGAGTCTTCCATGCCCATCGCCAGGGCCAGGTCTGCCCGGCCTATGAAAAGCCCATCAACGCCGGGCACAGCGGCAATGTCCGCCGCAGCCGCGACAGCTTCCGGGCTTTCTATCTGGCAGATGATCAGGGCCTGGTCGCCGGCGGTGAGCGCCTGCTTCATACCCAGGGTGCCGTAGCCGGCAAAACGCGGCGAGCCCGAAAAGCCGCGCTGGCCGCCCCGGAACTTCGCATGCGCCACCACGGCCTGGGCATCGGCCACGCTGTCCACATGCGGGACCAGCAGGCCCGCAGCCCCCATGTCGAGCACCGACAGGATGGTGGCCGGGTTTTTGTCGGGGATGCGCACCAGCAGCGGCAGGCCGCCCGCGCGGCTGGCCATCATCATGAGGTCCAGTCCCGCGCGGTCCAGCGGCGCGTGTTCGGCATCCAGCACGCCGAAGTCCAGGGCAGACGTGCCGAGCACCTCCACCACATGCGGCGAGTTGGTCTTGATGAAGGTGCCGACCTGGTAGCGGCCGGGGGTTTTTTGAAGTGTTTTGGCAGGCATTGTGTTTTCCGTCACGCTTTGTTTCGTCACGCCTTGTTGCCGACAGGCGGTGTCTGCAGGATGGGGCGTTCAAATATGTCGCCCAGGCCGGCATAAAAAGGGCCGCCCAGCCGCGCAACAGGCTGCATCTTCACGCTGTCCACATGACGTCCGTCATAGACATCGTTTGAAAGGTGAAAGGCCACTACTTCGCCGATGTACAGCGTGTTCAGCCTGCCCAGCGTCACGACCTGGCTAAGCCTGCATTCCATTTGCACCGGCGAGATCGCAATGCGCGGCGGCCTGACCAGCTCACTGGACAGAAGTTCGAGGCCCAGGGCTTCGGTCTCGCTGACGTCGGGCCCGAACTCCGCCGAGGTCTTGTGCATGATTTCCATGTTGCCTACCGTCGCAACATTGACGACGAACTCCTTCGCGCTCTGGATATTGCGCGCCGTGTCCTTCAGGCCGCCGTTACGCGAGCCGATGTTGATGGCCAGCATCGGCGGGCTGTGCGCCACATAGTTGTAGGAACTGAAAGGCGCGGCATTGACCACGCCGGCCTCGCTGATGCTGGTGATCCAGGCAATCGGGCGCGGCGTGACGATGCCGCACAGCAGGCGGTAGGCCGTCGCCGTGTCCATGCCGGACGCGGCAATGGTGGTGAATTTTTCGCTCATGGGTCGGTCTGATGTTCAGCGCTTTTTGGTGCCACCCTTCACGAACACCCGCTTGCCGGTGTCGTGACAGACCGCGCGTTTTTCCGCATCATTGAGCAGCACCGCCGAGTCGAGGAAACGCTGCACCATCTCCTTATAGGTGCCCGAAGACGTGCCGATGTCGGAACCCCACATGACGTGTTCAGCACCAAACATGTCCACGGCGCGGCGCAGCACCTTCTCGGCAGGGATGTTCTCCTCGCGGCAGATGTCGAGGTTGATGGAGGTGAACTTGAAAAAGATGTTCTTTTCGCCCGACAGCTTCTGGTAGCGCTCATCGAGGCCGAAGTGATCGCCCTCATGCATCTCGGGCTCCAGCAGGTGGTCGAGCACAAGGCGTATGTCGGGGTACTTGCGCGCCAGTTCGATGATGGCCGGCACCGACGGACCGCCGCCGCCCTCGGACAGCACTTCAAGATCCATCACCAGGCCCGACTCCTGCGCCACATCCCAGGTGCGCAGGGCTGCGGGTGAGTTGAGCCAGGGCATGCTGCCGTCGGCCTTGCGCCCGCCAAACAGGCGCACACCGGCCAGGCCGTGGTTGGCGATGTATTTGCGGACAAGGCCCGGCGTGGCGTCGCCCTCCGCATCCAGGATGACCACCGCGCTGAACAGGTCGGGATATTTGTCCGACGAGTCCAGGATGTAGCTGTTGTCCAGGCGGTAGATCATGCGTTTTTGCACGGCCACGATGCCATCGACGTTTTCATCCTTCATCCACTGCAGCATGCGCAGCGCGTCGGGCACTTCGTTGACAGGGTTGGGGCCATGATGGCCGCCAGGAATGCCGATCACGCCGGGGTGGCGGTAAGGGGCATCCTTGGCGCGCTGCATGGGGTTGCGCGGGTAACGCACCTGGTCGTCGGCAACGAGATGGGCGTGGGAGTCAAAAAGAAGAGGTTTCGGGTTGCTGGCTGTCATGGTTTTCTGGCTCGAGTTTGATGTGCTCTGATTCTGTCCTGGCTGAAATCGGGTCTCTGAAAATGCTTACTCAAGCGAAATTTTTGCGGCCTCGACAATCTTTTTCCATTTCACGGCTTCTGCATTCATCAGGGTACCCAGCGCCTCGGGGCCGCCGTTGGCAGAGACCAGTGCAAATTGCGCAAACTTCGCGCGGCCGTCCGCAGAACTGGTGTAGCGGTTGACCTCCTGGTTGAGCTTGGTCACGACTGCCCTGGGCATGCCGGCAGGGCCCACAAAGGCAAACCACACGGTGGCTTCAAGATCGACACCCTGCTCCTGCGCCGTGGGAACGTTGGGCAGCCCCGGGAAGCGCTTGCTCGATGTCACGGCAAGCGCACGGAGCTTGCCCGCCTGGATATTCTGGATGAACGGCGTCACAGGCGCGAAGACGCTTTGTACAGACCCGCCCAGGAGGTCCGTCATGGCCGGCGTATCACCCTTGTAGGGAACGGCCTGGGTAGCAGCACCGGTAGTCGTCTTGAAGGACTCAAGCGCCAGGTGACCAATGGTGCCGTTGCCGGGATGTCCGGCAGAAGAACTGCCCGGCGTCGCCTTGGATGCGGCCACGAACTCCTTCAGGTTCACAGCCTTAACCGCAGGGTTCACAACGATCACAAGAGGTATTTCACCCACCAGCGCAATCGGCGTGAGGTCCTTCTGCGAGTCGAAAGGCATGGTCTTGTAGAGCGACTTGTTATTGGCCAGCGGTCCCGAGGTCGACAGCCCCAGCGTATAGCCGTCAGGTGCAGCCTTCGCAACGGCATCCGTTCCAATGTTGCCGCCCGCACCTGCGCGGTTGTCGACGATGAACTGCTGCCCCAAAGCCGTGCTCAGGTGCTGCGCGACCTGTCTTGCAACCAGGTCGGCGCTACCGCCTGCAGGGAAGGGAACAATCACGCGCACCGGCTTGTTCGGCCAGTCGGCCTGGGCCAGCGCACCGGATGGCGACAGCATCATTAAACAGGCTGCGGCAAGGGCCGCATGGATAAATTTTTGGCGTTTCATGGTTGTCTCCGTTTGTGGATGTTCGGGAAATGTTGTTTTGGGGTTCAGGGTGATGCGGCGGCCTGCCGTTGCCTGGCCAGCTCGCTGAGGATGCCGGGCAGTTTGTCCTCTGCCTTCTTTTTGAGCTCGTCATAAATGCTGTTGCCGTGGGCATCGATGGCCACGGTGGCGGGGCCAAGATTTTCAACGCGCAGTGTCGTCAGGCGGAATTGGGAGATGTATTCATTCCAGTGGGTAGACACCACACCGCGTATCGATTCGGACAACAGCGGCGCGCCGCCGCCAAGGAAAGACAGGAAGGCGCAGCCAGACTCTTTCATGGCCGCGACGCTCGCCATGTCCAGGCCTCCCTTGCCGCCCACCAGCCGCAATCCGAGCAGGCGGATCAGGTCAGGCATGTAGGGGTTGTAGCGGGTACTGGTGCTCGGGTTCATGTACAGGGCTTCAGGCCCCGAATCGGTGTCGCGGATGTAGGAGCTCAGATGAAAGAACGCACCGCCACTCAAGTCCAGTGGCAACGCATGGCCAGCCTTCAGCTCGCTCACCATGCGCTTGTGGGTGGGCAAGCCAATGCTGATGGTGATGTCACCACTGAGCATGACCATGTCGCCCACAGCGAGTTCACGCACGGCGCCGGCGTCCAGCGGCAGTTGCAGGTGATGTGTGCGGCTCATTCGAACCACTCCACGCTGCCGTCGTTCTGGATGCGTGCACCGTAGCGGCGGTTGATCCAGCAATTCAGTGCCACCGCCACCGGCATGAAGCCGTGGCTGGCCGCATAGTCGATGTGCACGGCCATGGCCGTCGTGTCGCCGCCCGTGCCCATGGGACCGAAGCCCATGCTGTTGATGGCTCTCAGCAGGCGCTCTTCCATCGCGGCCAGGATGGGTTCGGGATTGGTCTTCCCGAAGGGCCGCAATATCTGCTGCTTCGCCATGCGTGCCGCATAGTCGAACGTGCCGCCTATGCCCACGCCCACCACGATGGGCGGGCACGGCTGTGAACCGGCTTTCATCACGACCTCAAGAATGTACTTTTCAATGTCTTCAAGCGTCGGATAGACAAAGGTCTCCAGCGCTTCCCAGCGGCCGCTGCCCATGGCCTTGGGCGCGCAGATGATTTCAAGATAGTCGGCTTCATCAATGATGTCGAAGGTCATGATGGGCATGTCCTTGCCCGCATAGCCGCGCTGGTGCGTGAGCGGGTTGGTCACCATGCGCAGGATCGGCGGCTGGATGTTGGCAGCGAGGTCGGCAAGGCCGTCGATCATGGCCTGTCGTACGGCGCCCTCGAAGTGCACCCTGGTACCGATCTTGACCGAGTACACCGGTATGCCAACATCGGAGCAGATCAGGTGGTCCTGTTTTTCCGACTCATCAGCGCTCTTGAGCATGATGGTCAGTGTCTTGCGTGCGGTGCCCGAACTGTCGCTGGTCTCGGCGCGACGCAGCACGGCCTTGGTGTCTTCAGGTATTTTCTTGAGCGAACGCTCATACAAATCGGCGGTGACCGAGCGTATCAACTCACTGGTGATGGGCATGTCTCGATATCTTCTTGTGGTGTCACGAACTATTGACCCCAAGGATGCAGCGGCAGACACCATTGCACAAGCTGATATTTTTTACTTTTCGCAGAACGAAATAACTTCGGGCCGGTGACTTCAAGGGTTTTCCCTTGGGATCACCGGCCCGACCTTCCGAAACCCAAGCTGGCAGCTGGTCTATTGCTTTAATACAAAGGCAGCCAGCGCCTTGACCTCCTGTGGCTTCAACCCGGCAAAGGCAGGCATGGGCACCTGCCCCCACTTGCCTGCACCACCCGCGCGAATACTGGCCTCCAGCTTGCCCTGCGCCTGTGCATCACCCTTGTATTTCATCGCTACTTCATGGTACGAAGGGCCGACAATTTTCTGGTTGATGGCGTGGCAGCCCAGGCAGGCGTTTGCCGTCAGCAGTGCCTGCACGTCAGTTGCACCACCCACCGCAGCAACGGGCGCGGCCGCCGGTGCTACGGTTGCCACAACAGCCGGAGCAGGCGCCTTTGCAATGCCATAAGTGACTGCAAGGTATTCGCCAATCTGGTTGACCTCGACATCACTCAGGGGCGCTGCATAGGCGTGTTCCATCTTGCGGACTTCTGCTGTCCACTGAGCCTGGCTCATGCCGGGCGGTTGCTGGCTGATGTAGTCGGCTGAATGGCAGATCGCGCACTTCTGCATGGCAACCTGGTAGCCGGGCAGTTTTGATGGCTTGAGTCTGGCGGTTTCCTGTGGCAGCCTGAGCGTCAGTGCCTGGGCGAACGATGCCGCTGGCATGACGAATCCAGCAATCGCGATGGATGAGGCAGCAATGAAAGTATTGATTTTCATGGCGTGCTCCTAGACCGCAACCACACGCGTGGTTTCAATGACATTGCGTGCATAACCGCCCGGGTTCCAGCTTGCCGTTGCAGGCTGCACATCACCCCTGTTATTGGTAGCGCGGACCATCAGGGTCGTCGCACCTTTTCTGGCAGGCGTCCACGGCAGACTCCATTCCCGGAATGAAAACCGCCCCAGGTCCTTGCCCAGCACCGCATCGCGCCATTGCGTGCCATCTTCAGACACCTGCACGGCTTTGATGCCGCTGCCGGCATCGAATGCAATGCCCTTGAGTTGCACAGCCTGCCCGGTATTGACGCGTGCCTTGTCAGCCAGGCTGGTGATGAAGGAACGCACGGGAATGGTGGTGATGGGCCGGGTCGCCGTTGGCGCGGTACCTGCCGGCACGCACATGCAGGCATTGTCTGGAACGCGGTATGCAGTTGACATGAAGAAGCCCTCAAAGCCATGGTCAAGTACATTGATCTCGCTCAGGTGCTTGACCCAGTAGGTGCCGAAATAACCAGGGACGATGAGCTTGATCGGGTAGCCGTTGAGGAAAGGGATGTCCGTGCCATTCATGGCCCATGCAACAAGGGGTTCGGCACTCAGGGCCAGGTCGATGTCCAGCGCCTTTACAAAATCTGGTGTCTTCGGCAGCACCGGCGTATCAATGCCGTTGAAGGCCACCTGTTTTGCACCGGGCATCACGCCTGCCTTGTTGAGCACCGTACGCAGTGGGACACCGACCCAGCGCGCATTGCCCATGGAGCCGTTACCCAGCTGGGCGCCAAAAACGCGGGGTTCTGAATACCCGCGGCTGTTGCCTGAACACTGGTTGACGGCGACCACTTCAACCGGCTCGCCCATGGCCTTGAGGTCGGCCAGTGACAGCGACAGTTGCTGCTTCACATGGCCGGTAATTTTCAGCTGCCAGGTTTTCGCATCAATGCTGGTCGGGATATTGGCCAGGTGGTAACGTACAAAAAAAGCGTTGTTCGGCGTGATGGCGCCTTCACCGAAAACGCTGAAAGGCGTTTCGAGGTGGGGTGGCCTGGTGGTGATTCGCAGCAGCGGCCGCTTTTGCGGATAGGTCACCAGCTCACGTGCACCGTTGCCGAAAGGCATGGTGCTGGTGGCGGCAAGGCTGTGCAGGGGCAACGCTGACAGGCCGGCTACACCCAGGCCGGCATGGCGCAGAAAACGGCGCCGGGCCTGCTGCTCTTCATCGTGGTGGCTCATCAATAGTCCTTTTTGTAATTGGCCAGCACGGGCAAGCCGGAATTTGTATCCAACCGATGATATTGAGCATCAGGGTCGCGCACAAGGCAAAAATGACATCTGTAACAGAGCCGCTCTGGCTTGTCCGCCAACAGAACACCCTTGCGCAAGCACGGCCTTGGCCGAACTCCTAGACTGCAAGCAGTTCCTTCCTGCAGTTGAAAGCCGGTGTCCACATGATTCCCTTTTCGGTCCTTGATCTTTCGCCCATAGTCCGAGGCAACACGGCCACCGATGCATTTCGCAACACGCTGGCCCTCGCGCAGCACGCCGAAAAACTCGGTTTCAAACGCTTCTGGCTGGCAGAGCACCACAACAACCCCGGTATCGCCAGCGCGGCCACTGCAGTCGTCATCGGCCACGTGGCAGGCGGCACCAAAACCATTCGTGTCGGCTCCGGCGGCGTGATGCTGCCCAACCATTCGCCGCTGGTGATTGCCGAGCAGTTCGGCACACTCGCCTCGCTTTACCCAGACCGCATAGACCTCGGCCTGGGCCGTGCGCCCGGCACTGACCAGCTGACGGCACGAGCCTTGCGGCGCGACCACATGAACAATGCTGACACCTTTCCGCAGGATGTTGAAGAACTGCGCGCGCTGTTCGGCCCTGTGCAGCCGGGCCAGCGCATTCGTGCCGTGCCGGGCGCGGGTCTTGAGGTGCCCTTGTGGATCCTCGGCTCCAGCCTGTTCGGCGCGCAGCTGGCCGCCATGCTGGGTTTGCCCTTTGGGTTTGCATCGCACTTCGCACCAGACATGCTGATGCAGGCGCTGGACATTTACCGTGACCGCTTCCAGCCCTCTGCCCAGCTTGAAAAGCCTCACGCCATGGTGGTGGCCAACGTGGTCGCGGCCGACACAGATGAAGCTGCGCAGTATCAGCTCACCTCCGTGCAGCAATCCATGACCAATTTGCTGCGCGGCTCACCCGGCATGATGCGGCCGCCCATGGACGACATCGACAGCTACTGGTCGCCATCTGAAAAAGCCGGCGCACAGCGCATGCTGAGGTATGCGATTGCAGGCTCGCCCACAACGGTTGAAGCACGCCTGCGCAGTTTTATTGCCGAGACCGGCGCAGATGAAATGATGGTGACCGCCCACCTCTACGACCCGGCTGTGGCCAGGCGCTCACTGGAGATCGTGGCGCAAGCCAGGGACGCTCTGGCCGTCTGAGCGTCCAAACCGAAGGTCAGCAGTAGACTGTCTGCATGCTGATCATCCCTTCGTTGAGCCGCAGGCAAACCTTCTTTCTGGCCATCGCCATCATTGCAGGGCTCGCCCTGCTGCTGTCGATGTTCTCGCGCTCACTGCTGCCATCGCCTCCGCGTGAGGTGGAGATGACGACGGGCAGCACCGACGGTGCGGCCCACCAGTTTGCGCTGCGATATCGGGCCTACCTCAAGGCCAACGGCGTCACACTGCAGCTCAAACCCTCAAACGGAGCAGTACAGAACCTGGAGCGGCTGAATGCCGGCACACCCGTAGGTTTTATACAGGGCGGGCTGGGCCAGCAGGTGCTGGACGCCCAGGATGCGGAAAACGACACCGCCCTCCGTTCGCTTGGGGTCATCGGTTATGAGCCGATCTGGATGTTTGCTTCGCCCGCATTTGCAAAGACGCTGGCAAAAGGCCTATCCCCTCTGGCGGGAAAGAAAATCGCCATTGGCGCAGAAGGCAGCGGCACACGCAAGGTTGCACTCGATCTTCTGCAAAGCTATGGCGTGACACCTGCCAACGCAACACTGACCGCAGACGGCGGTGTGGTGGCAGCCAATGCATTGCTGAACAAATCGATTGATGTATTTTTCATCATTGGTGCGCCGCAGTCCGCTGCAGTCCAGCTGCTGCTCGGCAAACAGGATGAGGCGCACCTTGTATCCATCGAACATGCAGAAGGCCTGACACGCCGCTTTCCCTACATGTCGCTGGTAACGCTCAAGGCAGGCTCGATTGACCCCGCGCAGGACCGCCCGCGCATCGACATCACCCTGCTGACCACCACCGCCAACCTGGTGATACGCAAAGACATCCACCCCGCCCTCGCCTACCTGCTTTTGCAAGCTGCGCATGACGTACACAAAAGCGGCACCCTGCTGAACCGGCCTGGCGAATTTCCGAACCCGCGCGCCACAGAGTTTCCCCTTGCCGAAGAAGCCGCACGTTATTACAGGGACGGCAAACCCTTTCTGCAGCGCTACCTGCCCTACTGGGCCGCCAATGCCCTGCAGCGGCTGCTGCTGGTGCTGGTGCCGCTGATTGCAATTGCCATACCGGTTTTTCGCGTGGTGCCGCGCCTTTTCGAGTTCAAGGAAAAGAACCGCCTGTATCGCCGGTACGCGGTATTGCTGGACATGGAACGCGACATCACCTCCCGCAAACTCAGTGCAGAAGAAATTACAGTAGCCACTGCCCGGCTGGACAAGATCGAGCATGAGGTCAGCCACATGAAGTTTTCGCTCGATTTTTCAGACCGTGTGTACACGCTGCGCCAGCATGTCGACTATGTGCGCAGCCAGCTTCACAAAGGCCCGGAAGCGACCGGCAGTTCATCATGAAGGCGGCACTCGTCATTTTGACCCTGGCGGCATTGGGTGCCTGCACAGAAGCCCCCAGCTGGCAAAAATTGCTGGGTGCAAAGATCAGCCAGCAATACCCCCACTACAAGGTACAGCCCTCAGCCAATGGCAACCTGCTGGTCGAACGCCCGGGCATGTCTGCCGCTCCGGTAGATGTCAACGCCATTGCAGCCTTCTGTCTGCGCGGTACCAAAGACTGTGACTACGCCACAGACCAGATGCTGCTGCAACTGCAAAAGCCCTGAAAAGCCACATGCACAAGCGCGCGAATCTTTGTAACGGCAAGTCAGCTTGCCCTCAGGCAGACGGGGCCATGCTCCGTAAAGGTCTGTAAAGCTGCCAACCTGCAGGCTTGCAACCACGTTAGGCAGGTACAACATCCCGTTGAGGAGACGTCTGATGCCCCCACACCGCTCGCGCAGTGCAGTCTTATGTACATTGACCACGCTGACCACGCTGACCACTCTGGTTGCGGCGATGTCGGGCATGTTCGCAACACAAACAGCGCTGGCGCAAACCGACGCCAACACAGGCGCTGCCTGGCGCGCCACGTCAAGGCTCGGCTATGGTCCCACCGCAGCCAGTGCGCAGGCCGCCCAGGCCAACCCCAGATCATGGGCTCTTCAGCAGATCGATGCCGCCTTCGCTGCCAGCAAAAGCGCGCCTTACATCCCTTCAGACATCAACCGCTTCAACCAGCCCCTGGGCGATATCGCACGCGACTACCGCGCCGAGCGCGAAGCACGCCGCACCATGAGGGCGCAGGCCGCAGCTGCGCAACCGGGCATGCAGCCTGCTCCCAACGCGAAGCTCGTGGACAACGCCACCGACGCGCTGGGCTTCAGCCGCGAAATGCAACAGACTGCTGCAGCGTGGCGCCTGCTGTCGTGCAGCGACCCGTCGGTTGAAAACCCCCTGCTCGCCAAGATGACCGAGTTCTGGTTCAACCACCTCAATGTGTTTGCCGGCAAGGGCAATGTGCGGCCCTTCGCCGGCCACTACGTCGTCAACGCCATCCGCGCCAACGCACTTGGCAAATTTGAAGACCTGCTGCTGGCCAGCGCACGCCATCCGGCCATGCTGTATTACCTGGACCAGGCCCAGAGCAATGTGCGCGGCCTCAATGAAAACTATGCCCGCGAACTGATGGAACTTCACACGCTGGGCGTCGATGCCGGATACACACAAAACGATGTGCATGATCTGGCGCGCATCCTCACCGGCTGGACCGTCGGCCTGCAGCAGGGCGAAGGTTTCCGGTTTGCCGAGCGCCTGCATGACAACGGCGACAAGACCTTGCTCAAAACAACGTTCCGCGCCAATGGCGTGCGTGAAGGTGAAGAAGCCATACGCATGCTGGCGCGCCAGCCGGCAACCGCAAAACGCATTGCACGTCGCCTGGCCATGACTTTTGTGGCCGACAAACCCTCGCAGACGCTGGTGGACCAGCTCTCCTCAACCTTTCTGAACACACAGGGCGACATCCGTGCCGTGATGCGTACGCTGGTGAGCTCACCCGAATTCTGGCGTGCCGACAACAAACTTTTCAAGACACCGCTGGACTTTGCCTGTTCCGCCCTCACCGCAGGCGGCGGCGTGAAAGACAAGCGCGAACTGCAGCTCACGCTCGGCTTTCTTGCGCAGGCCGGCCAGCCCATGCACGGCTGGCAGACGCCTGACGGCTACAAGACCGATGCCGCCACATGGCTGGCCCCTGAAGCGCTCACACGCCGCGCTGACTACGCCATCACCCTGGGCGCACGCATGGCCGAGCCGGTTTACCTGCAGCCCTTCATGAGCGCAACCAGCCGCGACCGCATTGCGCAGGAGCCCGCCAACCAGCGCACCGGCCTCACGCTGGCCAGCCCCGACTTCATGAACAAATAGCAGCTGTTCACACGAACTTAAGGAACGCAACATGCATTCAGACAAGCAGCCCGATTTCTTGCGACGCCGCCTTCTGGCAGGCACTGGCCTGGCGCTCACCAGCCTCGCATCGCCACGCATCTGGGCACAAGCTGCGCCTGCAGGTTCTGCACGTGGCCAGCAGGGTCGTCTTGTCGTGGTGCTGCTGCGCGGCGCCTATGACGGCCTCTCGGCCTTTGTGCCTCACACCGATGCCGACTACTACGCCATGCGGCCCAACATCGCCATTGCAGCGCCCGACGGCAGCACACGTACTGCCATCAAGCTCGACAACACCTTCGCCCTGCACCCCGCACTCTCACCACTTCTGCCTTTGTGGCAGCAAGGCGTGCTGAGCTTTGTGCCAGCCGCAGGTTTACCCAAACCGAATCGCTCGCATTTTGCGGCGCAGTATGAGATGGAAATTGCACAGGGCGGCAAAAACAGCGCCACTGCAGGCTGGCTCAACGCGGCAGCAGGTGTCAGCGGCAAAGGTGTGCAGACCGCGACCGCCCTCGGCGTGGGAGAAGCCAACCCGGCCATTCTTGCCGGCGAGGCCAGCGTCAGGCTGATCCCGCGCGGCCAGGCTGCCGAAAAAACCGGTGTACTGGCGAATGACAAAACGCGCCAGGCACTGATGGATTTGTATGCGGGCAACGACAAGGTGAGTGAAGCTTTTCGCCAGGGCGCAGGCAGCCGCATGCAAAGCGCGCAGGAACTCAGCACTGAAAAGGCCGCGGCGACCGGCAGGCGCGAGATGGCAGCACTTGAAGCCGCCGCCAGAGACGGCAACCGCATGCTTGACCGCGACGGTACACCACCCACCACGCAGGCCCAGAACGCCCAGATGCTGGCTGCCAGCAACGGCGCTGCAGACCCCGTCGGCCTGCAGCTCGACGCCCAGCACCTGGGCACCCTGATGCGCAACGACCGCAGCCTGCGCCTGGGATTCCTGTCGGCAGGTGGCTGGGACACCCACGCCAACCAGGGCAATGCCAGTGGCCAGTTGGCCAACAACCTCGGCAACCTGGGGCGCGGCATCATGCAGCTGCGGCAGGATTTTTCAGAGCCCGGCGACGTCGTGGTGGTGATGAGCGAATTCGGCCGCACTGCCAGCGAAAACGGCACCCGGGGCACAGACCACGGCTACGGCAATGCCATGTGGCTGGTGGGTAACAACATCAACGGCGGGCGCTGGCATGGCCAGTGGACGGGTCTTGCACGAGGCAACCTCAACGAGTCACGTGACCTGCCGGCCCACCATGACTACCGGGCCGTTCTTGCCCACGTGTTGCGCGCGAATTTTGCGATGCCCGACTCTGCGCTGGCCAGCGTGCTGCCCGGCGCGCGCTGGGACAACCGGCTTGACAGTCTGGTGCGCCGCAGCTGATTTTTATTTTTTCATCAACCCAAGGAACACCATGAACAAGTCTTTTACGTCACTGCTTTCAGGCACCGCCATCGCGCTGGCCAGCGTTTGCACCTTCAGCGCTTTCGCGCAAACGCCGCCACCTCCTGCCCCTGCTCCCCAGCGCGGCGAAGGCCTGGGCAAACCGGCACGCCCCAACCTCAAGGCGCTGGATGTCAACAAGGACAAGATGCTCTCGCGCGAAGAGATCAAGGGCCGGCCCATGATGGAGAAGAACTTTGATGCGATTGATAGCAACAAGGATGGGCAGCTCACCCGTGCCGAGATGAAGACTTATCGTGAAGCACACAAAGGCGAGCGCAAAAAGTAAATCGCCCCTGCGCACCCAGGGAAGCCGCCGCGAGGCCGCTTCCCTTTTTTTCAGTGCCGTGCGCCCGGCACCGGAACCAATATACGGTCAAAGGCTCCATCCTTTCATTCCGCCAAAACGAAAACACATGCTGAAAACACTCAAGGATCTGTTCGACTCCTTCACCGCGCCTGCCAGCGATTCACCCGTTGAGCGTGCGCACACCGTACAGCTTGCTACGGCGGTGTTGCTGGTCGAAGTCATGCGGGCCGACCCGGCCATGGACCCAGCTGAAACGCAGGCTGTAACAGTTGCACTTAACCAGAAATTCAAGCTGGCCGACGATGAAATTGCCCGCCTGATGGAGCTCGCCACCCAGACCGCAGAGACCTTGTATGACTATCACCGCTTCACATCCCGCCTGAACGAGCAGCTCACGCATGAGGAAAAAAGTCGCATCGTTGAGAACATGTGGCAGGTGGCCTATGCAGACACACACCTCGACGCTAATGAGAACCACCTGATTGGCAAGGTTGCCGGGCTCTTGTATGTAACCCAGGGGGAATATATTGGGGCGAAGATGCGGGCTAAAGAAGCGGCGGGGCTGGTTTAAAGCCCCCCGCCCCAAATGCGTTTGACTGGTTGCGTTGCCCTTCACGTAGAAGCCGGGTCTCGCCCCGGCGGGCGAGTTACCTTTCTTTGTCTCGCCAAAGAAACCTAACGGAAAGAAAGGCGACCCGCCGTCTGGGTCCCTACGCTTCGCTACGGGCAACCTGCGCTGCTCGACTCCGGCGGCAGTCCAAACAACTCGCCTGCGGCTCAAACAAGTTTGGCCTGACCTTCCGCCTCCGTCTGCGCTGCTCGGCCCAGCCTCAACGGGGTGGGGAGTGAATTCGGGTGCGGATTCGGGGAGCCTCAAGCGCGAAGCGCTTGTGGCGAGAGTTCGGACTTGGTATTCATCCCCCCAACCCTTGGAGAGGAGCCGAGAAGCGCAGGGCCAGACGGATCAGGGCTGAAACTT